>NZ_BNEM01000001.1:2400000-3600000 GCF_018327705.1 Catellatospora sp. TT07R-123 | reverse complement strand
CATCAGCCGTCACGACCCCGTGCCTGTCGGCGTCAGGATCGTTTCCGAGCGAGATGTCGTATTCCTTCTGGCGGGCGATCAGCGAAGCCATGGCATGGGGAGAGGAGCAGTCCATGCGGATCTTGCCGTCCCAGTCGAGGGTCATGAATCCCCAGGTGGGGTCGACCTGCCGATTGACGACGACCAGGTCAAGGTCGTGGTAGGTGGCGATCGCGGACCAGTAGTCGATGCTCGCGCCTCCCAGCGGGTCCGCTCCGATAGTCACGCCAGCGTTGCGGATCGCCTGCATGTCGATCACAGCAGGCAGGTTCCGCACGTAGGCATCAAGGAAGTCGTACTCCGTAGTGGTCTCGGCGCGGCGAGCCTCGGCCAGCGTTACGCGGGACACCCCGCGCAGCCCGGTACCGAGGAACCTGTTGGCCTGATCCTCGATGACTTTAGTCGTCTCAGTATCGGCCGGTCCGCCGTGAGGGGGGTTGTACTTGAATCCTCCATCGCCCGGCGGATTGTGGGAGGGGGTGACAACGACGCCGTCGGCGAGGCCTGACGTTCGGCCATCGTTGTAGACGACGATGGCGCGAGACACCGCAGGGGTGGGGGTGTACCCATCCCGCGCGTCGAGGGCGACAAGCACGCCGTTCGCTGCAAACACCTCTAGCGCTGTCGCAAGCGCGGGCACCGACAGGGCGTGCGTATCCCTCCCCATGAACAAGGGTCCGTCGATGCCGGAGGCCGCCCGGTAGTCACAGATCGCCTGGCTTGTAGCGGCGATGTGATCTTCGTTAAAGGACAAGGTCGTGCTCGAACCGCGATGGCCAGAGGTCCCGAAGGCGACCCGCTGTTCTCGCCGTGCAGGGTCTGGATGCTCCGTGTAGTAGGCCGTGACTAGACGTGCGACGTCAACCGAGTCGCCGGGACCGACGGGCTGTCCCGCGCGGGGGTGGGCCTTGGCTGGCACGAGCTCCCTCTCTGTTTAGCCGACGGGCTGCAGGCCCCGACCGAGGCCGGTTGCCTGGTTCGCGAGCAGCTTCTCGACATATGCCGCTGTGTCCTCCCAGCGCTCCACCGCGACGCACTGGATGCCCATTTCCTTGACGGGGTAGTCGTTGCCGCCAGGCTCGAGGCGGTCGCCCACGAACAGGACCTCATCCAGGTCGAGGTTGAGGCGCTGGACGAGCTGGCGCATGCCGTAAGCCTTGTCCACGCCTTTCTTGGTGACGTCAATGGATGTCGACCCGCCGGCGCGCACCTCGAGATCCGGCAACCGATCCACCGCCCAGGCTCGTAAGGCGTGCTTCTTCGTGCCATCGGGATCCCAGCGGTACTTGGCTTCGGCAGGTGCGCTCTGGCCGAGCGCGGAAAAGGTGATCTGGCTGCCGCGATCCTCGATGATGTCGCCCCATGTGTTCTCTTCCCACATGCCGAGCTCTTTGGCGCCCTGTGTCAAAGTATCCACGACGCGAAGTTTGTCGGATTCGCTGAGATCTTCGATGTAGAGGGCGTGCCACCGCGAATCAACCCAGCGGTAGTAGCGCGTGCCGCATGTCGGCATCAGGTGCAGGCGCGCACGGGCAGTGTCGGTGACATCGAGGTGCTGCAGGACCTGCTTGACGAACTGCTCGAACCTGCCACCTGAGATGATGCACACGTCGACCGTCGATAGCAGGCGCGCGAGAAGTCTAGCCATCTCGTCGTCGATCCTGGTCTTGGACACGGCGAGGGTGTCGTCCAGATCGAAAGCAACAACTCGAATGTCCCGCTGCATATCTACCTCAAGCTCGTCTACCATGACCGATCAGCTGCGAGCGGACGCGCCAACATGAGCAGACTGATCTGTCGGTACTCCATGAGTCCGACACTGCACTATACCCACTGGCAGGGAGTTGATCGGTTGCGCGGGCGTCGCGCTGTCCCGGGTGTCAGACGGCTCGCGAACATCGACTGCCCCACCGAGGTTGATAGATTTCGTACGCTGCTCAGAGCAGGGCTGCGAAGTTCATGCCGTGTGAAGATCAGTCGTTAGCCTGCCGTGCCATGTTGCGGCTGTTACTTCAAGGAGCCGACGTGTCGCTCGACCCGCAACTGCTCGAGATTCTCGCCTGCCCGGCGGAGGATCACGCTCCGCTGCGCCACGACCCCGAGGCGCAGACGCTGACCTGCACCTCGTGCGGCCGGGTGTACCCGGTGCGCGATGGGCTGCCGGTGCTGCTGCTCGACGAGGTGCTGACCGGCAAGGCGGGTGCCTGATGGCCATCCCGCCGCTGGAAGGCGCCGCGGGCGTACGCGGCAACCGGTGGTTCGACGAGGCGCTGCTCGACGATGCCCCGGGCCTGGCCGCCCGGGACCCGGGCGGGATGCTGCGCGCCATCGCCTCGGCGGGCGCGCAGGTGCGCGAGGCGACGACCCTCACCGCCGAGGTGGACCTGACCCACCTGGCTGACGAGGGGCGCCCCCGGGCGATCGTGGTGGTGGGTGCCGGTACGGCAGCCCGTACCGGTGACATCCTCACCACCATCGCCGGGCCCCGCTGCCTGGTGCCCGTGCTGACCCACCGCAGTGTCGAGGTGCCCGCCTGGATCGGCGCGGCCGACGTGGTGATCGCGGTGTCGGCCTCCGGCCGCTCGCCGGAGGCGCTGGCGGTCGCGGAGGCGGCCGGGCGCCGCGGGGCGCGGCTGGTCGGGATCGGTGCCCCCGGCTCGCCGCTCCAGTCGGTGGCCGAGCGCTACCGGGCCCCGTTCATCCCGGTGCCCCGCCGCGGCGCGGCGCGGGCGAACCTGTGGGGCCTGGCCGTGCCGGTGCTGCTCACCGCACGGTCGCTCGGCCTGGTCAAGGTCAACGAGGCCGACCTGGCCGAGACCGCGACCCGGCTGGACCTGGAGGCCGACCGCTGCCGGCCGACCGCGGAGACCTTCGTCAACCGGGCCAAGACCCTCGCGCTGAACCTGGCCGGTTCGGTGCCGGTCATCTGGGGCGACTCGCCGCTGGCGGCGGTCGCGGCGGTGCGCTACGGCGACATGCTGTCGGCCAACGCCCGCTACCCGGTCGTCACCGACGCGCTCGGCGAGGCCGGCCGCGGGCGGGTCGGCCTGCTCGACGGCGTCTTCGGTGCGCTGGCCGCGCTGGAGAAGGACATCTTCGCTGATCCGGAGGTCGACGGGCCTTCGGCCGACCCTCCGCGTCTGAAAGTGGTGCTGCTGTGCGACGGTGGTCTCGCCGACGAGAACAGTGCGGCGCAGACGACGGACCGGCGGGCCGAGGTCGTGCAGGACATCGCCGCGAGGCGGGGTATCGAGGTGGACGTGCTCACCGCTGAGGGAGGCTCGGCGCTGGAGCGCTTCGCCTCGCTCGTGGCGGCGACCGACTTCGCCTCGGTGTACCTCGGGCTCGGGCATGGCCTGGACCCGATGGCGGTGCCGGCCGTCACGGAGCTGAAGGAGCAGTTGCGCAAGTGAAGTATGGGATCTGCGGGATGTCGACGGTCGGGGTGGACGCATGAGTGCCGAGGGCGGCACCAAGGCGATCGTGGCGGCGTTGGCCGCCAACCTCGGCATCGCGGTGACGAAGTTCGTGGCCTGGGGGCTGACCGGGTCGTCGTCGATGCTGGCCGAGGGGATCCACTCGGTGGCGGACTCGGGCAACCAGCTGTTGCTGCTGCTCGGCGGGCGGCGGTCCAAGCGCGAGGCGACGGCACTGCACCCGTTCGGGTACGGCCGGGAGCGCTACATCTACGCGTTCATCGTGTCGATCGTGCTGTTCAGCGTGGGTGGCCTGTTCGCGCTGTACGAGGCTTACCACAAGTGGGAGCACCCCGAGCCGATCACCGAGTGGCAGTGGGTCCCGGTGGCGGTGCTGGTAATGGCGATCATCCTGGAGTCGCTGTCCTTCCGGACGGCGATCAAGGAGTCGAACCAGATCCGCAACGGCGTGTCCTGGAAGAACTTCATCCGGCGCGCCAAGGCGCCGGAGCTTCCGGTGATCCTGCTGGAGGACTTCGGCGCGCTGGTGGGCCTGGTCTTCGCGCTGATCGGCGTCGGTATGACGCTGATCACGGGCAAGGGCCGCTGGGACGCGGCCGGCACCGCCATGATCGGCCTGCTGCTGGTGTCCATCGCCGTGGTGCTCGCGGTCGAGACCAAGAGCCTGCTGCTGGGCGAGTCGGCCACGGAGGAGCACGTCCTCGCCATCGCGGCCGCCATCGTCGACGGCCCCGAGGTCGAGCGCGTGATCCACATGCGCACGATGCACCTGGGCCCGGAGGAGCTGCTCGTCGCCGCGAAGATCGCGGTACGTCACGATGAGAAGGCCGACGAGATCGCGCGCGGCATCGACGCCGCTGAGGCGCGGATCAGGGCCGCCGTGCCCATCGCCCGGGTAATCTACCTCGAACCGGACATCGACTACGCGAAGGGCTGACCCCCGTGCGCCGACTCCAGAACCCGATCCGGCCGTATGCCTGGGGATCGCGCGAGATCATCGCGCAGGTCCAGGGGCGGCCGGTGCCCAGTGCGGGACCCGAAGCGGAACTGTGGATCGGCGCGCACCCCGACAGCCCCTCCACGATCGACGGCCGGTCACTGGCCGAGGCCATCGCGTCGGCGCCGGGCGAACTGCTCGGCGCCGACGCGCACACCGCGTACGGGGCGCGCCTGCCGTATCTGATGAAGCTGCTGGCGGCGGAGCGCTCGCTGTCGTTGCAGGCCCACCCCGACGCGCGGCAGGCCGCCGACGGCTTCGCCGCCGAGGAGCGGGCGGGCGTGCCCCGCACCGCCCCGCACCGCAGCTACGTCGACGGCAACCACAAGCCCGAGCTGCTCGTGGCGTATACGCCGTTCGAGGCGCTGTGCGGCTTCCGCGCCCCGGCCGCCTCCGCCGAGCTCGTCGACGCGCTGTCGGTCACCGGGCTCAAGCGCGTCGTCGGCGCCCTGGCGGCGGGCGACCTGCGCGAAGCGGTGCAGACCCTGCTGAGCTGGCCCGCCGCGGACCGGGCCGACCTGCTGGAGCAGGTCACCGCCAACGCCGGCAAGCTGCCGTCCGGCGAGGTCGGCGGCGGCCCGCGCGGGCTGGTCCGCCGCCTGGCGCAGGAATACCCGGGTGACGTCGGCGTCGTCGTGTCGCTGCTGCTCAACCACCTGCTGCTGGAGCCCGGCCAGGGCATCTGGATGCCGGCGGGCAACCTGCACGGCTACCTGCGCGGCGCCGGGATCGAGATCATGGCGGCCAGCGACAACGTGCTGCGCGGCGGTCTCACCCCGAAGCACGTCAACGTGCCGGAGCTGCTGCGTGTGCTGCGCTTCGAGCCGCTGCACGAGCCCGTACGCGACCCCGAGCCGGTCGCGCCCGGCGTGGTCACCTGGAGCGTGCCGGTGCCCGACTTCCGGCTGCATCGGGTGCGGCTGGACGACGAGGTCGGCGAGGCCCGGGTGGCGCTGGACGGGCCGCGGACGGTGTTCTGCGCGGCCGGGACGGTGACGGTGGGCGACGAGAGCGGGTCGGTGACGCTGCGCGGCGGCGAGGCGGCGTACGGGCTGCCCGCGGGCGGCTCCCTGACCTTCAGTGGCGCGGGCGAGGCGTACACCGGCTCCCTCTGAGCACCCCGGCCCCACCCCCGCGCCCACCCGGCGCCACACCCCGGCTTTTCCATAGACGTTGGCCTATTACGTGGAAGATGATCTCTTCTCAGTCCACGTAATAGGCCAACGTCTATTGAAGAACGGGGCGGGCGCGGGCGCGCGGAGGGCGGTTGGGTGGGGTTTGTCTGATGCGATGGTGTCGTGATTACGCTGTGGTGATGCGCCGGACACGCCGCGTGTCGAATCTTGACCGATCTGCTTGACAGCGACTCGACAGAGTGTGACCCTTTAACCACGCAGCGTTATCGGGATCATTCATCCGAGCCACGCGCGGGGGAACCAAACCGGGGGGAGTGTGGCCCGGTCCCTGGAGCGGAGGGTCCGCCCGGGGGCCGGGCCACACGTATGCCCGCTCGGCCCACTCGGCCCCCGTGCCGACCCGGCCGAACCGACAGGAGCACTCCGATGGCCAGCCCGCTCGCCCCCGGCGACTTCAAGGTCGCCGACCTCTCGCTCGCCGCGTTCGGGCGCAAGGAGATCCAGCTCGCCGAGCACGAGATGCCGGGCCTGATGGCGGTGCGGGCGGAGTACGCCGGTGCGCAGCCGCTGGCGGGGGCCCGCATCGCCGGGTCGCTGCACATGACCGTGCAGACGGCGGTGCTGATCGAGACCCTGGTGGCGCTGGGCGCGCAGGTCAGGTGGGCCAGCTGCAACATCTTCTCCACCCAGGACCACGCCGCGGCGGCGATCGCGGTCGGCCCCGACGGCTCGCCGGACGCGCCCGCCGGGGTGCCGGTGTTCGCGTGGAAGGGCGAGACGCTGCCGGAGTACTGGTGGTGCACCGAGCAGATCCTGCGCTGGCCGGGCGGCGCGGGGCCGAACATGATCCTCGACGACGGCGGCGACGCCACCCTGCTGGTGCACAAGGGCGCCGAGTTCGAGCAGGTCGGGGCGGTGCCGCCGCCCGGTGGCGACGACTCCGAGGAGTACGCGGTCATCCTCGACGTGCTGCGGCGCTCGCTGGCCGAGGACCCCCGGCGCTGGAGCGCGATCGCGGCGGGCATCCAGGGCGTCACCGAGGAGACGACGACGGGCGTGCACCGGCTGTACGAGATGATGGCCGCGGGCCGCCTGCTCTTCCCGGCGATCAACGTCAACGACGCGGTGACAAAGAGCAAGTTCGACAACCGGTACGGCTGCCGCCACTCCCTGGTCGACGGCATCAACCGGGCCACCGATGTGCTGATCGGCGGCAAGGTGTGCGTGGTGGCGGGCTACGGCGACGTGGGCAAGGGCTGCGCCGACTCGCTGCGCGGGCAGGGCGGCCGGGTGGTGGTCACCGAGGTCGACCCGATCTGCGCGCTCCAGGCGGCGATGGACGGATACCAGGTCGCCACGATGGACGACATGGCGGCCGCGGGGGACGTGTTCGTGACCGCGACCGGCTGCAAGGACGTGATCACCGCCGGGCACATGGCGCGGATGAAGCACCAGGCGATCGTGGGCAACATCGGCCACTTCGACAACGAGATCGACATGGCCGGGCTGACGCGTACGCCGGGTGTGACGAGGATCAACATCAAGCCGCAGGTGGACGAGTGGCGCTTCGCCGACGGCCACTCGATCATCGTGCTGTCGGAGGGCCGCCTGCTCAACCTGGGCAACGCCACCGGGCACCCGTCGTTCGTGATGAGCAACAGCTTCACCAACCAGGTGCTGGCGCAGATCGAGCTGTTCACCCGGCGCGAGCAGTACCCGGTGGGCGTGTACACGCTGGCCAAGAAGCTGGACGAGAAGGTCGCCCGGCTGCACCTGGACGCCCTGGGGGTACGGCTGACCGAGCTGACCAAGGCGCAGGCCGACTACCTCGGGGTACCGATCGGGGGACCGTACAAGCCGGACCACTACCGGTACTGACGTCCCACCGCAGGTCACTGCTTTCTGGAGCCGTTCCAGTGAAGTGACCCCGGTCGACTTATGGTGTCAGGGAAGCCTACGCTAAGGTGTGCCTCGCCTTATTAAGGCAAGGCTTGGCTCTGACACCCCCGGGAGCACCGATGAACGGCAACGTCTTCCTCGCGACCTACCTGATCGGTCTGCGCGAGGGGCTAGAGGCGACCCTGGTGGTGACCATCCTCGTCGCCTTCCTGGTCAAGTCGGACCTGCGCAGCCGCCTGCCGTACGTCTGGTCCGGCGTCGGCGTCGCCGCGGCGCTGTCGGTCGGCTTCGCCGCGCTGCTCCAGTTCACCAGCGCCAACCTGGAGTTCCAGCGCCAGGAGCTGTTCGAGGCGGTCACCTCGATCGTCGCCGTCGTCTTCGTCACCTGGATGATCTTCTGGATGCGCCGCGCGGCCCGCTCGATCGCGGGTGACCTGCGCGCCAGGCTCGGCGCCGCGATCCAGCTCGGACCGCTGGCCGTCGTGCTGACCGCGTTCCTGGCCGTGGCACGCGAGGGCCTGGAGACCGCGCTGATCTTCTTCGCGACGGTCCAGGGCGCCGCCTCCGGCTGGTCGGTCGTCGCCATCGTCAGCGGCATCGCCACCTCGATCCTGCTGGGCTTCCTGATGTACCGCAGCGCCCTCAGAATCAACCTGACCAGGTTCTTCACCTGGACCGGCGTGCTGCTGGTCCTGGTCGCCGCCGGCATCCTCAAGTACGGCGTGCACGACCTGCAGGAGGCCGGCATCCTGCCCGGCCTGACCACGTCGGCCTTCGACATCACCGGCACGCTCGACCCCACCACCTGGTACGCCGAGCTGCTGCGCGGCATGTTCAACATCACCCCGGCACCGACCGTGCTGGAGACCGTCGCCTGGGTCGGGTACGCCGTGCCCGTCCTCGTGCTCTTCCTGTTCCGGCGGCCGCCGTCGCCCGCTGCGCGCACCACCCCCGCGACCGTCGCGCCCCCGGCCCCGGTCGGCGACGGCGGCTCGTCCCAGCCCGCCTGACCCGCGCCGGGCCGCGCGCCGACCGGCGTCCGCCCCGAACCTCGGAACCAACTGATCCCCACCTCGGAACACAGGAGCCTGACCGATGCGCAAGCTTCCCGCCCTGACCGCCGTGGCCGTCCTCGGCCTGGGCCTGACCGCGTGCACCACCGACCCGGAGCCGGCCGCCCCCGGCGCCACCACCGGTCCGATCGCGGTCAAGGCGACCGACACCGCCTGCGAGGTCGGCCGAGTCGAGAACGCCGCGGGCACGGTGACCTTCAATGTCACCAACTCCGGCGCCAAGGTGACCGAGTTCTACGTGTACGCCGCCGGCGACCGGGTCATGGGCGAGATCGAGAACATCGCGCCCGGCCTGACCCGCGAGCTGAAGGTCGAGCTGGCCGCCGGGACGTACGAGACCGCCTGCAAGCCGGGCATGACCGGCAAGGGCATCCGGGGCGCGTTCAAGGCGACCGGTTCGGCCGCGCCGCTGACCGCCGACGCCAAGCTGGCCGAGGCGACCGCCAGCTACCAGCGCTACGTGCAGAGCCAGACCGCGGCGCTGCTGCCCAAGACCGAGGAGTTCGTCGCGGCGGTCAAGGCCGGCGACGTGGCCAAGGCCAAGGCGCTGTTCCCGGTGGTGCGTACGTACTGGGAGCGCATCGAGCCGGTGGCCGAGATCTTCGGCGACCTGGACCCGAAGATCGACGGCCGGGCCGAGGTGATCGAGGAGGGCATGGCCTTCACCGGTTTCCACCGCCTGGAGCAGGACCTGTGGGAGAAGAACGACATCTCGAAGTCGGGCCCGATCGCCGACCAGCTGCTGGTCGACGTGAAGGAGATCGTGGCGAAGGCCGACGCCGAGAAGCTGTCCCCGCTCCAGCTGGCCAACGGTGCCAAGGAGCTGCTCGACGAGGTCGCCAGCGGCAAGATCACCGGCGAGGAGGACCGCTACTCGCACACCGACCTGTGGGACTTCGCCGCCAACGTCGAGGGCTCCAAGGCCGCCGTGCAGGCGCTGCGCCCGACCCTGGAGGAGCGTGCCCCCGAACTGGTGGCCAGCCTGGACGCCGCGTTCAAGAACGTCGACGACACCCTGGGCAAGCACCGCGACGGCGACGGCTGGAAGCTGCACACCGCGCTGAGCCAGGCCGACCTGAAGGAGCTCACCAACGTGATCAACGCGCTGGCCGAGCCGATCAGCAAGATCGCGGCGGTCATCTCCAAGTGAACCCCGGGCCCCGCGGCGCCGACCGGCGCCGCGGGGCCTCCCCGCCCCCCACGAACGGATGTGACCACGTGGTATCGCGACGCACCGCCCTCACCGCCGCCGGCGTCGGTATCGCCGGCGTAGCCGGAGCCGCCGCGGTCGGCTCGGTCATGATGAACGACGCCCCCGACCCGGCCGCCGCGTCGCCAGGCGCCCCGGTGCCCTTCTTCGGGGCCCACCAGGCGGGGATCGTGACCCCGGCGCAGGACCGACTGCACTTCGTCGCCTTCGACGTGATCACGAAGGACCGGGCCCGGCTGGTCGAGATGCTGCGGGAGTGGACCGCCGCCGCGGCGCGGATGACCGCGGGCCGTGACGCCGGGCTGCTCGGCGCCGTCGGCGGCCAGCCCGAGGCGCCGCCGGACGACACCGGCGAGGCGCTGGGCCTGCCCGCCTCCGGCCTCACGCTGACCGTCGGCTTCGGCCCGTCGCTGTTCCGCGACGCGGACGGCGTCGACCGGTTCGGCATCGCCGACAAGCGCCCGGCCGCGTTGGAGGACCTGCCGCACTTCCCCGGCGACGCGATCAAGCCGGAGATCAGCGGCGGCGACATCTGCGTCCAGGCCTGCTCCAACGACCCGCAGGTGGCCGTACACGCGGTGCGCAACCTGGCCCGGATCGGCTTCGGCGTGGTCAGCGTGCGCTACTCGCAGCTGGGCTTCGGGCGCACCTCCAGCACCTCGCGCGCGCAGGCCACCCCGCGCAACCTGATGGGCTTCAAGGACGGCACCCGCAACCTCAAGCTGGAGGACGGCAAGCTGCTCGACGAGCAGCTGTGGGCGCACGCCGACGACGGCGCCGCGTGGATGGCCGGGGGCAGCTACCTGGTGACCCGCCGCATCCGGATGCTGATCGAGACCTGGGACCGCACCTCGCTGACCGAGCAGGAGGCGATCTTCGGCCGGGACAAGGGCGAGGGCGCGCCGCTGGGCAGGCAGAAGGAGTTCGACGAGCCGGACTTCGCGGCCAAGGGCGCCGACGGCTCCCCGGCGATCGCGATGGACGCCCACGTCCGGCTGGCGCACCCGGCGCAGAACAGCGACGCGCACCTGCTGCGGCGCGGCTACAACTTCGTCGACGGCTCCGACGGCCTCGGGCGGCTGGACGCGGGCCTGTTCTTCATGGCGTACCAGCGCGACCCGCGCAAGCAGTTCGTGCCGGTGCAGCGCAACCTGGCCCGCCACGACACGCTCAACGAGTACATCCGGCACACGTCCAGTGCCCTGTGGGCCTGCCCGCCCGGCGTCGCCAAGGAAGGCGACTTCTGGGGGGCCGGCCTCTTCAGCTGAGCGGTGCCCGCTCGGACGGCGCCGCCTCGGACCCGACCCGCCCCGGTCGGGACCGAGGCGGCGTCCGGCGTTTCAGCGGGGCTCAGGCCACCGGCGCGGCGGCGCGCAGCGACGTGTCGGCCGCCGGCGCGAGGGTCGCGGGTGCGCCGGTCGCCGGTGCGGCCGTGGGCTGCGTCGGGAGCTGCGGGAACAGCTGCGGCCACAGCGCGGCGTGGCTCGCCCGGTTGCGGGCCAGGCGCAGCGCCGAGCGGCGGTGGCGCTCGCCGACGATGGCGGCCAGGTATACCCAGCCGGGCGTGTTCGGCGGCGGCTGCGGGGTGGTGACGGCCAGGATCTCGGCGGCCAGGGCCTGGCCCAGGCGCGTGCGGTACGGCTCGCGCAGGCTGCGGCTGCGGGACAGGAAGTGGCGCGCCGCCAGCGCCAGCTCGTCGTCGAGCCCGGTCAGGTCCAGGGTCGAGGCCCACTCCTGGAGGTACGGCGGGGTGGTGGGCACCCAGCCCCAGCTCTGCGGGGTGCGGTCGTGGATGACGATGGTGCCCGCGGCCAGGTCGGCCAGGCGCTTGGACCGCCCCGAGCCGATGAGCACGGCCAGGCTCGTCGCCCAGTTCACCGGCAGCAGGATGCCCGGCCACTCCAGCACCGTGCCGACCAGGGCGCGGATGAGGGCGTGGCGCAGGGTCACCGGGCCGCCGTCGTCGCGCACCACCCGCAGGCCCATCGCCAGCTTGCCCAGCGACCGGCCGCGGGTGAGCACCATCAGCACGGCCGGGTAGACCACCAGCACCAGCACCGAGGACACGACGTACGCGATGGGGGCGGAGGGGCCGCCGAACCCGGCCAGCGCCAGCGCCAGCGTGAGCACCGTCGCCACGATCATCAGCGCGAAAACCATCACGATCATGTCGAGCATGAGCGCGAGCACGCGCGAACCGGCGCGGGCCAGCCGCACCTCCAGGTGCACCGCCTCGCCGCTGACCAGCTGTGCCGACGTACCGTCCCCGCGCTCTGCCACGGGCACAGTGAATCACAGGCACACCCGGGTGGGCTGTCCCCGCTAGGCTGCCGGTCGGCGCGGACCCCTCCCGCGCCGGGGAGGGACGAGCAGTGGACCTGGACGCGTACGTCGCCGAGCACCGGGGCGAGTGGCGCCGGCTGGACACGCTGAGCCGCCGCAGGCGGCTGAGCGCCGCCGAGGCCGACGAACTGGTCGTGCTGTACCAGCGGGTCGCCACGCACCTGTCCGTGGTGCGCAGCCGCACTCCGGACCCCTCCCTGGTGGCCGAGCTGTCCCGGCTGACCCTGGCGGCCCGTGCGGCGATCACCGGGCCCGCCGCGTTCGACTGGCGCAGCGTCCCCCGCTTCTTCACCCACAGCCTCCCGCTGAGCCTGTACGTCGCCCGCCGCTGGTGGATCACGTCCGCGCTGGTCTTCCTGGCCGTCTCGGCGGTGCTGGCCGTCTGGGTCATCGAGGACCCCGGCGTGGCCGGGGCGTTCGGGCTGAGCGACAGCGACATCCGGGCCCTGGTCGACCACGAGTTCGCCGACTACTACAGCGAGTACGACTCGCATGTCTTCGGCGCCCTGGTGTGGACGAACAACGCCTGGATCTCGGTGCAGTGCCTGGTCTCGGGGATAACCATCCTGCCGGTCTTCTACCTGCTGTGGCAGAACGCGCTCAACCTCGGCCTCACCGGCGGGCTCATGATCGGCCACGGCGGCGCCGGGCAGTTCTTCGGGCTGATCGCCCCGCACGGCCTGCTGGAGCTGACCTGCATCTTCGTCTCGGCCGGGATCGGGCTGCGGCTGGGCTGGTCGTGGATCGTGCCGCTGCCGGGGATGGGCCGGGCGCAGTCGCTGGCGGTCACCGCGGTCCAGAGCATGGTCGGCGCGGTGGGGCTGGTCGGCCTGCTCGCGGTGGCCGGGTTCCTGGAGTCGTTCGTGACCCCGTCCGCGCTGCCGCTGCTGGTGCGCGACGCGATCGGCCTCACGGTGTGGCTGGCGTTCCTGGCGTACGTCTTCGTCCTCGGCGCCCGGGCGCAGCGGCGCGAGGCCGCCGCACCCGAGCGGTCAGAGCTTTCCTGAGGCCTTGAGGTCGAGGTAGGCGTCGGTGACCCGGCTGGCGAACACGTCGGCCGGGAAGTCCAGCACGGTGACGCCGTTGCGGCTGAGCGCGCCCGCGATGCGCTCGCGGTCGGCCAGCGCCCGCGCCCCGGCGGCCGCGGTGTAGACGTCGTTGGGCACGTCCAGCGGCCGGGCGGCCAGTTCGGTGAGCGCATGGTCGTGCACGGCCGCGACCAGCACCCGGTGCCGGGCCGCGAGCCTCGGCAGCACCGGGAGCAGGCCCTCGCCCAGCGCTCCCGGCTCCAGCGCGGTGAACACCACCACCAGGCTGCGCTTGCGCTCGCGGCGCAGCACCTCGCTGGTGATCAGCTCGAAGTCGGTCTCGACCATCGCGGGATGAAGCGGCGCGACGGCCTCGATCAGGCGCGGCAGCAGCGACCGGCCCTGCACGGCGGTGACCACGGTGCGGACCCGGTGGTCGGCGGCGATGAGGTCGACCTGGTCACCGGCTTCGCGGGCCACGGCGGCCAGCAGCAGCGCCGCGTCCATCGCCGCGTCCAGGCGCGGCTCGTCGCCGACGCGCACCGCGCTGGTGCGGCCGGTGTCGAGCACGCAGACCACCCGGCGCGACCGCTCGGGGCGCCAGGTGCGCAGCATGACGTCGCCGCGGCGGGCGGTGGCCCGCCAGTCGATGGAGCGGACGTCGTCGCCGGGGACGTACTCGCGCAGCACGTCGAACTCGCTGCCCTGGCCCCGGCCCCGGATCGCGGTGCTGCCCTCGACGGTGCGCAGGCGCGACAGCTTCTCCGGCAGGTGCTTGCGCGAGGCGAACCGGGGCAGCACCCGCAGCGTCCACGCCACGTCGTGATCGGCCTGCCGGAACGCCAGCCCCCACGGGCCGAGGCTGCGGACGGTCACCCGCCCGGCGGGCCGGTCGCCGCGCCGGGTGGGGGTGAGCACCGTGGGCAGCAGGGCCGTGGCGCCTGCGGGCAGGCTCAGCTCGTACGGCTCGTCCGCGGCGCCCGCCGAGGGCGTCCACGCGTCGCGGACCCGCAGCCGCCCGCCGGTGCCGGTCGGGTTGCGCACCGACAGCGCGACCTGGGTGGACTCGCCGAGCCGGACGGTGCGCGCGCCGCTGCGGGCCAGGGTCAGCCGCCTCGGGTCCACGGCCCGGGACCGGTCGACGGCCACCAGCGCGGCGAGCAGGGCCACCACCGCGCCGAACACGGCCTGCGGGTACACGCCCAGGATCGACCCGGCGATGACCGCGACGCAGCCCGCGGCCGCCAGTGCGGCGGTGCGTGCGGTGGGCATCAGCGGGGCGTCGGGACGGTCGCCAGCACGGAGTCGAGCACCGCGTCGGCGGTGACGCCCTCCAGCTCCGCCTCCGGGGTCAGCCGCAGCCGGTGCCGCAGCGTCGGCCGCGCCATGATCTTCACGTCGTCGGGCGTGACGTGGTCGCGCCCGGCCAGCCACGCCCACGCCTTCGACGTGGCCAGCAGCGAGGTGGCCCCGCGCGGGGAGGCGCCGAGCTCGACCGAGGGCATGGCCCGCGTCGCCCGGCAGACGTCCACGATGTACGCCATGACGCCGTCGGCGACGGTGATGCGGCCGACCGCCTCGCGGGCGGCGGCCAGCTCGGCGGCCCCGGCCACGGCCTGGACGCCGACCGCCTTCAGGTCGCGCGGGTCGAATCCGCCGTGGTGGGCGCGCAGCACGCCCAGCTCCTCGTCGCGGGTGGGCAGCGGCACGGTCAGCTTCAGCAGGAACCGGTCCACCTGCGCCTCGGGCAGCGGGTAGGTGCCCTCGTGCTCGACCGGGTTCTGGGTCGCGGCGACCAGGAACGGGTCGGGCAGCGGCCGGGTCACGCCGTCGGCGGAGACCTGGCGCTCCTCCATGACCTCCAGCAGCGACGACTGGGTCTTCGGCGGCGTACGGTTGATCTCGTCGGCCAGCAGCAGGTTCGTGAAGACCGGGCCCGGCCGGAACTGGAACTCGGTGGTCCGCGGGTCGTAGATGACCGACCCGGTGACGTCGCCGGGCATCAGGTCGGGGGTGAACTGGACCCGCTTCATGTCCAGCTTCAGCGACGCGGCCAGGGTGCGCACGAGCAGCGTCTTGGCCACGCCGGGCGGGCCCTCCAGCAGCACGTGCCCCCGGCACAGCAGGGCGATGACCAGCCCGGCCACCACGCCGTCCTGGCCCACCACGGCCTTGGCGACCTCGGTGCGCAGGCGGCCGAGCGCCTCGCGGGCCGGGTCGGCGGGTTCGAACGTCAGCGGCTCGGTCACCGGTGCTCTCCTTCGTTGATGCGGGTGCCGGTCACGGTGTCGACCAGCGTCTTCAGTTCGGCGGCGCGGGCGTGCAGCTCGGCGTCGGAGCTCGGTTCGGGGCCGTACAGCAGGTCGTCGAGCTGGGCGCGGCGGCCGGGCAGGCGCGCCTCCAGCGCGTCGGCCAGCTGCTCCCGGTCGGCGGTCGGGGGCAGGCCCAGTGCGGCGCGCAGCCGGGTGCGGGCGCCGGTGCGCAGCGTCTCCAGCGCCGGGCCGCGGGCGCGGGCGCGCTGGTAGAGGCGGCCTCGGCCGAGCGCCGTCTCGGCGCCGCGCACCTCGACCGGCAGCGGTTCGACCGCCGGGGCGCCCAGCCGCCGGCCCTTGGCCAGCGCCAGCAGCAGCCCGGCGAGCAGGAGCAGCAGCACGGTCCAGAACGTCCAGTCGGGGAACGGGCTGGGCGGCGGCGGAATGTCCGGCAACGAGCCCGGGTCCGGGTCGCCGTCGTCGTCAGCCTCGGCGCCGGGCTCGTCGTTCGGGCGCTGGTACACGGTGCCGGGCGGCGCTGGGGAGGCTCCGGGCGCCGGGCTGGCCGTCACCACCACGACGGGCTCGTCCGGCGGCGCGGCCTCGGGGGCGTGCAGGTCGAGCCAGATCAGCGTCTTGTGGCGGCTGAGCAGGTCGGCGGCCAGGCGGCTGTTGTCGTGCTCGGCCAGCCGGTCGGCCCGGAACGGCTCGTCGCTGCCCACGGCGATGAACTCGACGTCGTTGTAGCGCAGCTGGGCCAGGCCGTCGTCGTAGCAGAACACCGGCTCCTCGCGGCTGTACTTGTGCTTGAGGAACCGGGTGCGCGTCACCGCCGCCGGTCCGGCCGAGGTCAGCGTGCAGCCCGGACCCGGCCCGGTCACCGCGGTGGCCCAGCGGCGGTCGAGCACGCCGAGCGGCGGCACGAAGTCGGCCAGCTCCGAACCCGGCTCGACCAGGACCACGGTGGCCCCGTCCGGCGCCAGGTCGACGACCTTGCGGTAGTCGGGGTGCACGTAGCGCGGGGCCGGGACGAACAGCGTGACGTCGCTGCCGATCCGGTCCATGTGCCGCAGCGCGTCGCCGGTGCGGGTCTCGGTGAGGACCGCGACGCCGCGCTGGCGCAGCAGCTCGGCCAGGTCGCGGCCGCCCGTCGCACCGGGCGAGGTCGGCGCGAGGTACGCCGGCTCGGCCGGGTCGGTCTGCTCGACCGCGTGCGCGGTCAGCGTGACCGCGATCAGCGCCACCACCGGCACGAACGGCAGGACCAGCCGCAGCGCGCGGCGCTTCTTCGCAGGCGTCATGCCCGGCCTCGCAGCTGCTCGTGGACGCGGTCGAGGCAGTCCTTGACCGTCGCGTCGTGGTCGGCGGTGGCGGGGCGCCTGCCGTACCAGATGGTGGAGAAGGTCTCGGTCGCGGTCGTCACCGCCGGGGCCAGTTCGGGCCGGGCCGCGCCCGCGGCGCGCGCCAGTTCGGCCACGGTCAGGCCGGGCTGGGCGCCGACCACGTCGCGGTCGACCAGCTCGCGGACGATGGCGCGCAGCCGCTCCCGGACCGCCTCGGCGTAGCGGCCCTGGGCCGCGAGCCGGTCGGCCAGCGTGGCGAAGACGGCGGGGGCGACGTCGGGCAGCTCGTCCGGGGCCGCCTCGACCGCGGCGATCTCCTCCTCGGTCACCACGACGGCCTGCTCCGCGCGCTTGGGCCGCTTGTGCCGCCGGCCCCAGCCCTTCGTCAGGTTCCACCTGTTCGGCAGCCAGGCCGGCCAGGTCAGCCAGAGCAGGCCGACCACCCCGGCCAGCACGATCAGGCACAGCAGGGTCAGGCCGAGCGACATGTGGTCGCTCCAGGCGGCGACCGCTTCGTCCCACCACCTCATCGCGTCACCACCAGGGCGTCGGCGGTCAGCGGGCGGCGCAGCGCGGCGCGGTTGAGCCAGATGTCGAGGCCCTCGACCCGGGCCCGGGACTCGACCAGCAGGGCGGCGTCGAGCGCGGCCAGGCTGGCGTACGCCAGCGCGTTGGCCAGCACCAGCGCGGGCAGCAGCACCCAGTCGTAGCCCGCGTGGTCCAGCGGGAGGAAGTCCTCCCCGGCGATGACGCCGAGGAAGAAGCCGAACCGCAGCAGCGCCCAGGCCACCCAGCCCAGCAGGCGTACGCCGGTGACGCGCAGGCCGCCCCGGAACGCCAGGGCCGCGGCCCGGCCCAGCGCCCCGGCGGGGCTGCGCCGCTCGACGTACAGCGCCACGGCGGCCAGCCCGAACAGGGGGTAGCCGACCAGCCACACCGGGCCCAGGAACGCGCCGAACAGGGCCGGGGCGCCCGCGAGCAGGGCCACCAGCGCGGTCTTGGCGATCATCGAGGCGCGGAGGCGGCCCAGCGCGCGGGCCGGCACCCCGGTGACGTCGGCGACGACGGCCCGGCCCGTGACCAGGCCGAGCGCCACGATGATCATCGCTTCGAGGCCCATGCCGAGCGCGAAGACCGGCCAGTAGTCGGAGAACAGGTCGGGCGGGCCGGAGGCGAGGTGGTAGTCCAGGGCGAGCCGGGACGGGTACAGCACCGCCTGCTCCAGCACGGCCAGCACCGCGGCCGCCGTCAGCAGCGTGCGCGCGTTGCGGTGCACCAGCTGCATCGCCGCGTCCAGCAGCTCGCCGAGGGTGAGCGGGCGCAGCGGCACGGCTCGCTCGTGCGGCGGCTGGTGCGCGACCGGCGCGGCGCGGTCCAAGGGGTGCTCCGGGGGGTGTGGGGGTGGGGGTGGGGCAGCGCCCGCCATCCTGGCACGCCGGGGCCAGTCGCGTGGTCCCCACCCTCGTCCGGCGTAGCCGGTCGCGGGGTGCCTACCCTGGCCGATCGGACGAGATCCGCGAAGCCGGTTCGTGTCTTGCGGGATGGGATGGAATATTGGACGGCATGAACGAGCCGATGCTGCCTGGAGCGACTGGATGAGGGCCCGAGTCCTCGTTGTGGACGACGATCCCGCCCTGGCGGAGATGCTCGGCATCGTGCTGCGCAGTGAGGGGTTCGTGCCGGCCTTCGTCGCCGACGGCGAGCGGGCGCTGGCCGCGTTCCGCGAGGCGCGGCCGGACGTCGTGCTGCTGGACCTGATGCTGCCCGGCATGAGCGGCCTGGATGTGTGCCGCGCGATCCGCGCCGAGTCCGGCGTGCCGATCGTGATGCTGACCGCGAAGAGCGACACCGTGGACGTGGTGCTCGGGCTGGAGTCCGGCGCCGACGACTACGTGGTCAAGCCGTTCAAGCCCAAGGAGCTGGTGGCCCGGGTGCGGGCCCGGCTGCGCCGCGGCGAGGACGTCACCCCCGAACTGCTCACGATCGGGCCGCCGAACAACCAGATCGTCATCGACGTGCCCGCGCACACCGTGACCCGCAACGGCGAAGAGGTGAAGCTGACGCCGCTGGAGTTCGACCTGCTGGTGGCGCTGGCCCGCAAGCCGCGCCAGGTGTTCACGCGCGAGGTGCTGCTGGAGCAGGTCTGGGGCTACCGCCACTCGGCCGACACCCGGCTGGTGAACGTGCACGTGCAGCGCCTGCGCGCCAAGATCGAGCCGGACCCGGAGCGGCCGGAGATCATCTTGACCGTGCGCGGGGTGGGCTACAAGGCCGGTACCAGCTAATCTTGTCCCCACTGTGACCACCCCCACCCCCCGCCCCGACCTGCTGTCCGACACCGCCGAGGGCGGCGGGGACGGCCGTTCGGCCGCGCGCGGCGCCCGCGCCCGGCAGCTGGTGCTCGGCCTGAGCCGCCTGGTCCGCCGGGCGGCCCGGGTGCCCGCGCTGCGCCCGGCCGCGCGCAAGCTGGCGCCCGTGCTGCGGCAGGGGCGGCGCACCTGGCGCCGCTCGCTGCAACTGCGCATGGTCACCATCACCCTGCTGTCCTCCAGCGTGCTGGTCGGCGGCTTCGGCTACCTGGTGGCCAAGCGCAGCAACGACGCGCTGCTGCGGGGCGCCGAGCACGAGGCCGAGCAGCGGTTCGACAACGGCGTCGTCGACGCGACCGAGCAGCTGAACATCATGCTGACCGCGGAAGACCCCAAGATCCAGCAAGACATCACCCTGCTGCTCAGCTCGCTGGCGGGGCAGCGCGCGGACGCCAGCGGCGTGGTGGTGGCGATGCGCTTCAAGGACGAGCCCGCGCGGACGCTGCCCAGCGAGGGCCTGGTGTGGCCGGTGGGCCACGACGTCGGCAAGGCCGTCACGAAGGAACTCGAGGACGACGTGATGGCGGGCGGGTCCAGCCATCAGTACGTCACCGCCGACCTCGGCGGCGACGACGGCCAGAGCACCTACCTCGTGTACGGCTCACCCGTGCCGACCCGCTGGAAGCACGGCTCGGTGCAGCTCTACTACCTCTTCCCGGTCGACAGCCAGATGGCCATCGCCGACGACATCCGCTCGACCATCAATTACATCGGCGCGGCGCTGGTCCTGCTGCTCGGCGTCGTGACCGCGCTGGTCACCCGCGCGACGGTCAGCCCGGTCCGCGTGGCGGCGCGCACCGCCCAGCGCCTGTCGGCCGGACTGCTCGACCAGCGGATGACCGTCAAGGGCGAGGACGAGCTGGCCCTGCTGGCCGACGCGTTCAACCAGATGGCGGCCAACCTGCAACGGCAGATCGTGCGGCTGGAGGAGATGTCGCGGCTCCAGCGCCGGTTCACCTCCGACGTCTCGCACGAGCTGCGTACGCCGCTGACCACCGTCCGGATGGCGGCCGACCTGATCCACTCCGAGCGCGACAGCTTCGAACCGGCCGTGGCCCGCAGCGCCGAGCTGCTGCTGGGCGAGCTGGACCGGTTTGAGGAGCTGCTGACCGACCTGCTGGAGATCAGCCGCTTCGACGCCGGCTTCGCCATGCTCGACGCCGAGCCGACGGACCTGGTCACCGTGGTGCGCCGGGTGACCGAGCGGCTGGAACCGGTCGCCGAGCGCCTGAACGTCTCGCTGGAACTGGTCGCGCCCGACCCGCCGGTGATCGCCGAGATCGACGGCCGCCGGGTCGAGCGCATCCTGCGCAACCTGGTCGGCAACGCGCTCGACCATGCCGAGGGCAGGCCGGTGGTGGTGACGCTCGGGGTGGACAACCGGGCCGTCGCGATCACCGTCCGCGACTTCGGCGTGGGCCTGAAGGCGGGGGAGGACAAGCTCGTGTTCAACCGGTTCTGGCGGGCCGACCCGTCGCGGGCCAGGCAGACCGGCGGCACCGGCCTCGGCCTGTCCATCAGCCTGGAGGACGCGCGCCTGCACGGTGGCTGGCTGGAGGCCTGGGGCGCGCCCGGCCGGGGTGCCCAGTTCCGGCTGACCCTGCCGGTCCGCGCCGGCGGCCGCCTCGCCGGCTCGCCGCTGCCGCTGGTGCCCACCGACCTGCCCGCCCCGCGCGACGGTGCCGAGGACCGGGTCCGCCAGCAGGGAGCCGCGGCGTGACCGGGCTCGACCGCCGCCGCCTGCTGGGCCTGTTCACGGGCGCGGGTGCCGCGCTCGCGCTGGGCGCGTGCAGCATCGGGCCCGGCGACGAGGTGGTCCGCGACCGGCTGGGCCCCACGGCCGGACCGGGCGTGGCGCCGGCGACCCTGGCCACCCCGCCCAAGCGCACCGCCACCGAGGTGCACGGCGACCTGGTGAAGCAGTTCCTCCAGGCAGCGGCCGGCGACCACGGCTCGCAGGCGTCGCACGCGCAGGTGATGGAGGTGCTCAAGAGCTACCTCAGCCCCAGGGCGATCGAGGAGTGGAGCCCGGGCACCGAGGTCAACCTGGTCCGGTTCACCTCGCAGCCGACCCGCAACGGGCCCAACGGCGTCAACTTCTCCGTGCAGCACCTGGGCGTGCTCACCCCGGACGGCCGGGTCGAGCCGCCCCGGCTGACCCAGAAGACGTACACGGTCTACGTGGACAAGTCGACCACCAGCCCCGGTGGCCTGGTCATCACCAAGCCGCCCAACGACCTGCTGCTCATCGACACGGCGGTGCCGAGGTACTACGACGTGCGGCCCGTCTACTTCCTCAGCAGCGGCGACGCCTCGACGCTCGTGCCCGACCTGCGCTACCTGCCGCGCGCGGTGCCGCCGGAGCAGCAGGGCAACCGGCTGCTGGAATGGCTGGTCAACGGGCCGTCGTCGTGGCTGGACCGGGCGGTGGCGCGTCTGCCCGAGGGCACCGCGCGGCGGGGCAACATCACGCTGAGCACTGACAACGTGACGGTCAACCTGACCGCCAGCGTCTCCGACGCGACCGCGCTGGACAACCTGGCCGCGCAGCTGTGGTGGACGCTGCGGCCGGACCGCTCCAACCGCGGGCTGCAGCTGCGCACCGAGAGCGTGCCGGTCACCACCAGCACGGCCTACCTGTCGAAGAACGCCGCCGTGCTGGAGAGCACGGGCCAGGACGGCCCCCGCCGCTACGCGGTGGTCGACGGCAGCCTGCGCCGGGTGCCGTCGGGCCCGGCCACCGCGCCGCCGCTGGCGCTGGGCAACGTCAACCAGAACGTCGTGGTCGCCGCGGTGTCCCGCCGGGCCGAGGCGGTCGCGCTGGTGCGCAAGCGGTACGGGCGACACCAGCTGTGGATCGGCACGGCCGACCGGATCGTGTACAGCGGGCTCGAGGGCGACAGCATGTCGGCGCCCACCTGGCTGGACCGCGGCAAGTCGAAGCTCCTGGTGATCGTCGACGGGAAGATCCACGCCGTGGAAGGCGAGGGCGCGGGCGCGCACGCGCCCGTGCACGACGAGCGGCTGCCCGGCCGGGTCACCGCGATGTCGGTGGCCCCCGACGGCCGCCGGATGGCGCTGGTCATCGGCGGCAAGCTGTACGTCGCCGCCCTGATCCGCGACGGCAACCGGCTCAGCTCGTTCTCGATCGGCCAGCCGAGGCTGGTGCCGACCGGGCTCAGCGACCTGCAGGGGGTGGCCTTCACCAAGGAGGACCACCTGGTCATCGCGGGGCTCGGCGAAGAGCAGGAGGTGCTGCTCTTCGAGATCACCGTCGACGGCGTGCTGCGCTCGGCCCAGCTGAGCCCGGCCCGGCTGCACACCGAGATCTCGAACCTGGTGGCGTACGTCGACAACCCGATCACCGGGGCGGGCCTGAACCTGCTGCTCGACATTGACGGCTCGGCGTTCCAGGTGTTCGGCAACACCATCCGCGACCCGGAGCCGCTGAGCCAGTTCCTGGTGTCGTCGTCGGAGCCGACGCCCGCGGCCTCGGCCACGCCGGTCTCGCCCACGACCTCGCCGAGCCCTCCGGTGGTGCCGACCGTCTCCGCCGCCTGCTTCGAGGGCTGAGCCGTGCCGCCGGGGGGCCGCCGGGCACGGGCGGGCGCCGCCGCGACCGCCCTGTGGGGCGCGCTGAGCGACCTGGTGCTGCCTGCCGCCTGCGCGGGCTGCGGGCACGAGGGGCTGCCCCTGCGGTTCGAGGTCTGCGACGGCTGCACGGTCGAGCTGGATCGGCTGCGGGCCCTGCCCACCCGGCCGCAGCCCGCCCCGGACGGCCTGCCCGAGTGCGTGACGCTGGGCGACTACGACGGGCGGCTGCGCGAGCTGATCCTGGCGTACAAGGAGCGGGGGCGGCACCGGCTGGCCCGGCCGCTGGGCGCCCTGCTGGCCGAGGCGGTCGCCGCCGTGGTGCCGCGGTCGCCGGTGCTGCTGGTGCACGTGCCCGACACGGCCGCGGCGGCGCGGGCCCGGCACGGCGACCACATGCTGCTGCTGGCGCGCGGCACGGCCGCCCGGCTGCGGGAGGCGGGCCGTCCGGTCGGGCAGGCCCAGCCGCTGCGCGCCCTGCCCAAGGCGGACTCGGCCCAGCTGACCTCGGCGCAGCGGGCGCTGGCCGCGCTGGGCGGGTTCACCACGGCGCCGGGCCAGGTGGCCGCGGCGCGGCGGGCCGCCGCCGGGTCGGTGGTGGTGCTGCTGGACGACATCGTCACCACGGGCGCAACTTTGTCGGCCGCGGCGGCATGTTTGGCGCGTGCGGGGGTACGGGTGGAGGTATGCGTCACCCTCGCCGCGACACGCCGGACTCGTCCCTGACCGCGAATTGTGCGCGAAATTTCCGGATAATGGGGGATCGGCTGCCGGTGACGGCTCGGTGACGTGCGGTACCGAAAGGGCGAATCTCGTCAAAACAGTCTTGGTACAAGGGATGACGAGAAGCTGTCCAGCGGCTAGCGTCAGAAGCCAACCACCTGATGAGGGCCACTGGTGAACGGTGGCACGAGCGTCGGAAGGGGCTTACGCAAGTGCGCCCCGGAGCAGATCGCCGGGGCGTCCGGAATTTCGGACAGACCGTGGGAGGTCAGGCGTGGACATCGAGGTCAAGGGTCGTAATGTCGAAGTGCCCGAGCACTACAAGGTGCACGTGGCCGACAAGCTGCAGAAGATCGAGCGTTACGACCAGAAGATCATTGAAATCGACGTCGAGCTAATCCACGAGCGCAACCCGCGACAAGTTGACTCCTGCCAGCACGTTGAGATCACCTGTGTCACCCGCGGTCCCGTGATCCGCGCCGTCGGCGCCGCCGGTGACTTCTACAGCGCACTCGACCAGGCCATCGAACGTCTCGACCGCCAGATGCGCAAGGCGGCAGACCGCCGCCGGGTGCACCGCGGCCGCCGCGCGCCGATCTCCGTCGCCGCCGCGACCGCAGGGCTTCCGCTCTTCGAACCCCCCGGTGACCTCACCGCTTCGCTGTCCCGTTCCAACGGCTCCGTCGGAACGATGGACGACGAGGAGCAGCCCTGGCACATCGTCCGGGAGAAGGAGTTCTCGGGCGAGCCGATGACGATCGACGACGCGCTCTACCAGATGGAGCTCGTCGGGCACGACTTCTACCTGTTCCACGACAAGGACAGCGGCCGGCCCTGCGTGGTCTACCGCCGTCGGGCCTACGACTACGGCCTGCTCACCCTCGCCTGGTGACGTCGCTCGTGGTCACCCTCCTCTGAAAACGGTGACCCGGCGGCTCCAGCGGTCTCACACCGCCGGGGCGGCCGGGTCACCGTCCCTTTCGCACCGTCCGGGTCAGCGGAAACGCTCGGCGATGCGGACGAACTGGATGTCGTCGATCCGGGTGCCGTCGGGTCCCGGCAGCTTCGCCTTCATGTAGGCCTCCTGCTCGAACCCGGCCCGGCGCAGCACCGCCCGCGACGCCTCGTTGTAGGGGAACGTCCCCGCGCACACCCGGATCACCCCGGCGTGCTCCAGGGCCCAGTCGCTGATCAGCCGGGCCGCGCTGGTGGCCAGGCCCCGGCCGCGGAACTCGGGTCGCAGGCCGTATCCGATCAGGGCCTGCCGGGTGAACGGCTCCTGGTAGAACAGTCCGATGTCACCCGCGAACGCCCCCGTGGCGGCGTCGAGGATGACGCAGTTGGCCCGGGCGCCGGCCAGCCAGTCCGCGCCGGTCGACTCGCAGCGCAGGCGCATGAACTCGGCGGTGCCGCGCGGGCCCAGGTTCGTCTTGGCCACCTCGGGCAGCGCGTGGAGCGCGAGCAGGTCGTCGGCGTCGGCGACGGTGATCGGGCGGATGGTCGCGTTGCCGTCGGTCAGCTGCCCGCCGGGGAAGTCGGGCAGGCCGGGCGCGACCCGGTCGCCCGAGTCCGCGGCGAGCCGGACGAACGCGGTCAGGTCGACGCGCTCGCCGAACCGGTCGGTGCCGGCGCCGCGGCGTACCCCCTCGCGGGTGAAGCCCGCCGCCAGCGCCACCCGCTGGCTGGCCTCGTTCGTGGCGGCGGTGAGCAGCTCCAGCCGGACCAGGCCGCGCTCCCGGAAGGCCCAGCCGGCCACGGCCCGCGCCGCCGCGGTGGCGACACCCTGGCGGCGGGCCCACGGCGCGACCCAGTAGCCCACCTCGGCCTGGCCACGGCCGGCCACGACGTGCGACATCCCGGCGCCGCCCAGCACCCGGTCGGTGGCCGGGTCGACGACGGCCCACGCGGCGCCGTCGGCCTGCCACGCCGCCGGGGCGCCGGTCGTGATCCACCAGCGCGCGTCCCCGGCCGTGTACGGCGAGGGCAGCAGCGGCAGGTACCGGGCGATCTCCGGGTCGCCGCACGCCCGGGAAACCTCTTCGACGTCACGCTCTGCCCACGGGCGCAGCCGCACCGCACCGCCGTCGACGATCGTCTCGTTCATGCCAGGTCCTCCTGTATCAGCGCCGCGATCCAGCAGTCGCGCCGCTCGCCCCGGTGCGCGCACCCGCCGCGCTGCACCCCTTCGAACACGAAGCCCGCCTTCTCCGCGACGCGGCGGGAGCCGTCGTTGCCGACGTGGGCCTTCCACTCGACCCGGGCCAGGCCCAGCTCGCGCAGACCGTACTCGGCGGCAGCGCGCAGGGCGGCGGGCATGTAACCGCGCCCGCGAGCGTACGGTGCCGTGATGAAGCCCACGTCGGCGACCTCGGGGTCCTTGCCCACACGCAGGTCGAGCTGCCCGACGTACGACCCCTCGGCGTCGGCGACGACCCAGCAGGCGCCCTGGCGCCGCTGCCACCAGCCCGGCGCGTACTCGGTGACGAACCCGGCGGCCATCTCGGCGTCGTAGCCGAGCGGGACCGTGGTCCAGCGGACCGTCTCGGGGTCTGAGCAGGCCTTTTGGATCGCATCCGCGTCTCGCGCCTCGGCCGGTCGCAACGTAAGGTGCTCGCCGTGACTCGTAGTGGCGTTAAGAACAGGCTGAGGGCTGTCGTAAGGAGTGGCCATGCGGCCACCCTGGCACACCGTGGGATGACCCGCACACGGTTATCTGCCCTCGGCGCGGTGGTGCTGACCCTGGCCGGGGTGCTGACCTGGGCGTTGTGGCCGGGGGAGGAGCCGCGGTCCCGCCAGTACCGCGAGGCCGTCGCGTGCCTGCTCACCGACGACCAGGGCCTGCGGGGCGCGCAGGCGGCCGAGGTGTGGTCCGGCATGCAGGACGCCTCGCTGGAGACCCTGGCGCGGGTGCAGTACCTCACGGTCGACGGCGCGCAGACCGTGGAGAACGCCCGGGGTCTGCTCAACAGCCAGATCCAGAGCCGGTGCTCGATGGTTCTGGCGGTGGGCGAGGCCCCCGGTGCGGCGGTGCGGGAGGCCGCTCCGGTCCATCCTGGAGTTATGTTTGTGCTGTTCGGAGACATGATCAACGGGGCCCCGAAGAATTTGTCCGTTATGAAGTCTTCGCGTGGTGACGTACACGATGTCCTGGTTGATGAAATGGGCTCTGACCTGCGGTAACAGGTCTTAGCTTGACGTTTGTGCTGGCAGGCTCCAAGATCTCCCCCGTTTTCATCACGGGGAGGAGCCCAGCCCATGGGCGGTCGTTCGACCAGGCGTTTTTCGCACCGGATCGCGTTCATCACCGCGGTCCTGTTCGGACTGACATTCGCGGTGCCGGCAGGGGTGGTGCCGGCTGACGGCGGGTTCCCGCTCGCCTGGCTGTACTCGTGGGTGCCGCAGCGCGGCGCCTGGGCGGGTGACATGCTGCTCGGCCCCTCCGGCCACGAGCTCAACGGCGCCGCCGGCCTCGGCCACGACGCGTCGGCCGCGGACAACCGCGCCCACGGCGGCAACGGCCGCGCTCCCGGCCACGCGCCGGGCGCGCTCCCCGCGTACGACCTGCCGGACCAGAGGGGCAAGCCGTCGACCACCCCGCTGACCAGCGGAAAGTTCGACCCGGCGACCAGCAGGCGGCTCGCCGACCGGTCGACCCGCACCGCGGACGTCTTCCAGAACGCCGACGGCACGCTGACCCGCCAGCTGCACCCCGGGCCGGTCAACTACCGGGCCGCGGACGGCACCTGGCAGCCCATCGAGACCGACCTGCAGCGCCAGGGCAACGGCCGGCTGCGCATGAAGGCCAACTCGCTGGACGTCTCGCTGGGCGGCAGCAGCCGCAAGGCCGCCCGCGCGGCCGACGCGCTGGTGTCGATGGCGCTGCCGGGCGGCCAGACGCTCGGCTACGACCTGGCCGACGCCGCGGACGTGGCGCCGGTGGTGGACGGCTCGCTGGCGACGTACCGGCAGGTCCTGCCCCAGACCGACCTCGAACTGCGCACCTTCGAGACCGGCGTCGAGGAGACGCTGGTCCTGGCCTCGCCGGACGCGCCGCACTCCTGGCTCTACCCGCTGCACCTGGACGGGCTCACCCCCCGGGTCGAGGAAGACGGCTCCATCGCCCTGCTCGACGCCGCCGGCAAGGCCGTCGCGTCGTTCCCGCGCGGCCGGATGGAGGACTCGCGCGTCGACCAGCGCACCGGTGAGCGCATCTCCTCGGACAAGGTCGTCTTCGAGCTGGTGAAGACGGCGGACGGCACCGCGCTGCGGGTGACCGCCGACGACGCCTGGCTGCGCGACCCCGCCCGCGTGTACCCGGTGCGGGTCGACCCGACCGCGACCGCGAACACCGGCACCACCGCCGACGTCTTCGTCGACAACGACACCAGCACCGACTCGTCGACGCAGAACGGCACCTCGCTCGCGGTCGGCTACGACAACGAGTCCCCGGCGCGCAGCTTCATCGCCTTCGACCAGTTCGACGACAACGGGTTCATCGGCAAGCGCATCACCGCGGCGTCGCTGACCGTGTTCCACACCTGGTCCTGGGACTGCACCTCGCACCTGCCGGTCTACGTGCACAAGGTGCTCCAGTCGTGGTCGGTGGCCAACCTGGCCACCAGCACGCTGCCGGGTCCGACGCGCAGCAGCGCGATCGGCACCCTGACCATCGCCGACAACTACCCGGCCTGCACCAATACCGGCGCCGACCGCAATATCGGCAAGAACCAGACCGTCCTGCTGAACCCGGGCACCTTCAACGACTGGTCCATCGGCGGCCCGAACTACGGCCTGGCGCTGACCGCGTCGGAGACCGACCCCAAGGGCTGGAAGCGGTTCACCGCGGCCAACTACAGCAGCGGCGCGCACAAGCCGATGCTGTCGCTGACCTACGCGCTCAACGTGCCGCCGCAGGTGGACACGCAGTACCCGCCGCACGGCTACCAGTCGCCCACGCTGACGCCGGAGCTGCTCGCCTACGGGCAGGACCCGGACTCCTTCCCGAAGACGCTCACGTACAAGTTCCAGGTCTGGGACAAGACGGCCACCACGCTGATCGCCGAGTCGACCCCCAGCACGGACCGCCGCTGGGTCGTGCCCTCGGGCAAGCTCGCCTGGGGCGAGAACTACCTGTGGACCGTGATCGCCAACGACGGCCAGCTTCCGAGCACGTCGCAGAAGTTCAACATGCTGAGCACGCCGGTGCCGCAGCCGACGATCACCTCCGGCCTGTCGCAGAACGGCGACAAGGGCTTCGACCCGACCTCCGGCAACTACACCACCGCCGCGACGGACGCCACGGTCAGCACGGTCGGCCCGTCGCTGTCGGTGCAGCGCTCGTACAACAGCGTCGACCCGCGCAACGGCGCGTTCGGCTTCGGCTGGGCCGGCATCGCCGACTCCCGGGCGGTCGAGCGCACCGACGCCACCGGCGCGCTGCAGACGGTCCTGGTGACCTACCCCAACGGCCAGGACGTCGCGTTCGGCAAGGACGCCGCCCCGGCGACCACGTTCAGCCCGCCGAGCGGGCGCTTCGCCACCTTCAAATCGGTCACCGGCGGCGGCTACGAGCTGGTGGACAAGGACGGCACCAGGTACGTCTTCGCCAAGAACATCGCCACCGGCGCGTACGCGATCAGCTCCGCCGCCGACGCGCAGGGCCGCACCGAGACCTTCGAGTACGACGCGAGCAACCGTCTGTCGAAGATGATCGCGGCCTCCGGCCGGAAGCTGTACTTCACCTGGTCGCAGCCGAGCGGCGCGACCGCGTTCCACGTGGCGACGGTCTACGGCCAGCAGGCCGACCCGGCCGACGCGAGTTCGGTGCAGACCTGGCAGTACAACTACACCGGGGACAAGCTGACCTCGGTCTGCCCGCCCAACGACTGGGCGCACTGCACGGCCTACACCTACGAGACCAACTCGGTCTACCAGAGCGTCGTGCTCAACTACGGCCCGCGCTCCTACTGGCGGCTGAACGAGACCGCGGCCGGCCCCGCCAAGAGCGCGGTGACCGACAACGCCGGGGTCGACAACGGCACCGCGACCGCCCTCACCTACAACCAGACCGGTCCGCTGTCGGGCGGGACGGGCAAGGCCGTCAGCTTCAACGGCACCGCGTCCTCGGTCAAGGTCCCGTCGAACCTGGCCTCGAACGCCAGCTACCGGTCCGTCAGCATGTGGTTCAAGGCCGCCTCGGGCACCGGTGACAACGTCCTGCTGAGCCAGTCCTGGGACGATCCCGCCACGGCCGCGACCTCCAACGGCGCCTACCAGCCGACCCTCTACCTCGGCTCCGACGGCAAGCTCATGGGCGGCTTCCCGACCGCCCCGGCCACCGGCGCCCTGGACAGCATCGTCGGCACCGGCGCGGGCAGGTGCATGGAGGCCGGCATCCCGCTGAACAACGCGGACCGGGCCTACATCTGGGACTGCAACGGCGGGGCCCACCAGAAGTGGACCCTGGACTCCTCGTCCCGGCTCGCGGTGACGTCCAACGGCGTCACCAAGTGCCTCGACGCCAACGGCTCGTCGACCGCGGACGGCACCGACCTCATCGTCTACAGCTGCAGCACCGGCATCAACCAGAAATGGACCCTCCTGGCCGACGGCCGCATCGTCGGCCAGCAGTCCGGCAAGTGCGTCGACGTCGAGCAGAACGGCGTCGCGAACGGCACGTTCCTGCAGCTGTGGAGCTGCGGACCGGTGCCCAAGCTCAACCAGGCCTGGCACAGCCGCCTGCACGCGCCGATGGCGACGACGGCCTCCTACGCCGACGGCAACTGGCACCACGCGGTGCTGTCCGCCTTCGGCGACCAGCAGAAGATCTACGTGGACGGCGTCGAGAAGGCGTCGCAGTCCGGCCTGTTCGTGCGGGGCATCGAGGAGAAGTCCACCTACCTCGGCCTGGGCTACCTCGGCGGCAACTGGCCCAACCAGAGCCACGCCGACGCCAACAAGAACACCGGCACGCGTGACTACTTCAACGGCTCCCTGGCGGAGGCGGCGTTCTTCGACCGCGCGCTCACGGCAGACGACGCCAAGGCGCTCTTCGACGCCAAGCGCTCCACCGAGCTGCTCAAGACCGTCAAGCGCCCGTCGGGCACCAAGATCGCCGCGTCGGTCAACTACGACCGGGTGAGCGGCATGGTCTCGGACGTCACCGACGAGAACGGCGGCGTCTGGAAGCTCAACGCGCCCGTCGTCCAGGGCACCAGCCTGGTCTACCAGAGCACCGTGCTCGCGGCACTGCCCGTGGACTACTACCGCTTCGCCGAGACCGGCACGAGCACCACGATCAACCAGATCAACGGCAACGTCGCCACGTACAACAACGTGACGCTGGGTGCCGCCAACGGCCCGTTCGCCGACAGCACCGTGGCCGACTTCAACGGCACCACCTCGTACGTGGCCACGCCCGCGACCTTGGACACGTCCAAGCCGTTCTCGGTGTCGGCCTGGGTCAAGATGGATGACAAGGACGCCGACCAGTACGTCACGGTGATCGGCGGGGCCATCGGCAGCGCCTTCAAGATCTATTACGACAAGGCGGGCGACCGCTGGCGCGTCATCGGCAAGGGCACGAAGACCGACAGCACCCAGGCATGGTGGGATCTGCCGTCGCCGGCCAACCTGGTCAAGATCGGTGAGTGGACCCACCTGGCCGTGACGGCGGACACCACGACCAACGCCGTCAAGCTGTACGTCAACGGTGCGCAGGTGGCTTCGCTGACGTCGCCCGTCCCGCTGAACAACTCGGGTGGCAACGGCAACATCGGCTCGGAATACAGCGTCGGGTACTGGGACGGCGGCATCGCCGAGTTCGCCACCTTCCGCCAGGCGCTCAGCGCCTCGCAGGTCGCGGCGCAGTTCACCGCCCGGGACAAGGTCAACGGAACCCAGGGCGAGTCGATCACCACTACCGACCCGGACAACAAGTCGCAGATCACGATCACCGACCTGAACACGGGTCGCAAGATCGCCGAGACCGACGCACGCGGCAAGACGACCCGCTACGGCTACGACGTCGCCGGGTTCCTGCGCACCGTCACCGACCCGGACGGCAACGTCACGATCACCGAGCACGACGTGCGCGGCAACACGGTCTCGTCGACGACCTGCCAGGACTACTCGACGAACAAGTGCTCGACGGTCTACTACAGCTTCTACCCGGACGCCGTGACGCGGGTGCTCACCCCGGACCCGCGCAACGACGTCATGACCGAGATGCGCGACGGCCGTTCGGCCAGCGGCACCGACAACACCTACCGGACGACCTACCAGTACGACACCCGCGGCAACCGGACCGCGGTCGTCGACCCGCTCGGCCGCGTCACCAGCACGGTCTACACCGACGCGCCGACGCTGACCGGCAGCACCACGTGCAGCGCGAGCGAGACACCGGACAAGGCGTTCGACCTCAACACCGGCACCGGGTCCAAGTTCTGCTCCAACGTCGCCTCGGCGTGGCTCCAGGCGCAGTGGCCGACGGCGCAGACGTTCACCACGGTCACGGTGCGGCACGCGGAGGCCGGTGGTGAGGCCGCGAGCCTCAACACCAAGGACTTCGACATCCTCACCTCGAACGACGGCACCGCGTGGACCACGCAGCTCCAGGTCCGCGGGAACACGTCGGCGGTCAGCAAGCACACGCTGCCCGCGCCGGTGGCGGCCAAGTACCTGAAGATCTCGGTGCTCGTCCCGGCGCAGGACGGCAGCACCTCGACGCGGATCTACGACGTCGAGGCGTACAACGCCACGGTTCCGGCGGGCCTGCCGCGCACCACCACCACGCCCGGCGGCGCGGTGCAGACCGTCGAGTACTACCCCAACGGCGACGTCGCCAAGGTCACCGACCCGGGCGGCCTGGTCACCACCTACGTCTACGACGACCTGGGCCGCCGGACCTCCGAGACCGAGATCAACAAGAGCTACCCGGCCGGTGTCACCACGTCGTACAAGTACGACAAGGCCAACCGGGTCGAGACGCAGACCGATCCGACGATCACCAACCGGATCACGGGTGCGCAGCACACCGCGATCACCACCACGGTCTACGACTACGACGGCAACGTCCTGTCCGAGACGACCGCGGACACCCTCGTCGGCGGTGACGCGCCGCGGACGAAGTCCAGCACCTACAACCAGTACAACCAGGTGCTGACCTCGACCGACGAGGCCGGCAAGACGACGACCCTCTACTACGACAACTTCGGCCGCGTGGTCCGCGAGGTCGAGCAGAACGGCGACGAGACCCTCTCGACCTACGACGAGACGGGCAACCTGACGACCACCACCGTCAAGGGCTGGCGGGGCGACCCGGCCAACCCGCTGCCGGCCCCCGGTATCGACCTGGTGTTGACGTCGAAGGCGTACTACGCGGCGGGCCGCCTGGCCTCCGAGACCGACGCCGAGGGTGTCACCAGCGAGTACACCTACACCGACAACGGCCTGGTCGCGAAGGTCGTGCGCAAGAAGGGCACCAGCTCCTTCACCGTCGAGCAGAACACCTACGACGCCGCGGGCAACCTGACCCAGCAGGTCACCAACAACGGCGCCACGACGATGACGTACAAGTACGACGCCGCGAACCGGCAGTACGAGTCGACGCTCGACCCGGCGGGCCTCAACCGCACCACCACCCAGGCCCTGGACGCCGACGACCGTGTCATCTCGACCACGGACAAGGACGGCACCGGCAAGGTCTACGGCTACAACGAGTCGATCTACGACCCGATGGGCCGCGAGGTCGCCGCGACCACGTACCTGTCCGCCACCAGCCCGACCCCGGTCGGCCGGTGGAAGCTCGACGAGACCGCAGGCACCACGGCGGCGGACGCGGCTGGCAACAACCCGGCCAAGGGCACGAACCTCAGCTGGTCGACCGAGCACGGGACGTCCGCGTCCTTCGGCGGCGCGACCTACCTGACCACGACCGGCACCGCCGTCGACAGCAAGCGGAGCTTCACGGTCGCGGCCTGGGTACGGCTCGCGGACAACACGCAGACCCGCAAGATCCTCGGCACCTCGGGGGATCAGCAGAACCCGTTCGATCTGCGGTACGACAGCACGGGCGCGTGGAAGTTCACGATGAAGAACGGCGACGTCGCCGACGCGGGCTTCGTGGGCCCCGCGTCGACCTCGACACCGGCCGTCAACACGTGGACCCACCTGGCAGGTGTCTTCGACGCGACCACGAAGACGATGCGTCTGTACGTCAACGGCGTTCAGGAGGGCACCGACACCGTCTCGACCCCCTTCAGCACCGTCGGTCCCCTGGTCATCGGCGCGGGCATGTTCAACGGATCGCGAGGTAACTACTGGAAGGGCGAGATCGACGATGTGCAGCTCTACCAGAAGGCCCTGAGCACTTCGGAGATCAGCGGCATCGTCGGCGGCACGGTTCCGGCGGCCGACGCGAAGGTCATCCGGTCGTCGTCGCAGCTCGACGTGGACGGTGCGGTCAAGGCTGTCACCGACGCCATGGGCAACACGACGACCTACGAGGTCGACGAGGCCGGGCGGATGGTCAAGACGACCACCCCGCAGGTCACGACTGAGACCTACGGGCAGGCGCCGGTCCAGGCCAACGCCGTCTCGTGGGCGGGTTACGACACGTTCGGCGGGGTCAGCGACTCCCAGGACGCCCTGGGCAACTGGACCCGCACCGAGTACGACGCGGCCGGTCACGTGGTGAAGGTGCGGATGCCTTCGTACACCCCGCCGGGCTCGTCGACGCCGATCACGCCCGAGACCACGTCGACCTACGACGACCTCGGCCAGGTCAAGACCGTCACCGACCCGATGGGCGAGGTCAGCAGCTACGACTACGACCAGCTCGGCCGGGTGTGGCGCAAGACCGCTCCCGACGGCGGCGTGACCAAGTACACCTACAACAACACGGGTGACGTCCTGACCGTGACCGACCCGGAGGGCGCCGTCAGCGAGACGGTGTACGACTACCTGGGCCGCACGGACAAGACCCGGGAGTACGTCCGCCAGACCAGCCAGACGCTGGAGACGAAGTACACCTACGGCTTCGGCGGCTGGGTGTCGGACGTGACGTCGCCCGGCGGCGTGCACACCGGCAAGACCTACAACACGGCCGGGCAGACGCTGACCTCCACGGACAGCGCCAACAAGGTCACCAACTACGGCTACGACGGCGGCGGCCGCCTGGAGCAGACGACCCTGCCCGACGGCTCGTACACCAAGACCGGGTACGACCTGGCGGACCGGGCTGTGTCGAGCTCGGCCTACAAGTCGGGCAACACGCTGCTCAAGACCGAGTCGACCGAGTACGACGCCAACAGCAACGTGCTGAGCAGCACCGACGCTCTGGGCTACAAGACCACCTTCGCGTACGACGCGACCGGCCTGCTCGCCTCGTACCGGCAGCCGATCTCGGGTTCGGACTCGATCCTCACCTCGTTCGGCTACGACCTCGCCGGTAACCGCACCCGGTTCACCGACGGGCGTGGCAACCCGTTCTGGACCACGTTCAACACGATGGGCCTGCCCGAGTCGGTCATCGAACCGGCGACGGCGACCCACCCGAACGCGGCTGACTACACCTACACCACCGCGTACGACGCGGCGGGCCGGACCGTGTCGCAGACCCAGCCCGGCGGTGTGTCGATCACCTTCGACTACGACGAGATGGGCCGCCTGACCAGCCAGTCCGGCACCGGCGCCGAGGTCGTGACCGCGGACCGCGTCTTCGGCTACGACCACGCGGGCCGCATGACCACGCTGTCTGGCTCGGGCGGGACCAACACGCTCGTGTACGACGACCGCGGCCTGCCGACCTCGGTCACCGGCCCGTCGGGCAACTCGTCGTTCCAGTACAACGCCGACGGCGGCATGACCAAGCGGTCGGACGCCGCGGGCGACACGGTCTACGGGTACGACGCGGCCACCGGCCGGCTGGCGACGGTGACCAACGGCACCGCCGTCCAGGCGACGTACGAGTACAACAACCTGTCCCAGGTCAACAAGATCACGTACAGCGGGACCCGGGTCCGGACCATCGGGTACGACGACCTGCACCGGATGAACCTGGACGAGCTCAAGACGACGGGGGCCACCCCGACGACGGTCGCGAAGGTCGACTACACCTACGACCTGAACGGCAACGAGCGCACCAAGACGACCACCGGGTTCGCCAAGTCCGGCACGAACACGTACGACTACGACCAGGCCAACCGCCTGACCTCGTGGAACGACGGCACCAACATCACGGTTTACGCGTACGACAAGTCCGGCAACCGGGTGCAGAACGGCGCGAAGACGTTCACGTACGACGAGCGCAACCGCCTGATCACGGGCGCCGGGGCGAACTACTCCTACACCCCCCGGGGCACCCTGTCCCAGGTGTCGGACGGCAGCGGCACGTTCGCCACCCTGTCCGACGCGTTCGACATGGTCGCGTCGCAGCAGGCGGCCGGCGGTACGCAGACGTACGAGTACGACGGCCTGGGACGGGCGATCCGCCCCGGGTTCTCGTACACCGGCGTCGGCAACGACCTCGCCGGTGACGGCACGGCGACCTACGTCCGCGGCACCGCGGGCGAGCTGGTCGGCGAAGTCGCGGGCGCGGCCAAGCGGTACGCGTTCACCGATGCGCACACCGACGTCGTGGGCCAGTTCACGGCCACTGGCACGGTGCTCGACGGATCCACCGCGTACGACCCGCTGGGCAAGGTGCTCCAGGCGACCGGCATGATCGGCAACCTGGGCTACCAGTCCGAGTGGACCGACAACCTCACCAGCCGTGTCAACATGCACGCCCGGTGGTACAACCCGGACACCGGCCAGTTCGACTCCCGTGACACGGTCTCGAACAACCCGGTCCCGGCCTCCATCGGCGCCAACCGCTACCAGTACGGCGACGGCATCCCGCTGATCGCGACCGATGAGTCCGGCCACTGTTCCTGGTACGACGTCGTCTGTGGGGCCAAGAAGGTCGCCAGCAGCGCGGTCCAGAAGTGGAACAACTCCTCGGTCGGCCAGTTCGTCAACAACAGCGTCTCCACCGCGTACCACTCGACTGTGTCGTGGGGCTACGGGGTCGCCAACCGAGCGCTGGGCGATCTCAGTAACGCCGCCGACAGCTTGGGTTTGAAGGGCGTCAAGAAGTGGGCTGACTCCGGCCGCAAGTACACCGCCAACAAGGCGGCCGCACACAAGCAGCAGGCGAAGGCTGCGTATAACAAGGCCAAGCAGGCCGGGCACGCGGTAAGGGCACAGGTTGAGCGGAACGTCCGCAAGGCCGGCAACGCGATCAAGGATGCGTACAAGGCGACCGAGAAGTGGGTCGAGGCGCACAAGGCAGAGATCGCGGGCGTGGTCGCCGGTGTGGTCGTGGGCGCGGTCTGCGGCGCCGCGATCGGCTGGACCGGTATCGGTGCCGTCGGCTGCGGGGCGCTCGCTGGTGCGGTCGGATCAGCGGTCACCGGAACCATGAAGGGCCACACCGGCTGGGAACTGGTCGGCGATATCGCCTTCGGCACCGTCACCGGCGCCGCCCTCGGCGGCCTCGGATCGATGGTGGGCTCTGGGCTGAAGGCGGTCGTCGGCGGCGGGATGAAGAACGCCCTGGCGGAGGGACTCAGCGGAGCAGTCAGCAAGTTCGGCGGTGCCTTCCGCGCCGAAGGAGCCAATATTCTTGGTGGCGCCAGGAGCCTGGGGTCTGGTGCGCTGGGCTTGGGACAAGCCGCGATGTCCGGCCTCAAGGGCGCTGGTCGGTCGGCGCTTGGCACTGCTGTTCGACCCATCCAGCAACTCGTGAGTTCCTTCACCAAGCCGGCGGGCGGATATGTCAACATCTTCTCGAAGGAGGCGACTCGGCACGTGCTTCAGGGAGACTCGGCTACCTCTGGTGGACATCTGTGGCCTGGAAACGCGGGTAAAAGCTTGTTCCCCTGGCACTGGTCGGGTGACAAGATCATGCACGCGGTCTCTGATATCGTGACTGATCCCGCGACTGCATGGAGTAACCAGACAGGCACTCAAGGATCACTTCTTACGAGAGCTTTGGACCCGGCCAAGTGGATCACGCACGCTACGAGGTGGAACGTCAACATTCGTGTGATCTATCAGCCGTTTGACAATCTGTTGAAGACGGCATTCCCTCCCAGATGAACATTCACAAGAAAATCGACCAGGAGGCCGATCTCCTAATCGGCCTCCTGCGGGACCGAGTTGGCTCGAGCAGCGCAATTGAGGTCGCTCCCGTAGATCTTGATAGCTTTCGCGAGATGGTCGCGGCGAACGAGTCGATCTTGGGATTCGAGACGCTATGCGAGCAGTTGTGCGAAAACGAGATGGCGATTGATGACGAAATATTCCAGCGGCTCACCACATTTTGCAGGCTGGTTGGCGCCGATTATGTCTATGTTTCCCGTCTAGGTCGTGCTTCATAAGCTGTGCCGAAGTGTGAACACCGGAGCCTCCGCGAAGGTACTGACAGTGCCTTCGCGGAGGCGGGAGTGTGTGACCGTTTCACGGTTCCTGTCGTCTTTGTTGTTGCCCGGGTTGGCGGGAACGGGCTGATAGTTCGAGATTACGGCTACTTCGTTGCGGTTCAGGTCGGCCAAATCGCTACCCAGAGCGTAGATCGATTGACGCGTACTGCGGAGAAGGCCTTGAATCGATAAGGATTTTCGACGATATTCGAAGGAGGAACCCCTGGCAGGAAGGCCCTTCCCGATTTCGTCTATCCGGTACTGGATCCTCTTATTCTGAAATGCCGTATAATTCGTCCGGGTCGACCGCGCGTACAGCGGCCACGCCCGCCAACTCGTTGGTAAAGGCCCACGGCCGAGAGTAAAACCAATACGGCAGCGGGCTGGTCGTGAGCAGACCAACGGATGTGTTAAGCCGTCGCAACTCGTCAACCCCGTCGACTTGTCGTGGCACTTGGCTTCGCCGACCCCCGGTAGCCCGTCAGGCAGCGCTAGATCGCGGCGTGGCATGGTCCCGTACGCTTCCCGCGCCGCGCCGGCCGCGCCAAGACCAAGATCGCCACCCAGCCCGGTCGAACAGAAAAAGTCGAGTACATGGCCCCGACGTTCACCTTCGCCCGCGGTGCGCTCGGCGCCCCCGGAAAAGTGAAATCGTCCGGGTTTTCCACCATCATGATTTTCAATGTTCTCGCCGTCGTCGCCGTGATCGCGGCGCTGGTCGCCTCGCGCTGAGTTTCAGCACGTCACCAGCCGGATCAGACCGCCCGGTGATCTTGTCAGCCATAGCTGATGATCATGATATGCGCCCCCGTCGGGTGCCGATTCGGGCTGCTCGTGTCCCCAGGGGTGACGATTGCCCGTCCGGTGCGCCTACGATGGGTCGGCAGACTGTCTAGGGAGCGTTGAACACCCGTGTCGATTTTCGAGAAGATCCTGCGTGCCGGCGAAGGGCGCATGCTTCGTCGGTTGAAGGCCATCGCTGAGGCCGTGAACTCCATCGAGGAGAACTACACCGACCTCACCGACGCCGAACTGCGGGCGCTGACCGACCAGTACCGTGAGCGTCTGGCCGACGGGGAGACCCTGGACGACCTGCTCCCGGAGGCCTTCGCCACGGTCCGGGAGGCGGCCAAGCGCGTGCTGCACAAGCGGCACTACGACGTCCAGATCATGGGCGGCGCCGCGCTGCACTTCGGCAACATCGCCGAGATGAAGACCGGTGAGGGCAAGACCCTGGTCTCGACGCTCCCGGCGTATCTGAACGCGCTCTCGGGCAACGGCGTCCACGTGATCACCGTGAACGACTACCTGGCCCAGCGTGACGCCGAGTGGATGGGCCGGGTGCACCGGTTCCTCGGCCTGACCGTCGGCGTGGTGCTGCCCAACCGGCCCGCCAACGAGCACCGCGCGGCCTACGAGTGCGACATCACGTACGGCACGAACAACGAGTTCGGCTTCGACTACCTGCGCGACAACATGGCCTGGGGCGCGCCCGACATGGTGCAGCGCGGCCACAACTTCGCGATCGTCGACGAGGTGGACTCGATCCTCATCGACGAGGCGCGCACCCCGCTGATCATCTCCGGCCCGGCCGAGCAGTCGCAGCGGTGGTACGGCGAGTTCGCGGCCGTCGTCGGCCGGCTGGAGCGCGGCAAGGACGGCGCGGGCGACTACGAGGTCGACGAGTCCAAGCGCACCATCGCCGTCACCGAGCGCGGCGTCTCCCGCGTCGAGGACCGCCTGGGCATCGACAACCTGTACGAGTCGGTCAACACCCCGCTCGTCGGCTACCTCAACAACGCCATCAAGGCCAAGGAGCTCTACAAGCGCGACAAGGACTACATCGTCGCCGAGGGCGAGGTCCTGATCGTCGACGAGTTCACCGGTCGCATCCTGCACGGCCGCCGCTACAACGAGGGCATGCACCAGGCGATCGAGGCCAAGGAAGGCGTCGAGATCAAGCAGGAGAACCAGACCCTGGCGACGGTCACCCTGCAGAACTACTTCCGCATGTACGAGAAGCTCTCCGGCATGACCGGCACGGCGCAGACCGAGGCGGGCGAGTTCAACAAGGTCTACAACGTCGGCGTGGTGACCATGCCGACGCACCGGGCGATGATCCGCCTGGACAAGTCGGACGTCATCTACAAGACCGAGAAGGCCAAGTTCCAGGCCGTGGTCGAGGACATCGCCGAGCGCCACGCCACCGGCCAGCCGGTGCTGGTCGGTACGGTGTCGGTGGAGAACTCCGAGATCCTGTCGCAGCTGCTGCGCCGCAAGGGCATCCCGCACTCGGTCCTCAACGCCAAGTACCACGCCCGCGAGGCGGAGATCGTCGCGCAGGCCGGCCGCAAGGGCGGCGTCACGGTCGCCACGAACATGGCCGGCCGCGGTACCGACATCCTGCTCGGCGGTAACCCCGAGTTCCTGGCCGCGGCCGAGCTGCGCCAGCGCGGGCTCACCGAGGAGGAGCACGGCGACGACTACTACAAGGCGTACGAGGAGATCCTCCCGGGCTGGGAGGAGGCCTGCAAGGCCGAGGCCGAGGAGGTGCAGGCCGCGGGCGGCCTGTACGTGCTGGGCACCGAGCGCCACGAGTCCCGCCGCATCGACAACCAGCTGCGCGGCCGCTCCGGCCGCCAGGGCGACCCGGGCGAGTCGCGGTTCTACCTCTCGCTGCAGGACGACCTGATGCGGCGCTTCCGCTCCGGCGCGGTGGAGGCGGTCATGGACCGCTTCAACATCCCGGAGGACGTGCCGATCGAGTCGAAGATGGTGACCCGGCAGATCCGCGGCGCGCAGACGCAGATCGAGGCCCAGAACGCCGAGATCCGCAAGAACGTGCTCAAGTACGACGAGGTCATGAACAAGCAGCGTCAGGTGATCTACGCCGAGCGCAAGCGCGTGCTCGACGGCGAGGACCTGAACGACCAGATCCAGAGCATGATCGACGACGTGGTCGGTGAGTACGTCACCGGCGGCACGGTCGGCACCGGCAAGGAGTACGCCGACGACTGGGACCTCGACCAGCTGTGGACCAACCTCAAGCAGCTCTACCCGGTGGGCATCACCATCGCCGAGCTGGAGGAGGAGACCGGCGGCACCCGCAACACGTTCGACGCCGAGTTCCTGCGCGAGCGGCTCAAGCAGGACGCGCACGAGGCGTACGAGCGCCGCGAGCAGCAGCTCGGCTCGGAGGCCACGCGGGAGCTGGAGCGCCAGGTGCTGCTGGCCGTCATCGACCGCAAGTGGCGCGAGCACCTCTACGAGATGGACTACCTCCAGGAGGGTGTCGGCCTGCGCGCGTACGCCCAGCGCGACCCGCTGGTCGAGTACCAGCGCGAGGGCTTCGACATGTTCGCCCAGATGATGGAGGGCATCAAGGAGGAGGCGGTCGGCTTCCTGTTCAACCTGGAGGTCCAGGTCGAGCACGAGCACGCCCCCGCCCCGCAGCAGGAGGGCGTCCCGCTGCCCGACTCCGAGTCCCACGTCGAGATCAAGGCCCGTGGCCTCCAGCGCCAGCAGCAGAGCCGCGGCCTCCAGTACACCTCGCCGACGATCGACGGTGCCGCGGGCGCCGGCGCGCCGCAGGTGCAGCAGGCTCCGGCTCTGGGCATCGGCAACAACAACAACGGCGACCGCCGCCCGTCCCCGCGCGGCGGCCGCGGTGCGGTGGCCGCGCCGGCCTCCCGCAACTCGCCCTGCCCCTGCGGCTCGGGCAAGAAGTACAAGCGCTGCCACGGCTCGGCCGAGTAGGCACGTAACGCAGAACGGGAGGACCGCCTGGATGGCGGTCCTCCCGTCCTTTTGTGCGGCGCCCTGGCTGCCCCTGCCATGCGCACGCACCTCCCCATCAGTGGCGGTACGGCCCGGAACGGCCGCCGCGGTGCCGAGTGCAGACGGCCGCCCCGGGGGTCTGTCGGGCTCTCGCCCAGTGGTTCTCTGGGCTCCCGCCCAGTGGCGCTACAGCAGCACGGTGAGCGCGGTGCAGCGCCAGGTGGTGCCGTCGCGCTCCAGCCGGTATGCGATGGACCAGGTGCTGTGGCCGTCGCTGAGCACGGCGGCGACCTCGGCGACGCCGGGGCGGGGCTCGCAGGTGCGCAGCTGGCGGCGGCGCACCGGGGTGCGGGCCGTCGCGTTGCGCCGGGACAGGCGCATCTTGGCCAGGCGGCGCAGCGCCCGGGTCAGCTCGTCGAGCACGTCGTTGGCCTCGGTGACGCGCAGCAGCGGCCGCAGCTGGCTGGGGGAGCGGAAGCCGTTGAACAGCTCCAGGCACAGGTTCAGGAAGCGCAGCGCGGTCGTGTGGCACTCCGGTGACGCCCCGGCGATCGCCTCGGGCGGGATCACCTCGCGCGGCTCGGGCCGGACCGGCCGGTAGGTGGTGGGGCGCAGTTCGTCGTCGAACGGCGGGTCGAGCAGCGGCGCGCGGTGGATGCGGACCGAGCCCGGCGCAACGGCGGGCGGCGACGCGAGCACCGTCATGGGTTCACCACCTAGATCTTGAGTTTGCTTGAGTTTGCCTCCGTTTGAAATTCTCTGGCTATGGATGGGACGCGGTCAATGCCTGTGGATAACTCTCAGTCCTCGCTGCCGGACAGCGGGTTGTCCCGGACGTACTGCTGCGTCTCGCCGTACAGCCGCTCGATGAACTCCTCCAGCCGGCCGCGCTCGACGCGCCACTGACCTCGGCCGCCGAGCCGGATGGCGGGCAGCTCGCCGCGGCGCACCAGGGCGTAGATCTGTGCCACCGACGTGCTCAGCTCCTCGGCGACCTGCTCCAGGGTGAGGAAGCGCGGCTGCGGCTGGTTCATGGCGGGGTCTCCTGAGAGGGGCGTGATGCTTCAACTTGCTTTAGTTTGCCATCGGATGGCGGCCTGCGGTGTGCGCGGTGGCGGACATGCGAGACTGTCCCCGACAGCCTGTGCGAGCCGGAGGTGACCGAGGTGGCGGCGGAACTCGTACGCGTCTACCTACCCGCGACCGTGCCGCTGGTCGCGGCCCTGCACGAATCAGGTGAGCTGGGCCGCGCGCCCGTCGCCGCCCACGCCGTCACCCCCGCCCTGCGCGAGTGGTACGCCGAGGGCGACGAGGAGGAGCTGGAGTTCGTCGCCTTCCTGCGCGCCGCCCAGGACGCCCTGCGCCTGCTGCGCGAGGACCCGAGCGCCCCGCGCCGCCGGGTGGTGGTCTCCGTCGACGTGCCCGCCGACCAGATCACCGCGGACAGCCGGGAGCTCGGCACCAGCGCGGTGAAGCTGCGCGACCCGGTCCGCCGGGCCGCGATCGCGAGCTTCCACGTCGACGAGCCGGACGCCGGGCCGGTGGTCGCCGCGGCCGCCGAGGTGGTCGAGCGGGCCGCCGGGGGAGACCCGGACGCCCAGTTCACCGTGGACTCCGCCGAGGACCTGGACCTCCTCTGGTACGCCCCGGAAGAACTGTCCGACCTGCTCGCCTCCTGACCCGCCAGCCGTACTCCGAGCACCTCCCCCCACCCCGTCTTTGAACGACGTTGGCCTATCTCATCGATTCCGAGTAGATCGAACTCGATGAGATAGGCCAACGTTTATGAAAAACGGGGCGCGGTGCGGGCCCGGTGGACAGCGAGCGCGGCGCTGTGCCGGGGGTCAGGCCGGGTCGGCGGTCGCCTTCGGCAGGGTGCGGCCGAACGCGACCAGTGCCGTGATCGCGCCGACGAAGAACACGACCAGGCTGGTGTTCAGTCGCGAGTCGGCGGCGATGCTCTCGAACAGCTGGTCACCGGTGACGTCGGTGCTGGCCATGCTGAGCAGCCACGGCGCGCCGAGCCGGGTGAACAGCTCGGCCACGGCCAGCATCAGCCCGGCCGCGCCGCCCGCGAGCAGGTACAGCGGCCAGCGCGGGGTCTGCCCGACCTGGCGCGACAGCGCCCGCAGCCGCCAGAACGCCAGCAGCCCGGCGGTCACGCCGGAGACCACGGACAGCGTGAACGCGACCCAGCCGTTGGCGGCGTACCGCCCGGCGGGGGTGCCGTCGTCGCCGAACAGGCGCAGCAGCTGGTCGGAGAACCGGTGCGCGACGAACGCCAGGACCATGACCGACAGGGCGGCGATGACGCCGGTGCGCAGCAGCGGCCGGACGCTGAACGCGCCGAGCGCGCCGCCGAGGGCGCCCGCGAGGCCGACCGTGAGCGCGAGCACGCCGCCCGCACCGGCGGGGACCCCGAACACCAGCAGCGCGGCGGAGGTGGCGACGGCGCCGGCGAACAGGCCCGCGCCGATGCCGGCGGCGAACCGTACGCCGGTGGCCGGGGCGTTGCCGCGGGCGTCGAGCCAGCCGGTGGTGAACAGCGAGACGGCCACGCCCGCGACCAGGCTGGCCTGGACCAGGCCGGGCAGGGCGACGGCGGCCAGGGCGAGATTGAAGTCGGCGCTGCCGGGGGTGAACGCGGTCCGGTTGACCAGCAGCGACAGCAGCAGCCAGGCCAGCGCGGAGAACGCGAGCCAGCTCGGCGCGGTCGGTGCCGCCGCCGTCGGGGCGGGCGGGGCCGGCTTGCCCCGCTGCGCTGGGGCGGGGGTGTCGACGGGCTCAGACGTGGCGATCGCTGGCTCGGTCATCTTGGTCTCCTGACGGGCGGCGGTGGGCCGGTCGCGGCCATGGTGCACGCCGCCGCGGCGAGCCCTGGTCGCAAGGGCCTGGGACGGCAGGCGAGGGGGTCGGGGTGCTCTGGCGACCTAGCCTAGCCATGCCGGAGGGATGGGTATCGTGGACCGGGAGGGCTGTCCCGGCCACGTGGAACGGATCACATGGCGGCGCCTGCCCGATGTCACGGGCGTGCTTTGCATGCGAGTATGCAAAAGAAGTTGACACCCCTTCCGATCGAAGGAGCCATCGATGGACGCCGTATCCCTGGTGCCCGACCCGCACAACGAGCCGGTGAAGACCTACGCCCCCGGCTCCGCCGAGCGGGCCAGCCTGCAGAAGCGGCTGAAGGAGCTGGCCGCCGACCGGGTCGATCTCGCGATGACCATCGACGGGCAGCAGCGTATGGGTGGCGGCCAGGCGATCGACGTCGTCCAGCCGCACAAGCACTCGCATGTGCTGGGAGTCACCCACAATGCCACCAACGCCGATGCGGTGGCGGCGGTGACGGCCGCGAAGAAAGCCGCCCCTCTTTGGCGTGATATGTCCTTCGACGACCGGGCGGCGATCTTCCTCAAGGCGGCGGATCTGCTCTCCGGGCCGTGGCGCGACACCCTCAACGGCGCCACCATGCTGGGCCAGTCCAAGACCGTCCAGCAGGCCGAGATCGACTCCGCCTGCGAGCTGATCGACTTCCTGCGCTTCAACGTGCTGTTCGGCCGCAAGCTGCTGGCCGAGCAGCCGGTCTCCTCGCCCGGGGTGTGGAACCGGTTCGACCACCGCCCGCTGGAGGGCTTCGTCTACGCGGTCACCCCGTTCAACTTCACCGCGATCGCGGGCAACCTGCCGGCGACCCCCGCGCTGATGGGCAACACCGTGCTGTGGAAGCCCGCGCACACCCAGCAGTTCGCGGCGCACTTCATCATGCGGCTGTTCGAGGAGGCGGGCCTGCCGCCGGGCGTCATCAACATGGTGACCGGCGACGGCCTGGCCGTCTCCGACGTGGCGCTGACCGACCCCGACCTGGCCGGCATCCACTTCACCGGCTCGACCAGGGTCTTCCAGCACCTGTGGAAGCAGGTCGGCGACAACATCGCCGGGTACCGGTCGTACCCGCGCATCGTCGGCGAGACCGGCGGCAAGGACTTCGTGATCGCCCACATGTCGGCCGATCCGGACGCGCTGGTCACCGCGCTGGTGCGGGGCGCCTTCGAGTACCAGGGCCAGAAGTGCTCGGCCGCCTCGCGGGCGTACGTGCCGCGCTCGCTGTGGGAGGCGGGCGTGCGCGACCAGCTCGCGGCCGACACGCGGTCGCTGACCTACGGCGACGTGAACGACTTCGCCAACTTCGGCGGCGCCGTGATCGACGGCCGGGCGTTCGCGCGGCACGCGGCGGCGATCGAGAAGGCCAAGGCGTCGGAGTCCTGCGAGATCCTGGTCGGCGGCACCGTCGACGACAGCGAGGGCTTCTTCGTCTCGCCGACGGTCATCGTCTGCGACGACCCGGCCAACGAGGTGTTCACCACCGAGTACTTCGGGCCGATCCTGGCCGTGCACGTCTTCGACGACGCCGACTTCGAGGCCGTGGTCCGGCAGGCCGAGAGCGTCGCGCCGTACGCGCTGACCGGCGCGATCTTCGCGCAGGACCGCCGGGCGCTGGAGTGGATGGCCAAGGAGCTGCGCTTCGCGGCGGGCAACTTCTACCTCAACGACAAGCCGACCGGTGCCGTGGTGGGCCAGCAGCCCTTCGGCGGCGGCCGGGCCTCGGGCACCAACGACAAGGCGGGCTCCTGGCACAACCTGATCCGCTGGATGTCGCCGCGGACCATCAAGGAGACCTTCGTGCCGCCGAAGGACCACCGGTACCCGCACATGGACACGGACAACCCCCGCGCCTGACCGGCCGCCGCACCACGCCGCACCTCCGGGTGCGGCGTGGTGCAATGCGCGCAAAACGGGTGAACGTTACGGTTGGTCGGTGACCTACCACCCGTCAGGTGACCGGGCCGGTGAGCACGCGGGAGACCCCCGCGGTCGCGCCGGCTCACCCAGGACCGGTGGGCAGGAGCCGGGCCGCGATTTCGGCGAGCAGGGCGGCCGGCTCACCTACGGGCGGTACCTGCGCATCCCGGAGCTGCTGGCGCAGCAGCGGCCCGAATCGCGGCCGCCGGCCCACGACGAGCTGCTGTTCATCACCATCCACCAGGTGTACGAGCTCTGGTTCAAGCTGCTCCTGCACGAGCTGGCCGACGCCCGCGACCACCTGCTGGCGGGCGAGACCTACCTGCCCCGGGTGCGCCTGGAGCGCTGCCAGGTGATCGAGCGGCTGCTGATGCAGCAGGTGGACGTCATCGACACGATGACCCCGCAGGACTTTCTGGAGTTCCGGACCAACCTCGCGCCCGCGTCGGGGTTCCAGTCGGTCCAGTTCCGGGAGATCGAGTTCCTGTCCGGCCTGAAGGACCCCGGCTTCGTCGAGCGCCTGCGCAATCTGGAGCCCGAGCAGCTGCGGCGGCTGCGCGCCCGGTTGGCCGAGCCGAGCCTGTGGGACGGGTTCCTGACGGTCCTGACCGCGTACGGCTTCGCGGTGGACACGCCCGAGCACCGGCTGGCGTCGCTGGCCGCCGTCGCGCACGACCGGGAGCGCTACGGCGCGCTGTGGGACCTCGCCGAGGCGCTGCTCGCGCACGACCAGGCGTGGGCGCTGTGGCGGGCGCGGCACGTGCTCATGGCAGAACGCCAGATCGGCACCAAACCGGGCACCGGAGGGTCGGCCGGGGCGCCCTATCTCAGATCACGACTTGATCTCAGGTTCTATCCGGACCTCTGGGCGCTGCGCGCCACCCTGTGAAGCAGGGCGAACACCGTACGTGCGAGAATTTGTCCGGTTGGTCGGATGTGGCGCGCGCGAATCATGGAAGATCATGGCAAGCGTCCGGAGTCCGACAAGATCGACACGCCGAAGGAATATGCGGCTTTTGGGTGATCGCGCCAGGGTCGGCAGTCCGAGGCATTAAACGGACATATTACTGTCTGATCAGACAGTCGAAGCTGGACTGTCCGGCGCGAACAGTCCACAGTGTATGAGCGATATCCTGGACAGAAGGCTGCGGAAGTGGCAGCGTTGAAGCATGGCAGAGGTAGGAATCAACGCTACTGCGGCGGCCGTGCTCGGTCTGCTGCATGATGGCCCGATGACCGGTGGTCAGCTCATGGCCGCCGCAGAACGCAGGCTCAGCCCGTACTGGTCCATGACGCGGTCCCAGGTCTACCGCGAGCTGCCGGTCCTCGCCGAGCTCGGTTACGTCAAGCTCGGCAAGCCCGGTCCCCGGGCCAGCCAGCCCTACGCGATCACCGCGGCGGGCAAGCGGGCCTTCGCCCGCTGGCTGAACGAGGAACCCGGCCGCGAGCTGGTGCGCAACCCGTACGCGCTGCGTGTCGCATTCGGATCCACGCACGCGACCAACCAGTTCGACTCGCTGCTCAACAGCGCGAACACCCACCACACCGAGGCCCTGGCGGAAGCCCGCGAGCAGGCCAAGGAGGCGAAGAAGGAAGGCGACGAGTTCACCGCAGCGGGGCTGGAGTTCGCCGTCGCCTACCACAAGGCGGCGCTGAACTGGCTCAAGAGCGCTATCGCTAAGTGAGCTGAGGCCGCGCCGTCGCCAGCGCCGCACGCAGCCCGGCCGCGGCGGCAGACGTCGCACCCAGCGCATCCAGGGCGAAGAGGCCCGCTCCCACCACCGGCGGCGCAGCCACGACGGCAAGCCGAGCAGCCGACGAGTGGGCCTTCACCCCTTCGTAGATCGCGTCGTTGAGCAGCGCGTGGCCGGCCCGCAGCACCCCGCCGCCGAGGACCACCTCGTACGGCAGGTCGCGCAGGCCGAGCCGGTCCGCGGCCACGGTAGCCATGGCCGTGATCTCCGACGCCTGCCGGGCCACCACCCGCCGGGCCACCGCGTCACCGGCGGCGGCCACCGCGAACAGCACCTCGCTCAGGCTGTCCAGCCGGGCGGCGGGCAGCTCACCCAGGTGCACCCCGGAGATCACCTCCAGCACCGTGTCCCGGCCGAAGTGGGCCGCCACCGCCTCCACCAGGGCGGTCGCGGGTCCGCGGCCGTCCTCGCCGCGGGCGGCGTGCCACATCGCCAATGACGCCAGGTGCTGGCCGCCGCCCCAGTCCCCGGCGATCATGCCGAGCGCGGGGAAGCGCGCCGTGCGCCCGTCGGCGGCGCGGCCGACGCAGTTGATCCCCGCGCCGCACACCACCGCGACCGCGTCCGGGCTGTCGGTGCCCGCGCGCATCAGCGCGAACGTGTCGTTGTCCACCCGGTACGACTGCGCCCAGCCCGTCGCCGCGATCGCCGCCGCGGCCACCTCGACCTCCAGCGGCAGGTCGACGCCGGACAGGTAGACCTCGGCCCGCGCCACCGGCACCGTCGGCGGCATCTCCGCCGCCCGCAGCGCCGCCGCGACCAGCCCGTCGACCAGCTTGACGGCCGCCTCGACCCCGAGGGTCTGCGGGGACGAGCCGGGGCCGCGGACGAAGCCGTGCACCCGGCCGTCGGTGTCGGCCAGCACCACGTCGGTCTTGGAGTTGCCGCCGTCGACGGCCAGGAACAGCTCGGTGGAGTTCATCGGGCCCACGCCAGGTGTGCGGAGTTGGCGGCCAGCAGCTTGCCGGTGAGCGCCTCGGCCTGCTCGTACTGGCCGACCAGCGGGTGGGCCAGCAGCGCGTCGTAGACCCGGTCGCGGCCGCCGTGCACCGCCGCGCGCACCGCCAGCTCCTCGTACGCCGCGACGCCGGAGATCAGGCCCGACATCAGCGGGGAGACCGGCGGGGCGGCCAGGGCCGTCGCGCCGTCGCCGTCGACCCGGGCACTCACCTCGATCACGGCCTCGTCCGGCAGGAAGGGCAGGTGGCCGTTGTTGCGCAGGTTGACCGCGTGCACGGCGCCGTCGCCGCTGACCAGCGAGGTGATCAGGCCCACCGCCGCCTCGGAGTAGAACGCCCCGCCGCGCTGCGACAGCAGGTCGGGCTTGGTGGAAAGGGCCGGGTCGGCGTACATGGTGAGCAGCTGCGACTCGATCGCGGCCACCTTCTCGCCCCGGGTCGGCGCCCCGCGCTCCTCGCGGACCACCAGGTCGTGGGCGTAGAAGTAGCGCAGGTAGTACGACGGGACGCTGCCCAGGCGGGTCAGCAGGTCGGCCGGCAGCTGGACCTGGTCCGCCAGCGCGGCCAGGTGCCCGGTCAGCAGCTCGGGCAGCCGGTCGACGCCGTTGACGTACGCGGCGCGCTCCCAGGTCAGGTGGTTGAGGCCGACGTGGTCCAGGGTGACCTGGCCCGGGTCGACGCCCAGCAGCGCCGCGAAGCGCCGCTGGAAGCCGATCGCGACGTTGCACAGGCCGATCGCCTTGTGCCCGGCGTCGAGCAGCGCCCGGGTGACGATGCCGACCGGGTTGGTGAAGTCCACGATCCAGGCGCCCGGGTTGGCCAGCCGGGCCGCGCGCTCGGCCACGTCGAGCACGACCGGCACCGTGCGCAGCGCCTTGGCCAGGCCGCCCGCGCCGGTGGTCTCCTGCCCGACGCAGCCGCAGTCCAGCGGGAACGTCTCGTCGCTGATCCGGGCGGCCTGGCCGCCGATGCGCAGCTGCACGACCACGACGTCGGCGCCGGACAGGCCGGCGTCCAGATCGGTGGTCCAGGTCAGCGTGCCGGGGTGGCCGTGGTGGGCCATCAGCCGCCGGGCGTACGGCCCGATCACGTCGAGCCGGTCGGCGGCCGGGTCGACCAGTGCCAGTTCGGTGACGTTCAGACTGCCGGCGAGCCGGGCGAACCCGTCGACCAGCTCGGGGGTGTAGGTGGAGCCTCCACCCACGACTGCGATCTTCATGTGGTCTCCGTGAGGGTGTGGTGCGGTCAGGCCGGGGTCAGCGCGTAGCGCAGCGAGTCGATGAGGGCTTCGCGCACCGCGCGCAGCCCGGCGTCCATGGCGCCCAGCAGCACCGCGTCGTCGGGCAGCGCGGTCACCGCCACCGGGGTGCGCAGCGGGGTGTCGCGGTGGAACGCCTCCACCACCAGCTCGCGCAGCGCGTCGCCGCCGGCCTGGGCCACCTCGCCGGCGAGCACCACCAGCGGCGGGTCGAGCAGGGCGGCCACGGCGGCCAGCGCCACCGCGATCCGGTCGGCCAGGTCGCGCAGGAACCGCGCGGACTCGGGCCCGGCGTCGGCCACGGCGGCGGCGACGGCGTCCTCGGCGGTCGGCCCGGCCAGGCCGTACGTCGCCGCCAGCGCGAGCACGGTCGGGCCGCCGACCAGCTCCTGCATGTCGCGGGGCTGGCCGCCCAGGCCGACCGGGACGTAGCCGATCTCGCCCGCGCCGCCAGTCGCGCCGCGCAGCAGCGACGGCCCGAGGTCGATGGCGCAGCCCAGGCCCGCCCCGAACCACAGCAGCACGAAGCTGTCGGTGCCCTTGCCCGCGCCGCGGTGGCGCTCGGCGATGGCGGCCAGGTTGACGTCGTTCTCGGCGGCCACGGTCAGTTCGAGCGCGGCGGCGAGGTCGCCGACCAGGCCCGGCCGCTGCCAGCCGGTCAGGTCGATGTGCCGGATGGTGTCGGTGCCCGGGTGGTACGACCCCGGCACGCCCAGCTGGAGGTGGGTGAGCCGGTCGGGGGCCAGCCCGGCGGCGGCGCACAGGTCGGCCAGGATCAGCCGGACGGTGGCCACCGGGTCGTCGGCGGCCGCCGCGAACCGCTCCTGCGGGTACTCGGCCTGGGCCAGCACCGCCCCGGTCAGGTCGCACAGCGCCGCGTCGTACGGCGCGTGGGCGGTCTCGGTGGTGTCGCGCACCGAGACGGCCGCGACGACGGCGGCGCCGGGGTTGATCGCGTACACCTCGGCGTTGGGCCCCGGGCCACCGCTGGTGTGCCCGACGACCAGCGCGAGCCCGGCCTCGGTCAGCGTGCGCAGCACGTCGGAGGTGGTCGGCTTGGACAGACCGGTCAGTTCCCGCAATTCACCCCGGGTGAGGGTGCCGCGGTCGAGCAGCAGCGCCAGCGTGGCACTCTCGTTCATGGCGCGCAGCAGCTTGGATGATCCAGCCAGCCGTGACACAACCCGCCCCCTGGGTTCATTGATCGTCGAGTTCATCGCTCGTTGAAAGAACGTTCGCAATTGGCAACCAACTTTACTATCTTGGTTGCCTGCCGGGTTGTCAAGCGCGGTCCCAGGCGCGTGGCGCGGCGGCATCTGCGGGCGGGTATGGAGTGTCGGAGGGTGTTGATAGCTTGCGGCCGTGACCGCACGGGTGAAGCGAGCGTTTCGGTACCGCTTCTATCCAACGGATGCGCAGGCGGCGCTGCTGTCGCGCACGTTCGGATGCGTGCGCAAGGTTTACAACCTGGCCCTGGCGGCCCGGTCCGAGGCCTGGGCCGATCGTCGCGAGCAGGTCGGGTACGGTGCGACTTCGGCGATGCTGACCGCCTGGAAAGCCACCGAGGAGATGGCTTACCTCAACGAGGTGTCGGCGGTGCCGCTGCAGCAGACACTGCGGCACCTGCAGACCGCGTTCGACAATTTCTTCGCCAAGCGCGCCCGCTACCCGCGGTTCAAGTCCAAGCGCAGGTCCCGCCGCAGCGCTGAGTACACGGCCAGTGCGTTTCGCTATCGTGACGGACGGCTGACGCTGGCAAAGATGTCCGAGCCGCTGAACATCGTCTGGTCACGTCCCATACCTGAAGGCGTACGGCCGTCGACGGTGACGATCAGCCAGGACCCGGCGGGGCGCTGGTGGGTGTCGCTGCTGTGCGACGACCCCACGGTCCGGCCGCTGCCTGTCATCGATCGGGCGGTGGGCATCGACGCCGGGATCGAGCACCTCCTCGTCCTGTCGACCGGTGAGAAGATCACCAACCCTAGGCATGAGCAACGCGACCGCAAGCGGCTCGCTCGCGCACAACGAAAACTCGCCCGAAAGGCCCCGGGTGAGGGCGCTAATCGGGCCAAGGCTCGGGTCAGGGTCGCCCGGGCGTACGCCCGCATCAGCGACCGGCGCCGCGACCACCTGCACCAACTAACCACTCGACTCGTGCGCGAAAATCAAACGCTCGTGATCGAGGATCTGCAAGTGCGCAACATGGTCAAGAATCACAGCCTGGCGCGAGCGATCTCGGACGTGGCCTGGCGGCAGTTGCGCATGATGCTGGAGTGCAAGGCGGTGTGGTACGGACGGAACCTCATTGTGGTCGACCGCTGGTTCCCTAGTTCGAAGCTGTGCTCGGCATGCGGTGTCCTCGCCGACCGGATGCCACTCGAGGTGCGGATTTGGACGTGCCGTTGCGGCACGACCCATGATCGTGACGTTAACGCCGCGAAGAACATCCTGGCCGCCGGGCTGGCGGTGTCGGCCTGTGGAGCCGGTGTAAGACCTCAACGGGACTCCTCCCGTGCGGGGCGGTCGGCAGCGAAGCAGGAAACCCCGAGGGTGACCAAGGGAGTCTCCGCCCAAGGGCGGGGGAGGAAGTCAACGGTGGCGGTCCCTACTAGTCTTGTGCTGTGACTGCCGACTACGCCGATCAGCTCAAGTCCCTCGACGCGACCATGCGCAACATCGAGTCCGTGCTCGACATCAACCGGCTGCGCCGGGACAAGGACCAGCTGGAGGAGGCCGCCTCGGCGCCCGATCTGTGGGACGACCAGGTCAAGGCGCAGGAGGTCACGTCGCGGCTGTCGTACGTCAACGGCGAGATCGGGCGGCTGGAGCGGCTGCGCGGCCGGATCGACGACGCCGGGGTGCTGCTGGAGCTGGCGCAGGCCGAGAGCGACGCCGGCTCGCTGGCCGAGGTCGGCACGGAACTGGCCTCGCTGGCCAAGGCGGTCGAGGAGCTGGAGGTCCGCACCCTGCTGTCCGGGGAGTACGACTCCCGCGAGGCGCTGGTGGCGATCCGGGCCGGCGCGGGCGGCGTGGACGCGGCCGACTTCGCCGAGATGCTGCTGCGCATGTACCTGCGCTGGGCCGAGCGCCACGGCTTCCCGACCGAGGTCTACGACACCTCGTACGCGGAGGAGGCGGGCCTGAAGTCGGCGACCTTCGCGGTCAAGGCGCCGTACGCGTACGGCACGCTGTCGGTGGAGTCGGGCACGCACCGGCTGGTGCGCATCAGCCCGTTCGACAACCAGGGGCGGCGCCAGACCAGCTTCGCCGGGGTCGAGGTGCTGCCCGTCGTGGAGCAGTCCGACCACGTCGACATCGCCGAGAACGAGATCCGCGTGGACGTGTACCGCTCCAGCGGCCCCGGCGGCCAGAGCGTCAACACCACCGACTCGGCCGTGCGCATCACGCACATCCCCACCGGCATCGTGGTGACCTGCCAGAACGAGAAGTCGCAGCTCCAGAACAAGGCGTCGGCGCTGCGGGTCCTCCAGGCGCGGCTGCTGGAGCGCAAGCGCCAGGAGGAGCAGGCGAAGCTGGACGGGCTGAAGACCGACGCGGCCGGCTCGTGGGGCGACCAGATGCGGTCGTACGTGCTGCACCCGTACCAGATGGTCAAGGACCTGCGCACCGAGTTCGAGACGGGCAACCCGACGGCCGTCTTCGACGGCGAGATCGACAGCTTCGTCGAGGCGGGCATCCGCTGGCGCAAGCAGCGCCAGCTCGAAACCGCCTGATCCGTTCCAGCGCCGTGAAGGCTGTCGTCGATCCGACGGCAGCCTTCGCCGTGTCGCGGGTACGCCGTCCGGGCGACACCCCGTACTAGTGCGCACCATCGGCTAGACGGGTCGTTCGACTACGCACCGTAAGCGTTGATCACGAGTCGATCACGGAATTTTCCAGGAACATTCACGGCAATACCGTCAAGCGAGCCACGCCGGACTTGGCGAAGCCGCAACACCGCGTAGACTCTCGCCCGTGATTCGACTTGAGCACGTGACCAAGACCTACCCGAAGGCGTCCCGGCCATCACTGGACGACGTGTCGGTCTCGATCGAGAAGGGAGACTTCGTCTTCTTCATCGGTCCGTCCGGCTCCGGCAAATCAAGCATCGTCAAACTCATGCTGCACGAGATCAAGCCCAACAAGGGCAAGGTCTTCGTGAACGGCAAAGAGATCAGCTCGATGCGCTCCTGGAAGATCCCCAGCTTCCGGCGCTCCATCGGCTGTGTGTTCCAGGACTTCCGCCTCCTGCCGAACAAGACGGCGTACGAGAACGTCGCGTTCGCCCTGGAGGTCATCGGCAAGTCCAAGGCGGTCGCGCGCCGGGTCGTGCCCGAGGTGCTGGAACTGGTCGGCCTGGGCGGCAAGGAGCACCGCTACCCGCACGAGCTCTCCGGTGGCGAGCAGCAGCGTGTCGCGGTCGCGCGGGCGTTCGTGAACCGCCCGCTGATCCTGCTCGCCGACGAGCCCACCGGTAACCTCGACCCGGACACGTCCATCGAGATCATGCGGTTGCTCGACCGGATCAACCGGACCGGCACCACCGTCGTCATGGTCACCCATGACTCCAACATCGTGAACCAGATGCGCCGCCGCGTCATCGAGATCGAAGGCGGCCGGATCGTTCGAGACCAGGCCCGAGGCGTCTACGGCTGATCGGCCGCGGGCCGTCCCCCGGCCCGCCCGCTGCCTGTCCTGACGATCTGACCGTATATACCGGAGGAATCCCCCCGATGCGTGCGAAGTATGTCCTCGCCGAGGTGCTGGTCGGGCTGTGGCGCAACGTCACGATGACGGTCGCCATGATCATCACCATGATCGTGTCGCTGACCATGCTCGGCGCCAGCCTGCTCATGTACATGCAGGTCGACGAGATGAAGGGGCACTACTACGAGCAGGTCGAGGTGTCCATCTACCTCGACAAGGGCGTCGCCGAGGACAAGGTCTCGGCGATCAAGACCCAGCTCGACAGCGACCCCCTGGTCAAGAGCGTCATCTACGAGACCCAGGAGATGGCGTACGAGAACTTCAAGCAGCAGTTCCGTGACACCCCCGACCTGGTCGCCGCGATCGGTCCGACGGAGCTGCCCGCCTCGTTCCGCGTCAGCCTGAAGGACCCGCAGCAGTTCGATAAGATCAACACCACCTACGGCGGCCTCGAAGGCGTCGACAACGTGGTGGACCAGCAGAAGCTGCTCCAGAAGATCTTCGACATCCTCGGCTCGATCCAGACCATGTCGCTGGTCGTCGCCGGTGCGATGGGCATCGCCGCGCTGCTGCTGGTGGCCAACACCATCCAGGTCGCCGCGTACAGCAAGCGCCGCGAGGTGGCCGTCATGAAGCTGGTCGGCGCGTCGAACTGGTTCATCCAGGCGCCGTTCGTGCTGGAGGCCGTGTTCGCCGCCGTGCTCGGCTCGCTCCTGGCCTACGTGATGCTGGTGGTCGGCAAGGTCGTGCTCATCGACCACAAGCTGGCCGCACTGACGGACCTGCTGCTGCCCGTGAGCTGGGGCAACGTCAACATGATGCTGCCGATCCTGGCCGGTATCGGGTCGGTCGTCAGCGCCGTCACCGCCTGGGTCACCCTGCGCTTCTACATCCGCGTCTAGTCGCGGACCGCACCGCAGACCGGCCCGCCCCGGGAGTCTTCTCCCGCGGCGGGCCGGTTTTTTGTCGCTCCGTACGTTCATGGTGCGTTTTTGTGGCGAATTGCCCCGTATCGACGCAGTAGGGTGAATCCCAGTCGAGATGCGGGAGGGTGCCGTGGGCTGGCGTCGACTCGTACCGGTGCTGCTGTGCGCCGTCGCGGTGGTCCTGACCGGGCTGCCGGCCACGGCCGCGCCCGACGACCCGAGCGACGACATGAAGCGCGCCGACAGGGAGCTGGCCAAGACCAGCGCGCTGCTGGAGTCGGTCTCCGAGCAGGCGCGCACCGCCGCGCGGCAGCTCGCCGAGACCAACGCCGCGCTGCCCGCCGCGCAGGAGCGCATCGTCACGGCCAAGGGGGCCGTCGTCGTCGCCGATACCAGGGCCGCCACCGCGCAGCGCAAGGCCGACGCCGCCACCGCGGCCTGGCAGGCCACCGACCAGCGGTACCAGGCGGCGGTGCAGGGGGTGGCGGCCGGGCGCGACCGGATGGCGCGGTTCGCCGTCGCGACCATGCACGGGGCCGACGTGGCCGAGTTCAACCTGCTGCTGGCGGCGACCCGGCCGCAGGAGTTCCTGATCCGCGGGGACCTGATCCGCCAGCTCGGCCAGATGCGCAAGGAGGCGATCGACGGCTACATGGTCGCCCGGCGCGACGCCAAGCAGGTCACCAACGAGGCCGAACTGCGGCGGCGTACGGCGGAGGAGGCCAACCAGGTCGCGCGGGCCGCGCTGAAGGAGGCGCAGGACGCCCGTGCCGAGGCCGAGCAGGCCGAGCGCGACCTGCGGGACCTGTCGAAGCGCCGGGAGAAGGCGGTCGCGGCCGCCGAGGCGGAGAAGGCCGACGTGCAGCGCCGCTACGACGAGGTCAAGCAGCAGAGCGAGGAGATCGCCGCCCAGCTGCGCGCCTGGCAGGAGCAGTACGGCCAGTTCGTGCCGGTGCTGCACGCCGGGGCCAAGCTGCTCATGCCGACGCGGGGCTGGAAGTCCAGCGACTTCGGCATGCGGTTCGATCCGTACTACCGCACGTGGCAGCTGCACGCCGGGGTCGACATCGCCGCCGACGGCGGCCAGCCGATCTACGCGGCGGCGGGCGGCACGGTGGCCACGGCGGGCTGGAACGGCGGCTACGGCAACTACACCTGCATCACCCACGGCCGCAAGGACGGGCACGTGATCTCCACCTGCTACGGCCACCAGTCCAAGATCCTGGTGTCGGTCGGGCAGAAGGTGCGCGGCGGCCAGCTCATCGGCCGGGTCGGCACCACCGGCGCCTCCACCGGCACCCACCTGCACTTCGAGGTACGCCGCGACGGCGACCCCATCCAACCCCTGGGCTGGCTCCCCGGCTGCCTCTGCTGAGCTGCTGGCCGGGCGGACGGAAGCCGCCGGTGGCCGGGCATATCCCGGTGCGGGTGCTTTGGGTGATCGGTATTGTTGGCGGGTTGCCCGATGTCGGTGAGAGGGGGCGGTCATGCCGCGGGAGCAGGGGCGCAAAGTGATCGCGTCCAACCGCAAGGCGTACCACGACTACACCATCCTCGAGACCGTCGAGGCGGGCATCCAGCTGATGGGCACCGAGGTGAAGTCGCTGCGGCTGGGCCGTGCCTCGCTGGTCGACGCGTTCGGCCAGGAGCGCGACAACGAGCTGTACCTGCACCAGCTGCACATCCCCGAGTACGTGATGGGCACCTGGACCAACCACGCCCCCCGGCGCACCCGCAAGCTGCTGCTCAACCACAAGGAGATCGTGCGTCTGATCACCAAGACGCGCGAGGGCGGCCTGACCCTGGTGCCGCTGTCCATGTACTTCAAGGACGGCTGGGCCAAGGTCGAGCTGGGGCTGGCGCGCGGTAAGAAGGAATACGACAAGCGCCAGGACATCGCCAAGCGGGACGCCAACCGCGAGATCAGCCGGGAGCTCGGCCGCCGGGCCAAAGGCCGCAGCTGAGTGCCGCAGCTGAGTGCGGCTGATTTCCGCCCGGTTACCAGCGGGTGGCGTGCCGACCGACCGGATTGGGTCGGATAGCTGATCGTCGGGCTGGCGCCGGGGCGGTAGCGTCGCCGGACGTGAGCAAGCATCGCCTTCGCGAGGACGACGACACCGCGCTGCTGCCGCCCACCGTGGAGGAGCTGGCCCGCAGTGAGCGCAGCCCGGACCGGGCCCGGCCCGGCCGGCAGCCGATCATCATCGGGCTGGCCACCGCCGCGCTGCTGGTCTCCGGCGCGGGCGCCTGGGCGCTGGTGAAGCCGTCCGGCGCCCCGGAGCTGTCATACCCGATGACCGGACCGTCCGCCTCGGGCGGCGCCGGGTTCGTCGACGGGTTCGGCGTGATGACGCCCAGCCCGGCGCCGACCTCGCCACCGCAGCCGTCGCACACCGCCCCGCCGCCGGGTTCGCCCAGCGCCGGGGCCAGCCCGTCGGTCGCCGCCAGCCTCGGCGGCTCGCCGTCGGCGGGCGCGTCGCCGGGCAGCTCCCCGGTGGGCGCCCCGCCCGCCGGCGGCGGCACGGGCGGCGCGCTGGCGGCGACGTACGCGATGAGCCCGTGGTGGAAGGGGTTCCAGCTCACCGTCACGATCAGAAACACCGGCAGCGCCCCGGCCGACTGGCGGGTGCGGATCAAGCTGCCCGCCGACGCCGTCGTCCCGATCTGGGCGGTCTGGTCGACGGTGCCCAGCGCCGGCCCGGACAACGTCTGGGAGTTCGCCCCGCAGAACGGCGGCAAGCTCGCCCCGGGCGCGTCGGTGTCGTTCGGCATGACGGGCACGCGCACCGGCACCGGCACCGACTTCGCGGTGGTCTCGTGCACCGTGGACGGCGGCACCTGCGCCGCGAACTGACGCGCGGCCGCCCGGATCCCCGCAGCGTGAACGAGGTTTCCTGCGGTTGACCATCGGGCGCCGGACGGACGCCGATCGGGGGCTGCGTTGACCACAGTGACGGCCCTATAGTCGGAGCGTGACTGAGCTGCGCATCGATGTGGACCTGGCGCACCCGCGGTCTCGGGTGTGGCGGGCGCTCACCGACGTGCGCCTGCTCGGCGAGTGGTTCATGCCCACCGACCTGGCCGCGGTGCCCGGCAACACGTATCGTGCGTTCCCGCCGCCGGGGCTGGCCGGGCTCGAATCCGCCTTCGACGCCGACGTCGTCGAGGTGGTCGAGGCCGAGCGGCTGGCCATGCACTGGCGCGACGACCACACCCATACCGAGATGACGTGGACGCTGGCCGAGACCGACGGCGGCTGCCGGCTGACGGTGGTGCAGGCCGGGTTCTTCGGGGTGGACGGGACCCGGCGGCGGCGCGAGCTGCGCCGGTCGTACCAGCTGCTGTTCGGCGAGCGGCTGCCCATCGTGCTGGACCGCCTCGCCGAGGGCGAGGTCGACCTCGGCGGCGTCGTGGCCGACCTGCACACGGTGATCCCGCGCCGCCGCGACACCGCCGTGCTGCCGCCCGCCGCGCGGCCCGCGCAGCCCGCGCCCAACCGGCGGATGCGGCTGCTCTCGCTGATCGGCGCCGCGATCCTGGTCGTGCTGGCCAGCTCGGCGGTGGCCGTGATGATCGGCAACAGCGGCGGCGGCGAACCGGTCGCGGCCGGGGAGGAGCACTACGGCGTGGGCCTCGGCGTGCAGCCCGGCGGCTCGGACGCCGCCACCACCGGCAGCCCCGCCGCGACGCCCGGCACCGTGCCGAACGGCACCGGCACCTCGGCGTCGCCGAGCCCGGTCGCGGCCGGCGGCACCCCGACCCCGATCCCGGAGATAACCGTCACAGCCGGGCCGGACGCGCCCGTGAACGCCACGTACAAGACGATCGCGCTGCTCGGGCTGGGCGGGTTCGACACCGAGGTGACCGTCCGCAACCCGGGCAACCGCGCCGCGGACGGGTGGACGGTCGTGCTGACCATGCCGGGTGACCGCGCGGTCGAGAACCGGTCGGCCACCCAGGTGCAGTCGACGCAGGCGGGCACGCAGGTGACGATCGTGCCGGTGGCGGCCTCGCGCAGCCTGGCACCCGGGGCCAGCGTCACCTTCTCGATCCGGTTCCCGGCGCTGCTGGCGGTCGGCCAGTCGGCCAAGGGCTGCACGATCAACGGGTTCGCCTGCGTCCGCGGCTGACACTCCGGATACCGGAATGACAGCGCCCGGGGCGGGCGTTAGGCTTGGGGTGCACGGTGCACCTCGCCGTGTGTTATCCCCACGGGGGTGACAGGTTTCGACATCGTACGTTGAGGCAGGAGAAGCGAGCCGAGGAAGCCGACGTCGTCTCGAAAATCGTCGTCGGAAACGTATAAGCGCCAACGCTAAGCGCGCTGACTACGCTCTCGTCGCCTGAGACGAGTAGCTAGTCTGTCGGTCCAGGAGAGCCCATGGCCTGGTCACCGGCATCAGCTAATGGGCTGGCCGAGATGGCCCCGTCGCGGGGCTGCCAAGGCGAGATCAATCGCGACTGGGCCCGTCACACCGTCTTGCTCATGTGATCGGTGGGGCCGAGTAGAGACCTAGTGAGCTGCGCTCGGAGAAGCCCTGGCGATGCGGCGATGGACCCGGGTTCGATTCCCGGCACCTCCACCGTCGAGGCCGGTGCCCACCACCAGGTGGGCACCGGCCTTCGCCGTTTCCGCCCCCGCTACGGGTGGGGGGAGGCGTCGGCGAGGTGGGCGAGGACGGCCAGGACGCGGCGGTTGTCGTCGTCGGACTGGGTCAGGTCGAGCTTGGTGAAGATGCTCGCGATGTGCTTGCCGACGGCGCCCTCGGAGACGTACAGGGTGCGGGCGATCGCGGTGTTGGAGCGGCCCTCGGCCATCAGCCCGAGCACCTCGCGCTCGCGGGCGGTCAGCGCCGCCACCGGCGCCTTGGCGCGTCCGCCGGACAGCAGCCGCGCGATCACGTCGGGGTCCATCGCGGTGCCCCCGGCGGCGACGCGGCGCACCGCGTCGAGGAACTGCCCGGCGTTGAGCACCCGGTCCTTGAGCAGGTATCCGATCCCGCCGGAGCCGTCGGCCAGCAGTTCGCGGGCGTACAGCTGTTCCACGTGCTGCGACAGGACCAGCACCGGCAGCCCCGGGATCTCGCGCCGGGCCGCCAGCGCCGCCCGCAGCCCCTCGTCGGTGTGCGTGGGCGGCAGCCGTACGTCGACGACGGCGACGTCGGGCCGGTGCGTGATCAGCGCGGCCAGCAGTTCCGGCCCGGTCTCGACGGCGGCGACCACGGTCGCCCCGTGCGCCTGGAGCAGCTGGATCAGACCCTCTCGGAGGAGGTAGAGGTCCTCGGCGAGGACGACGCGCATGGGATCTCCATGGTGAGCCGGGTGGGGCCGCCGGGCGGGCTGTCGACGGTGAGGACGCCGTCGAACATACCCAGGCGGCGCTCGATGCCGCTCAGGCCGCTGCCCCGGCCCGGGTCGGCGCCGCCCGCGCCGTCGTCGGCGACCGTGATCCGCAGCACGGTGCCGGCGGACATCGCCACGGCGATCGAGCCGGCCCCGGCGTGGCGGACCGCGTTGGTCAGCGCCTCCGCGACGGCGAAGTACGCCGCCGACTCCAGCGGGGCGCTCAGGCGGTGCGGCAGGTCGGCGGTGACGGTCACCGGCAGGGGAGTGTCCAGCGCGAGCGCGCGTACGGCGTCGGCCAGGCCGCGTTCGGCCAGCACCGGCGGGTAGATGCCCCGGACCAGCTCGCGCAGCTCCCGCAGCGCGGTGGCGGCCGAGTCCCGGCCCCGCGCCAGCAGCACCTTCGCGGCCGCCGGATCGGTGTCCACGAGCTGCTCGGCCGCGCCGAGGGTCATGCCCAGCGCCACCAGCCGGGCCTGGGCGCCGTCGTGCAGGTCGCGCTCGATCCGGCGCAGCTCGGCGGCCTGCGCGTCGACGGCGTCGGCGCGGGACCGGGTCAGGCTGGCCACCCGCTGCGCCAGCAGCGCACCCCTGGTCGGGGCGAGCAGCAGCGCGGTCCAGCGGCCGTGCAGCCGCAGCACCAGCGGGGCCAGGCGGCTGCCGACCACGGCCATCAGCAGGCCGACCGGGATCGCCGCGGTGGCGGAGCCGTTCAGCTTGCCGTACCAGTCGTCGCCGTACTCCGGGATGGGCAGCAGGTCCATCCACAGACGCGGCATGGCCAGGCCCCAGATGCCGTACACCACCAGGATCACGGGCGGGACCAGCAGGAGCAGCGCCGCGATCGGGTCGGTCTCCAGCCACAGCAGGTCGCGCCAGGTGGCCCGGTCCCGCGACAGCCACTCCATCCGCTGGTGGAACGCGGCCACCTGCTCGGTCTGGTAGAGGTGCTTGCCGACGCGGTACATCCCGTCGGGGCCGCGCTCCAGCGGCGGCCGGGGCAGGTAGGGGCGCGGCACGGGCACCCCGGACCAGGACCCCGCCAGGTGCCGCCGCCAGTCGGCGAGCCAGCGCATCCCGCTCAGCGCGGGCGGGATCACGAAGATCAGGCCCAGGCCGTACCCGAGGATCAGCCCGAGCGTGCTGAGCACCAGCACCGGCAGGCCGAGCAGGGTCAGCCCGAGCAGCGCCAGGAGCCGCACCGAGGCCAGGCCGTACCGCTGGAACCAGCCTTTGAGCAGGTCGCCGAGCGCGCGCCGCCAGCGGCCGCCCCGGGTGAGCAGGGCGCGGCTGACGTAGCCGCTGGCGCGTACCGCCCCGGGCGCGATCAGCGGGCCGAGCAGCAGCGCCAGGCAGCCGAGCACGATCGCGGCCGTGCCACGGTCCACCCCGGGCAGCGCCGCCCAGTCGGGCAGGCCGCGCCACAGCAGCAGCGGGCCGATGACGAGCAGGGCCGCGGGCAGCAGCGCCAGCGCGCCGCCGGTGACCGGGTGCAGCAGCTGCCAGCGCAGGTCGCGCCAGGTGCCGGTGTCGCCGAGCACCCACTCCAGCCGGGCCATGAACCGGGGTATCCGGGGCCCGCGGTAGAGCTGCCGGTCGTGGCGGTAGAGGCCGTCGGGCTGCCGCTGCGGGGGCGGCGGCTCGGGCACGTAGTCGGCGGGGGAGGGGATGCCGGTCCAGCGGTCGAGCCGGGTCCGGGCGTACCCGGTGAAGTGCCGCGCCAGCAGCAGCGGCCCCGGCAGCAGGAAGACCATGCCCAGCCCGAAGCCGGGCACGATCGCGACCAGCTGCCCGGCGAAGACCACCAGCCCGGCCAGCGCCAGGACCACCAGTTGCAGGCCGCGCAGCACCGCCAGGCCGTGTACGGCTGCCCGCTGTCTCATCACCGGGCCAGTCTGGCGGCCGCCGCGCCGATCGCACAGTGCCCGTGAGCCCCGCCATGGGGGTGGGGCTGGCACCACCCCCATCGTGGGGCCGGACGCATTACCGCGCCAGGTCGCCGGACCTAGCGTCGTCGCCATGACCGTCATCGAAGTAACCGACCTGACCAAGCGGTACGGCGACCGTACCGTCGTGGACGGGGTGAGCTTCACCGTCGCCGAGGGCGAGATCTTCGGCATCCTGGGCCGCAACGGCGCCGGCAAGACCACCACGGTCGAGTGCGTCAGCGGCCTGCGCCGCCCCGACGGCGGCACCGTGCGGGTGCACGGCCTCGACCCGCACCGCGACGCCGACCGCGAGCGGCTGCGCCGGGTGCTCGGCGTGCAGTTGCAGGAGGCGGCGCTGCCCGAGCGCATCCGCGTCGCCGAGGCGCTGGACCTGTTCGCCTCGTTCTACCCGGACCCGGCCGACCCGGCCCGGCTGCTGGCCGAACTCGGCCTGGAGCAGGCGCGCGGCACCGCGTACGGCAAGTTGTCCGGCGGCCAGAAGCAGCGGCTGTCGATCGCGCTGGCCCTGATCGGCTCGCCGCGCGTCGCGATCCTGGACGAGCTCACCACCGGCCTGGACCCACAGGCCCGCCGCGACACCTGGGCCCTGATCGAGCAGGTGCGGGCCCGGGGGGTGACCATCGTGCTGGTCACCCACTTCATGGACGAGGCCCGGCGGCTGTGCGACCGCATCGCCGTCATCCACGAGGGCCGGGTGGCCGCCGTGGACACCCCTGACGGGCTGGTGGGCCGGGTCGCGGCCGGGCAGCGGGTGCTGTTCCGCGCGCCGTCGGCCGTGGACACGGCGGCGCTGGCCGCCCTGCCCGGCGTCGACTCCGCGGCCCGCGAGGGCGGCGAACTGGTGGTGGCCGGGCGCGACGTGCTGCTGGCCGTGGTCACCGAACTGGCCCGCCAGGGCATCACCCCCACCGAGCTGCGCGTGGAGCAGGCCGGGCTGGAAGACGCGTTCATCGCACTGACGGAAGCGACGGCATGAACAAGCTGGTCCGGATGGAGGCGCGCCTGTTCCTGCGCGACCCCGCCGCGGTGATATTCGGCATCCTGCTGACCCCGCTGATCCTGGTGATCCTCGGCAGCGTCCCCGGCTTCCGCCAGCCCGACCCGGGCCTGGGCGGCCTCCGCGTGATCGACCTGTACGTGCCGATCCTCATCGCGATGGCGCTGGGCACGATCGCGCTGACGATGCTGCCCGCGCAGCTGGTCACCTACCGCGAGCGCGGGGTGCTGCGGCGGCTGTCGGTCACCCCGGCCCGGCCGCGCGACCTGCTCGCGGCGCAGCTGCTGGTGCACCTGGTGCTGATGGCGCTCGGGACGGCGGCGGTGCTGGTGCTGGGGCGGCTGGTGTTCGGGGTGGCGCTGCCGGGCAACCCGGTGGCGTGGGTGCTGGCGCTGGTGCTGTCGGCGGCGGCGCTGTTCGGGATCGGGCTGCTCGTGGCGTCCGCCGTGCCGGGCGTCAAGGTGGCGCAGGGTATCGGCTCGGTGCTGTTCTTCCCGATCCTGTTCTTCGGCGGGCTGTGGGTGCCCCGCGAGGCGATGCCGCCGGGGCTGCGCCACGTCAGCGACCTGACGCCGCTGGGCGCCGGGGTGCAGGCGATGGGCGACGCCGCCGTGGGCCACTGGCCGCAGCCGCTGCACCTGGCGGTGCTGGCCGGATACATCGTGGTCACCTGGCTGCTGGCGATCCGGCTCTTCCGCTGGGAGTAGCGCGCACCGCCACCTGTCCGGCCGTGCCGCGCGCCCGGCCGGGCAGGTGGCTGAACGTTCGTTCAAACATGGGCAAAGGGTGGACATCGCCGCGAACCGGCGTGACCATCGAACGTAAGGACGTTTCGCGGTCGGCGGGGGTGAGCCATGGCCACCGATCCACTGGACGAGATGAGAGCTGCCGTGCTCGGGCCCGCACACGGGCTGGGCGAGGTCGTCAGGGACGCTCCGCGCCTGGTCCACCGGGTGCGGGCGCTGGAGGACGACCGGCGCGCCCTGCTCGACGCGGTGTCGGCACGCCCGCTGGACCACGGCACTGAGGAGCGGCTCGCCGAGCGGCTCGTCGCATACCGGCAGCACAGCGCGGACGTGCTCTACCAGGCATACGGAATCGACCTGGGCGGGGAGACCTAGGCCGCGCGGACGTCTCCCGCCAGCCACGCGCCCAGCGCCTTCGAGCACTCGCTCACCGCCGCGTTCCAGCTCCGGAACGCCTGCCCGTCTGCTTCGTCACTGACCTGCTTGACCAGGCGCACCGGCACGCCGAACGCCGAGGCGGCGGCGGCCACGGCGTAGCCCTCCATGTCGACCAGCGCCGCCGAGCGGGCGAGCGCGGCCCGCAGCTGCGGGTCGGAGACGAACACGTCCCCCGTGGCCAGCACGGGCCCCTGGCCGGCCAGGTCGATCGGAGCGCCGAACGTGTGCCCGGTCAGCGCCGTGATGCCGCTGGAGTCGAAGTCGTGCTGCACCACCCGGCTGACCAGGTGGATGCCGGTCAGGCCCGGGTGCAGCGCGCCGGCCGTACCCAGATTGATGATCTCGCGGGGCCGCGGCCCCGCCGCCAGCGCCCGGGTCACCGACAGCGCCGCCTGCACCTTGCCGACCCCGGTCAGCAGCACCGGGTACGGCGAGTTCAGGTGCTCGGCCTCCTCCGGCAGAGCCACGGCGAGCAGTGGCAGGTCGGGTCGGATGGCACCGGTCAGCAGCATCCGCAAAGTGTAGGACTATCGCGTTACGGCGATGGCCGTCCGCCGCCGCGCCCGGGGCAGACGCTGTCCAATCGCCGACAGTGGCGATATCCGCCGCAGAAGCCGTGTCGAGACCCTAACCATGCCGGGTCCGGGCGGATATCGTGCCAGTCATGGCGTCGGGAGAGCCACACACCACGTGGCATGACAAGGCGGGGAAAGGTTCGGGGCGATACGGGGTGGAGTCACTGACCGGGCACCTGCTGGTTGCCCTGCCCACACTGAACGACCCGAACTTCGAGCGTACGGTCGTCTTCGTGCTGGCCCACGAGGCCGACGGAGCGCTGGGGGTGGTGCTGAACCGGCCCACCGAGGCCCCGGTGGGCGACGTCCTGCCGGGCTGGGAGTCACTGCTGCGCGAGCCCGGGGTCCTCTTCGAGGGCGGCCCCGTCGGCACCGACTCGGCGATCTGCGTGGCCCGCGCCCGCGCCGGGGTGGCGGGCTTCGTCGGCTTCAGCCGCGTGATGGGCCAGATCGGGACCGTGGACCTCAGTCGCGACCCGGCCCGGGTCGGCCAGCGCCTGGAGTGCGTCCGGGTCTACCACGGCTACGCCGGCTGGGCCGCCGGGCAGCTCGAACAGGAGATCACCGAGGGCTCCTGGCTCGTCTTCGAGGCCCTCCCCAGCGACCCCTTCCGCACCCAGCCCGAAGACCTGTGGCCCCTGGTCCTCCGCCGCCAGGGCGGCATCACCTCCGCCCTGGCCAACTACCCCCCCAACCCCACCCTCAACTGACCCCCCCGCCGTCGGGCAGGCCTGCACCGTTGATCATGAACTTATGGTCGGGGTCGACGGTGTGTCATGCCCGTGGGGCCGTGATCAACACGCCGGGGGATACCCGTTTTTGCAGGGGGGCCGGGGCCGTGTACTATTTCGCAGGTGCCCGGGACACGGAAACGGCAAACGGGGACTTACCAGTAACAAGGGGCCGTGGCGCAGCTGGTAGCGCACCACACTGGCAGTGTGGGGGTCAGGGGTTCGAGTCCCCTCGGCTCCACCGGAGAGAGAACGCCCGGGTCGAAAGACCTGGGCGTTCTTTTTTGTATGAACGTGCGGGATGTGGATCGGCTGTGCCCGCCGGTCGACGAGCGCAGCCGATCGGAACGCGGTCAGGCCGCCGAGCAGGCGGCGGTCAGCTCCGCGATGGCGGCTTCCAGTTGCTGCTTGCCGGGCTTGGCGGTGGCCGATTTCAGGTATGCCTCGCCCAGCCGCATCATCTCCTGCTGGACCTTGTCGGCGGCCGCGCCGACCGTCGCGTTCGCGCCGATGGAACCCACGATGACCGCGGCCGAGCCCGCGCTCCACTGCGCACTCACCGCGAGGTGCCCGGCCGGCGGGCCGATCTTCTCGGCCTCGGCGACCTTGTCCGCGTTCTCTTTGATGGTCTTCGTCAGGTCGGCGCAGGCCTTCGCGGTGGCCGCGTCGTCGGCTGTGGCGGCGCTCGCGGTCACCGGTCCCGTCGCGGTGGCGGACGGCTCCGATCCGGATGACGAGTCGCATCCCGACAGCGCGATCGTCGCCGCGACGACCAGGCTGCTCACTACGATCCTGGTTCGGTTCATCGTCGTTCCCCCATGATGATCATGGGGCCGCACGCTACCAGGCCGAGGCCGGCTGGGTTGTCCCGCAACGGATGCGATGGTTACGGACTGTCCTGACCAGGGGGATTGCGGGTGGCGGTGATCGTGCGGGGCTTACCGGCCCCCGGTTGCCCCGGCGCGGGCCAGCGCCGCCACCGCCTCGATCCGGTCCGCGTGGCGCTGTGCGCCCTGTTCTGTCGCCGCCGCCTGCCATGGCAGCAGGACCGACGTGGTCGGTGGTGCGGTCAGGTGCCGCGGGTCTGCCGTGCGATACACGATCACCGGGGCCCAGTAGCGGCCGCCACGGCCGTTGGACTGCCCGACCACCGGCACCCGGACCACGTCCGCGGCCGGGATCCGCCACGTCCGGGCCATGCCGCGCACGACCAGGAAGGGCGGCTCGGCGTACACGCCGGCGCGGATCGCCCGCACCGCGAGCGCCACGGCACCGGCCGCCCACAGCAGTGCCGCCAGGACGCCGAGCGGCGCCGACTGCGCTCCGACGAGCAGGAGCAGCAGCACCGCCCCGCCCGCTGCCGCGACCAGTGCGGTCGCCGCCATCAGCCCGTTCTGCCACCCGCTGCGTGCCGTGCCTTCGGCCATGCGCCCCAACGTAGCGGCGCGCGGCAAGCGGGCGGTCAGCTCGCCGGGGTGCCGCTGCCGGGGTCCTCGGGCTTCGGCGGCTCCTTGCCGCTGCCGCTGCCGCCGTCACGTACCCCGTCGAACCAGCCGCGGACGTCGTGCCCGGCCGACCCGATGGTGTTGGAGACCGCGTCGGCGAGCAGGTGCCCCACGTTGCGGACGTCGGCGCGCACCGCCTCGTCCTGTACGGCGTTGCCCGCGGTCTTGAACAGATCCTCGACCGCGGTGCCGAGCTTGATCAGCGCGTCGGGCCACTCGCCGGGGCCGGACTGCTCGAAGTGCAGCTTGAGCTTGAGCCCGAGCCCCTGAAGACGGTCGCCGATCTCGTTCCACTCGTTGGTCATGGTTCCAGGATGCTCCGCCGAGGCAACCGGCAGCGGGCGCAAAAGGGGCGGCGGGGTGAACGGGGGCGCCGTACAGTCGGGCGGTGTGAGCAGACATGTCCCGTTCCAGCGCGTACGCAACTTCCGTGACCTCGGCGGCTACCGGACGGCCGACGGCCGCACCGTGGCCTGGGGGCGGCTGTACCGGTCGGACACGCTGGGCAAGTTCGACGACGACGACTGGGCGGCCTTCCTGGCCCTGGGTGTGCGCACCGTGATCGATCTGCGCTACCCGTGGGAGATCGAGCGCGGCGGCCGGGTTCGCGAGCACGACAGCTTCACCTGGCACAACCTGAGCGTCGAGCACCGGCCGTACAAGCAGGCCAGCCAGGGGCCGGAGGTCGACCCGGTGCCGTTCCTGGCGGGCAAGTACGCCGAGGTGGCCGAGGACGGGGTGGCGGAGCTGGCCACGGCGCTGCGGCTGATCGCCGGGGAGGGCGACGGGCCGCTGGTGTTCCACTGCTACGCGGGCAAGGACCGGACCGGGATCGTGGCGGCGCTGGTGCTGTCGCTGCTGGACGTGCCCGAGGACGTGATCGTCGCCGATTTCGCGCTGACGGGCCTGATCACCGAGCATCTGGTGGCGGACATCACGGCCCGGATGGGGCGGCCGCCGGTCTGGCCGGGATACGGGCGGGCGCCGGAGGGGGTCATGCGGCTGTTCCTGGCGGATTTGACTGAGCGGTACGGGTCGGTGCGCGGGTACGCCGAGCAGCGGCTGGGCGTCGACGAGCCGCTGGTCCAGGCCCTGCGCACCCGCCTGCTGGAACCCTGACCCCCGCCCCCGTCATCCCGCCATCCCGCCGCCCCGCCGCCCCGCTCCCGCCCCGTCTTTGAAAGACGTTGGCCTATCTCATCGACTCCGAGAAGATCGAACTCGATGAGATAGGCCAACGTTTATGTAAAGCGGGTGGTGGAGCCGGGTGGGCGGGACCGGAGCGGTCAGGCCGCGGTGGGGGTCAGGCCGCGGCGGGGGTCAGCAGGGTGCGGACGCGGTCCGGGCCGACCGCCAGCAGCAGCGTGGGCAGGCGCGGGCCGGTGTCGCGGCCGACCAGCAGGTGGTACAGCAGCGCGAAGAACTCCCGTTGCGCCGTCTTCAGCTCCGGCGTCGGCTTGACGTCCGGCGGCAGCCCCAGCATGACCTTCGGCACGCCGTACACCAGGGTGGTCAGGCCCTCCAGGGACCAGTGCTCGTCGAGCCCGGCCAGCAGCAGCCGCAGCGACTCCCGTTCGGTCTCGCCGAGTTCGGCCAGCCGCGCGGTGTCCGGCCCGGCCAGCACGCGGGTGCGCTGGTCGGCGGGCACGTGCGTGGTGATCCAGCGCTGGGCCTTGTCCAGGCGGGGCCGGGTCTCGTCCAGCGAGGCGACCGGGTCGGCCGGGTCGAGGTCGCGCAGGATGCGCAGGGTCTGCGCCTCGTCGCCGGTGGTGACGTCCACGATCGAGGCCAGGGTCCGGTACGGCAGCACGTGCGGCGTGACCGGCAGCAGCCCGGCGGCGGTGCCCACGGCGCGGGTGTACGCCGCGGCGTCGGCCGGGGTGGCGGTGCCGTCGCCGACCTTGCGGCCGAGGGTGTCCCACTCGTCGTACAGGCGCTGGATCTCCTGGTCGAATGCGATCTTGAACGACTGGTTCGGGCGGCGGCGGGCGTACAGCCAGCGGAGCAGCGGCGGCTCCATGATGTCCAGCGCGTCGGCCGCGGTCGGCACGCCGCCGCGCGAGCTGCTCATCTTGGCCATGCCGGAGATGCCGACGAAGGCGTACATCGGGCCGATCGGCTGCTCGCCGCCGAAGATCTCGCCCACGAGCTGCCCGCCGACCTGGAACGACGAGCCGGGGGAGGAGTGGTCCACGCCCGAGGGCTCGAAGATCACGCCCTCGTACGCCCAGCGCATCGGCCAGTCGACCTTCCAGACCAGCTTGCCCCGGTTGTGCTCGGACAGCCGGACCTGCTCGGCGTGCCCGCAGGCGCAGGTGTAGTCCAGCTCGGTGGTCTCGTCGTCGTACGCCACCACCGTGGTCAGGTCGCGGTCGCACACCGAGCAGTACGGCTTGTACGGGAAGTACCCCGCCACGGTGTTGCCGTCGTCCTCGCCGGCTGCGCCCGAACCTTCGGCGGCCTCCGCGGCGGCGGCCGCCTCTTCCTCGTCGAGCTTGCCCGGCTGGGCGCCCCCGGCGGTGCGGTTCTTGGTGCGGTAGCGGTCCAGCACCGCGTCGATGCGGGCCCGCTCGCGCATGGCCAGCAGGATCTGCTCGCGGTACTTGCCGGTGGTGTACTGCTCGGTCTGGCTGATCGGGTGGTACTCCACGCCCAGCTGCGCCAGCGACTCGATCATCGGCGCCTTGAAGTGCTCGGCCCAGTTGGCGTACCTGCTGCCGGCGGGGGCGGGCACCGAGGTCAGCGGCTTGCCGATGTGCTGCGCCCAGGTCTCGTCGATGCCCGGGACCCCGGCCGGGACCTTGCGGAACCGGTCGTAGTCGTCCCAGGAGATCAGGTGCACACACTCGTGGCCGCGGCGGCGGATCTCGTCGGCGACCAGGTGCGGGGTCATCACCTCGCGCAGGTTGCCCAGGTGGATCGGGCCCGACGGGCTCAGGCCGGACGCGCAGACGATCGGTTTGCCCGGCGCGCGACGCTCCGCCTCGGCGATCACTTCATCCGCGAAGCGGGAGACCCAGTCGGCCTCGGGGCTTACAGCCACGACCAGCACGTCCTTTCCGTGAGTTGAGGGTGTCCCCCCATTCTCCCGGATGCCGTGAACGGGTTTTACGCCCGCCCCGGACTCATCCCGCCAGAGTGTGCGAGGGCAGCACCACCGAGGCGGCGATGCCGCGCTCACCCGCGGGCTCCAGCTCGACCCGGATGTCGTGCCGCTGGGCCAGCCGGCCGACCACCCCGACGCCCATCTGCCGGACCGTGATCGCGCTGGGCGGGGTCGGCTGGGCCAGGCGCTGGTTGAGTTCGCGCAGGCGCGCCGGGGGGATGCCGATACCCCGGTCCTCGATCAGGATGACCGCCCGGTCCGTGACGCGCCGCACCTCCACCAGCACCTTCGTGTCGGGCGCGGAGAACGCGGCCGCGTTGTCGAACAGCTCCGCCAGCAGGTGCACCAGGTCGTTGACGACCGGGGCGGCGACGACCAGGCCCGGCTCGACCACCCCGAACTCGATCCGGCGGAAGTCCTCCACCTCCGAGCAGGCGCCCTGGAGCACCTCCTCCAGCGGCACCGGATCGCGGCGGATGCGCGCCGACTCGCCCCCGGCGAGCACCAGCAGGCTCTCGTCGTTACGCCGCATCCGCAGGGCCAGGAAGTCCAGCTCGAAGAAGTTCTTCAGCCGCTCCGGGTCGTGCTCCTGCTGGCCCATCCGGTCCAGGCAGCCGATGAGCCGGTCCACCATCGCCTGCGAGCGCCGCGACAGGTGCAGCAGCATGTCGACCGTCTCGAGGTGCGCGTCCTGGGTCGCGGGGTCGGTCGGGTCGGCCATGGTGATCACTCCAGTGACGTTGACGGTGACCAAGGCGCTTACGTACTGGCGCAGACTCAACCATGCCGCCGGGCGGGTCGACAAGCGCCCCGGTCACCGGTCAGGCTGTGAATCATGACGGTTCCGGACCGCGATCGGGTCAGCGCGCTCCTGCTCGACGCCGACGAGCTGATCCTGCTCCGCCGCACCCGGCCCGAACAGCCCGAGCCGTACTGGGTGACACCCGGCGGGGGCCGGGACCGGCACGACGCCTCGCTGCTGGCCGCGCTGCTGCGCGAACTGGACGAGGAACTGCGCGCCGTGGTCACGCCACCGGTGCCGCTGACGATCCGCGACAGCACCGGCCCCGACGGCCGTCGCCTCATCCGGCACCATCTCTACGCGTGCCGCCTGGTCGAGATGGACCCCGCCAACCGGTACGGCCCCGAGTTCGCCAACCCGGCCAAGGGCACGTACGACGTGGTGCGGGTGCCGTTCACCCTGCCCGCGCTGGCGGCGCTGAACCTCCAGCCCGCCGTGCTGCGCGACTACCTCGGCGGGGCGGTGGACCTGGTCCGGCGGGCGGCGCGGGACGGGCGGGCCTCCTACCGCGTCCGGTTCGCCGCCGACGCCCGGCCCGACCGGCTGCGGGCCGCCCTCGCCGAGGCGTACGGCGCGGACGACGCGCTCGTGCGGCTGGAGCCGGGGGACGGCGGCGGCTGCGACCTGCTGGCCGGGGACGAACTGGCCCGGCTGACCGGCGCGAGCGAGCTGGAGCTGGCCACGCGCCTGTGCCGCCTGGCCGCCACGTCCGCCCTGGTCACCGACGGCCCCGACCACTGGCGAGTCGCCCCCGACGGGTCCTACGCCCCCGCCTCCCGCTGACTGGCGTTCGTGCAGTTTCGGGGAAAGTGCAGGAATCACGGCCCGCTTTCGTGCACTTTCCCCGAAACTGCACGAACCGCGTGCGGGGCGGCGCGCGGCGCGCGGCGTGGCGCCCGCATGGCGGCGTGGCGCGGCGGCGCGGCGCGGGTCAGGTGAGGCGGTCCGGGCGGGTGTAGACGTTCATGGTCGGGCCGCGCAGGAAGCCGACCAGCGTCATCCCGGCCTCGTCGGCCAGGTCGGCGGCGAGCGTGCTGGGCGCCGACACCGCGGCCAGGACCGGTATCCCGGCCAGCCACGCCTTCTGGGTCAGCTCGAAGCTGGCGCGGCCGGAGACCAGCAGCACGTGCCCGGCCAGCGGTAGCCGCCCGGCCCGCAGCGCGGCGCCGATCACCTTGTCGACGGCGTTGTGGCGCCCGACGTCCTCGCGTACGGTCACCAGCTCCCCGGCGGCCGTGAACAGCCCGGCCGCGTGCAGGCCGCCGGTGCGCTCGAACGTGCGCTGCGCCCCGCGCAGCCGGTCGGGCAGCCCGGCCAGCACGGCCGGATCGACCGCCACCGGGTCGGCGGCGACGTCGTGGCGCGAGCGCACCCGGATCGCGTCGATGCTGGCCTTGCCGCAGACCCCGCACGAGCTGGTGGTGTAGAAGTTGCGCTCCGTCCCCGCCTGCGGCGGCGGCACGTGCTCGGCCAGCACCACGTCCACCACGTTGTAGCTGTTCTCGACCTCGGCTCCGGCGCACAGCTGGGCGGTGTGCACGTCGTCCGGTGCGGTGATGACGCCTTCGGTGAGCAGGAAGCCCAGGGCGAGGTCGAGCTCGTCGCCGGGGGTGCGCATGGTGACGGCCAGCGGCGGGCGGGGCCCGCCGCGGTGCCCGACCCGGATCTCCAGCGGTTCCTCGGCGGCCAGCGTGTCCGGGCGGCGCGCGGCGGACGCGCCGCCGGACAGGTCGATCCGGGTGACGGCACGGCGGTCGCTGGCCCGGCCCATCAGCGCGTACGCAGCCTGACGACGACCTGCTTGGACGTCGGGGTGTTCGATTCGGCGGCCGTGGAGTCCAGCGGCACCAGCACGTTCGCCTCGGGGAAGTACGTCGCCGCGCAGCCGCGCACGGTCGGGTACGCGATCACCCGGAACGACTCGGCGACCCGCTCGCCGTCGGCCCACTCCGACACCAGGTCGACGACGTCGCCGTCGGCCACGCCGAACTCGCGCAGGTCGTCGGGGTTGACGAAGACCACCCGGCGGCCCGCCTTCACCCCGCGGTAGCGGTCGTCCAGGCCGTAGATCGTGGTGTTGTACTGGTCGTGGCTGCGCAGCGTCTGGAGCAGCAGGCGGCCCGGCGGCACCGTCAGCACCTCCAGCGGGCTGGCCGTGAACCGGGCCCTGCCGTCCGGGGTCGGGAAGCGGCGGTCGTCGCGCGGCGGGTGCGGCAGCGTGAACCCGCCGGGCACGCGCACCTTCGCCTCGAAGTCGGCGAAGCCGGGCACGGTGTCGGCGATCAGGGCCCGCACCGAGCGGTAGTCCTCGGCGTACGTCTCCCACGGGACGGTGGAGTCGGGCAGCAGGTGCCGGGCCAGCCCGGCCACGATCGCGACCTCGGAGCGCAGCTGCGGCGCGGCCGGTTCGAGGCGGCCCTGCGAGGCGTGCACGCACGACATCGAGTCCTCGACCGTCACGAACTGCTCGCCCGAGGCCTGCACGTCGCGCTCGGTGCGGCCCAGGCAGGGCAGGATCAGCACGGTCTGCGGGTCGGCGGTGACCACGTGCGAGCGGTTGAGCTTGGTGGACACGTGCACGGTCAGCGCGCACGAGCGCAGCCCCGCCTCGGTGACCCCGGTGTCGGGCGAGGCGGCGGCGAAGTTGCCGCCCAGCGCCATGAACACGGTCGCCTGGCCGTCGCGCATGGCGCGGATCGCCTCGACCGTGTCGTACCCCCGCCGGGCCGGCATCGGCAGCGACAGCGACTCGCCGAGGGCGCCCAGCCACGACGGCGGCTCGTGCCAGATGCCCATGGTCCGGTCGCCCTGGACGTTGGAGTGGCCGCGCACCGGGCACAGGCCCGCGCCGGGCAGGCCGATCATGCCGCGCAGCAGCTGCACGTTGACCACCTCGCGGATGGTCGCCACCGAGTCGCGGCCCTGGGTCAGGCCCATCGCCCAGCACACGATGGTGGCGGGGGAGCCGGCGAACAGCCGCGCCGCGGCCTCGATCTGGTCGCGGTCCAGGCCGGTCGCGGCGTGGACCAGGTCCCAGTCCAGCTCGCGCAGGGCGTCGGCATAGGCCTCGAATCCCGCCGTGTACGACGCGACGAAGTCCTCGTCGACCGTGCCCCACGACAGCAGCAGCGAGCCGATCGCCTGGAACAGGGCCAGGTCGCCGCCGACCCGGATCGGCAGGTGCAGGTCGGCCAGCGGGGTGCCGCCGCCGACCAGCCCGCCGACCTTCTGCGGGTTCTTGAACCGCATCAGCCCGGCCTCGGGCAGCGGGTTCACTGAGATGATCTTCGCGCCGTTCTTCTTGGCGAGCTCCAGGGCGCTGAGCATGCGCGGGTGGTTGGTGCCCGGATTCTGGCCCACCACCGCGATCAGCTTGGCCCGGTGCACGTCCTCCAGGGTCACCGAGCCCTTGCCCATGCCGATGGTGCTGTTCAGCGCCACCCCGGACGACTCGTGGCACATGTTGGAGCAGTCCGGCAGGTTGTTGGTGCCGTACGCCCGCGCCATCAGCTGGTAGAGGAAGGCGGCCTCGTTGGAGGTGCGGCCGGAGGTGTAGAACAGCGCCCGGTCCGGCTCGATCGCGCGCAGGTGGTCCGCGGCCAGCGTGAACGCCTCGTCCCAGCCGATCGGTGTGAAGTGCGTCGCGCCCGGTCGCTTCACCATCGGCTCGGTGAGCCGCCCCTGCTGGCCCAGCCAGTAGTCGCTGCGCCCGGCCAGGTCGGCCACGGCGTGCTCGGCGAAGAACGCGCGGGTCACCCGGCGCAGCGTCGCCTCCTCGGCCACCGCCTTGGCGCCGTTCTCGCAGAACTCGAAGTGGGCCCGGTGCGCCGGGATGGGCTCCGGCCAGGCGCAGCCGGGGCAGTCGAAGCCGTCGGCCTGGTTCATCTTGAGCAGGGTGAGGGCGGAGCGGCGTACGCCCATCTGCGCTCCTGCGGCGCGCAGGCCGTGCATCACCCCGGGCAGGCCGGCCGCGCTGTCCTTGGGTGCACGCACGGTCAGGTCCTGGTCACCGACATCGTCGCGGGGAGGCTTCTTCGCCATACCTAAGACCATCTCACGTTTCCCGCGATGCGAAGCCGCCGGTGGGCGTCTAGCCTGTGGCGGTCGCCGGCACCCCGGCCGGCGTGATCCCATCCCCTGGGGAGGACGATCGATGAAGGACTGGATCGCCGGTCTGCTGGCCGTGCTCGGGACGCTGCTGATCCTGGCCGGTGCGACGGTGACCGTCGTGAAGACACTCACCCCCGATCCGGGCGCGACCGCCGCCCTCACCACGGACCCGCTGGGTGCGACCGCCGTGGCCGCGGGCAGCCGGTTCACCCGCTGGCTGCACCGCATCAGCGCGGCCGACCGGCTCATCGGCTGGGGCGTGGTGCTGCTGGTGCTCGCCGCGGTCGCCGCAGGCGCGATCTCGCTCAATCTCAGCGCCGCCGCGGGAACTCGCTGACCAGCGACACGCCGAACGTGAACGGCGGCCCGGCCCGCGTGACCGGGCCGCCAACCTACACCGTTCGGCGCGGCTAGGTGCACCCCGTGCTCCCAGGCCACCTGCGAAGGATTATTCTGCCTCCGAGGTACGCCTCAACTGATCAATCCGGCGGCGGCGCGCAGGCGCCAGGCGGCCGGGCCAGCCACAGGAGGCCACACGTGACCACCGTCGCACCGCAGCCGATCGCGACGCGGCCCTACCCCGTGCGTAAGCAGGTCAAGGGTTCGGCGCTCGCGCGTCTGCTGCGCACCACGGATGCGAAGCAGATCGGGATCATGTACATGGTCACCGCCTTCGTGTTCTTCATGATCGGTGGCCTGCTGGCGCTGCTGATGCGCGCCGAGCTGGCGAAGCCGGGAATGCAGTTCCTGACGCCGGAGCAGTACAACCAGCTGTTCACGATGCACGGCACGATCATGCTGCTGTTCTTCGCGACGCCGATCGTGTTCGCGTTCGCGAACTACGTGGTGCCGATCCAGATCGGTGCGCCGGACGTCTCGTTCCCGCGCCTGAACTCCTTCGCGTACTGGCTGTACCTGTTCGGCGCGAGCCTGGCCACCGCCGGGTTCATCACGCCGGGCGGCGCCGCGGACTTCGGCTGGTTCGCGTACGCGCCGCTCAACGACGCGATCAACTCGCCCGGCATCGGCGCCGACATGTGGATCGCCGGCCTGGTGCTGTCGGGTCTGGGCACCATCCTCGGCGCGGTCAACATGATCACCACGATCCTGACCCTGCGCGCGCCCGGCATGACGATGTTCCGTATGTCGATCATGACGTGGAACATCCTCGTCACCAGCCTTCTGGTGATCATGGTCTTCCCGCTGCTGGCCGCCGCGCTGCTGGCCCTGCTGGCCGACCGCCGCCTCGGCGCCCACGTCTTCGACCCCGCCACCGGCGGCCCGATGCTGTGGCAGCACCTCTTCTGGTTCTTCGGCCACCCTGAGGTGTACATCGTCGCGCTACCATTCTTCGGCATCATCTCCGAGGTCATCCCGGTCTTCAGCCGCAAGCCGATCTTCGGCTACACCGGTCTGGTCGCCGCGACCCTCGGCATCGCCGCGCTGTCGATGAGCGTGTGGGCGCACCACATGTTCGCCACCGGCCAGGTGCTGCTGCCGTTCTTCTCGTTCCTGAGCTTCCTGATCGCCGTGCCCACCGGCATGAAGTTCTTCAACTGGATCGGCACCATGTGGCGGGGCCAGATCACCTTCGAGACGCCGATGCTGTTCGCCGTCGGCTTCCTGGTGACCTTCCTCTTCGGCGGCCTGTCGGGCGTGCTGCTGGCCAGCCCGCCGATCGACTTCCAGGTGTCGGACTCCTACTTCGTCGTCGCGCACTTCCACTACGTGCTCTTCGGCACCATCGTGTTCGCCGTGTACTCGGGCATCTACTTCTGGTTCCCGAAGATGTTCGGCCGCATGATGGACGAGAAGCTGGGCAAGGTCCACTTCTGGCTGACCTTCATCGGCTTCAACGCCACCTTCCTGGTGCAGCACTGGCTCGGCGCCGAGGGCATGCCCCGCCGGTACGCCGACTACCTGCCCACGGACGGCTTTACCTTCCTGAACACGTTCTCGACCATCGGCGCGTTCATCCTGGGCGCCTCCACGCTGCCGTTCATCTACAACGTGTGGAAGTCGTACCGGACTGGCCCGATCGTGACCGTGGACGACCCGTGGGGCCACGGCAACTCGCTGGAGTGGGCGACCAGCTGCCCGCCGCCGCTGCGCAACTTCGACAGCATGCCGCGCATCCGCTCCGAGCGGCCCGCGTTCGACGCGAAGTTCCCGCACCTGGCGGTCAGCACCGGCACCAAGGCCCCGGTCATCGAGGCGCCGAGCTACTCGCACGGCCGCCACGGCGGCGACCACGAGGTCTGACCCACCACCTGCTTCACCCGAGGCCCCGGCCCGCCGCATCCCGGCGGGCCGGGGCCTCGGCCGTTCGGCGGCGCCGCGCCGCGACCGGTGCGCGCCGCGGCGCGCACCGGCGGCAAGATCGGCGTTTGCGGTCGAAGTGTGCGGCCTGGCGTGACTTCGTGACCGGCGATGGCGATCAAGGCGGCGGCGATCAAGGTGACGGGAATTACCCCGGGTCAGCCGGTAAACGGATTGCCTGAAAGTCGGGGGTGTCGGGCACCATGGTCGGCTGGAGGTAACAACCGCAATGACCATCGAGCCTTACCGCAAGATTCTCGGCCTGCCCGGCGTACGTGCGTTGCTGCTGGTCGGGCTGGTGGCTCGGATCCCGGTCATCGCCACCGGCATCGTGCTGACGCTGCACGTCGTCAACACCCTCGGCCTCGGCTTCGCCCAGGCGGGCCTCGTCGGCACCGCGTCCACCCTCGGCTCGGCGATCGGCTCCCCGATCACCGGCCGCATGATCGACCGGTACGGCCTGCGCCCCGTCCTGATCACCACCACCGCCGCGCAGGCCCTGTTCTGGCTCGCCGCGCCCCGCCTCGGCTACGCGGTCCTGCTCGGCGCCGCCGCGATCGCCGGAGTGCTGGGGCTGCCCGTGTTCACCATCGTCCGGCAGAGCCTGGCCGCGATGGTCCCCGCCGACCAGCGCCGCCCCGGGTTCGCGCTGGACTCGATGGCGGTCGAGCTGTCGTACATGGTCGCCCCGGCGGGGGCCGTGGCCGCGGTGAGCCAGTTCGGCAGCCGCCCGGTCATGATCGCCGTCGGCGTAGGGGTGGTGCTGGCCGGGGTCGCGCTCATCGCCCTCAACGCGCCGACCCAGGCCCCGGTCGAGGACGGCGAGTCCGAGGCCGCCGTGCCGCGCCGCCAGTGGCTGCGCCCCCGCGTGATCGCCCTGTTCGCGCTCACGGCGTCGCTGACCTTCGTGCTGACCGCCTCCGACCTGTCCCTCATCGCGGCGCTCAAGGGGTCCGGCCAGCAGAACTGGGCCGGTGTCGTGATCGCGATCTGGTGCCTCTACTCCCTGATCGGCGGCTTCGTCTACGGGGCGCTGCACCGCAACGTGTCAGCGGCGCTGCTGGCGGGCGGCCTGGCCGTGCTGACCGTGCCGGTCGGGCTGGCGGCCGGAGCACCGTGGTGGGCGGTCTGCCTGATCCTGATCCCGTCGGGTGTGCTGGTCGCGCCGTCGCTGTCGGCCACCATCGACACGCTCAGCTCGTGGGTGCCCGCCGGGTCGCGCGGCGAGGCGATGGGCCTGCACGGCACCGCCCTGACCATCGGCGTAGCCGCAGGCGCGCCCTTCGCCGGCGCGATCATCGACTCGGTCGGCCCCGGCCGGGCCTTCGCCGCGGCGGGCCTGGTCGCCCTGCTGCTCCTGGCGGTGGCACTGCCCTTCTGGCGCTCCGGCGCCGATCTCGCCCCCGCCGGTGCTCCCGCCCCGGCACCGCCGCACGAACCGCTGACCGAACCCGCCCCCGGCCTCGCCACCTAGGCCGCGCCCCTCACCGGCCGCGCCGCGCCACGCGCGCCGCCGGGCGGCGGCCGGTGCAGTTTCGGGGAAAGTGCTGGAATCCGCACCAAGATTCCTGCAGTTTCCCCGAAACTGCAGGACCCGAGCCCGTGCTCGTCGTCGTTCCTTACCCCGGGGTGGGGGTGGGGCGGGGCTGGCAGCGGGGGCACCAGTAGGTGATGCGGTCGCCGTCGCCGTCCTTGCTGATCGGGCCGTTGCAGTTGCGGCAGGGCTGGGCGCGGCGGCCGTACACGTAGCTGGTCTCGCCGCGGCGCAGCGAGCCGGTGGTGGTCTGGGTCCAGCGGCCCCGGTTGTGGGCGAGCAGCCGCTGCGCCAGGTCGACCACCCCGGGCAGGTCGGGGACCTCGCCGACGGGGGTCCACGGCCAGACGCCGCGCAGGAACAGCACCTCGCACTTGTACAGGTTGCCGATCCCGGCCAGGTTGCGCTGGTCGAGCAGTGCCGCCGCGATCGGGGCGGCGGGGTCGCGGGTCAGGCGGCGGACCGCCTCGGCCGGGTCCCAGTCCGGGCCGAGCAGGTCGGGGCCGAGGTGGCCGACCAGGCGCTCCTCCTGCGCGGTCGGCACCAGCGCCAGGTCGTGCAGGTGGAAGCCGACGGCGGTATGGTCCCCGGCGCGCAGCACCACCCGGATGGTGTGGGCGGGCCGGGCGTTCCAGCGCTGGCCGGGGCCGTACACCCGCCAGGCGCCCTCCATCCGCAGGTGCGAGTGCAGGCTCAGCTCGCGGCCGCCCGCGGTGCGCAGGCGCAGCAGCAGGTGCTTGCCGCGGCTCAGCGACGCGACGACCTCGGCGCCGGTCAGGTCGACCACGGCCAGTTGCGGCACCCGGAACTGCGCCCCGGTCAGCGTGCGCCCGACCAGCCCTTCGCGCAGGAGCTGCGCGGTGTTGTAGACGGTGTCGCCTTCGGGCATACCCCCATCCTGCCCGACGGCGTCGCCGCAGCCTGCCGGACGAAAAGGAGCGGGGCCCCGGTCCGGACGTCGCGGTCCGGACCGGGGCCCCGCTCAGCGGGCCCTGCTGGATCAGGCAAGGCCGCTGTTCATAGCAGTGATCAGCTCGCCGTTGCTGGTGTCGCCGAACAGCTCCCAGAAGAAGGCGCCGCCCAGGCTCTGGTTCTTGGCCCACGACATCTTGCCCGCGATGGTCGCCGGGGTGTCGTAGCTCCACCACTGGCCGCCGCTGAAGCAGTACGCGGTGCCGCCGACGGTGCCGTTGGCCGGGCACTTGGTCTTGATGGTGTGGTAGTCCTCGTTGCCGGCCTCGTAGGTGCCGGGCGCGGCGCCGGTGGCGGTGCCGCCCGGGGCGGCCTGGGTGACGCCGGTCCAGCCGCGGCCGTAGAAGCCGATGCCGAGCAGCAGCTTCGACGACGGGACGCCCTTGGACTTGAGCTTGGCGATCGCGGCCTCGGCGCAGAAGCCCGCGGTCGGGATGCCGGTGTAGCAGTTCAGCGGCGAGTGCGGCGCGGTCGGGCCGGTGGTCGCCCAGGTGCCGAAGTAGTCGTAGGTCATCGGCATGTACCAGTCGACGTACTGCGCGGCGGCGGCGTAGTCGGTGGCGTCGATCTTGCCGCCGTTGCTGCCGTCGGCGGTGATCGCCGCGGTGATCAGGTAGCTGGAGCCGAACCGGGTCCGCAGCGCCGACATCAGGTTCTTGAACGCGTTCGGACCGCTGGTGTCGCAGGTCTCGCCGCAGGCGTTCGGGTACTCCCAGTCGATGTCGATGCCGTCGAAGACGTCAGCCCAGCGCGGGTCCTCGATCATGTTGTAGCAGGAGTTGGCGAACGCGGTCGGGTTGGCCGCGGCGGCCGGGAAGTTCTTCGAGTAGGTCCAGCCGCCGATCGAGAAGATGACCTTGATGTTCGGGTACAGCTTCTTAAGCTTGCGCAGCTGGCCGAAGTTGCCGCGCAGGGCGCCGGCGTCCCAGGTGTCGGCCACGCCGTCGACGCTGCCCGCGGCGTCGTACGCGCGGTCGTAGTCGTTGTAGGTGTCGCTGAGCACGCACTGGCCGCCCGAGATGTTGCCGAAGGCGTACAGGATGTGGGTCAGCTTGGCCGCGGAGCCGCTGGTCGCGATGTTCTTCACGTGGTAGTTGCGCGCGTACTGCGCCCAGTTCGTGAAGTAGCCGACCAGCTTCTTGCCCGGGTTCGGGATGGTCGGGCTGGTCGACGGGCTCGGCGAGGCCGACGGGGAGGCGCTCGGCGACGTACTCGGCGACTTGCTCGGGGAGGGCGAGACCGAGGGGGAGGCCGACGGCGAGGTCGGGGTGCTCGGCGAGGCCGACGGCTGGCCGCCGGTCGTGCAGTTCGCGCCGTTGATGGTGCAGGCGGTCGGCGTGCCGGAGCCGGCGGTGTTGAAGCCGAAGGAGGCCGTGCCGCCCGCGGGGATGGTGGCGTTCCAGGTGCCCGTCGCGGTGCGGGTCTGCCCGGTGCCGCTCAGGGCGGCGTCCCAGGAGGAGCTGACGGTGGTGCCCGCCGGGAGCGTGAACGTCAGCGTCCACGTGGTCGGGCTGCTCGTGCCGTTGGTGATGACGTACTTGCCCTCAGCGCCGGTACCCCAGTTGCTGGGCTGGGTGTACGCGGCGGTGACCGTGCCGGCGGCGTTGGCCATGGTGACGACACCGACGGTGGCGGTGGCGACCATGACTACCGCGCTAGCGAGCAGCCGGGCCCGTAGCTTGAACATGGCTCTCCTCATTGATTGACACCGGTCCCCCCGATGGCGCCAAACAATAAGTTAAGTTTCCTTAAAAAGGAATAGTCCTTACCTAAAACCGGACCTAAATGGTCTCCACCAGGTGCACACCCGCAGCTCGGAGCTCTTCGATGGCCCGCTCGGTCGTCTCCGGAGCGACCCCGGCGGTGAACCCGAGCACCACGGTGGTGTCGAAGCCCTCCCGGGCGGCGTCCAGCGCGGTCGCCCGTACACAGTGGTCGGTGGCGATGCCGACGACGTCCACTTCGGTCACGTCGCGCATCCGCAGCCAGGCCGCCAGCCCGATCCCCGCGGTGTGCCCCTCGAACCCGGAGTACGCCGCCGCGTACTCGCCCTTGCGGAACACGGCCTCGACCCGGTCGGTGTCCAGCTCGGGGTGGAACTGCGCGCCGAACGTGTCGGCCACGCAGTGCACCGGCCAGCTGGAGGCGTAGTCCGGCGGATCGCCGAAGTGGCCGCCCGGGTCGGTGTGGTGGTCCTGGGTGGCCACGACGTGCTGCCACCGGTGCCCGGTGGCGGTGTCGGCGGCAAGCTGCGCCGACAGGTTCGCGGCGACCGCCGCGCCGCCGGCGACCGCCAGCGACCCGCCCTCGCAGAAGTCGTTCTGCACGTCGACGATGATCAGTGCCCGGGTCATGACCGGCCTCCCGCTTGGCGTCGTGGCTCAGCACCCATGCTGCGCCACGGCCGCCACCGGCGCAATGATCTCTGCGTCACGCGGACCCCCGCCTCACGCGGTGGGCGCCACCGTCACCGGGATGGCCGGGTCGCCCGCCGACAGCTTCAGGCCCTCCCACGGGATCGTGATCAGACAGTCGCGCAGGTGGGCGCGGCTCTGCTCCAGCGTGGGCAGGTCCGGCACGAGCTCGCCGCCGCGGATCAGCGGCCGCTGGAGCAGCCGGTCGCCGGGCTGGAGGTCGGGCTCGTCCTGCGACAGCACGATCTCCTCGACCGCGGTGCCGGTGGGCTTGTGCCGCCGGTACGCCGTCTTGCGCCCGCCGACCGTGGCCTTGTTCTCCGAGCGCTTCACCACCGGGCGGCCCTCGACCTCGACCAGCTTGTAGACCAGGCCCGCGGTCGGGGCGCCGGAGCCGGTGACCACGGCGGTGCCCGCGCCGTACACGTCGACGGGCTCGGCGGCCAGGGCGGCGATGGCGTACTCGTCCAGGTCGCCACTGACCACGATCTTCGTGTCCGGCGCGCCCAGCTCGTCCAGCAGCGCGCGCGACTGCGCGGCCAGCACCGACAGGTCGCCGGAGTCGATGCGCACCGCGTTCAGGCCGGGACCGGCCACGGCGATGGCGTTGCGGATGCCCTGGCTGATGTCGTACGTGTCGACCAGCAGCGTGGTCTGCTCGCCCAGCGCCGCGACCTGCGAGGCGAACGCCGCCTTCTCGTCGTCGTGCAGCAGCGTGAACGCGTGCGCGGCGGTGCCCCGGGTCGGGATGCCGAAGCGCAGCCCGGCGGCCAGGTTGGAGGTCGAGCTGAAGCCGGCCAGGTACGCCGCGCGGGCCGAGGCGACCGCGGCCTCCTCGTGCGCCCGGCGCCCGCCCATCTCGATCAGCGTGCGGCCCCGGGCCGCGGTGACCATGCGGGCCGCGGCGGCGGCCACCGCGCAGTCGTGGTTGAGCACCGACAGGATCAGCGTCTCCAGCACCACGCACTCGGCGAAGGTGCCGGCCACGGTCAGGATCGGGGAGTTGGGGAAGAACAGCTCGCCCTCGGCGTATCCGTCGACGTCGCCGGAGAAGCGGTAGTCGGCCAGCCAGGCCGCGGTCGGCTCGTCGACCACGCCGGTGCGGCGCAGGAAGTCGACCTCGTCCGGGTGGAACCGGAACGCCGCGAGCTGCTCCAGCAGTCGCCCGGTGCCGGCCACCACGCCGTAGCGGCGCCCGAGCGGCAGCCGCCGCGCGAAGACCTCGAACACGCCGCGCCGGTGCGCGGTGCCGTCGCGCAGCGCCGCGCTGATCATGGTCAGCTCGTAGTGGTCGGTCAGCAGGGCGGGAGCTCCCGCACCGGCGAATTCACCCATGGCGCCACCCTAAGGCCGGGCCGCGCCCGCCGCCGCTCCCGACCGGCGCGACGCGGGACACACCCTTGATCATTCGAGGTGGCGGCGGGTGGAGAGGGCATACCGGACAAGTCACGACGTGGTACGAGGCGACATCATCCGGCGGTGCGCGAGCCTGTGTGTTGCCCGAATCAACTCGTAGGATGGGGAACGTGACCGCCGCCCCGCAGACCACTCCGGTAGATCAACCGGACGTAGACGAAGCATCGGAGTTCGCCCGGCCCTGGGTGACGATCGTGCACAACGATCCGGTGAACCTGATGAGCTACGTGACCTGGGTGTTCCAGGAGCTCTTCGGTTACAGCCGGGACAAGGCCGAGCTGCTGATGCTCGACGTCCACCAGAAGGGCAAGGCCATCGTGTCACACGGCGCGCGCGAGCGTATGGAGCACGACGCCACCCGGCTGCACACGTACGGCCTGTGGGCCACCGTCGACAAGCAGTAGGGCCGCGAATGACGATGTTCCGCCGCGTCGGCGGCGAGTGCGTGGCGGATTTCCGCGAGGACGAGGTCCGGGTCCTGCGCAAGGTCACCGAAGAGGTCGTAGGACTGCTCACCGAGGGGTTCGAGCGCGACGACCCGGTGGTCGAGCGACTGTTCCCCGACGTGTACCCGGACCTGCCGCGCGACTCGGCCGAGTTCCGCCGGTTCACCGAGGGCGACCTCAAGACCGCCAAGATCGACCAGGCCGGCGCGGTGCTGGCCCTGCTGCCCGAGGACGGCCACGGCGAGGTGCGCCTGGACCGCGAGGCCGCCGAGGCCTGGCTGCGGGCCATCAACGACGCCCGGCTCGCGCTGGGCATCCGGCTCGAACTCACCGACGACACCATCGTCGAGTACGAGCTGGAGGAGGCGCTCGCCGTCGACGCCTCGTCGGCCCGCGTCTTCCAGCTCAGCGTCTACTCGTATCTCGGGTACCTCCAGGAGTCTCTGCTGGACGCCCTCATCGGCTGAATGTTCCCGCTGCGGTACGGATCACTCGGCCTGTCGCGGCGTGGGCGCGGTCGGTAGGCTTGTCGTCGTGCTGACCATCCACCGGGAGATCATCGAGGCGATCGTCGCCCATGCCCGCCGGGACCACCCGGACGAGGCCTGCGGTGTCGTCGCCGGGCCCATCGGATCGGACACCGCGGTGCGGCACATCCCGATGGAGAACGCCGAGCGTTCGACCACCTTCTACCGCTTCGACGCCGGCGAGCAGCTGCGCGTGTGGCGGGAGATGGACGACCGCGACGAGGAGCCGGTGGTCATCTACCACTCGCACACGGCCACCGAGCCGTTCCCGTCGCGCACCGACGTGTCGTACGCGGGGGAGCCGAACGCGCACTACGTGCTCGTGTCGACGCGCGATCCGCAGACCGCGGAGATCCGCTCGTTCCGCATCGTGGACGGGCAGGTGACCGAAGAGACGGTCCGGCTCGTTGATGAGAGCATGCAGTCCATGCGGTCCGAGGAGAAGAGCGGCGACCCGCACGTCGTGCAGTCGTACATGTTCGGGCAGAGCCCGACGGCGGTCGAGTACGAGTGTCAGCCCCAGCGCTGACCCGACCCTGACCGCTTCCTGTCCGGCCCTTTCCTCTTCCAGGAGTAATCCATCATGGCGATCGACGTCCGCATTCCGACCATCCTGCGCTCGTACACCGGTGGCGCCAAGGCCGTCTCCGGCGCCGGAGACACGCTGGCCGACCTGCTCACCGACCTCGACGGCAACTACCCGGGCCTGCGTGGCCGGCTGATCACGCCCGAGGGCGGCCTGCACCGCTTCGTCAACATCTACGTCAACGACGAGGACGTGCGCTTCCTGGGCTCGCTCGACGCGAAGGTCGGCGACGGCGACACCGTCACCATCCTGCCCGCCGTCGCCGGCGGTGCCTTCGGCCTGGCCGCCGCGGCCGCCGTCCTCGGCCGCTGAGCCTGCCCGACCCACTGCGCGCCAACGGCGGCCAGGCACCCTGCCGGGGTGCCCGGCCGCCGTTCGCGCCTGTGCGGCCGACCTTCGTGATAGGGAGCTGACATGGCACGTTTCGACTCGCTGCTCGACGTCTGCGGCGATACCCCCTTGATCGGTCTGCCCCGGCTCAGCCCGGTCGTGCCCGACGGCGCGCCGCCGGTGCGCCTGTGGGCCAAGCTGGAGGACCGCAACCCGACTGGCAGCGTCAAGGACCGCGCCGCGATGTACATGGTGCGGGCCGCCGAGGCGGCCGGGCGGCTGCGCCCCGGCGACACGATCCTGGAGCCGACCAGCGGCAACACCGGCATCTCGCTGGCGATGGTGGCCAAGCTGCGCGGCTACCGGCTCGTGTGCGTGATGCCGGAGAACGTCTCCACCGAGCGGGTGCAGCTGCTGCGCATGTACGGCGCGGAGATCATCTTCTCGCCCGCGGCGGGCGGCTCGAACCAGGCCGTGGCCACGGCCAAGCAGATCGCGGCCGAGCACCCCGACTGGATCATGCTGTTCCAGTACGGCAACGAGGCCAACGCCCGCGCCCACTACGAGACCACCGGTCCCGAGCTGCTGCGCGACCTGCCCACGATCACGCACTTCGTGGCCGGGCTGGGCACTACCGGCACCCTCATGGGCACCGGCCGCTACCTGCGCGAGAAGCTGCCCGACATCCAGGTCATCGCCGCCGAGCCCCGCTACGGCGAGCTCGTGTACGGCCTGCGCAACATCGACGAGGGCTACGTCCCGGAGCTGTACGACGCCTCGGTGCTGACCCGCCGCTTCTCCGTCGGCACCCGCGACGCCGTCCTGCGCACCCGCCAGCTCGTCGAGGTCGAGGGCCTGTTCGTCGGCTTCTCCACCGGCGCCGTAGCCCACGCCGCCCTAGCCGTAGCCCACGAAGCGGCAAAGGCGGGCCGCCCAGCCGACGTAGCCTTCCTGGTCGCCGACGCCGGCTGGAAATACCTCTCCACCGGCGCCTACACCGGCACCCTCACCGACGCCGAAACCGCCCTCGAAGGCCAACTCTGGGCCTAACCCCCCACCGCCCGTCCGCCCAGGCCTCCCGGCCCGGTATCCCCCGTCGATCATGAACTTATGGCACGGCTCGACGGTGTGTCGCCTGCACAACCTCCTGTTGACCATTCCTGCCCCAGCGGGCAGGTCCTGCCGCACCGGCAGTTGATCAGGAAGCTGTGCACGCAACACGCCGTCGACCCGTGCCATAAGTTCATGATCGACGTGGAGAGGCGGGGCCTGGCCTGCGGCCGGGGGCTAGAGGGCGGTGTAGGCGAGGGCGATGTTGGTGAGGAGGAGGAGGGTGGCGAGGGAGAAGAGGTACGTGGGGAGGCGGTCGCGGTGGATCGCGGCGAAGCCGGCCATCATCGCCACGATGCCGAGGACGCCGATCGCCAGGGTCACCGGGGCGTACCAGGCGGGGGCGTCGAGGCTGAGGGCCAGGGTGACGCCGAGGCGGCCGCCGGGGATCAGGCCCAGGAAGGCGAGGACGGCGGCCCACAGGGACAGGCCGACCAGCCGCTTGGTGCGCGGCGCCGGGTCGTCCTCGGCGGGCAGCCGGAACCGGGCGGACACGGCCGAGCGCAGCCGACCGGGCGTACGCGGCACGTCCTCGTCGGGCGCGGTCCGGGCCGCGGGCATGGTGCTGTGATCGTTACCGGCCGTGGTGGCCGCGTCGCTCGATGCGTCAGCGGGGTCCACGGTGGCGAGAGTGCCCTCGCCGTCGCGCTCGGAGTCTGACTCAGTACGCACTGTGCTCGCTATTCTCTGCCTGACCTGCCCGTCCACCGGGCCCTGCACTGAGTGCAACGGTTTTTGACGACCGTCCGTAACGGCACGCTCGCATCGGTGTCACGTTGGCGACATCTCGGAAAGGACTGTTCCCCTGAGGGGGGTTCCGCCAAGTAGGCTGCGCAGCGTGACGGACGCGCCGATCGGCATCTTCGACTCGGGGGTCGGCGGGCTCACGGTTGCCCGCGCCATCCTCGACCAGCTGCCACATGAGCGGATCGTCTACCTCGCCGACACCGCGCACATGCCATACGGGCCCAAGCCGATCGCCGACGTGCGGTCGTACGCGCTGGCCTGCCTCGACCAGTTGGTCGAGCGCGGCGCCAAGATGCTGGTGATCGCCTGCAACACCGCCTCGGCCGCCTGCCTGCACGACGCGCGCGAGCGCTACTCGGTGCCGGTGGTCGAGGTGATCAGACCCGCTGTCCGGCGCGCCGTGGCGGCGACGCGCAACGGACGGGTCGGGGTGATCGGTACGACCGCTACCATCACCTCAGGGGCTTACCAGGACTCCTTCGCGGCCGCACCGCACCTCAAGGTGACCGCGACGGCCTGCCCTCAGTTCGTCCCGCTGATCGAGCGGGGCGTCACCTCCGGCCGGGCCCTGCTCGGCCTGGCCAGTGCCTACCTGGAGCCGCTACAGCAGGCCCAGGTCGACACGCTCGTGCTGGGGTGCACCCACTATCCGCTGTTGACCGGCGTGATCAGTCTCGTGATGGGGGATCAGGTGACACTGGTGTCGAGCGCGGACGAGACGGCGCGGGACGTCTTCCGCGTGCTCGTCGAGGGCGACATGGTACGGCCCGACGACGCGCCGCCGCCCGCTCACGAGCTGCTGACAACGGGCGACCAGGAGATCTTCGACCGGCTCGCGCGCCGCTTCCTCGGCTCCGCGCTGGAGCAGGCGGGAGCAAGGGCATGAGCGAGCGAAGCGAGCGAATCATGGGGCACAGCGGCTCCGAGCCTCGTCGTGAATCTTCGCGGAGCGGAGATTCACGATGAGACTGACCGTTCTGGGCTGTGCGGGGAGCTTTCCCGGGCCGGAGGCGGCCTGCTCGGCGTACCTGGTGGAGGCGGACGGGTTCCGGCTGCTGATGGACTTCGGCACCGGCTCGCTGTCGGCGCTCCAGCGCTACGCCGGGATCAAGTCGGTGGACGCGATCCTGCTGAGCCACCTGCACTGCGACCACATGCTCGACGCCTGCTCATACGTGGTGGTCCGCCGCTACGCCCCCGACGGCCCGTACCCGCCGATCCCGGTGTACGCCCCGGCCGGGGCGCCCGAGCGCATCGCCACGGCGTACAGCCTCGACGAGGGTCCGCTCGACGACGTGTACACGTTCTACGCGCTGCAACCGGGCAGCTTCCCGATCGGCCCGTTCCAGGTCAGCGTCGACCGGGTGAACCACCCGGTGGAGACGTACGGCGTGCGGGTGGAGCACAACGGGCGGTCGCTGGCGTACTCCGGCGACACCGCGCCCTGCGACGCGCTGCTGCGCCTGGCCGCCGGGGCCGACCTGTTCCTGTGCGAGGCCAGCTACCTCGACGGGGTCGACAACCCGCCGGACCTGCACCTGACCGGGGCCGAAGCGGGCGAGATCGCCACCAAGGCCGGCGCGCGGCGGCTGCTGCTGACGCACCTGGTCACCGCGTGGGGCTCGGAGGCCGAGACGTTGAACAACGCTACGGCCACGTTCGCCGGTCCTGTGGAGATCGTCCGTCCCGGGGCCCGGTACGAAGTTTGACCCGCTCGCGCACGGGCCGGGTCAGCGCCATAGGGTGGGCGCATGACCCGACCTGACGGCCGCGCCGCCGACCATCTCCGACCGGTCAAACTGACCCGCGGCTGGAGCATGCATCCCGAAGGCTCCGTGCTGGTGGAGTTCGGCAACACCAGGGTGCTGTGCACCGCGAGCGTCACCGAGGGCGTGCCGCGCTGGCGCAAGGGCACCGGCCAGGGCTGGGTCACCGCCGAGTACGCGATGCTGCCGCGCGCCACCACGACCCGGTCGGACCGGGAGAGCGTGAAGGGCAAGATCGGCGGCCGTACCCACGAGATCTCCCGCCTGATCGGCCGCGCGCTGCGCGCCTGCATCAACCTCAAGGCGCTGGGCGAGAACTCGATCGTCATCGACTGCGACGTGCTCCAGGCCGACGGCGGCACCCGCACCGCCGCCATCACGGGGTCGTACGTGGCCCTGCACGACGCGGTGAGCTGGCTGGCCGCCAAGAACATGCTCACCCGTAAGCAGACCGTCGAGACCACGCTGCACCGCTCGGTCGCCGCGGTGAGTGTCGGCATCGTCGCGGGTCAGCCGCGGCTGGATCTGTGCTACGAAGAGGACGTGGCCGCGGAGGTGGACATGAACATCGTGTGCACCGGCACCGGCGACTTCGTCGAGGTGCAGGGCACCGGCGAGGACGGCGTGTTCGACCGCGCCCAGCTCAACGCGCTGCTCGACCTCGGGGTCAAGGGCTGCGAGGAGCTCACCACGATGCAGCGCCAGGTGCTGGGGATGCCCACGCTGGACGCGGCCGGGCTGCTGGAGGTGTTCCGCAAGTGAAGGTCCTGCTCGCCACGCGCAACGTCAAGAAGCTCGACGAGCTGCGCCGCATCCTGGCGTCCTCGCCCGAACTGCTCAAGGTGGAGCTGGTCGGCCTCGACGACGTCCCCGAGTATGCCGAGGTGCCCGAGACCGGGCTGACCTTCGCCGAGAACGCGCTGCTCAAGGCCCGTGAAGGGGCCAAGCACACCGGGCTGCCGACCGTGGCCGACGACTCGGGCCTGGCCGTCGACGCGCTCAACGGCATGCCGGGCGTGTTCAGCGCCCGCTGGTCCGGCCGGCACGGCGACGACCGGGCCAATCTGGACCTGGTGCTGGGGCAGATCGGCGACGTGCCCGACGAGCACCGCGGCGCGGCGTTCGTCTGCGCGGCGGCCCTGGTGCTGCCCGGCGGCGGCGCGCCGAACGGGCGCGAGCACCTGGTCAGCGGCAAGATGACCGGGCGCCTGCTGCGCGCGCCGCGGGGCGAGGGCGGCTTCGGCTACGACCCGATCTTCGTGGCGGAGGGCAACACGCGTACCAACGCCGAGCTGGAGCCCGCCGAGAAGGACGCGATCAGCCACCGCGGCAAGGCGTTCCGCTCGCTGGCCGCGGTCATCGCCAAGAACCTCACCTGAGCCGACCGGCCACCGGCCGCGGGACCCCGTCGCGGGCCTGCGGCCGGTAGCATCGGCGCACGTCGACACGTGCTGCCGGGGGGCTTGATGTTCGCGTGGTTTCGCCGATCCGCCCTGCTGATCGGTGGTGTCGCCCTGCTGGCCGGGATCGCCGCCTGCGGCTCCGATGACACGCCGGACCCGGCGGCGGCCCGGCGCGCGCAGGCCGCGCTCGACACGGGCGCGGAGCTGAAACGCCAGGTCCTCGCCGTGGAGAACACCCTCGTGGACCGCTGCCTGACGGCCCAGGGCCTGCCGCTGTACGACCTGGACGGCGCTGCCGTGCCCTCGTCCCGGCAGAACTTCGAGTCGCCACCGGTCGAGACGGCGCGGCTGCTCGGCTACGGCCTGGATCCGCGCCGCCGTCCCCCGGAATCGGAGAAGCCGCCCAGATCGGCGTGGGAGCGGCTGCCCGACGCGGAGAGACTCCGCTACACCCGGGCCAGGTTCGGCGACATGGACAGCGACGTCGTCTCGTACGACTTCGGCCACGGCCAGATCAGCAGCCCGCTCGGCGGATGCGTCGGCCGGACCCGCCTCGCGATCTACGGCGATCTGCATGAGTTCCTGCGGCTGGACTGGCTGGTCACCAACCAGCTCAAGGAGGCGCGCGCCCAGGCCGTCCGCGACGACGAGGGCCTGTCGCAGGCGTTGAGCTCCTGGTCGGCCTGCATGCGGGACAAGGGCCGTCCCGGCCTCGCCGACCCCGCCGCCGCCCGCCGGAACGCGGAGGAGATCTACGCCGACGTCGACCCCGCGGATCGGGCCGGGCTGGACCGGGCCCTGGCCAGGGAGATCGAGGCCGCGCTCGCCGACGCGACGTGCGCGGACACCACCCGGCTGCGCGAGGTCAGCCAGCAGGTCCGGGCACAGGCGATGGCGGAGCAGCTCGCCGCGCACGAGGCCGACATCGTCGCCTGGCGGGAGTTCATGTCGAAGGCGCTGGGCCGCGCGCAGCAGCTGCTGGCCCTGGGTTGAGCCGACGGCTCAGCCCGGCCGAGCGGCTCGGAACACGCCGGCGCGGGCCGCGACGGCGACGGTCGCCGCGGTGCGCGCCGCCAGCGGCGGGTCCAACGGCTCGCCGGTGAGCAGCAGCCGCAGGTAGTAGGGCGCGACCAGCGCCTCGACGGCCGATACCGGATCGGTGTCGGCTGGTATGTCGCCGCGCGCGGCGGCGCGCGTGAAGATCTCCGCGCCCGCCGCCGCGCGGCCGTGGATGAACCCGCGCAGCGTGGCGGCCGCCTCCGGGCTGCGGGTCGCGGCCGCGACCAGGCCCGTCATCAGGGCGGCGATCGACGGATCGGTGAGCACGCCGCCGATCGAGCCCGCCAGCCGGTGCAGGTCGGCGTCCAGGTCACCCGTGTCCGGGATGGGCACGGCGCGCGCGGCCAGGTCGGTGAGCAGCTCGGTGAGCACGCCGTCCAGGTCGGTCCAGCGGCGGTAGACCGTGGTCTTGTTGACCCCGGCCAGCTCGGCGATGCGGTCGACGGTGAGGCCGCCGTAGCCGTGCTCGGCCAGGGCCTGCCGGGTGGCGGCCAGGACATCGGCGCGTACCCGCGCGCTGCGGCCACCGGGGCGCGTGACGACCATCACCGATCTCCTTATCGCATCCATAGTTGCTTTTGGCGTGTTGCCGGTTCAGACTCAGCTTAATGCAACTACAGTTGTGATAGGGAGTGAGGGTCAGATGGACACCCAGGTCTGCGTCGTCGGCGGCGGGCCCGCCGGGCTCATGCTGTCGCTGCTGCTCGCCCGGCAGGGCGTCGGCGTCGTACTGCTGGAGAAGCACGCGGACTTCCTGCGCGACTTCCGTGGCGACACCATCCACCCGTCCACCCTGGACCTGCTGGCCCAGCTCGGGCTGGAGGAGCGCATCCAGGCCCTGCCCGGACGGCACGAGCGCGCCATGACCGCCACCTTCGACGACGGCACCTTCGCCATGGCCGACTTCACCCGGCTGCCCAAGCCGCACAACTACCTCATGTTCCTGCCGCAGTGGGACTTCCTCGACCTGCTCGCCGCCGAGGCGGCCACGCTGCCGGAGTTCACCCTGCTGCGCTCCACCGAGGCCGTCGACGTGCTGCGCGACGCCGCCGGGACGGTCGTCGGCGTCGCCGCGTCCGGGCCGGACGGGCCGGTCGAGATCCGGGCCGGGCTGACCGTGGCCTGCGACGGGCGGTTCTCGGTCGTCCGCGACCGGCTCGGGCTGGTGCCGCGCGAGTTCGGCGCGCCCATGGACGTGCTGTGGTTCCGGCTGCCGCGCACCGAGGCCGACCACACCGGGCTGGACATCCGGGTCGGGTCGGGGGCGCTGCTGCTGACCATCGACCGGCACGACTACTTCCAGTGCGCGTACGTCATCCCCAAGGGCGGCTACGACCAGGTGCGTGCCGAGGGGCTGGACCGGCTGCGGGCGCGGATCGCCGCGCTGGTGCCGGACCTGGCCGGCCGCGCCGGCGAGCTGGCCGACTGGGACCAGGTCAAGCTGCTGACGGTACGGGTCAACCGCCTCGACCGCTGGCACGCGCCCGGCGTGCTGTGCATCGGCGACGCCGCCCACGCCATGAGCCCCGTCGGCGGGGTCGGGGTCAACCTGGCGGTGCAGGACGCCGTCGCCACCGCCCGCCTGCTCGGCCCAAAACTGAAGGCGGGCACCCTCACCACCGCCGACCTCGACCTGGTACGCCGCCGCCGCCGCTTCCCGACCGTGGTCACCCAGCGGGTCCAGCGCGTGGCCCAGTCCCGCGTCATCGGCACCGCCCTGCGCGCCGACGGCCCCGTCAACGCCCCCGCCGCCGTCCGCCTCCTCCAGCACCTGCCCTTCCTGCAGGGCCTCACGGCCCGCATGGTCGGCATCGGCGCCCGCCCCGAGTCCCTCTAGCCGCCCAGCCCACCGCCGGTCCGTCGGGGGTCTCTCCGCGTCGATCATGAACCTATGGCACGGCTCGACGGCGTGTCGCGTGCACAACCTCCTGTTGACCATCCCGCTGCGCGGAAACGATCAGGAAGCCGTGCACACGACACGCCGCTGAACCGTGCCATAGGTTCATGATCGACGGGGTGGGGGCCCCTAGGCGAGGGGGCCGACCTCGGATTCGATGGTGGTGCGGAGGGTGGGGGTGGAGACCACCGTGCGGAGGTTTTCCAGGACGGGGGCGAGGAAGACGTCGGGGCCGGGGGGGCCGGCGTGGGGGGTTACCGCGGTTATGGCGAGGCGGCCTGCCGGGGACGGGGTCAGGGGGGCGCGCAGTTGGAGGCCGCGTACGGCGGCCAGCAGTTCCACCGCGAGCAGGCTGGTCAGGTTGTCCAGGACGGTGCGCAGCTTCTTCGCCGCCGCCCAGCCCATCGAGACGTGGTCCTCCTGCATGCCGCTGGTCGGGATGGTGTCCACGCTGGCGGGCGAGGCCAGGCGGCGGTTCTCCGCGACGATGCCCGCAGCCGTGTACTGCGCGATCATCAGCCCCGAGTTGACCCCGGCGTCCGGGCTCAGGAACGGCGGGAGCTGGCGGGAGCGGGTCACGTCCAGCAGCCGGTCGACGCGGCGCTCGCTGATCGAGCCGATCTCGGCGGCGGCGATGGCCAGGAAGTCGGCGGCGAAGCCGAGCGGGGCGCCGTGGAAGTTGCCGGTCGACTCGACCCGGCCGTCGGGCAGCACGACCGGGTTGTCGGCCAGGCTGACCAGCTCGCGGGCGGCGATCGTACGCGCGAATTCCAGGGTGTCGCGGGCTGCTCCGGCGACCTGCGGGGCGCAGCGCATCGAGTACGCGTCCTGCACCGCGTGCTCCAGGTCGTCGCGGTGGCTGTCCATGATCTGCGAGTGCTGGAGCAGCCTGAAGATGTTCGCGGCGCTGACGCCCTGGCCGGGGTGCGGCCGGATGTCGTGGATCGAGTGGTGGAACGGCTTGTCGGTGCCGAGCATCGCCTCGATCGACAGCGCGGCGGTGATGTCGGCCATGGTGCACAGGTGCGCGAAGTCGTCGCAGGCGAGCTGGAGCATGCCGAGCATGCCGTCGGTGCCGTTGATCAGCGCCAGGCCCTCCTTGGAGCTGAGCGTGATCGGGGTAAGCCCGGCGGCGTGCAGCGCGTCGGCGCCCTCCAGCCGGGCGCCGTCCTTGCCCAGCACCCAGCCCTCGCCCATCAGCACCAGGGCGCAGTGGGCCAGCGGGGCCAGGTCGCCCGAGGCGCCGAGCGAGCCGTGCTCGGGCACCCACGGCGTGATGTCGTGGTTGAGCAGGTCGGCCATGGCCTGCGCGACGAGCGGGCGTACGCCGGAGTGGCCCAGGGCCAGCGAGCGCACCCGCAGCAGCATCATCGCCCGGACCACCTCGCGCGGCATCGGGGCGCCGACGCCGGCGGCGTGCGAGCGGATCAGCGCGTGCTGGAGCTCGGCGCGGCGCTGCGGGGCGATGAACGTGTTGGCCAGGGCGCCGAAGCCGGTGGAGACGCCGTACACGGGGCGGCCGTCGCGTTCGATGCCGTCGACGATGGCGCGGCTGACCCGCATGGCCTCGATCGCGGCCGGGCTCAGCTCGACGCGCGCGTCCTGGCGGGCGACGGCGGCGATGTCGGCGGGCGCGATCCCGTTCGGCTCGACGATGACGGTCATTTCGGCACTCCCTTGTGCGGCATTTCGAGTTTCGAAGAGGCGTTGAGCAGGGGGCCTTCACCTGCGTAGAGCGGATGGAAGACGCCCCTGCGCACCACCAGGCGGGTGAGGGGGACGGCGGGGCGGTAGGCGAGGTGCAGGTGGGAGGGGGCGTCGAGCACCTGGAGGTCGGCGGCGGCGCCGACGGACAGGTGGCCCAGGTCCGGCCGCCGCAGGGCGCGGGCGCCGCCGGCGGTGGCGGACCAGACGGCCTCGCTGGGGGAGAGCTTCATGTCGCGTACGGCGACCGCGATGCAGAACGGCATCGAGGACGTGTACGACGAGCCCGGGTTGCAGTCCGTGGCCAGCGCGACGGTCGCCCCGGCGTCGAGCAGGCGGCGGGCGTCCGGATACGGCGCGCGGGTGGAGAACTCGGCCCCGGGCAGCAGCGTCGCCACCGTGCCGGAGTTCGCCAGGGCGTCGACGTCGGCGTCGGACAGGTGCGTGCAGTGGTCGGCCGAGGCGCAGTCGAGTTCGACCGCGAGCTGCACGCCGCCGCCCATGGTGAGCTGGTTGGCGTGGATGCGCGGGCGCAGTCCGGCGGCGATGCCCGCCTTCAGCACCGAGCGCGACTCCTCGACGTCGAAGGCGCCCCGCTCGCAGAACACGTCCACCCACCCCGCGTACGGCGCGCAGGCGGCCAGCATCTCCCCGTTGACCAGGGACACGTAGTCCGGCGGCCCGTCGGCGGGCTTCACGTGCGCCCCGAGGTAGGTGACCTCGTCGCTGAACTCGGCGGCGATGCGCAGGCTGCGGGCCTCGTCGTGCGTGCTCAGGCCGTACCCACTCTTGATCTCGATCGTGGTGGTGCCCTGCCGCAGCGCCTCGCCGACCAGGCGTGCGACGTTGGCGCGCAGCTGGTCGTCGGTGGCGGCGCGGGTGGCGGCCACGGTCGTGCGGATGCCGCCGCCGGTGTACGGCTCGCCGCTCATCCGCGCCGCGAACTCCGCCGCCCGGTCCCCGGCGAAGACCAGGTGGCTGTGGCTGTCCACGAACCCGGGCAGCACCGCGCCGCCCAGGGCGTCCAGCCGCTCGTCGGCGGCGGGTGCGGCACCGGCCGGGCCGACCCACTCGACCCGGTCGCCGACCACGATCGCCGCGTCGCGCAGGATGCCCAGCGGGCCCTCGCCCAGCGCCGGATCGTTGGTGACCAGCTCGCCGATGTTGGTGATCAGCACGCTCACGCGATCGCCTCCCAGTCGCGGCCCGGCGGGTATGCGCTGCTCAGAACAGGCACGTGATCGCCTCCCGCAGCTCGCGCGGCACGTCGACCGAACCGTGCCGCCCGTCGCGGACGATCTCGCGGCCGTCCGCGACCACGTGCGTGACGTCGGCGGCGCCCGCCGCGAACAGCACGCCCTCGGGCTCGATCCCGGCGGTCCGCACGCTGTCCAACGAGACGGTGACCAGGTCGGCGCGCCTGCCGACCGCGATCGCGCCCGCGTCGGGCCAGCCCAGGCTGGTGTGGCCGGTGGCCGCCGTGCGCAGCTCCGCCGGGGTGAAGTGCCCGCGCCGCTGCGTGGCCAGGCGTTCGTTCAGCTCCAGCGCCCGCGACTCCTCGAAGAAGTCTATGACCGCGTGGCTGTCACTGCCCAAGGTCAGCCGGACGCCCGCGTCGGCCAGGGTCCGGGCCGGGCCGATGCCGTCGCCGAGGTCGCGCTCGGTGGTCGGGCAGAAGCAGGCGTACGACCCCGACAGCAGCGCGATGTCGGCGTGGGTCAGGTGCGTGGCGTGCACCGCCGAGAACGTCTCGTGCACCGCCCCGAAGTCGGCCAGCACCTGCGTCGGCGTACGGCCGTGCTCGGCCAGGCAGGCCTCGTTCTCGGCGACCTGCTCCGACACGTGCGCGTGCAGCGGGCGCCCGCCCGCCCAGGCGGCGATCGTGGGCAGCTGCGAGGTCGGGACGGCGCGCACCGAGTGGATCGCGGCGCCGACGACCAGGTGCGGCTGGTCCTCGATGGCGTCCACGCGTTCGGCCCAGCGCAGCGCGTCGCCGTCGCCGAAGCGCAGCTGCGGGCCCTCCAGGGGTTTGCCGTCCACCGAGGCGGTCAGGTAGAGCGTGTCCAGGAGGGTGATGCGCAGGCCCGCGTCCTTGGCGGCGGCGACGAGGGCGTGGCCCATCGCGTTCGGGTCGGCGTACGGGGTGCCGCCGGGGGCGTGGTGCAGGTAGTGGAACTCGCCCACGGCGGTGACGCCGGACAGGGCCATCTCGGCGTAGACCGCCCTGGCCAGGCGGTAGTAGGAGTCGGGGTCGAGGGTGCGGGCGACGGTGTACATCTGGTCGCGCCAGGTCCAGAAGTCGCCGCGGCCGGAGTGGGTGCGGCCGCGCAGGGCCCGGTGGAACGCGTGCGAGTGCGCGTTGGCGAACCCGGGGACGGTGATCCCGGCGCGCCGTTCGGCGGCTTCGCCGGAGCGGGGCGCCACGCGCACGATCCGGCCGTCGCGGATCTCGATCAGCACGTCGGCGGCCACCCCGTCGGGCAGCCAGGCGTACTCGCAGCGGATCAGCACGCCAGCTCCTGCAGCACGTCGGCCAGCGCCCGTACCCCGGCCTCGCAGTCGGCGTCGCTCGCGTGCTCGGCCGGGGAGTGCGACACCCCGGTCGGGTTGCGGACGAACAGCATCGCCGTCGGCAGCAGCGCGCTCAGCACCCCGGCGTCGTGCCCGGCCCCGGTCGGCAACACCGGCGCCCCGTCGAGCACCTTCGCCAGCCGGTCGCGCAGCCCGACGTGGAACTCCGTCTCCGGCGACACCGACTCCGCCGTCAGCGACACCTTGGTGCCGTCCTCGCGGGCGTGCGCCTGGGCCCGGTCGTACACGGCGGCGACCACCGCCTCCATCGTGTCCGGGGCGTCCGCGCGGGCGTCCAGCCACGCGCTGACCAGCGACGGGATCGCGTTGGTGGCGTTCGGGGCGACCTGCACCCGGCCGATGGTGGCGTGCGCGCCCAGGCGCCGGGCCTCGGCGTCGGCGGCCAGCACGGTCGCGGCGAAGGTCAGCATCGGGTCGCGCCGGTCGGCCATCAGCGTGGTGCCGGCGTGGTTGGCCTCGCCGCGGAAGTCCAGCCGCCAGCGGCCGTGCGGCCAGATCGCGGTCGCCACGCCCACGGCCCGGTCCAGGTCGACCAGGGCGCGGCCCTGCTCGACGTGCAGCTCGACGTAGCAGCCGAGCCGGGCCAGCAGGTCGGGCCGGGCCCCGGCCGGGACGGCGCCCATGGCCTGGGCCAGGGTGACGCCGTCGCGGTCGGTCAGCGCGGCCGCGGCGTTCGGGTCGACCGCCCCGGTGAACAGGCGCGAGCCGAGGCAGGCCAGCCCGAACCGGGAGCCCTCCTCCTCGGCGAAGACGGCGACCCCGATCGGGCGGGCCGGGGCGAACCCGCGCGCCCGCAGCTCGTCGACGGCGAGCAGCGCGCTGACCACGCCCAGCGGGCCGTCGTACGCGCCGCCGTGCGGCACCGAGTCCAGGTGCGAGCCGGTGAGCACGGCGTCCCCGGCGGCCGGGTCGCCCCACCAGGCGAACAGGTTGCCGTTGCCGTCCTGCTCGACCGCGAGGCCGCGGCCGCGGGCCTGGTCGAGGAACCAGTCCCGCAGCAGCGCCTCGGCCGGGGTGTACGCGTACCGCAGGTAGCCGCCGGTGCCGGGGTCGCGCCCCACCGGCGCCAGCTGCGCCCACAGTTCGGCGAAGGTGCTCATGCCGTGCCTCAGGATTCGCGCATCGGCACGCGTACGCCGCGCTCGGCGGCGACGTCGGCGGCCAGGTCGTACCCGGCGTCGACGTGGCGGATCACGCCCATGCCCGGGTCGTTGGTGAGCACCCGCTCGATCTTCTGCGCGGCCAGCGCGGTGCCGTCGGCGACGGTGACCTGCCCCGCGTGGATGGAGCGGCCGATGCCGACGCCGCCGCCGTGGTGGATCGACACCCACGAGGCGCCCGAAGCGGTGTTGACCAGCGCGTTCAGCAGCGGCCAGTCGGCGATCGCGTCGGAGCCGTCGAGCATCGCCTCGGTCTCCCGGTAGGGCGAGGCGACGCTGCCGCAGTCGAGGTGGTCGCGGCCGATGACGATCGGGGCCTTCAGCGTGCCGTCGGCGACCATCTCGTTGAACCGGACCCCGGCCCGGTCCCGCTCGCCGTAGCCGAGCCAGCAGATCCGGGCGGGCAGGCCCTGGAACGCGACCTTCTCCTGGGCCATCCTGATCCACCGGGACAGCGACTCGTTCTCCGGGAACAGGTCGAGCACGGCCTTGTCGGTGGCGGCGATGTCGGCCGGGTCACCGGACAGCGCGGCCCAGCGGAAGGGGCCCTTGCCCTCGCAGAACAGCGGCCGGATGTACGCGGGCACGAACCCCGGGAACGCGAACGCCCGGTCGTACCCGCCGAGCTGGGCCTCGCCGCGGATCGAGTTGCCGTAGTCGAACACCTCGGCCCCGGCGTCCATGAACCCGACCATGGCCTCGACGTGCTTGGCCATGCTGGCGCGGGCCCGCTCGGTGAACTCCTCCGGCTTGTCGGCCGCGAACGTCTGCCACTGCTCGACGCTCACGCCCTCCGGCAGGTACGACAGCGGGTCGTGCGCGCTGGTCTGGTCGGTGACGACGTCGATGGCCACGCCCCGGCGCAGCAGCTCGGGGAAGACCGCGGCGGCGTTGCCGACCACGCCGACCGACAGCGGGCGGCGCTGCGCCTTGGCGGCCAGGGCCAGCTCGATGCCGTGGTCGAGCGAGTCGGCGACGACGTCGAGGTAGCGCTGCTGCACCCGGCGGTCCAGGCGGGTCTTGTCGACGTCGATGATCAGGCAGGCGCCGCCGTTCATGGTGACGGCCAGCGGCTGGGCGCCGCCCATGCCGCCGCAGCCGCCGGTCAGCGTCAGCGTGCCCGCCAGCGTGCTGTTGAACCGCTTCTCGGCGACGGCCGCGAACGTCTCGTACGTGCCCTGGAGGATGCCCTGGGTGCCGATGTAGATCCAGGAGCCGGCGGTCATCTGGCCGTACATGGTCAGGCCGAGGGCCTCCAGGCGGCGGAACTCCGGCCAGGTCGCCCAGTCGCCGACCAGGTTCGAGTTGGCCAGCAGCACCCGGGGCGCCCACTCGTGGGTGCGGAACACGCCGACCGGGCGGCCCGACTGGACCAGCATGGTCTCGTCGTCCTTGAGCGTGGTCAGGGTGCGGATCAGCGCGTGGAAGCTGGGCCAGTCGCGGGCGGCCTTGCCGGTGCCGCCGTACACCACCAGGTCCTGGGGGCGCTCGGCGACGTCCGGGTCGAGGTTGTTGCACAGCATCCGGATCGCGGCTTCCTGCTGCCAGCCCTTGGCCGACAGGGTGGTGCCGCGGGCGGCGCGAATGATCTGGTCCATCTGCCTACTCCATGAAGACGGCACGGCGGGTGGCCGAGCTCTCGAAGTGTTCGAGCCGGCGCTGGGTGGCCGCCGGATCGATGTCGCTCATCGCTTGAAGAAGCACCATGGTCAGCACCATCGGTGCGGTGTGCAGGTCGAACACGAGCTGGGAGCCGACGGCCGCGGTGAGCGTGACGTCGGCCAGGTCGGCGGCCGGGCTGACCGGGGAGTCGGTCACCACGACCAGCGCGAGGCCCAGGGACCGGGCCTCGGCGAGCGCGTCGCGCAGCTCGCGCGGATAACGCGGCAGCGCGTACGCCAGCACGGCCCGCGCGCCGGAGTCGGCGGCCTGCTCCAGCCGTTCGATGAGCAGGCTGCCGCCGGTGTCGAGCACGCGAACCTCGGGGTGGATCTTGGCGGCGAAGTAGCCGAAGTAGCCCGCCAGCGGCGCGGCCGCGCGCAGGCCGAGCACCGGCAGCGGGCGGCTGGCCGCGAGCAGGCCCGCCGCGGCGTGCACGGCGGCCGGGTCGGCGAGGGTGTCGGCCAGGCGGTTCAGGTTGGCCATCTCGTCGCGTACGGCCCGCTGGAGGTCGTTGGCCTCGTCCTCGGCGGCCGGGGCGCCGCCGGAGCTGAGCTCGCGCAGCCGCCGGCGCAGCGCCGGGTAGCCGTCGAAGCCCAGCGCCATCGCGAACCGGGTCACCGACGGCTGGCTGACCTGCGCCATCTCGGCCACCTCGGCGGCCGACAGGTATGCGGCGGTGTCGGCGTGGTGCACCAGCTCCCGGGCGATGCGCCGCTGGGTCGGGGTGAGCCGGGCACCCTGCACGAGCGCGCGCACCCCGGAGGCCGCCCCTGAAGTAACCCCAACATTCACCACGCCACTGTATGCAAGTTTTCATTCAAACGCCACAGCCATGTGACGGCCCGATGCCGACTCGGGACACCTGGTACGGGGCGGCTCGGGATGATAGAAAGCGCTAAGCGATTCATGTTCGTGGAAGGTGCCCCGATGCCCGACCGCAAGACGAGGATCCGGCGCGCGGTGTCGCGCACCCCGCTCGCACCGCTCGCCGCGCTGCCCAAGCGGCTGGTCCGGGTCGCCAAGCACGACGCCGGGGTGCTGCGCGAGTCCGCCCGCTGGCTGATCAAGTCCCGCGAGCACCACAACTACACCTACGACCTGACCGCGCTGAACCGCGAGCACCTGGCCTGGTTCGTCAGCGTCGTCGGCGACGCCCCGGTGGGGCAGGTCCGCGAGTGGATGGCCGAGATCGAGGCCGACACGGCACTGCGCACCCACATCGAGCAGACCACCGCGACCGCCGCCCGCCGCGGCCTGGCCGACAAGACGGTCCGCTACGCCCGCCGCCTGGGCTGGTATGCGCTCATCCGCGCCGCCAAGCCCGCGCACGTGGTCGAGACCGGGGTCGACAAAGGCCTGGGCACCTGCGTGATCGCCTCGGCGCTGCTGCGCAACGCCGCCGAGGGGCACCCGGGGCGGGTCACCTCGCTCGACATCAACCCCGAGGCCGGATACCTGGCGAAGGCGCAGCCGTGGGCGTCGGTCGTCGACCTGGTCATCGGCGACTCGATCGCCTCGATCGGGGCGCTGGACCGGCCGGTCGACCTGTTCCTGCACGACAGCGACCACAGCGCCGCGCACGAGCTGCGCGAGTTCACCGCGGTCGAGCCGAAGCTGTCCGAGCGGGCGCTGCTGCTGACCGACAACGTCACCGTCACCCGGGTGCTGTCGCAGGTCGCCGAGAAGACCGGCCGCCGGTTCCTCGCCTTCCGCGAGGAGCCCGCCCACCACTGGTACCCCGGCGACGGCATCGGCGCCGCCTGGCGCTGACCGCCGGGCCGGGGCGGTGATCGCTGTCTGCGGTCAGAAAGTGCGCCCAGACCGCAGAGAACGACCCGAAACACCGATCATGAGCGAGGGGCCCCGCCGAATCGGCGGGGCCCCTCGTCACGGACCGGGGGTCAGTGGCCCAGGAGGTGCTTGAGGGCTCGTTTGACCAGGTCGTCTCGGTCGGCCGGGGGCAGGCCCTCGATGCCGAAGCCGGTTAAGACCGTGTCGCGGGTCGTCACGATGCTGCCCTCCTCGAAGGCCAGCTGGCTGCGGGCGAAGTCGCTGCTGTTGCCGGGCGAGCCCGCGGGCGGGCCCGCGACCGTCCAGCCGCCCAGGCCGTCCTCGAACGAGGTGTCGGCGACGGTCGCGCCGTCGGCCTTGACCGTCACGTCGTCGAGGAAGACGCCCAGACCCTGGGTGCCCCAGTCGGAGGCGTACGAGATGGACAGCTCGACCTGCTTGCCCGCGTACGGGGTCAGGTCGAACGCGAGCTCGGTCCAGCCGCCGGACGGGCCGGTCAGCGCGTTCCAGGAACCCGTGGTGCCCGTCGGCGAGCAGTCCGCGCCCTGGTAGTGGCCCAGGAACGGGTGCACGCCGTCGACCCAGCCCGCCCCGCAGCTGTCGCCGGTGCCCTGAGTGCTGTGGCCGTTGAGGTCGGGCAGCGTCGTCCAGTCGTCGGAGCCCACCACGTGCGCCTCGACGAACAGGTAGTCCCAGTTCGGCTCGGTGTCGAACGACGACCAGAACCGCAGTTCACCGCTGGTCTTACCGCTCAGGTCGACGGTCTGGGTCAGCCGCTTGTAGCTGGAGTCGGCCCGGCCGCTGTAGAGGTACCAGCCGCCGGTGCGCGGGTCGAACGGCGCCGCGCCGGGGCGCAGCCAGTCGGCCGGGGCCGAGCTGCGGAACTGCGGGAACTTCGCCGGCGGCAGGAAGCTCGACGTGCTCAGGAACGAGGCGGTGTGCGCCTGGTTGCCCGCCGACCCGGCCCCGTTGAGGCTGCCGGCGAAGCCGGTGAAGGCGCCCCCGTTGCCGCCCAGCGGGTACGGGCTGTCGTCCGGCGCGGTGCCGCCGCCGTCGATGTAGTTGTACGCGCCCAGCCAGTACTGCAGGAAGTCGTTGGTGACCGGCAGGCACGGGTAGTCGCGGACGGTGCACTCGGGCTCGGCGGGGGAGTTCGGGTTGTAGAAGTAGGACCCGTCGGCCGACTGGGCGTACTCGGCGTACTGCCCGGACAGCAGCAGCTTGCCGCCCTCGTTGAGGTAGTCGCGCACGGCCAGCTCGATGTCGAGCGACGCCTTGGCGGTGGTGCCGCCGGGCTGCCCGAGCTGGCGCAGGATGACGTCGTCGCCGGTCTCCCAGACCACCGCGTCGTAGTGCGACAGCACGCCCAGCGGGTGCGGCGCCTTGCGGCCCATGGTGTCGAAGTCGTACACGTCGCTGGTGTATCCGGCCGCGGTCAGCGCCGCGGCGTAGGGGTCGGTGTACTTGGCGGCCGTGCCGGTCTGGGCCGGGCTCGCACCGGTGACGTCCTCCGCGGCCAGGATGAGCACCCGGCCGCCGATGTCGTCGTGCACCCGGTAGGTGAAGTGCTCGCTGGCGACCGGGCCGCCCTTGCCGCGGCCGGTGAACCAGACCTCGACCTGGTCGCCGGGCCTGGTGCCGGTGACCTTGCCGCGGAACTCGCCGTAGAAGTCGGCGTTGGTGTCGCCGTAGCGCTCACCGCCGCGCCACTCCTTGACCCCGCCGGTCTTGGTGTAGCCGCCGTTGACCCGCCAGTGCACCTGCACGTTCTTCAGGCTGCGCCGGATGGTCGCGGCGACCGGCTGGGTGCGGCCGTACGACACGTCGAAGGAGTCGACGACGAAGTCCGGCGTGGTGCGGCCGATCGAGGAGACCGGGTTGGCCGGGTCGGGCGCCGACAGGGCCAGCGACAGCGCGAACGGGATGTTCTTCAGGAACTCGTCCTGGATCAGCTGCTCGTCGTCCGGGAAGTTGAAGACGCTGGCGCAGTCGTCGGCGTTCCACGGGTCGTCGGGGTCGATGTTGGAGGCCGTCTCGCAGGTGCTCATCTCGGGCGTGAACCCGAGCGTGCCGTACTTGACCGCCATGTGCAGGTCTGTGTCGCCGTTGGTGGTGTACAGCTCGGCGGAGATGTCCGGGTCGTAGCCGGGGATCGCCGAGTGCGCGTCGTCGCCGGCCAGCGCCTCGTAGATGACGTCGTCGGGCGTGGGCGTGCTGACCTGCCAGCCGACGCCGTACAGCAGCAGTTCGGCGGCGGAGTGGTAGTTGACGAAGAAGTCGAAGCCCACCCGCTTGAACAGCGCGTCCAGCGCCTTGGACTCGGGCTCGGAGTTCGGCCCGCTGCCCCGGTAGGTCTCGCTGGCCGGGTCGTCGGAGGAGCCCTCGTTGTCGTAGCCCCACTTGGTGGCGTAGTTGCGGTTCGGGTCGACGCCGTCACCGGCGCCGATCGCGCCGTCGCCGTCGAGGTCGCGCAGGTTCTTGCGCCACAGGCGGTTGCCGTCGGTGAAGGTGAAGTCGTAGCCGTCGGGGTTGGCCACCGGCAGGAACCACAGCTCGCGGGTGTTCACCAGCTCGGTCAGCTGCGGGTCGGTGCCGTACCCGTCGAGGAAGTGGTGCAGCAGGCGGCGCACCATCTCGGGGGTGATCCACTCGCGGGCGTGCTGGCCGCCCATGTACATGACGGCCGGGCGGCTGCCGTCCTTGGCGAAGCGGGCGTTGCGGGTGACCTTGACCGCCTTGATCGGCTTGCCCTGCACGGTGTAGCCGATGGTCTCCAGCTTGGCCAGGCCGGGGTGGGCGGCGGCGGTCTGCTCCAGCTCCTCCTGGAGGTTCCCGGCGCCGCTGTACGGGCGGAACACGGCCGGGCCGGCCAGGCGGGCCATCGACTGCGAGGCGGGCACGCCGTCGATCTTCTTGACCGCCAGCTTCACGCCCTGGCTCGCCAGCCGCGCCGCGTCGCGCCGGGTCAGCACGACCTCGACCGACAACCGGTCGCCGGACGCGGGCTTGACCGCCACGTCCTCGCGGTCGAGGCCGAGCGCGCGGAACCGGGCGAGCTGGTCGGCGGCGATCTCGCCGACGTATACCTCCAACGGGTTGCTCTGGCCGGCGGCCTTGGCGGTGGTCGGCGGGGCCGCCGAACCGACCGCCTGCGCGCTGCCCGGCAGGATCAGCGCGATCGCGCCGACCACGCCGAGGCCCGCGGCCACGATCCGTGATCTTGTCATCTGTGCCCCTCCAGGGTGTCGAGGACTTCCGAAAGAAAGCCTTCGGGTCACCGTCAGATATGTCAATAGATAAGACCACGATCGAGTACGGCCGAACGCACGCTGTCCGGGCGCCCCGCCCAGGCTAGGGCGGAGCAGCGGTGCGGCGGCTCAGGCGGCGCGCGTGGCGTCCGTGGCGACCAGGCGGTAGCCGACCCCGCGCACCGTCTCCACGGCCAGCTCCCCCTCGGCGGCGGCGAGCTTGACTCGCAGCCGCTTCACCGCCGAGTGCAGGATGGACGTGTCGCCCAGGTAGGCCCCGCCCCACACGGCCTGGAACAGCCGCTGGTACGTCCAGACGGTCGGCGGCGGCCCGGCCAGGCAGCCCAGCAGCCGCCGCTCCAGCCGGGTCAGCGGCAGCGGCTCGCCGTGCCAGCTCGCCCGGTGGCCGCCCGCCTCGATGACCAGCCCGCCCAGCTGCACGCGTTCGGTCTGCGCGGCGGGAACGGGCGGGGCGAGCGGCGGTTCGGCGGCGGGTTCGGGGAACAGGATGCCCCGCAGTTCGTCGAGGTCGGCGCAGATGAGCACGGCACCGCACGAGTCGAGGCGGCGCACCAGGCGCTCGCGTACCGCCAGATCGGACGATACGCAGACAACCAGCGGCACATCAACAGCGATCACCGCAACCTCCCCAGGCTCCACCGCCTACAGACAACCCGCTCATATAGATCAAGTCAACTTCATACCGGGGCGGAAACCTGCCGCTGTCGGCATTCTGCCCGGATCGACGGAGTACTGACAGGGACTTGCCCGCCTGCGGCCATTGATAGGCGCCATTGCCTGACCGAAGCATGGCATGCATGCCTCGCGCGGGACATCCCCGCTGCGCGGTGCCCATTCCAGGGGAGGACGAGATGTCACAAGCCAACCGGCGTCGCAGCCGGTCGCGGTGGCCGCAACGCCTGGCCGCCATATCGGTGCTGCTACTGGCCGCCACCACCGTGCCCGCGGTGGCGGTGCAGGCGGCGCCCGCGCCCAAGGCCGAGGTCAGCGCGGCGGTGCGCGCCGCGGTGGCGGGCGGCGGGAGCACCGGGTTCCTGGTGTATCTGCGCGACCGGGCCGACCTCAGCCCGGCGGCGAGCGCCGCGAGCTCGACCGAGCGTGCCACCCGCGTCTACACCGCGCTGACCGCCACCGCGGCGACCAGCCAGCGGGACGTGCGGGCGCTGCTGGACGACCGGAAGGTCTCGTACCGGTCGTTCTGGATCGCCAACGCGCTGCTGGTGACCGGTGACCAGTCGGTCGTCGACGCGCTGGCCGCCGAGCCGAGCGTGGCTTCCATCGCGCCCTCCAAGACGTACCCGCTGGTCCAGCCCATCCAGGGCACGGACCAGGCGACCGTCAACGCGGTGGAATGGGGCCTGGACAACATCAAGGCGCCGCAGGTCTGGTCGGAGTACGGCGTGCGCGGCGAGGGCATCGTCGTGGCCAACATCGACAGCGGTGTGCAGTACGACCACCCGGCGCTGGTCGGCAAGTACCGGGGCAACACCGGTGGCACGTTCAGCCACGACTACAACTGGTTCGACCCGACCGGCATCTGCACCGGCGGCACGCCCTGCGACAACAACGACCACGGCACCCACACCATGGGCACCATGGTCGGCGACGACGGCGCCGGCAACGTGATCGGCGTCGCGCCCGGGGCGAAGTGGATCGCGGCCAAGGGCTGCGAGGTCAACACCTGCTCCGACGCGTCGCTGCTGGCCGCCGCGCAGTGGGTGCTCGCCCCGACCGACCGGGCCGGCAACAACCCGCGCCCCGACCTGCACCCCGACGTGGTCAACAACTCGTGGGGCGGCAGCGGCGGCGACCTCTGGTACGAGGACTCCGTCGACGCCTGGATCGCCGCGGGCATCTTCCCGATGTTCTCCAACGGCAACGAGGGCCCGAACTGCGGCACGGCGGGCTCGCCCGGCGACTACCCGCAGTCGTACTCGGCCGGTGCCTACAACAGCGGCAACGTCATCGCGGGCTTCAGCAGCCGCGGCGCGTCCGAGGTGGACGGCGGCATCAAGCCGAACATCGCCGCCCCGGGCGTGAACGTGCGCTCCAGCGTGCCGGGCGGCGGGTACGACTCCTTCAGCGGCACCTCGATGGCGTCCCCGCACGTCGCGGGCACCGTCGCGCTGCTGTGGTCGGCGGCCCCGGCGCTCAAGGGCGACATCGACGCCACCAAGGCGCTGCTCGACGACACCGCTGTCGACGTCGACTCGCTCGGCTGCGGCGGCACCGTCGACGACAACAACAACTTCGGCGAGGGCCGGCTCGACGCGTACGCGGCGGTCACGGCCGCGCCGCGCGGCCCGCACGGCACCGTCACCGGCACGGTGACCGACGCCGCGACCGGCACCGTGCTGGCCGGGGCGACCGTCTCGGTGCCCGGCCGCACCGTCACCACCGCGGCCAACGGCTCCTTCGAGCTGTCGGTCCCGGCCGGGGCGAACGAGGTGACCGCGAGCAAGTACGGCTACCACGCGTCGACCCAGACCGTGACCGTCGCCGAGGACGCCACCGTCACGCAGAACTTCGCGCTGACCCCGGCGCCGATGGTGACCGTCAGCGGCAAGGTGACCGACGGCTCCGGCCACGGCTACCCGCTCTACGCCCGACTCGACGTCGCGGGCGGCCCCGGCGTGCCGGTCTTCACCGACCCGTTCACCGGCCGCTACAGCGTCAACCTGCCGGGCAACGCCACCTACCAGTTCAGCACCGCCGCGCTGTACCCCGGCTACCGCACCGCGACCACCCCGGTGGTCCTGGCCGCGGCGGCCAAGACCGTGAACATCGCGGTCGGGGTGGACCCGGGCTGCACCGCCGCGGGCTACGCCTCGGCGTTCACCGCGCCGCTGCTGTCGCAGGACTTCGGCGGCGGCAGCCTCCCGGCCGGCTGGACCGCCAACGCCCGTACGGCGGACGGCAACTGGTCGTTCACCGACGCGGGCGCGCGCGGCAACCTGACCGGCGGCACCGGCGGCTTCGCCATCCTGGACAGCGACAACCTGGGCCAGGGCAAGACGCAGGACGCCGATCTGATCACCCCGGTGGTCGACCTGTCCGGCTCGGGCGCGCCGTACCTGCGCTTCAACAGCGACTACCGGGCGTTCTCCAACAGCATCGCCGACGTGGACGTCAGCACCGACGGCACCACGTGGACGAACGTGTGGCACCAGACCACCACCAACCTGCGCGGCCCCCGGGTCGAGCAGATCGCGCTGACCTCGCTCGCGGGCTCGGCCACCGCCCGGATCCGGTTCCACTACAAGGGCACCTGGGCCTGGTGGTGGCAGGTCGACAACGTCGAGGTCGTCAACCGGACCTGCTCGCCGGTCCCGGGCGGCCTGGTCGCCGGTCTGACCACCGACGCCAACACCGGCGCCGGGCTCAACGGTGTCACCGTGACCAGCACCGACGTGCCGGGTGACAAGGCGACGTCGGCGGCCACGCCGGACGACGCGGCGCTGGCCGACGGCTTCTACTGGCTGTTCTCGACCGTGACCGGGACGCACCCGTTCGCGGCGACGAAGGCGCCGTACGCCCCGCTCAGCAAGAGCGTGGCCGTGGCGGCCGACGGGATCAAGCGGGCCGACTTCGCGCTGAAGTCGGGCCGGTTGACGATCTCGCCGACCACGGTGCAGTCGTTCCAGCCGTACAACAGCACCCGCAAGACGACGCTGACGGTGACCAACACCGGTTCCGCGGCGGCGACCGTGCAGGTGCTGGAGCGCGGCGGCGACTTCTCGATCCTCGGCCGGGCCGGTGCCCCGCTGATGGAGTCGAAGCTGCCCGGGGGCAAGGCACCGCGCGGGATGACCGGCGTGGCCGGCACCCGACCGGCGGCCTCGACTCCGGCGGCGGCCGGGGCCTGGGCTCCGATCGCCGACTACCCGGTGGAGGTCTTCGACAACGCGGCGGCCGCCCTGGAGGGCAAGGTCTACTCGGTCGGCGGCGGTAGCGGCACCGGCAACGAGAACAAGGCCTTCCGGTACGACCCGGCGACCGGTGCGTGGGCGGCCCTGCCGAACCTGCCCACCGGCCGGGCCAAGCCGCAGGTCGCCGCCGTCGGCGGCAAGCTGTACGTGCTGGGCGGCTGGAACGGCAGCGGTACGCCGATCTCCAGTGTCGACGTCTTCGACCCGGTGGCCGGGACGTGGAGCACCCTGTCCGGCGTGATCAACCCGAAGCCGCGCTCGGCGGCGGGCATCGCGGTCGCGAACGGGAAGATCATCCTGGTGGGCGGCTGCACCGACAGCAGCTGCACCGACTCCACCGACACGGTGATCTTCGACCCGTCGGCGAACGTGTTCACGCTCGGTGCGGCCTACCCGCAGGGCGTCGCCTGGATGTCCTGCGGCGGCGTCTCCGGCAAGGTCTACTGCGCCGGTGGCAGCGGTGACGCCGACTTCGACAACGGCTTCGCCTACGACCCGGCGGCCAACAGCTGGTCGCCGATCGCGGACATGCCGTTCGACCTGTGGGGCTCGGCGGGCACCTCCGCCGGCGGCCTGCTGGTGCTGGCCGGTGGCGTCACCGACGGCTCCACCACGGTGACGAACAAGACCATCGCGTACGACCCGGCCGCGAACGCCTGGCTCACCCTGCCCAACGCCGCCAACGCGGTGTACCGGGCCGGGGCCGCCTGCGGCGCGTACAAGATCGGCGGCTCGCCGACCTCGTTCGTCGGGTCGAAGAAGTCGGAGTTCCTGGGCGACCTCGGGCAGTGCGACGAGGCCACCGAGGTCACCTGGCTGAGCGAGAACCCGGCGTCGTTCACGCTGGCGGCGGGCAAGTCGCGCACCATCACGGTCACGCTGACCGCCACGCCCGCCGCGGGCGTGCAGCAGCCCGGCAAGTACGAGGCCCAGCTCGCGCTGCGCTCGGACACGCCGTACCCGGTGTCCGGGGTGGACGTCGAGATGAACGTCTCGCCGCCGCCGAACTGGGGCAAGATCCAGGGCACCGTGCTCGGCCAGTCCTGCGCGGGCGGCCTGGTGGGCGTGCCCGCGATCGTCCGGGTGAACCTGCTCGACATCCCGGACACGGGCTGGACCCTGCGCGCGGGCGCCGACGGCTCCTTCGCGTACTGGGTGCCGAAGGGCAACTACGAGGTCATCGTCGCCAAGGACGGCTGGATCCCGGAGGCCACGCGGTTGAAGATCGAGGCGGGCATCGTCCGCACCGCCGACTTCACCCTCGACCCCCTGGACGCCTGCTGACCTCCGCGCCGTGTGAGGTCGTGAGGTAAGGAAGGGCACCTTCTCATCGCGCTGCGATGTAGAAGGTGCCCTTCTGAATGTCTGCACCCCACCCGCGGCTGTCGGAGGGCGGGGTTAGCGTGCGGGCATGGTCACGCTGGAGCAGATACGGGAGATCACGCGGACGCTGCCGCGCACCGAGGAAGCGCTGGTCCGCGACTACGTGAAGTTCCGCGTGCGGGGCATCGTCTACGCCTCGGTCTCGCCCGACGAGACGGTCATGGGGTTCGGCTTCCCGAAGGAGGAGCGGGCCGACCTGGTCGCCGCCGAGCCGGACAAGTTCCTGCTGCCCCGCGAGTCCGACCTGCGCTTCCACTGGGTGCAGGTGCGGCTGGCCGCCATCGACGAGCAGGAGCTCTACGAACTGGTCACCGAGGCGTGGCGGATGTGCGTGCCGCGAAAGGTCTGGCTGCCCCGGCTGGGCCCGCCGACCGGCCCCCGCTGACCGCTGCGGCGCGCGGCGGCCGGGGGGGCGGTGATCGTCGCTTGCGGTCACAACCTGGACCTACGGCGCAGTTTCCGACCGCGGCCAGCGATCTTCACCGCGCCACCAGAGTCCGCAGCCGGCGATCTTCGCCGCGCCGTCGGGGGATCAGAGGCCGCGGGCGGCGAGCAGCGCGGCGACCTCGGTTCGGCTGCGCGTGAACGCCCGCCGCAGGTGGCGGATGTGCAGCGTCATGCTGAGCAGGAAGGTGGCCGCCGCGACGGCCGGCGGCCAGACCGTGAAGTCCAGCCAGATCCCGGTGGCGAAGCCCGCGCCGAGCGCCAGCAGCGCGCTGTTGATCACTCCGACCGTGCCGGGCAGGCTCATGACGTCGCGGAGCACACCGGTGCGCTCACGGTAGGTCGTGCCGATCACGCCGAGGTCGCCGAGCACCGGCATGAGCAGGTAGGGCGCCACCGAGGTCGATCGCCGCGCCAGGTAGGTGCGCAGGGCGTCGGTGGCGGCCGCGTACCGGTGACCGCGCTGGCTGAACTCCACCTGCCGCAGGAACGTGGAGAGACCGAGCACCAGGATCAGGAAGCCCACCGTGCCGAGCGTGCCCTTCGCGGGCTCGCTCAGCCTGCCGCCCGAGACCAGCCCGCCCGACACCGCCGCGACGGCGGTCACGATGGCGAGGAAGAAGTTGAACCGGGCGGCGGACTGGTCCCGCAGCGCCTTCTGCCAGTCGCTGAGCGCGTTGTATTCGGCCAGTGCGATGGTCAGCGCGTCATCGGCGTCTTTGCTGGTGTCAATGTCGGGGGTGGACACGCCGGGAGCATAGCGGGTACGCGCACGGGGACTGGTCCCCCGTCGTGCCGGTCGCCGAGACGGTCGAGCAGGTGTAGTAGGGCCGGCGGGACTCGAACCCGCACTGGCGCGGACCTAAACCGCGTGCCTCTGCCAATTGGGCTACGGCCCCAGTGGAAAGATTGTCGCCCATCGCCGGACCCGGCGCTGACCCAGGTCCGGCGCGGCGTCCGCGACACGCGGTATCAGTTCAGCCCGAGGTCGCGCCGCAGCTTGGCGACGTGCCCGGTGGCCTTCACGTTGTAGAAGGCGTGCTCGATCTGCCCCTTCTCGTCGATGACGAAGGTGGAGCGGATCACGCCCTGGACCGTCTTGCCGTAGTTCTTCTTCTCGCCGTAGGCGCCGTACGCCTTCAGCACGGCCTTGTCCTCGTCCCCGACCAGCGGGAACGTCAGCGCGTCGCGCTCGGTGAACTTGGCGAGCTTGGCCGCGCCGTCGGGGGAGATGCCGACGACGGCGTAGCCGTGCGCGGTCAGCGAGGCGAGCGAGTCGCGGAAGTCGCAGGCCTGGGTGGTGCAGCCGGGGGTCATCGCGGCGGGGTACGCGTACAGGATGACCTTCCTGCCCCGCAGGCTGGACAGGGCTAGCGTGCCGCCGTCGGCGGTGGGCAGGGTGAAGTCGGGCGCGGTGTCCCCGGGCGCGAGTCGAACGTTCTCCGTCACACCGCCACCCTAGTCCGCGGTCGTGTCCCGGCCCCGCCACCGGAGGTCCCGGCGGGGCGAGGCGGGGGAGGGGTGAGGCTTATTGCAAGTTATTTGCAACAAGACATAGGCTGGCCCGGTGAACCTCGCGATGCACATCAGCAACGGCATCATCGACGGACCGGTCTCACTGGCGTACGGCGTGGCCGCCGTCGCACTGCTCGCGTACTGCCTGGGCAAGGCCCGGCACGACCTCAACGACCGCCTCGCCCCGATGGCCGGGCTGGTCGCGGCGTTCATCTTCGCGGTGCAGATGCTCAACTTCCCCGTGCTGCCCGGCGTCAGCGGCCACCTGCTCGGCGGCACGCTGGCCGCGGCGCTGGTCGGTCCGTGGGTCGGCGCCCTGTGCGTGTCCGTGGTGCTGATCGTGCAGGCCCTGGTCTTCGCCGACGGCGGCATCAGCGCGCTCGGCCTCAACATCTCCAACATGGCCCTGCTGGGAACCGCGGTCGGGTTCCTGGTGCTGACCGCGCTCATGAAGGTGCTGCCGCGCACCGCCGCCGGGCTGGGCCTGGCCGTGTTCCTCGGCTCCATCCTGAGCGTGGTCCTCGCCTCGCAGGGCTTCGTGGCGCAGTACGCCCTCGGCGGCGACATCCCGCTGACCATCGGGTACGGGCAGATCTCGGCGACCATGGCCGGGGTGCACGTGCTCATCGGCATCGGTGAGGGGCTGATCGCGGCGGTCACCGTCACCACGGTCGCCAAGGTCCGCCCCGACCTGGTGTACGCGCTGCGCGGCCGCCGCCTCGACCCGGCCGGGGCCGGCACGTCCAGCCGCAGGTTCGTGCTGGCGGGCCTGGGCGTGGCCGCCGTGCTCGCGGGCGGCGTCAGCTACCTGGCCTCCAGCTCCCCGGACGGCCTCGACGCGACCACCCTCGACGGCTGCACCCTGAACGAGGCCGGGGAGATCATCGCCGGGAACTGCATCGCGCAGCGGGCGGGCGGCCACGAGCTGGGCGGATCGCTGCTGGCCGACTACGCCGTCAAGGGCCTGAAGGACTCCACCGGCCTGGCCGGGCTGCTCGGTGTCGTGCTCACGTTCGCGCTCGGGCTGGGTGTCTTCTGGCTGGTCCGGCGCCGCCGGGCGGCGGCCGGGGCGCAGCGCCCGGTCGAGCCGGTCGGTGCCGGGGACCGGGGCTGAGCAGATGGGCGCCGGGCACACCCACTCGATGTACGTGCACGGGCACTCGCCCGTACACCGCCTCGCCCCCGAGGTGAAGATCGCCGCGGCGGTGCTGTTCACGATCGTGGTGGTGGCGACGCCGCGCGAGCTGGCGGGCGCCTTCGCGGCGTACGCGGTGATGATCGGAGTCCTGGCCGTGCTGGCCCGGGTCCCGGCCGGGTGGCTGGCCCGGCGCAGCCTGATCGAGCTGCCGTTCGTGGCCACCGCGCTGCTGCTGCCGTTCTTCGCCTCCGGACCGCGCACCCACGTGCTCGGGCTGAGCGTCGCCGTCGAGGGGCTCTGGGGCGGGTGGAACATCCTGATCAAGGGCACGCTGGGCGTACTGGTGGCGCTGCTGCTGGCGGGCACCACCCCGGCCCGCGACATCCTGGTCGGCCTCGACCGGCTGCGGACCCCGCAGGCGATCACGCAGATCGCCCTGTTCATGCTGCGCTACCTGGACGTGCTCGCCGACGAGGCACGGCGGATGCGGCTGGCCCGGATCTCGCGGCTGGACGACCCGCGCTTCCTGTGGCAGCTGCGCGGCTTCGCCGCGGGCCTGGGCACCCTGTTCCTGCGCGCGTTCGAACGCGGCGAGCGGGTCTACCTGGCGATGCGCTCGCGCGGCTACACCGGGCGGCTGCCCGCCGCGCTGCACGAGGGCACCGCCGCCGGCGCGCGCCAGTGGGCGGTCGCCGCGATCGTGCCCGCGGCGGCCGCCGCGGTGCTCCTGCTCGGAAGGATCGGCGTATGACCACCGCCGCACTGCACCTCGACGGCGTCCGGTACGCCTACCCCGACGGCCACCAGGCCCTGCACGGCGTCGACCTGCGCGTCGAGCCCGGCGAGCGGGTCGCCCTGCTCGGCCCCAACGGGGCGGGCAAGACCACGCTGGTACTGCACCTCAACGGCATCCTGCCCGGGACCGGCGCGATCGGCTCCGAGGGCACGGTGCGGGTGGGCGACCGCGCCGTCGAGCCGCGCGACCGGGCCGGGCTGGCCGAGGTCCGGCGCCGGGTCGGCATCGTCTTCCAGGACCCCGACGACCAGCTGTTCCTGCCCACGGTCGGCGAGGACGTGGCGTTCGGCCCGGCCAACCTGGGCCTGCGCGGCGCGGAGCTGGCCGAGCGGGTCGACGAGGCCCTGGCCGCCGTGGGCATGGCCGACATGAAGGCGCGCGCCCCGCACCACCTGTCGCTGGGGCAGCGCCGCCGCGTCGCCGTCGCGACCGTGCTGGCGATGCGCCCCGACCTGCTGGTGCTCGACGAGCCCTCGTCGAACCTCGACCCGCAGGCGCGACGGGAACTCGCCGAGATCATCCTCGGGCTGGACGTGACGGTCCTGATGGTCACCCACGACCTGCCGTACGCCCTCCAGCTGTGCGAACGCTCGGTGATCCTCGACAGCGGCCGCATCGTCGCCGACGCCCCGACCCGGGACCTGCTCGCCGACGACGACCTGCTGACCCGCCACCGCCTGGAACTCCCCTACGGCTTCGCCATCCCAACGTCCAGCTGACCAGCCATTCCCCGCACCACACCGGGCCGGGCCGGGCAGGGTGATCGGTGTTTGCGGTCGGAACCTGCTGCTGAAGCGTCGGAAATGACCGCAGACGGTGATCTTCGGGCAAGATCGCCGTCTGCGGGCGGAAAGTGGGTGCGGCCGGGACGGCCGCCGGCTAGCTCTGGTCGGGTGTACCGGTGGCGGGCTCGGGCGTGACGTCGGCAAGAGCGGCGGGAGCCGGGTCGGTGCTGGGAGTCGGCACGGTGGCTGGACGCGCGGTGGTGGTGGGGGCTGGTGCGGGGGTGAGGCCGCGCAGGCGGAGCATGCCGGCGGCGGCGACGCCCACGCCCAGGGCGACGACGGCCGTGATGAGGATGCGGGCCAGGTCGTCGGAGGCCTTGCCGGACAGGGGCGGCAGCGGGGCGATCGAGCGGTGGAAGACTGCGGCGTTGACCATACCGGCGAACAGGCCCGCGGCCGCGCCGCCCAGCGCCAGCGCGAAGTCGCCCGCCGCCTTGCGGGCCAGCGAGTAGATCCCGGCGGCCAGGGCCGCGAGCGCGCTGACCGCGGGCCACAGCTGCACCGTGAACAGCTGGCCGAGGATGGGCAGCACGGTGGTGTTCCCGGCGTCGATCTCGCGGCCGACGGCGTACGCCAGGGCGAGGGCGCCCGCGGCGATGGCGGCGACCGCCAGCACGGCGGTGACCCAGCGCGGGCGGCGTGGGATGAGGCCGAGCAGCGCCACCAGCACGGCACCGGCGACGGCGACGGCCCACCAGGTGACCGGCGACGGCGGCGGCACGTAGTCGAGGGTGCCGGACAGGGTCAGCGGCGTGACCTCGGTGCGCATCGGCACGGTCCAGTCGCGGATGCGGCGGGCCTGGCCGGGCGCGGCCTTGACCTCGGGCGGGTCGGTGGGCTCGGTCCAGATGACGCGCTGGTCGTGCCAGCGGTACACGGGGTCGTCGCTGACCTTGCGCCACTCCGGCGGCAGCGTCGGGTCGGCGGTCGCGGGCGGGTCCACGTGCGCGATCGTGATGTTGAGGTACGTCGCGGGGGAGTGGATGTTCTCGTACACCCCGTCGGGGCGTACCTCCAGGTAGGGCTCGTTCTGGTAGCCCAGCACCTCGACCGGTTTCCCGCTGTCGTTGGTCAGCTGGAGCCGGGCCCCCGCCTCGATGCTGATCACTTCGAGGCCGGGCAGGTCCGGGCTGACCGTGATGGTGGTCCGGAAGTTGGTGGCGTCGGGGGCGTCGGCGCCGTGCGCGAAGGCCGGGGTGGCGGTGGCCAGGAGCGCCGCGAGCGCGGTCCCGAGGACCGCGCCCGCGCGTCGTACCAGGAGGGGTGTCATCTGACCTGCTAACTCACGGTGGGGGTGGGTTTGGCCCCGGTCGCCTCGGCGACCGCCGCCGCGATGGCCGGGCCGGTGGCCTGGACCGGCTTGCCGTTCACCAGCACGGTAGGCGTACCGCTGACACCGGCTTTGCCCGCCTCGGTGGTGACGTGGTCCGCCCAGGTCACGAACTTCTTGTCCTGGACGCACTGGCCGAAGGCGTCGCCCAGGCCGACCGTCTTGCCCAGGGCGACCAGGTCGTCGTCGCTGGGCCCGGCGGTGCCCTCGGCGGGCTGGTTGGCGAACAGCGCGTCGGCGTACTCGGCGAACTTGCCCTCGTCGGCGGCGCAGCCGGAGGCGGCGGACGACCGGGTCGAGTAGCGGTTGGTCGAGGCGCCGTCGAGGTATGCCACCGGGTGCGTCACCAGGGTGATCTTCTTGTCGTCGACGAGCTGCTTGACCTGGGCACCGTAGTCGTCGTGGAAGGCTTTGCAGTGCGGGCACAGGAAGTCGACGTACTCGTCGACGGTGACCGGGCCCGCGCCCGCCACGACGCCGCTGCCCGCGCTGTTGGTGTTGCGCGGGGCCGTGTACTCGCCGCTCTTGCTCGACGCGTACAGGCTCCAGCCGATCAGGCCGGCGATGACCAGCGCGGCGACCGCCCCGATCGTGATGTACAGGGTGCGCTTGCGGCGCTTCTCGGCGGCGATCTGCTCGCGCACCAGCCGCGCCGCGGCGTTCTGGTCCTTGCGGCTGCTCATGCCGTCACCGCCGCCAGGTCACGCCCGCTTCTGGCGTGCCGCCGCGGCGGCAGGCTCGTCTTCGTTGTCGTCATCGTCATACTCCTCGAACACGGCGTCCGTCGCGGACGGTTGATCCAGTCGTGCGTCGAGGGAGAAACGGCTGACCGGGTAGATGATCAAAAAGATGGCCATCGCCAGGAAGGCCACATCCCGGAGGATCTCCGGAACGTAGTTGGGGGTGACGCCGGGCGGGAGCACGCCGCCCTTGCTGAAGCAGCCGCAGTCGATGTTGAGGCCGCGGGCCCAGGCCGAGGAGATGCCCGCGATGAAGGCGACCATGGTGACCGCGCTGATCCAGCCGGCCAGGCGGGTGGCCAGGCCGACCAGCAGGAGCAGGCCGAGGGCGATCTCCACGAACGGCTGCGCCGCCCCGAAGGCCATGGCGAGGTCGTACGGCAGGATCTGGTACGCGTTCACGGCGCGTCCCGTCGCGGCCAGGTCCGACACCTTGAGCAGCCCCGCGGTCAGGAAGACCCCGGCGAGGGCGAGCCGGACGACCAGGCTCACCCACGGCTGTGCCCTGTGCCAACCGCTCATGTCTCCTCCTCCACGCCGTTAGGCGGCTAGTGCGGTAACGACGCTGGTGACCAAGTCGGCGCGGGCGCGCGCGACCCGGGACCGGATCGTGCCGACGGGCACCTCCAGCACCGCCGCCGCCTGCTCGTACGGCAGCCCCAGCAGCTGGGTCAGCACGAACGCCTCCCGGCGCTCCGGCGACAGCCGCTCCAGCAGCTGCGCCGCGCTGACCTGACCTGCCGGGTCGGGGTGGAGCCCGCCCGTCGCCGCCTCGCCGGCCAGACGGGTGTCCAGCCGGCGCTGCCTTACCACCGTACGCACATGGTCGGCGCAGGTGCGGCGGGCGATTCCCAGCAGCCACGTGCGTACCGTCGACCGGCCCTCGAAGCCGGGCAGTGCCCGGAACGCCCGCAGATAGGTCTCCTGGGTCAGATCATCCGCGCTGCCCGGATCGACCAGGGCCGCTACGAACCGCCACACCTCGGCCTGGGTGGCCCGCACCAGCGCGGCCTGCGCCAGCGGATCTCCACCACGCGCGGCCAGCGCCCACTGCGTAGCAGCATCGCGCTGCGTGGCCGGATCGGCGACCGGGCGGGCGGCATCGGATGGCTGGGGGGACACGGGGAGCAAGCCTAACGGCCGATCGGTCGGTCACGGAATGGTGACGCTGTGCGTGTCCCACGCCACGCTGATTCCTCCGTGCCGCCGGGAACCGGACGCCCCCGAGCGCCGACTACCCGCCCATGAACATCTGCGACGAGGTACGCGAAGGGCTCTCGGCCCGGCTGGACGGTGAGGAAGAAGGCTGGGCGGCGACGTCGGCGGTGTCCCTGGACGGGCACCTCGCCGGGTGCGCCGACTGCCGCACCTGGCTGCGCGCCGCGGAGCAGCTGACCCGCACGGTGCGCCTCCAGCCCGTCGAGGTGCCCGACCTCACCGCCCCGATCCTGGCCGCCGTCGCCGCCGACCAGACGGCGGCCGAGCGCGCCCACCGCGAGCAGGTGCACGGCCGCCGCCAGATCCTGCGGATCGCGCTGGCCGCGACCGCCCTGGTGCAGCTGCTGCTGGCGCTGCCCGCGCTGCTGGCCGGGGTCGGCGAGCTGCACACCGGCCGCGAGGCGGCCTCGTTCGACATCGCGCTGGCGGTCGGGTTCGCGCTGGCCGCGTGGCGGCCCGAGCGGGCACGGGCGTTCCTGCCGGTCGCGTTCGTACTGGCGGTGTGCCTGATCCTCACCAGCGCGTTCGACGTCGCCGACGGCATGACCGCCTTCGCGCACGAGATGGGGCACCTGGCCGCGCTGGCGCAGGCCGGGCTGCTGTGGGCGCTGAGCCGTACCCCGGACACCTCCCGTTCCGGTCACCACCCGGCTACGGTCGCCGGGTGACCGATGTGAAGACCCCTCGATCTTTCGTGCGCCCGGTGCGCGCGCTGCTGGCGCTGGCGGCGTTCGCGCTGATGGTGCTGCTGCCCGGCAGCCCCGCGTACGCCCACGCCGCGCTGCTGCGCACCAACCCCCCGGCCGGGTCGGTCGTGCCGAAGGCCCCGCAGGAGGTGCAGCTCACCTTCAGCGAGCCGGTGACCCCGGTCACCGACAAGATCCGCATCATCGGCCCGGACGGCGAGCGGGCCGACCGGGGCACCCCCACCGTCGACGGCAACGTGCTGCGCATCGGGCTGCGCGACGACGCCCCGCGCGGGACATACCTGGTCAGCTTCCGGATCGTCTCCGCCGACAGCCACCCGGTGCCCGGCGGCTTCACCTTCTCCGTCGGCGCCCCCTCGGCCACCCCGGCCGCCCCCGCCGAGGACAAGGTCGACCCGACCATCCAGACGCTGATCGCCATCATCAAGGTCATCGGGTACGCCGGACTCGTGCTCATCGTCGGCCCGGTGCTGGTGCTGGCCCTGCTCTGGCCCGGCCGCCTGGACCGCCGCGGCCCGCGCAGGCTGATGTGGGCCGGCTTCGGCCTGGTCGCCTTCGCCACCCTGGCCGGGCTGTACCTGCAAGCCCCGTACACCACCGGCACCTCCCTGTTCGGGGCGACCGCGGGCGACCTGGGTGACGTGCTGGGCAGCCAGTACGGCATCGCCGCCCTGGTCCGGCTGGCCTGCCTGGCCGTCGCCGCGATCCTGGTCCGGCCGCTGCTGGCCGGGCGCGACGGCCCGGTCGACCGGGCGCTGCTGCTGACCGTGGCCGGGATCGGCGCGCTGACGTGGCCGCTGTCCGGGCACCCGGCCGCCTCGCCGGTGCCGCCCGTCTCGGTCACCGTCGACGCGCTGCACCTGGCCGGGGCCGCCGTGTGGCTCGGCGGCCTGCTCATGCTCGGGGCATACCTGCTGCGCAAGGCCGACGCCCGCGAGCTGGGCGCGATCCTGCCGATCTGGTCCCGCTGGGCGTCGCTGGCCGTGTCGACGGTGCTGCTCGCGGGCGTGGTGTCCGGGCTGATCCAGGTCGGCACCCCGCTGGCGCTGGTGCAGACGACGTACGGCCGGGTGCTGCTGGTCAAGGTCGGCCTGGTCGCGATCGCACTGATCGCGGCCTGGCTCGCCCGCCGCCACGTGCTGAACGGGGCCGCCGACGCGCCGAAGCCGCTGCGCCGGGTGGTCCTGGTCGAACTGTCGGTCGCGGCGGTCGTGCTGGCGCTGACCGGCGCGCTGACCCAGACCACCCCGGCCCGCACCGCGGCCGAGACCGCCGAGAGCGTGGCGCAGCAGCAGCTGTACTCGACGGCGCTGAGCACCAAGCTCTACACGCTCCAGGTCGAGATCGACCCGGGCAACAAGGTCGGCGACAACCTGGTCCACCTGTACGCCTACACCCCGACCGGCGATCCGCTGCCGGTGCTGGAGTGGAAGGCGACCGCGGCGCTGCCCTCGGCGGGCATCGAGCCGATCACGTTCACCGTGCTGAAGCTGACCGACAACCACGCCAGCGGGCAGGTCACCCTGCCCACGCCGGGCCAGTGGCAGCTGAAGTTCACGCTCCGCACCTCTGAAATCGATCAAGCGTCGGTCACCGCCACGGTGCCGATCTCTTAGTGCTCGCGCCGCGAGCCGTAGGAAAGGTCCAGACATGAAGACGATGCGTCGCCTCGGTGTGGTGGCTGCGGCCGTGTTCGGCCTGGTGGCCGTCGCAGTGCCCGCCTCGGCCCACGTGACCGTCAACCCGAGCAGCGCCGTGCAGGGCGGATACGCCCGGCTGGCGTTCCGGGTGCCGAACGAGTCGGACACCGACAGCACCACCAGGCTGGAGGTGCACCTGCCCGAGGACGCGCCGGTCGCCTCGGTGATGACCTCGCCGGTGCCCGGCTGGACCGCCACGGTCACCAAGCGCAAGCTGGACAAGCCGATCGAGGTGCACGGCAGCCCGGTCAGCGAGGTCGTCTCGGTGGTCACCTGGGTCGCCACCGCCGACGCCGCGATCAAGCCCGGCCAGTTCCAGGAGTTCCCGATCTCGCTGGGTCCGCTGCCGACCGTCGACCAGATGGTCTTCAAGGCACTCCAGACCTACTCCGACGGCACCGTGGTGCGCTGGATCGACGAGCCCGCGGGCGACGGCACCGAGGCCGAGAGCCCGGCGCCGGTGCTGAAGCTGACCGCGGCCACCACCACCGGGGCGGCCGCGCAGACGACCGCCGCGGCGACCGTGCCGCTGGCCCAGGACGGGAAGGCCGACGGCGGCAGCGGCTGGACCGGCGTCGCCGGGCTGGTCGCGGGCGTGCTCGCGCTGATCCTGGCAGGCCTGGCGCTGGCCCGTACCCGCAAGCCGACCGGGACGGCGTAGCCGCTCGCCTCCGCACGGAGTACATCGGCCGGGTGCCCGCGTCTGGGGGCACCCGGCCGCGTTGTCCCCGAGGGGCGGCGGCGTGGACGAGCCGCGCCGTGGGTGCCGCCCGGTCGGAGGGACACGCGGATGCGCGGGCTGCGGTGGATCGTCGGCATACTGGCCCTGCTGGTCGCGATCCCGGCGGCGGCCGGCGGCGTGGTGGCCTGGTGGGTGATGCGCCACCCCAGCCCGGACGGGGCGTTCCACGCCGACCTGGTGCCGATCGAGCGGCCCGACCGGGTCCTGGTCGTGCCGGACCTGGACGCGCTGCTGCGCCGCGACGCGCCGTACGCCCGCGTCGGTGAGACCACGCTGCGGCTGAGCGTCAGCTCCGGCGGCACGCCCGCCTTCCTCGGCGTGGCCGACCCGGGCCGGGTCGCCGAGTATCTCGCCGGGGTCCGCTACACCGAGATCTCGCAGGTGCAGCTGGGGCGGGGACAGCTGCCGGTGCGGACGCAGCGGGTGGAGGGCCAGGGCGCCCAGGGCGCCGAGCCGGCCGACCCGGAGGCGCAGGACCTCTGGCAGCGGCAGGGCATCGGCTCGCTGTCGTGGCGGCCGGGCGAGGACCGGGGCCGCCGGGTCGCGCTGGTCGTCGTCCTGCGCGACGGAACGGCGGCCGGGCACGCCGCCCATCTGGACGTGGCGGTGCACGCCGACTGGGTCCGTACCGCCTCGTGGGGCCTGCTCATCCTCGGGATCGTCGCGCTCACCCTCGGATACGTGCTGCTCGCCTGGCCCAGCCGCCCGGTCGAGGACCGCGGGGCCGTCACGGCGGCGGCCGGCCCGCCCCCGGTCGTCCCGGCGGGCCGGACGCCGACGGTGGAGCTCGCCGCGGCCGTGACCGATCCGGCGGCCGGTCCGGTGCCGATCGTGCCCGGTCTCAACGGGCGCGACGCCGCGCCGATGCCGATCGTGCCGGGCCTGGGCGGATACGGCACCGGGCCGGGGCGGGTCGTGCCGGTGTTCACGTCAGGCGAGCCCGCGCGGGCCGATGCGGCCCCGGGCACGCTGCTGGTCTCGCCCGCCCGGCTCCCGCTACAGCCGAGGACGGCCGACGAGCGGCCGTGGCCCGGCACGCCCCCGGCGGGCGCGCCGTGTACGGCCGAGACGGTGTTCCAGGCGGTGGCGGGCGGTGGCCCCGCCCCGGCGGCCGCGCCGCTCGACCTGGTCTGGCCGCCCCGCCGCCGCACCGAACCGCCGGTCACCGAGCCGGTCCGCGAGGTGGTGACCGAGGAGCTGCCGCCGGTCCCGTTCCTGCCCCGCCCGGCCTGCACCCTGCGCCTGCACCGCGACCGGGTGCCCACGCGGGGGTGAGAGGTTCGTGCAGTTTCGGGGAAACTGCACGAAAGCGGCCCAAGATTCCTGCACTTTCCCCGAAACTGCCCCTCCGGCGGCGCGGGTCGCGCGGCGGCGTGCGGTGGGAGGGGCGGGGGACAGACGAGCGGCCCGGACGCATCTGCGTCCGGGCCGCTCTCACCGGGGGAACGGTGTCACTACTGGGGACCTGTCCCGGGGGAGACGTGTCCCGATGTCGTCTACGGTACGCCAAATCCGTCAGAACGGACAAGTATGTCTAATCGGTCCTTGACATGGGATAATCCGATGTTCGGTCCCTGATCGGCAGGAACGCCACCAGCACCAGGCTCGCCAGCACGTACGCGTTGCGGGCCAGGAACAGCCCCGGGGTGTCCGTCGGCACCGCCGCCACGCCCCAGTCGACCAGCGACACCACCCCGAGCAGCGGCACCGCGTACGCGGCGGCGGCGAAGGCGAGCCAGGCCCAGCGGCGTGCCCCGGACGTGTCCAGCGCGGCGGCGACCAGGGCCACCACGGCGGGCACGAACCAGTAGAGGTGGTGCGGCCAGGTGATCGGGCTGATCAGGCCGGACAGCAGGCCGGTCAGGGCCAGCGCGGCGACCCGGTCCCCGGCGCGCCCGGCCCGCGCGGCCCGCCACAGCCCGAGGGCCAGCACGGCGAGCGCGAGCAGCAGCCATACCCCCTTGGCGGGCTCGGCGGGGGCGACCAGCCGGGCCAGCAGGCCCTGCAACGACTGGTTGCCGGTGTAGTCCAGGCGGCCGACCCGCGCGGTGTCCCACAGCGCCGAGGTCCAGAACTGCCACGAGGCGCGCGGCGCGACCGCGGCGGCCAGCAGCGTCGCCCCGGCTGCGGTGACCGCCGCCGTCACCGCCGCCCGCCACTGCCGGGTGATCAGCAGGTAGACGATGAACAGGCCCGGGATGAGCTTGATCGCGGTGGCCAGGCCGATGCCGACGCCGGTCCAGCGCGAGCCGCGCGGCCCGAGCACCAGCAGGTCCAGCATGATCAGCACGATCAGCAGCATGTTGATCTGGCCGAAGGTGAGCGTCTCGCGCAGCGGCTCGATCAGCAGCACCAGTGGCGCGGCCACCCCGACCGCGAACCAGGCGGGCTGCTGCCACCGCCGCGCCAGCGGCCCCACCAGCCAGTACGTCGTGACGAGCACCGCCGCGACCGTGCCCAGCGTGAACAGCGCCGCCACCGCGCCGGTCGGCAGCAGCCCGAACAGGAACAGCAGCGCGGCCGCGAACGGGGGATAGGTGAAGTACAGAGCGCCCTGCACCCGGTCGGGCTGGGCGTAGTCGTACAGGTCGTTGCCGTCGCCCCACCAGCGCACCGCCGACAGATAGATCTTCATGTCGAAGAAGTCGTGGCTGACGCGCAGCCGCTGGAACAGCAGCGCGGCGACCGCGACCACCGCGACCACGATCGCGACCCGCGCCGCGGTGCCCGCCCCGGTCCGCTTCGCGGCGGTCTGCGCCTGTGGTGTGGACATGGCCGCAACCCTAGTCGGCCAGCCGGACTGCGCCGCCATGAGGAGCGGGCGCCGGATCGGGTCCGCGCGGGGTTCGGGCGTAGGCTGTCGCCGTGGGAGATCTTCGTAGCGCCGACCATCTCGTGTGGATCGACTGTGAGATGACCGGCCTCAATCTGGGCAGCGACGCGCTCGTCGAGATCGCGGCTCTGGTCACCGACGCCGAGCTGAACGTGCTCGGCGAGGGCGTCGACGTGGTGATCCACGCCGAGGACGCCCAGCTCGACGGGATGCTCGACGTGGTGAAGCAGATGCACGAGCGCTCGGGCCTCACCGAGGCGGTGCGCGCCTCCGCGGTCACCGTCGCCCAGGCCGAGGACATGGTGCTGGAGTACATCTCCAAGTACGTCACCGAGCCGCGTACGGCGCCGCTGTGCGGCAACTCGATCGCCACCGACCGCGGCTTCATCGTGCGGGACATGCCCCGCCTCGACGCGCACCTGCACTACCGCATGATCGACGTGTCGTCGGTGAAGGAGCTGTGCCGCCGCTGGTACCCCCGGGTGTACTTCGGGCAGCCGGAGAAGGGCCTGGCCCACCGGGCCCTGGCCGACATCCGCGAGAGCATCCGCGAACTGCGGTACTACCGCGAGGCGATCTTCGTGGCGCAGCCCGGTCCGGACGTGGACGAGGCCAAGCGGATCGCCGCCACGATGGTCCTGCCGTAACACTCCCCATACCCACTCGACGGGAGGCCGGGGGGACCGGCTATTATTAGCCGTCGCCGCGGCTGCGAGGTCAGCGGTGGACAATGGTGGTCGTAGCTCAGCTGGTAGAGCACCGGGTTGTGGTCCCGGGGGTCGCGGGTTCGAGTCCCGTCGATCACCCCATGAAGAAGCCCCGGCGGGTTTTCCCGCCGGGGCTTTCTGCTGCTCCGGTAGCAAGAAACCGGCGCCTGACCAGTGTCCTGATCAGGCGCCGGGGTGCGTCAGGCGCTGGGGGCCGGGTCCGGGGTGGCCGACGGCGACGCCGACGGGTCCGGGGTGGCCGACGGGTCCGGGGCCGGCGTCGCGGGCGGCGCGTACGGGATCGCGCTGCCCTTGACGTACTCCTCCCACGGCCTGTCCCAGTCGGTCCAGCCGTTGCCGTACTCCAGCTCGCGCGGGGTTCCGGTCGTGGTCACCGGGGTGCCGACCAGCGTGTTTTCGAACAGCCACTTGGCGTTGGCCATCGAGACGTTGACGCAGCCGTGCGACACGTTGCGGTGCCCCTGGTGCTGCACCGACCACGGCGCGGCGTGGATGAACTCGCCGCCCCAGGTCATCCGCTGCGCGAAGTCGATGTTCGTGCGGTAGCGGTTGGCCGGGTCCGGGTTGTTCATGGTGTCGAAGACGGTCTTCGCCTTCTTCTCGATGATGACCATCGTGCCGCTGGACGACGGCATGGTCGGGCGGCCCAGGCTGACCGGGATCGTCTTGACCGACTTGCCGTCCTTGAGCACCGTCATCATGTGCGTCTTGTCGTTGACCTGGAGCACCAGGTCCGGCCCGACCTTGCAGACCAGCGTCGAGTCGCGCTTGCCGTAGTAGCCGTCGCCCAGCGGCAGGCCGCCGGCGCGCACCTTGACGAAGATCTCGGTGCCGGCCTTCCAGAACTCACGCGGCCGCCAGTGCAGCTCGGTCGCGTTGTACCAGGTCCAGATGCCTTCCTGCTGCGGCGTGGTCTCCACCAGCAGGCGGCGCTGGAACGCGGCGCGCTGCGCCTTCGGGACGGCCCGGCTGGTCCGGAAGATCAGCGGCATGCCGACGCCGATGACGGCGTTGTCGGCCAGGAAGCTGCTGACCCCGACGACCTTGCCCGGCTTGGCCATCGTGGTGAACGTGGTGGTGGCCGAGACGGCCTTGCCGTCGTCGCCGGTCGCGGTCACCGTCGCCGTGTACGTGGCGCCGTAGGCCAGCGCCTTGTCCGGCAGCCAGCCCGCGCCGTCAGGGTGCATCGCCCCGGCGACCTCGGTGCCGGCCGCGTCGGCGAGCACGATCTTGGTGTCCACCGCGTCGGTGGCGGTGAACACGATCTCCGCCGAGGCGGGGATGTTCTTGCTGTCGGTGGCCGGGCCGGTGATGGTCACGGCGGCCTTCGGCGGCGTCTCCTGCGGCTTTCCGTCGCCGGAGCCGTTCCAGACCGGGGCTTTGTCGCCGGTGCACGCGGCGAGGCTGGCCACACCGGCCGCACCCGCACCGGCCAGGCCGAGTGCGGTCAGCGCGCGCCGGCGGCTCAGTTGCAGCCGGGTCAGGCGGTCGGGGGTGGGCATCGGTCTCCTCACCAAGGTCGAGGGGGGTCACAGGCAAGCGACCCATCCATCCTGCCCCAATGACGCCGGGGAGAGGTGGATGAGTTGCCTGCCGTGAGTGTTCCCACCGTACCTCGCGAAGATGCGTGCCCTACTGTCCAGGTTCGGCGTCCGGGGATTGCTCCTGCCCCGTCCCGTCCGGGTCGGCCGGGTCGGTCTCGCCCGGTTCCGTCGTGCCCGGACCCGCCACGGGCGATTCGTGCGGCGTCGTCGTCATTCCCGCGGCCGGTGAGGCCTGCGGGGCGGACGGGGCCGTGCTCGGTGTGGCGCTCGCCACGGCCTCGGGCGTGAGCGCGGCCGGGACCGGCAGGGCGCTGCCCTTGAGGAAGTCCTTCCAGCTCATGTCCCAGGCGGTGAAGCCGTTGCCGGGTTCGAGCTGGTGGCCGGTGCCCTTGACCGTGACCGGGTCGCCGACGTGGGTGTTCTCGAACAGCCAGACCGCGTTGCCGGGACCGACGTTGAGGCAGCCGTGCGAGACGTTGCGGTGGCCCTGGTCGCCCACCGACCACGGGGCCGAGTGGATGAACTCGCCGCCCCAGGTCAGCCGCTGGGCGTACTCGATGGTGACCCGGTAGTGGTCCACGCCCGGCTCGCGGGTGGTGTCGAAGACGGTGGACTCCTGCTTGTCCATGATCACCATGGTGCCGCTGGAGGAGGGGGTGCTGTCCTTGCCGAGGCTGACCGGCATCTCCTTGACCAGCTTGTCGTTGCGATACACCTGGATCTGCTTGGTCGAGTTCTTGACCTTCAGTTCCACCTTGTCCTTGGCGATCTTCGCGGTGGCGCGGCGGTCGTCGTCGCCGTAGCGGCCCTCGCCCATCGGCGCGCCCTTCAGCGCCGCCCGGACGGTCAGCGTCGTGCCGGGCTTCCAGTACTTCGGCGCCCGGTAGGTCACCTGCCGGCCGCTCATCCAGTGCCAGACGCCCGGCTGCGCCGGCTGCGTCGTGACGAACAACCGCGACTCCACCGCCGCTCTGGCGCTGTCGGGGATGGTGTCGGAGAACTCGACCACCACCGGCATCGCCACGCCGTAGGTCAGCCCGTCGAACAGGTACAGCCCGGTGCCGACCTGCCGCTGCGGCTCGGCCATGGTCCGGAACTCGGTCGACTGGGTCACCGCGTGCGACCCGTCGGTCGCGGTGACGGTCGCCGTGTAGCGGCCGGCGTAGGCGAGCGGCTTGTCCGGCACCCAGGCGGTGCCGTCCTCGCGCATCCGTCCCGGCACGATCCTGCCGTCGGGGCCGGTCAGCACCACCGAGCGGACCGAGGCGTTCGCCACGGTCACCCCGATCTCGGTGCTGGCGGGCAGGTCCTTGGCCTGCGCGACCGGTGTGACGGCCAGGGTGGGCGGGGGCGGCGCGGGCGCGGCCACCGGCGCCGCGGCCTGCTTGCGCTCACCGTCCGAACAACCACCCAGCAGCACCGGTACGGCCAGAGCCAGCGCCGCTGCCGCGGTGGACACCCCCCGCAGTGCACCCATGACGATCCCACCCCGCACGAATAGCTCCCGTTATGTCCGCTTCACATCCTGCCGTAGCGAAACGTCCTCGGGGGCGTTATCCTGCTAAAACGGGTAGTTTTGCCGGTAAACGAACGAAGCCGGGAACCGCGACGCGGCTCCCGGCTCCGATCCGGCAGTGGATGCTCAGTAGCGGTAGTGCTCGGGCTTGTACGGCCCGTCCACGTCCACACCCAGGTACTCGGCCTGCTTCTTGGTCAGCGTGGTCAGCCGCACGCCCAGGGCGTCCAGGTGCAGGCGGGCCACCTTCTCGTCCAGCAGCTTCGGCAGGACGTAGACCTTCTTCTCGTAGTCGCCCGGCTTGGTCCACAGCTCGATCTGCGCGATCACCTGGTTGGTGAACGACGCCGACATCACGAAGCTCGGGTGGCCGGTCGCGTTGCCCAGGTTCAGCAGGCGGCCCTCGGACAGCACGATGACCGAGTGCCCGTCCGGGAAGCGCCACTCGTGCACCTGCGGCTTGATCTCGACCTTCTCGACGCCGGGCCACTTGGCCAGGCCCGCCATGTCCACCTCGGTGTCGAAGTGGCCGACGTTGCCGACGATCGCGTTGTGCTTCATCTGCGACATGTGCTCGGCGGTGATGATGTCCTCGCCGCCGGTCGTGGTGATGAACAGGTCGGCCTGGCCGACCACGTCCTCCAGCCGCACGACCTGCAGGCCCTCCATCGCGGCCTGCAGCGCGCAGATCGGGTCGACCTCGGTCACCACGACGCGGGCGCCCTGGCCGCGCAGCGACTCCACCGCGCCCTTGCCGACGTCGCCGAAACCGCAGACCACGGCCACCTTGCCGCCCAGCATCACGTCGGTGCCCCGGTTGATGCCGTCGACCAGCGAGTGGCGGATGCCGTACTTGTTGTCGAACTTCGACTTGGTCACCGAGTCGTTGACGTTGATCGCCGGGAACAGCAGGCGACCCTCGTTGGCCATCCGGTACAGCCGCTCGACGCCGGTGGTGGTCTCCTCGGACACGCCCCGCACGTCCGCCGCGATCCGGGTGAACCGCTTGGCGTCGGCCTCCAGGCTGCCCCGCAGCGTCTGCAGGATCACCTGGTACTCGTGGTGGTCGTTCTCGCCCGGTGCGGGCACGGCGCCCGCCGCCTCGAACTCGACGCCCTTGTGCAGCAGCAGGGTCACGTCGCCGCCGTCGTCGACGATCATGTTCGGGCCGCGGCCGTCACCGAAGTCGAACAGCTGCATGGTGCACCACCAGTAGTCCTCCAGCGTCTCGCCCTTCCAGGCGAACACCGGAGTGCCGGACGGCGCCGCCACCGTGCCCTTGCCCACGACGACCGCGGCGGCCGCGTCGTCCTGCGTCGAGAAGATGTTGCAGGACACCCAGCGGACCTCGGCACCCAGCGACACCAGCGTCTCGATCAGCACCGCGGTCTGCACCGTCATGTGCAGCGAGCCCGCCACCCGGGCCCCGCGCAGCGGCTGCGCCTCGGCGTACTCCCGGCGGAGCGCCATCAGGCCGGGCATCTCGTGCTCGGCCAGGCGGATCTGGTGCCGACCGGCCTCGGCCAGCGACAGGTCAGCCACGGCGAAGTCGACCCCGTTGAGGTGCTGCAGTTTCGCGCTCATGAATCCTCTCCCATGAAACGTGAACGGGTTGTCGGACCCGAGCGGGAGGCGATCCGGGTCGCCGACGCGGCACAGCCACAGGGCAACAAAAAAGGACACCTCCTCGATCGGAGGCGCCCTTGAAGGTGAAGGCCGGGCCGAGCGTGGCGGGTGGTCACCCGTCGCAGCGCCTCTCGACCTCGACCGCGCATTGCGCGTTCACGAACTCTATCACGATTTCGGCCCGCCACCGTGCGGCCGACCGCCGTGCCCACCGCTGCCCGGCTTGCCTTCCAACACGCTCACCAGCACCGGAACGTGGCTGTGCGCGACGTCCTTGGCCGAGGTCAGCAACGTCACCGGCCCGCGTCCGAGCGCCGCCCACAGCCGGGCCAGCCCCGCCTGCTGGTCGGGGCCGTCCAGCTCGTGCAGGTAGCGCCGGGTGAACTCGTCCCGGCGCCCGTCCGGGTCTTCGTGGTACCACTTGCGCAGCTCCGTGGACGGGGTGACCTCCTTGGGCCACTCGTCGACCCGGGCGGCCTCCTTGGCCAGGCCGCGCGGCCACAGCCGGTCGACGAGGACCCGGTGGCCGTCGTCGCCGGCCGGTGGGTCGTACACCCGCTTCATCCGCAGCACACGGTCCACTCAACCACAGCCGCCCGCCGCGAGGCCGGGTTCTCCCAGCGTGGAGCTGGAAGAACCCGGCGCGCGTCAGCGGGTGACGTACTCGGCCAGGTGCTGGCCGGTGAGGGTGGCGCGGGCGGCGACCAGGTCGGCCGGGGTGCCCTCGAAGATGATCCGGCCGCCGTCGTGCCCGGCCCCGGGGCCGAGGTCGATGATCCAGTCGGCGTGCGCCATGACCGCCTGGTGGTGCTCGATCACGATCACCGACTTGCCGGCGTCGACCAGCCGGTCCAGCAGGCCGAGCAGGTGCTCCACATCGGCCAGGTGCAGGCCGGTGGTCGGCTCGTCCAGGACGTACACCCCGCCCGGGTCGCCCATGTTGGTGGCGAGCTTGAGCCGCTGCCGCTCGCCGCCGGACAGCGTGGTGAGCGGCTGGCCGAGGGTGAGGTAGCCGAGGCCGACGTCGGCGAGCCGGTCGAGGACCTTGTGCGCGGCGGGCGTACGCGCCTCGCCGGCGCCGAAGAACTCCTCCGCCTCGGTCACCGACATCGCGAGCACCTCGCTGATGTCGCGGCCGCCGAGGTGGTAGTCCAGCACCGCGGCGGAGAAGCGCCTGCCCTCGCACTCCTCGCAGGTGGTGGCCACCCCGGCCATGATGGCCAGGTCGGTGTAGATGACCCCGGCGCCGTTGCAGGTGGGGCAGGCGCCCTCGGAGTTGGCGCTGAACAGCGCGGGCTTGACCCCGTTGGCCTTCGCGAACGCCTTGCGGATCGGCTCCAGCAGCCCCGTGTACGTCGCCGGGTTGCTGCGCCGCGAGCCGCGGATCGCGCCCTGGTCGACCGTGACCACCCCGTCGCGGTCGGACACCGAGCCGTGGATCAGCGAGCTCTTGCCCGACCCGGCCACGCCGGTCACCACGACCAGCACGCCCAGCGGGATGTCGACGTCGACGCTCTGGAGGTTGTGGGAGTCGGCGCCGCGGATCTTCAGCGCGCCCGACGGCTTGCGCACCTTCGGCTTCAGGCTCGCGCGGTCGTCCAGGTGCCGCCCGGTCAGGGTGCCGCTGGCCCGCAGCCCTTCGACCGTGCCCTCGAACACGACCTCGCCGCCGGCGGTGCCCGCGTGCGGGCCGAGGTCGACGACGTGGTCGGCGATCGCGATCGCCTCCGGCTTGTGCTCCACCACGAGCACCGTGTTGCCCTTGTCGCGCAGCTGGAGCAGCAGCTTGTTCATCCGCTGGATGTCGTGCGGGTGCAGGCCGATGGTGGGCTCGTCGAAGACGTACGTGACGTCGGTGAGCGAGGAGCCCAGGTGGCGGATCATCTTGGTGCGCTGCGCCTCGCCGCCGGACAGGGTGCCGGACGGGCGGTCCAGCGACAGATAGCCCAGCCCGATCTCCACGAACGAGTCCAGGGTCTGCCCGAGCGCGGTGAGCAGCGGCGCCACGGACGGGTCGGCGAGCTCGCGCACCCAGTCGGCCAGGTCGCTGATCTGCATCGCGCAGGCGTCGGCGATGTTGATGCCCTTGATCTTCGAGGACCGGGCGGCCGCGCTGAGCCGGGTGCCCTCGCAGTCGGGGCAGACGGTGAACGTCACGGCCCGCTCCACGAACGCGCGGATGTGCGGCTGCATCGCGTCGACGTCCTTGGCCAGGAACGACTTCTGGATCTTCGGGATCAGGCCCTCGTAGGTCAGGTTGATGCCCTCGACCTTGATCTTCGTCGGCTCCTTGTGGAGCAGGTCGTTCAGCTCGCGCTTGGTGTACTTGCTGATCGGCTTGTCCGGGTCGAAGAAGCCGCAGCCGCGATAGATGCGGCCGTACCAGCCGTCCATGCTGTAGCCGGGGATGGTCAGGGCGCCCTCGTTGAGGGACTTGCCGTCGTCGTACAGCGCGGTCAGGTCGAAGTCGGTGACCTTGCCGATGCCCTCGCAGCGCGGGCACATGCCGCCCGTGATGCTGAACTCCCGCCGCTCCTTGGTCTTCTCGCCGCCGCGCTCGATGGTGACCGCGCCCGCGCCGCTGATCGAGGCGACGTTGAAGGAGAACGCCTGCGCCGAGCCGATGTGCGGCTGCCCGAGGCGGCTGAACAGGATCCGCAGCATCGCGTTGGCGTCGGTGGCCGTGCCGACGGTCGAGCGCGGGTTGGCGCCCATCCGCTCCTGGTCGACGATGATCGCCGTCGTCAGCCCTTCGAGCACGTCGACCTCGGGCCGGGCCAGCGTCGGCATGAACCCCTGCACGAACGTGCTGTACGTCTCGTTGATCATCCGCTGCGACTCGGCGGCGATCGTGTCGAACACCAGCGAGCTCTTGCCCGACCCGGAGACCCCCGTGAACACCGTCAGCCGGCGCTTCGGGATCTCGATGTCGACGTTCTTGAGGTTGTTCTCGCGCGCGCCCAGCACGCGGATCAGATCGTGGCTGTCAGCAGCGTGCGGGGTGGACGCCCGCGGGTCCGTCTTCGCGGCCTTGGTCATCGAATCTCCCTCTGGTCGGGCGGGCCGCCGGCGAGGTCCGCCCCGGCGGCCGCCTGGCATGATCTGCCCGGCATCAAGCTGTACGTCTGTTTCGTCCATGTCGGCATGGCCGCGGCAACGGTACGCCGTCGCGCCGCACACGTGTGGGGTTGTCTGCACAAGCCCACACGTGTGAGCGCGCGCGGGTCACCGGTCCTGGAGCAGACCCAGCACGTTGCCGTCCGGGTCGGTGAACGTGGCCACCAGACGGCCGCCGCCGACGTCGCGCACCGCGTCCTTCAGCGTGCCGCCGGCCGCGGTCACCTCGGCCAGCTTCGCCTCGATGTCCGACACGTGCCAGTACGCCACCGGCGAGGTCATGGCCTGCGGGCCGCCGCTGGGCACCAGCCCGATCTGCTGGCCGGCGACCTCGTAGCCGACGTAGTAGGAGGAGTCGGTCTGCGGTTCGGTGCCGAGCAGCGCGCTGTACACGGCCTTGGCCGCGGCCAGGTCGGACACGGGGTGCAGCAGGGTCTTGACGCCGTCGATGGAAGAGCCGCTCATGGTCACTCCTGAAGTCGTGGGTCGCGTTCGACCCGGGTTCCGCGCCACCGTGGTGCCGGATGGCCTCTTTAAAGGGCATACCTGGCGTTCACGACATTGGTGACGTCCACGGCGATCACCCTAGTCGCACAGCGGTGACCTGGGCTTCTCGAATCCTGACCGGTATGCGGCCGCGCCGGACCGGGGTGGATCAGGCGCTCTCGGACCTCGTGTGGAGGATCTCGCGGGCCTGCTCGGCGGCGCGGGTGATGCTCTCGCTGATGAAGTCGAGGAAGCGGGCGATGTTCTCCAGGCGGGCGGCGGCCGGGGTGCCGGCCCCGAGGATGGCCACGCCCTGGCGCGCGACACCCACGAGCTGGTCGTTGGCGCGGGCGCTGGCGATCGTCGCCTGGAAGAAGAGCTCGTCGTCGACGATGTAGCGGTCGCGGCGGCGGTCGTCGCGCTCGCGGCGGACCAGGCTCTGGCTCTCCAGGAAGGCGATCGCCTTGGAGATGGACGCCGGGCTGACCTGGAGGCGCTGCGCGAGCTGGGGCGCGGTGAGGCTGCCCGCGTCGGTGGTGAACAGCATCGTCAGCACGCGGGAGCTCATCTTGGACAGGCCCGAGGCCATGAGGACGGTGGTGAGCGTCTCCTCGTACTCGGCTATCGCGTTCGCGTCCCGGCCGTGGGGCTGCGGAGCCGCCGCCGAGCCGGGGGCGGAGGCGGGCCGGCGCCGGTGGGCGCGGCGTTCGGTGGCGCGGTGCGCCAGGTCGGCGCGGTATGCCGTCGGGCCGCCGTTGCGCATCACCTCGCGGGTGATCGTCGAGGTCGGACGGTCGAGCCGGCGGGCGATCTCGGCGTAGGGGAGGCTGTCGGCCAGCCCCACCGCGATCTGCTGGCGTTCCTGCTGGCTGAGCCTGCCTCCCGGCATCACTGTCTCCCTGGTCGTTGCGCGCGGCGTTGCCTGACGGCCTCGCCACTATAGCGTTCACTTCTCTTCCATTGCAACGCAGGGCGCAGCTCCTATTGCATTGATAACTCATCCATTGCAACAATATCAAGCCTGTGAGCTCTGGTTATGACTGACGTGTGCAACGAGTGTGTTGCCTAGTTTTGGAAAGCAACGTAGCGTTTCTCATGTCAGAAACAACGAGCACAGGAGAATGTGATGCAGAAGTTCGCCACCCCCGCCCCGATCTCCGCCGTCCTGGACATCACCGCCGGCCGCATCCAGTTCATCGCCGCCGACCGGGCCGACACCACCGTCGAGATCCGCCCGGCCAACCCGGACAAGAGCCGCGACGTCAAGGCCGCCGAGCAGACCACCGTCGCGTACGCCGACGGAGTCCTGCGGATCAGCAGCGCCGAGCCGAAGAACCAGCTCTTCGGGCCGTCCGGCTCGGTGGAGGTCACCGTCCAGCTGCCCGCCGGTTCCCGCGTCGAGGCCAAGACCGCCGCCTCCGAGCTGCGCGGCGTCGGCCGCCTCGGCGACGTCGCCTTCGAGGGCGCGTACCGGCAGATCAAGATCGATGAGGCGGCGAGCGTGCGCCTCACCGCGCTCGACGGCGACGTCGAGGTCGGCCGGCTCACCGGACCGGCGCAGATCAGCACCATGCGGGGCGCGATCCGGATCGCCGAGGCCGTGCGCGGCCCGGTCGTCCTGAGCACCCAGTACGGCGACATCTCGGTGGCCGCGGCCGCCGGTGTCTCGGCCGCCATGGACGCCGGCACCAGCTACGGCCGCATCAGCAACACCCTCAAGAACGACGGCACCGTCGGGCTCGACATCCGCGCCACCACCTCCTACGGCGACATCACCGCCTGCAGCCTCTGAGCAGCAGGACAGCCGGCCGGGCCCGTCAGCGGCCCGGCCGTCCCCTCCCATGGGGCCCGCGGGGCCCGATTCCGTACGGACACGAACACGACCAGGAGCGAACCATGACGAAGAACAGCCTCTCCGCGACCGACGCGACCTGGACCGGCATGGTGCCGGTCGACGACACTGCACTGGCCGCCACCGACACCGGCGGCTCCGGCATCCCCGTGGTCTACCTCAACGGCCAGTTCGCCACCCAGGGATACTGGCGGCGGGTCATCGGCGAATTAGGGCCGGGCTGGCGGCACATCACATACGACGAGCGGGCGCGGGGCAGGAAGTCCCTGCTCTCGGCCGACTACTCGTTCGAGGCCGCCGTGCGCGACGTCGACGCGGTGCTCGCGGCCAGGAACGTCGAGCGGGCGCTGGTGGTCGGCTGGTCCTACGGGGCGTTCGTGGCGGCGCACTGGGCCAGCCGGAACCCGGACCGGGCCCTGGGCGCGGTGCTGGTCGAGGGCGCGCAGCCGTACGACTGGCTGGACGAGGCCATGGAGCAGCGCATCCGCAAGCTGTTCAAGCGGATCGGGTGGTTCACGCGGCCGCTGCGGCCGACGGGTCTCGTCCCGCGGATGAGCGCCGCGCAGCAGGCCGAGAGCAACATCGAGCTCGGCCGGATCGCCCGCGAGAGCGCGCTGGGCCCGGTGCTGGACCGCATCAGCGTCCCGACGCGGTACGTGGTGGCTTCCGGGGCGTCGCTCGGCAGCCGCGGGGACGAGCAGGAGCGGATCCGCGCCAGCCTCGACCGGGTGACCGCGCGGAATCCCAACATCATGATCAGCGCGAAGGTCGCGAGCAACCACGACAAGATCCTGATGAAGGACTTCCTGGCCGTTGCCGACGCCGTACGGCAGGTCGCCGCCGCGGCCGGGCCTGCGGCCTGACGACGTACAGCCCGCCCCGGCAGCCGTTGCCGGAGCGGGCTTCATCGTGTGAGCACATACGACGTTCGCCCGCCGTTCACACACCCATGATCGCCCGGAAAGCCGCATGGTCTTTGCTGTGGGCCGGCACGGTACGGGGGAGTGACCATGGTGCGCAGCTTCATTTCTCGGCGGATCGCCGCGACCATCGCCGCAGTGGTGGTGGTGACGTCGGCGACTGCGGGGCCCGCGTACGCCGATCCCTACGTGCCGATCTCGGGCGCCGGCTCCAGTTGGGCCGCACCGCTGGTCTACCAATCGGCTGCCAACGTCAGGCAGTTCGGTCTGACCGTCAACTACGCCGACACCGGTGCGACCGACGGGCGCAACAGATTCCGTTCGGGTGTCGTCGACTTCGCGGTGTCGGAAGTCCCGTACGGCCTGGATGCCTTCGGCGTCAGCGACCAGCCGCCGACGCGCCCGTTCAGCTATGTTCCGTTCGTGGCCGGGGCCACGGTTTTCGCGTACAACCTCAAGGTCGGGACCACGCGGGTCACGAACCTGCGCCTGTCCAGCTCCGTGCTCGCGGGCATCTTCACCGGCCGGATCACCGCCTGGAACGACCCGCAGATCCACGCCGACAACCCCGGCATCGCGCTGCCGCCCAAAACCATCACCCCGGTGGTGCGGTTGGACGCGTCGGGCACCACCCTCCAGCTGACCTCCTGGCTGGCGGCACAGCAGCCCGCCCGGTGGCGCGAATACTGCGCCGCGGCCGGACTGCCCGAGCCGTGCGCGCCGACCATGGTGTTCCCCGTCGCGGCAGGCAGCGGGCTCAAGGCCTTCGCCGGCTCGAACGGGGTGGCCGGGTACGTGAAGTCGGCGCTCAACGACGGTGCCATCACGTACGTCGAAGCCTCGTACGCCCTCAACCTCACCCTGCCCACGGCCAAGGTGCTCAACACGGCTGGTTACTACACCGCCCCCACGGCGGCCGCGGTCGGCGTCGCGCTGACCGGCGCGCGGATCAACCCGGACCAGACCGCCGACCTGAGCGGCGTCTACGCCAACCCCGACCCCCGCGCGTACCCGCTGTCCGGCTACGCGTACCTGATCGTCCCCACCAGCACCGCCTCAACCTTCTCCGCTGAGAAGGGACACACCCTGACGGCGTTCGCCGCCTACGGGCTGTGCGCGGGGCAGGGTCAAGCGGAGGCCCTCGGCTATGCGCCGCTGCCCGTGAACCTGGTGCGTGGTGGATTCGAGCAGTTGCTTCGGATTCCCGGCGGCGACCCGGCGGCACTGAACCTCGCCACCTGCGCCAACCCGACGTTCACCCCGGACGGCACCGACATGCTGCTCTCGACCGCGCCCATGCCCAATCCCTGCGACCAGCAGGGCACTGCCTGCGGAGGTCTGGTCACGGGAGCGGCCGAGTTCCTGCAGACGACCGTCGTGCCCGGAGCGTTGACCATCACCGTGGCCGGGAGCGGCGTGGTCCTGCCGCCGATGGCGCTGACCTCGGACGCGTCGCTGCTCAGCACCGCGGGAATGCTGCCTGCCGTCACCGTTTCCGACACCCGGGCCGGCAACCCGGGGTGGAACATCTCGGGGCAGGTCGGTGACTTCTCCGACGGGGCCGGGCATGTGATCGCGGGGGCGAATCTCGGCTGGTCACCTGTGCTGGTCAGCAAGCAGCCGCCGCAGGTCGTGGTGCTCGGGGCGGTCGTCGTGCCCGCAGCGGGAGCCGCACCTGGGGCGCCGGTGCCGTCCGGTGTCGGTCTGGCCGGCGGCGCGACGCTGGCGACGGCGGCTCCGCTCGGCGGCAACGGAACCACGATGGTCGGCGCCGAACTCACGCTCAACGCGCCGACCTCGACTCCGCCGGGCACCTACTCCGCGACCCTGACCTTCACCGTGATCTAGCGCGGGCCGGTAAATCGGTCGCCGCTGTACGCGTCCCTGCCTACCGTGGCGGCATGTGGGACATCGAACAGCTTCGCCGTTTCGGTGATGACGGGTACATCGTCGTACGGGACGTGGTGCCTGCGGACGTGCTGGCTGCCGCCACCCTCCGGGTCGACGCCCTGGCGCGGCAGCGCCCACCGGCGCCGGATCACACCGGGCACCACTTCTACTTCGAACCCGGCCGCCGAGAGCCGGATCTGCTCGGCCTGCTGACCGGCAGCCCGGCGTGGGAGCTGGCGGCCGGGCTGACCGCGCCGCGCACGCTCCAGGTGCCTGACCAGGTGCAGGTGGCGCTGACGTATCCGCCCCACCCGCCACGGCCCGGTCGCGGGCACATCGACGGGATCAGCCCTCCGGAACCCGACGGCCGTCCGGGGACGTTCACCATGCTGGCCGGGTTCATCCTGTCCGACCAGAGCGAGGACGACATGGGCAACCTCTGCGTGTGGCCGGGCAGCCACCGCCAGATCGCCTCGTACTTCGCCAAGGCCGGTCCGGACGCGATCCTGGCCACCGGCGGCTATCCGCCGGCCGACCACGACCGGATGGTGCAGGTGCACGCCAACCCCGGGGACCTGGTCCTGGCTTCGTACCTGCTGTCTCACAACATCGGCGCGAACACGTCTGCGGTGCTGCGCAAGAGCGTGTACTTCCGGCTGAAGACCGTCAGCCATGACCGCTCATGGCGTGACTATGTCCAGGACGAGCTGTACGAGTTCGAACCTGTACGCGCGGCACTCTCCTGACGCGTGACGATCGACTTCGTCCAACGCTCGACCACCATTCTTGACTTGCGGGCGGAGCCGCGGCTCGTCTGCTTGTCAGGGGTGAGCGCCGTATCCCGAAGGTCGCTACTGTGTCTGCCGTTCCCCTTAGGAGGTTGCGTTGCGGTATGCAAGTTGGTTCGCGCGGGCGGCTGCGTTCTTGATCGACGTTCTGTTGTTCGTTGCAGTATTGACGATCGTGAACTTGAGCGGCGTTGCCGAGCTGTCCGATACGGCAGCCTATGGTGCGGCGCTGGCCGTACTTGCAGTTCATGGAGCCAACCGTTGGTATTTCGGCGGTAGGTCAGGCCAGTCTCTTGGGCGCAAGCTGGTGGGAATTCGGCTGGTTTGGGAGCGGGGGGAGCGGCCGATCGGTACCTTTCCTGCTTTCTTGCGGGATCTGACTCATGCGGTGGACACGTTTGCGCTGTACATCGGCTGGCTGTTTCCGCTCTGGGACGCCAAGCGGCAGACGTTTGCCGACAAGATCTCCAGCACTGTGGTGCTGAAGGCCTGAGGCTCGCGAGGTTGGGCGTTCAGCTGGCTGGACTTGCCATTTTCAGGTGGGTCCAGCCAGCTGTTTTCTGCGCACGGCATGCTGGGTGGAGGCTATTGCCGACTGAGCGGTCATCAGGCGTACATCGACATGGCTCCGGCGCATGATGTAACGGATGAGTAACGATCAGCCATCCGTTACCGGATGATCGCGGCTAAGCCCCTGGATCCTTCATGTACTACGGAAAGTAATCAACTCAGCTTGGTCGCACTATCTAATAGACCCATGTCGATCAAAATTGTGTGTTGGGCTCTACGGCTGCTCGGAAAGAGGGGCAGCGATTGTCGGTTGGCACGTCTAGCGTGCGAGTCTTGTGGATGTTCATCGCAGAGTTAAGGTTTTCCTCGCGAGCCGGAGGGTTTCGAGCCTCTGGCGCCGCAGAGGTGTTCTCGGGCGTGTTGCGAGTTTAGTCGGCCTGGTTGGACTGGGTGTCGCGGTGCCTGTCCAGCCAACGGCCGCGGTTGCGGCGGGGTGTGCTGCTGCCGCGGGTACTGAGACTCAAGCTGTGGCGTTGGCTGCTGCCTGTGGCACGCCTGTGGTCGTGGACTCGCTGACCACGGAGTACCTGCAGGTGTCGGCGTAGCCGACAGGGGAGCTTCGGCTTGAGTCGGCGGTAGTGCCGCAGCGGGCGAAGGTCGCCGGCGGATCGTGGATGCCCCTCGACCTTCAGCTGGTTGCTGGCGCGGACGGTGTGTTGCGCCCTGCGGTGTCCGCCAGTGATGTGCGTTTCTCCGGAGGTGGTTCCGGTCCGCTGGTCAGCCTGCGGCGAGACGGCCACCGATTCGATCTGTCGTGGCCGTCCCCGCTGCCAGCGCCGTCGGTCTCAGGCGACTCGGCGACCTACGGCAACGTGCTGCCAGATGTCGATCTGGTGGTGCGCGCGACGCGTACGGGATTCACCCATGTGCTGGTCGTCAAGACCGCGTCGGCGGCTGCCAACCCGGCGGTCCGGTCGGTGCACTTCGACGTCGCCGGCGACGTGGAGATCATCGAGTCTGGCAATGGCGCGCTGCGTGCGATGGCTGGCGGTGAGGTCGTCGCTGTGGGCCAGCCACCGGTGATGTGGGACTCCGCCCAGTCGTGGCCGGAAGGCAGTGACGTCGTCACCGGCCAAGGCTTAGCAGAAAGGAGCGCGGACCCCACGTCAGGGTCGGGATCCTCGGCTGACGGCGCGTCCGACGCGGCGCAGATCGTGCCGGTTGACGCGCAGGTGACCACGGACGGGGACCTTGTCCTGGTCCCGGACACCGCTCTGTTGGCTAACGGGGCGTTTCCGCTCTATATCGATCCGCCATGGGACGATGACGACAACAGGTGGGCCTACGCCACCAATAACAACTCCTCCAACACGGACTACACCTCGGCGCGGGTAGGCAAGAACCCCGACACTGGGGTGCTGTACCGGTCGTTCTTCGAGTTCCCGACGACGGACGAGAACATTGTGCCGCTGCGTGGCAGGCAGATCCGCAGCGCCAAGGTTCAGATCGAGCTGGACCACTCGTGGTCGTGCGGCCCGACGAAGACGAACCTGTACCGGACGTCGCTGATCGATGCGACGATGCGGGCGACGTGGTCGAAGATGAAGCTGGTCAACCACCTTGACGCGGTCGATGCCAATGCCAACGAGGATGGCGGCTGCTCGTCCCTGCAGCCCGACGTCACGGTGAACTTCGCCGCTGCGGCGGTTACGGCGCAGGTGCAGACGGCGGCGACGAGCAACTGGACGACGATCACCGTCGGTCTGTGCGCCTGCAACGACGCCGCCGGAAGCTCCGAGACGTCCCAGGACAGGTGGAAGCGGTACAACCCGGCCAAGGCGTTCCTGGTCGTGGACTACAACACCGCACCCACCGCGCCGACTGACCTGCGGTTCGGTACGTTCACGTGCCCGTCGGCGCCTGAACTCACTGCCCCGCCGTTGACGGGGTCTGTCAGCACGACGCTGGAGGCGCTGGCCAACGACGCCGACGGCGGGACGGCCGACGTGACGTTCCGGCGGGTCGAGATCCCGGCCGGTACCACAAACCCGGACACGCTGACCGGCTACACCGACGTCACCTACACGAGCAAGCCGGTCAACAGCAAAGCGGCCGGGCAGGCTCCGAACGCCTCGCGGGTGCAGGCTCCGGTGACCGGGCTGGTCGACGGCAAGGTGTACGGCTTCAAGGTCAAGTCTCGTGACCCGAACACGGTGACCGGGTTCAGCGCGGACAGCCCGTGGTCGCAGTGGTGCGTGTTCGCCGTCGATGTGGGCATCCCGCCGACCCCGGGCCTGTCGTCGGCGAACTGTCCGGAGGATCAGACCACGGCCGTCGGGCCGGGCGAGACCTGCACGGTCCAGATGACCACGACCGCCACCGACGCCGCCTACTTCGAGTACTGGTTCGAGGGCCAGTCGCATCGCACCGTCGCGGTGGATGCCGACAAGCAGGTCGATGTGCCGGTGACACCGATCAAGTACGGGCTGAACACGTTCAACGTGTTCGTCGTGGACACCAGCGGCCACCCGTCGGCGTCGGAGCGGACCTACTCCTTCTACGTGGCGTCGCCGTCCAAGCCGCAGGCCCACTGGGACCTGGAGGAACTGCCACCGTCGTTCGACCAGTCCGCCGCCTTGCACGATCAGGGCCTCGGTACGGTCACGAACCTGACGTCGTTCAACGGGACCTGGGACGCCGACACCCGCCTTGTCGGTGCGCGTACGGCCGGGTTCAACGGCACCTCGCAGGCCGCTACCGCGACGGGTCCGGTGGTGTCGACGACTGGGTCGTTCAGTATCTCGGCCTGGGTTCGGCTGGGTGCGCTGCCGACCGACGACAACACCGCCGTCACCCAGGACGGCACCGACGCGGCGGGCTTTCAGCTGGGCGTCCGCATGGTCGGGTCGCCGCTGGCGCCGCGATGGTCGTTCACGATGAAGGACACCTCGGCCCAGTCGAGCGCGACGAAGACCGCGTTCAGCCCGAACGCCCTGACCGCGGCCGACGTCGGTCAGTGGACGCACATCGCCGGTGTGTACGACACCAACGCCAAGAAGATCCGCCTCTATGTCAACGGGGTACTGCTCGGCGGCACCGACCGGACCACCGCATCCTGGCAGGCGACCGGCAACTTCGCGGTCGGCCGCGGCTTCGCCAGCGGAGCGGCGAGCAAATGGTGGAAGGGATCGGTCGCCGACGTCCGTGCCTGGGACCGTGCACTGGTCGCCGAGGACTTCACCCCGCAGCCGATCTCCGGCGACGTGGGCCTGGTCGACCACGACATCACCGCGCAGTGGAACTTCGACGCGATCCGCCTGTGCACCCCGATGGTGTGCCCCACTGTCACCGACGTCTCCACCTTCGGCCGGGAGCTGCAGCTGCAGCCCGGCTCGTTGACCGGCCCGGATCAGTCACCTGCCAGTGAGACCTGCCAGTTGGGCGGCCGGTACACGGTGGCGGTCTTCGACACCTGCGACCTGGACTACAGCGATCCCGGCAGCTCGGGGCCCGAGTTCGGCACCGTGCTCAAGGACTACGGTACGGCGGGTGCGCCTGATTGGCGCCATGCTCCGGTGGTGCGGACTGACACCTCGTTCACGGTGTCGGCGTGGGTCCGGCCGCAGGAGGATTCGCTGCTGACCGGCTGCCGCACCGTCGTAGCGCAGGATGCCACGGTCGTCGGCGGCCCGGTGTCCGGGTTCTACCTGCGCAGCTGCCCCCAGCTGGAAAGCGGCGGGACCACGACTGCGCGCTGGCAGGTGATGATGCGCGACACCGCCGCAGCCAGCGGCAGCGGCGTCACCGTCACCGGGTTGCAGCCGATCGCGTCGTCGGCCGACCCGTCGGTCGCCGCACTCACCGCTGGGCGGTGGACGTTCCTGACCGCGGTCTACGACACCACCACCCGCGAGATCCGGCTCTACGTCGACGGTGTGCTCCAAGGCTCGGCTGTCCGCCCGGCGAACACGGCCTGGAACGCCGTCGGAGCACTGACTCTGGGCCGGGCGCGCTGGTTCGACGCCCTGCACGCCGACGGTATGGACGCCGACTTCTTCCTGGGCGGGGTCGACCAGGTCACCGTCTACGCCGGAGTCCTCGACCAGACCGCCATCGACCAGGCCTACCTGGCCGAGAACGAAGCCCCACCCCAGCAAGGGTGACCCCGGGGCTGGGCGGACCGACGGTCCGCCCAGCCTGCCCTTTCTGCAAGTTCAGTAGATCAATGCCGTGGAGGCAAAGGTGACAACCCCTCAACCCCGTCCACCACTGGTCGCGCGCCGACGGCGCCGACCAACTACCCGAAACGTACTCACCGCCGCCGGTCTAGCGGTCGCGCTGCTCGGGGGCATGCTCAGCCCGCTGCAGCCGACCCCGGCGGCCGCAGCACCAGCGCACCTGGGCACCCAGACCGAACCGGTGGCACCCGGCAGCGACGGTCACGTCCTGCACGCCAAACCCGCGGCCATCGCCCGCAACCTCCCGGTGAACCTGCCCGCCCCGGCATGGCCGCAGCACGCGTCCGCCAAGGTCGACCTGTCGGCCGCAGTACAGAGCAAGACCGCGGCGCGGGCCAGCAATCTGCCAGTGACGGTCCAGCGAGGCGCTGCAGCCAGCGTGGGCGACCTTTCGGCCGTCACCGTCGAGGTGGTCGACCGCGACGCCGTCCCCGCTACCTGGCGCAACGGGACTGTCGTGCGGGTCAATCGCGCCGACGGCAAGACGTCGGCATCCTCGACGCAGCTGTCGGTGGACTACACCTCTTTCCGCAACGCCTTCGGTGGCGACTGGGCATCCCGGCTGCGGCTGTGGCTGCTGCCCGAGTGCGCGCTGACCACCCCGGACCAGGCCAACTGTCGGGCAGTGGCGCTGAAGTCCCGCAACGACCAGCACACCGGCACCGTCACCGCCGAAGTCCCCCTCGCTGCCGCGTCGGCGCCGACCGGTACCGCATCGGCGCAACTGGCCGGGGACACAGCCCTGTCCGCTGGCGGCGCGGTCGTCGCGTTGGCGGCCGGTGCGTCGGGCTCGTCCGGCGACTTCGCGGCCAGCAGCCTGCAGCCGTCGGGCAGCTGGCAGGCCGGTGGCAACTCCGGCGACTTCTCCTGGACCTACCCGCTGTCGATGCCCCCATCAGCCGGCGGACCGGTGCCCAGCATCTCGCTGGCATACAGCTCCAGCAGCGTCGACGGCCGCTCCTCGGCCACCAACAACCAGCCGTCCTGGCTTGGTGAAGGCTTCGAATATTCGCCCGGCTACATCGAACGCCGCTACATCCCCTGTTCGGAGGACACCGCCGGCAGCCCCAACAACGCCGGCAACCCGACCGGGGACATGTGCTGGCGGTCGGACAACGCCACCATGAGCCTCAACGGGCACGGCGGCGAGCTGCTGAAGAACGGTTCGGTCTGGCGGGCCAAGAGCGACGACGGCTCCAAGATCGAGAAGCTGACGGGTGGCACCAACGGCGACAACGACGGCGAGTACTGGAGGGTCATCACCACCGACGGCACCCAGTACTTCTTCGGCCGCAACACCCTGCCCGGGCAGAGCACCACCACCAACTCCGCCTGGACCATGCCGGTCTACGGCAACCACACCGGCGACCCCTGCCGCGGCAGCTCCTTCGCGACCTCGGCCTGCACCCAGGTATGGCGGTGGAACCTCGACTACGTCGTCGACCCGCGCGGCAACACCATGTCGTTCTGGTACGACACCGAGACCAACCAGTACGCCGCCCGCAACACCGACACCAACAAGACGCAATACGTCCGCGGCGGCATGCTGCGCCGCATCGACTACGGCACCTACTACCGCACCCTGGCCGAACACCAGATCGCCGAGACTTCGATCGCGCCGACCGGGCAGGTCCTGTTCGACCCCGCCGACCGCTGTCTCACCTCCTGCTGGTCCGGAACTGACCCGACCACCCAGAACTGGCCCGACACCCCGTGGGACCAGAACTGCAAGACCACCGCCACCTCCTGCCCGGGGCTGTACTCGCCGACGTTCTGGTCGACCAAACGCCTCAACAAGATCACCACGCAGGTGTGGGACACCACCAAGACCACCCCCGCCTGGCAGCCCGTCGACTCGTGGACGATGACCTACACATTCCCCGACGTCGGCGACGGCTCCACCAACCGCGGCATGTGGCTGTCCACGCTCGTGCACGCCGGCCTGGTCGGCGGCACCGAGACGATGCCCCCGGTCGTGTTCGAGCCGGTGTCGATGCCAAACCGGGTCGCCACCACGATCGGCGTCACCAACAACTGGCAGCGTATGTCTCTGGTCACCACCGAGACCGGCGCCCGGGTGCACATCTACTACTCGGCACCGGAGTGCACCTCCGGGAACCTGCCGGCGCACGCCTACAGCAACAGCATGATGTGCTACCCGGTCCTGTCCGAGAACCCGATCAACCCGTCCCAGACGGTCACCGACTGGTGGCACAAGTACACCGTCAAGCAGGTGTCGGAAGAAGACATCAACATGACCGGCGCCCCGGCGTCGCATGACACCTTCTACGAATACTCCGACGGCCCCTACTGGCACTACGCCGACGACGACGGCTTCACCAAACCCAAGTACCGCACCTGGTCGCAGTTCCGCGGCTACGGCACCGTCAAGGTCCGCGGCGGCGACACCCCTGGCCAGCAGACCCTCGTCGAAACCCGGTACATGGTCGGCATGCACGGCGACCGCCTCAACGACACCGGAGGCACCCGCACCCGCACCGTCACCGCCTCCATCGGCACCGAAGCCGTCGACGACGAAGACGAGTTCGCCGGCACCACCCGAGAGCAGATCACCTACCTCGGCAGCACCCCGATCACCAAGACGGTGTCGGTGCCGTGGATGTCCGCGCCCACCGCCACCCGCACCAACGCCGACGGAAGCACCACCACCGCCCGGTTCGTGTCCACCCGCACCGGTTATACCGCTACCGCGCTGGGCCTCAACCAGGAACGCGGCTGGCGCATCAACCGCACCGTCACCCAGCTCGACTCCCAATACGGCACCATCGACTGGCAGCAGGACGACGGCCTGTGGTCACCCACCGGCGACCCGTCGGCCAACGGCGACGAGCAGTGCACCACCTACCAGTACAACCGCAACACCACCAAGAACATCCACCTGCAGCGCCGCATCACCATCACCGCCCTGCCCTGCGGCACCAACCCCGCCACCACCGACGACATCATCAGCGACGTCCAGAACAGCTACGACAGCGCCACCAGCCCGGCAACCATGGCCACCTACGGCCTGCTGACCAAGTCCGAGCAACTCAAAGACTGGACCCCCGCCGGCGGCACCGTCTGGGACACCACCGAGGTCAACGCCTACGACACTACCGGCCGAATCCTGGCGACCACGGACATCAAAGGCAACACTGCCTCCACCGCCTACACCCCGGCCGTGGGCGGTCCGTTGACCCAGACCGTCGAGACCAGCCCCGCACCTTATAGCTGGAAGACGACTACGAAGATCGCCCCGTACTGGGGCCACCCCACCAAGAGCACCGACCCCAACGGCCGGATCACCGAGGCCACCTACGACCCGATGGGTCGCACCTTGGCGGTGTGGCAGCCGGGCTGGTCTAAGACCACCAACCCGAACACCCCCAACACCCGCTACACCTACACCTACTCGGCGACCAAGACCGACTATCCCGTAGTCAAGACGGAGGCGCTTAACGCCAAGGGCAACTATCTGACCTCCTACCAGCTGTTCGACGCCTTGCTTCGGCCTAAGCAGACGCAACAACAGGCTGTCGGAGGAGGATGGGTCCTGGCCGATACCTTCTATGACACGCTCGGACGGGCTGTCACCAACTACGGCGCATACAAGGCCAACGAGACCAGCACGTCGGTCGTGCCGGGCAAGCTGTGGTCGCAACCGGAGTGGTCCATCCGCGCGGTCACTAAAACCGTCTACGACACGGCGTCCCGCGCCACGGCGCAGGACTTTTATACCACTGACGGCATTTCGACTCTTACCTACAAGTGGCGCACCGCCACTGCCTATACCGGCGACGCCACCCTCGTCACCCCACCCGACGGTGCCATCCCGACAACCACCGTCACCGATGTCAAGGGCCGCACCGTCGAACTTATCCAGCACAACACCGCTGCTGGAGTCGCCAGCACCGGGCTGTCGACCAAGTACACCTACAACCGCAAGAACCAGATGGTCAAGACCACCGATCCACTCGGCAACGAGTGGACCTGGACCTTCGACATCCGCGGCCGCCAGATCAGCGCCAAAGACCCCGACAAGGGCACCACCACCAGCGAATACAACGACGACAACGAGCTGGTCAAAACCACCAACGCCGGTGACGTCCTGGTCTACGAATACGACCAGCTCGGCCGCAAGACCGCCGTCTACAGAGACTCCGCCACCACCGCCAACAAGCGAGCGGCCTGGACCTACGACAGCATGTGGACCGGCCTCACCGTAAGGGGTCGCCTAGCCACCAGCACCCGCTACGAGGGCGCCAACACCTACACCATCAAGATCGGCGGATACTCGCCGCGCTACGCCGTCAGCGATATCACCTACAGCATCCCCACCTCACTGACTGGCCTCGGCGGCGACTACACCTTCACATACGGCTACAACAGCACCGACGGCTCACCCACCAACACCGCCTTCCCCGCTGGCGGCGGACTGGCCGGTGAAGCAGTGACCGTCGGCTACGACACCACCTACGGCCTGCCGAACGGACTCACCACCACGGCCGTCGGGATCACCTCCTACGTCACCGGTCAGACCTATACCGCCTTCGGTGAACCGTCGATGACCACCCGCAAGACCGGCACCTCACCATATGTTGACTCCGAGACGACCTATGACGCCTCGACACGCCGGACGACTCGGTTCAAGGTCAAACCCGAAACGGCGGCCGGCACGGTCACCGACATCGGATATCAGCATGACTCTGCTGGTAACTACCAGTGGATCGCTGACACGCCCCAGGTCGGGCAGAGCGACATCCAGTGCTTCACCTACGATCGCCTTCGGCGTCTGACCGACGCCTGGACACCCGCCACCACCAGCCAATGCGACGACGGACCGGTGGGCGATCCCATCACCGGCGCCGAACCCTACTGGCAGACCTGGACGTTCGACGACGTCGGCAACCGCCTCACCCAACAAGACCACACCAGCCAGACCACGCGCACCTATAGCGTTCCCGCGCAGGGCGCGACCGCCGTAAGACCACACGCCGTGACCCAGGTGCAAACGCAGACACCCGGACTGACAGTGACTCAGTCCTACGGCTACGACGTCAGCGGCAACACGACTGCCAGACCCGGATCCGGGGGTGGCCAGACGCTGACCTGGGACGTCGAAGGTCGCCTAAAGACGGTCGCCGAGGGTGCGAACACGACTACGAACACCTATGACGCTGACGGCGCACGGCTCCTGCGTGACGACACAAGCAGCACCACGCTGTATCTTCCTGGTCAGGAGATGAGGCGGGACAAGGGGAGCGGCATCGTCATCGCCACCCGCTACTACGCCTTCGGCGGACAGGTTTGTGCCCAGCGCACCTCGACGGCGGGCCTCGTCTGGCTCTTCGGTGACCACCAGGGGACCCAGCAGCTCGCGATCGAAGCGAGCGCCCAGCAGGTCACGGTACGACGGCAGAGCCCGTACGGTGAGAAGCGCTCCGCGACCTCGTCGCCGTGGGTGAACCAGAAGGGGTTCGTCGGCGGCGACATCGACCCGACGGGTCTCATCCACATCGGGGCGCGTGAGTACGACCCCCAAATGGGCCGTTTTGCCAGCGTCGATCCGATCTTGGTCTCGAGCGATCCAGCACAGTTCAACGCTTACCAATACGGCGCGAACAACCCCGTAACCTACGCCGACCCGACCGGAACGGTGCTACTCGGTGCAGAGGGCGGCGGTGCTGGAGGCAATGGCGCCAAACCGGTAGGGACGACCGTGTGCCTTCCCGACTGCACACCAAAGCCAAAGATCAAGAAGGACCTAATTCAATGTCAAGGGATCTGCCACCCGAAGCCGACCAACGCGTTTGAAGCAGTCCTGGCTGGAGTAATCGACTTCAGTTATGAGACCACCGTCGGCGCGGCCGAGGGTTTGTGGGACACAGGGGTTGGTTTCGTCGACTCGGCCATGGAAGACGGTGCCGCGTGGGGCAGAGGTGAGCTGAGCCTCGTTGACGCCGTCAAGAGGGGCGTCTCCAACGTCTGTCACGCCCCCGGCCTCGCCTGCAATCTTGTAGACACCGGAGCCGGCATCGTCAAGGGCGTCGTTAATACCTTCACCGCTGACACCTCGGAACAGAAGGTGTACAACGGAACAAAGAGCGCACTTACCATCGGCTCATTGCTCTTTGGATTCCGCAAGGGTTCCAAGGGGGGCCCGGCGGACTGCAAGGTCCGGAACAGTTTTACCCCCGGCACCCTCGTGCTTCTCGCTGATGGCTCGAACAAGCCGATAAGTCAGATCGAGCTGAACGATAAAGTCATGACTGGCGACGTAAAAGTAGACGACTTTAGCGGGCAGCATCCGGTGATTGCTCTGATCGAGGGAGAAGGCGACAAGGACCTAGTCGATGTTGTGTTGTCGAACAACACAGACAGCGGGACGGCGACAGTCACGGCGACCAGCGGTCACCTCTTCTATGTCGCGAACCGCAGCTCCTGGGTTGGCGCAACATATCTGCGGCCTGGCGACGAACTGATGTCAAACGACAGTTCGCCCGTAGTTGTTCTAGGAACCCGTCACTATACGATCCATGCTGCGGTCTACAACCTCACCGTAGCCGGGGTGCATACCTACTATGTTCTCGCAGGTAACACGCCGATTTTGGTTCATAATGACGGTGGCGAACCCACTAGCGGCACAATTGCTCGTGGTCCGCAGGGAATGACAATTCAGATCTATGCTAATGACCATGGACCTGCTCATGCACATCTAAAGGGTCAAGGATTTGATATTCAGATCGGGCAGAACGGCAAACCGCTTGACGAAAATATCCAGCTGAATAGTCGCCAGCAGGCGTTTGTGGACGACAATATCAAGACCATCCGCGGTAGGATCGGCGCCAAGATGCGTGAGCATCGGCTAAATGGGGGCGGCTGCTAGATGAATAGGGATCTTAAAACCGTTCTTGTCAACATCGCCAATGCACTTGGTGTGCCTCAATCGGACGTTGAAGCAGACCACGGTCGGTGGCATCTGTACGAGCGTGTGATCGAGTCATCGAACCATCTTGACCTGCTCCGAAAGGCTGTTGCGCTTGAGGAAGACACTACGCTGGCGACCTCGGTAGTTCTGCGAATGCTGGAGCTGGTGACAGACGATCAACAGGATGATTGGATAGTCCAGCTCGCACCGAACAATAGGGCGTATAGTCAAAGGCGTGCTGGTGAAATTCGGATCCTCAGGCGGGCAAGGGTGGGCGCCGTGTACCCCGAGGAAATAGCTTCCCAAGTTGGAGATTGGACAGATTGGTTGCAGCTGCGCCTCGTGGAAAACCTCGGTAATCGGGCAAGTCTCGCGATCCTTTCTGATCAGGGAAGAACAAAGCGCATTAGGAATTCTGCTGCCCAGCGGCTGCGAGCCCTCATCAATTAGCCTTGACAGGCTCGACAGGAGCAATTTCATGCGGAGTGGTGCCACTACCAAGCGTAATGGTGCCACTCCGTTAATCGCGGTGGTCGTGGTTGGTCGTTCCGGTTGCTGTGGGACCTGCCGAAGATAACCGCAAGCCTGCGGCAGCTCGCTGCGATTCCCGCGCCACGCGGGCTGACCTTGCGCACGGTCGAGGACCGCTGGCGCGACTACGCCGGTGACCGCGCCCTGGTTCGACACCGCCTGCGTCGGCTTGCAGCTCATCGAACCCGGGCACACGCCCAAGGAATCCGAGCTGTGGTGTCAGAACTCGCCCGCCTACGCAGGGGCCCCCGACGAAGCGGTGTCGACCTTCGTGGCCGCCAGTCGGAACCTCTGGGGCGAGATCGCTACTGCTGACCCGCAGCCTTGGAAGATCGAGGTCGCCGAGGCCGCCCGAGCGTGGGCCGAGCACCGGGCCGCGTAACCGCCGCAAGTTCGGGCAGGCCGGCAAGTCTGGGTTCCCGAGGGAGGGCCCGTTCCGGTGCGGTTCGCTATTCGAGGACCTCGCCCTGCTGCTCGCTGCCGGTGTCGAAGAAGGTGTCGAGGTAGGTGCCGACATCCAGGTCGCTCTCGCGCATCAGCGAGAACAACTCGGCTCCGTCGCCCGGCTCGTCGGCGAGCTTGTACGCCTGCGCCAAGCCGGTGTACTCGCCGTCTAGCAGCTCGGCGTACTCGCAGACCTCCGCTTCGGCGCGGCGTACCGCGTCGGCGAAGTCCACGGCTCGCCACAGCGTGACCCGCTCCTCGAACAGCGTCTTCTGATCACGTTGGAACCGGACGACGCACCGCACCGAGAACCATCCGTTATCGGCCACCGCCATCGCGTCCTTTCCCGCTTCCGCCACATCCACGCCGAGTCCAGCCGACCGAACCGTCCGGCGATCCCGCCCGGCCCACTCTGGGCGCAGGGGAGCGCTACCGAAACGGCACCGGCCCGATCCTGGCCCGACGCCAAGGAGACCAAAGACTGGGTGATGACGGCGCCTGGCATTGTGTATCGGCTGTTCGCGGCAGATACGAGCACGCGTTGAGCACATCAGAAACGATCATTCGATGAACCCGGGCATGAAAAAGCCCCGCTTGACCAGGTCAAGCGGGGCTTTTGCCGTGCGCCGCCAGGGACTCGAACCCCGAACCCGCGGATTAAGAGTCCGCTGCTCTGCCAGTTGAGCTAGCGGCGCTCGTTGGCAACGGGAGAACATTAGCATGGCCCTCCCGGGGATCTCCAATCGGTTCCGGCACCCCGTGACCAGATGTGACCGGCGTCTACAAAAATTCGTACAAACGTCCTCAAATTGGCAGTCGGACGCCCCAGATCGCATCACTGACAGTCGATGAAGCTGGTGCTTCGCCACGCTTGCAGGGATCTTGACCGTTACGCCGGAGCTGGCGCCACCTCGCCAAGCCACCCGAACGGGCACAGAACTCATTCCCAGCTAGCGCCGTGTTCACTCCGATGTGTTCTGGCCGCCCTGGTCCGTCCCTACATTGCATTGTCGGCTGTCAAACCCAGCAGCCATCACCCCCCAGAAAGGGACCACGTGATGGGCACCCGACACCTCCGCGCGGCCACCACCGCCGGGACGGCGTTCACCCTGATCGTCGCCGCGGTAGCCGTCGTGCTGACCGCCTCCGCGAACACCGCGGCGGCCGCGAGCACCACGTTCACCCCGGTCGCCGACACGTACGTGCAGAGCGACACCGCCAACACCAACTACGGCACCGCCACCGAGCTCGACGTCGACAACTCCCCGGTGCGGCGCCTGTTCCTGAAGTTCACGGTCTCCGGCGTCGCCGGCACGGTGACCGGCGCGAAGCTGCGGCTGCGGCACAGCAGCGGCAACAGCGGCAGCGTCAACGGCGGCACGTTCAAGGCCATGTCGAACACGACCTGGTCGGAGACCGGGACCACCTGGAACAACCAGCCGGCCCTGGACGGGGCCACGCTGGGCAGCCTGGGCTCGGTGTCGGCGAACGGCTGGTACGAGGTCGACGTCACCGCCCTGGTCTCCGGCAACGGCACGTTCAGCATCGGGGCGAGCTCGGCCAGCTCCGACGGGGCGTACTGGGACTCGCGCGAGAGCGGCGCGGACGCGCCGCAGCTCGTGGTCACCACCGGCACCGCGCCGTCGCCGCAGCCGTCGGCCAGCGGTGGCGTGGCGGCCGACCCGGTGCTGGTCGGCGCCGGTGACATCGCCACCACGGGCTCGGGCGACACCGCCACGGCCGCGCTGCTGGACGGCATCTCCGGCACCGTCTTCACCACCGGCGACAACGTGTACGACAGCGGCACCGCGTCGGAGTTCAGCTCGCTCTACAACCCGACCTGGGGCCGGCACAAGGCGCGCACCCGTCCGGCGCCGGGCAACCACGACTACGGCACCTCCGGCGCGACCGGCTACTACAACTACTTCGGGTCGGTGGCCGGGCCGTCGGGCCGCGGGTACTACTCGTACGACCTGGGCAGCTGGCACGTCGTGTCGCTGAACTCCAACATCAGCATGTCGGCGGGCTCGGCGCAGGAGACCTGGCTGCGCGCGGACCTGGCCGCCAGTACCCAGCCGTGCACGCTGGCGTACTGGCACCACCCGCTGTTCACCTCGGGCGCCAACCACGCCCCGGAGACGGCGACCCGCCCCCTCTACCAGGCGCTGTACGACTACAACGCCGACGTCGTGGTGTTCGGGCACAACCACCAGTACGAGCGGTTCGCCCCGATGAACCCGTCGGGCACCCTCGACAACGCCCGCGGCCTGCGCCCCTTCGTGGCGGGCATGGGCGGCGCCGGGCTGTACAGCTTCGGCACGATCCAGCCGAACAGCCAGGCCCGCAACAACAACACGTTCGGCGTGCTCAAGTTCACCCTGCACGCGAACAGCTACGACTGGCAGTTCGTGCCGCAGTCGGGCAAGACGTACAGCGACAGTGGCACGGGAAGCTGCCACTGACGCCGTACCCCCTGGCGGGCCCGCGCCACGCGCGGGCCCGCACCAAACGGGTTGACGCGGGTGCGGCCTGCGGCTACTAATGGGAGGACCGGCCTTTCGGCGGCCGGATCGAGTGATCGGAAGAGCGCAGATGATGTCGGGACGGCGAGCTAGCCGCGCCGAGCAGGAGTCCGGGGACCGCGTCCTCGCCTGACCCCTCGGCCCCGCTCGGCGTGTCCGCCTGCCATCTCCCATCGCGCTCCCAGACGTCTCAGCGGCGAGGGCCGGGCTGTGCCCCGGTTCTGCGAGCGCGGCCCCGGACTCTTCCGACTGCGAGGCCGATCATGCGTTCCGACGACATCCGCCGTACCTTCCTCGACTTCTTCCAGCGGCTCGACCACCACCAGGTGCCATCGGCGTCCCTGGTGCCCGACGATCCGTCGCTGCTGCTCACCGGCGCGGGCATGGTCCCGTTCAAGCCGTACTTCCTCGGCGATCGGGTGCCGGAGCATCCGCGCCTGATGTCGCGGCAGCGCTGCGTACGCACCGTGGACATCGACAACGTCGGGCACACCACCCGGCACGCGACCTCGTTCGAGATGCTGGGCAGCTTCGCGTTCGGCGACTACGGCCGCCGCGAGGCGATCGAGTGGGCGTGGGAGCTGCTCACCGACGGCTTCGGGCTGGACCCGGACCGGCTGTGGATCACCGTGTATCACGACGACGACATGTCGCCGAGCCTCTGGCGCGGCGTCGGCGTGCCCGACGAGCGCATCCAGCGCCTCGGCATGGCGGACAACTACTGGTCCATGAGCGGGCCGGGCCCGTGCGGGCCGAACACCGAGATCTTCTACGACCGCGGCGAGGGCTTCGGGTCCGGCGGCGGCCCGGCGGTGAACACCGAGCGGTTCCTGGAGATCTGGAACCTGGTCTTCATGGAGTACGAGCGCGGCGAGGGCACCGGCAAGGACGACTTCGACATCCTCGGCCCCCTGCCCGGCCGCCACGTCGACACCGGCATGGGGCTGGACCGGATGGCGCTGCTGCTCCAGGACGCGCGGCACCTGTGCGAGACGGACCTGCTGGCGCCGACGCTGACCCGGTTGCAGCAGCTCGGCGCGGGCGACTACGCGTCGGCGGGGGAGCGGCGGCAGGTGTCGTACCGGGTGGTCGTCGACCACGTCCGGGCGGCGGCGTTCCTGATCGCGGACGGGGTCCTCCCGTCCACCGACGGCCGGGGGTACGTGCTGCGGCGGCTGCTGCGCCGCGCGATGCGGCACGCGCGGCTGGTCGGGGTCGAGGGACCGGTGCTGGCGGAGCTCGCGGACACCGTGGTCGACACCTCGGGCGGGACGTGGCCGCAGCTGGAGGCGGCGCGGGAGCTGATCGGGCAGGTCGTGCGGCGGGAGGAGCAGTCGTTCGGGCGTACGCTGCGCCGCGGCATGCACCTGCTCTACCGCGCGATGGACGGGGCGTCCGGGCAGCTGCCCGCGGCGGTCGCGTTCGAACTGCACGACAGCCACGGCTTCCCCGTCGACCTGACCGCGGAGATCGCGGCGGAGGCGGGCCTGCTCCTGGACCGTACGGAGTTCGACCGCCTCATGGACGAACAACGCCGCCGCTCCCAATCCCCGCGCCGCCAGACCGTCCCCTGACCCGCCCTACCTCCGTCCCGCGCGCTGCGCGTCGCCCGGTGAGGCTGCAGTTTCGGGGAAAGTGCAGGAATCGTGGCCATGATTCCCACACTTTCCCCGAAACTGCACACTCCGGTGGACGGTGCGGCGGTACGTGGTGCGGCGGTCGAAGGGGCGTATGGGTCGACTTCTTCGGTGGGTTTAGCTACCGGCAATTTTCCGGAAAGTTTCAGTGGTGGCGGCGCAATTCTCGGACACGGTATTAACCGATGTCGAGATGCGACAGACCTTGACCTACCGCGTTGCGGGGCCGTAACGTGCGCGCCACAATCGAAAATACCGGCCTGGGGCAGAAACTTTCGGGGCCGGTTCCGACATCTGCCCGGACCGGTTTCCGGCCTCCGAGAACCTGACTTGCACCTCGAAGGGACGGCTATGACCGCGTACCTCTCCCGCAGGACGCTGCTGGGTATCGCCGGTGCCTCCGCCGGCGCGCTCCTGCTCGCAGCGTGTGGCGACGACGAGCCCGCCAGCCCGGATGGCGCGCAGACCATCAACTGGTGGCACATCCAGAACACCGAGCCGATGCTGCCCGTGTGGGCGGCGATGGCCAAGGACTACACGACCGCGCACCCGAACGTGAAGATCGAGATCCAGCCCCTCGAGAACGAGGCGTTCAAGGCCAAGCTCACCACGGCGACGCAGGCCGGGTCGCCGCCGGACCTGTTCCAGTCCTGGGGCGGCGGCGTGCTCAAGCAGCAGGTCGACGCGGGGCTGGTCAAGGACATCACGGCCGACGTCCAGCCGTGGATCGGGACGCTGCTGCCGGCGGCGGTGCAGCCGTTCACGATCGACGGGAAGATCTACGGGATTCCGTTCGATGTGGGCATGGTCGGGTTCTGGTACAACAAGGACCTGTTCGCCCAGGCCGGGATCACCGCGGCGCCCACGACGTGGGCCGAGCTGCTCACGACGGTGTCGGCGATCAAGGCCAAGGGCATCGTCCCGATCGCGCTGGCGGGTAAGGAGAAGTGGCCCGGCCACTTCTACTGGGCGTACCTGGCGATGCGGATCGGTGGCCTGGGCGCGTTGCAGCAGGCGGCCAAGGACGGCAACTTCGACACCCCCGACTTCATCGCCGCCGGTAAGGCGCTGAAGGACCTCGTCGCCCTGTCCCCGTTCCAGAAGGGATTCCTGGGCGCGGACTACTCGTCCCCGGACGGGCAGGCCGCGACGATGGGCAACGGCGGAGCCGCGATGGAGCTGATGGGCCAGTGGGCCCCCTCGGTCCAGGCGTCCACCTCCACCAGCAAGAAGGGCCTGGGGGACAAGCTCGGGTTCTTCGCGTTCCCGGCCGTGGACGGCGGCAAGGGCACTGTCGCGGAGGCGTTCGGCGGCGGCAACGGGTTCGTCATCGGCAAGAACGCCCCCGCCGCGACCACCGACTTCCTGCGTACGCTGATGACGGCCGCTAGCCAGCGGACCAGCGCGGCCACCGGCGCAGTCCTGCCGACGGTGAAGGAAGCCGCTGACGCGATCAAGGACGTGAACAGCAAGACTGTCGCAGCCAGCCTCGCCGCGGCGACCGGGTTCCAGCTGTACCTGGACCAGGCGTACCCGCCCGCGGTCGGGCAGCAGGTCAACGACAGCGTCGCCGAGCTGATCGCCGGGTCGAAGACGCCGGAGCAGATCGTCAAGGACATCACCCAGGTCGCGAAGAGCCAGTGATGACGACGATCCAGGAGACTCCTCTCCTGGCGCCCGCGGCGGCCGTGCGAGAACGCGGCCGCCGTTCGTGGCGTCAGGTGCTGCTCATCGGCGGCTTCCTGCTGCCCGCGCTGGTGCTGTTCCTGCTGCTGGTGCTCGTGCCGATCGTGGTCGCCGGCTACACCAGCCTGTTCAAATGGAACGGCTTCAACCTGCCCGAGAACTACGTCGGCCTCGACAACTACACCCGCGCATTCGCCGACCCCACCTTCCTCGGCGACCTGCGCCGCGGCGGCCTGCTCATCGCCCTGTCCGTCCTGGTCCAGCTACCGGTCTCACTCGCCCTGGCCATGCTGCTCAACCAGCCCCTACGCGGACGCGCCGTCTACCGCCTCGTCTTCTTCGCCCCCTACGTCCTTTCCGAAGTCACCACCGCGGTCCTGTTCACCCTCGTCTTCTCACCCAACCGGGGACTGGCGTTCGGCGGCGACATGTTCGCCGACCCCGAACAGGTCATCTACGCCCTGTTCTTCGTCATCTCCTGGAAGTACTTCGGCTTCCACATGATCCTCCTCCTCGCCGGGCGGCAGGGCATCCCGCGCGAGCTGACCGAGGCGGCCACGACCGACGGAGCCGGACCCTGGCAGGTCTTCCGGCACGTGACGCTGCCGCTACTCGGACCCACCATCCGGGTAAGCCTGTTCCTGTCGGTGATCGGCACGATCCAGCTGTTCGACATGGTCTGGGTCCTCACCGGCGGCGGACCCATCCACAGCTCCGAAACCATGGCCGTCACGATGTTCCAGTACGGCTTCCGCCGCTTCGAAGTCGGCTACGCCAGCGCCATCAGCATCGCCATGTTCCTGCTCAGCCTCATCTTCGCCCTGCTCTACCAGCGGTTCGTACTCCGCCGCGACCTCGAGGGCGCACTCACCACCCGCGGAGTCCAGCGATGAAAACCACCATGGCCACCCGCGCCCGCCGCACACTCCTACATCTGATCTCCATCACCATCGGCGCACTCATCGTCATCCCGATCGGATTCGGCATCCTCGGCGGCTTCAAAGACAACGGCCAGCTCTCCACCAACCCCATCGGCCTACCCCACCCCTGGCACCCCGAGAACTACACCGGCATCCTGGGCAGCGAAGTCTTCTGGCGCCAACTCGCCAACAGCATCCTCATCGCCCTGGCCACCGTCATCGTCGTCGTCGCCGCATCCGCCGCCGCCGCATTCATCTTCGCCAGATTCAGCTTCCGGGGCCGGGAGTTCCTGTTCACCCTGTTCGCCGTCGGACTCATGTTCCCGTTCGCGGTCGCGATCCTGCCCCTGTTCATCCTGCTGCGCAGCCTCGACCTGCTCGACAACCCCCTCGGCGTCATCCTGCCCCAAGCCGCCTTCGGACTCCCCACCACGATCATCATTCTGCGCTCGTTCTTCCGCACCATCCCCGCCGAAGTAGAGGAAGCAGCCACCCTCGACGGCTGCGGACCGTTCGCGTTCTTCTGGCGCATCCTGCTGCCCATGGCCAGACCCGCCCTGGCCACCGTCTCCGTCCTGGCCATCGTCGCCAGCTGGAACAACTTCATGCTCCCCCTCGTCGTCTTCACCGACCAGAACTGGTGGACCCTGCCCGTCGGCGTCCAAGCCTTCCAAGGCCAATACGCCGACGACACCGCCCGCGTCCTGGCCTACGTCATCCTCTCCATGCTCCCCGCACTCGCCTTCTACGCCATCGCCGAACGACAACTGGTCGGGGGACTGGCCGGCAGCGTGAAGGGCTGAGGTGTACGGCGCGTGTTTGCGATAGGTTTCCGTGATCCCCTCCGGCCGAGGCAGCGGCCGGCGGAGCCCCGCGCCCGGAAGCTCTCCGGCCGCAGGGCCCGCGGGGTGGTGCGATGACGAAGGAGACGACCGTGGCCGTCGACGACAACCGCAAGGTCACCATCGCGGCGATCGCCCGTGAGGCAGGCGTCTCCGTGCCCACGGTGTCGCGAGTCATCAACGGGCGTTCCGACGTGGCCCCGCAGACCCGCGAGCGCGTCGAGGAGCTGCTCAACCGGCACGGCTACCAGCGGCGGGCGCCCGCGATGCGTACCAACTCGGGTCTGATCGACCTGGTCTTCCCCGACCTGGACAGCCCCTGGGCCGTCGAGATCATCCGCGGCGTGGAGGACGTGGCGCACGCCGCCGGGGTCGGCACGGTGGTGTCGGCGATCCACCGGCGCTCGGCCTCGGCCAAGCAGTGGCTGGACAACCTGCGCTCGCGCGCCTCCGAGGGGGTCATCTTCGTGACCTCGACGCTGGAGCCGCCGTTGCAGGCCGAGCTGCGCCGCCTCAACATCCCGGTGGTCATCGTCGACCCCGCCGGAGTGCCGCCGCAGGAGGCGCCGACCATCGGCGCCACCAACTGGAACGGCGCCCTGCGCGCCACCGAATACCTGCTGGGGCTGGGACACCAGCGGATCGGGTTCATCGCCGGACCGCCGCAGCTGCTGTGCAGCCGAGCCAGGCTCGACGGCTACCGGACCGCGGTCGAGGCCGCGGGCCTGCCCGGCGACGACAAGCTGATCTTCCCCGGCGACTTCTACCACGAGTCGGGCTTCGCGGGCGGCACCCACCTGCTCAACCTGGCCAAGCCGCCGACCGCGATCTTCGCCTCCAGCGACCAGATGGCCCTCGGCGTCTACGAGGCGATCCGCCGCAAAGGACTGCGCGTGGCCGACGACGTCAGCGTCGTCGGCTTCGACGACCTCCCCGAAGTCCGCTGGTCGTCGCCGCCGCTGACCACCGTCCGCCAACCCCTGGCCGAGATGGGCCTGCTCGCCGCCCGCACCGTCCTGCGCCTGGCCCAACGCGAGAAGATCGAAAGCCCCCGCGTCGAACTCGCGACGGAACTCGTCATCCGCGACAGCGCCGCCCCGCCCCGCGCCTGACCCCGCGACGGGCCGGGTGCAGTTTCGGGGAAAGTGCATGAATCTCAGACCGGATTCCAGCACTTTCCCCGAAACTGCACGCACCCGGCCGCCCTGAGGCGGTGCTCAGGGGTGGAGGTGTTGCGGGGTGAAGGAGAGGAGGGTGGCGGCGCTGGTCAGGTCCAGGGGGACGGCGCGGCCGGGGAAGACCGCGCGGCGGGGGACCAGCGGGTGGAAGCGGTCCAGCAGCTCCTCTGTGGGCTGCGGGGCCAGCGTGTTCGGCGCCGCGACCAGGATCGGGTGGAAGCCCGACAGCGGTCGGGTGAGCGCGAGCCAGTTCGCGGCGGCCGCGTCGCGGTCCTCCAGGTATGCCCAGAGCGACGCCGCGCCCCACTCCGGCCGCTCGGCGAAGTTCGCGGCGTAGACCGGCAGCCGCTCGTCGAGCCCGCCCAGCAGCGGGAACCGCAGCGACACCACGGTCATGCCGTGGCGGCGGGCCATCATCGCCCCGGTCGCCTCGTCGACCTGCTTGCTCAGCGCGTACGGGTCGGCGGGCTGCAACGGGTGCGCCTCGTCCACCGGCACGTAGTGCAGGCGCAGCGGCACCGGCGCGAACGCCAGCCCCAGCGCCGACTGGCTGCCCGCCAGCACCGCCCGGCGGACGCCCGCCTGCCCGGCCTGCTCCAGCACCGTGAACGTGCCCCGGGTGTTGCCCCCGAAGACGTTGTCGGCGGTGTCGAGCATCGGCGCGGGGATGGCGGCGCAGTGCACGACGGCGTCCACCCCGTCCAGGGCGGCGCGGACCGTGTCGGTGTCGGCGGTGTCGCCGACCAGCACCCGGTCGGCCTTGAGGTCGCCCGGGTCGGCCAGGTCGAGCGCGGTGGCGGCGACGCCGCGGCGGTGCAGCAGGTCGAGTGTGGCGCGGCCGAGCCGCCCCGCCGCCCCGGTGACCAGGACGCGGCGGGGCTCGTGCCCGGTCACGGCGCCTCGATCCCGCCGTCCGGGCGGCGTACGCGGGCAGCCCAGCGCTCGTGCAGGTGGGTGACCGGCGGGTACTTCGCCGCGGCCTTCTCGTCGAGCTCGATGCCCCAGCCGGGGGCGTCGTTGGGGTACAGGTACCCGTTGCGCGGGTCGAGGGTGCCGGGGAAGACCTCGCGGACCGGGTCGGGCCACAGGTGGCCCTCCTGGATGGTGAACGCGGGCGAGGTCACGTCCAGGGCCACGTTGGCGGCGGCACCGACCGGCGACACGTCGGCGGGGGCGTGCCAGGCCGTGCCGACGCCCATGAGCTCGCACATCGCCACGATCTTGCGGGCCGGGGTGAGGCCGCCGATCGCCGACACGTGCAGCCGGATGATGTCCACGCCGCCGCCGTGCACCAGCCGGGCCGCGTCGGCGACCGAGGCGACCTGCTCGCCGACGGCCAGCGGCATCGGCGCGGCCGCCCGGACCTCGGGCAGGCGGTCGTACAGCTCCAGCGGGATCGGGTCCTCCAGGAAGAACAGCCGGTACGGCTCCAGCGCGCGGGCCAGGCCGATCGCCTGCTTCACGGTGAGCCGGTGGTGCACGTCGTGGCACAGGTTCGGCTCCTCGCCCAGCACCTCGCGGGCGGCGGCGAACAGCTTCGGGGTGTCGCGCAGGTACTGCTGCACGTCCCAGCCGTCCGGGTAGGGCGAGCCCGGGTAGGCGTCCGGGGTGCCCGCCGCGCCGTAGGTGCCCAGGCCGGGGCCGCCGACCTGGAGGCGCACGTGGCGGTAGCCGTCGGCGATGATCTGCTGCGCGTGCTCCAGCGTCGCCCCGACGTTCGGTCCGGCGGCGTGCAGGTAGGTGTCGGCGGCGGCGCGGACCCGGCCGCCGAGCAGCTCGTACACCGGCATGCCGGCACGTTTGCCCGCGATGTCCCACAGCGCCTGGTCCACCCCGGACAGGGCGCTGTTGAGCACCGGCCCGCCCCGCCAGTACGACGACAGGTGCACCATGCGGGTGATGTCCTCGATGTCGGCCGGGTGCCGGCCGATCAGCATCGGGGCGACGTGCTGGTCCACGGCGGCCACCACCGCGTGGAAGCGCTGGGTGAACGTGGCGCAGCCCAGGCCGTACAGGCCGGGGTCGTTGGTGTCGACACGCACCACGACCAGGGGCAGCCCCTCGGGGGCGGTGACGATGGCCCGCACCGAGGTGATGCGCAACCCGTCACGGGCCGGCCACGGCGCTTGGGTCTCTCTCATCAGAGGACCGTCCTTCGCGATGACATATGGCACCGAGCGGAGGTGCGTAACGGAGACGCCGGACCTCCGGGTCCGGCGCGACGAGCATACCCCGGGTAACGGATGTCGATGTCCGTCTGTACTGCCGGTCCTTACCCGTGACACGGCCATGGGCCGAAAGGCCGAGGTCAGAGGGCCGGAGCAGCCTGCGGTTCCGGGCCGTCGGCGCGATCACAGTCGGTGACCGCCTTGGGAAGGATGGGGTGTCGCACTTTGTCTTCCCCTCGGAGTCCCACATGAACAAGCGCGTGCGCGCCGCGGTGATCGCGGGCGCTGTCGCCGCTGCCGGAGGCATCGCCCTGGTCGCGATCCCCGCCCTGGCCGGTGACACGCCGACCGCCCCCTACAACGCCGTGCTGAAGTCGCAGCACCAGGGCACCTATGCCACCGCGTACGAGAAGAACTGCGACGACACGGGAGCCCTCGGCGCCGGGTTCGACGGCTGGGTCTTCAACGTGGCGCCGGACATCTTCGACACCACCGTCGGCATGTGGGCGAAGTTCTCCCACAACGGCACCGAGACCACCACATACCTCAAGGACAGCGACGCCGACGGGTACCCCAACGGCTTCGCCAACGCCACCAACAAGCACCTGGCCTGGGTCGTCGTCCCTGCGGGGTGGAAGCTTGAGACCGCGCAGGCCCTCGTCGTCGCCGACGGTAAGGGCGGCGGCAAGAGCGACCCCAAGCTGCTGGTGACCCACACCTGCTGGACGAAGTCGGAGCCGCAGCCGTCGACCTCGCCCGGCGGCCAGGTGCCCGGCTCGCCGACGCCGTCCCCGGTGAGCAGCCCGTCGACCAGCCCGTCCCCGCAGACCTCGCCGTCGCCGGAGGCCACCCCGTCGCCGGAGACGTCCCCGTCGCCCGAGACGTCGCCGTCGCCGGGGACCAGCCCGTCCCCGGAGACCTCGCCGTCGCCGGAGGCCACCCGGTCGCCCGAGACGTCCCCGTCACCGGAGACGTCGCCGTCGCCGGAGACCAGCCCGTCGCCGCAGACCTCGCCGTCGCCGGAGAACACCCCGTCGCCGGAGGCCACCCCGTCGCCCGAGACGAGCCCCTCGGCCGGCCCGACGAGCCCCGCCCCGGTCCCGTCGCCGTCGCCGTCGGGTGACTCGCTGCCGACCACCGGCACCGCGGTCACCTCGATCGTGCTGGCGGGTCTGGCCCTGGTCGGCGTCGGTGCCGCCCTGCTGTTCCTCATGCGCCGCCGCCGGACGCTGAGCGCCTGAGGCTCGGCTGACCGGTAAAGAAAGGGGCACCTCCCACGGGAGGTGCCCCTTTCCGCATGTCCGCGGGTATGCCGGCGGGCCTAGCCGCAGCCGGTGAACTCCAGGATGACGTTGCGGTTGCGGCTGGCCAGGTTCGGCACCAGCCGCCCCTCGGCGTCGCGGTCGCGGAGGTACCCCGGGAAGTCCATCCCGGCGCCGAACGTCTCGATGCCCGCGGCGTCGACGCCGAGCCCGACCAGGATCCGCTTCACGGCCTCCGCCCGGTCCAGCGAGAGCTTCTTCTTGCTGTCGGTGTTGCGGTTCTCGCCTGACGACGAGGTGGTACCGGTGAGCTTCACCGTGTACTTGGAGGACTTGATCCGTTCGGCGTAGACCTTGAGCGCCTCCGTCGCGTCGGCCTCGCTGAGGAACTCCGCGGTGTTGGGCTTGAACCGCACCCGGCCGGCGTCCGGGATCCTGATCGCGGTGCAGACGTCCTCCGCCGGCGGGTTGGGCGGCTCCGGGATGGCGACCACGCCCACCTCGGGCGTGCCGGAGGGGGCCTGGTCGTGCTGCCCGGCGGACAGCTCCTGCACGCAGCGGGCCTTGGCGCGGGCGCCGATCTCGCGCCAGATCGCCAGCAGGTTCTCCCGGCGGGCGGTGTCCAGCGACGCCTGCGGCGCCATCGTCTTGCCGATCCCGACCAGCACCAGGGCCTGGCCCTCCAGGTGCGGCAGCTGGTGCTGCTTCTCCAGGAAGTCCACCAGCTCCGCCGGGTCGGCGTCGATCATGCCCTCCTGGCGGAAGTCCATCGGGGCCATCGTCTGGAGCCCGGAGTCCAGCAGCACCACCGTGCCGCCGCTGCCGACGGCCTCGCCGGCCAGGGCCACCGCCTCCAGCGGGTTCGCCTGCGCCTTCGCGGCCTTCACCGAGGTCACCGCGTGGGCGATGCCGTTCTCGAAGTTCTCCAGGTCCCGGCGCCAGGCGATGTCGTTCTGGGCACCGCTGCGGAAGGTCCCGTCACCGGCCGACTTCGGGTCGCCGTCGACGCCGAACACGATGATCCGCTTGCCGTCGTACGCGCTGCGCTGGACCAGGGTGAGCACCTCGGTGGGCAGCTCGGGCACCGGCTGGTTCGACCGTACGCCGACCGCCAGCGCGAGCTGTCCGCCCTGCTCCAGGCAGGGCGGCAGCGCCGCGAACGTCACCTCCGGCGGGCAGCACCGCGAGCACGCCGCGGTGGGCAGGACCAGCGTGCCCAGCAGCGCCAGGGCCAGGATCGAGCGGGGCGCGGTGCGGCCGCGCCCCGGTTCACGCCGCGCCACCGGACCTCGCTCCCGCCCGGCCGCCGCAGCCCGGGATCGGCTGGTTCAGCAGGAACTTGATCTCGTCCGGGTCGGTCAGCCGCTTGGCGATCTGCACCCGGGCGTGGGACTTCAGCTCGCAGCCCAGCGCCCGCCGGTGCTCGCGGGCCTGGTCGGCACTGGCCTTCTCGCCGCTCTCCAGGCGCTTGCGCAGCCGTTCGGCCTCCTGTAGCGACACCGACGCCTCGCTCTCCGCCCGGCCCAGCGCCGCGGCCTCCTTGCGCAGCCGCTTGCGGGCCTTGCGGTACGCGCTGCGGAACGGGTTCCAGGTCAGGTACGCCCCGATCAGCGCCAGCACGCCGGTGGTGACGAAGACGACCAGGAAGACGATCGCCTTCGTGGTGACCGAGGTGTCGTCCTGGCCGAACTGGACCCCGCCGAAGTTCAGCAGCGAGGTGCTGGCGCCGGTGTCGTCGTGCACGGTCAGCCGCATGAAGAAGGCGCCCATGCCCAGCGCCACCCAGGCGGCCACGCAGGCCACGACGATCCAGATCTTGCCGTCGGGCTGGCGTGCGCTCACGTCGCGCGCCGTGGTGCCGGCCTTGTGCATCAGCAGCAGCGCGATGAGGGTCACCGCGAGCACGGCCGCGTAGAGCAGCTCGGGGATGGCACCGAGCACCAGCGCGAGCACCTGGTAGAACGCGACGAAGTCGGCGACCCCGGCCAGGCCGAGCACCAGGTAGTGCATGACGTCGCCGAACGACACGTTGTCCAGCTCGCCGTGGCGGGCGTAGACCCGGTTCGGATTCGGCACCGGCCCCGTCGCGGCCGGGGTGTCCGCCGCGACCAGAGCCGTGCCGGCCGCCGGCGGGTGCGCCAGCCTGATGTCGCGGTCGTCGGCGGCCTGGCCGCCGGGCTGCGGCGATCCGGCCAGGCCGCCGGTGGCCGGATCGGCCTCGGCGAGGGAGAGGGCCGGGACGGGATCGGCGGGCGGGCGGTGGCCGGTGAGGTTGAAGTACGCCCGGTCGTGCGCCTCCTTGGCCAGCGCGTGGTCGTTGCGCGCGGTGGTCAGGAGGGCGGACTGCTGCCGGTTGCGCGGGGCCAGCTCGCCCAGCCGGGTCTGGAGCTGTTCGAGCTGGCGCTGGTACTCCGAGCCGATGTCGGCTTCCCAGGAGTCGGACTGCGCGTCGACCTCGGTGTCGAAGATCGCGCCGCTGCTGCCGGTCACCGCCGGCATCTGCGCGATCTCGCTCTCGATGTTGCGGCGCAGGGCGTCGCGGTTGGGCGGCATGAGCGCGCCGTACTGCCCGGGAACCGCGGGCGGCGGGGGTGGTGCGGTGGGGCTGGCCATGGGGGTGTCACGCCTCCCGTTCAAAAAAGGACTGTCACTTCTCGCTGTCGCTGTTTTCGGGCTGGAAGACAGGGGTGTCGGCGGTGTCGCCCAGGCGGCTGTCCAGCTCGTTGCCGAACCGGTGGCTGCGGCACAGCGACTGGCGGTAGACGTTGATCCGCTCCGTGACGTGGCGCCAGGCGAGATTGGCCTGGGTGGCCGCGCGCTGCATGCCCAGCTTGACCTTCACTTCCAGCTGCTTGATCTCCACCTCGAGCCGCGCGACCCGCTCGCGCTCCTGGTCGAGCCGCTGGATGGCCGCGGTGTGCGCGCTGTTGAACCGGAACAGCTGGTCGCGGCGCTCCTGGCGCTCCTCGGCGGTCTGCTTGACGCCCGGCTCGGCCAGGGCGTCCAGCCGCGCCGTCTCCCGGGCCAGCGTGTCCCGGGTCGCCCCGACGGCGGCACGCAGGTCGGAGAGGGCTTCGCGGCTGTGCTCCAGCTGGATCGCCTTGGCGGCCGCCTCCTCCATGGTGCCCCGGTACGCCTCGTTGAAGCGGATCTCCTCGATGTGGAAGAGCTTCTCCGCCTCGTTCTCCAGCTCCCGCCAGTACGCGGTGCGCAGGTCGGCGGCCTTGACGTCGGGCCGTCCCAGGCGGCCGTCCCACCACCCGTGAAACCGGTCTCTCAGCCGGGCGCGCCTGCGGTACGGCATCGTCGGCAGCGTGGACCCGCCGCCGTCGTCGTGTACGAGCGCCGAATTGTTCCTGGCCATGACCGACTCCCGAGGCTCGGACCTTCCGCCGACAGACGCACCGGCCGTGACGGGCACGGCCGGGCGCCATCAGGCTCGCACGACGCCCACCTGCCCTGACATCGCTGTATGGCCATGAGTGCCCGCGATGTGTCCGACCGTGACCGTCGAGAGTGGAGGGTCGGGCCACCTACGGTCGGCTTCGTGTCAGCCGATGGGTCCGAATCTCGTCACGGGCGGCGGCGACCACCCGCCCCGCCCACCTTGATCAGGCAAGTTGCCGGGCAGGTGGGCGAAACCGGGGCCCCGATACGCCCACCTGCCCGGCAACTCGGCCGGGGGTCGGGCCGAGGGGTCAGGTCGGGCGCTGGTCGAGCAGCGGGGTGGCGGGGTTCCACGGGGTGGGGGAGTGGGCGTCGCGGCGGGCGCGGGCCAGGCCGGACAGGGCCTCCAGGACCACCCGGTTGCCGAGCAGGGCGGTGATCTCGGCGTGGTCGTACGGCGGGGACACCTCGACGACGTCGATGCCTGCGATCGGCAGCGTCCGGCAGATCAGCGACACCGCGTCCAGCAGCTGCCGGGCGGACAGGCCGCCGGGTTCGGGGGTGCCGGTGCCGGGTGCGTGGGCCGGGTCGCACACGTCGACGTCGACGGACAGGAACACCGCGTCGCAGTCGTCCAGCGCGATCGTGAACGCCTCGGCCAGCACCGCGTCCAGCCCCCGGTCGACGATCTCGGCCATGTGGTACGAGCGCATCCCCTGCGCCGCCATCCAGTCCAGCGTCGGCGGCTCGGGCCAGTAGCCGCGCAGGCCGAGCTGGAGGAACCGGTCGCCGCGCACCGCGCCGGACTCGATCAGGCGGCGCATGGGCTGGCCGTGGCCGTACAGGGAGCCGAAGGTGATGTCGCCGGTGTCGGCGTGCGCGTCGAAGTGGATGACCGAGACGCGCCCGGCGCCCCACCGGCGGGACACCCCGGTGACGTCGGGCCAGGTGATGGTGTGGTCGCCGCCGAGGATCAGCGGGACGGCTCCGTGGCCGGCGATGAACGCCACCGCCTCCTCGATCGCCTGGCAGCTGCGCAGCACCTCGCCGCTGTAGACCTCGACGTCGCCCGCGTCGAACACGGTCAGGTCGGGGCCCAGCGGGTCGACGCGCAGCGCCAGGTGCGGGCGGGACGAGTCGTGCGGTAGGTAGTCGGTGCCGCGGATGGCGGAGGGGCCGAACCGGGTGCCGGGCCGGTGCGAGGTGCCGCCGTCGAACGGCGCGCCGAGGATGACCACGTCGGCGTCGGCGTAGCCGTCGGGCTCGCGCCAGTCGCAGCGGGGTACGCCCAGGAAGGTGATGTCCGGACCGAACATCGCCCCATACCGTGTCATGCCTTTCATTCTGCTCATTCTGCGCCCGCCGCCGATGATCGCCGGACTTGCCGGGCAATCGGGCATGAGCGGGGGCCATATACGCCCGATTGCCCGGCAACTCGGCTGGTCAAGGGCCATGCTGGGGGCGGGAAGAGGGTGGGAGAGGGCGGGGGAGCTGATGGTGGCCGCGGTCAGGGGGCTGGACCCGATGCCGTCGTGGGAGCGTCCTGTCGCGGTGTCGGTGCGGCCGCCCTCCGGGGGCGACGGCGCGATGCTGCCCGGGGTGCCGGTCGGGGTCACCGGGAAGGTGCCCGCCGAGCTGGGCATCGGCCGTGACGCGCTGCGCGCGGCCGGGTTCGACGCGCGGGTGGGCCAGGCGATGGTGCTGACCCGGGACGGCGCGCCGGTCGTCGCGGTCGGGATCGGCGACCCGGCGCGGCTGGACGCCGCGGGCGTACGGGACGCGGCTGCGGCGTACGCGCGCTGCGCGGCGACGCAGGAACGCCTGGTGCTGACCCTGCCGCAGGGGCCGGGGCTGGATCCGGCGGCGGCCGCGCAGGCGGCGGTCGAGGGGATGCTGCTGGCCCGCTACCGGTATCCGGTGCTCAAGGACATCGGGAAGACCGGCCGGCCCAAGCGCGGCGGTCAGCCGCTGGTCGGCGAGGTGGTGCTGCTGACGGCGGCGCGGCAGGTGCGCGCGGCGGCCGAGGGCGCCCGCCGGGGCGAGCTGTTCGGCCGCGCCGCCGCGATGGCCCGCGACCTGGCCACGTCCCCGCCATCGCTGCTGACGGCGGTCCGCATGGCCGAGTGCGCGGCCCGGGTCGCGAACGGAGCGGGCCTGGAGACGGAGATCTTCGACCGGGACGCGCTGCTGGAGCTGGGCTGCGGCGGCCTGCTCGGGGTGAACGCGGGCAGCGCCGACCCGCCCCGCATGATCCGGATGCGCTACCGGCCCGAGCATGCCGACGGCCACGTCACCCTGGTCGGCAAGGGCGTCATGTACGACTCGGGCGGCATCAGCCTCAAGCCCGCCGACGCCGTCCACGCCACTATGAAAAACGACATGTCCGGGGCTGGGGCGATCCTGGCCGCGATGGCGGTGCTGCCCGCGCTGGGCTGCCGGACCGCGGTCACCGGCTACCTCATGTGCACCGACAACATGCCCTCGGGCACCGCGACCAAGCTCGGCGACGTGCTCACCATCCGGGGCGGCACCACGGTCGAGGTGCTCAACACCGACGCCGAGGGGCGGCTGGTGATGGCCGACGCGCTGGTGCTGGCGACCGAGGAGCAGACCGACGCGATCGTGGACATCGCCACCCTGACCGGCGCCTGCCTGCGCGCGCTCGGCGCGGAGGTCGCGGGCCTGTTCGGCACCGATCGCGAGCTGCTGCGGCAGGTCTGCGCGGCGGCGGTCGCCGCCGACGAGCCGGTATGGCAGCTGCCGCTGGACCGCCGCTACCGGGGCGAGCTGGAGTCGGAGGTCGCCGACCTGAAGAACGTCGGCGGCCCGAACGGGATGGCGATCCACGCGGCCCTGTTCCTGGCCGAGTTCGTGGGGGACGTGCCGTGGGCGCACCTGGACATCGCGGGTCCGGCGCAGTGCGAGAACCCGAGGCTGTGGCGCACACCCGGCTGCACCGGCTTCGGGACGCGACTGCTGCTGGAGCTGCTGCTCTCGTTCACCCGTCCGGGGGGCGCCGCGTCGGGTGGGCCGTGAGCCGCCGATACGCGTCGAAGTTTGTTTTTCGTCCGATGACCCGGTCACCGAACTGGGTCAACCCCAGGTCACATGGTTGTCGGCGGCCGAGCCGATCGGTTGGAAAGCTGGTGCGATCAGTTTCCGGGGACATCGGGGATGGCGGTTAGCGCGAAAAGGCGGTACGTTCAATGCAAGCTCGTTCCGACGGTTTCCCCCGTGATCGCCGGAACGAGCTTCTTTCATGCGTGAACTATCCTGTCACGACTGAACAGTCACTAAGGCCGCGTCACGAGTCCGTGCCCAGGGCCAGGATGTCTTCGGCGGCGGCCAGCGCGGCGGCGCGGAACGCCGGGACCAGGCCCAGGCGGGTGCGCCGGTCGAGCAGGTCGTCGACGGTGAGCGCGCCCTCGTGCCGCACCGCCCACAGCAGCTCCGCCCCGGTGACCGGGCTGCCCTCGACCAGCGGTCCGTGCAGCGGCGGCGGTGCCTGCGCGAGCACGGCGGGCGCCTCGGTGCCGTACCGGAAGACCAGCCGGTCCGGGGCGTCGACCCGGGCCAGCGCCGCGCGGTCGGCCGCGCCGGGCAGGGGCAGGTCGCGGGTGCGGCAGCGGCCGGCGCTCAGCTCGCGGCGGCGCACCGCGAGGTCGACCGCGTCCTGCGCCATCCGCCGGTAGGTGGTGAGCTTGCCGCCGACCACGGTCACCACCCCGTCCGGCCCCTCGATCACGGCGTGGCGCCGCGAGATGTCGGCGGTGCGGCCGTCACCGCCCATCAGCGGCCGCAGCCCGGCGTACGCGCCCAGCACCTCGTCGCGCCGCACCGGCCGGGCCAGCACCGGGTTGAGCACCCCGAGCAGGAACTCCACATCGGATTCGGGCACCTCCGGCACGTCGGGCACCGGCCCGGCCACGGGCTCGTCGGTGAGACCGACATACACCAGGCCCTCGGGCTGCGGCAGCACGATGACGAAGCGGGAGAACTCGCCCGGCACCGGGATGGTCAGCCCCGTCCACAGGCCGGGCAGCAGCGTGCCGGGCAGCACCAGGTGCGTGCCCCGCGACGGGCGCAGCGTGATCTCCGGCGCCAGGGTGCCCGCCCACACGCCGGTGGCGTTGACCACGGCGCGGGCGCGGATGCGCAGCTCCTGCCCGGTGACGGTGTCGCGGGCGGTGGCGCCGTCGCCGGTCAGCGCCTCGGCGCGGCAGCGGGTGACGATCCGGGCGCCGTGCGCGGCGGCGGCGCGGGCCAGCCCGACGACCAGCCGTACGTCGTCGCTGAGCTGCCCGTCCCAGCCCAGCCGCCCGCCGCGCAGCCCGTCGGCGCGCAGCGCGGGCACCATGGCGCGCACCTGCGCGGCCGTCAGCGCGCGGGCGGTCGGCAGCACGGTGCGCGGGGTGCCGGCCACGGCCCGCAGCACATCCCCGGCGCGCAGTCCGGCCCCGGCCAGCCGTACCGAGGAAGGGGTGGTCTGGGCGGTGGCGGGCAGCAGCATGCCCAGGGCCCGGGTCAGGTGCGGGGCGGTGCGGGTCATCAGGATGCCGCGCTCCACGGCGCTCTCGTACGCCACCCCGAACTGCCCCCGGGCCAGGTAGCGCAGGCCACCGTGGACGAGCTTGGAACTCCAGCGCGACGTGCCGAAGGCCAGGTCGTGGGCGTCGATCGCGGCGACCGACAGCCCGCGCGACGCCGCGTCCAGGGCGACCCCGGCGCCGGTGACGCCCAGGCCGACGACGAGCAGGTCCACGGTCTCGCCGTCGGCGAGTTCGGCCAGCTCGCGGACGCGCCGGGCGGCGGTGAGGGAGGCGGACACGGAACCCTCCTAGGCTCTGGCGAGGGTGCGCACCGCGCCCCGCTTGCGCCGAAGTGACATTTGATGTCACTCTGTCACACATGGATGCGATCGGGGAAGTGCACCGGGCCGGCTGGGCCCGCTGGGGCGACCGGACCAAGGCGCGGCCGCTGCCCGAGGGCGTGGCCAAGCTGCTCGGACAGGTCTTCGACGTGCGCCCGCCCGCGCCCGTCGCGGAGCTGGACCAGGTCGAGCTGCCGCCGTCCGCGCTGGACGCGGCGGCGCTGTCGGCCCTGGCCGCGATCGTCGGCGCCGAGCACGTGCACGCCGACCCCGCCGCCCGCGCCGCGCACGGCGCGGGCAAGTCCACTCCCGACCTGCTGCTACAGCGCGCCGGTGCCGTGCCGCACGCCCCCGAGGCGGTGCTGTGCCCGGCCGACACCGACCAGGTGGTCGCGGTGCTGCGCACCTGCGGCGAGCACGGCCTGGCCGCGGTGCCCTTCGGCGGGGGTACGTCGGTGGTCGGCGGCCTCACCACCCCCGCCCCGTACGTCGCCCTCGACCTGCGCCGCCTCGACCGCCTCGTCGCCGTCGACCCGATCTCGCGCACCGCCGTGCTCCAGGCCGGGCTGCCCGCCCCGCGCGCCGACGAGCTGCTCGCCGAGCACGGGCTGACCCTCGGCCACGTCCCTCAGTCCTACGAGTACGCCACCATCGGCGGCTTCGCCGCCACCCGCTCCTCCGGCCAGCTGTCCGCCGGATACGGCCGGTTCGACGACATGGTCGTCGCGCTCGCCGTGGCCACCCCGCAGGGTGTGCTGCACACCGGCCGGGCCCCCGCCTCGGCGGCCGGACCCGACCTGCGTGAGCTGTTCCTCGGCTCCGAGGGCGCGTTCGGCGTGATCACCGAGGTGACCGTGCGGGTGCGCCCGATCCCCGCGCAGCGGCACTACGAGGGCTGGCGCTTCGACTCGTTCGAGGAGGGCGCGGCGGCGGCCCGCACCCTGGCCCAGGACGGGCCGAAGCCGACCGTGCTCCGCCTGTCCGACGAGGTCGAGACCATGATCGGCGCGACCGGTGCCGGGCGCGGCGAAGGCGGCTGCCTGCTGATCGTCGGGCACGAGGGCGCCGAGGTGGCCGCTGCGGTCGAGCGCACCGGGCAGGTCCTGGCCGGACTCGGCGGCACCCCGCTGGGCACCGCACCCGGCGAGCACTGGGCCGCACACCGCTTCGACGCGCCATACCTGCGCGACGGGCTGCTCGACGCCGGGGCGTTCGCCGAGACCCTGGAGACGGCGGCGTTCTGGTCGGCGCTGCCGGGCCTGTACGCGGCCGTCCGCGAGGCCCTCTTCGCGACGCTGCCGACCCCGTCCCTGGTCCTGTGCCACATCTCCCACGTGTACGAGACCGGCGCCTCCCTCTACTTCACCATCGTGACGGCGTACGCCGACGACGCGGTGGCGGGCTGGCAGCGGGCCAAGGAGGCCGCCAACGAGGCGATCCTCGCCGCGGGCGGCACCATCAGCCACCACCACGGCGTCGGCACCGAGCACCGCGACTGGTACGTCCGCGAGATCGGCCCCCTCGGCGTCACCGCCCTCCAGGCCGTCAAGCAGGCCCTCGACCCGTCCCGAGTCCTCAACCCGGGCATCCTCCTGCCCTGACCGGCCGGTCACGGGGCGAGGTAGCGGTCTAGGAGGGCGGCGAGTTCGGGGTCGAGGTCGGCGGCGTCGTACGCGTCGGCGACAGTCGGCATCGACAGCACGAAGGACTGGGCGGTGAGCAGCACCGCGCGAGCCAGCCGGGCCGGCTCGCCCGCGCGGATCGACCCGTCGGCCTGACCCGCCGCGATCGCCTCGACCAGGAACGCGAGCATCTCCTCCTGCCCGGCTCCGCGCCGGTGCAGCAGGTAGGGCAGCAGGATCTCGGGGTCGACGTCGATGATCTTGCGGAGCAGCGGGTGCCCGCGCAGCACGGCGGCCGCCGCCACCGACTGGGCCACCAGCCGCTCCCGCCCCGGCGCGGAGGCGTCCCCGCCGTCGCGGGCGGCCACGATCACCCGGTGCCACTCGCGGCTCATCAGGTCGCCGACCAGGCTCTGCACGTCGGGCCAGCGCCGGTACACCGACATCCGCGACACCCCGGCCCGCCGCGCCACCTCGGTCACGGTGGTACGGCGCACCCCGTACGCGAGCACGCAGTCGCGTACGGCGTCCAGCACGAGATCGTCCACCGGCCCTGTGTACCACGGGGGCGAGCCGTTCGGGTGAGCGGCGGTATCCTTGCTCGCGCAACGGCGCGTCCGCGAATCCGACCTGGGGAGCCACCATGGTCAGCACCGATACCGCATCCGAAGTCCAAGCCGCACCGTCCGGACCGGAACCGGTGCGCCCGATCACGAGTTACCGCACCGATCTGGTGATGGTGGTGCTGGGCCTGTGGTTCACCGTCGGGCTGATGCTGGACGCGTGGGCGCATAACAACGTGCCCGGCCTGGAGACCTTCTTCACCCCGTGGCACGCCGTCTTCTACTGGGGCTTCCTGGTCACGGGCGGCTGGATCGCCTGGACCGTACGCCCGGCCCTGCGCGGCGGCGGCCTCCCGAACTGGCGCGCCATGCCGGTCGGCTACGCGTCGGCCTCGGTCGCGGTGCTGGCGTTCGCGGTCTTCGGCTTCGGCGACTTCACCTGGCACGAGGTGTTCGGCATCGAGCAGAACATCGACATCCTGTTCAGCCCCACCCACCTGGGCCTGGTCGTGTCCATGTTCGTCATCGTGACCACCCCGCTGCGCGCGGCGTGGCTCCAGGACCGCCCCGTCGCCACCGGGCTGCGCCCGCTGCTGCCCGCGATCCTCAGCCTCGCGCTCGGCTCCATCCTCATCCTGCTGTTCCTCCAGTACGGCAACGTGATCACCTTCGGGGCCGGATCGGTGCAGGTGGCGCTGTCCAACCCCGATGAGGGCTTCACCGGCCGGTTCGTCACGATGCTGGCGCTGACCACGGTGGTGCTGTTGGCACCGCTGCTGCTGATCGCCAAGCGGTGGACGGTCCCGGTCGGCACGGCGACCATCCTGTACGGGTTCCTGGGGCTGTTGTCCACGGCCGTCACCGGCTTCAACAACGTGGAGATGGTGGCCGGCCTGGTGGTGGGCGGCATCGGCGTGGACCTGCTGGCCTGGTGGCTGCGCCCGAGCGCGGCCGCCCCGCGTCGGCTGCGGGTGTTCGCCGCGCTGGCGGCCGGGTGGACGTGGATCGCGTTCTTCGGCGCGGCGTACGCGGCGGGCGGCTCGATCAACTGGGTGGGCAAGGGGGACCCTGTGCCGACGCCGGAGCTGCTGACCGGGATACCGGTGGTCGCGGCCCTGGTGGGCCTGCTGCTGGCGGTGCTGGTGGCGCCGACGATGCCTGCGGGCCGAGCGGCGGAATAAGACCATTCGCGGGTACGGCGGCAGCCGCCGTACCCGCCCCCGCCTGCCGTGGCACAACCCCGTTTTTCATAGACGCTGGCCTATTACATCGAAGGCGATCTTCTCGTGGTCGATGTAATAGGCCAGCGTCTATTGAGTTGTGGTCGCCGCAGCCCCGTCAGCCGATCTTCAGAGCTGCGAGCAGGCGACGTGCACCGCGTCGCGGGGCGGGCGCAGGGCGCCGTGTGCTGTAGCCGATGGAAGCGGCGTTCGGCAGGTGAGTGTCCGGGAACGGTTGAAGCGGTCGCCTCGGGGGCGGCGTTCGCGGAGGTGCCGACGCTGCGTTCAGCCAGCCGAGGAAGCGGTGGTGCAGCAGGCCGGACGCGGTCGTCGGGAGGTCTTCGCATGCCTGGACGAGGTGGCGGGCCAGGACGAGCGCCAGGGAAGCGGGCGAGCCGTCGAACTGCGCGAGCAGTTGCCGCCTGCGGGTGTGGCAGGGCCACTCCGCCGCACAGATCGCGCACTTCCACTGCGGGCGGATCGGCGTGTGCAAAGACATCGAGCCTCCTTGCGGAGTCGAGTTGGGAGCGGAAGGGCGCCTTGCGAGTTGGGAGATGCGGTGGGCGCCCTTCCGGCAGCTCACCGGCCCGAGGGTGCGACCCGGACCGATGAGCTACTGCCTTAACCTAGAGAGCGTCGAGGCAAAACGCAAGACGTATTACGTCAAGCCAACGTGAGACCTGATGAATGCGCGGCCTACTCTGGGTAAGACGTACTACGAGCAGGGAGTCCTGATGGCCACGATCGAGACCTCGCGCTCTCAGTACGCTCAGATCGCCGAGCTCGTTCGCAGTCGCATTGCAGACGGGACGTACCCGCCAGGTTCTGCGCTGCCTAGTGAGGACCGCCTTGCCGATGAGCTGCGCGTTTCGCGGCCAACGGTGAACAAAGCGCTGACGATCCTGCGCAACACCGGCGAGATCAAGGTGCGCCGAGGTGCCGGTACGGTAGTCCGTTCGCTGCCGACGATCTTCCGGGACGCCAAGAAGCGCTATGTGGCCCGCAACGAAGGAAACGGTGCGGCCGAGGTCGAGGTCAGTCGTCACGAACTCCACTCCAGGACCGTCTACCGCGAGATCGGCAAGGCAACCCCACCGGCGGCCGTCGCTGACATCCTTGGACTGGCCGAGGGTGAGCCAGCTCTGCTACGCGGCCGAGTCTTGTACGCCAACGACGAGCCCACCCAGATCGCCGATTCATACATTCCCTGGTCGCTGGCTGATGGCCAGCCCGACCTGCTGCGAGAGAACGCCGGACGCGGTGGTTCGTACGGCCGCCTCGCCGATGCTGGCTACCCACCCACCCGGTTTGCTGAAGACATCACGGTCCGCATGCCTACCGACGCCGAGCAGCGCGTCCTGGAACTGGAGCCGACACAGCCGGTGTTTGAGATCTGGCACGTTGCGTACTCACACGACCGGCCCATTGAGGTCTGCGTGCACGTCATGGCAGGTCACCTGTGGAAGCTCCACTACGAGTGGGACGACGCGACGCACGATCAGGCCGCCTGATGCGCGTCACCATGGCGACCGAGGCCGCCCCGGGCCGTCCCGACAACGAGGACCAGGTCTTTCACTACGCGAACGTGGTCGGCGTACTCGATGGAGTCTCAGCCACAGATGGTTTGGATAGCGGATGCATGCATGGCCCTGCCTGGTACACCCGCCAGCTAGTTGTTCGGCTCAAGGACACCATCGATAAGGCGCCCACGGATTCCTTGTCGAACTTGCTTGGGACTGCCATCGAACAGGTGATGCGCGATCACCCTGATTGCGACCTGAGCAACCCGAGCACGCCCGCTGCAACCGTGTGCATGGTGCGTGAGAACGGGCCAGAGCTGGAGTACCTGATCCTGTGCGACAGCTCACTCATTGTCGACAGAGGCACTTCGAGGATGAGGATGACTGACAAGAGGTTCGAACGCGCGATCACCCGCATCCGTCAGGAGGCGCTGGCCGGTGACGTGGCGATCGATTCCGAGGAGCATGCAGCACGCCTCCGCGTGGCGGCCGAGCGCAAACGACTGCTGACCAACACTCCTGAGGGTTACTGGATTGCCGCCGCCACCCCAGTCGCAGCAGAACAGGCCATCACGGGCCGGTTGCCGCTGACCGGCCCCCGCGCGGTACGCAGGGCAGCGTTGCTCAGTGACGGCGCCTCGTGCGCCGTCGATACTTTCGACCTCTACAGCTTGGCCGGTCTGCTCAACCTCCTCACCGAGGATGGACCTGAAGAACTAATTCGCCAGGTCCGCCAAGCCGAGAATGCCGATGGCGATGGCTACGCCCGGCCCCGGTACAAGCGTCACGACGACGCCACCGTCGCACTCTGCCTGTTCGAGGAGACCCGATGACTCAGCCGCGCCACTCCGTCAGCGTCGCCGGGGTCGTCATTGACGAGCAGGGCAGGGCACTGGTCATCCAGCGCCGGGACACAGGCGCATGGCAGTTGCCCGGAGGTGTCCTCGAACTTGACGAGACCATCGAGGACGGCATGTGCCGTGAGGTGCTGGAGGAGACCGGCGTCGAAGTCCGGGCAGTGCGGCTCACCGGCGTCTACAAGAACATGAAGCTCGGAGTTGTCGCTCTGGTCTTCCTCGCCGAGCGGATCACGGGCGAACCGCGACCGACCGACGAATCCGTAGCCGTGGAGTGGTGGACCCCTGACCAGGTCAGAGAACGTATGAGCGAGGCCTTTGCTGTGCGCATTCTCGATGCGCTCGACTGCGACCCTCTGCCCTCGATCCGTTCCAATGACGGCGCCAATCTGCTCTGATGGCTGTGCGTTGCTATCACTCGGTATAGTCCTCACAACTTCGGTGTCGAGCTTGTTCGCGTACGATATCCGCAGGAGCAAGCTGCGGTTTCGATTTGCCGAGCCGGGAGGTCCCATAGGGATCCGTCTACAATGTAGAGGTGCAAACGAACGCGAACGCTCGGGCTTTTGAGCTGTTGATCAGGTCTATCGGGCGTTTATGAAGTACTGTGTGTCATGCAATTTACATGGGCCGCCGCTGGTAGTCCACGATGTACGTGTATTCAAAGTTGGTTATTTGCGCACGAAGGGTTCCGGTCGAGTAGGACTATCGCGCCTATTGCGATTTCTGCCAAGGGAATGGTTCGGCGATACCCATCTTGGCTGGGCCGTACTCTCCCATTTCCTCGGGTGACAGTGCGTACCATTCGTCGTAGGGATACCGGCGAAAGAATTCGCCAACGCGCTCCCGAAAATGCGATTGCGCTACATCGTTCAGGCGCCCCACGCGATTGGTCTGGCGCATATCCTCCACGTTCTCGCGTGGAACACGCATGGGGACTCGAAAGTCGACTGCCATCCGCTCAACGATCTTGAAAGCTGGATCCTGGGGTAGGTAAAACCACTTCTGATTGACCCTAGCATGTGTCGTAATGATCTTTACCCATGACTTGTACTTCGCATCCGTAAGATCCTTGGCCACTGCATCCACGTCCCTGAAGGAACGAATCTCGCAGAAGCTAATTTCTTCGGCGCGCGATGCATCGCAATCCTGGCTAATCACAATGGCGAGTACCGGTCTGACTGCAACGATTATGCTGGATGGTTCTGCGAGGTGTTCGATGCGCGACCAATCGCCAATGATCGGGATTCCAGAAGATGTAATTGCCGACATCTTGGACAGGTTAATATCGAACCGAGGTACACGCGCGAAGATGTCGCCCTGCCGAATAGGTGAGCCAGTCTCAACTTCTTCGTAGATCACGCAGCTCAGTCCTCGTCGTCTAAATCATAGGTCCCGATCAGTTCGAACTCTCGCAGCGCGAGAGCGCGCCTCCTTTCCTCCATCAGCAAGAGCTGCGTTACCGCGTTTGAGGCGGCTTCCACGAGGGTTACCTGCAACTCGCTGACTGTATCGGCGACCTCACTCACAGTAGACACCATAGCGTCCCCTGCGGCACCAATGGTCCAGTCTCTAACTGAAGAAGAGTTAGGGCGCCTAAATGGGTCACTCGCGACGACCGCCGTACTCAAGCTAGCCAAGGCGGCTGCACCTGTGAGAGATGCGATCACGGCGGCGCGAGCTGCGAAGCCCATGCGTACAGGCATGCTTCGGTCTGACTCGGCTAGGTTGTGCCGAACGACTGAATCTCTCAGAACGCTCGTGCCAGACAGTAGCTCGTCTCCGCGTAGCTCCGAAAGACCGGCTAGATCCCGGGGGTTGTATAAAGCGCTGTGACTCATCACCGCTCCATAGTGAAGCTTTTAAAGAGTTCACCATCGATGAAAGCGAAGAACCAGCGTTCGATTACCGCATGGGAGTAATCGAGCCAGTTCGCAAAATCCTCTTGGTGCACCGGCCCGGAAAGGCGACCATCGGCAGAAAGTTCGACGATCATTGCTGGCGACTCTCGCTTCGTGCCTGTCAGGATCCGCACTACGCCAGATGTGCCGGCCTTCTTTAACGGATACGCTACTTGGAGTGCGGCGATATGTGGCGAAGGTGCCGTCTCATGACTCGCAATCCCGTCGGGAAGCACGAAGGCGGTGTTGAGTTTTTCGGCAAGGAACTCCTGTGGTCCCATGCCCTCCAACGGGAATGCGTTTATATACTTAAGGACAAGATGGTCAACCTCCGGCGGAGCTCCACCGTTGAATGTCGGATAAACTCGATGGAGGTTTTCCCAAAGCTGCATTGCGCGCTGATAGAAATCGTTCCACGAATATTCCTGCGTTGAGTTGAGAGTGGCAATACCTGGCCCCAATTGAATAAGCGGCCATTGCTCGGGACCGGTGCGAAGCTGAAATTTCGCTATGTAATGCGAATATTCATCCGGAACATCAATGGCAGGTAAGCGCACCTGGAAGGGATACACATCTCCGACAAGGCCAGCGATTGCGCCAGTATATAGGGGGTGTGCAGGGTCCGTAGTGCCGCTAATTTTCCACCTGATCTCTAGGATCGCTTCTACAAGCGGCTTCCGTGCCAGATCACGACTGACGATACTCAAGTGGGTGTCCTTCGGGCTGATACTGACAGCTACATCAGTCTGTACCAGACTTCGGCAGCTCGCTACCCCGGTCGGGGCTGCACATTTGAACGATAAGCCACTTACACCTGTGCCGAGGACGCTAACGGCCTCGGCGCTTCCGTCAGTCCGGCGATGTTGCCGTGATCTATGGGACGGGTGACCCACTCCACGGGCTGTTCGTGCAGCTAGCCATCCTCTGCCGGCCGCACCATCTCTCGGAGGTTGCACGCCCACAACGACGCGAGCAGATCGGGAGGTTGGCTGGAGCGCTGGCCGAGCATAAGTGCGTTGTGTCGCCTCAGCTCGGTAACAGCGCCCCTGCTACGACGCCGTCCGAGACGTGGGTGCATAAGTGTCAGGATGGGACAGAGCGACAGGTTTAGTCTCTACCGACGTCGGCAGCAACGTATGCATACCCATGAGAGCGGACCATCTTGCCCGAGCGACGCATCTCGGAATATGGGTTGCGCCAGCCTCCCGCAGTGCGCAACATCGCCAGGACCACGTTGTCTCCTCGGGGAGCCCTTCGCACATGTGATTCACGGGACGCGCTGAGCCTTCCGCTCGCCCTGCCTGACCGGCCTACGGCCGTCGGCTCCCGTGCGCCTGCCTCCGGCGGCGCCTCACCCAGTGCTCGCACTCACCCACCCTGGGGATCACCGTGCTCAAAGCTGTCTCTCTGTCTCACCACTACTCCGGCGACACCCTGTTCGCCGGTGTCGACCTCATCCTCAGCGCCGGTGACCGCTTCGGCCTCGTCGGCCCGAACGGCGCCGGCAAGTCCACCCTGCTGCGTATCCTCACCGGCCAGCTCAAACCCGCCACCGGCCACGTACGCCGAGCCCCCGGCATCCGCCTCGGCTGGTTCGCCCAGCAGGTCCCCGACCCCGACGCCACCGTCGGCGACTTCCTCTCCGCAGGTCTGGGCGAACTCGACACCATCCGCACCCACCTGGCCGACCTAGAACAGGCCCTGTCCCGAGGCGAAGACGTCCTCACCGAATACGGCCAGGTCCAGGACCGCTGGACCGCCCTGCAAGGCTGGACCGCCGAGAACCGCCTGGCCGAGGTACGCGAGCGCCTTGACCTCTCCCACCTCCCCGACGAAGCCCCCCTCCGCCAGGTCAGCGGCGGCGAGCAGGCCCGCCTCACCCTGGCCCGGGTCCTCCTCGACACCCCCGACCTGCTCATCCTCGACGAGCCCACCAACCACCTGGACGCCGAGGGCATCGCCTGGCTCGGCGACTGGCTGTCCGCCTTCACCGGCGGCCTCCTGGTCGTCAGCCACGACCGCGCCTTCCTCGACCGCACCGTCACCCGCGTCCTCGAACTCGACGGCATCCACGACGAGCTCCAGTCCTACGAGGGCGGCTACTCGGCCTACCGCGTCGAGAAGGCGAAGCGCTGGGAGCGCCTGCTGCTGGACTACGAGGCTCAGGAGAAGGACCGGACCCGCTGGGAGTCCGACATCGCCCGCACCCGCGAGCAGGCAGCCGGGGTCGAGCAGTCGGTCCGCAGCGGCCTGGGCTCCGACAAGATCCGCCGGTACGCGAAGAAGGTCGCCAAGAAGGCCAAGGCCCGCGAACGCCGCCTGCGCCGCCAGATGGCCTCCCTGCACTGGCTCGACCAGCCGCAGACCCGCCCCACCCTCGCCCTGGCCTTCCCCCAGGAGGCCACGCCGGACGAGATCGTGCTCCAGGCCCGCGACCTCACCCTCCACCGAGGCGGCCGCACCCTGCTCGAACCCACCGACCTGACCGTGTACGGCGGCGACCGCATCCTCCTCACCGGCGTCAACGGCGCGGGCAAGACGACACTCCTGCGGGCCCTGACCGGCGACACGCCGGACGGCGGCGCCGTCGACGCGCCCGCGGGCGTGTCCCTGCTCCCGCCGACCCACGACGACCTGCGCCGCCCGACCACGGTCCGCGACTTCTTCCGCAGCCACGTCCCGGTGTACGCCGAGGACGCCGAGCGCCTGCTGGAGGGTTACCTGTTCGACGACGACCAGTGGGACGCGCCGCTGCGGACGCTGTCGGCGGGGGAGCTGCGCCGCCTGCTGCTCGCGGTGATGGTCAACAGCCGGGCACGGGTGCTGCTGCTGGACGAGCCGACCAACTACCTGGACTTCGACTCCCTCGACGTGATCGAGGCGGCGCTGCGGGAGTTCCGGGGCACTCTGATCACGGTGACCCACGACGCGTACTTCGCCGACGCGGTGGGCCATACCCGGCACTGGCACCTGGCCGGGGGCAAGCTGCTGGAGCAGTAGAAAGTGACGCGGCGGGCCCGATGGGCCCGCCGCACGTCATGTTCCTACCAGTAGTGGCGTCTGCCGCCCACGGGGCGGCCGACCGACCCGGCGATCCACAGCACCGCGCCCACGATCAGCAGGATGATGCCGATCGTCCACAGCAGCGAGATGTGTAGGAAGTAGCCCAGGAGCAGCAGTATCAAACCGAGGACGATCACTTGTGCCTCCCTCGCGGGCAACTGTTGCCCACGATCGGGAGGTACCCGGTCCGACCGCGCGGTAAACGACCGATGATCAGGCTGGGGTGAGCACCGCCCGGCGCGGTTCGGCGACCGTCTCGACGGTCAGCGCGGGCTCGGCGTCGCCCCGCAGGGCCAGGGCGCGCAGCCGCAGCATGGCCACCTTGGTCACCACGTCGGCCATCGGGCCTGGTCTGTGCGCCCAGAAGGTGGCGAGCAGCGGCTGGGTCAGGTCGGCGAGCACCGCCGGGTCCGTTCCCGGCGGCAGCGCCGCGACGGCCTCGCTGGTGCCGGCGATGGCCCGGTCGAGCCCGGCCTGCCAGGCAGGCCCGATCCGGCCGGTGCCGGGGTACGAGGGATCCGAGCGCCACGACTGCCACCTGTCCAGCAGCGTGATCAGCTCGGCGCGCAGCTCTTCCGCCACGCGGGCGGCATCACTCAGGGTGATGAGTTGTTCACTGCTGGTCATGGCTACACATCCTACGGTCCGGGGTGACCGCAAGTGCCCGCAACACGGCACAACTCCGACATGATCACGATACACGGCACGTCCATCTTGTAATGGTTTGCCAGGAACGCCACGCGGGTACACAGCAGGTGTTCCCGGAACCCCGAGGAGGGCGGTCATGGCAGGTCACAGCCCGGAGCGCGATTTCATCGACCCGGTGCCCGAGTCCGACCTGGAACGGGCCCAGGACGACACCGAGCGCGACCACCAGCGGCACCACGAGGACACCGAGCGGCTCAACGACGACGACCCCCGCGACCCGCGCAACCCACCCGAACCGTTCTCCGGCTCCGAACACTGAAGCGAAGCAAGGAAGGGCACCTTCTTATCGCTGTACGCGGTAGAAGGTGCCCTTCTTGACGGCTGGTGCGGCCGGGGCCGGCAGCCCACCGCTGCCGGCCCCGCCCGTGGCAGAGTGCGTCACCAGGTCAGCCGCGGCCGCGCATCGCGTTCGTCGCGGCGTCCTTCGCGTCGTCGAAGGTGTCCTTGGCCTTCTCCCCGGCCTTGTGTGCCTTCGCCGAGGCCTGGTCCATGTGGCCCTCGGCCTCCAGGCGCTCGTTGTCGGTCATCTTGCCGGCTGCCTCTTTGGTCTTGCCCTTCAGGTCTTCGGCCTCGTTGCTGATCTTGTCCTTGATACCCATGACCAACTCCCTCGGTCTGGTTCTCTCGGTCGGGTTCCACCGCCGACATACCCGATCCAGATGAGCTGAAACCTAACCAAACCAACTCAGTGGACAAAACCCCCGAAAAGGTAATAATGGGCTGGTATGGTCGGTCGCCAGGTGACCCCTGGATGGAGACCTCGATGACCCTGCGCAAACGCCCCCGCCGCCGCCTGCCGCTGTGGGCGTTCATGCTGGCCGGGGTGGGCCTGCTCGTGCTGTCGCTCGGGTTCGGTGGGGCGCTGCTGACCAAGTCCTACCTCCAGAGCCTGACCAGCTCGGTGGAGACCGGCTCGGTGCTGGAGGGTGAGGCGCTCAAGCCCGCCCCGGCGATCTCGGGGCGCACGCTGACCGGCCCGCTCGACATACTGCTGCTGGGCCTGGACACCCGGCACGGCTGGGCCGAGGGCAGCGGGCGCGCCGACACCATCATCGTGCTGCACATCCCGCGCGCCCACGACAAGGCATACCTGATGTCGATCCCGCGCGACGCGCTCGTCGACATCCCGGCATACCCGCAGGCCGGGTTCTACGGCAAGCGCAACCGCATCAACGCCGCCTACGTGTACGGCTCGCGCAACGGCGTCAACTGGCAGGGCGGCGCCGCGCTCACCGCCAACACCATCCACCAGCTCACCGGCCTCCAGTTCGACGGCGTCGCCGTGATCGACTTCGACGGGTTCAAGGACGTCGTCGAGGAGCTGGGCGGCGTGCACATGTGCGTCGACCGCGCGACGACGTCCGACCACTACATCGTGGTGAACGGCAAGCCCGAGTACGCGTACGGCAAGCGCAGCGGGGTCTTCCTGCCCAACAGCTACGTGCACCCCGTCGGCTGCCGCGACATGGCGGGCTGGGAGGCGCTCGACTTCGCCCGCCAGCGCAAGAGCGGCCCCAACGGCGACTACGACCGCCAGCGCCACCAGCAGCAGCTGCTCAAGGCGATCGGCAGCAAGGCCACCTCGGCCGGGGTCATCACCAACCCGCTGAAGGTGAACGCACTGATCAAGGCGGCCGGCAGCGCGCTGAAGATGGACACCGGCCACGCCGAGCTGTTCGACTTCCTGTGGACCCTGCGCGGGCTGCGCAGCGACGACCTGGTGCTGCTGAAGACCAACAACGGGACGTACCTGCGGGGCAAGGTCAAGGGCACCCAGGCGATCAGCTACGGCACGCTGGAGATGTTCGCCGCGGCCAAGGCCGACGCGCTCGACACGTACGTGGCGACGCACCCCGGCTCGGTGTACGGCGACGGCGAGGTCCCGGTCGGCGCCCCGCCCACCACCGACCCGCACCCGATCCGCGCCGCCGACTGACCGCCCCGCCCCCGCCCCGGGCATTTATCCTGGTGGGAGCCGGGCCGACGGGGGGTTGGTCATGACCGTGCTGGGGACCAGAGCGGTGAGCGCGCTGCGGGCCGGATTCGCCGGCACCGTGCTCACCCCGGACGACGCCGCGTACGGCAACGCGCGCACTCTCTTCAACTCGATGATCACCAAGAGGCCGGGCGTGATCGCCCAGTGCGCGAGCACCGCCGACGTGGCCCGCGCCATCGCGTTCGCCCGGACCGAAGGACTGGAGCTCGCCGTACGCGGCGGCGGCCACGGCGTGGCCGGGACCGCCCTCACCGACGGCGGCATCGTCCTCGACCTGCGCCGCCTCAATCAGGTCACCGTCGACCCGGTCGCCCGCACCGCCGTGGTCGGCGGGGGCGCGATCATGCGCGACCTGGACCGGGCCGGACGGCCGTTCGACCTGGTCACCACCGGCGGCCGGGTCTCCACCACCGGCGTCGGCGGGTTCACCCTGGGCGGCGGCTCCGGCTGGCTGGAGCGCAAGTACGGCCTGGCCTGCGACAACCTGCTCGCCGTCGACCTGGTCACCGCCGACGGTTCGACCGTCACCGCGAGCGGGACCAGCCACCCGGAGCTGTTCTGGGCGCTGCACGGCGGCGGCGGCAACTTCGGCGTCGCCACCTCGTTCACCTTCCGCCTGTACGAGCTGCCCCAGGTCGCCGTCGCGCTGCTGCTGTGGCCGCCGGAGGCGGGCCAGGACGTGGTCGCGGCGTACCGGGAGTTCATGGCGTCGGCGCCGGACGAGGTCGGGGGCGGGGTCATCTTCCTCACCGCCCCGGCCGAGCCGTTCGTGCCCGACCACCTCGCCGGCAAGCTCGCCTGCGCGATGCTGCTGGTCTACGCCGGGACGCTGGACGAGGCGCGGGAGGTCGCGGCGCCGCTGCTGGGGCTCGGGCACGACGGCGAGCTGATCGTCGAGGTGCCGTACGCCGAGTTGCAGAGCATGTTCGACGACCCGCCCGGCTACCGCAACTACTGGTCGGCCGAGCACCTGGAGTCGCTGCCGGACGAGGCGGTGCGCCGCTTCTGCGACCGGGCGTACGACATGGTCGTGCCCTCACCCTCGCAGCACGTGCTCTTCCCGTACGGCGGCGCCGTGGCCCGCTCGACCGAGGGCTACCCGGTGCCGTGGCGCCGCGCGCCCTGGGTCGTGCACCCGCTGGGCCTGTGGACCGACCCCGAGGACGACCGGCGGGCCATCTGCTGGGCCCGCGACACCCGCGCCGACATGAAGCCGTGGTCGACGGGCGCCGTCTACTCCAACTTCATCGGCGCCGAGGGCGCCGAGCGCGTCGTCGCCGGGTACGGCCTGGACAACTACCGCCGCCTGGCGGCGATCAAGTCCCGCTACGACCCCGGCAACGTCTTCCACCTGAACCCGAACATCAAGCCGGGCTGACCACCCGTCGGACCGTTCTCGGCGACCGTGGCGGACCGGTGTCTGACATGCCTGGCAGGCTGGGCCTTCTTGCTTCGTCGCACGGATGCGGCACGATGTCGGGGTGACCGCGCAGACCTCCGCCGCGCAGACCTCCGCCCCCGGCCAGGCTCCGGCCCGGCCGCCCGGTGTGGTGCTGGAGGCGGTGCTGGAGCGGATCACGTACGCCAACGAGGAGACCGGCTACACGATCGCGCGCGTGGCCACCGAGAAGCGCGGCGACGACCTGCTCACCGTGGTCGGCGCGCTGCTGGGCGCGCAGCCGGGCGAGAGCCTGCGGATGACCGGCCGGTGGACGTCGCACCCGCGCTACGGCCGCCAGTTCGAGGTGTGGAACTACACCACCGTGCTGCCCGCCACGATCGTCGGCATCGAGCGCTATCTCGGGTCGGGCCTGGTCAAGGGGATCGGGCCGAAGCTCGCCGAGCGGATCGTGGCCCACTTCGGCACCGACACGCTGCGGATCATCGAGGAGACGCCGGACCGCCTGATCGAGGTGCCCAAGCTGGGCCCCAAGCGCACCAAGCTCATCGCGGCGGCCTGGATCGAGCAGCAGGCCATCAAGGAAGTCATGATCTTCCTCCAGGGCGTCGGGGTGTCCACGTCGCTGGCGGTGCGCATCTACAAGCAGTACGGCGACGGCTCGATCACCGTGGTCCGCGAGGAGCCGTACCGGCTGGCCGCCGACGTGTGGGGGATCGGGTTCCGCACCGCCGACACCATCGCGCGGTCGGTCGGCATCGCCTACGACAGCCCGCAGCGGGTCAAGGCCGGTTTGCAGTACACGTTGAGCGAGGCTGCCGACGCCGGGCACTGCTACCTGCCCGCCCCGAACCTGGTCGCCGACGCGGTGAAGATCCTCGCCGTGACGACGAAGGAGGGCGAGGACCTGGGCGTGCCCGTGGACCTGGTCACCCGCTGCCTGGCCGAGCTGGTCGACGACGAGGGCGTCGTGCGCGAGGAGGTGCCCGGGGTCGAGGGTCCGGTGCCCGCCGTCTACCTGGTGCCGTTCCACCGCGCCGAGCGCGGGCTCGCGCAGAGCCTGCTCACGCTGCTGAACACCGGCCGCGACCGGCTGTCGGCCTTCGCCGGGGTGGACTGGGCCAAGGCCCAGACGTGGCTCAAGGCGCGCACCGGGCATGATCTCGCCCCCGAGCAGGAGCAGGCGGTGCGGCTGGCGCTGACCGAGAAGGTGGCGGTGCTGACCGGCGGGCCGGGCTGCGGCAAGAGCTTCACCGTACGGTCGGTGGTGGAGCTGGCGCGGGCCAAGCGCGCCAAGATCGTGCTGGCCGCGCCGACCGGCCGGGCCGCCAAGCGCCTGGCCGAGCTGACCGGCCACGAGGCGACCACGGTGCACCGGCTGCTCAAACTCCAGCCGGGCGGCGATCCGTCATACGACCGCGACAACCCGCTCGACGCGGACCTGGTCGTCGTCGACGAGGCCTCGATGCTCGACCTGATCCTGGCCAACAAGCTGGTCAAGGCCGTCGCGCCCGGCGCCCACCTGCTGCTGGTCGGCGACGTGGACCAGCTGCCCTCGGTCGGGGCGGGCGAGGTGCTGCGCGACCTGCTCAACGCCGACGTCGTGCCGCGCGTCCGGCTGACCCAGATCTTCCGGCAGGCGCAGGAGTCCGGGGTCGTCGTCAACGCGCACCGGATCAACCGGGGCGAGTTCCCGCACCTCAAGGGCTTCCCCGACTTCTTCTACTTCCCGTGCGACGACACCGAGGCGACCGCGCCGCTCGTCGTCGACCTCGTCGCCCAGCGCATCCCGAAGCGGTTCGGGTTCGACGCGCGCCGCGACATCCAGGTGCTCACCCCGATGCACCGCGGCCCGGCCGGGGCGGGCAACCTCAACCTGCTGCTCCAGGAGGCGCTCACCCCGTCGGTCGAGGGGAGGCCCGAGCGGCGCTTCGGCGGCCGGGTGTTCCGCGTCGGCGACAAGGTCACCCAGATCCGCAACAACTACGACAAGGGCACCGCCGGGGTCTTCAACGGCACCGTCGGCGTGGTCACCGGGCTGTCGCCGGAGGACCAGTCGCTGACCGTGCGCACCGACGAGGACGAGGACGTGCCGTACGCGTTCGACGAGCTCGACGAGCTGGTCCACGCGTACGCGATCAGCATCCACCGGTCGCAGGGCTCGGAGTATCCGGCCGTCGTCATCCCGCTGACCACCGCCGCCTGGATGATGCTCCAGCGCAACCTGCTCTACACGGCCGTGACCAGGGCGAAGAAGCTCGTGGTGCTCGCCGGGTCCACCCGCGCGCTGTCCGTCGCGGTCCGCACCCTCGGCGCCGGGCGCCGCCACACCGCCCTCGACCACCGCCTCCTCCCACCCGAGTGAGCGGCGAGGGGCAACGGCGGTGGAATCCGTCCGCTACCGTCCCCCACATGCCGAGCCCTGCCGACCTCCGGACCGCCTGACCATGGGTGTCGTGACCAGAATCCGCGAAGCGGCCTGGCGCGGGGCCGGTGCCCTGGCGCTGCTCTGTGCCTTGTCGACGGTCGCCGGTTGCGGCGTGTCAGCAGGCGCGGTGCCGTCGGCACCGAGCGCGCCCGCGCCGAGTGTGCTGCCCACCGCGCTGCCTGACTTCCGGAAGCTCCCCAACACGGTGGTCGAGTCGTGGACCGGCGAGGGACCCGGCGAGTCGACGTTTCCCGCCGTGGACGAAGCCGCCGCCAGGCGGAAGCACCCCAGCTCCGTCCTCGCCGTGGTCGGCGCCTGCCTCGGTGGCGGCTCCATGAGGGTCGAGTTCAAGGCGGCCAAGGCCCAGGGATACGTCGACGTGCCCTGCAACGGGACGATGAGCGAATTCGCGCAGACCAACCTGATCGGCGGGGCCAGGGACCAGGGGGCGTACATCTTCTCCAAACGCACCTCCGGCCACGTGACGCAGTGGGCGATCTGCCTTTTCGTGCTCCCGGCCGTATGACGCCGCAGCCGGCTACGCCGACCGCGAACGGGGTGGTCGCCGGGCGATGCGGCGGTGATGCTGGCAGCCATGCGACTGCTGGTGCTGGGTGGGACCGTTTTTCTCGGACATGAGGTGGCGGCGCAGGCCGTCGCGGCAGGACATGAGGTCACGTGTGCGGCGCGTGGCGTATCGGGGACGGTGCCCGAAGGGGCGCGGCTGGTGGTGGCGGACCGTGACACCCCCGACGGCCTGTCGGCCCTTTCCGGCGAGTCGTTCGACGCGGTGATCGACGTCGCCCGCCGGCCCAGCCACGTCCGCCACGCGCTGGCCCAGCTCGGCGACCGCGTCGGCCACTGGGTGTACGTCTCCAGCGGCTCCGCCTACGCCGACAACTCCGTGCCGGGCCGTACCCCGGCCGATACGCCGTTGCTGCCCCCGGCGACGCCCGAGCAGGACGACGCGGTCGGCGCCAACTACGGCCCGGCGAAGGTCGCCTGCGAGCAGGCGCTGTCCGGCGCGGTGGAGCCGGAGCGGCTCTTCCTGTGCCGGGTGGGCCTGATCGTCGGGCCGGGCGACCGGTTCAACCGGTTCGACTACTGGGTGTCGCGGCTGGCCCGGGGCGGGGAGACGCTGGCGCCCGGGGCGCCGGACGAGTGGGCGCAGTGGGTCGACGTGCGCGACCTGGCCACCTGGCTGCTGCACATCGCCGAGCAGCGGCTCGCCGGGGTGTACGACGGGATCGGCGCCCCGATGCGGCGCGGCGACTTCTTCGCGGCCATCGCGGCGGCGCTCGGCACCCAGCTGTCACTGACCTGGGTCGACCAGGACTTCCTCCAGGAGCAGGGCGTGAACGCCTGGATGGGGGAGCGGTCGCTGCCGATGTGGGTGCCGCTGCCGGAGTACGCCGGGTTCATGTGCCGCGACGTCAGCGGGTCCCTGGCCGCCGGGCTGGTCACCCGCCCACTCGCCGACACCGTCCGCGACACCTGGGCCTGGCTGCCGACCGCGGGCGACCGCAGCCCCGCCAGCGGCATCGCCCCCGCCGACGAAACCGCCCTCCTGACCGCCTTCCACGCCGCCCACCCCTGAGGGCTGGCGTGCAGTTTCGGGGAAAGTGCGGGAATCTTGGTCCGGATTCGTGCACTTTCCCCGAAACTGCACCCACCCACCCACGCACCCGCAGCCGCACCCGCCCACCCGCCCGGCGCGCGTCAGAAGGGGACGCGGTCGATCTTCTCCTGCCAGGCGCGGAAGGGCTCCATCACGTTCGGGGTGAGCACCTGGACGACCGGGGTCGACCAGAGCTGGCGGGGCATCTCGAACAGGTTGTAGAATCGAAGGTCGTCGAATCCGCTGCGGGCGGCGTCGACGCGGGTGGCGCCGTAGACGACGCGGTCGACGTGTGCCCACAGCGCTGCGGCCAGGCACATCGGGCAGGGTTCGCAGGAGGAGAAGAGCACCGTCCCGGGCAGCTGGAACGTCAGCGACTGGCGGCAGGCGGCCCGGATGGCGGTGATCTCAGCGTGCGCGGTCGGGTCCAGGTCCTTGGTGACCCGGTTGACGCCCTTGCCGATGATCTGGTCGCCCTTGACGATGAGGCTGGCGAACGGCCCCCCGCCCAGCTCGACGTTGGTCACGGCCGATTGCAGCGCGATGGCGAGGAAGGCTCGGTCGGCCTCCTCGGTAATGACGGTCGGGTGGGGCAGCGTCGCCACGGTTTCAGGGTATGCCTCGCCGGGTGCGGGGTATGCCCAGTCCGCAGCACCCGTGCCCGGTCAGTTGCCCCAAGCACTCAAAAATCGTCCCAAAATCGGGTAAGTGCTTTTAAAGCACGAGGGGCTCGGCGTGATTCTCCCCTCAGCCGGGGCTGCGGCAGATGCCGAACCGCAGGGATTACGGTGAAACTTAACTACTGATAAAGGATCTCCCGATAAAGCGAGGGAAAGTCGTGGCGGATGTGAACCTGGAAACCCCGGGTGGGCACCTCTCCCTGGATGTACAGCCTGCCGTCGAAGGCGCCTCTGGCCTCGACATCGGCAAGGTGTTGAAGGAGACCGGGTTCGTCACCTATGACCCCGGCTTCGTGAACACCGCGGCGTGTACCTCCGCGATCACGTACATCGACGGTGACGAGGGCATTCTGCGTTACCGCGGTTACCCCATCGAGCAGCTGGCGGAGCACTCCACCTTCCTGGAGGTCTCCTACCTGCTGATGTATGGCGAGCTGCCCACCGCCGCGCAGCTGAGCGAGTTCTCCGAGCGTGTCCGCCTGCACACGCTGCTGCACGAGGACATGAAGCGCTTCTTCGAGGGCTTCCCCAAGGACGCGCACCCGATGTCGGTGCTGTCGGCCGCCGTGAGCGCGCTGGGGACCTTCTACCAGGACAGCCTGGACCCGTTCGACAACGACCAGGTCGAGATCTCGACCGTGCGCATGCTGGCCAAGCTGCCCACGATCGCGTCGTACGCGTACAAGAAGTCCATCGGCCAGCCGATGCTGTACCCGGACAACTCGCTCGGCTACGTCGACAACTTCCTGCGCATGACCTTCGGTGTGCCCGCGACGTCGTACGAGATCGACCCGGTCTTCGCCAAGGCGCTGGACCTGCTGCTGATCCTGCACGCCGACCACGAGCAGAACTGCTCCACCTCGACCGTGCGCCTGGTCGGCTCGGCCCAGGCCAGCCTGTTCGCCTCGGTCTCCTCCGGCGTGAACGCGCTGTCCGGCCCGCTGCACGGCGGCGCCAACGAGGCCGTGCTGGCGATGCTGGAGCGCATCCGGGCCGAGGGCGGCGACGTGGCGTCGTTCGTCCGCAAGGTCAAGGACCGCGAGGACGGCGTCCGCCTGATGGGCTTCGGCCACCGGGTCTACAAGAACTACGACCCGCGCGCCGCGATCGTGAAGAACATGGCGCAGGACGTGCTGGGCCGCATGGCCAAGCCGGACCCGCTGCTGGACCTGGCCATGCAGCTGGAGGAGATCGCGCTGGCCGACGACTTCTTCGTCTCGCGCAAGCTCTACCCGAACGTGGACTTCTACACCGGCCTGATCTACAAGGCCATGGGCTTCCCGACCAAGATGTTCACGGTGCTGTTCGCGCTGGGCCGCCTGCCCGGCTGGATCGCGCAGTGGCGCGAGATGATCAGCGACCCGGCCACCAAGATCGGCCGCCCGCGCCAGGTGTACATCGGCTCGCCGGAGCGGAACTTCGTGCCGGTCGAGCAGCGCTGACGCGTACCCCGAACCGCTCTTCGCCCCCGCTCCCAGCAGGCGAAGAGCGGTTTTTCGCGTCCCGGGTGTGGTAGCTCTAGGTGATGGGCATCGTCTCGCCGGGGTTCCACGGGCGGCGCTCGGCGAGCACCCCGAAGCTGCCGCCGGGCCAGTACCTGACCGAGGACTTCCCCGTGCTCACCGCCGGGCCGACGCCCCGGGTGCCGACCGACACCTGGGAGTTCGTGATCATCACGGAGACGGGCCAGCGCTACACCTGGAACTGGGCGCAGCTGACGGCGCTGCCCGCCCAGACGGTCACGGTCGACCTGCACTGCGTGACGAAGTGGTCCAAGCTCGGCACCACCTGGACCGGGGTCAGCCTGGACACCCTGCTGGAGAACGTGGAGACCGCCGCCGACTACGCGCTGGTCAGCTCCTACGGCGGCTACACCACCAACCTGCCGGTGGAGGACCTGCTCGACGGCCAGGCCTGGATCGCCTACCGGTACGAGGGCGAGGACGTCACGCCCGCGCACGGCGGACCGGCCCGGCTGCTGGTGCCGCACCTGTACCTGTGGAAGTCGGCCAAGTGGGTGCGCGGGATCCAGCTGTTGCACGAGGACGAACCGGGGTTCTGGGAGAGCGCCGGCTACCACGACTACGGAGACCCATGGCGCGAGCAGCGGTACCAGGGGGACTGAGCCGGCTGGACTGGCGGGTGGCGCGGCTGGTGGAGCGGCGCGCCGAGACCCCCAGCGCCGGCACCCTCGTCCTGGACGTGCCCGGCTGGCCGGGGCATCTGCCCGGCCAGCACGTCGACGTGCGGCTGACCGCCGAGGACGGGTACAGCACGCAGCGCAGCTACTCGATCGCGTCGGCCTCGGACGGCTCGCACCTGGAGCTGACCGTGCAGCGGGTCGACGACGGCGAGGTGTCGCCGTACCTGGCCGACGTGCTGGCGGTGGGCGATCCGGTGGAGCTGCGCGGGCCGGTCGGCGGCTGGTTCGTGTGGCGGCACACCGACACCGCGCCGGTCACGCTGGTCGCGGGCGGCTCCGGCATCGTGCCGCTGATGGCGATGGTGCGCACCCGGCGCGCGGCGGGCGGCAAGGCGCTGTTCCGGCTGCTCTACTCGGTGCGTACGCCGCAGGACTGCATCTACGCCGACGAGCTGCGCCGCCGCGCCCGCGAGGACTTCGGCCTCGACGTCGCCTACGTCTACACGCGGGAGGCGCCGGACGGCTGGCCCGGCGAGCCGAGGCGGCTGGGCGTCGCCGACGTCAACACGCACGCCTGGCCCGCCGACTTCCAGCCCGCGTGCTTCGTGTGCGGGCCGACCGGGTTCGTCGAGGCGGTCGCCGACATCCTCATCGCCCTGGGCCACGAGCCCCGCCGCGTCCGCACCGAACGCTTCGGCCCGAGCGGCCCCTGACCACTGGAAACGCGGCACTGGAGGATGGGATGGACCGGTTCGAGGGCAGGTATGAGGATGGGGACTTCACGGACGGGAACGCGCTGGCGGGGCCGTTGCGGGAGATCTTCGCGGTGGACCTGACCACGGCCAGCGGGCGGTGCGCGCACTGCGGCGCCGAGGGGCCGGTGGCGGCGCTGCGGGTGTACGCCCACGCGCCCGGCCTGGTCGCGCGCTGCCCCTCCTGTACCGAGGTGATCATGCGGCTGGTCCGCGGCCCGTCCAGCGCCTGGCTCGACCTGCGCGGCGCGGTGAGCCTGCACATCCCGCTCGGGGTGGAATAGGCCATGAACAGCAGTTCCGACCGGTAGATTCGCCATCATGCCGATTTTGACCGAAGAAGACGTCGCCCTGCTCAACGAGCCCCAGCTGGCCCACATCGCCGTGACCGCGTTCGACGGCTCGCCGCACGTCACCGCGGTGTGGATCGACACCGACGGCGAGCACATCATCTTCAACACCGCCAAGGGCCGGGTGAAGTACGACGCCCTGGTCCGCGACCCGCGCGTGGGCGTCTCGATCGTCGACCGCGCGAACGACTTCCGCGCACTCTGGGTCAAGGGCACCGCCGAGCTGGTCGAGGACGGCGCCCGCGCCCACATCGACAAGCTGTCGCACAAGTACCTGGGCAAGGACTACCCGTTCGCCAAGGAGGGCGAGGAGCGCATCATCGTGCGGATCACCCCGACCGCCAAGCTGGGCCAGGGCTGATCCGTCACTCCGTCCGCAGCGCCGGTACGGGGTCCAGCCGGGCCGCCCGCAGCGCGGGCGCCACCCCGAACACGACCCCGACCGCCGCCGCGACACCGAGGCTGAGCAGCATCGACCACCACGTCAGGACGGCCGGGACCGGGGTGAGCCGGTCGACCAGTGCCGCGCCGAGCGCCCCGGCGCCGACGCCGAGCAGCCCGCCGACGCAGGTCAGCAACACCGCCTCGGCCAGGAACTGGGCGGCGATGTCGGCCGGTCCGGCGCCCAGCGCCTTGCGCAGGCCGATCTCGCGCACCCGCTCGCGCACCGACACCAGCATGATGTTGGCGACGCTCACCCCGCTGACCAGCAGCGAGATCCCGGCGATGGCGACCAGCACGCCGCCGAGCAGCCCGAGCACCCGGTCCAGCACCCCCACGATCTGGTCCTGGGTGACGACGCTGAACTCGGTCTCGGGATGCCGCCGCGACAGCTCGGCCGAGATGCGCCGGCCGAGGTCGCCGAGCTGCTCGGGCGCGTCGGCCCGGACGGCCAGCGCGTCGACCCGGCCGGTGCCCAGCAGCCGCTGCGCCGAGGTCAGCGGGATGTGCAGCTCGTCGTCGCGGTCCACGCCGAGGCTCTGGCCCAGCGGGGCGAACACCCCGATCACGCGGAAGCGGACCCCGGCGACGGTGACCTGCGCCCCGACCGGGTTCCGGGTGCCGAACAGCGTCCGCGCGACCGAGGCGCCGAGCACCGTCACCCGGCGCGCCGTGTCCACGTCGGTGCGCGACAGGTACGTCCCGGCCGACAGCTGCCGGGTCAGCACCCGGGGCGAGTTGTCCAGCGCCCCGACGACGCTGGTGAAGGTCTTGGCGGTCCCGGCCAGCACCGTCTCGCCGGAGGCGACCGTCGCGGCGACCCGGTCCCGGTCGCCGACGATCCGGCCGATGGCGTCGACGTCGGAGAGCTGGAGCCGCGACGTGGTCGGCATGCCGACCTCCATCCGGCCCGGCACCACCAGCAGCAGGTTCGACCCGAGGCTGGACACCGTCCCGGCGACCTCCTGCCGGGTGCCGTTGCCGACCGCGACCAGCACCATCACCGAGGCGACCCCGACGGCCACCCCGAGCACGGTGAGCGCGCTGCGCAGCCGCGCGGCGCGCAGCGCACCGGCGGCCACCCGCCACGCCTCGGCGAACCTCATCGCCACTCCGTTCCGGTGTCGGCGGTGATCCGGCCGTCGTGCAGCACGACCTGCCGGGCCGCGCGGTCGGCGATCCGGTGCTCGTGCGTGACGATCGCCAGGGCCACGCCACGTTCGGCGTTCAGCTCCTCCAGCAGGGAGAGCACCTGCTCGCCCGCGACCGAGTCGAGGTTGCCGGTGGGCTCGTCGGCCAGCAGCACGGCCGGTTCGGTGATCAGCGCCCGGGCCACGGCGACCCGCTGCTGCTCACCGCCGGACAGCTGGCCGGGCCGGTGCTGCGCCCGGTGCGCCAGGCCCACCCGGTCGAGCAGCTCCAGCGCGCGGCGGCGCCGCTGCGGGCCGGGCACGCCCCGGTAGACCAGCGGCAGGGCGACGTTGTCGACCGCGGTGGCCTGCGGTTGCAGGTGGAAGCTCTGGAACACGAACCCGATCACGCCGTTGCGCAGCCGGGCCAGCCCGGTCGCGGGCAGCGCGGCGACGTCCTGGCCGTCGATCAGCACCTGCCCGGCGGTCGGGCGTTCCAGCCCGCCCAGCAGGTGCATCAGCGTCGACTTGCCCGACCCGGACGGACCGGTCAGCGCCACGTGCTCGCCGCGGTCGATGCGCAGGCTCACCCCACGCAGGGCGGCGACCGCGGCGGTGCCGACCCGGTAGTCGCGCGACGCCTGCCGCGCCTCGACCACGGCTGCTGTCCGGGCGGTCACTCGACGGTCATTCCCTCGCGTACGTGGTCGAGCCCGTCGACGACGATCCGCTCGCCGTCGGTCAGGCCCGCCAGGATCTCGGCGCGGCCGTCGTCGGAGGCGCCGACCGTGACCGGCTGCAGCACCGCCTTGCCGTCGCGCACCAGCCAGACGAAGCTCTTGCCGAGCTTGGTGAAGACGGCGCCCGCGGGCACCGACGGCTTGGCGTTCTGGTCGCCGACCGGCAGGTGGGCCACCGCGGACATGCCGGGCAGCGGCACCGGGTCCAGCTCGCCGTTGAGCGCGAACTTCGTCCGGTACGCCACCCCGCCGCGCGCCGACTTGGTCGGCAGAATGTCGATCGACGTGATCGAGGCGTTGAACCTGGCCTCCGGCGCCGCCTCCAGGCTCACCGTCGCCTCGTCGCCGGTCTTGACGTTCAGCACGTCGGTCTCGTCGACGTCGCCCACCAGGGACAGCTCGCTGGTGTCGACGATGGTGACGATGGCCCGCCCCGGGGTGACCGGGTCGCCGACCTCCGGGGTGTCGTTCACGCCGGGGTCCCCGGCGCCGCCGGTGCCGACGTCGAGGCCGGTGAGGCCGGGCAGCAGCGAGGCGAGCGGGCCCTGCGGCAGGCGGTCGGCCAGCAGGCCCGCGATGATCGCGTTGCTCTCCGGGCCGCCGAGCTGCACGGTGCCGTCGATCGGCGCGACCAGGGTCAGCGCGTCCACGGTGTTCTGCGCGGCGTCGGCCGCCGACTGGGTCAGCAGCCGGGTCACCGCGTTCAGGCCGACCAGGATCTTGTCGAGCTTCTTGAGGTTGTCGTGGACGTCGTCGGCGAAGTCGTCGAGGTCGTCGATGGTGTCGTTGAGCAGGTCCTCCTGCTCGTCGAGCTCTTCGAGCAGGGTGTCGCGCAGTGGTGAGGGCGGGATCAGCTCGGCGAGGTCGCGGTAGAAGTCGATCGTGTTCTGATCGTTGTTCTTGCGGTCCTCGATGAGGTCGTCGAGGTCGGCCGGGGTGATCTTCTTGATGAACTTGACCGTGTTCGCGGCCTGCCGGGCGCGGGCCAGCCGCTGCATGGCCAACGGCGAGTCGATGTGCCCCAGCACCTCGCCCTCGTGCACGAACTGGCCGGGCTGCACATTCAGCTGGACCAGCACGCCGCGGGCGGGGGAGCGCAGCGTGGCCGAGTTGCGCGCGGCGATCTGGGCCGGCACGTCGATGAACTCGGAGATGCTGGCGCGGCGTACCTCGTCGATGACGATGGCCGGGTCCGGCTCCTCGACCGCGGCCCCGGCCACCGTGAACGGCAGCGTGGCGGCCGTGAGTCCCAGCACGGCACGGCGGGTGGTGGAGGCACGGGTCATGCGTGCCAGCGTAAAGGTCAGTATGTCATAAAACGGACTTATCGGGCCCGTGTCCGGATGAAACCGCTCAGACGACGGCCCCGGCCAGCTCGACGACCCGCTCCAGCCGGTACGCCGGCTCGGCCAGCAGGCCCCCGTCCTGCCAGCGCAGCAGCGCGTCCAGGCCGGACAGGGACCAGCGCCCCGCCATGAGCAGGTCGTGGTGGCCGGGGTGGGCCGCCAGGTGGGCGCCGACGGTCAGGAACTCCATGAAGTACACGTGCTCCTTGAGATATCCGCCCGGCGCGGCGGTGTCCGCGGGCCCGCGCTTGACCCGCAGCGTGAGGCTGAACGCCTCGTCGGGCGAGGTGTGCGGCACCAGCTGCGCGAAGACGGTGCGGAAGTCGCCGCCGAGGGCGGCCTGGCAGGCGAGCACCCGCAGCGCGTTGCGGCGCATGGCGTCGACGTCGGCGACCCCGGCCCGGTGCTCGTGCCAGACCGCGAGCCCCTCCTCGGCCGGGGCGCTGTCGCTCAGGCCGTGGCCCAGGATGCGCAGCGCCTGGTGGCGGCCGTTGGCCGCCCGCAGCACGTGGGTGCCGATCTCGTGCACGATCAGCCGCCGCACCTCCGCGGCGGTGAAGACGGCGCCGCGCTTGACCCGTACCGTCGATTCGGCCGCGACCACGCTCATGCGCTCGGCCAGGTGCTCGCTCTGCTCCACCGACCACTGCGCCAGCCCCGCTTCGGCGAGCACCGTGCGCATCGCGTCGGCGGCCCGGTCGGCGGTCCAGTCGGCGGCGGGCGGGTGCTCGTCGGCCGGGTGCTCGGCCAGGTAGCGCCGGGCCTCGGCCACCGCCGTGGGGGTCGGCGCGCCGAACACGCGCATCGCGTAGCCGGTCATCTCGGCCGGGTCGCGGGTCGTCAGCGCGCGCAGCGCCGACTCCGCGTGGTCCAGCTCGCGGGCCAGCAGGTCGTGCCAGAACGGGTCGTGCGGCAGCCGGTTGCGGGCGGCCGCGATCGCGGCGGCGGCCGGGGCGGGGTCGGCCGCCGGGTAGGCGAGGCGGGGGTTGACCGGCCGGCCCGCCGCCCAGCCCGCCAGGAACTCCCGCCGCACCCGGTCGGCGTCCAGCGGCGTGATGAGCGGGACGTACCGCAGCGCCTGCTCGGCCTGTGCGACCAGGTCGGCCGCGGCGTTGATCGCATCGAGTTCGGTGTCCACGGCCCCGCCATCCTGATTCATCGACAGACCCGACCACCGTAGTCGTATTGGGATAGGACGGTCGTCCCGGGTTCGGGGTGGTGGGGAGCCCCGGCAGGTCCGGTTCGCTAGGGTCGGGTGGAGTGAATGGAGTGTGGCCGTGAAGTTCGCCCTGCTGATGTACAGCGATCCCGCCGAGACCGCCGCGATGTCGCGCGACCAGTTGCGGGAGGTCGGCCGCAAGCACGAGCGGCTGCGCGCCGAGCTGACCGCGGCGGGCATCCTGGTCGCGGGCGCCGGCATGGGCCACGCCGACCAGACCACGACGGTGCGGCTGTCCGGCGGCGCCCAGGTCGCCGGGCCGGGTCCGCTGTCCGCGGCCCGCGAGCAGCTCACCGCGTACTACGTGCTGGAGTGCGCCAGCAGCGCGGAGGCGGTCGGCGTCGCCGAGCGGATCGTGGACTTCCATGTCACCTCGGTCGAGGTCCGGCACGTCCACGACTCCTTCGGCATGGTCGAGGCGGGTGCCGGGGTGTCCGCGCGGAGCTGACTGATCACCGTGGGTCACCAGGGCACTCTCGGAGGTGACCGTGTCCGGCCGCGGCGAGAGGCTGAACAGGACGCCCCGAAATACACCGCATGTCATCCATCCGGCGGAAAGCGGGGTCGTCTCGCCGGAAACGGACACGGGGAGGAGTGTTTCTGATGCTTGAGGGAGGATCTCCGCCAGGGCTGCTCCAGCCGCAGCTCACCACCGAACAAGAGGAATGGCTCAAGCGCGTCGCGGATCTGGAGCCGCTGCTCGCGGCGCACCGCGACCGGTCCGACAACGTGCGGGAGATGTCGCGGGAGGTGTTCGAGGCGCTCCGTGACGCCGGTCTGTTCCGGATGTGGGTGTCGCGGGCGTTCGGCGGCGGCCAGGCCAGCATCCTGACCGGGGTCACCGTGGTCGAGGCGCTGGCGCGCATCGACGCCTCCGTGGCCTGGCTCGTCGGGACGCAGGCCGCGCTGTCCCGGCTCTCCGACTACCTGCCCGAGCCGGTGGCCCACCGGCTCTACCGCGAGAACACCGGCCTCGTGATCGGGGCGACCCGGCCCACCGGCACCGCCGAGCGGGTCGAGGGCGGCTACCGGCTCACCGGGAAGTGGCCGCTGGCCAGCGGCTACGCGCACGCGCGGTGGCTGCTGTGCACGGCCGTGGTCACCTCCGGCGGCGAGCCGGTCGTGACGCCCGCCGGGCGCGAGGCCCGGCTGCTGCTGGTGCCCCGGGAGCAGACGACCGCCGAGGACACCTGGCACACGCTCGGCCTGCGGGGCACGGGCAGCATCGACTTCCGCGTCGACGACGTCTTCGTCCCCGACGAGCTGAGCGTCGGGCGCACCGACGTCCTCAGGTATCCGCCGGAGCGGGCGTCCCAGGCGTACGCCATCGACTACTTCACCTTCGTGCACTATGCCGACGCGCCCGTCACGCTGGGCATCGCCCAGGACGCGCTGGAGAGCTTCCGCCCCACGGTCGCGGACCGGGTGCCCGTCGGCGGCACCGCGACCCTCGCCGAGAGCCACACGATGCAGGACCGGCTGGCCCGCGCCGAGATGCTGGCCTACTCGGCGCGCCTGCTGCTGTGGGACGCCGCCCGCCAGGGCGACCGGTACGGCGCCACCGGCGGCCTGCCGTTGACGGCGACCGTACGCCTGACCGCCGCCACGGTCGCCGACAAGGCCACCGCCGCGGTGGACACCGTCGTCGACCTGGCCGGCACCTCCGTCATCTACCGCAAGAACCGCCTGGAGCGCTGCTTCCGCGACGTGCACACGGCGAACAAGCACATCTCCATGGCCCCGGCGCACTTCGAGATGGTCGGCCAGTACCTGGTCGGCGGCCCGATGCCCTGGCGCCGGTAGCCCCACCGGACCCGCCGGCGACCGCACCCCGCCCCGGTGCGGTCGCCGGCGCCTTCGTCCGCTCCGGCGGTCGCGGGCGCGGCGGCTTGCCCCTCGCCCACCGCGCGGGCAGGGTGTTCGGTGACATGGAGGTATGCACATGGGTAAAGTCATCTGGCACACCACGCTGTCGCTGGACGGCTTCATCGCCGGCCCAGGCGGCCGGATGGAGTGGGTCACCGGGCACTCGGGCGTCCCGCCGGAGGTGTTCGACGAGATCGTCGCCCCGCTCGGGGCCGTCCTGGCCGGGCGCCGGACCTACGACGAGGGCATCAGCGCGGTCGGCGGGAAGGTGTACAACGGCGCCTTCGACGGCCCGGTGTTCGTGCTGACCCACCGCCCGCCCGCCGACCCCGGCCCCGGGCTGGAGTTCGTGTCCGGGGACATCGCCGAGGTCATGGCGACCGTCCGCGCGGCGGCCGGTGGCGGCGACATCGCCCTGCTCGGGGCGCAGACCGCCCGGCAGTGCCTGGCCGCGGGCCTGGTCGACGAGGTGTTCGTGCACCTGGTGCCCGCCCTGCTCGGCGACGGCGTGCGGCTGTTCGACAGTCCGGGCGACGACTGGATCGACCTCACCGCGGTCAGCCTGCGCACCGCGGGCGACCTGGCGCACCTGCGCTACCGCGTCGGCCCGCGCCGGACGCCGGCAGGCGAATACCCTGCCGCGCTCCAGCCCCGGTGAACCCGGGGCCGGTGCGCGGCAGGGCCGCTGTCAGTGGGTGTCGTTGTACTCGTCGAGCATCTGCTGGGCCTGCGCGGTGGCCTGCTGGAACCGCGCCACCGGGTCGGCACCGGACATCAGCACGTCGTGCATCGCCTCGGTGATCACGTCCTGGACGGCGCGGGCCCGCCCGAAGACCGCCCCCCGGGTCGCGGGCGTGTCCGCGCTGCGGCGCAGCTGGTCGATGGCGGTCCGCTCGTGCGGGTTCTCCACGTACCAGCCCTGTTCCTCCAGCAGCCGCAACGAGGACTCGGTGATGGGCATGAAGGTGCGCTTGTCGCCGTGCACCGCCGCGGCCCGCTGCGGTGCCACCAGGAACTGGAGGAACGCCAGCGCCCCGTCGCGGACCTCGTCGGACAGGCCCGCGGCCAGCCAGATCCCGTCGCCGGCCACCGAGTTGCCCACGAACGGCACGTCCTCGTTGTACGGGAACGGCACCGGGACGACCTCGAAGCCGTTGTCGCGGGCGTCGGACACCAGCGGCCCGGCCTCGACCGACGAGTTCAGCGTGATCGCGACCTCGCCCTTGACGAACAGGTCGTAGCAGCCCAGCCAGTCCATCTGCTTGCCGGAGTAGAGGAAGTGCCCGTCCCGGTTCAGCCGCTGCCACCAGGTCACGAACGACAGCATCTCCGGCGTGGCCAGGTCGATCTTCTCGGCCCGGCCGGTGCGGCCGTTGTCGTGGTCGACGTACTGGCCGCCGTGCTGGGCCACCGCCTGCTCGAAGAACCAGCCCTGGTTGGGCCAGGTGATCGCGTGGGAGGGGCGCCGCCCGCGCAGCCGCGCGACGGCCTCGCACGCCGCGTCGATCTGCTGCCAGGTGCGCGGCGGCTCGGTGATGCCGGCCTCCCGCAGGATGGTCATGTTGGCGTACATCAGCGTGGTCGACGGGTTGCGCGGCATCGCGTTCAGCTTGCCGTCGATCGTCTGGTTGCGGGCCATGTTCGGCACCAGGTCGCCGACGACCACGGGCTCGCCGAGGATCTCGGAGCGCCCGCCGATCGCCTCCTCGATCGCCTGGAACGCGGGTGCCCCCGACGGCAGGCGCATGTCGCGCGCGTGCTGGCTCCACAGGTACATGATGGTGACCAGCTGCGGCCCGGTGCCCGCCGCGACGGCGTCACCGAGTTCCTCCAGCATCGTGCGCACGTCGATCCCGCTGATGCGCACCTCGTACTCCGGGTGCCGGCGGCCGAACTCCAGCGCCTGCTCCTTGATGGGGTCGAGGAGCTTGGGCAGCAGGAACCAGTGGTTCATCCACATCTCGACGACCGTCTTGCCCGGCGACTCGGGCGGCTGCGCTGCCATGTCTCGCCCTCCGTGTGGTTTCGCGGCATCTGTCGCTTCCCCACGTTGCCGTTCGGCGAGGGCTTCGGCACCTTCCTACGTGCGCGGTGCCGCCGTCCGTCACAGCCCCAGCGGCACCGGCTCGGCCGGAACGCCGTCGGCCAGCAGCGCGGCCAGCAGGGTGGCCATGTCGCGCGGCGAGAACACCGCCGGTCCGGTGTACGCGCCGAGCTCCGCCGGCGACCACCAGCGCCACCCGAAGATGTGCTCGTCGGCCAGCTCGGCGTCGGTCATCGCGCCGCGCGGGGTGAACGCCTCGGCTCGGACCAGGAAGTAGTCGTTGATCACGCCGTCGTGGCCGTTGGCGTGCCCAGGCTGGACCACGACCTGGTGCCACACGTGCGGCGGTTCGGTGGACAGCACCAGGCCGGTCTCCTCGCGCAGCTCGCGGTGCAGCGCGTCGAGCAGCGTCTCACCGGGGTCGAGCCCGCCGCCGGGGGTGGCCCACACGGTGAACGGCCCCGTCGGCCGGTCGAAGTCGAACCGGCACAGCAGGATGCGGTCGTCGGGGTCCAGCACGATCGCGCGTGCCGAGTGGCGCAGCTTCGGCAAGGTCATCCCCGCACTGTACGACCAGGACGATCCCCCCGCCGCCCCACCCGGGCTGGGCGCGGCGGGGCGGATGATCGCCGTCTCCGGTCAATCGCTAAGCGCTCGGGCCACCTTCTGACCGCAGACAGCGATCACCGGGGCGCCGGTCGCCGGGCCGTCGCGTCGCCGTCTCCGGGTGGTGTCGGGTGCGGGCCGATCGGCCGATGCGGCGCGGATCTCGCGCGCCGTTATCGTGTCGCAATCTTGACGGGAATTCCACAGGGGACGCTATGCAGAACAGGATCGGGGCGATCCTGCTCGCCCTCATCGGGGTCGGCATGATCGCCTTCGGCATCCATCAGCAGTCGGCTGCGGTCACCTGCGACAACCAGGTGATGACGCCCGGCGACCAGTGCATCAGGTACAGCGACAGCTCGCGCACCGCCTACACCTTCGACGAGTATGCCGGCCGCCAGCACACGCAGGGCGTGGTCATCACGGTCTTCGGCGTCGCCCTGCTCGGCTACGCCGGATACACCGCCGTACGCGAGAGCCGCCGCGACCGCGACGACGCCGCCGCCGCGATGGCCTGGCAGCAGGGAGCCTGATGATGTCCACCACCCCCGCCGCGGCGCAGCCGCAGGAGTTCGCGCAGCTGCCGCGGCCGGGTCTCGGTCATGCGCGCCGACGGCAGGTCCGCCGCGTCACAGCTCCTTCAGCAGCGACCACTCGGCGGCGCAGACCTGGTAGCCGAGCCAGTCGTTGACCGCCAGCATCGGCTTGTTCTCGTAGTCGTTGCACGTGATCGCGGTATGGATGCCCAGCTCCGCGGCCTTGCGCAGGGCGGCGGACTTGACCAGCTTGGCCAGGCCGCGCCCGCGGAAGTCGCGCAGGGTGCAGGTGCCGGTCGAGGTGCCGCGCCCGGCGGCCCGGTCGGCCTCCATGAACGTCGCGCACGCGGCCACCCCGTCGACCACGGCCACGGTGCCGACGTGGTGCTGCTGGTCGGGGCTCTCCCAGTACCGCTTGAGCCACAGGTCGTACGGCGTGCCGTCGTAGGACACGTCGCCGGGCTCGTCGATCGAGGCGGCCTGGTCGAGGTCGTACACGGTGCGCGGGCCCGCCTCGGCGAGGCTGATCAGGCGCACGTCGGGCGGCAGCTCCGGCATCGGCGGCAGCGTCCGGGTGTCCACCTGGGAGAAGCGGTCGCGGGCGCCCTGGGTGAAGCCCCGGTGGGCGGCGAAGGCGAGCGTCGCCTCGTCGTCGTTGCCCCACGCGTGCACCCGGGTCGCGCCGATGTCGCGCAGGTGCGCCTCCAGGCGGCTGTGCAGCGCCGATCCGGCGCCCCGGCCCCGGAAGGCCGGGTCGGCGACCAGCGTCAGCGCGCCGGTGTTCGGCACCGAGGTCTGCAGGTTCAGGTTCGCCATGCCGAAGGCGGCGACGCGGCCCTCGTGCTCGGCGAGCAGGCGCAGCGGGCGGCTGGCCTCGGGCACGGTCCGGAACCAGTTCTCCTGCGCGGCCACGCTGGCGGTGAACCAGGCGTAACTGGCGGTCCGGATGCGCGCCAGCTCGGGTACGTCCGCCAGGGTCGTCTCGCGGATCATCAGTTCGTCGGTCACGCCACCTGTCTAGCAGCGGCCGCAAGCCATTTACCGGGTACGGCGCCCGCCCGCTGGGCAGCCGGGCGGGTGCCGTACCCGTGTCTCACAGCGTCAGCGTCCAGCTGTTGACGTAGCCGGTGTCGGCCGACGCCGCGTCCTGGACCCGCAGCCGCCACACGCCGTCGGCGGCCTCGGTGGACAGGTTCACGGTGAAGGTCTGGTCGATGTTGTCGGCGCTGCCGCCGGTGCGGTTGGCCAGCGTGTAGACGCTGCCGTCCGGCGCGACCAGCGCCACGACCAGGTCACCCTTGTACGGGTGCACGATGTGCACCTCCGCCGTCGCCGTCGCCGAGGCGCTGCGGCCGCAGCCGGAGATGGTGATGTTGCTGTACACCGTGCTCAGGTCCGGGATGGTGACGTCGGTCGGGTTGGTGCCGACGCAGCCGGGCGCGCCGTTGACCGTCAGCGTGTACACCGCGGTCCGGGTCGCCCCGGTGCCCGTGCCGGTCACGGTGACCGGATACGTCCCCGCCGGGGTCGACGCCGACGTGCTGACGGTCAGCGTCGCCGACTGCCCCGAGGTGACCGAGGACGGGCTGAACGACGCGGTCGCGCCCGCGGGCAGGCCGCTCGCGGTCAGGTTGACCGTCTGCGCCGCGCCGTTGGTGACCGCCGTGGCGACCGTCGAGGTCACCGCGCTGCCCGGGTTGACCGCGCCCGAGGCCGGGCTCAGGCCCACCGAGAAGTCGTTCGCGGCGGTGCAGTACTGCGCCTGCTTGTTGATGGCCCGGTACGGGCAGTCGGCGTACTCCGACAGCAGCAGCACCGCGTCCCGGTTGCGGGCGGTCTGCGCCCCGATCACCTCGTCCGGCGGGTAGAAGCCGGGGCTCGACGAGACCGGGTACATCTCGAACGTGTACGTCCACACCCGCTGGTCGCCCCAGAGCCAGTCGGTGATGTCGCCGTCGGTGATGTAGAGGTCGCTGCCCTGCTCCGGCGTGTAGCCGTTGGTGGCGGCCATCTGCTGGCCGATCGTGGCGAACACGTTGTGCTCGTCGGCGGTCATGCCCGGGGTGACCGTGTCGGCGGTGGTGTACCCGAACGGCCAGAGGATCAGCTCGCCGTACGTGTGGAAGTCGATGTTGGCCTTGACCTGCTGCACCCCGCCGATGCGGCGCGAGAGCACGAAGTCGCGCAGCACCTGCGCCTCCGGGGTGGAGAACGCCGACGCGCCCCGGTAGGTCTCGCTGGAGGTGGTGCCGCTGGAGCCGCCGCAGCAGCCCCACTTGTAGCCGAAGTTGCGGTTGATGTCGGTGCCGACGTTGCTCGAACCGCTGTTGGGCTGCCGGTTCTTGCGCCAGGAGCGGTAGGAGCCGGTGGCGATGTCGTACTCGCCGCCGTCCGGGTTGAGGTCCGGGATGATCCAGATCTCGCGGGAGTCGACCACGGCGCGCACCCGGCTGTCGGTGGCGTACTGGTCGGTGAGCAGGTTGGCCAGGTAGAGCGCCATCTCGACGGTCAGGTGCTCGCGCGCGTGCAGGTGCGCGTTGATCAGGATCTCCGGCTCGTTCTCGTCGGTGCCGACGTTGTCGGAGATCTTGAGCGCGGTGATGGCGCGGCCCTCGTACGAGGTGCCGATCTGGGTCTTGCTCGCCAGCGTCGGGTGGTCGGTGACGATCTTGTTCAGCTCGGCGGTCGCCTCGGCGAAGTTGTGGTAGGCCGAGTCCGCCGAGGGGAAGTCGTACGTGATCGCGCCCGGGGACGCGAGCTGGTCCGGGCCGGGCTGCTGCTCCAGCGTGAAGCCGAGCGCGCGGATGCGGGCCACCTCGGCGCCGGTGGCGGTGACGTAGACGCGGCCGTGTTCGACCAGGTCGATCGCCGCCCCGGTGCGGGCGACGGCGTTGCGGTCGGCCAGCGTGCGCGGGCCGGTGACGAGGTACTGCGCGGAGCTGTCCGCGGCGGCGCTCGGGCCGATCGGCGCGGCGGCGGCCGGCGGTGCGGTCACCGTCAGCGCCGTGCCCAGCGCGAGCGCGGTCAGCAGGAGTCTGCGTCGCATGGGATTCCTTTCGGGGGAATGGGGGCAGGCCCGGCCGACGGGGGGAGCGACCGGGCCTGCCAGGAGTGAGGTCAGAGGGTGAGCGTCCAGCTGTTGATATAGCCGGTGTCGGCCGACGCGGCGTCCTGGACACGCAGGCGCCAGGTGCCGTTGCGGGCCTCGCTCGACAGGTTCACGGTGAAGGTCTGGTCGATGTTGTCGGCGCTGCCGCCGGTGCGGTTGGCCAGCGTGTAGACGCTGCCGTCCGGCGCGACCAGCGCCACGACCAGGTCACCCTTGTACGGGTGCACGATGTGGACCTCGACCGCCGAGGTCGCCGACGCGTTGCCGGTGCAGCCCGACACGGCGATGTCGCTGTAGACCGTGCTCAGGTCGGGGATGGCCACGTCGGTGCCGTTGGTGGCCGCACCGCAGGTGCCGACCGCGTTCACGGTCCAGCTGAACGAGGCGGTCCCGGACTTGCTCGCGCTGTCGGTGGCGGTCACGACCACGGTGGAGGTGCCGGCGGTGGTCGGCGTGCCGGTGATCTGGCCGGTGCTCGCGCTGATCGACAGACCCGCGGGCAGGCCGGTCGCCGACCAGCTGTACGGCGCCGTGCCGCCGGTGGCGGTGTTGTTCAGCGTCACCGAAGTGCCGACGGTGGTGGTCTGGTTGCCGGGGCTGGCCACGCTGACGCCGCCCGGCGCCCCGCCCAGGGACACGGCGGCGTTGTAGATGTCGGTCGCGAAGTAGCGGACCTCGGTGTAGACGCCCGGGTTCTGAGCTCGGGCGCAGCCGGTGCCCCAGCTCGTGATGCCGACCTGGACCCACTCGTTGGCCGCGTTGCGCTTGAACATCGGGCCGCCGGAGTCGCCCTGGCAGGTGTCCACGCCGCCCGCGCTCCAGTTGCCGGCGCAGATCTCCTCGTTGGGCAGCAGGCCCGAGTAGTCGCCGCCCGCGCTCTGGCACTGGGTGTCGGTGATGAACGGGACGTCGGCCTTGCGCAGGTAGCGCTGCTGGCCGCCGCCCTCGGTGGCCGCGCCCCAGCCCGCGACCGCGAAGGAGCCGCTGTGCAGGGAGGTGTCGGTGGCGATCTTCAGCAGCGGGGCCTGCGTGATCGGGCTGGACAGGCGGATCAGCGCCCAGTCCTTGCCGGTGCCGCTGTAGCCGGGGGCCCGGTAGACGTAGTTGGACGTGCGGGTGACCCGGCTGGTGTCCTGGAGGTCGACCACGCCCCAGGTCGCGGTGATCGAGGTAGTGTTCCCGGTGGCGCCGACGCAGTGGGCCGCGGTGAGCACCAGGCTCTGGGTGTACATGGCCCCGCCGCAGCCCATGGACAGGCGCACCATCCACGGGAACTCGCCCTGCGCGGCGGTCGTGCCGCCGACCACGGGCTGCGGGCCGTCCGGCCCGACGGGGACGGCCTGTGCGGGCACGGCTGCCGCCATGCCGCCGGTCACGGCCGCGGCCAGCGCGATCGCGCCGGCCCGCAGTGCCGTTCGAAGTGACTGCCTCACGGATCCTCCCAAGGTCCGACCGGCCGCCCGGCGGCTTCTGGCCCCGGGCAGCGGTGAGTTCCCCTGGAAGGTAACTATTCCAGTGATGCATGGCAATATTTGATTTGGTATGAAGTGGCGCTCAGCTGACGTTGTAGAACAGCTCCGCGCCGGTGTGCAGGGACAGGGGAGCGGTCTCGGAGGCCTTGGCCCGGTCGATGTTGGCACCCTCGGGGTGCACCGCGGCCAGTTCCGACTGGTACGTGAAGATCAGCTCGGTGAGCTTGTGCGCCAGGTCGATCGGCATGTCCTCGCCCACCACGATCAGGTTCGGCACCGCCACCGTGGCCGTGTCCCGGCCCAGCCCGTACGCCGCCTTCGGGATGACGGCCGCGCTGTAGATGTCCGGGTGCGCCCGGTTCAGCGCGGGCAGCACCTCGCCCAGCGGCACCAGCGTGAACCGCCCCGGGGCCTGGCCGAACAGGGCGGTGAGGCCGACCGTGGGCAGGCCAGCCGTGTAGAACATGGCGTCCAGCCGGTCCTCGCGCATCAGGTTCGTCATCTGCGACAGCGAGGCCGACGTGCGCTTCAGGTCGCGGTCGGGATCGACCCCGGCGGCGGCCAGCACGCGCAGCGCCACCTCCTCGGTGCCCGAGCCGCGCGGGCCGGTCGCCACGCGCAGGTCCTTGAGCCCCTGCACCGAGGTGACGTGGGCGTCGGCGCGCACGACCAGGTGCGTGTAGCTGTTCCACACCCGGGCCAGGGCGCGCAGCCGCACCGGTCTGCCCTCGAACGCGCCCTTGCCCGCGACCGCGTCGGCGGCCACGTCGGCGAAGGTGAACGCGATGTCGACGTCGCCGCGGGCCAGCCGCTGGAGGTTCTCGCCCGCGCCGTTGGTCGGCGGGGCCAGCGCCTCGTATCCGGGCAGGTGCCGGTTGACGATGTCGGCGTAACCCCCGCCGATCTGGTTGAACACGCCGTTGGTGGGGCCGGTGCCGATGGTCAGGACGCCGTTGTGCCAGGGTGGCAGCCCCTGGTCGGCCGTGCTGGTGCACGCCGCCAGAACGGCTGCCACCAGCACGGCCGTCAGCAGGGCCGGCCACCGCCGGACGCGCCGCGCGAGGGCGGGCGCCATCAGATCGCGTCTGCGCGGGCGCCGGGCTCCAGGGCGTACGCCACGCGGTGCGCCAGCAGGGCCGTCTCGTAGCCGATCTGGCCCAGGTCGCAGCCGGGCGCGGCCACGACGGCGAGGAAGGCCCGGTCGCGTACGGCCATGATGAGCAGCACGCCCTCGTCCATGTCCACCACGGTCTGGCGCACCTGCCCCGTCTCGAGGCACGTCGCGGCGCCCACGGTGAGGCTGGCCAGGCCGCTGGTGATGGCGGAGAGCTTGTCGGAGAGGTCCTGGCGCAGCCCGTCGGAGGCGGCGATGGTCATGCCGTCCACGGACACGGCCAGGGCATAGGTGACGTCGGCGATCCGTTTGGCGAACGAGGTCAGCAGCCAGTCCAGGCTGTGGACCTCTTCGGCACCGGCGAGCTGGGCGGAGTTCTGAGTCATGAGGTGCTTTCCTTCTTAGCCGGCGAGCTTGCCTGCTGCTCGAGGGCCAGTTCGCGGTGAGCGGCCGCGATACCGGTGGCCAGGCCTGACAGCCGCGTGCGGACCACTTCCGGGTCCAGGACGTCGACACGGCGTCGGGAGACTGCGTCGCCGTCCGGTGCCAGCACGTCGCCGGGTCGGCGACGCGGCAGCCCCGACGGCAAGAGCTCGCGTTCGTGGTGAGCGTGGGATGCGGGAGCGACCACAGGGATCACCTGGGTCGTCGCCGCGTCGGCGCCGCCGGCCGGACGGACCGGGAAGTGGACGGCGGAGGAGGGGACGGTCGGGGTCGGGGGGACGGCGGTGACGGTGATGATCGGGGAGGGGACGGTGGGTGAGTCGAGCGTAGGGGATGGAACGGTCGGGGAGGGGTCCCGTGGCGGATCGGTGGCCGCCCGGCGGGTGCGCAGCATCTCGCCGACGGGCGGGGCTGAACTCGGCGCGGGCAGGGTCAGCCGCTCGGCGGTGGCCGGCGGCGGGGCGAGCAGCGTGGTCGGCAGCAGCACCAGGGCCACGGTGCCGCCGTTGGGGCTGCTGCGCAGCTGCACCGAGATGCCGCGCCGGGCCGCGATCCGGGCCACCACCAGCAGACCCATGGTGCGGGTCAGGTCGGAGGTCAGGGTCGACGGCTTGGTCAGCCGCTCGTTGATCTCGGTGAGCTGCTGGGGCGGCATGCCGATGCCGGAGTCGAACACGCTGAGCGTCAGTCCGTCCACGCCGCGGCGGCTGGAGACCAGCACCCGGCTGTTGGGCGGGGAGAAGTCGGTGGCGTTCTCCAACAGCTCGGCCAGCAGGTGGACCACGTCGCCGACCGCGTGCGCGACCACGGACAGGTCCGCGATCGCGTTGGTCTCGACGCGGGTGTACTGGTCGATCTCGGCCGCGGCCGCGTGCACCACGTCGATGAGCAGCTCGGAGCGCATGAACCGGCGGCTGGGCTCACCACCGGCCAGCACCAGCAGGTTCTCCTCGTTGCGGCGCATGCGCGCGGCGAGGTGGTCCAGGGCGAAGAGGCGGGCCAGCGACTGCGGGTCGGTCTCGTCGCGTTCGAACTCGTCGATCAGGTGCAGCTGCCGCTGGACCAGGGTCTGGCCGCGCCGGGACAGGTTGACGAACATCGCCGACACGTCGCTGCGCAGCATGGCCTGGTCGGCCGCGAGCCGCAGCGCCTGCTGGTGCAGCGCGCCCAGGGCCGCGCCGACCTCGCCGATTTCGTCGGCGGGGCCGGACAGCTGGGCGTCGACGCGGGTGGTCGCGGCCTTGGTGAGGCGGCGCACCGTGTCCGTGCTGGGCGCGGCGGAGACCTCGGCGATCGCGGTGGGCAGCTCGTCGGTGGCGACGGCCAGCGCGGCGCGGCTCAGCTTGCGCAGACCGCGGCTGGTGCGTACGGCCAGGAACACCGCGAACGCCAGCGACACCACGATCGCGGCGACCGTGCCACTGCCGGCCAGCCACGCCTTGCGCCGCGCGGTGGTCTCCAGCATCGTGGCCCGGTCGTCCAGGGTGGTGATGACCTCCAGCTCGAACAGGTACAGCCGCCGCAGCGCGTTGGTCTGGGCGATGTGCCAGGTGTCGGGATCGACCCGCAGCGCCGCCGGGTCGGTGTCGCCGCGCAGCGCCGCTTCCATGATCTGCTCGGCCCGGTCCACGTCCTCGCCGCTGACCACCTTGAGGTAGCGGGCGTGCAGCGCGGCCCCGGCGATCGGTTCGAGCTGGGCCTCGCGCTCGATCTGCGCGCCGTGCAGTTCGGCCAGCTCGGCGAGCTGCCCGGCCTCGAACCCGTTGCGGCCGAACGCCTCGCGCAGCAGGCCGCGCGCCTCCGACCGGTGGTGCTCGATCGCGTTGAGCACCGAGACGGTGCGCGCCAGCGAGTTGAGGTCGGCGTCCTTCGGCTCGGCGGCCAGCGCCTCGCCGACGGCGACCAGCGCGTGGGTGAGGTCGTCGTAGATCTCCTCGGGCGAGTTCTCGCCGTCGGCGCCCTCGGTGTTGAGCGCCTCGGGCCGCTGGGAGCGCTCGCGCAGCTGGGGCAGCCCGGTCAGGTCGGCCCCGGCGTCGGCGAGCAGGGCGCGCAGCGCCGGGGTGGTCTGCATGACCTTCGCCGCCGCGTCGGTGTAGCCGGTCACGGCGTCGTCGGTGCGCCGCCGCTGGGCGACCAGCAGCTGCTCACCGGCCTTGCCGCCGCGCTGGAGCAGCGCCTCGGTCTCGGCGATCTCCTGTTCGAGCTGGTGACCTAGCCGGACGGTGGCGGTCAGCGCGCTGGTCAGCACCACCGACTGCCGGGAGTCGTCGATGCTGCGCACGGCCGCGCGGGTCTGGATGCCGCCGAGCACGGCGAGGGCCGCCGTGGCCACGGCGATGGGCAGCAGCAGCCGGTACCGGATGGAGCGCAGCGGTTTGGTGCGCCGCCGACCCGGCAGCGGGGCCTGCTCTGTTTCCCGCGCGTAAGGAGGTGCCCACGGCGGCGTGGAGCCGCTCGTGCCTGTCATCCCATGCACCTCCGGACGGTGTGTCGCGCTTGAATGAGCGTTGCGTGCGCAAACGTGCGCCACAACCCCCGAACCGTCCACCGGACGGTCACTTCGTGGTCACCTTTGACGACACGTTCAGCGGTACCGGAGGCGGATCTGAGCCGATGGTAGATGTTTCAACGGTGTTGCGGTGAGGCGCACTCGCGTTAACGGACGCCCACCGCCGCCAAGTGCGTTGTCCGACCGTGCCCGATGGTGGTCGGAGCGTGTGTCCGCCCGGGACTTCGGGCGTGTGACGCCGCCCCGAGCCGGGCGCGCTGGGTAGCCTGACCCGGATTACCTGATAACTGGTGATTTGGGGGAGACATGAGAGCCCGCAACATCCTCGTCGCGGCGGCGGTGCTGGCCGTCGTGGCCGGCGGCGCCGGCTGGGCGGCACTGCGCCCGACGGCGTCCGCACCGGACTCGGACGTTGCGGCCGACGCGCCTGTCATCACCGAGCCCGCCGTCGAGGGCCGCCTGGTCAGCGGTGCCGACGTGCACATGGAGACCGCGCCCGCCGCGGCCGGGGCCGCCGCGCACGGTCATGCCGCGACGCTGGGCTGCACCGACTGGGAGATCTGGACCGTCCAGCCCGCGCAGCGGGTCTGGTTCGGCGGCTGCGTCGGCGGAACGCAGAAGGTGCACGCCCATCTGGGCGACGGGGTGTTCGAGAACGAGTTCGCCGGGCGCCGGGACCTGGCCCCAGACCGCGACTACGCGCTGCGGGTGCGCTACCGGTTCGACCAGGCGGCCGGCCAGACCGTGTGGGGGCCGTACGCGCAGCGCGCCTTCCGCACCGACCAGCAGCGCAAGGCACTGCCCACCGGCGAGCGCTGGACGGTGCGCCAGCCCGGCTACCGGGTCGAGGAGGTCGCCGGCGGGTTCGAGCTGCCGGTGCACATCGCGATGGTGCCCGAGCACTCCGACGACCGCGACAAGCCGCTGGCGTACGTCACCGAGCTGTACGGCTCGATCAAGGTGATCACCGGGGACTTCCGGACCCGTACCTACGCCGGGAAGCTGCTGAACTTCGACCCCAGCGGCACGTTCCCGGGCAAGGGCGAGACCGGCGTGACCGGCGTGGTGGTCGAGCCGCGGACCGGCGACGTGTTCGCCGCGGTCCTGCACGAGTCCGGCGGCAAGCACTACCCGCGGGTGATCCGGCTGCACAGCGAGGACGGCGGCCTGCACGCCAAGACGCAGACCACGGTGCTGGACATGCCCGGGGAGTCGCAGGAGGCCGCGCACCAGATCTCGCAGCTGAACATCGGGCCGGACGGCCGGCTGTACGTCCACATGGGCGACGGCATGACCCCCGAGACCGCCCGCGACCTGGACTCCTTCCGGGGCAAGATCCTGCGGCTGAACCTGGACGGCACCGCGCCGGACGACAACCCGTACTACGACGCCCGCGACGGCATCACCTCCCGCGACTACGTGTACGCCCTGGGCTTCCGCAACCCGTTCGGCGGCGCCTGGCGACCGGGCGGCGGCTACTACGAGGTCGAGAACGGCACCTCGATCGACCGGCTGGCAAAGGTCGACAAGGGCGTGGACTACCAGTGGAACGGCGAGCGCGAGAGCATGCGCCAGCCCGCCCTCTACGTCTGGGAGCGCTCGACCGCCCCGACCGCGATCGCCTTCATCGACCCGCAGGTCAACCACGGCGCGGGCTTCCCACAGGACAAGTACGGCCACATGTTCGTCGCCGAGAGCGGGCCCACCTACGCGGTCGGGCCGCAGGAGCTGGGCAAGCGGATCGTGGAGTTCACGTTCCGGCCCGACGGCTCGGTCACCGGTCCGCAGCCGCTGATCGAGTACAACGGCAAGGGCCGTTCGACCGTGGTCGGCCTGGCGGCGGGCCCGGACGGGCTGTACTTCACCGCCCTGTGGCCCGACGGCGAGAAGGACAAGCCCACCTCGGCCGACGCCAAGGTCTACCGCGTGCGGTACACGGGCTGAACAGCTGAAACGCAGAGCGCCCCGCGACAGTTGTCGCGGGGCGCTCTGCGTTCTCAGGTCAGGGCAGGACGATGAACTCCACCCGGCGGTTGATCGCCCGGTTGGTCTCCGTCGTGTCCGGCACCTTCAGCCGGCTCTCGCCGTAGCCGACCGAGGTCAGCCGGTCGGCGCTGACACCGTGCGCGACCAGGAAGTCCACCACCGTCTTGGCCCGGGCCCGGCTCAGCGCCAGGTTGGACTCGGCGGTGCCGATGGTGTCGGTGTGGCCCTCGATGCGCACCTTGACCTCGGGGTTCTCGGTCAGGATCTGCGCCGCCCGGACCAGCGCGGCCTGCCCGGCCGCGGTCAGCACGGTGCGGTTGTCGAGGAACGTCACCGGCGGCAGGCTGATCAGCGCCTGCTGCACCTCGACCTTCATCTGGTCGATGACGGTGGCGCCGCTGGCCACGGCCGCGTCGGCGATCGCGTCCTTGGCCGCCTGGGTCTTGATCGTGCCGGTCAGCGTCAGCGCGCCCTCGCGCAGCTCCACCGAGGCGTCGGTCGAGTTCTTGCCCACCGCCTGCAGCACCGGGACCAGGCCGCCGAGCGCGGCGCCGGTCACGGTGGCGTCGACGGTGAGCTGGTCGTCGACGTCGACGTCGGCCGAGATCGCGGCCGCGGCCTGCTTCAGTGCGGTCCGGGTGGCCTCGTCGGGGACGCGGCCGCTCAGGGTGACCTTGCCGCCGACGACGGCGACCAGCACCGACGGCAGGGCGGGCGCGGGCGGCGCCACCACGGGCGCCTCGGGCCACTCGGCGTCGGCGACGCGCACGCCCTCCAGCGCCCGCACGATGCGCAGCGCCCGGGTGCCCTCGGCCTCCGAGCCGGCGCGCAGCGTGCCGTCGCGGCCGATGAAGCTGACCCGGATGTCGGGCAGCCCGGCGGCGGTCAGTGCCGCCACCGACCGGCGGGTGAGGTCGTCCTCCATCTTGTGCCGGTTGGGGATGTGCTGCGCCACCACGATGCCGGTCAGGCCGACGACGGCGACGGCGAGGCCGACCAGGCGGCTGAACCTGCGGTTGCTGCGGTCGCTCATCAGGCCCGTCCCGTGTCCCGCCCGGCGACCAGGCGGCGGGTCAGGTCCTCGAACCCGGCCTCGTCGCCGTCGGCGAGCAGCTGGGCCTGCGCGGCCCAGGTCACGATGCTGGGCGCGAAGTTCATGCCCGCGTCCTCGATCGCCGTGCGCAGGGCGGTCTCGTCGGCGGCGGCGAGCTGGGCGTACGTCCGGATGCCGGCGTTGTTCAGGGCGGCCTTCATCTTCGGGCCGATGCCCTCGATGCGCTCGATGTCGTCGGCGGGGCTGTCCTCGGTCGCGACCGCGACGGCGGCGACCACGGGGATGTCGGCGTCGGCGGCGTCGTCCGGCTCGACCTGCTTGGGCACGGCGGCCTTGACGATCGGGGCGACCCGGGTGACCGGGCGCTGCTGCACCTCGATCTGCTCGGGCTCGGCGGCGGCCACCGGCTGCTCGGCGGCGACCAGCTCGGCCGTGGCCGCGGCTGGCGCCTCCCTGATGCGGGACAGCGTCACCGTGTCGACCATCTCCTCGTCGACGGTCTCCTCAATGGGCTCCGGCTTGCGCCGGGCCCAGAGCAGGTAGCCGACGAGCAGGCCGAGCAGGAAGGCCGCGATGATTATGAGGAGCGACTGGCCGATGAACCAGGCCACGAAGACCTCCAAAGTGAACGCGCTTGTCGGGGGCAAGCGCTGCGGGAAACTCGGGGCAGCTTCGCATACGCCCGATGGATGCGACAGAGCGCATCGGCCTGTTGTGGCGTCGTCCGCAGGGGTGGAACCGGTTCGGCCGCTTGACACTCCACCGGTCGGACACCGGGGCTTGACCACCCGGGGCGGTGTGCGACGATATCGACGGGAGCCTACGTCGTCGGCGGCCATCAGGGTGGGTCAGACCCGGCCGGACCACGACGCCATGTCCGTCAGACAACGACACGCGTCATCGTGCCGTACGCCGGTGGCGTGCGAAAGGACTCCCGCTCATGACCACACCACTACCCGGCCTGACCGTGCCCGTGCGCCGTGCCCGCGCCCTGCGCCTGCGCGCGGCGGTGCTGGCCGCGCTGTCGGCCCTGGCCCTGGCGCTGCTGATGCTGCCCCGCCTGCCCGCCGCGGCGGTCACCGTGACCACGCCGGTCACCGGTAACACCACCTACTTCGACGGGCTGGGCGCGCCGTACGGCGGCTGCGGGATGCCGCAGGCCAACCTCGACAGCCAGGACTTCATCGCGCTCAACGTGTTCAACACCCCGAACGACTACGCGTACTCGACGCGGCCGGTGCCGGCCGGGACCAAGGTCGGGGCCTGGGAGAACGGGCGCAACTGCGGCCGCTGGGTGCAGGTCGTCGTCGGCGACTACTGCACCGGGATCAACGACGGCGCGCCCGGCCAGGCGTTCTGCCGCAACGGGTCCTACGTCGCCGACGGCTACAACGGCGGCGTGCTCAACATGCTGGTCGCCGACAGCTGCGGCGACGCCAACGCCTGGTGCCGCGACGATCCGTACCACATCGACCTGGCCAAGGCGTCGCTCAACCGGTTCGTCAAGAACGGCGCCACCGTCACCGACATGTACCCCAACCACTTCAACAACCGCCACATGACCTGGCAGTACATCGCCGCGCCGAACTACAGCGGGGACATCCGGATCGGGTTCCTCCAGGGCGCGCAGACGTGGTGGGGCGCTATCGCGGTCTCGCACCTGGCCAACGGCGTCCACGGGGTGGAGTACTTCGCCAACGGGGCCTGGCAGACCGCGCCCATGAACAGCGACATGGGCCAGAGCTTCATCCCGACGCCGGTCACGGCGGGCGGCAGCCAGTTCCAGATCCGGGTCCGCGACGCCAACGACGCCCTGATCAACAACGGCCGGGTGTACACCTTCTCGCTGCCCGCCTCCTGCGGCTCGTCCTGCCCGGCGGCGTACACCGAGGTCGCGTACACCACCAGCGGCGGCCCGACCGGCAGCCCGTCGGCCAGTGCCTCGGCCAGCCCCAGCGCGTCGCCGAGCGCGAGCCCCTCGCCCAGCGCGAGCCCGTCGCCTAGCCCGTCGGGCCAGGGCGGCGCGTGCACCGCGACCGGCGCGGTGTCCAGCCAGTGGCAGGGCGGCTGGCAGGGCCAGGTCACCGTCACCGCCGGGGCGGCGCCGATCAGCGCCTGGACGGTGAAGTTCACCCTTCCCGCCGGAGCGTCGATCACGCAGCTGTGGAACGGTGTGCTGACGGTCAGCGGATCGAGCGTGACGGTCAGGAATGCGACCTACAACGGCAGCCTGAACGCCAGAGGGTCGACCACGTTCGGGTTCACCGCGAACGGTTCGCCGTTCACCGTCCCGCTCACCTGCACCAGCCCGTAAGCCGATGATCGGCACATGGGCATCTGCTTAGATGCCCATGTGCCGACGACGATCACTCACGTACGCGACCTCGCCTCCGTCGTGGGGGAGTTCCTGGGCCACAGCGAGTGGCACGAGATCACGCAGCGCCAGGTGGACCTGTTCGCCGAGGCGACCTGGGACCACCAGTGGATCCACACCGATCCCGAGCGGGCCGCCGCCGGGCCGTACGGGCAGACCATCGCGCACGGCTTCCTCACCATGTCGCTCACGCCGACCCTGCTGGCCGAGATCTGGCGCGTCGACGGCGTCGACATGACCGTCAACCAGGGGATGGACAACCTGCGCCTGCGCGCGCCGGTGCCGGTCGGGGCACGGGTGCGGATGGGGGCCGACCTGCTGTCGGCCCGCACCCGCCCGCGCGGCTACCACGAGGTCGTGGTGAAGCTGGTGTGGGAGCTGGAGCACGCGGGCGAGCAGAAGAAGGCGGCCACCGCCGACCTGACCATCCTGCTGCGCCAGACCGCGGCCTAGCTCAGGGCCTGCGGCCGGTTCAGGGCTGGCCGGTCCAGCGGGCGTCGTCCTCGTCCCACTGCTCGTTGCGGTCCTGCACGCGCTGGAGCGCCTGCTCGGCCTCGGCGGCCGTGGGGTACGGGCCGAGCAGGTTCTTGGCCGGGCACCGGTCCTGACCGGTCTCGACGCGGTGGTGCTTGACGCACCAGAAGTACTGCGGCGGGTTTCCGACATCCGTCATGACATCACTATGCCCCGCCGCGCACCCCTACAACACCGAGACGTGGACGTGGTTGGTGTGGTCGCCGGCGGGGGAGTCGCCGCAGTTGGAGCCCGCGGAGCTGTACGACTTCCAGGCGCCGTTGACCCAGATCTTGCAGTACCAGATCACGTACATGATGCCGAGACGGCTGGCGTTCTTGATGAAGAACGAGGCGAGCTCGGCGCCGTACGTCTTGTTGGCGCCGCTGGCCGACGCGTTCTCGAAGCCGCCCACGGCCGCGGCGAAGTCGCAGGCGCGGCCCTTGGGGTGCTCGCCGTCGCCGCCGGAGCGGTGGCAGGAGACGTAGTGGTTGAACCCGGCGGCCTTGGCCTGCTTCATCGCCCACAGGGTGCGCGGGGTGATGCAGCCGCTGGTGGTCGGGTCGTCGATGCTGCACGTCTCCTTGGGCCACGACCCGTCGGAGTTGCGCGGGGCGGGCTTGGCCAGCGCCGAGTTGGGGTTGATGTACCCGGTCGTGCCGCCGCCGCCGACGACGGCCTGCAGCGCCTTCTCGGCGGCCTTCTTGCGCTTCTCCATGTCGGCGAGCGCGGCCTGCTCCGTCTTGATCTCGGCTTCGAGCTGGGTCTTGGCGTCGGTGATCTCTCGCTGGCGCTGGGTCAGCGCCGCCAGGCGGCTCTGGTCGCGCTCGGTGAGCCGGTCCATGGCGCTCGCCCGCTCCAGCAGCGAGCCGGGAGTGCCACCGCTGATCATGAGGCTGAGGGTCCCGAGCCGGCTGGTCTTGTACGCCTCGGCGGCGTACACCGCGACGAGCTTCTTCAGCCCGACCAGGTCGGCCTCGGCCAGGGCGAGGTCGGCGTTGAGCGTCTTCTGCCGGGTCTGCGAGGCCTCCAGGGTGGCCTGCGCCTCCAGGTAGCCCTTGGCCGCGCTGTCGAGGTTCTCGCGCAGCTGGGCCAGCTTGCTGCTGCTGCCCTCGTTGGGCGGCTCGGCCAGCGCGGGCGCGGCCGGGGCGAGCCCGGTGAGCAGCATGGTCACAGCGGCCAGCAGCAGTGCGGCCGTGGCGGCACGCCGCCGGGGCGCGTTGGGGGTCACGGGGGTTCCTTCCGTCGGTGCCGCGCGGACTCCGCGGCCGCCGTCCGGAACCGCGGGGGAGGCGGTCGGGCGGGAGCAGGGCCAGGTCAGGCCACTGGGCGGGGTCGGGGTGCGCGACGGTTGGCAGTCGGTACGTGAACGGGGCTCGGTGCCGGGGACAGGCGGTCAGAGTACCGCGTCGTGGGCCGGGCTCTCAAAAGCGCATTCCAGCGACGCCCGGCCGGTCACGTAATAGTGTTATCCGGAGGGGATTGTGTCGTCTCGCACCTTTTCAGTGCTGTTCACAGCCTGGATGGTGCTGATTGGCGCGCTCTACTACGCCATCGCACCGATCCAGGTGTGGCTGTGGGCCGTGCTGGGAGTCAGCGGCATCCTGGCCATCGAGCTGGGCATACGCCGTAACCGTCCCAGGCGTGCGCGTCCATGGCACCTGCTCGCCCTGGCGCTGTGCCTCTTCGTCATCGGCGACGCCGCCTCGGCGCTGATCAACCGCGACAGTGCCACGCCCTACCACGTACCCCTCCTGATCGATCTGTGCTACCTGGCCATGTTCGTGCTGATGAGCATGGGCCTGATGGGGCTGGCCAGTTCGGGGTCCGCGGTGCGCGACCGGGCCGGGCTGCTCGACGCGCTGACCCTGATCCTCGGCGCCGGACTGGTGGCCTGGGTGCTGGTCATCGAGCCGCGCTTCACCACGCCGGGCCTGTCCCCGTTCGACCAGATCACCACCGTCGCGTATCCGCTGGCCGACCTGGTGCTGCTGGCGATGGTCGTGCGGATCGTGGTGGTGTCGCGCTGGAGCGTGCCGGTGGTGCTGCTGGCCGTGGGCGGGGCCGGCATGTTCGTCAGCGACATGCTGCACCTGTTCGCCCGGCTGGACGGGTTCTGGCACATCGGCGGCCAGCTCGACGTCGGCTGGATGCTGCTCTACTGGGGCTGGGGCATGGCCGCCCTGCACCCGCAGATGGTGTGGCTGACCGAGCCCCGCAAGCTCCAGCCGGCCGAGCTGACCGGGCGGCGGCTGGTGGTGCTGGGGCTGAGCTCGCTGGCACCCCCGGCGGTGCTGCTGGTCGAGGCGCTGCGCGGGCCGGTCGACAACGGCGAGGTGATCGCGGCGCTGACCGTCGCGATGTTCGCCCTGGTGCTGATCCGGCTGGTCGACGCGATGCGGTCGCACCGGCAGGCGCTGCTGCGCGAGCGCATGCTGCGCGAGGCGGGCGCCGAGCTGGTCGGCTCCACCGACGCCGGGCAGGTGACCGACGCCGTACGCAAGGCGGCCACCGGGCTGCTGCCGCCGGACGCCGACCACCGGGTGGTCCTCGCCACGGGCCGGCCCGACGAGCCCGCCGCGACCGTCCCGGACAGCAGCGCGGTGCTGTGCCACGTGGTCGACCTGCCCGCGTCGGCCGCGCGCGAGCTGGCCGGGTTCGACGTGGCGCTGAGCTGCCCGCTGGCCCCGGCCGACGGGGTCCCGGGCGGACGGCGGATGGGCACGCTGCTCGTCGCGGCCGAGGAGAACGTGCTGCGTACGCTCCAGGGCTCGATCGAGGTGCTGGCGCTGCAGGCCGCGCTGGCGCTGTCGCGGATCACCGCCAACGAGGAGATCAACCGCCGCGACAGCGAGGCGTACTTCCGCGCGCTGGTGCACAACACCGCCGACGTGATCATGATCGTGGAGGCGGGCAACGAGATCCGGTACAGCAGCCCCTCGGCCATGGCCATGTTCGGCCGCGACCGCCTCGAAGGCACCGACCTGCTCGACCTGGTCATCCCCGAGGAACGGGAGCGCAGCGCGGCATACCTGCGCCGGGCCCGCTGCGAGCGGCGCGGCGAGACCACCGACTGGACCGTGTGCGGGGTCGGCAACCGCCGCCTCCAGGTCGAGGTCTCCAGCCGCGACCTGCGCGACGACCCGACCGTCGGCGGACTGGTGGTCACCCTGCGCGACGTCACCCAGCGCCGCCGCCTGGAGCGGGAGCTGACCCACCGGGCCTTCCACGACTCGCTGACCAGCCTGGCCAACCGGGCGCTGTTCGTCGACCGGGTCACCCTCGCCGTCGACCGGGCCCGGCGCAACAGCTCCATCGCGGGCGTGCTCTTCATCGACCTCGACGACTTCAAGGACGTCAACGACACGCTCGGCCACCCCGTCGGCGACCAGCTGCTCGCCGAGGTCGCCGAACGGCTGCGCGGGGTGCTGCGCCCGCACGACACCGCGGCCCGGCTCGGCGGCGACGAGTTCGCCGCCCTGATCGAGGACGCCGCCGACACCGCCGCGATCGAGCGTGTCGCCGAGCGGGTGGTCCGGGCGCTGGCGCTGCCCGTACCGGTCGGCGACCACCTGGTCCCCGCCGAGGCCAGCGTCGGGGTGGCCACCACCCGCCACGCCGACGACGGCGACGAGCTGCTGCGCCACGCCGACCTGGCCCTGTACGCCGCCAAGGGCGCGGGCAAGGGGCAGTGGCGCCGCTATCAGCCCGCCCTGCACGAGGCGCTGATCGAACGCCTGCAACTGCGCGCCGACCTGGACCGGGCCGTGGCCGAGCAGGAGTTCAGCCTGCGCTACCAGCCCGTCGTCGGCCTGGACGGCAGGCGGACCGTCGGCCTGGAGGCGCTGGTGCGCTGGGAGCACCCGGCCCGGGGCACCCTGTCGCCGGACGAGTTCATCGGGGTGGCCGAGGAGTCCGGGCTGATCGTGCCGATCGGCACCCAGGTGGTGCGGCAGGCGCTGGCCGAGGCGGCGCTGTGGCCGACCCGGGTCGGCACCGGGCCGTACGTCAGCATCAACGTCTCGGCCCGCCAGTTCCGCACCCCCGGCGTCGTCGCCGACCTGCTGCGCGAGCTGGACGAGGCCGGGCTGCCGCCGCACCGGCTCATGCTGGAGATCGTCGAGACGCTGCTGCTGCACGACGAGGAGGAGGTCTGGGCCGACCTGGCCGAGCTGCGCGAAGCGGGCGTACGGGTGGCCATCGACGACTTCGGCACCGGCTACTCGTCGCTGAGCTACCTGCGCCAGGTTTCGCTGGACGTGGTGAAGCTGGACAAGTCGTTCGTCGGTGCCATCGAGACCTCACCGCAGCAGCGCGCCCTGGTCGAGGGCATCGTCCGGCTCGCCGCCACGCTGGGGCTGGAGGTGATCGCCGAGGGCATCGAGACCGAGCAGCAGCGCGAGATCCTGCACGACATCGGCTGCCCGTTCGGCCAGGGCTACCTCTTCAGCAAACCCCTGCCCGCCCCCGACACCACCGCCTGGCTCCTGTCCGAACTGAAGTAGGGCAGGCGTAGCGTGGCGGCGTGCGGATCGTGTCGCTGGTGCCGTCGCTGACCGAGGCCGTGGCCGCGACCCTGCCCGACGCGCTCGTCGGCGCCACCGACTGGTGCACCCACCCCGCCGGCCTGCCGGTCGCCCGCGTCGGCGGCACGAAGTACCCCGACCTGGACCGGGTGCTCGCGCTGCGCCCCGACGTGGTGCTGGTCAACATGGAGGAGAACCGGGTCGAGGACGCCGACGCGCTGCGGGCCGCGGGGGTCGAGCTCTTCGTGACCTTCCCGCGTACCGTCGACGAGGCGCTGACCGATCTGGGCGCCATGCTCGCCGCCCTCGGCGCGCCCGCCGAACCCGGCTGGCTGGCCGAGGCCCGCGCCGCCTGGGCCGCCGTCCCGCCGCTGCCCGCCCGCCGGGCGATCGTCCCGGTATGGCGCCGCCCGTGGATCGTCCTCGGCGGCGGCACCTTCGCCGGGGACGTGCTGCGCCGCCTCGGCGTCGACAACGTCTACGGCGACGACCCGGACCGCTACCCCCGCCCCACCCTCGCCGAACTGCGCGAACAGCACGCCGACCTGCTGGTGCTGCCCGACGAGCCCTACGCCTTCACCCGCGACGACGGCCCCGAGGCGTTTCCCGGCGTCCCGTACGCCCTGCTCAGCGGCCGCCACCTGACCTGGTACGGCCCCTCCCTGACCCAGGCGCCCACCCTCCTCGCCACCCAGCTCGCCGCCGCTTCAGGCGGATGATCATGCAGTTTCGGGGAAAGTGCAGGAATCTTGCACGGAATTCGTGCACTTTCCCCGAAACTGCACGATCCGCTTACGCCCAGGCGGCGAGTTCGGCGGCGCGGGGGGCGTGGACCACGGCGGAGGTGGGGGCGTCGAAGCGCATGACCGGGCGGGTGGGGTCCCAGGCGGGCCAACCCGGGTCACCCGTCGCGGCGAAGGCGACCCAGGCGCGGTGCATGGTGTCGGCCAGCGCCTGGGGCGGCGCGTCCCCGGCCAGGGCCTTGCCGTCGGAGCTGGCCAGGGTGTCGAAGACGAACCCGATCTCCAGGGCGTGGCAGGCGCCGAGCTGCTCGACCGGGGACTGCCAGGCGAACTCGTACAGCCAGGTGCGGGCGGGCAGGCGGGCGTCGGCCAGGCGGTTGAGCGGCAGCCGCAGCAGCCGGTCGGTGGCGATGATGCCGAGCAGCTCGCCCGGCCGGGCCTGCGGCCACGCCTCGCGGTAGACCTTCGCGGTGCGCCCCGGCACGCGGAACTTCGCCAGCGCCAGCCGCAGCGTCAGCCCGTTGATCTTCTCCACCATTCCGGTGGGCACGAACCACAGCCGGTACTCCTCGGCGTTGTAGCCGAGCATCACGTCGATCCCCGCCGCCGCGCCCGCGTGCAGCGCGCTCAGCGGGTCGGCCGGCACGGTGTCGCCGTCGACGGCGAGGGTGAACCCGATGCCGTTGCCGATCGGCGCCCCGCTGCGGCTGACGGCGGCCTGCGCGTCCAGCAGCCGCTTCGGGTCGACCGCGGCGAAGGCGGCGGCCGTGGCCGGGACGCGCAGCCGCCTGGCGACGGCCCGGGTGGACCTGGCCGCGCCCTCGCGCGACTGCGCGGTCGGGGCGCCGCTCTGCAGCACCGCCCGCCGGAACAGGCCCTCGGCGTACGGGCTGGTCAGCAGGGCGCCGATGGAGATGGAACCGGCGGACTCGCCGAAGACGGTCACGTTGCCGGGGTCGCCGCCGAAGGCCGCGATGTTCTCGCGCACCCACTCCAGCGCGGCGAGCTGGTCGCGCAGGCCCAGGTTCGTCGGTGCGTCGGGGAAGACGCCGAAGCCCTCGACGCCGAGCCGGTAGTTGAACGAGACCAGCACGACGCCGTCGCGGGCGAAGGCGCTGCCGTCGTACGCGGGCGGGCAGGAGGAGCCGTTGCGCAGCGAGCCGCCGTGGATCCACACCATGACGGGGCAGCCGGAGCCGTCGGCGGGCGCCCAGACGTTCAGGTTGAGGCACTCGGTGCCGGGGATGTCCGGGTCGGCCAGCAGCCGGTCCATCGGGGGCGGGAACGGGGCCTTCGGGGCGGTCGGGCCGTAGGCCAGCGCGTCGCGTACGCCGTCCCACGGCTGGACCCGGGCGGGGCGCCGGAACCGGTGCTCACCGAAGGGCGCGGCCGCGTACGGGATGCCGAGGAACACCGCGATCCCGTCGCTGAGCCGCCCGCGCACCCGCCCGGCCCGGGTGGCGACGATCGCCTCCGTCGCAATCTCCGTCATGGCCGTATTCTGCGCCCGCGCACCCCTTTCCCGCCCCCACATCCGGACCACAACTCGCGATCATGGGCCGCTCGCGCGGGTTGATCGCGGTTTGCGGTCGGAAGCTGCGCTGTAGGCCGAGCTTCCGACCGCAAACCGCGATCAACCAGCGGGCGGAGCGGTCAGACCACCGCGGGCGGAGTGGTCAGACCGCCGCGAGTCGGGCGGTCAGACCGCGGCGGCGGCCGCGCGGCCGGCCTGGCGGCCCGAGAAGAGGCAGCCGCCCAGGAAGGTGCCCTCCAGCGAGCGGTACCCGTGCACGCCGCCGCCGCCGAACCCGGACACCTCGCCCGCCGCGTACACGCCGGGCAGCGGCGAGCCGTCGGCGCGCAGCACCCGCCCGGACAGGTCGGTCTCCAGCCCGCCCAGCGTCTTGCGGGTGAGGATGTTCAGCCGCACCGCGATCAGCGGCCCGGCCTTCGGGTCGAGCAGCTTGTGCGGCGTGGCCACCCGGATCAGCTTGTCGCCCCGGTAGTTGCGGGCGCCCCGGATCGCGGTGACCTGGAGGTCCTTGGTGAACGCGTGGTCCATCTCCCGGTCACGCGCCTCGATCTGGCGGCGCACCTCGGCCAGGTCCAGCAGCGGCGTCTCGGTCAGCTTGTTCATACCCGCGACGAGCTCGTCCAGGTTTTCCGCGACGACGAAGTCGGCGCCGTTGCGCTTGAACGCCTCGACCGGGCCGGGCGCGCCCGGCAGCACCCGCTTGAGCAGCTGGCGCACGCTCTTGCCGGTCAGGTCCGGGTTCTGCTCGGAGCCCGACAGCGCGAACTCCTTCTCGATGATCTTCTGGGTGAGCACGAACCAGGTGTGGTCGTGCCCGGTGGTCATGATGTGCTCCAGCGTGCCCAGGGTGTCGAAGCCGGGGAACAGCGGCACCGGCAGGCGGCGGCCGGTGGCGTCCAGCCACAGCGACGACGGGCCGGGCAGGATCCGGATGCCGTGCCTGTCCCAGATCGGCGCCCAGTTCTCGATGCCCTCGGTGTAGTGCCACATCCGGTCCGGGTTGATGATGTTGGCCCCGGCGGCCTCGGTGATGCCGAGCATCCGGCCGTCGACGTGCGCGGGCACGCCCGACAGCAGCTTCTTCGGCGGGGTGCCCAGCCGCTGCGGCCAGTTGCGCCGGACCAGGTCGTGGTTGCCGCCGATGCCGCCCGAGGTCACGATCACGGCCTGGGCGCGAAGCGCGAACTCGCCCGCGGCGGCCCGGCTGGACGCCTCGCCCCGCTGCGCGGAGCTCGGTTCGAGCACGGTGCCGCGTACGCCGTCGACGACGCCCCCGGTCACGGTCAGTTCGTCCACCCGGTGCCGGAACGACAGCTTGACCAGGCCCTTGGCCGCCGCCGCCCGCACCCGCGCGATGAACGGCGCGAGCAGCCCCGGCCCGGTGCCCCAGGTGATGTGGAAGCGCGGCACCGAGTTGCCGTGCCCGTCGGCGAGGTACCCGCCGCGCTCGGCCCAGCCGACCACGGGGAAGAACCGCACGCCCTGCCGGTGCAGCCAGGGCCGCTTCTCACCCGCGGCGAAGTCGACGTACGCCTCGGCCCAGCGGCGCGGCCACGCGTCGCACTCGCGGTCGAACCCGGCACTGCCCAGCCAGTCCTGCAGGGCCAGCTCGCGGGTGTCGCGGATGCCCATGCGGCGCTGCTCGGGGGAGTCGACCAGGAACAGGCCGCCGAACGACCAGAACGCCTGCCCGCCCAGCGACGCCTCGGGCTCCTGGTCCAGCAGGATCACCCGCTTGCCCGCGTCGGCCAGTTCGGCGGTGGCCACGAGTCCGGCCAGCCCGGCCCCTACGACGATGACGTCGGCGTCCACGGGCGTCACTCTCCTCTGCTCGCCGCGGCTGTGATGCGCGGCACGCCGCGAGCTTAGCTAACGCGAAAAGCATTCGCTTCCGGGGTGCCGCGTGTGCCCGGGTGCCGTGCCGCGGCCCGTGCCGCGCCCCGCCCCGCCCCGCCCGCTTTCAACTGACGCTGGCCTATCTAGAGGAGTGTCGCGGGTATCCGCGTCCTCTAGATAGGCCAGCGTCAATGCTAAGTGCAGGCGCGAGCGACCCGCGCCGTCACCGTCGAGCGGGTCACGCCGCCTGGAGGATGAAGGTCCAGGTCGTCGTGGTGGTGCTGGCGGCGGCGGCCGTGGCGGTCAGGCCGCCGTAGCCGCCGGTCGGCAGGGAGCTGCCCGTGTCGGCCAGCAGACCGGTGACCCGGCCGCCGCCCGTCTGCGAGCTGTTGCTGCGCACCTGGACCCCGGCCGGCGCGTTCAGCGCCGAGGAGGCCGCGTCGCCGTGCATCCAGTACGACACCGCCCAGCTCTGGCTGCCGGTCACCGCCGTGGTCGGGGTGATCCGGGCCGCGCTGCTGGCGATGTCCGTCGCGCCGGCGAAGGTCACCGCACCGGCGCCGCGATACGCGGCCACGATGAAGTTGCCCTTGGCCTGCGCCGACAGCGTCACCCGCACCTGGGTGCCCGCGTCCCCGGCCGCCGCGACCTTGGTCCACACGGTCGTGGTGGCGTAGCCGCCGTCGAGGCGGTTCAGCTGGGTCCAGCCGGTCACCCCGGTCGGCGCACCTGCGGTGGCGTGCGTGTTCGTGCTGAGGATCAGCAGCAGCCGGTCGCCCGCCTGCACCCCGGACGGCACCGTCACCACGTGCTGGGTGGCGTTGGCGTTCGCGGTGGCCTGCCCGGCGAAGGAGATCGCCTCCGGGATCGGCGCGACGGTGACCTGCCGGGTGTCGGTGTCGGTGGCACCCCGGTCGTCGGTGACGGTCAGCGTGACGCTGTACGTGCCCGCCGCCGCGTACGTGTGCGACGTCGCCGGGACGCTGGCGGTGTCGGCAGTGGTGCCGTCGCCGAAGTTCCAGGCGTAGTTCTGGACCGCCCCGTCGGCGTCGGTGGAACCCGAACCCGACAGCGAGCAGATCAGACCGGTGCAGCTGGGCGCGAGGTTCGCGACCGGGATGGCGTTGGCCGCGCCGCCCGCACCCTTGAGGATCTTGATGTAGTCGATGTCACCGACGAAGTAGTCGCAGGTGACGGTGACGCCATCGCAGGCGCTCTTGCCGCCGATGGAGAACTGGCGGGTGTTGTTGATGGTGCCGGTCGGGCCGTTGAGCCGGCTGGTGCGCACCCCGTCGACGAACATCTCGACGTACGCCGAGGTCCGGTTGCAGGTGACGGTGTGCCACTGGCCGTCGGCGATCGAGCCGTCCATGTAGCCGGTGCGCGAGGAGCCGTCGGCCCCCCGGAACAGGCACTTGGGGCTGCCGCCGGGCGCCTCGAACTTCCAGTAGCCGCCGACCTGGCTGCCCTGCCCCTTCTGCATGATGTTGCCGAAGGAGTAGGTGCTCCGGTAGCGGATGGTGAATGAGAAGTCGCCCGCGTCCGGGTTGAAGTCGTTCGTGTTCGGGACGATGTTGACGTGCCCCGGCACGTACTCCTTGTTCTCCGGCAGGTGCACGGCGAACCGGTGACCGGTGGCTCCGGCGTACAGCGTGCCGGTGGCCACCTCGTCGCCGATGGTGCCGTTCCTCCCGTTGCCGCTGCTGTCCACCAGCACGGTCGAGCCCGGAGCCTCGTCCATGCTGTAGAACGCCACGGTCTTGGTGGCCGTTGCGTGCGCCGGCGCCGCTCCTACGAGGACCCCCGCGACAGCCATGGCGGCGACGAGGCCCAGCCTTCCGGCTGCGCGCCGCCCGCCAGGCTTGATGCCTGTACGCATGCGTTTCCTCCTAGTCGTTGCTTGGGGCTCACCCTTCCATGTGTTAACAAACGGTTGAATGGCCCTTTGGGTGGACCGGGTGACGCATTTCCGTCGCAGGTGGAAGGACTGGTTGACGGACGATCGGACGGTTGACCGGTCCGGCCGCACCCAGGTCGGCGAGGCTATTCGAGCGATGCCGGAACCACCGCGCGCGGCGCATCCGGGTGCGCGAGGATGGTGGCGTGAGCAGCCTGCCGATCATCGACCTGGCCCAGCCGCGCGCGACCGTGGCGCACGGCATCCGCGCGGCCTGCCGCGACAGCGGCTTCTTCTACCTGACCGGGCACGGTGTGCCGGCCGAGCTGCTGGCGGAGCTGGACGCGGCCGCGCGTGGGTTCTTCGCCCTTTCAGAGGCCGACAAGACCGAGATCGCGATGGCCCGCGGCGGCCGGGCCTGGCGCGGCTTCTTCCCGGTCGGCGGCGAGCTCACCTCCGGTCGCCCCGACCTCAAGGAGGGCCTCTACTTCGGCACCGAACTGCCCGAGGACGATCCCCGGGTACGGGCCGGACTGCCCCTGCACGGCCGCAACCTCTTCCCGGCCCAGGTCCCGCACCTCGGCCCGCTCGTGCTGACCTATCTGGACGCGCTGACCGCCGTGGCGCAGGAGGTCATGCGGGGTGTAGCCGTCAGTCTCGACCTGGACGAGGACTACTTCGCGGCCGGATACACCGCCGACCCGACGGTGCTGTTCCGGATCTTCCACTACCCGCCCGCGCCGGAGGGCGACGACGGCTGGGGCGTGGGCGAGCACACCGACTACGGCCTGCTCACGCTGCTGGCGCAGGACGACAACGGCGGTCTTCAGGTCAGGACGCCGCGTGGCTGGGCCGAGGCGCCGCCGGTGCCGGGGACGTTCGTGTGCAACATCGGGGACATGCTCGACCGGCTCACCGGCGGCTGGTACCGGTCGACGCCGCACCGGGTGCGCAACACCAGCGGCCGCGACCGGCTGTCGTTCCCGTTCTTCTTCGACCCCGCGTTCACCGCGGCGGTGCCGCCGCTGCCGGGCCGGGCCCGCACCGGCGACGACGGCCGCGACCGCTGGGACGGCCAGGACCTGCGCGCCTTCACCGGCACGTACGGCGAATACCTGCTGGGTAAGGTGGGCAAGGTATTCCCTGAGCTGGGCGGGGCGGTGCTGTGATCGTCTCTTCGCCTGTTGGGTGACGTGCTGTTCACCGTATGGCCAAATTCTGTCCACGTCGCCGGGTGACGGTGTTCTGATCCGGTGTGCGGCCATTGCCCCGGACCGTCTGGCAGAACGGGGATCGTCGGTGACCGCTCGGTTCGAGTTCTACGAGCGGGCGCCGATGGGCGTCACGTGGCGCCTGCTGTCCAGCAACAACCGTGATCTCGGCCGGTCGGCCTCAGGCTACTCCGACGTGGACGACTGCATCAGCGCCGTCGAGACCCTGCGCGCGGCGCTGGCCGACACCGAACCCCAGGTGTACCGCGTGAACCGGCTGGCCTGGGCGTGGCGATTGGACGTCGCCGACACGGCCGCCGTGGCCAGCCGCGCCTACCAGCGCCGGGTCCAGGCGCAGACCGCCTGCGGCCTGTTCGTGAAGCTCGCCTCCGTCGCCGAGATCACCCCCGCCGTCCGCCAAGCCCGCACCTGACCGAACCCGCCGATCTCCCACCGAAGATCGCCGCCCCCGGCCAGAACCTGCGCCTTCAGGCCACCGCTTGACCGCAACCGGCGATCTCCCGCCGGTGACCGCCGTGCCAGGGGCCCGAACCTGGGCCCCCAGGCCCGCACGTGACGGGAACCCGCGATCTTCCATCGGTGATCGGCTTCTCCGGTCAGAACCTGGGCGCTCAGGCCACAATGTGACCGCAACCAGCGATCATGCCCGGCCCCCGCCCCGGCCCCAGGGCCCGGCGGCCGGTGGGAGTGGGTGCGGCTGGGGCGTCAGTCGCTGTGGCCGGAGCGGCGGGTCTGCTTGAGGGCCGAGCGGTGGCGCTTGGACTCCAGGCGGCGGGCCTGGGCGCCCTTGCTGATGCGGGTCGGGCGGCGGGTCGGCGGGGGCGGGGCGATCGCCGTACGCAGCAGCGCCGCCAGCCGGGCGCGGGCGGCCTCGCGGTTGGCGAGCTGGGCCCGGTGCTCGCTCGCGGCGATGGTGAGCACCCCGTCGGTCAGCCGGTTGGCGAGGTGTGCGAGGGCGCGCAGCCGCAGCGGCTCGGGCAGCGCCTGGGAGCGCTCCACATCGTAGGAGAGCTCCACCCGGCTGTCGGCGGTGTTGACCCCCTGCCCACCCGGCCCGGAGCTGCGCGAGAACCGTTCCCGCAGTTCACTGCCGGGAATCACCACATGCTCGCTGATCATCAAATCCTGTGCCACGGTCTGGTTCACCCCCTCCGGTCGCCGTGAGCCACCCGCTGATCATGCCCTACGGAGAGCGCGTTCACGAGCCGTTTTCAGTCTTGTCAATTTACGATCCTCGATATATCTTAATCGGTTTTGATGGCCCACGTCACAGGATTGTCACGGAAAATACCTCCGGTTGACACATCCGCACGGCCCTCGTAGCGTAGGGCCACTTATCCGGTTCAGTAGACGCTTCGCTATATATGGGAGCGCTCCAAATGGTACGGAGGATGCCATGCGACTGACCAGGTCCCGTTGGACCGCAGTCACCGCAGTCCTTGCCGTCGGCGCCGTTGTCCTCGCCGGGTGCAAGGGTGGCGACGACACCGAGAAGCCCGGCGGCACGGTCGAGCTGAAGATCGCCTTCTGGGGCGACTTCGGCCTCGACGAGCTCAAGGCCAGGTACGAAGCGTCACACCCGAACGTGAAGATCGTCCTCAACTCGGGCGAGTACAACGCGCAGCACGAGGACCTGCAGAAGAAGCTGATCGCGGGCTCGGGCGCGGCCGACATCGCCGCCATCGACGAGGGCTTCGTCGTCAGCTTCCGCAGCCAGGCCGACAAGTTCGTGAACCTGCTGGACAAGGGCGCGGGCAAGTACCAGGACAAGTACCTGCCCTGGAAGTGGAAGCAGTCGCTGTCGGCCGACGGCAAGACCCAGATCGGTCTGGGCACCGACGTCGGCGGCCTGGCCATGTGCTACCGCACCGACCTGTTCAAGGCCGCGGGCCTGCCCACCGAGCGCGACGCCGTCTCGGCGCTGTGGCCGACCTGGGACGAGTTCATCAAGGTGGGCCAGGGCTACACGGCCAAGTCGAAGAAGAAGTTCCTCGACAACGCCACCAACATGTTCAACCCGGTCCTGGGCCAGCAGCCGGTCGGCTTCTACGACGAGCAGGAAGCCCTGAAGATGGACGGCGGCCCGAAGGTCGCCTTCGACACCACCATGAAGGCCATCGACGCGGGCCTGTCGGCGAACCTGGCGGCCTGGTCGCCGGAGTGGAACGCGGGCTTCGTCAAGGGCGACTTCGCGGTGCTGGCCTGCCCGGCCTGGATGCAGGGCCACATCAAGAACACCGCGCCGGACACCTCCGGCAAGTGGGACGTGGCCGCGATCCCGGGCGGCGGCGGCAACTGGGGCGGCTCGTTCCTGACCATCCCGAAGCAGGGCAAGCACACCGTCGAGGCGTACGAGTTGCTGGAGTGGCTGATCCAGCCCGAGCAGCAGATCGAGATCTTCAAGAAGGTCGGCAACCTGCCCTCGCAGCCCGCGCTGTACAAGGACCCGGCGATCGCCGACTTCAAGAACCCGTTCTTCAGCAACGCCCCGGTCGGCCAGATCTTCAGCAAGACCGCTGAGGGCCTGACCCCGCAGTACCTGGGCAAGAAGAACGGCCCGACCCGCGTCGCGGTGGAGAACGTCATCAACTCCGTCCAGGCGGGCACGACCAAGTCGGCCGACGCCTGGGCCCAGGCGCTGAAGGAAGCCGAGAAGGCGGCCAAGGCCTGACCCGCGTCGCAGTCGGGATCTGAAGAGGTGGGCGTCTCCCTACGGCGTCCACCTCTTCGCCCGCGACCGCATCATATCGACCGATCTCGGTTAACTGGAGGTAATCGTGCGCGGGTTGTCGCACCGCCTGCACCGCTTCGACGTGCGGCAGATGCCGTACGTCCTCGTCGCTCCGTTCTTCATCCTCTTCGCGGTGTTCGGACTGTTCCCGCTGATCTTCAACGGGATCGTGGCCCTGCGTACGTGGCGGCTGGACGATCCGTCCCAGGACGGCTGGGCCGGGTTCGCCAACTTCCAGCGCCTGTTCACCGACGAGGACTTCTTCAACGCGCTGTTCAACACGTTCGGCATCTTCGTGCTGTCGACGGTGCCGCAGCTGTTCGCCGCGATGTGCGTCGCGCACCTGCTCAACCGCAAGCTCAAGGGCAAGATCTGGTTCCGGGTGAGCATGCTGCTGCCGTACATCACGCCGCTGACCGCGTCCACGCTGGTCTTCCTCGTGATCTTCTCGAAGAACAGCGGCGTGGCCAACTGGGTGCTGTCGCTGATCGGGCTGAACGACCCGAGTGACCCGCTGGACTGGCGGGCCGGGAAGGTCCAGTCCTGGATCGCCATCGCCACCATGGTCAACTGGAAGTGGATCGGCTACAACGCGCTGCTCTACCTGGCCGCGATGCAGACCATCCCGCGCGACATCTACGAGGCCGCGGCCCTGGACGGCGCCAGCGCCTGGAAGCAGCTGTGGCGGGTCACCGTGCCGATGATCCTGCCGGTCGTGATCTTCACGGTGGTGCTGTCCACCATCGGCGGGCTCCAGCTGTTCACCGAGCCGATGCTGTTCGAGTCCAACCCGGCCGCCGCCACCGGCGGCTCCAACGGCGAATGGCAGACCATCGCCCAGCTCATCTACAAGGTCGGCTGGAAGAACCTCAACCTGGGCTACGCCGCGGCGATGTCCTGGGCCCTGTTCCTGATCATCGTCCTCGTCGCCGGGCTCAACGCCCTGGTGGCGAACCGGCTCGGAGGAGGACGCCGATGACCGCGACCGTGGACCGGCAGCGCACCGCGCCGCCCGCCCCGCCCGCGCGGGTGCGCCGGGTCAAGCCGTCCCAGGTCGGGCGCGCCCCCCAGGACACCCCGGCGGGCGCCTGGACGTACGTCCTGCTCACCGTCTTCTTCCTGGTGTCGGCGTACCCGATCTACTGGATGTTCGTCATCGCGACCAGCACCGACGCCGCGCTGGCCGACATCCCGCCGAAGTTCCTGCCCGGCGGCAACCTGGGCACGAACCTGCGCGAGGTGTTCACCCTCGAAGACGTCTACTTCGCCGAGTCGCTGCTCAACAGCGTGATCGTGTCGACCCTGGTGACGCTGTCGATCCTGTTCTTCTGCTCGGTGGCCGGGTTCGCCTTCGCCAAGCTGCGGTTCAAGGGCCGCAACGCGCTCATGCTGGTCGTGATCCTGACCCTGACCGTGCCCAACCAGCTCGGCGTGGTCGCCCTGTACATCCTCATGGGCAAGCTGCCGGGTGAGGGCGGCTGGAACGGCAGCCTGCTCGCGGTCATCGTGCCGGGCCTGGTCAGCGCGTTCGGCGTGTTCTACATGCGGCAGTTCATCCTCGGCGCGGTGCCCGACGAGCTGATCGAGTCCGGGCGCGTCGACGGCGCCAGCACGATGCGCATCTACTGGAGCATCGTGCTGCCCGCGATCCGGCCCGCGCTGGCCGTGCTGGGCCTGCTCACCTTCGTCGGCACCTGGAACGACTTCCAGTGGCCGCTGATCACCCTCGGCGGCTCCGACTACCCCACCTCGATGGTGGCCCTGTTCGACCTGGCCAGCGGCAACTACGTGCTGTACCGCCGGGTGCTGGCGGGAGCGCTCGTCGCCACCCTGCCGTTGATAGTGATGTTGGCAGTCGGGGGCAGGCAGATCGTCCGCGGCATCATGGAGGGTGCGGTCAAATCGTGATGGCGACAGCAAGCAGCATGGTCCGGCTCCACCAGGGCTGGACCGTGTCCGCCCGGGACACCCCGGTCGAGGTCGACGGGGTTCCCGCGAGCGTGCCGGGGTGCGTGCACACCGACCTGCTCGCGGCCGGGCTGATCGAGGACCCGTACCTCGACGACAACGAGGACCGGCTCGGGTGGATCGGGCGCACCCGGTGGGAGTACCGGACGTCCTTCGAGTGGGCGGGGCCGGGCGACGACCGGATCGACCTGGTCTGCGCCGGACTGGACACGGTGGCCGCGATCGAGGTCAACGGCGTCGAGGTCGGCCGGACCGCGAACATGCACCGCGGCTACCGGTTCGACCTGCGCTCGGCCCTGGCGCACGGCCGCAACGACCTGAAGATCAGTTTCGATTCCGCGTACGACTACACCGCCGCGATGGCCCGCCAGGTCGGGAGCCGGCCGGGGGCGTACGACGAGCCGTACAACCTGATCCGCAAGATGGCCTGCAACTTCGGCTGGGACTGGGGCCCGACCGTGGTCACCGCCGGGATCTGGCAGCCGATCGCGCTGCACAGCTGGTCCACGGCCCGGCTGGGGCAGGTCCGCCCGCTGGTCACCGTCGAGGGCGACACCGGCCGGGTCGAGCTGCACGTCGAGGTCGAGCGGGCCGCCGCGGAGGTGCTGACCGTCAGCGCCGAGATCGGCGGGGTGAGCGCGACCGCGGTCATCCCGGCCGGGCAGATCACCGCCGTGCTGGAGATCGAGGTGCCGCAGGTGCGGCGCTGGTGGCCGCGCGGCCACGGCGAGCAGCCGCTCTACCCGCTGCGGGCGGTGCTGGCCACGGGCGGCGGCCGCGAGCTGGACCGCTGGGAGCGCCGGGTCGGCTTCCGCTCGGTCCGCCTGGACACCGCGCCCGACGGGCACGGCACGCCGTACACGGTGGTGGTCAACGACCGGCCCGTCTACGTCAAGGGCGTCAACTGGATCCCCGACGACGCGTTCGTCACCCGGATCACCCGGGAGCGCCTGGCCGAGCGCTTCGCCCAGGCCTGCGGCGCCAACGTCAACTACCTGCGGGTCTGGGGCGGCGGCCGCTACGAGTCGGAGGACTTCTACGAGCTCGCCGACGAGCTCGGGCTGCTGGTCGGGCAGGACTTCCTGTTCGCGTGCGCGGCATACCCGGAGGAGGAGCCGTTCGCGGCCGAGGTGGCGGCCGAGGCGCGCGAGCAGGTGGTGCGGCTGGCACCGCACCCGAGCCTGGTGACCTGGACCGGCAACAACGAGAACATCTGGGGCTTCGCCGACTGGGGCTGGCCGGAGCAGCTCAAGGGGCGCACCTGGGGCGACGGCTTCTACCACGGGCTGCTGCCGTCGGTGGTGGCCGAACTGGACCCGACGCGGCCGTACTGGCCGGGCAGCCCCTGGTCGGGCCGCGCCGACCTGCACCCCAACGACCCCGACCACGGCACCACCCACCTGTGGGAGGTGTGGAACCGGATCGACTACACGCACTACCGCGACAGCGTGCCGCGGTTCGTGGCCGAGTTCGGGTTCCAGGCGCCGCCCGCGTACGCCACGCTGCGCCGCGCCCTGCGCGACGAGCCGCTGGCCAGCGACTCACCCGGGATGCGGCACCACCAGAAGGCGATCGACGGCGATCTGAAGCTGCGCCGGGGCCTGGACGCGCACCTGCCGCTGCCCGCCGACTTCGCCGACTGGCACTACCTGACCCAGCTGAACCAGGCCCGCGCGATCAGCCTGGCGCTGGAGCACTTCCGCTCGCACACCCCGCACAACATGGGCGCGATCGTCTGGCAGCTCAACGACTGCTGGCCGGTCACGTCCTGGGCGGCCGTCGACGGCGACGGGCGGCGCAAACCGCTCTGGTACGCGCTGCGCCGCTCGTTCGCCCCCCGCCTGCTCACCATCCAGCCCCGCCCCGGCGGCCTGGTCCTGGTCGCGGTCAACGACACCGACCAGGACTGGACCGCCCCGGCCGCGGTGACCCGGCACGGCCTGGGCGGCGACGCCCTGGCCCGCGCCGAGGTCGTGCTGGACGTCCCGCCCCGCTCGGCCACCACCGTGCTGCTGCCCCCCGACGTCGCGACCAGCGGCGACCGGGCCGGGGAGCTGCTGCGGGCGGTCGTCGGCGACGAGAGCGCGCTGTGGTTCTTCGCCGAGGACCACGAGATCGAATACCCGCCGGCCCGGTTCGAGGCGAAGGTCGTGCGCAGCGGCACCGCGTACGAGGTGACCGTCACGGCCGGGACGATCCTGCGCGACCTCGTGCTCTTCCCCGACCGGCTCGACCCGGCGGCCCAGGTGGACCAGGCCCTGGTCACCCTGCTGCCGGGGGAGTCGGCGACGTTCACGGTGACCGGCGCCGAGCTCGGCGACCCGGCAGCGCTGGCCGCCCGGCCGGTGCTGCGCTGCGTCAACGACATCGCGCGCGTCTGACACCCATACCCCCTCAAGGAGCACGCACATGAACAGGAAGATCCTGGCGGCCGCCGCCGGGGCGCTGGTCCTGCTGCTCGGCACCGGTGGTGGCCCCGCCTACGCGGGCGGCGGCCACCACAGCGGGTTCGTGACCCGCAGCGGCAGCGATCTCAAGCTGGACGGGGCACCGTTCCACTTCGCGGGCAGCAACAACTACTACCTGATGTACTCGTCGCAGACGATGGTCGACGACGTCTTCGCCCGCGCGAAGGCGGCCGGGCAGACCGTGCTGCGCACCTGGGGCTGGCTCGACATCGGCGCCGCCGACGACACCGGCTCGGTCTCGGGCAAGAAGAACGGCGTCTACTTCCAGTACTGGGACGGCAGCAGGCCCGCCTACAACGACGGGCCGGACGGGTTGCAGCGGCTGGACTACGTGATCTGGAAGGCGGGGCAGAGCGGCGTCAAGCTGGTCATCCCGTTCACCAACAACTGGTCCGACTTCGGCGGCATGGACCAGTACGTCCGCTGGGCGGGCGCCGACAACCACGACGACTTCTACACCGACCCGGCCATCCGGGGCTGGTACCGCGACTGGATCACCCACCTGCTGACCAGGGTGAACCCGCTGACCGGGCTGGCCTACCGCGACGACCCGACGATCATGATGTGGGAGCTGGGCAACGAGCCGCGCTGCAAGGGCTCCGGGCTCTACCCGCAGTCGGCGCAGTGCACCCCGGCCACGGTCACCGCCTGGGCCGACGAGATGACCCGGCACGTCAAGAGCGTCGACCGGCGGCACCTGGCCGGGGTCGGCGACGAGGGCTTCTACTGCGACGACGCGGCCTCGGCGGACTGGACCGTGAACTGCGGCGAGGGCGTGGACTCCAACGCGCTCGCCCGGCTGGCGGCGGTGGACGTGGTGTCGTACCACCTGTACCCGGACGGCTGGGGGAACAGGACCGCGCAGTGGGGCACCGACTGGATCGCCCGGCACACGCGCGACGCCAAGCGGGCGGGCAAGCCGGTCATGGCCGGGGAGTTCGGCTGGCGCGACAAGGCCACCCGCAACCCGGTCTACCAGGCGTGGACCGCCGCGGCCTCGCGCGACGGCGGCGACGGGTTCCTGTACTGGATGCTCAACGGCGTCCAGGACGACGGCACCATGTACCCGGACTACGACGGGTTCACCGTGGCCTGCCCGAGCCCGGTGTGCCAGACCGTCACCAACGCCGGGAAGATCATCAGCTCGGGGGTGCGCACGTTCCCGCCGGTCGCCGACCACGACAGCGCGGTGGTGCCGTTCGGCACGGCCGCCGTGCTGAGCCCGGCGGCCAACGACATCGCGTACCAGACGCACGTGCGGGCCGACCGGATCGACCTCGACCCGGCCGCCGACGGGCGCCAGACCGGCCGGACCGTGCCCGGGGGCGTGTTCGCCCTGGACGCGGCCGGGGTGGTCACCTTCACGCCGGAGCAGGGGTGGAGCGGTAAGGCGACGATCTCGTACACGATCCGCGACACCGCCGCGCGGCTGTCCAACCCGGCCGACATCGCGGTGACCGTGCTGCCCGATCCGACCGCCGCGATCCCGCTCGCCTCGTTCGAGACCGGGGTGGACGGCTGGGCGCCGGGGAGCTGGCAGGCCAATGCGGGCACGCTGAGCCCGCAGACCGCGTTCGTCACCGACGGGGCGGCGGGGCTGCACGCCGACGCCGTGGACGGCGGCTGGTTCGGGGTGTCGTTCCCGGCGGCCGTCGACCTGTCGGGCAAGTCGTCCGTGAAGTACGACCTGCGTACGTACGCGGCCGGGACCTCCACCAGCATCGTGCTCCAGGCCGGGCCGTCCTGGACCTGGTGCCAGGGCCCGTTCAACTGGGTCAACCAGGACACCGCCCAGGCCGTGGTCGAAGTGGACCTGCACACCGGCCTGTCCTGCGACGCGAGCCTGCTCACCGAGGTGCACGCGATGTACGTCTGGATCAGCCCCGGCTCCTTCGACCTGGACCACGTCCGCGCCGAGTAGCCGCCCCGCATGACCGCTCCGAGCCGGGAGGGCGCCCGCCCTCCCGGCTCCGGACGGGACACCGGCGCGGTGGCGGCGGCGATAGGCTCCGCGACGTCAGGCGTCGATGCGGGGGGCGGTCTTGAGAAGATCGGCGGCGGTATCCGGAATCACCGCGCTGGTGCTGCTGGCGGGATGCGATCCCGCCCCGGCGCCCGATCGCGGCCAGGCGGCGGACCACCCCGCGGGCCAGGTGGTGGACGAATCCGGCAAGAAGGTCGCGAGCATCCTCTGGGCCGGGGACGGCAAGATCTACTACACCGTGGACGGCGGCAAGGTGCTGATGCGCGCCGCCACGTCCGCGCCGCCCGAGGAACTTCCGCTGCACCTGCCGCCGGAGTGCGCCGACGGCGTCTACGGCCTGGCCCAGGCGGCGGACGGCGGGCTGGCCGCGATGGCGAACTGCGGCTGGGACTTCGCGCACTCGGTGGAGAAGACCGAGCCGGTGGTCATCGATGTGGCCACGGGGTCGGGCCGGCTGCGCCAGGTGCCGCACTGGGCCGTCGACGTGCTGTGGGGCGGCGGCGGCCGCCCGGACTGGGTGCGCTACGGCGCCGAGGGCTGCCAGACGATGGTGCGGCTGCGCGGCGACCAGCCCGACCTGGGCACCGGGGAGTTCCAGCGGATCGCCCGGCCCGTGTGGCTGCCGGTGCTGGACGGCCGCGGCTACCTGTACTTCTTCGGCGGACGGCGAGACGGGTGCGACGCTGCGGCGAGCGACCCGTGGTCGCTGGTCGCGGTCGCGCCGGACGGGTCGTTCACGACGCTGGGCGAATTCCAGTACCCGACCGGCCTCGCCGCTGACGGCGGCGGACGGCTCGCGGTGGCGGCCGTCCGCGACGGGACCAGCGGCATCTGGGAGCTGCGGCCCGGCCAAGGGGCGTTCGAGTTGCGCCATGCCGGTGACTACTGCGGGCTCTCGTTCTCCCCGGACGGCGCCAGCCTGGCAGCGGCCGTACCGGAGCTGCACGCCTCGGTCCTGGTCCTGCCGATGAGGCCCGACGCGGCCGCCCCGGCCGCCCCGGTCGCGTCGCCCGCGAGCACGCCGGACAGCCGAAGCCCCCGCTGCGCGAGCGACCCCCGCCCGAACTTCGACTAGCCGCTGCTGAGCCGGACCGGCCGCTGCCGGGCGGGACCTGCCGCAGCCGGGCGCGGTCCGCCCGCCGCCGAGCCGGCACCGCCGCTGCTGGTCGCCAAGATCGCTGTCTGCGGTCTTTTCGTGGGCTCAAGGCGCAGGAAAAGACCGCGAACAGCGATCTTGGCGGCGCGAGCCGTCGCGCGGCGCCGCAGTACGCGTCGGGTGGCGCGGCAGGCGGTCAGGCCGCGATGGGGAGGGCGATGGTGTGGTGGGTGTGGGTGACCTTGGCGAGCAGGTAGCGGAGGTTGTCCGGGACGGCGTGGACGTCCGTCGGGACGACCTCGGCGACCTCGACGCCGTGCTCGCGCAGCTGGCTCGGCTTGTCCGGGTTGTTGGTGAGCAGGTCGATGCGGGACACGCCCAGCGCGGTCAGCATCCGGGCGGCGGCGGTGTAGTCGCGCTCGTCGTCGGCGAACCCCAGCGCGCGGTTCGCGGCGTACGTGTCGAGGCCGGTGTCCTGGAGGGCGTACGCGTCGAGTTTGGCGTAGAGGCCGATGCCCCGGCCCTCCTGGCGCAGGTAGAGCAGGTAGCCGCCGCGCTCGGCGATGCGCTGGACGGCCTCGCGCAGCTGGGGGCCGCAGTCGCAGCGGGCGGAGCCGAAGACGTCGCCGGTCATGCACTCCGAGTGGGCGCGCACCAGCGGCACCGCGGCGCCCCGGTGGTCGCCGAGGCCGAGCGCGATGTGCTCCTTGCCGTCGCCGAGCCCGGTGAAGGTGAAGACCTGCGCGTCGACGGCGTACCCGTCGGCGAAGTGCAGCGGCACGGTCACCTGCGTACGGATGCCCAGCTGTTCGGTCATGGCTCACCAGCTCCAGTGCTGTCGTGGCCGGGCCGCCGAGACTGCGGTCCGGTTCATGATGGTTGAAGGATCAAGAGGCCCGTCGCATTCCCGACTCGCGCGCGCGGGAATGTGACCTGTGCCGCGCAGGTGGGGGCGGCGGCGCGGTCCGGTGAACGCGGCGATAAAAGCGAAGAAGTCTCGCGGCCGCCCTTCCTGGGTGTGACCCGCGCCGCGTACCATCCGCCACCATGACCGTGTCCCCCTCACCGTCCCAGGTCAGCGCCCCCGCGCCGCTGTCCGGCGGCGTACGCGCCGGGTACTCCCTCGGCTCGCTGGCCACCGGCGCGTTCGGCACCGTGCCCGGCCTGCTGCTGCTGCCGTACCTCACCGACAATCTGGGCGTCGCCGCGGGCCTGGCCGGCCTGCTGGTGCTGGTGCCGAAGGCGTGGGACGTCCTGATCAACCCGCTGGCCGGGCGGATCTCCGACCGGACCACCTCGCGGTGGGGGGCGCGGCGGCCGTTCCTGCTGTTCGGCGGCCTGGGCGTGGCGGTGCTGTTCGCGCTGATGTTCGCCGCCCCGTTCGGCAGCGGCGCGGGCGCGTCGGCGTACGTCGCGGTCGCGTTCCTGGCCACGGCGACGGCGTACGCGTTCTTCCAGGTGCCGTACGTGGCGATGCCCGCCGAGATGACCGACGACTACACCGAGCGCACCCGCCTGATGACCTGGCGCGTGGCCGTGCTCGCGGTGGCGATCCTGGTCTCCGGCGCGGTGGCGCCGATCGTGGTGAACAGCACCGGCGGGGGCGTGCCGGGGCACCGCTGGATGGGCCTGTTCGTGGCCGTGCTGATCGTGGCCGGGTCGGTGGGCGCCTTCCTCGGCACCGCGAAGGCGCCGACCGGCCAGGTCACCGAGAGCGAGCCGTCGCTGCGCGCCCAGCTCGCGGTGGTACGCGCCAACCGCCCGTTCACCATCCTGCTGACCGTGTTCGTGGTCCAGTCGATCGGCGTGGCGACCATGCTGGCCGGGGTCAAGTACGTCGCCGACCACGTGCTGCACCGCCCCGACGACGGCCCGACGCTGCTGTTCGCCTGCTTCGTCGGCCCGGCGCTGCTGGTGATGCCGCTGTGGACCCGCCTCGGCGCCCGGCTGGGCAAGACCCGCGCCCTGGTGCTGGCCTCGGTGCTGCTCACCGGCGGGGCGCTGGCGCTGGTGGCGGCCGGGTCGGTGCCGCCCGCGGCGGCGTACGCGATCACGGGCGTGATCGGGGTCGGGTACGCCGGGCAGCAGGTCTTCGCGCTGGCGATGCTGCCCGACTGCGTGGCCTTCGACGCCGCCCGCACCGGCCGCCGCCAGGCGGGCGTGTTCACCGGCCTGTGGACGGCGGGGGAAACCCTGGGCCTGGCGCTCGGCCCCGGCCTGTACGCCCTGGTCCTCCAGCTGACCGGCTACGTCTCCTCCGACACCGGCACCGCCGTGGCGCAGACGGACACCGCGCGCCTGGGCGTGCTGCTCGGCTTCACCGTGGTGCCCGCGCTGCTGGTGGGACCGGTGGCCCTGCTGCTGCGCCGCTACGACCTGACCCCCGAGCGCCTGGCATCGGCGCAGCTCAACACCGACAGCAACCCCTCTACAGATAGTGTTCCCGCATGATCGACGCACTGCCGACCCACGGGGTCCCCGCCGACCAGGTGCTCGCCGAGCTGCGCGGGCTGCGCGCGGCCGACCTGCCCACCCACGGCGGCCGCCTGTTCGCCTACGTCTACGACCCGGCCCGCGCCGGGCTCGACGAGCTGGCCATGTCGGCGTACGCGCTGTCCGCCCATGTCAACGGCCTGGACCCGACCGCCTTCCCATCGCTGCTGGCCACTGAGAACGCGCTGGTCGCCGCCGCCGCCCGGGTGCTCGGCGCCGGTCCGGGCACGGCCGCGCCGGACGTGGTCGGCTCGGTGACCAGCGGCGGCACCGAGTCGCTGATCCTGGCGGTGAAGACCGCCCGCGACGCGCACCCGGAGATCGAGCACCCGCGCCTGGTCGTCCCGTCGACGGCGCACGCCGCGTTCGCCAAGGCGGCGCACTACCTGGGCGTCGCGCTGGACCTGGTGCCGGTGGACCCGGTGACGTGCACGCCCGACCCGGCCGCGGTCGCTGCCGCGATCACCCCGGACACGGTGCTGGTGGCCTGCTCGGCGCCGTCGTACGCGCACGGGGTGGTCGATCCGGTCGAGCAGATCGCGGCGATCGCCGAGCAGCGGGGCGTGCGCTGCCACGTGGACGCCTGCTTCGGCGGCTGGGCGCTGCCGTTCCTGCGCCGCATCGGGGTGGAGGTGCCCGCGTTCGACTTCGGCGTGCCCGGCGTGACCAGCATGTCGGTGGACCTGCACAAGTACGCGTACACCCCCAAGGGTGTGTCGGTGCTGCTGCACCGCGACGCGTCGCTGCGCCGGCCGCAGTACTTCGCCTTCGCGGACTGGCCCGGGTACACGATGATCAATCCGGTGATCTCGTCGACGCGTTCCGGCGGGCCGATCGCGGCGGCCTTCGCGACGCTGCGCCACCTGGGCGACGAGGGCTACCTGGAGCTGGCCCGGCAGACCCGCGCCGCGGTGGCCGGGCTGGCCGAGGCGGTGACCGCGACGAGCGGGCTGCGGCTGCTGACCCCGCCCGACTACACCGTGGTCTGCCTGACCTCCGACGACCCGGAGCTGGACCTGTTCGTGCTCGCCGACGAGCTGGCCGCGCGGGGCTGGCACACCCAGCCGCAGCTGCCGTTCGAGGGCATCCCGGCCAGCATCCACCTGACCGTGACCGCCTCGGTCGCGCCGCAGGTCGCGCAGTTCGGCCCGGCGCTGGCCGAGGCCGCGGCGGCGGCGCGGGTGCACGGCCCGGTCCGGCTGCCGCAGGAGCTGCTGGCGATGGCGGCGCATCTGCAACCCGACCAGCTCACCCCAGAGCTGGTCGGCGGGCTGGCCGAGAGCCTCGGCCTCGGCGCGGCCGAGCCGGGCGAGCAGGCGCGGCTGGCCGTGGTCAACACGGTGCTGGCCGCGGCCCCGCCCCGGCTGCGCGAGCGGCTGCTGGTCGAGTTCGTGGGGCTGCTGCAACGCCCGTCCTGGTGACGGTGCGCCGCTTATACACGATGCGGGCGCGACGGGCTGTCCCCCGGATTGCCCAGTCGCGCCCGACGATTCACCAATTGGTGCGCCATAAATTGACACTCGGCGTTTGAACAGGGGCGACGGCTCTACATTGGCCTTTTCGCCACTCCATTCAAGGGGCCGTAAGTGCGACTTCTCCACATCGTGGCAACACCTCGCGGCGAGCTGTCCCACTCGCTGCGGATAGCGAACGAGTTCATCGGTGCCGTCGCCGCGGGTGACAGCGCGGTAGAGGTCGACGTGCTCGACCTCTACCGCCAGGACCTGCCGGCGGTGGTGGGCGACAACATCGAGGCGAAGTACTCGCTGATGGTGGGGCAGCCGATCGACCGCGGTCACGCCGAGTCGTGGCGGCAGATCGAGTCGCTCATCGAGCACTTCCTCACCGCCGACGCGTACGTCGTCACCGCGCCGATGTGGAACTTCGGCATCCCGTACGCGCTGAAGTACTACATCGACTGCGTCGTGCAGCCCGGCTACCTCTTCCGGTACGACGAGACCGGCAGCGTCGTGCCGATGGTCACCGGCAAGAAGATGGTCTGCGTGACCTCGCGCGGCGCCGACTACTCGCCGGGCGGATACCTGCACCAGCTGGACTTCCAGGAGCCGTACCTGCGGACGGTGTTCGGGTTCGTCGGCATCACCGACGTCTCGTTCATCAACGCCCAGCCGATGGACATCACCCCCGACCTGCGCGAGTCGGCGCTGGCCGCGGCGCTGGCGCAGGCGCGGGAGCTGGGCGGCTCGTTCCTGCCCCGGACCGGCGTTCCGGCCTGATCCCTGCTGCGGCGCTCACACCTCCTGCGGTGTACGTACACCCTGGGAGGTGTGAGCGCGGGGACACCTACTTGCGCTGGAGCAGCATGCAGGTGAGGCGGGCGGTGCAGATGCGCTGGTCCTCGTCGTCGGTGATGACGATCTCGTACGTCACCACGCTGCCGCCCCGGTGCAGCGGGGTGGCCGTCCCGGTGACCAGGCCGCCGCGCGCCGCGCGGTGGTGGGTCGCGCTGATGTCCACCCCGACGGCGAACGGCCGCCCGATGGTCGCGCCGTGCAGGCTCGCCCCGATCGAGCCCAGCGTCTCGGCCAGCACGCACGAGGCGCCGCCGTGCAGCAGCCCGAACGGCTGGGTGTTGCCCTCGACCGGCATCGTGGCGACCAGCCGCTCCGGCGTCGCCTCCAGCAGCTTGATCCCGAGCCGGTCGGCCAGTGCCCCGTTCATGCCCGCGGCGGCGTCGAACTCCATCTCCATCCGCCGCACGGTACACGCCGCACCTGCACAGGGTTTCGGGGAAACCGCTGCTTCCGGGGGAGCGGAAGCGGCGATTTCCCCGACGTTTTCGAACAGATGCGGGAGGAGGGTACGGGGGTGGGGCGGCCGATCACGGAGCCGAGCCGCGGCGGTGGCCGAGCGTGGCCACGCCGACGATCCAGCCCACGAACAGGCCGTAGATGGCGCCGGTGCCCGCGGCCTGGAAGCCGCCGAGCAGGGACGCGTCCGAGCGGATGAACGCCGTCAGCAGCCCGGCCAGCGCACCGGCGAAGATGTAGCCGGACCAGCCTGCGATCAGCTGGCTGAAGGTGCCCCGTGCGGCGCCGAGCTGCGCGCCGGTGGTGAGGGCCAGGAAGAGCGCGGTGAAGACCACCACCAGGATCGCCTTGAGGTCGGCGGCCAGCACGTCCTGCACGGACTTGTCGGCGTCGAAGCTCCACGCCGGCCAGGCGAGCAGGTTCAGGAACCAGCCGCCCGCGGTGTTGGGGTCGGCGTTGTCGTGTGCCCAGTCCCGGTAGACCGGGCTGCCGAAGACCAGCACCAGGATCAGCGCGGCGATGACGCCCGCACCGGTCGCGGTGCGGTAACGCGAAGCAGTGAGTACCATGCCGCCCCGATAGCCGGGCCCGCCGATCGGTAAACTCCCCTGCCCAATGTGTACCTAAAGATGCTTCTTGCCCGGGCGCACAGCGGACGTGCGCCCGAGTCCGAGGGATCAGGGAGTGCGGCGCTGGGTCGGCGTGACGGCGGTGTGACGGCTCGCGCTCACCTTGGCGGCGATGTACACGAAGATCATTGCAAGGATCAGCTGGATGATGTGCCTGATCCAGTCGATGCCCCTGGTCTCCCCGACGCCCAGCCAGGTGGCGATGATGCCGCCGAGGGTGGCGGCCAGGATGCCCACCAGCACCGTGGTCAGCGCGGAGATGTTCTGCCGGCCGGGCAGCAGCAGGCGGCCCAGGTAGCCGACGATCGCGCCGCCGATGATGCCCCAGAGGATCGTGCCGATCATGTACGCCTCCCGTGATCATGCCTGCTCCTGGCCAGTATCGACCCGGTCCGGCGGCGTTCGGGGAGGTTCGCGAATAATCGTCCGGTCTCGGGCGGCTCGTGGACGGCGCCGGGTCAGCGCCGCGGCAGCAGCACGCAGGCGGGCCTTGCCACCTCGACCGCGGCACCGGTCGGCACCGGGATGCCCGTGTCCGGGTCCACCCGCAGCACCGTCACCGAGTCGCCGGTCTGGTTGGCCACGTAGATCAGGTCGTCGACCTGGGCGAAGTGGCGGGGCCACCGGCCGCCGGTCGGCACGTCGGCCAGCGCGGTCAGGCGCGTCCCGGCCACTGCGAACACGGTCAGGCAGTCCGGGCCCCGGTTGGCCAGGTAGACGAACCGGCCGTCCGCGGAGCACTCGATGTGGCTCGGATAGGTGCGCTCCTCCTCGGGCAGCTCCAGCGCCGCCGGGACCGCCGGACCGGGCCGCAGCACGCCGTCCGCGACGGTGCAGGCGACCACGGTCGCGTCCAGCTCGCCCGCGACGAACACGGCCCCGTCCGGGTGGGCGGCCAGCCAGCGCGGGCCCATCCCGGCCGCGAAGTCCGCGGCGCCCGCGCGGTGCAGCGCGCCGTCCACGACGGTGTACCGGACGACCTGGTCGATGCCGAGGTCGGTCACCCACAGGTCGCTGCCGAGCCACTGGGCCAGGTGCGCGTGCGGGGCCTCCTGCCGCTCGGGGTCGAGGCCGGAGCCGGTGTGCCGGACCAGGTCGCGCGGCTCCAGCGTTCCGTCGGCGGCGACCTCGAACAGCGCCACCGACCCGCCGCCGTAGTTGGCCACCGCCACCCAGCGGCCCGACGGGTCCACGCTCAGGTGGCACGGCTCGCCGCCGGTCGGGCGGGTGCCCAGGTGGGTCAGCGCGCCGTCGGGCGCCACCGCATAGGTGAGGACCTCCCCGGCGAACTCGCTGGCCGCGTACAGCCAGGGGCCGTTGGGGTGCCAGGCGAGGAAGGAGGCGTCGGCGGCGGGGGCGTCGCCGTGCGGCGCCGCGGTGAGCTCGCCGGTGGCCGCGTCGCGGTGCCAGCCGGTGATCCCGGGGACCCCGTCGTCGGTGTACGCGCCGATGTAGACGAGGTCGTGCCCGGTCGTCGCCATGCCCAGCAGTCTATTACGCCGCGGGGCGCCGTGATCGACCCGGTCGGAGCTGAGCCGATACCGTGCAACCCATTGACACATCGACATTCGCTGCGAAAGGTTTCCTTCGGACCGTGACACGTGTGGGGAGAAAGTCATGACCCAGATCCACCCGGTGGTGGGGCGCCATCGCTACCTCATCGTCGGCGCGGGCCCGGCGGGCCTGCAACTGAGCTACTACCTGCAGCAGCGCGGCTGCGACTACCTGACCCTGGAACGCGAGCCGCGGCCGGCGGCGTTCTTCCGCCGGTTCCCGCGGCACCGGCGCCTGATCTCCATCAACAAGGTGCACACCACCAGCACCGATCCGGAGATCCGGCTGCGCTGGGACTGGAACTCGCTGCTGCACGAACCGGCCGACCTGCCGTTTCCCAAGTACAGCGGCGAGTACTTCCCGCACGCCGACGACCTGGTGCGCTACCTGGAGGACTTCACCGAGCACCACCAGCTGCGGGTGCGCTACGACGCCGCGGTCGGCACCGTGGAGCGCGACGGCGACGGCTTCCTGGTCCACACCAACCGGGGGACGTACGCGGCCGAGTGCCTGATCATGGCGAGCGGCTGGCAGCGCCCGAACATGCCGCAGATCAAGGGCATCGAGCACGCCACCGGGTACGAGTCGATGGAGACCGACCCGGCGCACTACACCGACCACCGCGTGCTCATCCTCGGCAAGGGCAACTCGGCGTTCGAGACGGCCTCGTCGATGCTCGGCCACGCCGCGATGATCCACCTGGCCAGCCCGCGCCCGCTGCGGCTGGCCTGGAACACCAAGCACCCCGGCGACGTGCGCGGCCACCACGGCGCCGTGCTCGACAGCTACCAGTTCAAGACGCTGCACTCGGTGCTCGACTGCACCATCGACGAGATCGTGCCGCTGGACGGCGGCACGTTCGAGGTGCACCTGACCTACACCCACGCCGACGGCGAGACCGCGGTGATGGAGTACGAGTCGGTGCTGCGCTGCACCGGCTTCGCCATGGACACCTCCGTCTTCGGCGAGACCTGCCGCCCCGACCTGGTGCCCAGCGGCCGCATGCCCACCACCAAGGGCGACTGGCAGTCCACCAACGTGGACGGGCTCTACTTCGCGGGCACGCTGGCCCAGGACCGCGACTTCAAGAAGGCGTCCTCGGCCTTCATCGACGGCTTCCGGTACAACCTGCGCACCCTGGCCGCGCTGCTGTGCGAGCGGTACGAGCAGACGCCGCTGCCGTACGGCACCGCCGAGGCCGACCCGGCCGAGCTCACCGACCTGGTGCTGGACCGGGTCAACTGGAGTTCGGCGCTGTGGACCCAGTTCGAGTTCCTGGTCGACGCGCTCGTCGTGGACCAGGGCACCGGCGAGGTGCGCCACTACCTCGACCTGCCCGAGGACTACGCGATCGCCCGCTTCGCCGACGAGCCGCACTTCTACACGTTCGGCCTGCGCTGGGGCCGCGACGAGTACGGCGACGTCTTCGCCATCGAACGCCACCCGCAGCCCGACCGGGCCAGCGAGAGCGCCTTCATCCACCCGGTGATCCGGCGCTACCGCGGCACCACCCGGGTCGAGGAGCTCCACCTGCTGGAGGACCTGCTGGCCGAGTGGCGCCGCCCGGACCGGCACATCGAGCCCCTGCGCGCCTTCTTCGCCGAGCAGCTCCCCCTCAGGCCCTGAGGTGAGGAAGGGCACCCTCTTGCCGTATCGCCGGGCAAGGGGTGCCCCTTCCCGCCGTCAGAGGCGGACGAGCACCTCGGACAGGGGCTTGCGGGAGATGTCCGGCACGCGCACCTCGTCCGCGGGGTAGCCCACCGGCATCACCACGTACGCGCGCTCCTCCGGCGGCCGCTGGCACACCTCGTTGAGGAACTGCATCGGGCTGGGCGTGTGCGTCAGCGTCGCCAGCCCCGCCAGGTGCAACGACGTGATCATCATCCCGACGGCGATGCCCACCGACTCCTTGACGTAGTACGGCTTCGGCGAGTTCGGGCCCTTGTGCACCTCGAACACCACGATCACCGCCGGGGCCGTCTCCAGGAACGGCTTGCGCCAGTCGGTGCCCAGCGGCGCCAGCGCCTCCAGCCACTCGTCGGAGGCCCGCCGCCCGTAGAACGTGCGCTCCTCGATCTCGGCCGCCTCCCGCAGCCGCCGCTTGCGCTCCGGATCGGTGAGCACCACGAACCGCCACGGCTGCACGTTGGCGCCGCTGGGCGCGGTCGACGCCGCCCGGATCGCCTCCTCGATCACCGCGAACGGGACCGGGTCGGGGGAGAAGTCGCGGATGGAACGGCGGCTCGCCATCCGTTCGGCGTAGCCGGCCGCGGTGCGGACCATCGCGGCGGGGGACTTGCGGCGGACCGGTAACGGCACGGTCGCGATGCTGGTCATGGCATACCTCCCGAGGGGGTTGCGAACCAGCATCGCGTGCGCGCGGGTGGATCGTGTACTGCCAGAAAGCTCTTTACATCACGCTATGGTCTGCTCGGCAAGATAGTCGACCACGTCAGCCAGCCGGCCGTTCCGCCGCGCGGCGGCACGCTGCCGCTGGGCGCCGATGCCGCCGTGCCGCAGCGACGCCAGCCATCCCGCCACCGCCCCGGCGTCGCCGTTGGCGTCGAGCACAGGCCCGATCTCGTCCACCATCCGGTCGAGCAGCGCGAACGCGGGCGTCAGCACGCCGGTGCGCAGGTCGACCCCGTCCCCGCACAGCCCGTCGCGGGCCGCCCGCCAGTACGCGGTGCGCATCAGCTCGCCGGGGATCTGCGGGCTCGCCTCGCCCGCGTCCAGCCGCGCCGACAGGTGCGCCACCAGGGCGCGGACGAGCGCGGCGTACAGCGCGGACTCCTCGGCCGTGATCGGCACGTCGGCGACCCGCACCTCCAGGGTCGGATGGCTGGCCGAGGGGCGCACGTCCCAGAACACGGTGCCCCGGTCCACCAGCGCCCCGGCGGCCAGCAGCGTGCCCACCACCTCGTCGTAGTGCTCGGCCGAGGCGAACTCCGGCGGCGGCCCGGCGACCGGCCAGCGCGGCCAGGTCATGGTGCGCCAGCTGGCATACCCCGAGTCGCGGCCGTCCCAGTACGGCGAGTTGGCCGTCAGCGTCAGCAGCACCGGCAGGTACGGCCGCAGCAGGTTGCTCACCCGCACCGCGTGGTCGCGGTCGGGCATTTCGACGTGCACGTGCAGGGCGCAGATGGCCAGCTCGTCGTGCAGGCCCCGGAACGTCTGCTGGCCGAGGGTCTGCCGGGGGCCCTGCGTCATCGGGGGCGGCACCGCGGCGCCGAGCACCGGGGAGCCGGAGGCGATGAGCCGTACCCCCAGCTCGTGGGCTTGCTTGCCGACCTCCGTGCGCGCCTCGCGCAGCTGTGCCAGCACCTCGGCCGCGCTCGTGCACGGATGGGTGCGGGTCTCCAGCTGCCAGGTGGTGATCTCGCCCGAGACGCGGCCGTCCAGCCGGGGCTTGGCGGCGTCGATCAGCTCCTGAGCCCGGGGCACCGGGGCTCTGGTCTGCGCGTCGACGACGAGGAACTCCTCCTCCACGCCGAACCGTGGTGCGTTGCCTGTGCCCATGCGGCCTTGCCTCCCGCTCGCTGCCTTCCGGCCGCGACCCCCACGACCAGCGCGAGCCTAACCGCGCCACCCCCTCCCGCACCAATATGGACGGTCTCGCCGCGCCGGGCCGCGGGCCATCCGCCGACGGGAGGGTGCGGTTTCGGGGAAAGTGCTGGAATCTCTGCCAAGATTCGTGCACTTTCCCCGAAACCGCAGCTCGGACCGCGCGGGGCGCGGGGCGGGGGGGAGGAGATCAGGGGCGGGGGTGGCGGGCGGGGGCGGTGAGGACGCGGTCGATCAGGGTGGCCAGGAGAGCGGTGCGGGGGGCGAGCTGGGTGACGTCGATCCACTCGGTGCGGCTGTGCGAGCCGCCGCCGACGCCGCCCAGGCCGTCGAGGGTGGCCACCCCGAGCGAGCCGGTGAAGTTGGCGTCCGAGGCGCCCGGGGCCCAGGCGCCCTCCGGCTCGGGCTGGCCCAGCGCGCGCGCCGCCTCCTGCGCCAGTTTCAGCAGCGGCATGGCCACCTCGGGCTGGAGCGGGTACCGGTTGACACCGCCGCCGACGGTCAGCACCGCGTCGGGCAGCCGGGGCGTGACCGCGTGCATCATCCGGTCGACCCGGTCCAGCTCGGCGGAGGTCCACGCGCGCACGTCCACCGCCAGCAGCGCGCTCTCCGGCACCACGTTGGTCATCGTGCCCGCGCTGAGCACGGTCGGGGTCACCGTGGTCCCCTCGCCGGCCAGCGCCTGCACCGCCAGCACCTGGTGCGCCAGCTCGATCGCGGCGTTGACGCCCCGGTGCGGCTCCACCCCGGCGTGCGCGGCCCGGCCCTTGACCAGGATCCGGTACACCGAGCCGCCCTTGCGGGCGATCTTGAGGGCGCCGGTCTCGGTGCTCGGCTCGGCGACCAGCACCGAGCGCGACCGGCCGGCCTGCTCCTCGATCAGGGGGCGCGAGGTCGGCGACCCGCTCTCCTCGTCGCAGGTCAGCAGGAGGCCGACCGACGAGGTGTCGTCGAGCAGCTCCAGCGCGGTCAGCTGCTGCACGATCCCGGACTTCATGTCGCACACGCCGGGGCCGCTGGCGATGTCGCCGGTCACCGAGTACGGCCACTCGTCCACCGTCCCGGCCGGCCACACCGTGTCGTAGTGGCCCAGCAGCAGCACCCGCTGGTCGGTGGCGGGCCAGAGCAGGTGCGGCAGCCCGTCCACGATGATCCGCCGCGCCGGGCGGCCCAGGACGGCGGTGCCCCATTCCTCCAGCAGGTCCGCGCAGCGGGCCAGCCGCACCGTGTCGCCGGGTGGGGACTCCAGCGACACCAGCTCGCGGAGCCGGTCGTGCAGCAGTTGCGTCCGGGCTTGTGCCCCATGGCGTATCGCATCGGCATCGGTCACCGGAAAAGCGTCGCACCGGGCGATACCGGCCAGCCATACGCAACCGTGCGCCCCGGCGTACGCGCTGGTGGCGGCCCCGCTGACGGCACCCGGGGAGAAGTGGGGCCGTACAGCGCACGATCGAAGAAGACAGATGTGCCGACGATCGGGCAGGATGGTAGGGTCGACCGTCGAATTAGGAGGGTGACGTCATCGCACACATCGACCTGGGCGTGGACGAGACGCAGGTGCCAGGCATCAGCGGCCCGATGCGCTACCGACCGGAGACCGCCGCTCCGCTCAACGCCCTGGCCGAAGCGCTGCTTCGGACGCCCCACCCGACGCTGACCCAGGGCGAGCGCGAGCTGATCGCCGCGTACGTCTCCGGGCTCAACGACTGCAACTTCTGCTGCTCCTCGCACTCGGCGTTCGCGGCCGCCTGGCTGCCCGAGGGCATGGAGCTGGTGCGCCAGGTGCGCACCGACCTGGCTGCGGCCCCGATCAGCGCCAAGCTGCGCGCCCTGCTGAACATCGCCGGTGCGGTGCAGGTCAGCGGCCGCAAGGTGTCCACCGAGCTGATCGACGCGGCCAAGGCGGAGGGCGCCACGGATCTGGAGATCCACGACAGCGTCCTCATCGCCGCCGCGTTCTGCATGTACAACCGGTACGTCGACGGTCTGGGCACCTTCGCCCCGGACGATCCGGCCGCGTACGAGCAGGCCGCCAAACGGATCGTCGAGGTCGGTTACGTCGGTTTCTGAGCCCGGCCGGGGTGGTCCCGCACCCCACCGGTCTACGCGGGCAGCCTGACTTCGAATCGGCAGCCCCCGGCCACGTTGCGCACCTCGACGCGGCCGCCGTGCGCCTCCACCAGACCACGCACGATGGCCAGGCCGAGTCCCCCGCCGGCAGTGTCGCCGGCGGGGGTCCGCGCCTTCGCGCCGCGGAACGCCACGTCGAACACCCGGGGCAGGTCCCCGTCGGCGATCCCGCCGCAGGTGTCGGCCACCGCCAGCCAGCCGCCCTCGGCGTCGCGGCCGCCGGTGACGGTCACCGTCCCATCCGACGGGCTGTAGCGGATCGCGTTGAGCAGCAGGTTCGCCACGATCCGGGACAGCTCCGGCTCGCTGGCCCGCACCAGCGGCCAGTTGCCGGGCTCGGTCACCAGCCGGACCCGCCGCGCCGCGGCCAGCGGCGCCGCCGCGGCGACCGCGTCGGAGACCACGTCGCCCAGCGGCACGTCCACCGGGGACAGCCGCAGCGCCCCGGCGTTGATCCGCGACAGCTCGAACAGGTCGTCGACCAGCGCGGCCATACGGTCGGTGCCGGTGCGGATGCGCCGGTGATACTCGGCGACCGTCGCCGGGTCGCTGACCACCCCGTCCTCCAGCGCCTCGGCCATCGCGCGCATGCCCGCCAGGGGGGTGCGCAGATCGTGCGACACCCAGGCCACCAGGTCCCGGCGGCTCGCCTCGACCTGGCGCTCGTGGGCGCGGGCGTCCTCGGCCCACATCGCCGAGCGGGCCAGCCGCCGCCCGAGCCACCAGCCGATGGCCAGGCTGACCAGCCCCGACAGCGGGACCACGACGAGCAGCACGGTCAGGTCGTGCGGCGAGATGAACATGCCCCCGGCCACCGCGAACACTCCGGCCAGCATCGCCAGCACGGTCACCGCCAGCAGCACGCAGATGTTGAGCGTGATCGAGCGCCGGTGCAGCAGCCGCAGCAGCAGCGCGCCGGGCAGCCACACCACGGCCGCGCCGCCGAGCGCCGCGAGCAGGATCAGCAGCAGGTCACGCACCGCCGCCGCCCACCGGCTCGTAGCGGTAGCCCACACCCCACACCGTCTGGATGCGCCGGGGCGCGGCCGGGTCGCGCTCGATCTTCTCCCGCAGCCGCCGCACGTGCACGGTGACGGTGGACTGGTCGCCGAAGGTCCAGCCCCAGACCGACTCCAGCAGCCGGTCCCGGCGCAGGGCGACGCCGGGATGCGACATCAGGAAGACCAGCAGGTCGAACTCGCGTACCGTCAGCGCCAGCTCCTGCCCGTCCAGCCGCGCGATCCGCGCGACCGGGTCGACCCACAGGTCGCCGTCGGCGAGTAACGGTGCAGGGTTCGGCGGCGGGGCGGCGCGGCGCAGCACCGAGCGGGCCCGCAGCACCAGCTCGCGCGGCGAGAACGGCTTGGTCACGTAGTCGTCGGCGCCGAGCTCCAGGCCGAGCACCCGGTCGGTCTCCTCGCCGAGCGCGGTCAGCATGATGACCGGCACCGGCGGCCCGCCGTCGGCGCGCATCCGGCGGCACACCTCCAGCCCGTCCACGCCCGGCAGCATCAGGTCGAGGATAACCAGGTCGGGCCGGTGCCCGGCGTACGCGGCGAGCGCGGCCGGGCCGTCGGCGGCCAGCTCCACCTCGAACTCGGCGCGCTCCAGGTAGCGGCGCACCACGTCGCTGACGGTCGGGTCGTCGTCGACGACGAGCACGCGGGTGGTGGCCATAGCGCGAGCGTACGGCGCGATCGGCCCGGGTGGCCCCTGTCCGCCGCCGACCAGACCCTTACGATCCGCGAACGCGGCGATCCGCCGGGCCCGGTTCCGGGCTAGCGTCGTCACCGAGGGGGAGGACTGAGATGGGGCCGATGAGGCAGTTGCTGCGCAGGCCGGTGTACCGGGTGCTGGCCGGGGTGGTGGTGCTGGCGCTCGCGTTCGGGCTGTACTGGTTCGCGCCCTGGAAGCTGTTCACCGGCAAGACCGTGAACGACGCCGTGCCCGAGGCGGTCTACGCCAGCGGCGTGCCGCTGCCGCACGTCACCGACTCGCCGTCGCCGCCGCCGGTGCCCGGCCAGGACCCGCACAAGACGGTCGCCGTGGTGGTGGCCCAGGGCGAGCTGGTGTCGCACGAGCACCCCAGCAAGGGCTACGTCGAGCTGGTGTGGCTGCCCAACGGGCGCTACCAGGTCATCCTTCGCGACCTGGGCACCTCCGACGGGCCGGACCTGCACGTGTGGCTCACCGACCAGCCGGTCAAGCCGGGCCAGGACGGCTGGCGCGTCTTCGACGACGGCAAGCACACCGACCTGGGCAAGCTCAAGGGCACCCGGGGCACCCAGGTCTACGACGTGCCCAAGGGCGTGGATCCGAAGAAGATGCGCAGCGTGACCATCTGGTGCGAGCGCTTCTCGGTCTCGTTCGCCGCCGCGCCGTTGCAGTTCTGAAGAACCGGGGTCACCGGCGGCGGTGATCCGCCGTCCCGGTTGAGGATGGTTGCGACGGAAACGATATGGTATAGCCGCATCGACATATGCGAGTTGTGCAGCCTATCGTTTCTACCATGGCGAAAGCACGTACGGTGACCGGGCTCGGGATCATCGCCACCGCGGCGCTGGTCGTCGTGTTCGGCAACCAGCCCTTCGTGGAGTGGGTGCACAACCACACCAGTGCCAGCAGTGCGTGGGGCTGGTTCCTGCGCATTCTGACCTGGCCGCAGTGGGCGTTCGGGCCGGTCGACGGCTCCAGCAGGGCGATGCGCCAACTGCTGGCCAACGACCTCCGGGCGCTGCTGCTCATCCTGTTCGTGGCACTGATCCTCGGCGTGGTCGCCAAGGCCGTCAGCGGCGGCACGGCAGGATTCTTCCTCGGCTGGTCCGCGCTGATCTTCGCGTCGGCGCTGGCGGCGTTCCTCACCTCCTTCATCATCGCCAACCCGACCCTGGTGGGCGCGTTCGAGACCGCGGCCGGCGGCTCTGCGTACGGCCTGTTCGCGGGCTGGATCGTCGGCGCGGTCACCGCCACCGCCAAAGCCGCCTGACCGGAGCAAGGGCACCTTCTCGTCGGTTTCCGAGGTAGAGGGTGCCCTTCTTCACCGCCACTGCTTTCCGAAGGCCCGGTACCCGCTCGGACCGGGCCTTCGCCGCGTCCGCGCCAGGCGGGACCGCCCGCTACCTGGCAGTTCGATCTTCACGAAGTCATTGACACACGAAATCTTGTTATGATCGCTCACGATGAGCGACGACGTGACGCGGGACGAAGAGGGTGTGCGCCGCTCGGTGGAGCAGATGGCGATGATGCTCGCCGACATGGGCTTCCCCCGGATGGCCTCGCGGGTGCTGCTGACCATGATGGGCGCCGAGGAGACCTCGCTGAGCGCGGGCGACCTGGCCGACCGGCTCGCGGTGAGCCCCGCCGCGATCTCCGGCGCGGTCAAGTACCTGATGCACCTGGGCTTCGTCGTACGCGAACCCGTGCCCGGCTCGCGGCGCGACTTCTACCGCCTGCCCGCCGAGCCCTGGTACGGCGTCACCATGGCCAAGCGCAGCTTCTACGGCTACTTCTCCGACGAGGCCGACAAGGTCATCGTGGCGGCGGGCGGCGAGGGCACCGCGGCCGGGACCCGGGTGGCCGACATGCGCGACTTCTTCCGCTTCGTCGAGGACGAACTCGGCACCGCCCTGCAACGCTGGCAGGAACAGCGCATGCGCGAGCGCTGACCGGCGGCACCCACCACGCCCCGCCTCCCGCTCCCGCGACCGCCCACGCGCCGTCTCCCGCTCGCGACCGTCTCCCGCCCGCGCGCCGTCTCCCGCTCGCCCGCCGTCGTCCGGCCGCGCTTTCTGGCGATGATCGCTGGTTGCGGTCGGATTCCGTCGTCTACGCGAAGCCTTTGACCGGAAACGGTGATCTTGCGAGCGAGATCGCTGTTTGCGGGCGATAGGGGCGGGCGGAGGGCGGGCGGAGGGGGCGACTTTCGGGGTGGGGGCCGGGTTTTCGGCTGGGCGGGGGCGGCCTGCCGTCAAAACCATGGGGCGGTGCACGGCTTCGGACCGCAGCCGCCGATCTTCGCGGGAGCCGGGCACTTTCCTGCCCGCACGGGCCCTGCGGCGCTCCTGCGCGCATTCCCGCAGGCCAAGACCCCGCAACTGAGCGACCTCCGTCACCATTGAAGATCAACGTTCTGGTAGACCCTCTCGAACTTCTGAATGATCAAACAAAAGTTCCGAAGAAACGGCAAGAAGCTATGGACGGAGTCGTCGAAAGCTCGTAACCTGTGCGACACAACACATTCGCGGTGTCCGAACAGGTGAAAGGTGGCCGGATGAGCCTCGCCCGTGCGCTCTGGGATCCGCTGCACGTACGTGTGCTGCGGCTGCTGCGCGACGAGGGTGCGCTGTCCCGCGCCGAGCTGGCCGACCGCCTCGACATCCCGCGCCCGCGCCTGCTGGCCGAGCTGGACCGGCTCGTCGCCGGGGGCCAGGTCGCCGAGGCGGGCCCGGCCGAGTCGCGCGGCGGGCGCCGCTCCACCCTGGTCGAGCTGAACCCGGGCATGCGCTTCGCGGGGGTCGACCTCGGCGCCACCTCGATCGACGTCGAGGTGACCAACGGGCGGCTGGAGCCGGTGGCCCACTACAGCGAGTCGGCTGACATCCGCAGCGGGCCGAAGGTGATCCTCCAGCGGGTCAACGAGCTGCTGGCCAAGGCCAAGGTGGAGGGTGCGTTCACGCACCTGGACGGCATCGGCATCGGCGTGCCCGGCCCGGTCAGCTTCCGCGACGGCGTGCCCGTCTCGCCGCCGATAATGCCCGGCTGGGACCGCTATCCCGTGCGTGAGCTGCTCACGCGCGAGCACGGGTGCCCGGCCGTGGTGGACAACGACGTGAACATCATGGCGGTGGGGGAGCGGCACGGCGGCGTGGCCCACTCCGTCGACAACTACCTGTTCCTGAAGATCGGCACCGGCATCGGCTGCGGCATCTTCCTGTCCGGCGAGGTCTACCGGGGCACCGACGGGTGCGCGGGCGACATCGGCCACATCCAGGTCGACGCCAACGGGCCGGTCTGCACCTGCGGCAACATCGGCTGCCTGGAGGCCGTGTTCAGCGGCGCCGCGCTGGCCCGCGAGGCCACCGCCGCAGCCCGCTCCGGCACCTCCCCGGCGCTGGCCGAGCGGCTGGCCCAGCACGGCGTGGTCACCGCGACGGACGTCGCGGTGGGTGCCATCGAGGGTGACGTCACCTGCGTGCAGCTCATCCGCGACGGCGGCCGCCGGGTCGGCATGGTGCTGGCCGGGCTGGTCAGCTTCGTCAACCCGTCGATGATCGTCATCGGTGGCGGCCTGGCGCAGCTCGGGCACATCATGCTCGCGGAGATCCGCAGCGTGGTGTACCGGCGCTCGCTGCCGCTGGCCACCGGGAACCTGCCGCTGGTGCTGTCGGAGCTGGGCCCGCGCGCCGGTGTCGCCGGTGCCGCGGTGCTGGCCAGCGAGATCGCCTTCGAGCAGGCGTCATGAACATCCGGACCGGGGCCGCACGGCGGCCGAGCGAGGAGCGGGCATGAGCGAGTTGCTGATGGACGCCCCGGCCGCGGGCGCGCAGGCGTCCGGCGAGGTCGTGCTGCGGCTGTCCGGTGTGGTCAAGACCTTCCCCGGCGTACGGGCCCTGGACGGTGTCGAGCTGGAGGTGCGCGCCGGCGAGGTGCACTGCCTGCTGGGGCAGAACGGTGCGGGCAAGTCCACCCTGATCAAGGTGCTGGCCGGGGTGCACCGCCCCGACGAGGGCCAGGTCGAGTGGCTGGGCGAGCCGGTGTCGTTCGGCAGCCCGCAGGCCGCCATGAAGGCCGGCATCGCCACCATCTACCAGGAGCTCGACCTCGTCGACTACCTGTCGGTGGCCGAGAACGTCTACCTCGGACACGAGCCGCGCAACTTCGGCTTCGTGCAGAAGGCAACGGCGGCCCGGCAGACCCGGGAGCTGCTGGAACGGCTCGGGCACGGGGAGATCCCGGCGCACCGGCTGGTCCACTCGCTGCCCGCCGCGGGCAAGCAGATCGTCAGCATGGCCCGCGCCCTGTCGCACGAGGCCAAGCTGATCATCATGGACGAGCCGAGCGCGGTGCTGGCCCACGACGAGGTCGGCAACCTGTTCCGGATCATCCGCGAGCTGACCGCGCAGGGCATCGCCGTGGTCTACATCTCGCACCGGCTGGAGGAGATCCGCGAGATCGGCGACCGGGTCACCGTGCTCAAGGACGGGCGCACCTCCGCGGTGAACCTGCCCGCCCGCAGCACCCCGACCCGCGACCTGGTCAGCCGGATGACCGGCCGCTCCATCGAATACGTCTTCCCGCCCCGCGCCCAGCAGGTGCCCGGCGAGAAGCTGCTGGAGGTGCGCGGTCTGGGCCGTGCGGGCGAGTTCGCCGAGATCGATCTCGACGTGCACGCCGGGGAGATCGTGGGCATCGCGGGCCTGGTCGGCTCGGGACGCTCGGAACTGCTGGAGACGGTGTTCGGGGCGCGTACGCCCGATGCCGGATCGGTGGTCGTGGACGGCCGCCGGCTGCCGCCCGGCAACGTGGCCGCGGCGGTGCGGGCCGGTCTGGGCATGGCGCCCGAGGAGCGCAAGAGCCAGGCGCTGCTGCTGGGCGAGCCGATCTACCGCAACATGACGCTGACGACGTTCAGCGGGTTCGCCACGGTCGGGTTCACCGACGCCGGGCGCGAGCAGGCCGAGGCGATGAAGATCGCCGACCTGCTGGAGCTGCGCCCGCGCGACGTGCGCCGGGCCGTGCGCACCCTGTCCGGCGGCAACCAGCAGAAGGTGGTGGTCGGGCGCTGGCTGCTCGGCGGCACCCGGCTGCTGCTGCTGGACGAGCCGACCCGGGGCGTCGACGTGGGCGCGCGGGCGGAGCTGTACCAGGTGATCCGGCGGCTGGCCGACCAGGGTGTCGGCGTGCTGCTGGTCTCCAGCGAGGTGCCCGAGGTGCTCGGGTTGTCCGACCGGGTGCTGGTGATGCGGGAGGGCCGGGTCGTGCACACGGCTCCCGCCGAGGGCCTGGCTGAGGAAGACGTTCTCGATCTCGTGATGGCGGGCTCGCTCACCGCCACCGACGAACGCGCTGAGGAGCTGTCGTGAGCTGGTGGAGAGATGAGGCCCGGGAGCCGCTGCGGCGCAACCTCGGGCTGGTCGGAGTGCTGCTGGCGCTGTTCGCCATCGGCGCGTTCATCCGGCCTGAGCTGTACGGCGACCCCAAGTGGGTCGTCAACAACCTACTTGTGATCATGACTCAGGCCGCGGCCGTCGGCGTGGTGGCCATCGGCATGACGTTCGTGATCATCGGGGGCGGCATCGACCTGTCCGTGGGTGCGCTGATCGCCCTGTGCGGGGTGTGGGCCACGACCTACGCGACGCAGAGCTACGGCACCCTCGGCATGATCTTCACGGCGCTGGCCGTCGGGATCGGCGCGGGCGCGGTCAACGGCCTGCTCGTGGCGTACGGCAAACTCGTGCCCTTCATCGCCACCCTGGCCATGCTGGTCGCCGCCCGGGGCCTGGCCGCGAACATCTCCGGCAAGCAGACGCAGATCTCCAACGACGTCTTCATCAACAGCATCGCGACCACCCGCATCCTGGGCATCCCGATGCTGGTCATCATCCTGCTGCTGGTGGCGGCCCTGGGCTGGGTGCTGCTCAACCGCACCACCTTCGGCCGGCGCACCGTGGCCGTCGGCGGCAACCCCGAGGCGGCGCGCCTGGCCGGCATCAACGTCCGCCGGCACACCCTGGCCCTGTACGCGCTGTCCGGCCTGTGCGCCGGCATCGCCGCCATCATGCTCACCTCGCTCGCCACCTCGGCCCAGGCGGCAGCCGCCGACCTGTACGAGCTCGACGCGATCGCCGCGGCCATCATCGGCGGCACCCTGCTCTCCGGCGGGCGCGGCACCATCGTCGGCTCGCTGCTCGGCGTGATCGTGTTCTCCACGATCACCAACCTGTTCGCCATCGCGAACCTGCCCACCGAGGTCCAGAACATGGTCAAGGGCGCGATCATCGTGACCGCCGTCCTGATCCAGCAGTTGCGGTTCGCCTCCGTCACCCAGTTCGCCCGCAGACACGGCTTGACCCGTGCGGGCGCGCCGCCCGAGGCGGCCGTGGCAACACCCGCTCCATAGCGCATCACTCCGCTCACCCTGCTCCACCTGGGGCGACTGTCGCGTGCGACAGCCGCTTGACCGAACACACCCTCGTGACGACCAGGAGGTCGTAAATGACCAAGCAGAATCCCGACGTGTCCCGCCGCCGCCTGTTCCTCGGCGCGGGCGCGGTCGGCGCCGGTGCCCTTCTCGCGGCCTGCACCAGCAACGAGGCCCCGCCCTCGGCGGCGCAGACCAAGGGCGCCGACACCGCCAACCCCAACGCCGCCGCCGGCAAGGCCGTGACCATCGGTTTCTCCGCCCCGGCCGCCGACCACGGCTGGATCGCCGCGATCACCAACAACGCCAAGGCGCAGGCCAAGGCGTACTCGGACGTGACGTTCAAGCAGGTCGAGGCGGGTAAGGACGCGGCCGCCCAGCGCGCCGCGCTCGACACCCTGATCGCCGAGAAGCCCGACGTGATCGTGCTGCTGCCGCACGACGGCAAGGAGCTCAACGCGTTCGGTCTCAAGGCCATGGAGGCGGGCATCCCGGTCGTCAACCTGGACCGCGCCTTCCCGGACGCGCTGGCGTACCGGCTCCAGATCAAGGGCGACAACTACGGCATGGGCGTCGCCGCCGGCCACTACATCGGCAAGGCGCTCAAGGCCAAGGGCGTGGCCAGCCCCATCATCGGCGAGATCGCCGGCATGGACGAGCTGGAGCTGACCCAGGAGCGCAGCCACGGCTTCGCGGCGGCGCTGAAGACCTACGGCTTCACCGTCGCCAACCGGCGCGCGGCCCGGTTCACCGCCGACTCCGGCCAGGCCGAGGCGGCGAACATGCTGCAGGCGCTGCCGAAGATCGACGCGATCTGGAACCACGACGACGACCAGGGCATCGGTGTGCTGGCCGCGACCAAGGCGGCCAACCGCAGCGAGTTCTTCATGGTCGGCGGCGCCGGCTCGCTGAAGGCGATCCAGGACATCGCCGCCGACAACACCGTGCTCAAGGCGACGGTCACCTACAGCCCGTCCATGGCGTCGTCGGCGATCTCGCTGGCCCGCCTGCTGGGCCAGGGCCGCGGCATGGCCGACCTGGTCGAGCTCGCGGTGCCGAAGGAGATCATCCTTGCCTCGGAGACGATCACCAAGGAGAACGCGAGCTCGTACCTCAAGCTCGGCTTCTGATCGACGCTCGGTCACTGAACGGAGAAGGAGCCCCACCCCGTGTCCACTTCAGACAGAGAACTGCGGATCGGCATGGTCGGTTACGCCTTCATGGGCGCCGCGCACTCACAGGCGTGGCGCACCGTGAACCGCGTCTTCGACCTGCCGCTGCGGGTCCGGATGGCGGCGGTGTGCGGCCGCGACCAGGAGAAGGTCGCCGAAGCCGCCGCCCGCCTGGGCTGGGACGAGCACGTCACCGACTGGCGCGAGCTGATCGCGCGGGACGACATCGACGTGATCGACGTCTGCACCCCGGGCGACAGCCACGCCGAGATCGCGATCGCCGCCCTCGCCGCCGGTAAGCACGTGCTGTGCGAGAAGCCTCTCGCCAACACGGTGGCCGAGGCGCGGGCGATGGTCGCGGCCGCGGAAGCGGCGCGGGCGCAGGGCGTACGCACCATCTGCGGGTTCAACTACCGCCGGGTTCCGGCGGTCACGCTGATGCGGCAGATGGTCGAGGCCGGACGGCTCGGCACGATCCGGCACGTACGCGCCGCCTACCTTCAGGACTGGATCATCGATCCGCAGTTCCCGCTGGTGTGGCGGTTGCAGCGGGAGCGGGCCGGGTCGGGTGCGCTGGGCGACATCGGTGCGCACATCATCGACCTCACCCAGTTCGTCACGGGTCAGCAGGTCACCGGGGTCAGTGCGGTGACCGAGACCTTCATCACCGAGCGGCCGCTGCCGGGAGAGGCCAGCGGGCTGGCCGGCACCTCGACCGGCGGCGCGCTCGGGAAGGTGACCGTCGACGACGCCGCGATCTTCACCGCGCGGCTGTCGGGCGGGGCCATCGCGACGTACGAGGCGAGCCGCTTCGCGACCGGGCGCAAGAACGCGCTGCGGGTCGAGATCAACGGCTCGCGGGGGTCGCTGGTGTTCGACCTGGAACGGCTCAACGAGCTGGAGTTCTACGACGGCGACCGGCCCGCGGCCGAGCAGGGTTTCAACCGCATCCTGGTCACCGAACCGGAGCACCCGTACCTGTCGGCGTGGTGGCCGCCCGGCCACATCATCGGGTACGAGCACAGCTTCACCCACCAGATGCGCGACTTCGTCCAGGCCATCGCCGACGGCACCGACCCGGCCCCGTCGTTCACCGACGCGCTGGGCGTGCAGCTGGTGCTGGACGCGGTGCAGCGCTCCGCCGACGCGGGTTCCTCCTGGACCCCGGTGGAACCGCTCGGCGCATAGACGTGGCGGGGCCCGGCCGGACGCCGACCGGCCGGGTCCCGTCACCCCATCTACGTAGCACGTCAACGCACCCCCCTTCGTCCCGGGAAACGGAGCACGACCGATGCCACGACCCATCACCCTGTTCACCGGCCAGTGGGCGGACCTGCCGTTCGAGGAGGTCTGCCGACTGGCGTCGGAGTGGGGTTACGACGGACTGGAGATCGCCTGCTGGGGCGACCACTTCGAGGTCGACAAGGCCCTGTCCGACGAGACCTACGTCCAGCGCAAGCGCGACCAGCTCGACAAGTACGGCCTGAGCGTCTACGCGATCTCCAACCACCTCGCGGGCCAGGCGGTCTGCGACAACCCGATCGACGAGCGGCACAAGGGCATCCTGCCCGCGCGGATCTGGGGCGACGGCTCGCCGGAGGGCGTCCGGCAGCGCGCCGCCCAGGAGATGGCCGACACGGCCCGCGCCGCGGCCAAGCTCGGCGTGAACACGGTGGTGGGCTTCACCGGTTCCCCGATCTGGCACTACGTGGCGATGTTCCCTCCGGTCCCGGCGTCCATGGTGGACGCGGGCTACGCGGAGTTCGCCGACCGCTGGAACCCCATCCTCGACGTGTACGACTCCGTCGGCGTGCGCTTCGCGCACGAGGTGCACCCCAGCGAGATCGCCTACGACTACCACACCACCAAGCGCACCCTGGAGGCCATCGGCCACCGTCCCGCGTTCGGGCTGAACTGGGACCCCTCGCACATGGTGTGGCAGGGCTGCGACCCGGTCGGGTTCATCCTCGACTTCGCCGACCGGATCTACCACGTGGACTGCAAGGACACCAAGGTGCGCATGGGCGACGGCCGCCGCGGCATCCTGTCCTCGCACCTGCCCTGGGCCGACCTGCGCCGGGGCTGGGACTTCGTCTCCACCGGCCACGGCGACGTGCCGTGGGAGGACTGCTTCCGCGCGCTGAACTCGATCGGCTACGACGGCCCCATCTCGATCGAATGGGAGGACGCCGGCATGGACCGGCTCGTCGGGGCGCCGCAGGCGCTCGGCTTCGTACGCAATCTGCTCTTCGATCCGCCCACCGCCTCCTTCGACGCGGCTTTCAGCTCCGAATGAGACGCGGCGGGCTCCACTGACTCTCACGCGCGCCGGCGAGCGCGTGAGCAACACCCCCGCCGCGTTCCGCGGCGGGGGCTGTGACATGGGGACGTGCATCGGCGCACGCCCTTTCCTCTCCCACGGGAAGGACCCTGTCCATGCTCACCTACCGTCCTCCGGGATGGCGCCGGCTCCTCAGCGTCCTCGCGACCGCCGCACTGGTGGTGGCGGGCACCGCGTACTCGGCCACTCCGGCCAGCGCGGCACCCGACTTCACCGTCCTGATCTTCTCCAAGACCGCCGGGTTCCGGCACGACTCCATCCCCGCCGGCATCACGGCGATCCAGCAGCTCGGCACCGCGAACAACTTCGCCGTCGAGGCGACCGAGGACGCGGCCCAGTTCAACGACGCGAACCTGGCCCGGTTCAAGGCCGTGATCTGGCTGTCCACCACCGGTGACGTGCTCGACGCCACGCAGCAGGCGGCGTTCGAGCGCTACATCCGGGCCGGTGGCGGCTACGTCGGCGTGCACGCCGCGTCCGACACCGAGTACACCTGGCCCTGGTACGGCAACCTGGTCGGCGCGTATTTCAGCAACCACCCCGCCCCGGCCAACGCCACCGTGAAGGTGGCCGACCACGTCCACCCGTCGACGGTGAGCCTGCCGGAGAAGTGGAACCGGTTCGACGAGTGGTACTCGTACCAGACCAACGTGCGGGGCAAGGCGCACGTGCTGGCGACCCTCGACGAGACCACCTACGCGGGCGGCTCGATGGGCATCGACCACCCGATCGCCTGGTGCCAGAACTACGACGGCGGCCGGGCCTGGTACACCGGCGGCGGCCACACCATCGAGAGCTACAGCGAGGCGAACTTCCGGGCGCACCTGCTCGGCGGCATCCGCACCGCGGCCGGGGCGGTGACCGCCGACTGCGGCGCCACCGTCAGCAGCAACTTCTCGCAGGTGACCCTGGCCAAGGGCGCGGCCGAGACCGGCGAGCCGATGGGCCTGACCGTGCTGCCCAACCGGGGTGTGCTGCACACCTCGCGCGAGGGCGTGGTCCGCTACACCGACGTCGACGGCAACACCAAGGTCGCGCTGACGCTGCCGGTGTACAGCCACGACGAGGAGGGGATGCAGAGCATCAAGGCAGACCCCGCCTTCGCCACCAACCGCTGGGTGTACGTCTACTACGCCCCGCCGCTGTCCACCCCGGCCGGTGACGCGCCCTCGACCGGCACCGCGGCCGACTTCGCACCGTGGAACGGGGTGAACCGGCTGGCCCGGTTCACGGTCCGGGCCGACTACACGATCGATCCGGCCTCGCAGGTGACCGTGCTGGACGTGCCGACCAGCCGGGGCCTGTGCTGCCACGTCGGCGGCGACATGGACTTCGACGCCGCGGGCAACCTGTACCTGTCCACCGGTGACGACTCGAACCCGTTCGACTCGGCGGGCTTCGCGCCGCTGGACGAGCGGCCGGACCGCAACCCGGCCTACGACGCGCAGCGGACCGCGGCCAACAGCAACGACCTGCGCGGCAAGGTGCTGCGCATCAAGCCGAGCGCCGCGGGCGGCTACACCATCCCGGCCGGCAACATGTTCGCGCCGGGCACCGCGAAGACCCGTCCCGAGGTCTACGCGATGGGCTTCCGCAACCCGTTCCGGATGAGCGTGGACAAGGGCACCGGCATCGTCTACCTCGGCGACTACGGGCCGGACGCGGGCACGGCCGACCCGAACCGGGGCCCGGCCGCGCAGGTGGAGATCTCCCGGATCACCGGTCCGGGGTTCTACGGCTGGCCGTACTGCTCCAGCTTCGGTGACGCGTACAACGAGTGGGTGTTCCCGAACGGGCCGTCGCTGGGCAAGTACAACTGCGCGGGCGGGCCGACCAACAACTCGCCCAACAACACCGGCCTCACCACGCTGCCCCCGCTGACCCCGGCCTGGGTGCCGTACAACGGCGGCAGCCCGGCCGACATGGGCGGCGGCGGCATGGCGCCGATGGGCGGGCCGGTCTACCGGTACGACCCGAACAACACCTCCCCGGTGGCGTTCCCGGCGTACTACAACGGCACCTACTTCCACGGTGAGTTCGGCGCTCGCTGGATCAAGAACTTCGTGATCGGCGCCGACGGCAAGTACCTGAAGATCAACCCGTTCCCGTGGACCGGCACCCAGGTCATGGACATGGAGTTCGGCCCCGACGGCGCGCTCTACGTGCTGGACTACGGCACCGGCTGGTTCGGCGGCGACGCCAACTCGGCGCTCTACCGCATCGAGTACGCGCGCCTGGGCCGCCCGCCGGTGGCCGTGGCGACGCCGAGCCGGACCTCCGGCAGCGCCCCGCTGACGGTCAACTTCTCCTCGGCGGGCACCTACGACCCCGACGGCGATCCGTTCACCTACGCCTGGGACTTCGACACCAACGGCACGGTGGACTCGACCGCGGCCAACCCGAGTTTCACGTACACCACCAACGGCCAGCGCACCGCGACGCTGACGGTGAAGGACGGCACGGGCAAGACCGGCAACGCCAGCGTCATCATCACCGTCGGCAACAACGCGCCGACCGTGACGCTGACCCTGCCCGCCAACGGCCAGGTGTTCAGCTTCGGCGACCTGGTGAACTACCAGGTGACCGTCACCGATCCCGAGGACGGGACCATCGACTGCAACCGGGTCAAGGTCAGCTACATCCTCGGCCACGACACCCACGGACACCCCATCACCAGCAAGAACGGGTGTACGGGGTCGATCCAGACCACGCAGGACGGTGAGCACGACACCGCGGCCAACATCTTCGGGGTGTTCGACGCGGAGTACACCGACAACGGCGCCAACGGCCAGCCCGCGCTGACCACGCACGCCACCAACGTCGCCCAGCCGCGCACGCGGCAGGCCGAGCACTTCGGCGCCAGCCAGGGCGTGCAGCTCAGCGCCGGTGCCGGGGCCAACGGCGGGGCGGCGGTCGGATACATCGAGAACGGGGACTGGATCTCGTTCACGCCGTACAACCTGACCGGGGTCACCACGGTCTCGGCCCGGGTCGCCTCGGCCGGGGTCGGCGGCACCATCGAGTTCCACACCGGCTCGGCCACCGGCCCGCTGGCCGGCACGGTCACGGTCGCGCCGACCGGCGGCTGGACCACCTGGGTCACCGTCAACGGCACGATCACCCCGTCCACCACCTCGGGCCAGCTCTACCTGGTGTTCAAGGGGGCCGCGGGCTCGCTGTTCGACATCGACGAGTTCACCTTCGGGCCGGGCGGCACCACCCCGCCGGACCCGGGCGGCGACCTCGCCCGCAACCGCCCCGCCTTCGCCTCCAGCACCGAGAACGCGGGCACGCCCGCCTCGGCGGCGGTCGACGGCTCCGGCACGACCCGCTGGGCCAGTGCCTTCGCCGACCCCCAGTGGATCTACGTGGACCTGGGCTCGACCAAGACCATCAACCAGGTCAAGCTGACCTGGGAGGCGGCGTACGGTTCGGCGTACCAGGTGCAGACGTCCAACGACGCCGCCACCTGGACCACGATCAAGTCGGTGACCGGCGGTGACGGCGGGGTCGACGACCTCACCGGCCTGTCCGGCTCCGGCCGGTACGTCCGGATCAACGGCACCACCCGGGCCACGGCCTGGGGCTACTCACTGTGGTCGTTCGAGGTCTACGGCGGCGGCTCCACCCCGCCCACCTCGACGAACGTGGCACTGAACAAGCCGGTCACGGTGTCCAGCGCCGAGAACGCCGGCACGCCCGGCAGCGCGGCGGTCGACGGCGCCACCACCGGCGGCCGCTGGTCGAGCGCGTTCAGCGACCCGCAGTGGCTCCAGATCGACCTGGGTTCGACCATGCCGATCAGCCGGGTACGGCTGTTCTGGGAGGCGGCGTACGGCTCGGCGTACCAGGTGCAGACGTCCAACGACGGCACCACCTGGACCACGATCAAGTCGGTGACCGGCGGCGACGGCGGCACCGACGACCTGACCGGCCTGTCCGGCTCCGGCCGGTACGTCCGCATCAACGGCACCACCCGCGCCACCGCCTGGGGCTACAGCCTCTTCGAGGTGGAGGTCTACTCCCCGTAACCCCCGCTGTGAAGTTGTGAAGTAAGGAAGGGCACCTTCTTATCGCTCTGCGCATAAGAAGGTGCCCTTCTCGACGCCCCGACAAGCGCGGGGCGGAGCCAGGACGCCCACGGCGCGATAGCCCCGATCCCCGCGATGGCCTCGATCCCCGCGATGGCGCCGATCCCCGCGATAGCCCCGACCCCTGAGGGGTGCCGGTGATCTCGATCGGAAGATCGGCGTCTTCGGTCAAAAGCTGTGGTCGGGGGCCACGTTTCGACCGCAACGAGCGATCTTCGCCGAAGATCGGCGTCTGCGGGCGGGAAGCGGCTGCTCGCGGACCGCTGGGCCGCAACCCGCAGCGCTTCCAATAGACGTTGGCCTATTACATCGACTGAATGGAGATCATCTTCGATGTAATAGGCCAACGTCTATCAAAAACGGGTGCGCGCAGGCGGCGTGGGCATGCACGGGGTGCGCGGGCAGTGCGGGGTTCGCGGGGCGCGGGCAGTGCGGGGCGCGGGCAGTGCGGGGTGCGCCGGGTGCGGGGGCAGTGCGGGGGTGCGCAGAGTGCGCCGGGTGCGGGGGCAGTGCGGGGGTGCGCAGAGTGTGCCGGGTGCGGGGGCAGTGCGGGGGGCGCGGGGTGCGCAGAGTGCGGGGCAGTGCGGGGTTGCGCAGGGTGTGCCGGGTGTGCCGGGGGTGGGGGCGGGCGGGGTGGGGTGGGTCAGGGGAGGAGGGTTCGGGCTAGGAGGGTTCGGGCTAGGAGGGTGGCGCGGCGGTGGGCGGGGACGACGGCGCGGCGGACGAAGACGTCGTGGTCGGCGCGCTCGATCTCGTCGAGGATCGCGCCGTAGACGGCGTACGCGGCGCGCACGCAGGTGCGGGACGCCCCGGGGAGCAGGTCCAGGCCCGGTGCGGCGGCGGCGTAGTGGGCGCGGGCGCGCTCGACCCCGTACCCGATCAATGCCCTGACGGGCGCACCGGCCCGCCGCCGGGCCGCCGCCTCGCAGAGGTCCGCCTCGCCCACCCCGAACCGGGCCAGATCCTCCTGTGGCAGGTAGATCCGGCCGCGAGCCAGGTCCTCGGCGACGTCGCGCAGAAAGTTGGTGAGCTGGAACGCCAGCCCCAGCTGTCGGGCCGGCTCGCGGGCCGCACCCGGGTCGGCGGGGCCGAGCACCGGCAGCATCAGCGTCCCGATCACCGCCGCCGAACCCTCCATGTACGACAGCAGCGCCGCGTAGTCGGCATACCGCCCGATGGTCAGATCCATCGCCATGCTGTCGAAGAACGCCGCGAAGTCGGCCGGGTCGAGCTCGAACACGGCGGCCGTGTGCAGCACCGCGGGCAGGATCGGGTCGTCGACGGGTTCGCCGCGCAGCCCGGCGTCGAACCGGTCGGCGAAGTCGCGCAGGCGGCGGGCCCGCTCGGCGGTGGACATCGGCCCGGTGCCTTCAGCGAGGTCACCACCGGTGCCGTCGCCGGTGCCGTCGCCGAGGTCGTCGACGATGTCGTCGGCGTGGCGGGCGAAGCCGTAGAGAGCGTGCACGTGCGGGCGCTTCCAGGCCGGCAGCAGCCGGGTGGCCAGGTAGTAGCTGCGGCCGTGGCGGCGGTGCAGATCGCGGCAGCGGGCGTACGCCCCGGCGAGCGCCCCGGGTACGGCGGCAGCCGTCACCGCCGTCGCCGTCATCCGTGCACCCTCCCCGCCTGGCCCCGCCGCATCCTACCGACCGCCCCCTCCTGACCTGCGCACACGTGACAGCCGTCTCGCCGCGGGGTGCGCCCGCGACGAGACGGCTGCAGTTTCGGGGAAAGTGCTGTCATCGCGCCCGCTTTTCGCGCAGTTTCCCCGAAACTGCACGAAACGGAGGAGGCGGTGGCGCTGGGTGGCGCTGGGTGGTGCGGTGGTGCGGTGTGGGAGGGGCGGGCTAGCAGCGCGGCACGCCGGGGATGAAGCCGTCGTAGCCGGTGTAGACGTAGGCGTCGGAGACGAAGCGGCCGGTGCCGATGCGGTCCCAGATGTTGCTGGTGCCGTACGTGCCGGTCACGGTGGTGCCGGTGGTCTGGCAGAAGATGTCGATCGAGGCGCCGTCGGCGACGGTGCCGACCGAGCTGTAGCCGGTGCCCGGCCCGGAGCGGACCGTCAGCGGCGAGCCCGCGGTGTTGACGGTGCCGTCGGCGGCGCCGCCGGAGCAGCCGTTGTCGCTCTTGTACGTCTTGCTGCCCCAGTACAGCGCCTGCACGCCGTTGAACTTCACCTTGATGTCGCTGCCGTTGAGGCGCTGCTCGTAGTGCAGGTGCGGGCCGGTGGAGTTGCCGGTCGTGCCGAGGTACCCGATGACGGTGCCGTACTTGACGGTCTGGCCCACCGACACGTTGAACCCGTTGAGGTGCGCGTAGTAGGTGGTGTATCCGCTGCCGTGGTTGATGCGCACGTACTTGCCGTAGCTGGTGTTGCCCAGGTTGGTCACCACGTCGACGGTGCCGGGCGCGCTGGCCACGACCGGGTCGCCCAGGTCGTCGGTGCGGTTGAAGTCCACGGCGTTGGCCGGGCTGTGGTCGGACCGGGTCTGGCCGGTCCAGGACTGGTTGCAGGGGAAGGGGACCTTGAACGTCGGCGCGGCCATGGCGGGCGAGGCCGGTACGGCCAGTGCCGCCGCCGCGGCCAGGACCATAACAGCCAGCCGGATGCGGTTACGGTGCACGGGAGAGAGCTCCTCACGGTCGGGGTTGGATACCGGGGGTCGCGTGCTGCGCGGGGTGCGCACAGCGTCACCCTCCGCGCTCCAGACCGCCTCCAGAACGACTACAGCCGTTCAGCCCGCGAGTCTGGTCCGAACAGTCGGCCGCGCGTAGGCTCACTGGCAGCGATCATCGACGCTTCGGTCAAGGGCTCCTGGGGTGGTTGGCGATGGATCGGCTGGAATTACGCATCCTGGGTCCGCTGGAGCTGCGGCTGGGTGGGGCGACGGTGCCCGTGGACGGGGTGAAGCCGCGCCAGCTGCTGGCCACCCTGGCGCTGCACCACGGCCGCACCGTCTCCGTCGACCACCTGGTCGAGGTGCTGTGGCCGCAGGAGGCCCCGCGCTCGGCCCTGGCCAACGTCCAGACGTACGTCAGCTCGCTGCGGGCGCTGCTCGGCGAGCACCGGCTGCGGCGGCTGCCGCCCGGCTACCGGCTGGAGCTGGCCGAGCACGAGCTGGACGCGCAGACCTTCGAGCGGTACGCGCGCGCCACCGACCGCCCCGCGATCGAGCAGGCGCTCGGCCTGTGGCGCGGCGAGCCGGTGGAGAACCTGCCCCCGTCGCCGCTGTGGAGCGGTGAGGTCAACCGCCTGGTGGAGCTGCGGCGGGCGGCCCGCCAGCAGCGGGCCCGGCTGTGCATCGACGCGGGCCGGCCCGGCGAGGCGCTGGAGGAGCTGCGGCAGCTCGTCGCCGAGGATCCGCTCGGGGAGCAGTCGTGGCTGCTGCTGGTGACGGCGCTGCGCGACGCCGGCCACCGGGCCGAGGCGCTGTCGGCGTACGCGACGGCGCGCCGCACGCTCAGCGCGGAGCTGGGCGTCGAGCCCGGCGAACCGCTGCGGCGGCTGCACCGCACGCTGCTGGTCGAGCACGGCACCGGGCCCGACACGCTGCGGCTGGACGGCGCCGCCGCGGTGGTGCTGCGCGGCCTGGCCCGGCTGGGCGCCAACGCGGTCCCGGCCTGGGTGCCCGCCGCGCTGCTGGACCGCCGGGACGCGACCGAGGTGATCGAGTCGCTGGACCAGAGCCGCCTGCTGCGCGGGGTCGGGGCCGACGCGCTGGGCCGCCCCCGGTACGGCCTGCCGGTGCTGGTCGGGCTGCTCGCCCCGGACCTGCCCGGTGAGGGCATCGAGACCGCGCTGAGCCGGGTGCTCGGCGGCTACCTGATGCTGGCCGAGCGGGCCGGGGCGGGGCTGCCGCCGCAGGTGTTCGGGCCGGGCCTGACCGTGGCGGCCCGCTGGACGGTGCCCGACGCGGACGAGCTGGTCCGCGACCCGGTGGCGTGGTTCGCCGCCGAGCGCGACGGGCTGCTGGGCGCCGTCGCCGCGGCCGCCGCGACGGGCCTGGACGACCTGGCCTGGGAGCTGGCACACGCCATGGTCGCCTGGTGCGACCTGGGCGGGCACACCGCCGAGTGGGAGCAGACGCACCGGGCCGCGCTGGCGGCCTGCCGGGCCGCGGGCAACGCGCTGGGCGAGGCGGTCACCCTGCGCGGGCTCGGGCAGCTGCACCTGTATCGCGACGACTACGCGCACGCCGCCGAGGCGTTCAGCCGCGCCCGCCTGCTGTTCGCGCGTCTGGGCAACCAGCACGGGCTGGCGGCGGCGCTGGCGGGCCTGGGCACCGTGCACCGCATCCGCGACGAGTACGCCGAGGCGTACGACTGCTACGAGCAGTCGCTGGCGGCGTACCTGGAGCTGGGGCAGCGCCACGGCGAGGCGTACGCCGAGGGGGCGCTGGGCATGGTGTGCCTGGCCCGGGGCGAGCTGGACATGGCCCAGCACCACTTCACGATCGGGCTGAAGGTGGCCGAGGAGATCGGCGACGAGCACCGCACCGCGCTGCTCACCCGTCAGCTGGGGCTGACCCGGCTGCACCGCGGGGAGCTGGCCGAGGCGCGGGAGTCGCTGACCGCGGCGCTGGACCGGTTCGCCGGGCTCGGCGACAGCCACTGCGCCGCGTACTGCCTGACCGACCTGGCCGGGCTGGAGGCGCCGGAGGTGGCGGTGGAGCGGCTCACCACCGCGCTGGAGATCTTCGAGCGGATCGGGGACCGGCGCGCCCAGGCCAAGACCGCGCACCGCCTCGGCGAGCTGCACCGCGGCGACGGCCGCCAGGGCCTGTCCGACGCGTACCTGGCCGAGGCCCGCCGCCTGCGCGCCACCGTCGACCTCTCCTGACCCGCCCCGGCCGGGCCACCCCGTTTTGTCATAGACGTTGGCCTATTACGACGAAGGTGATCTCGGTCCAGTCGATGTAATAGGCCAACGTCTATGGAAAACCGTGCGCGGCGGCGGGGGGAGTGGGGATGGGGGAGGCGGTGGCGGGGTCAGGCCTTGGTGATGCGGACGGCGTCGGCGATGACGTACTGGGTGCCGGAGGTCCACCGGCTCACGCCCACCACCTGCTGCGCCCCGGCCGCGAACGCGAACGTGCCGAGGCTGCGCCACGCGCCGCCGCCGGTGGTCTGGTTCACCGTCACGGTCTGGCTGCCGGCCGAGCTGAACACCACGAACGGGGTGGCCGCGTTGTAGCCGGGGTCGCCGGGGTACCACGTCTCGATCTTGTAGTTCCCGGCGCTGGGCAGGGTGGCCGAGTAGTACGCGGGGTCGCTGGCGGCGACCGGGGCGGCATACCGGTAGTCGGCGCCGTAGCGCTGGGTGGAGTAGGTGGACGTGCCCCACGCGGTCGAGGCGCTGAAGCCGGCCGAGCTGTTGTCCACGATGGCCGACCAGGCGGTGCCGCCGGACAGCTTGGCGGCCACGGCCGAGCGCAGCGCGGGCAGCTGGGCGTAGAAGGCGTCGCCGGGGCAGCTGGTGGAGACGAAGTCGCGGTGCCCGTAGATCTTGGTGGGCGCGATGCCGTACTGGTCGCAGATGTAGGCGCAGAGGTCGACGAGCTTGTTGAACTGGGTGGTGGGCGGGGTGGCCGAGGTGTACGTGCCCTCGTTCTCGATGCCGATGGCCTGGTCGTTCTGGCCGGGGCAGTGTGCGCCGACGACCATGCCGTTGCCGCTGGTCAGGTGGGACAGGCTGTAGTGGCGGCCCTCGGTGATGAAGCCGCCCCGGCTGACCGTGAAATGCTGGCCGGTGTCGGACCAGCCGTTGCTGTCCATGTGGTAGTTCTGAATGGACCTGGCCAGCGAGAACGCGTGGGCCTGCGTGTAGTCGGTGGAGTTCGCCGTCGCCGTGTGGTGAATGATGATCTTGTTGGCGTCGGTGGCGATCTGCGACAGGGTCGAGGACGGGTTGCGGGCGCCCCAGGTGGCGCAACCGGCGATGGTCGGCGCGGCGACGGCCGCGGCGGCCGGTCCGGCGATGCTCAGTTCGAGCCCGCCGAGGGCGGCACCGGTGCCGAGCAGCACGGCGCCGCGGAACATGTCGCGTCGGGACAGTGGGGACATGGGTTCACTCCACAGTGAGGGATGAGTGGATGAACCCGCGCAGCGAAACTTTTCTACCAACTGCTGGAATTTCGCGCAAGACGGCAACCATCGAGGGGCCTCAGCGCGTGTCGATGAAGGCGGGTCCGGTGCCGTTTTACGGGGGCGGCACCGGGCTTACCAAAAGCTACCTGGCGCGGAACGTGCGCCGGTAGGCCGAGGGCGAGGTGCGCATGCACCGTCCGAAATGGTGCCGGAACGTGACCGGGCTGTCGAAGCCCACCGCCGCCGCCACCGCCTCGACCGGGCTGTCCGCAGCCTCCAGCAGCGGCAGGCTCGCCGCGATCCGCTGCTCGATCAGCCAGCGGATCGGGCTGGTGCCGGTCTGCCGGGCGAAGTGCCGCAGGAATGTGCGCGGTGACATGTGCGCCCGCGCGGCCAGCGCGTCGACCGACAGCGGCTGGTCCAGGTGCGCCAGGGCCCAGGACATCGCCTGGGCCACGCCGTCGTCGCCGGGCAGTTCGCGGACCGGCGACTTGATGAACTGCGCCTGCCCGCCGTCGCGGTGCGGGGGCAGCACCAGGCGCCGGGCCACGCTGTTGGCGGTCTGCGCGCCGTGGTCGCGGCGTACCAGGTGCAGGCACAGGTCCAGCCCGGCGGCGCTGCCCGCGCTGGTGACGACCTGGCCGCTGTCGACGTACAGCACGTCGGGGGTGACCTCGACCAGCGGGTGGCGCTCGCGCAGCAGGGCCGCGTAGCGCCAGTGCGTGGTCGCGGCCCGCCCGTCCAGCAGCCCGGCCGCGGCCAGCGCGAACGCGCCCGAGCAGATCGACACGATTCGGGCGCCCCGGTCCGCGGCCGTCCGCAGCGCGGCGACGAGTGCGGCCGACACGGGCGCCCTGACGTCGGCGACCCCGGGCACGATCACGGTGTCGGCGGCGGCCAGCACGTCCAGCCCGTGCGCGGCGGTGATGGTGAACCCGCCGACGGCGGGCAGCGGCTCGGGCGTCTCGGCGCAGACGGCCAGGTCGTACCAGGGTGCGGCGAGTTCGGGGCGGTCCAGCCCGAACACCTCGACCACGCAGCCCAGCTCGAACGGCGCCATCCCGGCGAACGCCAGCACGGCGACGCGGTGGCGCGGGCGGGTCTCCAGCCGGACGGCCACGGGCGGGGCGGAGGGCGCGGCGATGGGCGCGGCGATGGGCGCGGCGAGGGGCATGGCGGGATCTTAGCGAAGGGCGGCGTTGCCGCCACTTCTTCCGCACCGCGTACGCCCGCAGGATGGTCTTGCCCAGCCGGACCACCGACCACCAGGAGAAACGCGATGTCCGCCAGCCTGTCCACGTCGCCCACCGCCGCCGTCCTGTCGACCCCGCCGGCCACCGCGGAGCTGGCTATCGCCCATTTCGCCGCGAAGCTCGCCTTCGAGACCGACGTCTCCGACGTGCACGCCGACCTGGCGGCCGGGGTGCCCGGGATCACGGTGGTCGACACGCGATCGCTGGAGGCGTGGGAGCAGGGTCACATCCCGGGTGCGGTGCACCTGCCGACCGCCCGGATCGCGGCCCGCGCCGCCGAGCTGATCGGCCCTGACCAGGTCGTCGTCACCTACTGCTGGGGACCGGGGTGCAACGGCTCGACCCGCGCCGCGCTCGCCTTCGCCCGCCTGGGCCACCCGGTCAAGGAGATGATCGGCGGCTACGAGTACTGGGTCCGCGAGGGCTTCCCGACGCAGACCCTGCTGGGCGTGCGGCACAACGACGTCGACCCGCTCACCGCCCCGGCCAGCGGTGCCGCCTGCGCCTGCTGACCGGCCGCTCAGGCCGCCCAGCGCGGCTCCCGCGTTCATGTATAGACACCGCCGGTTGCGGTCCATCGACGACACGCCGCGCTTCATCTGGGGTCGCTTTCGCCGCCCACCCACTAGATGTAGTGTGATGGCATCGCTGGTCCACCCCTCCGGCACAGTGACGGGCGCAGTGCGCGATCGTCGCAGGCCGGGTCGGGTGGGGCCATCGCGGCAGCCATCCTCGCGGCGGTCCGGCCATGCCGGGCCTCCGCGAGGCTGCCGTGACAACAGGGAACCCGGTGCGACTCCGGGACTGCCCCGCAGCGGTGAGTGGGAACGAACCCGCCCCGCGAGGACGCGACCTCGTGGAGCAGCACTGGGCCACCCGGCCCGGGAAGCGGCGGATTAGGTCAGCCGGACGAACACGGCCCGCGAAGCCGTGTCGACCGGCCGTGCCCACGAGTCCGAAGACCTGCCAGCGTGCGCGCGCGGACCTGACCCGTGCGCGCCGTACACACCGGGCCGCGCGGGACGGTCCACGGTGGATCGCGCGCGCCCGGAACGGGGTGCCGTCGCGCTCCGGCGTGCCGTCTCTCGCACGATGAGGGGTAGCGCACGCGTTGACCAGCACGATCACGGCCGGAACGCCCGTCGCGGGTATGCAGACCGGCACGACCTGGGACGCCGGACCGGCGGACAGACTCGCACAGCAGCTCGGCGCGGCGGCTGAGGGCCTGCCCGACGTCGACCCCGGCACGGTGCTCGCCCCCGTCGTCGCGGGCGTGTGGCCGGGCGCCACCGAGGCCGACCTGCGGCTGCGTGCCATCGAGACCGCCGCGGCGCTGGTGGTGCGGGAACCGGCGTACAGCAGGCTGGCCGCGCGCCTGCTCGCGGTGCACGTCGCCGAGGAGGCCGCCACCCAGGGCGTACGTGACTTCGCCGACGCGGTGCGCGCCGGGCACGAGGCGGGCCTGCTCGCCGACGACCTCGCCGCGTTCGTGTCGGTCCACTCCGGCGAGCTGGCGGCGCTGATCGACCCGGCCGCCGACGACCGCTTCGAATACTTCGGCCTGCGCACCGTCTACGACCGCTACCTGCTGCGCCACCCGGTCACCCGGCGCGTGCTGGAGACTCCGCAGCACTTCCTGCTGCGCGTGGCGTGCGGCCTGATGGGCGAGGTCGGCACCGCGAGCACCGCCGGGCTGCGCCTGCCCGGCAGCGTCGCCGAGGTCGCCCGGCTGTACGCCATCCTCAGCCGCCTGGCCTACCTGCCCAGCTCGCCCACGCTGTTCAACGCCGGGGCCCGCCGACCCCAGCTGAGCAGCTGCTTCCTGCTCGACTCGCCCCGCGACGAGCTGGAGTCGATCTACGAGCGCTACGCGCAGATCGCCCGGCTGTCCAAGTACGCCGGGGGCATCGGGGTGGCGTGGTCGCGGATCCGGTCCCGGGGCTCGCTGATCCGCGGCACCAACGGCCTGTCCAACGGCATCGTGCCGTGGCTGCGCACGCTGGACGCCAGCGTCGCCGCGGTCAACCAGGGCGGCCGCCGCAAGGGCGCGGCCTGCGTCTACCTGGAGACCTGGCACGCCGACCTCGACGACTTCCTCCAGCTGCGCGACTCCACCGGCGACGAGAGCCGCCGCACCCACAACCTGCACCTGGCCAACTGGGTGCCCGACGAGTTCATGCGCCGGGTCGAGGCGGACGCGAGCTGGTCGCTGTTCGACCCCAAGGACGTGCCGCAGCTGGTCGACCTGTGGGGCGACGAGTTCGACGCCGCCTACCGGGCGGCCGAGGCGGCCGGCCTGGCCGTGCGTACGCTGCCCGCCCGCGACCTGTACGGCCGGATGATGCGCACCCTGGCCCAGACCGGCAACGGCTGGATGACGTTCAAGGACGCCGCCAACCGCACCTGCAACCAGACCGCCGTGCCCGGCAACACCGTGCACCTGTCCAACCTGTGCACCGAGATCCTTGAGGTGACCAGCGACGACGAGACCGCGGTGTGCAACCTCGGCTCGATCAACCTGGCCGCCCACTGCGGCCCGGCCGGGGTCGACTGGGCCGGGCTGCGCGACACGGTCACCGTCGCGGTGCGGGTGCTCGACCGCACCATCGACCTGTCCTACTACCCGACCGGGCAGGCGGCCGGGGCCAACAGCCGCTGGCGGCCGATCGGGCTGGGCGTGATGGGCCTGGCCGACGTCTTCTTCACCCTCGGTCTGGACTTCGACTCGCCCGAGGCGCTGGCCCTGTCCACCCGCATCGCCGAGGAGATCGCGCTCGCGGCGTACGACACCAGCGCCGACCTGGCCGCGTCGCTCGGCGCGCACCCGACCTACGCCGACACCCGCGCCGCGCGCGGGGTGCTGCACCCCGACCACTGGGCCGACGCCGAGCACACCCGCCCGCACGAGTGGGCGGCGCTGCGGGAGAAGATCGCCCGCACCGGGCTGCGCAACTCGCTGCTCATCGCGATCGCGCCGACCGCCACCATCGCCTCGATCGCCGGCTGCGCCGAGTGCATCGAGCCGCCGGTGGCCAACGTGTTCAAGCGCGAGACCCTGTCCGGCGAGTTCCTCCAGGTCAACCGCTACCTGGTGGACGAGCTGAAGGCACGGGGCCTGTGGACCGAGGCGCTGCGTGAGCGCATCCTGTCGGCCGAGGGCTCCATCGCCGAGATCGACCAGATTCCGGCGGAGCTGCGTTCCCGCTTCCGCACCGCGTGGGAGCTGCCGCAGCGCGCCCTGATCGACCTGGCCGCCGCCCGCGCGCCGTACATCGACCAGTCGCAGTCGCTGAACCTGTTCATGGCCGCGCCCCAGATCGGCAAGCTCTCCTCGATGTACGCCTACGCCTGGCGCAAGGGCCTGAAGACCACCTACTACCTGCGCTCCCGCCCGGCGACCTCGATCGCCAAGACCACCACGCGGGCAGCCGCCCCGGCCGCCCCGGCCGGCCCGGCGCCGGTCGCCGTCGCGCCCGCGCAGCCGCTGCGGGCGGCCACGGGGCTGATCGAGTTCAACCTGGAGAACCCGGAGATCTGCGAGGCATGCCAGTGACCGCCGAACCGAAGATGCTGCTGCACCCGGGCCTGGACCTGACCCTGCGGCCGATGCGCTACCCCGACTTCTACGAGCGCTACCGCGCCGCCATCCGCAACACGTGGACCGTCGAGGAGGTCGACCTGTCGGGCGACCTGCCCGACCTGGCGGGGCTGTCCGAGGGGGAGCGGCACCTGGTCAACCGCCTGGTCGCGTTCTTCGCCACCGGGGACACCATCGTCGCCAACAACCTGGTGCTGAACCTGTACCGCCACATCAACGCCCCGGAGGCCCGGCTCTACCTGAGCCGCCAGCTGTTCGAGGAGGCGGTGCACGTCCAGTTCTACCTGACCCTGCTGGACACGTACCTGCCCGACGACGCGGCGCGGGCCGAGGCGTTCGACGCGGTGGAGAACATCCCGTCCATCGCGCGCAAGGCGCGGTTCTGCTTCGACTGGATCGACTCGGTGTTCGACCTGCCGGAGCTGACCACCGCCGACGAGCGGCGCCGGTTCCTGCTCAACCTGATCTGCTTCGCCGCCTGCATCGAGGGCCTGTTCTTCTACGGCGCCTTCGCGTACGTGTACTGGCTGCGCTCGCGCGGCCTGCTCGACGGGCTGGCCGCGGGCACCAACTGGGTGTTCCGCGACGAGTCGATGCACATGGACTTCGCCTTCGCCGTCGTCGACACGGTCCGGGCCGAGGAGCCGGGGCTGTTCGACGAGCAGCTGGGCAAGGCGGTCGTGAAGATGATGGAGGAGGCGGTCGAGGCGGAGCTCGCGTTCGCCGAGGACCTGTGCGGGGCCGGGCTGCCGGGCATGACGCTGGCCGACATGCGGGAGTACCTCCAGTACGTCGCCGACCAGCGGCTGGCCCGGCTGGGGCTGCCCGCCCGGTTCGGCTCGGGCAACCCGTTCCCGTTCATGGCCCTGCAGGACGTGCAGGAGCTGGCCAACTTCTTCGAGCGCCGGGTCACCGCCTACCAGGTGGCCGTCGGCGGCAGCGTGAGCCTGGACGAGGACTTCTAGCTCACTCCCCGAGAATCGCCCGGAAGCGCTGCTCGGCGAGGTCGAACTGACGGAAGATGTGCGTCTTGACCTCGCCGGGCAGCGGCGTGTCCGGGCGGGCCACCAGCTCGCGCAGCAGCGGCACCAGCGGCGAGTACTTCACCGCGGCCCGCATCACCTTCGGGCCGGTGGTGTGCACGATGCCCACGCCGTTGTCGGTGAAGTCGGACACCTTGATCACCCGGGCCCACGGTTCGGCGTCCAGCGCCTCGACGACGTGCTCGCGGTACTGCTCGTCGTGGTCGCGGTCGGGCGTGTAGACCGGGTTGGTGACCGCGTCGACCAGCCGCGCCACCCGGGCGCCGTAGCGCCGCTCGACCTCGGCCAGGGCGACGTCGTGCGGCGCCGGGCCCTCCCGGTCCGGCACGCCGGCCAGCCGCCACGGCTGGTCCTCGACCGCGTCGTGCAGCAGCGCCGCGACCAGCACGTCCCGATCGGTGACGTGGTAGTAGCAGATGATCCGGATCGCCACCCGGAGCACGTGGTTCAGGTACGGCTCGCGCACCCGGCGCTGCCCCTCGTGCAGCCGCGACGTCAGCTCCATCGCGTCCGCCAGCACCGCCTGGTCGTCCTCGGGCAGCCGGTGTATCTCCAGCGCGAACCGGTCCCGCAGGCCCTGCTCGCCGAGCACCTCGGTGATCGCGTGCAATGGCATCGTCAACAGGTATGCCGGTGTCGTCGCCTCCATGCCGGTGTTTATATCCGATCAACGCGACCTCCGCTGTGCCTCCTTTCCGGACCGTGGCCGACGGCTGTGAGCGACGCTTGTGAACGACGGCTGGGGATGACAGCTGGGGATGACGGGGGGATGACGGGGGGCCGGCGGGCCGGGAGCGGCTCAGCGGCCGACCCGGGCGGCGCGGTGCAGCGCGGCCTGGTCGGCGGCGCGCTGGGCGGGCACGACCGAGGCCAGCGGCATCCGGTGGCGGGGGCGGGCGGGCTCGCCCTCGAACTCCTCCTGGGTCATCGCCTGAAGCGCGCTGAACAGGGTGCCGACCAGGCCGAGCGCGGCCAGCAGCACGATCGGCACGATCAGCGTGAACGGGCTGATCCCGGGCACGCGGCCGTCGCCGCCGAGCTCGACCCGGACCGCGGCCATGGCGGTGTAGTGCATGCCGCACACCGCCACCGCCATCACCCCGGCGGCGCCCGCGATGGAGGACAGCCTGCGCACGGCCACGGCGAACCACAGCGCGACCGTCGCGGCGACGACGGCGATCGCCACGGACGCGCCGACCAGGCCGGGGTCGTACGAGATGCTCCCGGCCACGCGCATCCCGGCCATGCCGGTGTAGTGCATCGCGACCACGCCCAGGCCGGTGAACCCGCCCCCGGCGACGATCCGGACCGCCGAGACCTCGCCCTGGGCGGCGATGAACAGGCCCACGCCGACGGTGAGCACGGCCAGCGCCAGGCTGATGAAGGTGATCACCGGGTCGTAGCGCACCGGGCTGTCCGGCACGTCGAAGCCGATCATGGCCATGAAGTGCATCAGCCAGATGCCGGTGCCGCCGATGGCCAGCGAGGCCAGCATCAGCCAGCGGGCCCGCCGCCCGGCCGAGCGCGCGTGCCGGGCGCGGGCGGTGCAGACCAGGCCCAGCAGGGAGCCCAGGAACGCGAGCGCGAACGCGGCGATCGGGTTGAAATAGCCGTACGCGAAATGATGCACTTCACTCATGTCGGCGCCTCCGTGGTGATGGGGGTCACCATTGCGCCATGGGCCGACCTGCACTGGTCGCACAGCGTGTGCGCAATTGCACTGTGGATCACCAAGCTGGCGCTTGCCGCGCGCTCCGCCGGTCGGGATTCGTGCACTTTCGGGGAAACTGCACGAATCGCGCCTGCCTTTCGAGCACTTTCCCCGAAACTGCACGTTTGCCCCGACCCGACGGCGCCCGGCAGCGCCCGACGGCGCCCGACGGCGCTCCGGACGGGTGGGCGGGTGGCGGCGGGTGGTTAGCGTCGGGGCGTGGCAGGGCATGGGGCGTGGGTGATCGCGCTGGTGGGAATCGACGGGTCGGGCAAGACGACCCAGGCGGTCCGGCTGGCGGCGGCGCTGTGCGCGGCCGGCCTGCCCGCTCGGTACGGCCGCAACGCCGGCGGCCGCCGCTTCCTGGGCCGGGTGGCGCAGCGCTTCGGCAGCCGCGACGCGGCCACGATGCTGGGCCGCCCCGGGCTGCTGTTCGTCGAGTCGCTGCTGCGCTGGCTGGCCATCGCCCGCTCGCTGCTGGTGGCGCGGATCACCGGCCGGGTCGCGGTGATGGACCGCTACACCCCTTGCCAGCTGGTCAGCCTGCGGGTGCACGGCGGCGGCGCCCGGCTGGAGCGCGCCGTCCGCGCGATGTACTCGGTCTTCCCGGCCCCGGACCGGCTGATCTTCCTCGACGTCGGCCCGTCCCAGGCGTACGACCGGATCGAGCGCCGGGCCAGCGACCATGAGGACATGTCATACCTGGACGCCACATACAGCGCGTACAAGGACATGACGGTTGATGCGGTGCCGGTGTCCGGAGCCGGACATCCCGACGACGTCGCGGCCGCCATCTGGACGGCCGCCTGGCCGACGCTCCGCCCCGCCCACTGACTCCGCCCACTGACTCCGGCGAGGGATCCCGGAAGAGGGATAAAGCGTCTTAGCGCGGGTATCCACCTCTCACCAAGCGATGGCGAGGCACGTCACAGCGTCGCAGTGACGCAGGTCGCTGTGCCGGCGGCCGGGCTGTGGTCCCATAAATAGGGCATTGCGGACCTATCTCAATCGGGACTCAGCAGGTCGACATGCCTGTATCAGGGAGTTCACAGCTTTTCGTGACACTTTCGATGGGCAACGCGGAATCATCTCCGGGCGTCATCTGTTGTGAAGGTGTCAGCACCGCCAGGCCCTGCGGCGATTACGGGGGAGGACCCGAGACGTGGAGAACATGACCATGCTGCGCACCGACCAGGTGGCTGAGGAGCGCGACCTCGTCGGCGTGTACCTGCACGAGATCTCGCGTACGCCCCTGCTGGACGCGGCGGCAGAGGTCGACCTCTCGAAGGCGATCGAGGCCGGCCTGTACGCCGAGCACCTCCTGGAGGAGGAGAAGCTCAAGCGCGGCCTCAAGCGCGAGGAGCTGGAGAAGCTGGTCGCCGAGGGCGAGCGGGCCAAGGACCTGTTCATCCGCGCGAACCTGCGTCTCGTGGTGTCGATCGCCCGCCGCTACGTCCGCTCGGGCATGCCGATGCTCGACCTGATCCAGGAGGGCAACACCGGCCTGGTCCGCGCGGTCGAGAAGTTCGACTACGTGAAGGGCTACAAGTTCTCCACGTACGCCACCTGGTGGATCCGGCAGGCGATCAGCCGTGCCATCGCCCAGCAGGAGCGGACCGTGCGGCTGCCCGTCCACCTGGTCGAGGACGTCAACCGGATGCGCAACGTCGCCCGCCAGCTCACCCGTGAGCTGGGCAGCGAGCCGGAGCCGCAGCAGATCGCCGCGGCGCTGGGCGTGACCGTCGAGCGGGTGACCGAGCTGATCCGCTGGTCGCAGGACACCGTCTCGCTGGACACCCCGGTGGGCGACGACGGTGACACCAACCTCGGCGACCTCGTCGCCGACCGCGACTCGCCCAGCCCCGAGGAGATCGTGCTGTCCGCGCTGGAGCGCCAGCGCATCGAGGGCCTGCTCAACCACCTCGACGACCGCTCGGCCGGCATCATGCGGGCCCGCTACGGCCTTGAGGACGGGCGGGAGCACTCGCTGACCGAGGTGGCGTCGCGCTTCTCGCTGTCGCGCGAGCGCATCCGCCAGCTGGAGATCCAGGCGCTCGGCCGCCTGCGCGAGCTGGCCCGCGCCGAAGGCCTCCAGGCCGTCTGACCCCTTTCCCGCGTACGACGAAAGAAAGGCCCCGCCCATCCGGGCGGGGCCTTTCGCCATGCTGCCGTCAGGTGCGGACGCGGCCGTAGCCGTAGGGGGTCATCATGTCGACGCTGGAGATCTTGACGACCTCGCCGAACGTCGGCGCGTGGATCACCTTGCCGTTGCCGATGTACAGCGCCACGTGCCCCAGCCCCGAGTAGAAGACCAGGTCTCCCGGGGCCAGCTGGGAGCGCTTGATGCGGGTGGTCTCGTTCCACTGGGTCGCTGCCTGGTGGTAGAGGCTCACCCCGGCGGAGCGCCACGCGGCCAGGGTCAGGCCGGAGCAGTCGTAGCCGGAGGGGCCGTCGGCGGCCCAGACGTACGGCTTGCCCAGCGCCTTGTACGCGTACGCCACGGCGGCCCCGGCCCTGCCGGAGACGCTGGGCACCGTGCCGGTGTAGCTGGATCCGCGCTCGTCGGACAGCCCCGCCTGGCGGCGCAGCTGCTCCAGCTTCTTCAGCTCGGCCTCGATGCCGCGCCGCTGGGCCGCGATCGCGGCCGCCCGCGTGGTCAGATCCTTGGCCTGCTGCTCCAGCTCGCTCTTGGCCTGGAACTGGTCGGCCGCCGCGCTGTGCGCCGCGGTGACCTGCTCCTGCTGGTCGGTGGCGAGGTGGTCGATGGTGGTCAGCCGGGACAGGACCGCGTCGTGGCCGCCCCCGGCGAGCAGGGCGTTCCACGTGTCCAGGCGCCCCGTCTGGTACGCCGTGACGGCCAGCGCCGCGACGTTGCGGTGCGCGCTGTCGGCGCGTTCCTGGAGCGGGGCGAGCTCGTGTTCGAGCTGCGCGACGCGGGTGCGGTTGGTCTTGAGCTGGCTGTCGAGCTTGTTGTACGACTCGACGACGCGTTCCAGCTGCGCCGACTTGGTCGAGATCTGCTGGCGCAGCTCGGCCGCGCTCGGTTGGGCATGGGCGGGGGTGCCCGCCGCGGCCACGCCGATGAGGGCGACGGCGGGGGCCAGGAGGCGGACGGCGATGCGCCACCCCCTGCCGTGATGCGATGGCAAGGTGCTGTCGGCCCTTCTCCGCAGCCGCCTACCGGGTTAGCTGACGGGTTCGGGCGAAGGGCGCCCTACCGCAGTCACTTTCAGTGACTGCCGATTCACCCCAAAACAGACCTGGGTCCCCGGCTCGCGGCGCCCGCCCGAGGAGGTATCGGGGGCGCACTTGCGACTCGGCGGCGCTGGTCCGGTGCCGTTCGGGGGTGAGCGGCTGGGAACCGGCCCAGTGCTGGCCACGGTAGCCGCGCCCGCCGCGAGGCCCAAGTGCGAACTGACCTGTGTGCCCGATCTAAACCTGTTATGCGGTGAAAAGTTACGTCACTTTGGGTGATGCGCCTCAGGGCTGGCTGGAGGCAGGCTGAACGAGGGCTGTCACCCGGGAACGTGCCAATCTGCCATGTGGCAGGTCGACATGCTTCCCATCGGGAGCGGCCCGGCACACACTGAGGTCAACGCGGCCCGACCGTCGGAAAACCGTCATGTCGGCGTACGCGGAAAAGGGAGATACCGGCACCCGGCGGCCACCGGATGCCGGCAAGCGGCCCACCGCAACCCCCGCCTACACCGTTGCAGGCCCGCCGTCAGGCGGGCCCGGTCACCGCGCCCGCTTGCGGCGGACCGGCGATCACGAGACGTTGGGAGAGCTCGATGAACCCTATCCGGCCAGCGGAGCGGCCACCAGAGAAACCGATCCTGACGTTCCGGCCCGGACTGCGGATCACCGACACCTGCCTCCAGGTCGGCAGCCAGCACTTCGCGCTGGCCGGGCTGAGCGGCGTGCACAGCCGGCAGGGCGGCCACGACCCGCTCACCCGGCGCTGCGCCGCGATGCTGGCCGGCGGGATCGTGCTCACGGGGCTGTTCGCCCCGGTGATGCGCCCCGCCGGGCTCGCCGGTGCCGTCGCCGTGCTGTGCGGGCTCGCCCTGCTCACCGTGGTCAGCGCGCGGCGCCGCCCGCCCCGGATGGAGCTGTGGGCGGACTACCGGGGGCTGCCGACCAAGCTGCTGGTCAGCGATGACGTCTGGCTGATGGGCGGGGTGGAGCGGTACCTGCGCCGCGCGCTGAGCGACCTGTCCCGCCTGCCCCGGCGGGCGCCGCGCCCGCCGGCCACCAGCGGCGTCAAGCACCCGTCGCAGATGCATCCCAGCCAGATGGTCCCCGTCCCAGCCGGGCGGTGACCGCGCCGGTCACTCGGTGCGCACGATGGTGAACGCCTCGCAGAGGCGGCCGGTCAGGCCGTGGGCGGCGGCGAGGGCGCCGAGGCGCTCGCGCAGCATGCCGTCCAGGTCGGTCAGGTGCGACGTCTGCGAGGCGTGCGCCCGCAGCGCGGCCAGCTTGCGGTCGAACGTGTCGGTCACGTCGACGGCGTGGTCGGGGTCCGGGCCGCCGGAGTACCAGATCTCGCGGACCGTCCAGGCGGCCAGGCCCGCCGCGGCCAGTTCCGGGTGCGCGAACGGGTTGCGGGCGTCGGGATAGACCGCGCAGGTCACCGCCTCGCCCGCGGCCAGGTGGTCGGGGTGGCTCGGGCCCGCCAGGCGGTCCCAGCGGCGCAGCGGCGAGCTGGTCAGGATGCGGTCGGGCCGGTGGCGCCGGATCGCGGCGGTCAGGTCGCGGCGCAGCTCCAGCGACGGCGTGACCATGCCGTCGCGATACCCGTCCAGGAACTCGACGGTGGTGACCCCGACGGCGGCCGCGGCGGCCCGCTGCTCGGTCTCCCGCAGCACCGGCATCCGGTCGCGGGGCGTGTCGTCGAACCCGCCCGCGTCACCGCGGGTCACCAGCAGGTACGACACCTCGATGCCCGCCTCGGTCCAGGCGGCGACGGTGCCGGCCGAGCCGAAGTCGACGTCGTCGGGGTGGGCGAACACGCACAGGACGCGGGAGACGTCGGAAAGGGGGGCGGCAGACGGCGGGAAGCTCATGAGTCCCGAGCATATGCACGCCCGGCGCGGTCAGCGCAGCTCGCCCGCCACCTGCGCGATGTAGGCCAGCGAGTCGGCCTCGCCGAGCGCCACCGCGGCCAGGCGGTCGAAGGTCGTCCGGTACGGCCCCGCGTCCTCCTCGCGGTCGAGCACCTGGCCCCGGTCCACGGCCGGCACCACGCTGCTGAACTCCAGGTAGACCACGTCGTGGTCGGCGCCGTACGGGAAGGACATCAGGACGAACGCGGGCTCCAGCGCCTGGAGCCCGGCGCTGAACGGCAGCACCTGGAGCTGGATGTTGGGCCGGGCACCCAGGCGCACCAGGTGGTGCAGCTGCTCGCGCTGCACCGCGACGCCGCCGTTGATGCGGCGCAGGGTCGCCTCGTCGAGCACCGCGTGGATGCGCGGCGGGTCGGTGCGCCGCAGCACCCGCTCCTGGCGGCGCAGCCGGATCGACACGTAGTCGTCGCCGGCCGGCAGCGTCTGCGGCTGCCCCGCCGACACCACGGCCCGCGCGTACGACTCCGTCTGGAGCAGCCCCGGGATCACCAGCTGCTGGTAGCAGCTGATCGCGGCGGCGCCCTCCTCCAGCCCGATGTAGTTGGCGTACTTCGGGGCGAGGTCGCCGAACTCGGCCCACCACGCCTTGGCGCGGGCGGTGCGGGCCAGCACCTCCATCTCGGTGACCGCCGCCTGCTCGCGCACGCCGTACAACTGGAGCAGGGCGCGCATGTCGGTGATGGTCATCCGGACCGAGCCGTTCTCGATGCGGATCACCTTCGACAGGGACCATTCCAGCGAGGCGGCGACCTGCTCCTGCGTCAGGTCGGAAGAGTCACGAGCCGACCGCAGCGCGTGACGCAGGCGGAGTCGGGCGACGGCCGGGTTTTCTCGGTCGCTCACCTTGACCGTCCACCTCTCGACGCTGGCCCCGTACCGCGCGGGCGGCTGCTGCGCGGACCTGCGTCGCGCGCAAGCCCACCACGACACGCCATGTGGCGATCTGCGTGCGGCTACTTGCCACTGTCCTATCCGACGAGTTTACTGTGGCGCTGTGGCGCCTGCCAGAGGTGTCGCGACCCCAGCCTGTGCTTGTAAGCCGATTGTCGGGAGTTGACGATGACCCTGGTCTCCGGTGCCGCGTGGCGCAAGAGCCGCCGCTGCGAGTCCGCCGCCTGCGTGGAGGTGGCGTCGACGCCGGCGGCGGTGGGTGTGCGCAACTCGACCCGACCGCAGACCAGCGTCGTGGTCTCCGCCGAGGCGTTCCGCGCCTTCATCGCCGGAGTGAAGCAGGGCGAGTTCGACCTGAGGTAGGCGGCGCCGCCGGCGTCGGTTCAGCGGAGGGCGGCCAGGCTCCACAGGGCGAAGGACGCCTCGCGCGCGCTCGGGCGGCCGAGCGCGTTCTTGTCCATGCACGCGCGGCACAGCTCCGCCAGCGCGTGCGGGAGCCCCGGCACCGCGAACACCGGTGTCGGCGCCAGGCTGCGCACCGCCGTCGCGTCGCGCGGGCTGCCCCGTTGCGGGTACGGCGACGTGCCGGTGATCATCTGATACATCAGCGCGCCCAGGGCGTACACGTCGTCGGCGGGGGTGGCGAAGTGCGCCGGGCCGGGATGGATCAGCTCGGCGAGTCCGAAGTCGACGACCTTCGGGCCGGTCGTGGTCAGCATGACGTTGCCCGGGGTCAGGTCGCGGTGCACCACCCCGCGCCGGTGCGCCACCGCCAGCACGTCGGCGGCGGTCCCGGCGACCCGCAGCGCGTCGGGCACGGTCAGCGGGCCGCTGCCGAGCACGTTGTTCAGGTTCTGCCCCTGCAGCAGCTCCAGGGCCAGGTAGCCGATGTCGCGGCCGTCGGGGCCGGGCACCACGTCCACGTCGAAGATCTTCGGAACGTGGGGGTGGCGCAGCATCTTGGTCATCTCCGCCTCGTGGCGGATCAGCCGCGAGTAGCGCGGACCCACCACTTTGACCGCGAGCCTGCGGCCCGCGGCAGCGTCGACGGCCTGATAGACCGTGGACACTCCACCGCGCGCCAGAGGCCTGGTCAGCACATATCTCCCCGCGATCGCCGTGCCGATAGGGAGCTCCACGGGCGCCGATTCTTCCGTACTGAAGGGCACAAAGCCATCGCGGCAGCTTGAAATCTTCAATAATTCGCTCACCTTCCGACGCAGACACCCCACAGTCCGTGCCGTTGCGCCCGCGCCCGTTCCACCGCGTCGTGCAGCTCGCGCCGGTGCGCCAGATTCGGTGGAATCGCGAGTTCGCGGACGTCGCCGCGTTCGGCCAGGTCGGCGTTGACGAAGGTGCCGTCGGCGGTCCAGGCGTAGACGAGATAGCGGTCGTACGGGTCGCGGCGCTGCGTGTCGGGCAGGATCCACAGGCTGCCGCCGGGCGGGGCGAGCTGCCTCAGCCGGGCCTGCGCGCCGTCGGCCCAGCACTGCGGACGGCCGTCGGCGCCGTGCAGTTCCGGGGCGTCGACGCCGAGCAGGCGCAGTTGCACCTCGCCCGCGGCGTCGACGACCGGGCCGGGGGTGGCGGTGACCGCGATCGAGTCGCCGTCCAGCGGATAGCGCACCCGCACCTGCTGGGCATCGGGTGGGGGAGCGGCCGGGCGGGCCGAGGGGGCCGGTGCGGGTGCGGCGTGGGTACGGGCGTACCACCACCAGCCGATCCCGCCCAGCACCAGCACCGCCACCCAGAACCCCGCCGCGACCACCTCCCGCCGCCGCGCTCTGCCCCCCACGCGCTGACGCGCGCCCCGCCCCGCTCCCGGCCCCGTCATTCGTGCAGTTTCGGGGAAAGTGCAGGAATATCGGGCTCGATTCGTCACTTTCCCCGAAACTGCGCGATGACAGGCGGCAGGTAGGCGGCAGACAGTCGGCAGGGTCACGTTTGGTTGTGGGCGATTGAATTGGGGGCTAGCGTTCCGGGCATGACTTCTCTCTACACCGCCGTGGTGACCTCGTCCGGCGACGGGCGCAACGGCAGGATCCTCAGCTCCGACGGGCTGCTCGCGGCCGATCTCGCGATGCCGTCCGCGCTGGGCGGCAACGGTGCGGGCACGAACCCCGAGCAGCTGTTCGCGGCCGGGTACGCGGCCTGCTTCCACTCGGCGCTGCGGCTGGTGGGCCGGCGCGCCAAGGCCGACGTCGACGGGTCCGAGGTGACCGCGAAGGTCGACCTGAACCGGGCGGGCGAGGGCTTCGGGCTGGGCGTGACCCTGGAGATCAGCCTGCCGGGGCTGGCGCCGGAGGCGGCCCGTGAGCTGGCCGAGGCCGCGCACCAGGTCTGCCCGTACTCGAATGCGACCCGGGGCAACATCGACGTCGCGATCGTGCTTGTCTGAACCCATGCCGCCCGACGAGACCGACCTCGACCTGCGCAAGCAGGTGTGCTTCGCGCTCTACTCCGCCAGCCGGGCGCTGACCGCGCTCTACCGGCCGGTGCTGGACCGCCTCGGCCTGACCTACCCGCAGTACCTGGTGATGCTGGTGCTGTGGGAGCGCGGCGAGGTGAGCGTGAAGGCGCTGGGCGAGGCGCTGCAACTCGACTCGGGCACCCTGTCGCCGCTGCTCAAGCGGCTGGAGGCGGCCGGGCTGGTGGTCCGCGCGCGCAGTGCGCGCGACGAGCGCTCGGTCCTGGTCAGCCTCACCCCGTCCGGATCCGACCTGCGTGAGCGGGCGACCGGCATCCCGCGGGCCATCGCCGAGGCGACCGGCGTGCCCGCGACACAGCTCGCGGCGCTGCGCGACACGCTGCGCGCCATCACCGACGCGGCCCACGAGGCCGCCACCGAGAAGGAGACATCGTGACGGTAGGACGGGAGATCCAGCTGGCCTCGCGGCCGGACGGGACGCCGACCCTGGACAACTTCCAGCTGGTCGAGGTCGAGGTGCCGGAGCCGGGCGAGGGGCAGGTGACGGTGCGCAACACCGTCATGTCCGTGGACCCGTACATGCGGGGGCGGATGAACGACGTGAAGTCGTACGTGCCGCCGTTCCAGGTGGGGCAGGCGCTGGACGGCGGCGCCGTCGGCGAGGTGGTCGCGTCGAACTCGCCGCTGCTGGCCGTCGGCGACCTGGTGCTGCACGGGTACGGCTGGCGCGACCTGGTCACCGCCGACGCCAAGCGCTTCCGCAAGCTGGAGCCTGTGGCCGCGCCCAGCGCCTTCCTCGGCGTGCTCGGCATGCCCGGCCTGACCGCGTACGTCGGCCTGCTCGACATCGCCGGGATGAAGCCGGGCGACACCGTGTTCGTGTCGGGTGCCGCCGGTGCCGTGGGCAGCCTGGTCGGGCAGCTGGCCAAGCTCAAGGGCGCGGCCCGGGTGGTGGGCAGCGCGGGCAGCCCGGCCAAGGTGAAGCACCTGGTCGACGAGCTCGGCTTCGACGCCGCCTTCAACTACCGCGACGGCGACGTGAGCGCACAGCTCAAGCAGGCCGCGCCGGACGGCATCGACGTCTACTTCGACAACGTGGGCGGCGACCACCTGACCGCTGCCATCGCGCGCGCGAAGGTGTTCGCCCGGTTCGCGCTGTGCGGGGCGATCTCCGGCTACAACGAGCCGGTGCCGGGGCCGGACAACATGATGTCCCTGATCGGCAAGCGGATCACCATGCGCGGCTTCATCGTCAGCGACCACGACGACCGGATGCCGGACCTGTTCCGCGAGGTCGGCGCCTGGCTGGCCGAGGGGAAGATCAAGGCCGAGGAGACCGTGGTCGCCGGGCTGGAGAACGCCCCGCAGGCGTTCCTCGGCCTGATGCGCGGCGAGAACACCGGCAAGATGGTCGTAACGATCTGACCTGCGCAAACAGGCACGGCTGTGCCCGTACCCCCGCTAATGTCGCTGAAGGGCGATCACCAAGCGGGGGTGCGGGATGGCGCAGGCGGAGACGACGCGGCGGGTGCTGCTGGCGGGGGTGTGCGGCGCGGGTCTGGGCGCCGTCGGCGCCGCGTGCGGCGGGGCGGCCGGGCCGCCGGAGGCGGGGGCCTCGACCCCGGCTGCGGTGAAGGCGCCGCCGACCGCGCCGGTGACCCTCGGGCCGGTGACCGACGTGCCGCTGGACAGCGGCAAGGTGTACGACATCGAGCAGGTCGTCGTCACCCAGCCGCAGCAGGGCGTGTACAAGGCGTTCACCTCGATCTGCACGCACAAGCAGTGCCAGGTGGGATCGGTGTCGCAGAACCAGATCATCTGCCCGTGCCACGGCAGCCGCTACTCCGCCGAGGACGGCAGCGTGCTCAACGGCCCGGCGACGCAGCCGCTCGCGGCCAAGAACATAGCGGTGGAAAGCGGCCAGGTCGTGCTGAAGCCCTGACCCGGCCGACCGGTCTGCTTCAGGGGGCCGGATGGCCGATGACTAGGCATTACGGGGCAGCGTCACGGTCCGCGCTCGCCTAGGATCCGCCGGGTGACCACCCCCGCACCCGGTGCGCCCGTGTTCGATCCGGGCGCCGCCCACCCGGAGTTCGCCTCCGTCCGAGCCGCCGCCCAGGCCGGTGACTGGCCCGCGCTGCGACAGCACTTCGCCGGGCGCACCCGCACCGACGAGCTGGTCATGCTCGCCGTCGAGGTGGCCGGCGTCGAGGGCGTGGAGCTCTTCCTGACCAAGGTCGCCGAGCAGGAGGAGTCGTCGACCCTGCCCGAGTTCCTGCTCGCCGCCCGGTGCCTGGAACTGGCCTGGGACGCGCGCACCAGCAAGCTCGCCAAGCACGTCAGCCGCGAGCAGTTCGCCCGGATGCGCGAGCACCTGTGCAACGGGGAGCAGCTGCTCATCGACGTGACGGCGCTCGAACCGGAACACACCGCCGCGTGGACCTACCGGATCAAGAACGGGGTGGGGCTGGAGGTCGGCCAGGCCGAGGCGCGCCGCCGCTACGACCGGGTCGCCGCGACCGACCCGCACTCCTACCGGGCGCAGAAGTCGTACCTCAACCAGCTCTATCCCAAGTGGGGCGGCAGCTGGGAGGCGGTGTTCGCGTTCGTGCGCGAGCGGGCCGCGGCGGCGCCGGACGGCGCGATCAACGCGACGCTGCTCGCCGACGCGCACTTCGAACGCCACGTGTGGCTCGAAGACGCCGAGCGCCGGCAGTACTGGCAGCGGCCGGACGTGGTCGCCGAACTGCACGCCGCGGCGCAGCGCTCGCTGCTGCACCCGGCGTTTCGCCGCGACTACGGCTGGGTGACCGCGCACAGCCTGTTCGCCCTCGCGTTCTGCCTGGCCGGACGGCACGACCTGGCCGCGCCGCACTTCCGGGCGCTGGGCGACCTCGCCGACCCGTTCGGCTGGTCACAGCTCGGCGGTTCCGCGGCCGAGGCGTTCACCAAGCACCGCGCGACCGCGCTCAGGAAGGGCTGACCCGTGCTGCACACCACCGAGGTCGACGGGGTTCCCACGCTGGTCGCGCCGACGTCCGGGCCGATGAACGTCGGCCTGGTCTTCCGGGTCGGGCAGGCCGACGAGACGCTGGCCGTGCACGGCATCACGCACCTGGTCGAGCACCTGGCGCTGCACGACAGCGGCCTGTCGGACTACCACTACAACGGGGCGACCGCGTCGGTCTACACCCACTTCCACATGCAGGGCACCGAGGCCGACGTGGTGACGTACCTCGGCAAGGTGACCTCCGCGCTGCGCAGTCTGCCGATGCACCGGCTCGACACGGAGAAGGAGATCCTGCGCACCGAGGCCCGCACCCGTGGGGGCTTCCCGTCGATGCCGTTGTGGCGCTACGGCGCGCAGGGCTACGGCCTGCCCAGCTACCCCGAGTGGGGCCTGTTCCGGCTGCGGCCCGACGACCTGCGGTCGTGGGTGGACACGTACTTCACCCGCGAGAACGCCGTGCTGTGGATCGCGGGCGGCGGCGTGCCCGCCGGGCTGCGGCTGGACCTGCCCGGCGGCGTGCGCCGCCCGCTGCCCGCGGCCACCTCGGCGCTGCCGGTCACGCCCGCCTACTTCAGCGGCGACGACGCCAGCGTGCTGCACAGCGCGGTGGTGCGCCGCAGCACGCCGGCCCGGGTCTACGCCGACGTGCTGGAGCGCGCGCTCTACCGCGAGCTGCGGCAGGAGGGCGGCTTCTCCTACACCGCCTCCACCTCGTACGACCCGCGCGGCGACGGCTACGCCACGATCACCGCGTACGCCGACGCGCTGCCGGAGAAGCAGGGCGCGGTGCTGGGCGGGTTCGTCGACGTGCTGGCCCGGATGCGGCTGGGCCGCATCGAGGAGCGCGACCTGACGTCGGTGCGTACCAAGACGCTGGAAGGCCTGAACCACCCGGAGATCGAGGCCGCCCGGCTGCCCTCGCACGCGCTGAACCTGCTCACCGGCCAGCCCGCGCAGAGCGTCGAGCAGCTGCGCGCCGAGCTCGCCGCCGTGACGCTGGACCAGGTGCGCGAGGTCGCGGTCGAGGCGGCGGGCACCGCCCTGTTGCAGACCCCGGAGCGGGGGCAGGCCGACTGGGCCGGGTTCGCCGACGCGCCGACCGCCTCGGCCGCCGTCGCCGAAGGCAGCCGCTACGTCTCCATCGAGGACCCGCAGTACGCCGTCGCGGTCGGCCCCGACGCGGTGAGCTTCGTCCGGCCCGACCAGTGCCAGACGGTCCGCTACGACGAGTGCGCCGCGATGCTGATGTGGCCGGACGGGGCCCGGCGCCTGATCGGCACCGACGGCATCGTCGTACACCTGGAGCCGACCCTGTGGCGCCTGAGCGGGCCCGGCCTGGGCGTGCTCGACCAGGCGGTGCACCCGTCGCGGCACATCCCGATGCCCGCCCGCGACCCCGACTCGATCCCCCAGCCGGGCCCGGGGGTCGACGCGTCCGGCAGGCGGAAGGACCCGTCGGCGGTCACCTCCGGCCGCAACGTGACCGAGATCGCCGGGATGGTCGTGCTCGGGCTGCTGTCTGCCTGCTGCGCGTTCCTCGTGCTGGCGTTCACGCTCTACCTGACCGACACCACCGAGCAGGTGGAGGCGGCGGACTGGCAGGCGCTGGCCTGCTTCGGCGTGGGCACGGCACTGTTCGCGGTGCCGCTGTTCCTGATCGTGCGGATGCGCCGCAGGCGCCGCTGACCCCGCGGCACGGGACGGTGGTGGGCGGTGTCCACAATGGGCGGCGTGCTTCCTGAACCGTTGAGCGCCACCGAGCAGGCCGTGGTCGAAGGCTTCCGCACCGGCACCGTCGTGGACCTGTCCGGCTCCGACGACCGGGACGTACGGGCCGAGGTGCTGCGCGGCCTGCTGCTGGCCGGGCCCGGCGGCGAACCGAGCCGGCTGTCCCGCCTGCGGCTGACCGGCGCCCGGATCGCCGGCCCGCTCGACCTCGACCACAGCCAGGTCGACACCTCGATCGCCCTGCACGACTGCGTCTTCACCGACCGGATCAGCTGCTACGGCACTATCCTGCGCCACGTCGACCTGAAGGGCTGCCGGTTCCCGGGCCTGCTGGCGTCGTACGCGGTGTTCGCGGGCACGCTCAACCTGCGCGACAGCCACAGCAGCGCGACCGTGCACCTGATCGGCGCGCGGATCGACGGCTCGCTGATCCTCAACCGCGCCCAGCTGTCCGACGCGCAGCTGGCCCTGTCCGGCACCCGGCTCTCCGTCGGCGTCGACATCCTGGCCCAGGGCGGGTTCACCTGCCACGGCGAGCTGCGGCTCAACGACGCGGAGATCGGCGGGGCGCTGCGGTGGGAGGGCGCCGCGCTGCGCAACCCCGGCGGCAAGGCGCTGTTCGCCCCGGACATCAAGGTCGGGGCGGTGGCCAATCTGTGCGACGGGTTCAGCGTCGACGGGGCGGTGCGGATGTCGTACGCCCAGATCCGCAGTCGGCTCTGCTTCGACGGCGCGTGGCTGGCCGGCGACGCGCAACCCCTGATCGACCTGCGCCACCTGGAGGCCCGCGAGCTGGTCCTGCTGCCGACCGGCCCGATCGACGGCGAGGTCGACCTGCGCAACGCGCGCCTGGGCGTGCTGCGCGACGACCCGGCCACCTGGCCGAAGCGCCTCCGGCTCACCGGGGCGAGCTACGAGATCCTGTCCGGCACGCACCTGGGCGCCGGGCGGTTGCCGTGGCTGCGGCGCGATCCCGACGGCTACCAGCCGCAGGCGTACGAGCAGCTCGCCGCCGTCTATCGCCGGGCCGGGCACGAGCCGGACGCGCGCGCCGTGGCGCTGGCCAACCAGCGGCACCGCCGCAGCACGCTCGGGCTGCTGGGACGGCTGTGGGGCCACGCCCAGGACCTGCTCATCGGGTACGGCTACCGTCCGCGCCGCGCCGTGCTGGCCCTGGCGCTGCTGGCCACGGTCGGCACGGTCGCGTTCGCGCTGCACCCGCCGGTGGCGGCGGTGCCCGCCGAGGCGCCGGTGTTCAACCCGTTCGTCTATACGGCAGACCTGCTGATGCCGCTGATCGACTTCGGACAGGAGCAGGCGTTCCATCCCCGGCCCCCGCTGACCTGGCTCGCGTACGCGCTGATCCTGAGCGGTTGGATCCTGGCCACCACCGTGGCCGCCGCCGCGACCCGGCTGCTGCGCCGCGACTGACGCGCACCTGCTGACCGCCGGGGATCACCGACGGCCAGCAGGGCAGTGGCACCGAGGCGGTTGGGCGATGTCGGTTGAACCGCCTCGGCTGTCGTGGGCTGGGGTAGCAACGGGTGCGAGCCATGGGCTACCCCAGCGTCAACCGTCCTGGTTTGCCGAACCGAGGACCGTTTCAAGAGACAACCTACGTCAGATACTGCTGTAGATCTAGTCCGGACGCGAAAGTCGTCACTATCTGCACTTGCTGACGTTGGTTGGCGCATGATCTGATCGAGGGGCCGAACCGAGGAACCCCACATGCCTGTCGCCAAAGCGGATTACCGCCGGATCGCCGACGCGATCACAGAGAAGATCAAGAGCGGCGAGCTGTCGCCGGGCGAGAAGCTGCCCAGCACCGCGCAGCTCGCCGACCAGTACGACGTGAGCCCTGCCACCGTCTATCGTGCGGTGTCGCTTCTCCACGATCGTGACCTGGTGATCGGTCACCCCGGCAAGGGTGTCTTCGTGGCCGGGGCGACCGCGTAGCAACCTTTCGTGCACCCTCTGAGGCGCGCAGCGGACGTCGGCTCCAGTCCGATCCCTCGCACCTCACAAGGAGGAAAGTGCTGGTGCGCCCGGCAGGACTCGAACCTGCGACCTGAGGATTAGAAGGCCCCTGCTCTATCCAGCTGAGCTACGGGCGCGCGTAGTGAAGGCTACCGTGACGGGTCGCCGTGGTGATCGGCTACCCGGTCGGAACCGACCCCGATACTAAGTCAGCGACCCGCCACCGAGCAGGTGGTTATCGGCGCTCTCAGCCGTGGACGTAGGTCTTCAGCCAGCGGTCGGACTCGGCGAAGAACGCGTCCCTGGCCGGGCGCCGCGACAGGGTCAGGTCGTGCTTGCCGCCGTCGATGCGCACCAGGGTCAGGTGGCGGCCCAGCGCGGGCGCCCAGCGCACGATGTGGTCCACGTCGAGCACCGCGTCGGACTCGTGCGCGGCGTCGGTCCAGCTGTGCAGCCGGTAGGACCGGGTGGCGCAGGCGACGAAGATCGGCATCCGCAGGTCCAGGCCCGCGTGCAGGCGCTGCTGCCCGGCCCGGATCGCCTTGATCCAGGCCACCCGCACCGGGAACCCGGCGACGGGCTTCCAGTCCACCCGGAAGTCCCACTCGCCGTCGTGGTCGCGGTGGATGCTGCGGCCGTACAGCCGGGGCACCTTCAGCGGGATCACGCGGTACGGCGCGCGCCGGGCCAGTGAGCCGACCGCGCTGACGGCGGGGCGGCGCATCAGCCAGGGCGCGTTGAAGTCGAAGAACGGGCTGTTGAACAGCAGCGCCGCGATGCCGCTGTCGTCGCCGCGCGCCTGCGCCCACAGCGCGGTGATCAGGCCGCCGGTCGAGTGCGCCGCGACCACCATCGTCTCGTGGCCGTCGGTCTCCCGGATGATCCGGGCAGCGGCGTCGAGCTCGGGGAAGTACTCGTCCATGCTGCGGGTGAAGTTCGGCGTCTGGTGCTCCAGCAGGCTGCGGCCGTACTTGCGCAGATCGAGGGCGTAGAAGTCGTAGCCGCGCTCGATGAAGAAGTCCGCCAGGTGCGTCTGGAAGAAGTAGTCGTTGAAGCCGTGCACGTAGAGCACCGCGCGCGTGGTGGGCTGCGGCGCGCGGCGGCTCACCAGCGTCGCGACGACCCGGCCCTGGTCGTCGTCGGGTAGTTCGATGATGCGCTGCCGGTAGGGCTCGCCGAGGATGTCGATCTGGTCGCTCGCGATGTCGGTCTGCACGCTGGAATGTTACCGCGAAGTAGTGGCTGGCATAACAGATCAATTCGCTGCTCGGGGCGTAATCCCCAATCGGGTGGCCGTCCACAGGCCGGGCGGTCGCGCGGTGGTCCGCGCGGGCGCTTCCCGGAAGTCTCGTCGGTGTCGGACATCGAAGGGAGATGACAGTGTTCGATACGTATGTCACGGTTGTCGGGAATGCGCTCACGGCGCCGGAGTGGCGGCGTACGCAGCAGTCCGGGCAGCTCGTGGCGAACTTCAAGGTCGCCTCGACCGCGCGGCGGCTCGACCGGGCCACCGGCCGCTGGGTCGACAGCAACAGCCTGCGGGTGCGGGTGAACTGCTGGCGGCGCCTGGCCGAGGGCGTGGCCAGCTCCGTCATGATCGGCGACCCGGTGGTCGTCACCGGCCGCCTCTACACCCGCGACTGGATGGACGAGGAGGGTCAGCACCGCGTCATGTACGAGCTGGAGGCGGTGGCGGTCGGCCACGACCTGTCCCGGGGGCGGGGGCGGTTCGCGCGTACCAAGCCGGGCAGCGGCACCAGCGCCGTCGAGGACGGCACCGCCGAGTCCCGGGTGGGCGGGGAGGAGACCTCGGCCGCGCCCGAGCTGCGGGTCGGGCCCGACCCCGACGACCCGCTGTTCGCCGACGAGTTCGGCGACGCGTTCGGGCTGGACCCGGTCGCGTCGCTGCGCGGCGGCGGCCTGACCGCCGAGCTGGTCGGCGGCCGCCCGATCGGCGAGGAGGACGAGGACGACGACCTCGACGACGCCGACGACGAGCACCCCGCCGCGCGCGACCGCGTGCCGGTCGGGGTGTAGTCGGGATGAACAGGGGGTGGCCGGAGGGGTTCGCTGAGGGGCCGGCCACCCCCGCGCCTACGCTGACCACATGAGCGGGATCTTGATCGCCGGCACCACCTCCGACGCCGGCAAGAGCGTGCTCACCGCCGGGGTGTGCCGCTGGCTGCACCGGCGCGGCGTGCGCGTGGCCCCGTTCAAGGCGCAGAACATGTCCAACAACTCGGCCGTGGTCGTCGACGCGACCGGGCGCGGCGGCGAGATCGGACGGGCGCAGGCGCTCCAGGCCGTCGCCGCCGGGCAGGCGCCCCAGGTGCGGTTCAATCCGGTGCTGCTCAAGCCCGGCAGCGACCACAGCAGCCAGGTGGTGCTGCTCGGCCAGGCCGTCGACACCATCGACGCGGCCGACTTCCGGCGCCTGAAGACCGCGATGTCGGGCGCGGCCTACACCGCCTTCGACGAGCTCTCCCGGGAGTACGACGTGGTCGTGTGCGAGGGAGCGGGCAGCCCCACCGAGATCAACCTGCGCGAGCACGACTACGTGAACATGGGCCTGGCCCGGCACGGGAACCTGCCCACCGTCGTCGTCGGCGACATCGACCGGGGCGGCGTCTTCGCCGCCATGTTCGGCACCGTCGCGCTGCTGGACGCCGCCGACCAGGCGCTGGTCGCAGGTTTCGTGGTCAACAAGTTCCGCGGCTCGCGCGAGCTGCTCCAACCCGGCCTCGACATGATCGAGAAGGCGACCGGCCGCACCGTGTACGGCGTGCTGCCCTTCGACGTGGACCTGTGGCTCGACGCCGAGGACGCCCTCGCGTACGGCAAGGTGCTCGGGCGCCCCGCCCCGGCCCGGGGCACCGAATGGCTGCGCGTGGCCGTGGTCCGGCTGCCGCACATCTCCAACGCCACCGACGCCGAGGCGCTGGCCTGCGAACCGGGCGTCAGCGTCCGGCTCACCGTGGAACCGGCCGAACTCGCCGAGGCCGACCTGGTCGTGCTGCCCGGCACCAAGGCCACCGTGGCCGACCTGCGCTGGCTGCGCGACACCGGGCTGGCCGGTGCCGTCACCGCGCACGCCGCACGGGGCAAGCCCCTGCTGGGCCTGTGCGGCGGCTTCCAGATGCTCGGCGAGCAGATCACCGACGAGGTGGAGAGCCGCCGCGGCGCCGTCGACGGGCTCGGGCTGCTGCCGGTGCGGATCGCGTTCGCGCCGGACAAGGTGCTGTCCCGCCCGGCCGGGTCGGCGCTGGGGGCACCGGTGCGCGGGTACGAGATCCACCACGGGCGGGTGTCCCACCGCGACCCGGGCCTCGCCCCGCTCATCACGTACGACGGCGGCGAACCCGAGGGCGCGGCCGCGGGCAACGTCTTCGGCACCCACTGGCACGGCGCGTTCGAGTCCGACGAGTTCCGCCGCCGCTTCCTCACCCTCGCCGCCGGGATCGCCGGGCGGCACGGCTTCGCCGCCGCCCCCGACACCAGCTTCGCCGCCCTGCGCGAGGCGACCGTCGACCGGCTCGGCGACCTGGTGGAGGAGCACCTGGACACCGGGGCGCTGTGGCGGCTCATCGAGCAGGGCCCACCGCGCGGCCTGCCGTTCCTGCCTCCGGGCGCACCCGCGTGACCCCGGCGGAGACCGCCGCGCTGGTGCGGGCCGCGCCGCCGAAGCTGGGCCGCACCCGGCTGGTGCTGGTCGACGGGCCGAGCGCATCGGGCAAGACGATGTTCGCGGCCCTGCTCGCACGCGAGCTGGCGGCACCGGGTGCGGACGCGGCCGGGCCGGTGGAGACGGTGCACACCGACGATCTGCTGGACGGGTGGGACGACCAGTTCACGTACTGGCCCCGGCTGCGGCGGCAGGTGCTGACCCCGCTGCGCCACGGTGCGCCGGGCGGCTACCACCCGTTCGACTGGCAGCTCGGCAGGTTCGGCACGGAGTGGGTCACGGTGTGGCCCGCCGACGTCGTCATCGTCGAGGGCGTCGGGGCGGCGCGGGCCGAGGCGCGGCCGTGGGCGTCGCTGTCGGTGTACGTGCACGCTCCGGCCGCGTTGCGCCGCGCCCGCAGCATCCTGCGCGACGGCCCCGGCATGCAGGGCGTCCTGCGGGTATGGCGCCACCGCGAGCAGATCCACTTCGCCGCCGACGCCACCGCGGCCCAGGCCGACCTGCGTGTCGACGGATCCGGGTAGGTCGCGATGATCGGCGTTTGCGGTCCGGCGGTGCTGTCGGCGCGGAGTTTCTGACCGGAAACGGCGATCACCGGCGCGCGGCGGATCGCTGTGCGGGGGTGCGGGGCGGGGTGGCAGGATCATCTGCATGACGACCCTCACTGTTGACCAGCTGCGCGCTGCGATCGAGCGCGAGCTGCCGGGCGTACGCGCCGACCTGGAGGCCCTGGTCCGTATCCCCGGCATCGCCTTCGACGGCTTCGACTTCGCCCCGCTGGAGCGCTCGGCCCAGGCAGTGGCCGACCTGCTGCGCGGTGTCGGCCTGGAGGTCGAGGTCAGCCGCGTCGGCGACGGCCACCCGGCTGTCATCGGCCGCCGCCCGGCCCCGCCCGGTGCGCCCACCGTGCTGCTGTACGCCCACCATGACGTTCAGCCCGTCGGCGACCTGAGCAAGTGGGAGTCGGACCCGTTCGAGCCCACCGAGCGGGACGGCCGGCTCTACGGCCGCGGCGCCGCCGACGACAAGGCCGGGGTGATGGCGCACGTGGCGGCGCTGCGCGCGTTCGGTTGCGGCACCGCCGACGACCAGCTGCCGCTCGGCGTGGTCGTGTTCATCGAGGGCGAGGAGGAGTTCGGCTCGGACTCGCTGCCCGCGCTGCTCGAAAAGCACCGCGCCGAGCTGACCGCCGACGTCATCGTCATCGCCGACTCCGGCAACTGGGACATCGGCGTGCCCGCGCTGACGACGTCGCTGCGCGGCATCGTCAACTCGTTCGTCGACGTGAAGGTGCTGAACTCGGCCGTGCACAGCGGCATGTACGGCGGCCCGGTCCCCGACGCGCTGACCGTGATGTGCCGCCTGCTGGCGACGCTGCACGACGACAACGGTGACGTGGCGGTGCCGGGCCTGGTCAGCAAGACCGCCGCGCCGCTGGACTACCCGGAGGACCGGTACCGGGCCGAGGCCGGGATCCTCGACGGCGTCGAGCTGATCGGCACCGGCCGCATCGTCGACCGGATGTGGACCAAGCCGTCGCTGTCGGTGCTCGGCATCGACGCGCCGCGCACCGCCGAGGCGCCCAACGCGCTGGTGCCGTCGGCGCGGGCGAAGCTGAGCATGCGGCTGGCGCCCGGGGACGACCCGAAGTCGGCGTACCAGGCGCTCCAGGCGCACCTGGAGAAGCACATCCCGTGGGGTGCGCAGGTCAGCTTCGAGTTCGAGCACGACGGCAACCCGTGCGTGATCGACGCGACCGGCAAGTACTTCGACGCCGCCCGCTCGGCGTTCGCCACGGCCTGGGACGGCACCGAGCCGGTGGAGATCGGGGTGGGCGGGTCGATCCCGTTCATCGCGACGTTCCAGGAGGTGTACCCGCAGGCGTCCATCCTGGTCACCGGGGTGGAGGACCCGAACGCGAAGGCGCACGGCCCGAACGAGAGCCTGCACCTGGGCGAGTTCGCCCGGGTCTGCCTGGCCGAGGCCCTGCTCCTGCACAACGTCGCCGAGGCCGCCAAGTCCTGACGCAACCCGCCGTCGCGCTGCGCCGAGCAGCGTCGCTGCCGCGCCGCGCCGCGATTTTAATAGACGTTGGCCTATTACATCGACTGAGAAGTGATCGAAGTCGACGTAATAGGCCAACGTCTATGTAAAACGGGGTGTGGGACGGTGCGGCGCAGCCGAGTGAGATGGGTGGGTCAGAGCGCGGCGAGGGAGCGTACGTAGTTGACCTGGGCGTGCAGGTGTGCCACCACCCGCTGGTCGTTGACGGGGATGCGCAGCACGTAGTGCCGTCCCTCGTTCGCGATCGAGATCTGCACCGACCCCTCGTACGTCGTCGTCTTGACCAGCAGGAACAGCAGGCTCAGGAAGCAGAGCACGAAGAACAGCAGGATCGCGCAGGCCACCGCCCAGCCGGGGATGCGCTGCCGGCTGTGGAACTGGTCGTTGATCGTCCACTGGGAGCCGCGCAGCGGGATCTCTCCGGTCGGCGTGATGATCGTCGTCGCGGTGACCGCGACCTCACCGAGCTGCACCAGCACCGGCCCGGCGATACCGGGGTGGGCGGGCGGCTGCGCGGACCCGGCGGGCAGCCGCAGGCGCGGCGGCGCGGGCGGGGACGGCGGCATCGGCGTCGTGGGCGGCGGCATCAGGTGCGTGGGCGGCATGGCCGCGACGGTGGGTGGCATCAGGGGCGGCGCGGCCGCGGCGGTGACCGGCGGCATCAGGGGCGGGGGCGGCGCGGCCGCGGCGGTGACCGGCGGCATCGGCGGGGCGCTGCCGACGGCCGGCCCCGGGCGGCGCGGCAGTGGGGCGGGCTCGGTGCCGGGCGGGTCCAGCGGGCGCAGCCGCACCGTCGGCGGCGCGGGCACCGGTGGGCCGGGCGGTGGCTCGACGGCCGGAGCCCGCCGGGGGAGCGGCGGCGGGGCCGGCTCGGGCACCTCGGCGGTGGCCCGGACACCGAAGGCGGCCAGCGGCTCGGTCGGCAGCGGCAGGGTCGGCGGCAGGAAGGGATGCTGCCGTTCGGCGTCCGGCCGGTCGGTCTGCTCGTCGGTCACCACCGCACCATAGCGGTCTGCCGCTTGCCCGCGCGCCGTTGAGAAGGGCACCTGCCACCCCGCAAAGCGAGCCGAGCCGACGAGGTTACGTCAGGGCAGGGGCGGGCGCGGGTTCGTCGGCGGGGGCGGACAGCTCGCGCAGGTCCTTGCGGGCGAGCAGGGCGACGCCGACCAGGGCGCCGACCGAGAAGATCCACCACTGGACGGCGTAGCCGAGGTTGAGCCAGGCGTTCTCGTGGCCGACCGGGATCGCGGTGAGGCCCTGGGCGCCGGGGGTGCCGGAATCGGCGAGGACGTACGCCCCCAGCACCGGGTACGGCAGCTTGGCCGCGATCGGGCCGACCGCCGCGCGCCGGGTCTCCCAGCGGCCCAGCCGCTGCTGGATCGCGCCGGGCGAGGACTCGCTCAGGTGCACCCGGCCGACCACGGTGACCGTTCCGGCGGGGGCGGCGGGGACGTCGGGGGCGATGTCGATGCCGTGCGGGTTCGGCTTCACCCAGCCCCGGTCGACCAGCAGCGCGGTGCCGTCGGGCAGCCGCAGCGGGGTGAGCACCTCGTAGCCGACCTCGCCCTCGACGGTGCGGTTGCGCAGGAGGATCTCCTGGCTCGGGTCGTACTGGCCGGTGGCGGTGACGCGGGTCCAGGCGTGGTCGGCGTCGGGGGCGGTGCCGGGCGCGCCGAGCACGTCGCGGACCGGGACGGGAGCGACGACGGTGCTGGCGTCGATGCGGTCGTTGATGGCGGAGCGCAGCTCGTACCGGCTCCACTGCCAGCGGCCGAGCAGCACCATCACGAACGAGGCGAGCAGGGCGGCGAGGAAGATTCCCAGCCAGCGGGGGGTCAGGAGGGAGCGCACCCGGGCAGTCTACGGGTATGCCCGAGTTGTGAGTTCTATCACGCCCAAACGGCTGACCCGCCACTCGGACGACCGTATGGTCCACCGGGTATGGTGCAACTTCGAGTCGCCCCGGGCGCTCTACCTGATGCAGGTACGCCCAGGGCAGGCGCGCACCCCCGACGATGGAGTCAGCATGTCGAGCCTTTTGACCGCAGGTGTGGCCGGGCGAGGCAACCTCGCCATCCGCCGTTTCCCGACGCTCACGGTGCAGACGCCGCGGCTGGACGTGCGGCCGCTGACCGCCGCCGACGCGGACCCGGTGACCGACATCTTCGCCGACAAGCTCACCCAGCGGTGGCTGCCGTTCCCGCAGGAGTTCGGCGAGATCGAGGGCCGGTCGTGGTGCACCGAGATGGCGGCCGAGCGGCGCGACAGCGGCATGGGCGACCACTACGGCATCGTGCGGCGCGAGGACCAGCAGCTGGTCGGGTGCCTGTGGACCAAGCGCACCGACTGGGTCGGCCGGGTCACCGAGATCTCGTACGCGATCGCGCCGGACGCGCGCGGCCTGGGCATCGGCCCTGAGGCCGTCGACGTGCTCACCCTGGCGCTGGTGCTGGAGCACGGCTTCCAGCGCATCGAGCTGCGGGTCGCGCCGGGCAACACCGCCTCGCGGCGGGTGGCCGAGAAGGCGGGCTTCACCTACGAGGGCCTGCTGCGCAACGCCGGGTACGTGCACAGCGGCCGGGTCGACCTGGAGGTCTGGTCGATAGTCGCCGCCGACCTGCGCTGAGCCGCGCATACGCCGAAGGGGCGCCCCGCGGTCGGGGCGCCCCTTCGGCGTTCCTGCTACTTGCTGCCGATGATCGAGTCCGGCGGCGGGGTGAACTGCTTGACCGGCTTGCCCTCCAGGGAGTCGCGCAGCGTGTACGAGACGGTCTCGACGGGCTTCCAGGAGTTCCAGTCGCCGGTCACGTGGAACGGGTTGTCCGGATCGGCCATGAAGCTCGCCGCGGCCAGCTCCTTGGTGAAGCCGACGAACCAGGCCGCGCGCGTGTCGTCGGTGGTGCCCGTCTTGCCCGCCACCGGCCGCTTGACCACGCCGTACACGCCGGGGGCGGTGGACCAGTTGCCGCACGAGCCCTTGGCCGCGCCGTAGCCGGTGACGCAGCGCATGGCGTCGGTGGCGGCACGGGCCACGGCCTTGGTGACCTCCTGGCGGCAGCGGGGCGTCGCGACCGGCACCTGCTGGCCCTTGACGGTCATCATCGCCGGGCTGCCGTCGGGGTTGGTGATCCCGATGACCGGCAGCGCCTCGCAGTACTTGCCCTCGGCGGCCATGGTCGCGTAAGCGTTGGCCATCTCCAGCGGGGTGGTGTCGGCGACGCCGAGGGTGAACGAGCCCCAGGTCTTGGACTTGGCCGGGGACGCCTGGAGCTTGTCGATGTCGGTGCGCCAGTGCAGGCCCAGCCGCTCGGCCATGCGTACCGCCTTGTCGGCGCCGACCTTCTGCTCCAGCTGTACGAAGTAGGTGTTGACCGACTTGCCGAAGCCCGACCACATCGCGTGCTTGCCGGTCATCGCGCCGCTGGCGTTGGACGGGCACCAGTGGCCGCCGCCGCAGGAGCCGCGCTCGCCCCAGCCCGCGAAGTAGATGGACCGGTAGCGGTGCGGGGCGTAGAACCAGGTGTTCATCTTCAGGCCCGCGTCCAGGGCCGCCACCATCGTGAAGATCTTGAACGTCGAACCGGCCTGGTAGCCGGGCAGGTTGCCGCCGCCCAGCAGCGGGTTCACCGTGTTCGGGTAGTTGCCCTTGATCTTCCCGGCCTTGGTCGGGTCGGTGTGCGTGCCGTTGCCCGCCTGGTCCAGCGAGTAGTTGCGGTTGACCGCCATCGCCTTGACCAGCCCGGTGCCGGGCTGCACCACGACCTCGCCGAGCGCGTACGAGCTGCCGATGGGCTGCCGCTTGGTCACGTGGCCCATCGCGATGTCCTGGACGTTGGGGTCCAGCGACGTCACGATCTTGTAGCCGCCGCGGCGCAGGTTGTCCTCGCGCTCACCGGGGTTGGCCCCGAACGCGGGCTGCGAGATCCACCAGTTCTTGAACATGTCGCAGAAGAAGCCCCAGCTGTTGTGGCCCTGCGACACCGAGGTGCAGTCGTTCGGCGGGTCGGTGATCTTGAGCTTGATCGGCTCCTGCTTGGTCTGCTCGGCCGCCTCGGCCGTGATGTAGCCGAGCTCCTTCATCCGGTCGATCACGTAGTTGCGCCGCTGGGTCGCCGCGGTGCGGTCGGTGCCCGCCGGGTCGTACGCCGAGGGCGCCTTGACCAGGCCCGCCAGGGTCGCCGCCTCGGCCAGGGTGAGGTCCTTGGGCAGCTTGGAGAAGAAGATCTGCGACGCGGCGAAGATGCCGTACGCGCGGTGGCCGAAGTAGGCCACGTTGAGGTAGCGCTCCAGGATGTCGGTCTTCGACATCTGCTGCTCCAGCTTGATCGCGAGGCGCGCCTCACGGATCTTGCGGAGGCTGGTCTGCTCGGTCGCCGCCATGACCTCGCTGGGGGTCTGCGCGCCGTCGCGCAGCGCCATCCGCACGTACTGCATCGTCAGCGTCGAGGCGCCCTGCGAGACCTCGCCCGCGGTGTGGTTGGCCACGAACGCGCGCGCGATGCCCTTCGCGTCGACGCCGTTGTGCTGGTAGAAGCGCCCGTCCTCACTGGCGACGATCGCCCGCTGGATGGTCTCCGAGATGTCGGCGATCGGGGCGTACTTGCGGTGCTCCTCGTAGAAGAGCGTGATCAGGGTCTTGCCGTCCGCGGCGTACACGTAGCTCGTCTGCGCCGGCGGCACGGTTTCGAGCTGCGACGGCAGGGAGTCGTAGAAATCGGCGCCCGCCTTGACGCCGAGGCCGCCCACCGCGGCCAGTGGATAGGTGACCGCGGCGACGACGACGCCCGCGATCAGCCCGGAGCGCATGATCGGCCCGAGACGTCCCGTGGCGGAAATGGCCTCTTTGAGGCGGCTGAGCGGCTTCACCCCATAAAAGTAGAACAGCGTCCTCTTTATCCGGATTCAAAGCGCTGAAAGACGCGGCGATTTCTCCCCCCGAGTCGGCAAGGCGACACGGGACGTGATGAGCTGACGAGGTGACGAGTGAGCTACTGGTGCTAACGATCGAGTCGGTGCGTCCGCTCGACGGCCCCGCGATCGAGCAGGCCCGCCGCCTGCAGGCCCGGCTGACCAAGCCCGCCGGCAGCCTCGGCGTGCTGGAGGAGCTGTCCGAGCGCCTGGCCGGCCTGGCCGGGGTCTGCCCGCCGCCGCTGCTCGCCCCGGCCGAGCTGGCGATCTTCGCGGGCGACCACGGCGTCCACGCCCAGGGCGTCACGCCGTGGCCGCAGGCGGTCACCGCGCAGATGGTCGGCAACTTCACCGCGGGCGGTGCCGCCGTCAACGCACTGGCCCGGCAGACCGGCGTCGGCGTCACCGTGGTCGACGTGGGCGTGGCCGCCGACCTGCCGCCCGTCAAAGGCCTGGTCTCCGCCAAGGTGCGCGCGGGCACCCGGGACATGACCGTCGAACCCGCGCTGACCCGGGCCGAGACCGTCGCGGCGCTGGAGGTCGGGATCCAGATCGCCCACCAGCTCATCGACGGCGGCGCCCGGATCCTGCTCACCGGGGACATGGGCATCGCCAACACCACCGCCTCGGCCGCGCTCATCGCGGCGTTCACCGACCGCGACCCCGGCCTGGTCACCGGCTACGGCACCGGCATCGACGCGCCCACCCACCTGCGCAAGGTCGAGGTCATCCGCAAGGCGCTCGCCCTGCACGGCCACCTCTGGCAGGGTGACGCGGCCCGCGACCCGGTCGCGGTGCTCGGCGCCGTCGGCGGCCTGGAGCACGCCGCGCTGGCCGGATACATCCTGGGCGCGGCGGCGCGGCGGGTGCCGGTCATCCTCGACGGCGTGATCGCGGCCGCGGCCGCGCTGGCCGCCGCGGCGCTCGCCCCCGGCAGCCGGGATGCGATGATCGCGGGGCACCGCTCGGTCGAGCCGGGTGCCGACGTCGCGCTCACGCAGCTGGAGTTGGCCCCGCTGCTCGACCTGGGCCTGCGACTGGGCGAGGGCACCGGCGCCGTGCTCGCCTATCCGGTGGTGGCCTCGGCGGTACGCGTACTGCACGAGATGGCCACCTTCGACAGCATCGACATCGCCCCCGCGCCCTGACCCAGTGGCCGGTGCGCGGCCGGGCGGAAGGCAAGGGGTGGACGTGTCGGAGTTGTACCCGTTGGGACTGCGGTTGGACGGGCTGCCGGTGCTGGTCGTCGGCGGCGGCGCGGTCGCCACGCGGCGCGTGCCCGCGCTGCTGGCGGCCGGGGCGCAGGTGCGGCTGGTCGCGCCGGAGCTGACCCCGGCGCTGCGCGGCCTGGCCGACGCCGGGCGCCTGGACTGGGCCGAGCGCGCCTTCACCGAGGACGACGTCGAGGGCGTGTGGCTGGTCCAGGTCGCCGTCGACGACCCGGAAGCGGCCCAGCGGGTGTCGGCCGCCGCGGCGGCGCGGCGCGTCTTCTGCGTACGGGCTGACGACCGGCACGCCGCCACCGCGTGGACCCCGGCCGTGGCCCGGCACGGCACCGTCACCGTGGCGGTGCTGGCCGGGGGCGAGCCGAAGAAGGCGGTGTCCGTGCGCGACCGGGTGGCCGGGCTGCTGGCCACCGACGCCGAGACCGTGTCGGAGTCGTACCGCGGAAGTGTCGCCCTGGTCGGCGGCGGTCCCGGCGACCCGGAGCTGATCACCGTCAAGGGCCGCCGCCTGCTGGCCGCCGCCGACGTGGTGGTCGCCGACCGGCTGGCCCCCGGGCTGCTGCTGGACGAGCTGCGCCCCGAGGTGGAGCTCGTCGACGTCGCGAAGCTGCCCTACGGCCCGGCCGCGCAGCAGGAGGAGATCAACCGCATCCTCGTCGAGGGCGCCAGGGACGGGAAGTTCGTGGTGCGGCTCAAGGGCGGCGACCCGTACGTCTTCGGCCGCGGCGGCGAGGAGGTGCTGGCCTGCGCCGAGGCGGGCGTGCCGGTGACCGTGGTGCCCGGCGTGACCAGCGCGATCTCGGTCCCGGCGGCGGCCGGGGTGCCGGTCACCCACCGCCGGGTGGCGCACGAGTTCACCGTGGTCAGCGGGCACATCCCGCCGGACCACCCGGACTCTCTGGTCGACTGGCCCGCGCTCGGCCGGATGCGCGGCACGCTGGTGCTGCTGATGGGGCTGAAGAACCTGCCCGCGATCACCGCGACGCTGCTGGCCCACGGGCGCGCCGCCGACACCCCGGCCGCGATCGTGCAGGAGGGCACCACGACCCACCAGCAGGCCGTACGCGGGACGCTGGCCGAGCTGCCGAGCCTGGCCGAGGGCTTCCGCCCGCCCGCGATCGTCGTCGTCGGCGACGTCGTCGGCGTCCTGCCCGCCTGATTGGATCATGGAGGCGGGAATTATAGGCGCAACTATAATAGTTGCGCCTATAATTCCCGCCGCTCGTGCTTACTGGGACAGGAGCTGGGCGCAGCGGATCAGGCCCAGGTGGCTGTACGCCTGCGGGTGGTTGCCCAGCCCGCGCTCCAGGTCCGGGTCGTACTGCTCGGGCAGCAGGCCGGTCGGGCCGGCCGTGGCCATCATCTGGTCGTAGAGCTCCTGGGCGTCGGCGCGGCGGCCGGTGCGCAGGTACGCCTCGATCAGCCACGCCGTGCAGATGTGGAAGCCGCCCTCCTTGCCGGGCATGCCGTCGTCCCACTTGTACCGGTAGACGACCGGACCCGAGCGCAGCTCGGCCTCGACCGCGAGCACCGTGTCCAGGAAGCGCGGGTCGTCGTCGGCGAGCAGGCCCGACAGGCCGATCCACAGGCTGGACGCGTCCATCTCCGGGAACCCGTACGCCACCGTGTACGCCTTCGTACCCTCGTGCCAGCCCTGGTGCAGCACGTTCTCGGCGATACGGTCACGCAGCTCGGCCCACTCGGGCCGCTCCTCGTTGGTGTGGCGCTCCAGCACCTTCAGCGCGCGGTCCACCGTCATCCAGGACATGACCTTGGAGTACACGTGGTGCCGCGGTGGGAGGCGGGCCTCCCAGATGCCGTGGTCGGGCTCGTGCCAGCGCTGGCTGACCGCCTGCACCATGGCCTCCATGACCCGCCACTCCTCGTGGCGGATCTTGCCGCGCCGGTCGGCGACGGCCATCAGCACGTCGGCGACCGGGCCGAACACGTCGAGCTGGAGCTGCTTGTTGGCGGCGTTGCCGACCCGGACCGGGCGCGAGCCCGCGTATCCGGGCAGGCTCTCGATCACGGCCTCCGGGCCGAGCTCGTAGCCGTCGACGGTGTAGAGCGGGTGCAGCCGCTCCGGGTGCCCGCCGGTGCGCTCGACCACACCGTCGACCCAGCGCAGGAACTGCTCGGCCTCGGTCAGCGAACCCAGGTCGACCAGCGCCTTGACCGTCATCGCGCCGTCGCGCAGCCAGCAGAAGCGGTAGTCCCAGTTGCGGATGCCGCCGAGGGTCTCCGGCAGCGAGGTGGTGGCCGCCGCGATGACGCCGCCGCCCTCGAAGTGGCACAGCCCGCGCAGCGTCAGCGCGCTGCGCAGCACCACCTCGCGCTCGCCGCCGTTGGGCAGCTCCAGCGAGGCGGCCCACTCGCGCCACGGCTGCTCGACCGACTCCAGCCGGTCGGCAATGCTGCGCGGGTGCGGGGTGAGGTCGTGGCTGCGCATCCGCATCTCGAGCAGCGTCTCGCCGCCGAGCTTGGCCAGGTCGATCACGGCGCGGGCGGTGTCGTGCCCGCCGTCGTCGACCACGTCCCACTCCACGCCGGGGGAGTACAGGCTCAGGTGCTCGCTGGTGCCCAGCACCAGCAGACCGTCGCTGAGCGCCTGGAGCTGCACCGGCACCTGGCCGAACTCCGGCCGCGGCGCGAACTCGACCCGCACCACGGTGTTGCCGCTCAGCCGCCGCATCAGGCTGTCGCCCTCCAGCCAGTCGGTGACGGTCAGGCCCGACCAGCGGGTCTCGATCGTCATCGTGCTGGGCCGGTAGCGCTGGCCCAGCGGGTGGCCGCCGCGCTGCGGGCCGACGCTGAAGTGGCCGGCCGGGGCGCCCCCGAGCAGGTCGGCGAAGATCGCCGCCGAGTCCGGGCGCGGGTGGCACAGCCAGCTCATCCGGGCGTCCGGGCTGATCAGCGCCACGGTACGGCCGTCGGCCAGCATCGAGTGGCGCTCGATCGGCACCGCCCGCTCACCGAACAGCCAGTTGCGCCGGGTGTCCAGCAGCAGCCCGAGGATGCGCACCGCCTGCAGCGGGTCCTGCACCCGGTAGCCCGCCGCGGTCTCGCCCGAGCCCACCTTCACGCCCACGTCCTTGCCGGACAGGCTGCGGAACGCGTTCTCGTCGGTGACGTCGTCGCCCATGAACAGCACCGCGCCGGCCGAGACCTGGCGGCGCAGCTCGTCGATGGCCGTGCCCTTGTGCGAGGCGAGCACCGACAGTTCGAGGACCTCCTTGCCCTCGGTGGTGTGCACGCCGGGCCAGGCGGCCGGGCCGCAGCGCACCGCGTCGGTGATCGCCGAGGCGACCGGGCGGGAGGCGGTGCGCAGGTGCACCGCGATGCTGGCCGGCTTGTTCTCCAGCCGTACGCCCGGGTGGGCCGCGGCGATGCGCTCCAGCTCGTGCTGGAGGCGGGTGCGCAGCTCGACCTGGTCGGGGGCCAGCCGCTGCACGAAGCCGACGTCGAACTCCGAGCCGTGGCTGCCGACCAGATGGACCTCGCTGGGCAGCCGCGACAGCGCGGCCAGATCCCGCAGGGCCCTGCCGGAGACCACCGCGACGGTGGTCTGCGGCAGGGTGGCCAGCGATCGCAGCGCGGCGACCGCTTCCGGTAGCGGCGCCGCCGCGGCCGGGTCCTCCACGATCGGCGCGAGCGTGCCGTCGTAGTCACACGCCACCAGCAGCTGCGGCACTCGGGCCAGCTGCGTCAGGGCGGAGCGGAGGGCGGGGTCGAAACCGTCGCGATCTAGATCGACGGTGGTGCCCAGGGTCATGATGTGGCTCCCAGTTCGGTCAGGAAGTCGGATGCCCAGCGCGCCACGTCATGTCGGCGCAGATGCCGTTGCATGACGCCTATCCGGCGCCGGGCCTCGTGCTGGTCGACGGTGACCGCCCGCATCAGGGCATCCTTGACCGCGTCCAAGTCGTGCGGGTTGCACAGGAACGCCTGCCGCATCTCGCCCGCAGCCCCGGCGAACTCGCTCAGCACGAGCGCCCCACCGTGGTCGAGGCGGGCTGCGACATACTCCTTGGCCACCAGGTTCATGCCGTCCCGCAGCGGAGTCACCATCATCACGTCGGCCGCGCAGTACAGTGCGGCCAGCTCACTGCGACTGTACGACTGGTGCAGGTAATGCACGGCAGGCACGCCGACACGGCCGAAATCACCGTTGATCCGGCCCACCTCCCGCTCCACCTTGATGCGCAGCGCCTGGTAGTGCTCTACGCGCTCGCGGCTGGGCGTGGCGACCTGCACCATGACCGACTCGGGCACGGTGAGCTTGCCCGCGGCGAGCAGCTCCCGGAACGCCTTGAGCCGGTGTTCGATGCCCTTGGTGTAGTCGAGCCGGTCCACGCCGAGGATGACCGTCTTCGGGTCGCCCAGTTCGGCGCGGATCTGCTTGGCCCGCTCCCGCACCAGCGGGTTGTCGGCGAGCCGTTCCATCTCGCCGACGTCGATGCTGATCGGGAACGCGTCCGCCTTGACCTGGCGGCCCTCGTACTCGATCACGTTGCCGTGGTACGGCGTGCCGAGCAGGTGCTTGGCCAGCCGGAGGAAGTTCTGCGCCGCCAGCCGCTGCTGGAAGCCGACCAGGTCGGCGCCGAGCAGGCCCCGCAGCACCTCGGCCCGCTGCGGCAGCTGCATGAACAGCTCGATCGGGGGGAACGGGATGTGCAGGAAGAACCCGATCTTGAGGTCGGGGCGCAGCTCCCGCAGCATCGCGGGCACCAGCTGGAGCTGGTAGTCCTGCACCCAGACCGTGGCGCCCGGGGCGGCGACGGCCGCGGCCGCCTCCGCGTACCGGCGGTTGACCACCCGGTAGGCCTCACGCCAGCGCCGCCGGAACACCGGGGGTTCGACGTTGTCGTGGTAGAGCGGCCAGATGGTGGCGTTGGACTGCCCCTCGTAGTACCGCTCGAGGTCGTCCTCCGACAGCGGCACGGGGTGGATGTTGATCCCGTCCAGCTCGAACGGCTCCGGGGCGACGTCGCCGGGGGTGCCGGCCCAGCCGATCCAGGTGCCGTGGTGCTCGACGAGCACAGGGTGCAGGGCGGTCACGAGTCCGCCGGGGCTGCGTCGCCACCGGCGCTGCTGATCCCCGGTGCCGGTTACCCGGCCGCCGGGGGTGTCGTTCGGGATCTCGTCCACAGGGAGCCGGTTGGCAACCACGACAAACGGGCTGCGATCCACCATCGCGGCCTCTCCTCCGATCGGTTGATCGTTGGCCATCCTTTGAGACTACTGGTGCAATCCGGAAGATGGATCATCGGCACGGTGATGACCGCAATACGTCGCGATAATCCCAGCGGGGGACAATGATCACAACCCACCCGATGTGGGGGCCGGACCGGTGGCCTGGGATGATGGAGCGGAAGTCTGTCTGAAGGGGGTTGGCCCACCCGTGGCCCAGTTCATATACACGCTCGAAAAGGCGCGCAAGGCACACGGCGACAAGGTTGTGCTGGACAACGTCACGCTCAACTTCCTGCCCGGTGCCAAGATCGGCGTGGTCGGCCCCAACGGTGCGGGTAAGTCCAGCCTTCTGCGGATCATGGCTGGCCATGACATCCCCAGCAACGGCGACGCCCGGCTCATGCCCGGTTACACCGTCGGCATGGTGGCGCAGGAGCCCCGGCTGGACGAGTCGCTGACCGTGCTGGAGAACATCGAGCTCGCCGTGGCCGGCACCAAGGGCAAGCTCGCCCGGTTCAACGAGATCGCCGAGCTGATGGCGACCGACTACTCCGACGCGCTCATGGACGAGATGGGCAAGCTCCAGGAGGAGCTGGACCACTCCGACGCCTGGGACCTCGACTCCAAGCTCGAGCAGGCCATGGACGCGCTGCGCTGCCCGGAGCCCGACCTGCCGGTCGGCCCGCTGTCGGGCGGCGAGAAGCGCCGCGTGGCGCTGTGCAAGGTGCTGCTGGAGCAGCCCGACCTGCTGCTGCTGGACGAGCCCACCAACCACCTGGACGCCGAGAGCGTGCTGTGGCTGGAGCAGCACCTGGCCAAGTACCCGGGCACGGTCATCGCGATCACCCACGACCGCTACTTCCTCGACAACGTGGCGCAGTGGATCCTGGAGCTCGACCGCGGCCGGGCGTACCCGTACGAGGGCAACTACTCCACCTACCTGGAGAAGAAGGCGCAGCGGCTGGGCGTCGAGGGGCGCAAGGACGCCAAGATGAAGAAGCGGCTGTCCGAGGAGCTGGAGTGGGTCCGCTCCAACGCCAAGGCCCGCCAGACCAAGTCGCGGGCGCGTCTGGACCGCTACGAGGAGATGGCGGCCGAGGCGGAGAAGACCCGCAAGCTCGACTTCGAGGAGATCCAGATCCCGCCGGGCGGGCGTCTGGGTAACACCGTCATCGAGGTCAAGGACCTGAAGAAGGGCTTCGACGAGCGGGTCCTGATCGAGAACCTGTCGTTCTCGCTGCCGCGCAACGGCATCGTGGGAATCATCGGTCCGAACGGTGTCGGAAAGACGACTCTGTTCAAGACCATCGTCGGCCTGGAGGAGCCCAACGAGGGCTCTGTCAAGGTCGGGGACACCGTCAAGCTGTCCTATGTGGACCAGAACCGGGCCGGTCTGGACAGTGGCAAGTCGGTCTGGGAGGTCGTCTCCGACGGCCTGGACTACCTGATGGTCGGCAAGGTCGAGATGCCGTCGCGGGCGTACGTCGCCGCGTTCGGTTTCAAGGGCCCGGACCAGCAGAAGCCGGTCAACGTGCTGTCCGGTGGCGAGCGCAACCGCCTCAACCTGGCGCTCACCCTCAAGATCGGCGGCAACGTGCTGCTGCTCGACGAGCCCACCAACGACCTGGACGTCGAGACCCTGTCGAGCCTGGAGAACGCGCTGCTGGAGTTCCCCGGCTGCGCCGTGGTCATCTCCCACGACCGCATGTTCCTCGACCGCGTCGCCACCCACATCCTCGCGTGGGAGGGCACCGACGAGGACGAGTCGAAGTGGTTCTGGTTCGAGGGCAACTTCGAGGCGTACGAGAAGAACAAGATCGACCGCCTCGGCGCCGAGGCCGCCCGTCCGCACCGGGTCACGCACCGCAAGCTGACCCGCGACTGACGAAGATCCACCAAGGTCGCCCGGCGGTCCAGGGTCAGCTGACCCCGGCCGCCGGGCGACTCTCATGATTGAGGCGGCATCGATGAGGTTCACCTACCACTGCGCGCTGCGCTGGTCCGATCTTGACGCGTACGGGCACGTCAACAACGCGCGCTTCCTCACCCTGTACGAGGAGGCCCGCGTCGCGATGATGTTCGTCGGCGCCCGCGACGCGGGGGTCACCTCCTTCGAGGAGGGGATCGTGGTCGCCCGGCACGAGGTGGATTACCTGCGCCCGGTCGACTACGGCGACCCGGTGCGCATCGAGCTGTGGGTCGACGACCTCAAGGCGTCGCGCTTCACCATCTGCTACGAGCTGTTCGACGGGGACCTGCTGGCCAGCCGGGCCCGCACCGTGCTGGTGCCGTACGACCTCGAACGCCGCCGTCCGCGCCGGCTCACCGAGTCCGAGCAGTCCTTCCTCAAGCCGTGGCTGGTCAGTTGAGCACCGTGTCCGCCGACCCGGGCACGGCGCCCACCGCCGACGCCGCCGCGTTCCTGAGCCGCCTGGTCCGGCTGGACCCGGCGGCCCTGGTGCGCCTGCGCCCGGCCGGGGCCGACCGCACCGCGCTGTGGGCGGCGCTGCCGTGGGGCGTGCTGGTGACCCGCACCGTCGACGGCTGCGCCGACCGGGACCGGGTCACCACGGCCGCCGCGCTGCTGGCGGGCGCGGCACGGCTGCCGGAGCGCGACGGCGACTGGCGCCTGCCGCTGCCGCCGTCCGCGGGCCGCGTGCTGGAGTCGCTGCCGGTCGAGGTGGTGCGCCAGGCGGCCGAGGCGGCGGCGGCGACCCTGCGCGAGGTGGAGGCGGACGGCCTGCGGGGCCGGGCGGTCGGGCAGCGGGTGTTGCGCGACGCACTCCTTGACCACGTTGTCATCACCGGAAAGTCCGATATAGACGATGTACCCTTTTCTGTACCGCAGCGTTTGGTTCAGGCCGTGGTGCGGATGGGGTTCCTCGGAACATCAGGCCAGGTGAGCGTCGTCACCGCCGGGCCGTGGACCGGGTTGGCCGCTTCCTTTGGTACGGCTTGGATCCGAGCCACCTCGGCGTTGACCGTACGACCGATCGTCACTCGTCCTATTGGTTGATCGCGGCTCGGTCATCTAGCCTGGGACGGCCGGTAAGGGGATGACGGAAGGCGGCTGTCCGGGTAGCCTCTCGCCGGGGGATGAACTGAGGGTAGGCAACTGCTCTCCCTCAGCATTTATCTGGTCGGCTTCAGGCTACGGTCGGACAGGAGCAGCGATGGCTTGGTTCTCATGGCAGCGCGGATGGCGGGGGCAGTCCGCGGCGGCGAGCACGGCGCGGCAGCGGGTGGTCCCGCAGCAGCGCGGACTCTTCGAAGTGCCGGACGATCTGTCCATGATGGACAGTCTTCCACCTGCTCCGACCAAGCTCGCCGTCAGTGAGACGCCGCCGGTCAACCTGCGCCGGATCGCGGCCACGCTCGACCTGCTCGACATCCGCTACCTGTCCGACGGCGAGGAGAGCCTGCTCGCCCTGTGGGAGCGGCACGCCCTGCTGTTCGCGGTCGAGGGGCCGGACGACGAGATCCTGGTGATCCGGGCCCGGCCGCACGCCACCGTCCCGCCGGAGCTGGCCGACCTGGCCTACCGCGCTGTCAACGAGTGGAACCACACCCGCCGCTTCGCCAAGGCGTACGTGGGGGACCCGACCGAGCGGGGCCAGCTGCCGATCTATGCCGAGTGGCAGGTGCCGCTGCGGTCCGGCGCGCACGACGCGCTGCTGATGGAGCTCCTGGACTGCGCGGCCTCGGTGTCGACCACCTTCGTCGACTGGATGCACTCCGACGGCGGCCTGCTGCTCTGATCCCGGCCCCGCCACCCTCGCACCGTGGCGGTACCCGATCGGGCGGATCCGCCGACGGGCCGCACCCGCCGCCTCCGGGCGCCGCGGGGCGCGTACCGGCCTCGGCTTTTAATAGACGTTGGCCTATCTCGTCGAGTTCGATCTTCGATCAGTCGATGAGATAGGCCAACGTCTGTCTTCAGTCATCCGGTGACCCGGCCATCCGGCGACCTCCGCCCAGCGGGGGCGCTGACGGGGCTACTCGGGGCGCGGGAACAGGCCGATGCGGCCGTGGTACTCCCGGCCCAGTTCGTCGGTGTCCGAGCCCACCAGCAGCCCCAGCGGCGTGGCCGCGAACGCCTTCACGCCCACCCCGCGGGTGCGGGTCGGGTTCCAGGGCAGGGCCAGCCCCGTCTCCGGGTCGATCGCGCCGACCCCGGGCCGCGACACCGCACCCGGGCCCTCGGACTCGTGCCCGTACGGGTTGTCCAGCCAGCGCTGGTGCCCGCCGACGTACACCGCGCCGCCGATGACCTCCACCGCGTACAGCGAGTCGCCGCCGGTGTGGTTGACCCAGGTCGGGCCGGTGTGCGCCGGCGCGTACGTCTCGAACCGCGCCGCGGTGTCGCAGGTCAGCCGGCTGCCGCTGAGCCGCCCCGTGGTCACGATGACCAGGAACCGCCCGTCGGGCGAGAAGTCGGCGGCCCGCATGTACGTGTCGAAGTTGTCCCGGCACCGCGGCGCGTACGCGTCGGTCGACCAGTCCGCCAGCGCCGCCTTCGGCCGGGTCAGGTCGAACATCGCCGCCTGCGTCCGCCGGGTCGAGCCGACCCGGGTGAACGCCCCGACGGCCAGCAGCCGGTCGCCCGACGGCGTGATCGCGATGTCCTCGACCTTCACCCGGCCGATCTCCGGCGCGGACAGCCGGGCGTCGAAGCGCGGGTCCACGGCCCCGGTGAGCGCGTCGACGCGGGCCAGGCCGACCCGCTCCACGCCGCCGATCGCGCTGAACGAGCCCGCCAGGTAGAGCCAGCGCCCACTGGGCACCAGGCCGCGTACGTCACCCCAGTTGATCTCGGCGGTGAAGCCCGCGACCGGCTCGCCGGTGGCCAGGTCGAGCCGGACCAGGCCGCGCCGGTACGCCCCGTCGACCACCTGGAACTCCCCGCCGACGAACACCGACCCGTCCGGGCCCGGGGCCAGGGACATCACCGCGCCGTCCAGCTGTGGGGCGAAGTCGAGCACCGCGCCGGTGCGCAGGTCGAACGCGAAGAGGTTCTGGCGGTCGTACGCCTGCTCGCCCGCGCTGTCGGCGACCATGGTGAACTCCCCGCCGACCACCACCGTGCCGCCGACCAGCGCGATCGCCTGCACCTCGCCGTCGAGCACGTGCGGCGTCCAGTCGGCCGGGTCCTCGCTGACGGTGTCGGCCGCGCGGACGGCGGCCACGGCCTGCGGCGGGGCGACGGCGGCCAGGGCGGCCAGCACGGCGAGAGCGGCCAGCGGTATGACGCGACGGCGCATCAGCATGTCTCCTCATCTTCCGGGCATTCCACCCGTCTAACGAGGCTCCACACCCGTGAGCGCCACCCGAACGGCCCCGTTGAGAAGGGCACCTTCTACCGCGTGAAGCGAGCCGAGCTACTGCTCGTCTCGCTGACGCGAGCCGACGAAGGTGCCCTTCCTTACGTCAGTGCTCGGCGTTCACCATGAAGAACGCCGCGCGCTCCAGGTAGTCCCACAGCAGCTGGTCCAGTTCCGGGGCGAGCTCCAGGACGTCGACGGCGTGGCGCATGTGGCGCAGCCAGGCGTCGCGCTCGACGCTGCCGATGACGAAGGGGGCGTGGCGCATGCGCAGCCGCGGGTGCCCGCGCTCCTGCTGGTACGTGGTCGGGCCGCCCCAGTACTGGACGAGGAACTTGCGCAGCCGGTCGTTGGCCGGACCGAGGTCCTCCTCCGGGTACATCGGCCGCAGCACCGGGTCGGCGGCCACCCCGGCGTAGAACTCGTCCACGAGCAGGCGGAACGTGTCCTCGCCGCCGAGCAGTTCGAAGTAGTTCGGCGGCGTCTCGGTCGAGGGGGCGGTCTGTTCGCTCACCCGGCCCACGTTACCCGGCGGCCGGAGCCTCGTTCAGGCGGCGAGCCCGCTCGATGGCGGCGGTGAACAGGTCCGCCGGAGGCCAGGCGCTGAGCGCGACCAGCACCAGCACCACCCCGGCCACGCTCCACAGGCCGACCACCTGGTGCAGCGGCCAGCGGTTGGCCATCATGCCGGCGACCAGCACCGAGCCGCCCTGGAGCAGCTGCATCCCGGCCTGCATCACGCCGAACGCACGTGCCCGGTACCGGTTGGGCAGGGCCAGCACGAACAGGCCGTTGGCGGCGGGCATCATCCCGGCGATGCAGAACCCGCAGGCGGCGGCCATCAGGCACACCGTGAACAGCGGCGGGTCGGTCAGCGCGGGCACCAGCGACAGCGCGGCGAGCAGGGCCAGCGGCCGGATCAGGCGGCGCCGGGTGTCCGAGGTCGCCAGGCGCCCGACGAGCAGGCCGCCGAGCACGTAGCCGACCGGGCTGGCCAGCATGATCAAGCCCTGGTCGAAGCCGATCTCGGCGGCCGAACCGGCCGGTTCGAGGTGGTGGGCCCAGACCACCGCCAGCCCTTCGGGCAGGATCGCGAACAGCATCGAGGTGAAGACCAGCACGGCGATGCCGCGCAGGGCGGCGGTGCCGAAGACGATGGCGAAGCCGTCGGCTGTCTCGCGGACGAGGTTGCGCCGGGCGGCCCGGTCGTTGACCGCGGGGCGGTGCTGGACCATGGTGACCAGCACCAGCGCCGACACCGCGAACGTGGCGGCGTCGAGCAGCAGCGCCAGGCGCGGGTTGATCGCGGCCAGGACGCCGCCGGCCAGGTAGCCGCCGATCTGGGCGGCCTGGTTGAGGCTGAGGTTGAGCGAGATGCCGACCACCAGGCGGTCGCCGCTGAGCACATGGGACAGCAGCGCCGAGCGGGAGGAGTCGTACGGCGGGTTGCCCAGGGCGGTCAGGAACAGCAGGCCGATCAGGACCGGCAGCGGCAGGCCGGGCACGGCGACGAGCGCGATCAGCACCATCCGGGCCAGATCGCTGACGATCATCACGGTGCGGTACGGGTACCGGTCGGCGACCGCGCTGAGCAGGGGCCCGAGCAGCAGCCAGGGCGCGAAGCTGATGGCGAAGGTGGCCGCCGCGGCACCGGCCGAGCGGGTCTGGTCGAAGACCAGCGCCGTCACGGCCGCCTTGGCCAGGTAGTCACCGAGCCAGGACAGCGCCCCCGCGCTCAGGATGCCCCGGTACTCGCGGTCGGCGAGCACCTCGCTGAAGGTCGTCCGCCGCTCGGGTCGCGATGCGGGGGCGGCCACCTGTGCGGGTGGTTCGTTCGGCGGTGGTGTGCTGGTGGGAGCGGAGGGGTGCACCACCGGATGGACCTCCATCGATCACGACGTGGGTGTCGAGGAACGTCATCCTGTCGTACGTTCACGTCGAATGGCCGTCCCGGTAGGGATCTCGACGGTAGATTCTGCCCGATCGGTGGATAAAGCGCTAGCCTCTACGGATGATGCCCTGGTGGTCGGTCAGGCAGCGGGGTCGGCGGTGACGACGGTTCCCTCGTCCGGGGGCACGGCCGCCCGCAGCGACCGGGCCGCCTGCATCTGCGCGGCGATCCCCGACGCCTCCAGCGCCTCCGTCAGCCGCCGCCGCAGCTCACGCTGCACGATCCACTGCTTGTCGGCCGACGTCTTGCAGATGGTGCGCAGCACCGCGCCGTCCACGCTGATGCTCTCGACCCCGAGCACCTGCGGGGGATCGATGAAGTCCCCGGCGAACTCCGGGTCGGCCGCGAACGCCGCCACCGTCTGGCGCAGCACGCTGGTGGCCTCCTCGACACCGACGAAGCCGATCGGCACGTCGACCATCACCTGGGCCCAGCCCTGGCTCTTGTTGCCGATCCGGACGATCTCGCCGTTGCGCACGTACCAGAGCACGCCGCGCGCGTCGCGGACGGTGATGGTGCGCAGGCCGACCGACTCGACCACGCCGACGGCCTCGCCGGTGTCTACCACGTCGCCCACGCCGTACTGGTCCTCCAGCAGCATGAACAGGCCCGCGATGAGGTCCTTGACCAGGGTCTGCGCGCCGAAGCCGAGCGCCACGCCGGCGATGCCGAGGCTGGCGATCAGCGGGGCCAGGTCGATGCCGAACTCGCTCAGCACGATCAGGAAGGCGATGGAGAACACGCCGACCGTGATCATGCTGCGGAGCACCGAGCCGATCGCCTCGGCCCGCTGGCGGCGCCGCTCGGGGAAGACCGTGGTCGCGTTCACCACCGAGACCGGGATCTTCTCGCGCAGCGGCCGCAGCATCGTCGGGGACTTGCCGGCCGAGGCCCGCTTCACCACGTTCATGATGAAGTGGCTGAGCACGGCCCGCGCGACCATCGCGCCGAGGATGATGGCGAGGATGCGCAGCGGCTTGATCAGCAGGTAGTAGCCGCCGTCGGCCAGCCAGACCGACTCCGTCAGGCGGTACAGGCTCTTGCAGAGGTCGTCGCCCAGGCAGTTGACCGAGGGCGAGGAACTGGCTGCCGGGGTCGGCGTGCCCGAGGGGTCCAGTGCGAGCAGGGCGAGCGTGCTGATCGGCATGTCGGCGTACTACCTCGTCGGTCGGTGGCGAGAGCCCAGGGTATCGCGCCGGGCGGCCACCCCCCGTCGGTGGCTTACCGGAGCGGCAATAGGGTATCGACCGTCCGTATTGGTCGCGGGGCGGTGCCCCCGATATGGGACGGCCGGCACGACCGGGAACCGCGCGGCACCGCCGCCGGTCGGCGAAGGCGCGCGACGGCGCCGAATGATCTCGCCAAATGGTCCGGGATTAATCTCGCAAATGCCAATGAGCTGGGCATATCGCGGCCGAGAATTCATGAGAGCGCCGCAAATTGTAGGTGCAATCACCGGATCTATCGGGGACGATGGTCACAGTGACAGGAGGGATCTGAGGCTCCCGGCGTCAGGCCCCTGGCGATAGAGGGTGATACCTGATGCCTGACATACGACCCGCAGCATCCTCTGCCGCGTTGCTCCTCAACGCGACCTACGAGCCGCTGTGTGTCGTGTCCGTGCGTCGGGCCGCCATTCTCATCCTCTCCGGCAAGGCCGTCTGCGTCGCCGACGGCGACGGGATGCTGCACAGCTCCCGCCACGACGTGCCGGTGCCCCTGGTCGCCAAGCTCACCCGGTTCGTGCGGGTGCCCTACCGCACCCAGGTCGGGCTGTCCCGGCGGGCCATCTTCGCCCGCGACGGCGGCCGCTGCGTGTACTGCCAGGGCCCGGCCGAGACCATCGACCACGTGCACCCGCGCTCCAAGGGCGGCCCGCACGCCTGGGAGAACGTGGTCGCCGCGTGCGCCCGGTGCAACCATCACAAGGGCGACAAGACCCTGACCGACCTCGGCTGGCGGCTGCCGGTCAAGCCCGCCGTGCCGCACGGCCTCATCTGGCGGGTGCTCGGCCACCGGGCCCCCGACCCGCGCTGGGCGCAGTGGCTCGAACCCGCCTGAACCTCAGCTCCCACGGGTGCTGACCAGGCTCGCGAAGACCACGATGTTGTCGGCGTACCCGAGCTCGCCGCCGACCCAGCGGCCCCCGCACGTGATCACCCGTAGGCCGGGGCGGCTGAAGTCCTGGTAGACGCGCTTGGCCGGCAGGGCGTCCTTGGCGAAGCGCTCCACGGTGTTGACCTCGAACACCGCGACTCGGCCGTCGCGCCGGGTGACCTCGATCCGCTGGCCCGGCTTCACCTCGTTGAGCCGGTGGAACACGCCGGGATGGTCCTTGGTGTCCACGTGGCCGACGATGATCGCGGGGCCGTACTGGCCCGGGGACGGGCCCTGCTGGAACCAGCCCGCCTCGTTGCGCAGCAGCAGCGAGGGCGTGGCCACCGCCCCTTCCTTGTCCAGCCCGACGCCGTGGACGTACGCCTTCACCTTGATCGACGGGATCTCGATGCGCAGCGGGCGGCTCGGGCCCAGCACCGGGAACTCGCCCGGCGGGGGCTTGCCGGGCCCCCGGAACAGCTCGGCCAGCGACAGGCCGTGCGCCCGGCCCAGCCCGATACCGACGCTGAACAGGCCCGCGAGCACCAGCAGCAGCGCCAGCGGGCGGCTCCACCGGGTTCGCACGCCTCAGCCCTGCGGCAGGGTCCGGCGCCGCCGCGCCAGCAGCGCCACCCCCGCGCCCAGCCCCACCGCGGCCGCGCCCGCGCCGATCAGGGTGCTGCCGTCGTCGCCGGCCAGGAACCCGCCGCCGGTGTTCGGGCCGTGGTTCGAGCTGTGCTCGCCGACCACCCAGAGGGTGGTGGTGGCGGTCTGCCGGCTGGGGCAGGTCAGCTTCACGCTGTAGCCGCGCGGCGGCTTGTTCTCGGGCACGGTCGCCGCAGCGATCAGGTACGCGTTGGCCGGTTCGACGGTGACGGTGCCGAACGCCTCGGAGTGCACCTTGGCGTTGTTGAGCGCGTCACCGCAGCTCGCTCGGATGGCGACCTGGAACCCCGCCTGGATCGTGCTCGGGTTGACCTCGACGAAGACGCCCTCGGCGTACGCGGGAGCGGGCGCGCTCAGCCCCGCGAGCGCCAGCGCCGCCGCGCTGGCCGCGACCCGGATGGCAGACCGCATGTTTCCCCCATCATCGACGATCCCGGCGAAAACCCCCGGGCTAGGAGGAATCCTCTCACCGCAGACGCGACACCCCACCCGAACATGAAAACTCGTCCCCCTGTTCCGGCCGCAACGGCTGAGCAGAGTGCAGTTTCGGGGAAAGTGCTGGAATCTTGAGCGCCATTCGTGCACTTTCCCCGAAACTGCACGAACCCGGGCGCGGGGCGCGGGCGCGGGGCGCAGGCGGCGAGCGCAGGCGGCGGGGGGTGGGTGGCGGGGTCGGTCAGGGCTCGGCGGGAGTGACCGGCGTGATGGGGCGGCGGGCCAGGGGGGTGGACAGGACCATCGTGCTCGACGGGCGGCCGTGGCGGGCCAGCCGGTCGATCACCGCCTCGAACGCCTCCATCGAGGGGGCGGCGACCTTGATGATGCTGCACGCGTCCCCGGTGATCCGGTGGATCTCCAGGATCTCCGGCCACTGCGACACCGTCGGTTCGCGCAGGATGCAGCCCGGCCCGTAACAGGACATCTGGATCAGGGCGACCACGGGACGGCCGACCGCGCCGAGGTCGACCTGCGCGTGGTACCCCGTGATCACGCCGGACTCCTCCAGCCGCCGGACCCGCTCGGCGACGGCCGGTGGGGACAGGTGGACCCGCCGGGACAGCTCGCTGAAGGACAGCCGCGCGTCGTCCTGCAGCTCGCGCAGCAGCGCCCAGTCCATGTCGTCCACGCGGCACCTTCCCTTCGTAAACCAAGATCTCGAACTCGATTATGAACCGAAAGCCAGCTGGGCCCGGCGCCGTTGAAACGGCATTCCGCGTCCCGGGTCTCCGGGGACAAGATGTCCGCATCCGAACGGAGGACCTCGTGGACGCCATGACTTCGACGACAGCCGTACGCCCGGCCACCGCCCAGGAGCGCGACGAGCGCGCGGCGGCCAACGGCGGCGAACCCACCCTGGAGTTCGCCGACCAGACGCCGTACGACGCGTATGTGCACGCCTCCACCCTGCACAGCCTGCAGCAGACCCTGAGCAAGGACCCGGGCGAGATGTCCTTCCTCATGATCAGCCAGGTGATGGAGCTGTACTTCGGGCTGGTGCGCTTCGAGCTGCGCGAGGCGCAGCGGCTGCTCGGCGAGGACGACGTGTGGGGTGCGCTCGCGCCGCTGCGGCGCACGGTGCTGCACCTCGACGGCCTGATCGCCGCCTGGCAGGCGCTGCACTGGATGACCCCGGCCGACTTCAACCGCTTCCGCAACCTGCTCGGCGAGGGCTCGGGCTTCCAGTCGGCGATGTACCGGCACCTGGAGTTCCTCCTGGGCCTGAAGACCGCCTCCCTGGTACGCCCGTTCAAGCGCCAGGACGAGGTCTACCACGACCTGCTGGCGACCCTGCACGGCGCGAGCGTGTGGGACGACGTGATCGCGCTGTTGTCCCGGCAGGGCTTCGCCATCCCGGCCGAGGTGCTCGGCCGCGACCTGGCCGAGGAGCACCAGCCGCACCCGGCGGTCGAGGCGGCCTGGGTGGAGGTCTACCGCGACGACAGCCCGGACAACCACCTGCGCCAGCTCGGCGAGGCGCTGACCGAGGTGTCCGAGCGGTTCGACGAGTGGCGCCACCGGCACCTGCGCGCGGTCGCGCGCACCATGGGGGCGAAGGTCGGCAGCGGCGGCTCCAACGGGTACGCCTGGCTCCAGCGCAGCCTGTCCCGCACCGTCTTCCCCGAACTCTGGTCCGCCCGCACCCTTATGTAAGGCACAGTCGGCCTATCCGGTCCGGTGCCGATGCGGTGATCACGGTGCCAGGGTGGTGACACGCCGACGAGCACGTCCATAAGTTCATGATCGACGCAGAAGAAGAGTGGCCATGAGGTTCAGCGAGGAAGACGCGCGGGGGCGGGATGCGGCCGAGCCGGGGCAGCGGGAGCTGTTCCGGGTGCCGCCGGCTGAGGGCGGGGCGTACGCCGAGGTGGCGTACATGGCGGGCAACTCGCTGGGGTTGCCGCCGAAGGCGACCCGGGAGGAGCTGCTCGCCGATCTCGACGAGTGGGCGCAGTGGGGCGTGGAGGGGCATCTCGACGCGGCGCGGCCGTGGCTGCCGTACCACGAGCTGCTGACCGGGCCCGCTGCGCGGCTGGTCGGGGCGCTGCCCGCCGAGACCGTGGTGATGAACTCGCTGACGGTCAACCTGCACCTGCTGATGGTGTCCTTCTACCGGCCCGAGGGCCGGCGCGACCGCATCGTCATCGAGGACTCGGCGTTCCCGTCGGACAGCTACGCCGTACGCAGCCAGGCCGCCTTCCACGGGCTCGACCCGGACCTCGCCGTGGTCCGGCTGCGCCCGCGCGACGGCGAGGACTGCCTGCGCACCGAGGACGTGCTGGAGTTCCTGCGGGTCGAGGGCGACACGGTCGCGCTGCTGCTGCTCGGCGGGGTCAACTACCTCACCGGCGAGCTGATGGACCTTCCGGCGATCACGGCGGCCGGTCAGGCCGCCGGGGCGGTCGTCGGCTGGGACCTGGCCCACGCGGCGGGCAACGTGCCGCTGAAGCTGCACGAGTGGGGCGTGGACTTCGCCGCCTGGTGCTCGTACAAGTACCTCAACTCCGGCCCCGGGGCCCTGTCCGGCGTGTTCGTGCACGAGCGGCACCTCGGCGACCCGCGCCTGCCGCGCTTCGAGGGCTGGTGGAGCACGGCGCAGGCGACCCGGTTCGAGATGACGCCGACCTCGCGGCCCCCGGCGACGGTCGAGGCGTGGCAGGTCTCCAACCCGCCGATCTTCGCGATGGGCCCGGTGCGCACCTCGCTGGAGCTGTTCGACAAGGTGGGCATGGACGCGCTGCGCGAGCGCAGCGTGCGGCTCACCGGATACCTGGAGAGCCTGCTGGACGAGGTGCTGCCGGGGCGGCCCCTGGCGGTGGTGACCCCGCGCGACCCGGGGCGGCGCGGCTGCCAGCTGTCGGTGCGGGTCACCGGGATGTCGGCGGGCGACCTGGCCGCGCGGCTGCGGCACGGGTACGGCGTGATCGCCGACGCCCGCCAGCCCGACATCGTGCGCTTCGCGCCGGTGCCGCTGTACTCGACGTACCACGACTGCTGGCGGGTGGCGCAGGCCCTCGCCGAGATCTTCCCGGTGGAGGAAGCGTGAAAGGCAAGCAGATCGCCGTCGTCGGCGCGGGGCTCGCGGGCTGCCTGCTCGCGTGCTTCCTGGCCCGGCGCGGCTACACCGTGCACCTGTACGAGCGCCGTCCCGACCCGCGGACCGGCAAGGTCGAGCGGGGCCGCTCGATCAACCTGGCCCTGTCCGAGCGCGGGCTCGACGCGCTGCGCCGCATCGGCCTCGACACCACGGTGATGGCCGACGCGCTGCCGATGCGCGGCCGGATGATCCACCCGGTGACGGCGCCGGGCGTCGCGGGCGAGCCGGCGTTCCAGGCGTACAGCAGCGACGGCGAGCGGGCCATCAACTCGATCAGCCGCGGCAACCTCAACAACGCGCTGCTGACGGCCGCCACCGCGCTGCCGGGCGTGTCGGCGAGCTTCGACCACCGGCTGGTCGGCCTGGACCCGAAGACCGGCGAGATGCAGTTCGACACCCCGGCCGGGCGGGTCACCGCGCAGGCCGACGTCGTGCTGGGCACCGACGGCTTCAGCTCGGCCGTACGCGGCCAGCTGCTGGAGCACACCGGCCTGACCGAGAGCCTGGACTTCCTGGACTACGGGTACAAGGAGCTGACCATCCCGGCCCGTGGCGGCGAGTTCGCCCTGGACCCGGGCGCGCTGCACATCTGGCCGCGCGGCTCCTCGATGATGATCGCGCTGCCGAACCCGGACCGCTCGTTCACCTGCACCCTGTTCTGGCCCACCGGCGGCACCAGCGCGTTCGCGTCGCTGACCAGCCCGGCCGCGATCAGGAGGCACTTCGTCGAGCACTACCCCGACGTGGTGGAGCTCGCGCCGAACCTGGTCGAGGACTACCTGCTGAACCCGGTCGGCGTGCTGGGGACGGTCAGGTGTGAGCCGTGGCAGGCGTACGGCCGGGTGGGGCTGCTCGGCGACGCCGCGCACGCGATCGTGCCGTTCTACGGCCAGGGCGCCAACTGCGCGTTCGAGGACGTCGTGGAGCTGGACCGGGTGCTCGACGAGACCGGCGACGACTGGGACCGGGCGCTGCCGGAGTTCGAGGCGCGGCGGCGGGCCAACACCGAGGCGATCGCGCAGATGGCGCTGGCCAACTTCGTCGAGATGCGCGACAAGGTCGCCTCGCCGGTGTTCGCGATGCAGAAGAAGGTCGAGCACGCGCTGGAGCGGGCTCTGCCCGGGAAGTACGTGTCGCGCTACGAGCTGGTGTCGTTCTCGACCACGCCGTACGCGCAGGTGCAGCGGCGGGTGCGGCGCCAGCAGCGGCTGCTCGGCGCGGCGGCGGGCGTGGCGGTGGTGGCGCTGGGCGCGATCGGCGCCGCGCTGGCGTGGCGGAAGGGTAGTGGGGCGTGAACTGGGATCCGATTCTCATGACGGGTGTCCCGGCGGGGGCGCCGGGGCTGCTGCGCAACTACGTCGGCGGCGGGTTCGTCGACACGGGGCGTACGTTCGCCAAGCTCAGCCCGGTGACGGGCGAGAAGGTGTTCGAGGTGTCCGAGGCCGACGCGGCGACCGTGGACGCGGCGGTCACCGCCGCCCGCGCGGCGCTGCGCGGGCCGTGGGGCCGGATGAGCGAGGGTGAGCGCGCGGCGGTGCTGCGCCGGGTCGCCGACGAGCTGGAGCGGCGCTTCGACGACCTGGTCACCGCCGAGGTGGCCGACACGGGCAAGAGCATCTCGCAGGCCCGTACCCTCGACATCCCGCGCGGCGCGGCCAACTTCCGGGCCTTCGCCGACATCGTGGCCAGCGCCCCGACCGAGTCGTTCACCACGACCACGGCGGCCGGGGTCAAGGCGCTCAACTACGCGGTGCGCAAGCCGGTCGGCGTGGTCGCGATCATCGTGCCCTGGAACCTGCCGCTGCTGCTGCTCACCTGGAAGCTCGCCCCGGCCCTGGCCTGCGGCAACGCCGTGATCGTGAAGCCGTCGGAGGAGACGCCGAGCTCGGCGACGCTGCTGGCCGAGGTGTTCGCGGCCGCGGGCGTGCCCGACGGCGTGTTCAACCTGGTCCACGGCTTCGGCCCGGACTCGGCCGGGGAGTTCCTGACGAAGCACCCGGGCGTGGACGCGATCACGTTCACCGGCGAGTCGGCCACCGGCAGCGCGATCATGCGCGCCGCGTCCGACGGCGTGAAGGCGGTCTCGTTCGAGCTGGGCGGCAAGAACGCGGGCCTGGTCTTCGCCGACGCCGACCTGGAGGCGGCGGTCGCGGGCTCGGTGCGCTCCAGCTTCACCAACGGCGGCCAGGTGTGCCTGTGCACCGAGCGGCTGTACGTGCAGCGCTCGATCTTCGACGAGTTCGCCGGGAAGCTGGCCCGCAGGGCGAGCGAGCTGGCCTTCGGCTGGCCCGCCGACGAGGCCACGGTCAACATGCCGCTGATCTCGCGCAACCACCGCGACAAGGTGCTCGGCTACTACGACCTGGCCCGCGCCGAGGGCGCGACCGTGCTGGCCGGGGGCGGGGTGCCGCACTTCGGCGACGCCCGCGACGGCGGCGCGTACGTGCAGCCGACCGTGCTGACCGGGCTCAGCCAGCAGGCGCGCACCAACCGCGAGGAGGTCTTCGGGCCGGTGGTCAGCCTGATGCCGTTCGACGACGAGGACGAGGCGTTCGCGCTGGCCAACGACTCCGACTACGGCCTGGCGGCCACCGTCTGGACCCGCGACGTGGGCCGGGCGCACCGGGCCGGGGCGCGCATCGACGCCGGGCTGGTGTGGATCAACACCTGGTTCCTGCGCGATCTGCGTACGCCGTTCGGCGGTGTGAAAGCCTCTGGGGTGGGTCGCGAGGGCGGCGTGCACTCGCTGGCCTTCTACTCGGAACTGACCAACGTGTGCGTGGAGCTGTCATGACGCTGGCCATCTCGAAGGACACCCTCGACGAGGCGGTCCGGATCCTGCACGGGGCGCAGGAGTCGCGCACCCCGTGCCCGCCCCTGCGCGAGCGGCTGCTGCCGGTCGGCGACGTCGCCTCGGCGTACGCGGTGCAGCGCGCGATGACCCAGGACGCCGTCGCCCACGGCCGCCGCATCGTCGGCGCCAAGATCGGGCTGACCAACCCGGTCGTGCAGAAGCAGCTCGGGGTGGGGCAGCCCGACTTCGGCGTGCTCTTCGCCGACATGGCCGTCTGGGACGGCGCCGAGGTCGACGTGACCCGGCTGCTCCAGCCGCGGGTGGAGGCGGAGGTCGCCTTCGTGCTCGGCCGCGACCTGCCGTATGAGCAGGTCACCGTCGCCGACGTGATCCGCGCGACCGACCACCTGCTGCCCGCGATCGAGATCGTCGACTCGCGGATCGCCGGGTGGGACATCTCGATTGTGGACACGGTCGCCGACAACGCCTCCAGCGGCCTGTTCGTGCTGGGCAACCAGCCGGTCGCGCTGTCGTCGGTGGATCTGCGGCTGTGTGGCGCGGTGCTGGAGCACCAGGGCGAGCCGGTCTCGGTCGGCTCCGGCGCGGCCTGCCTGGGCAACCCGGTCCACGCCGTCGCCTGGCTGGCGGCCACCATGGCCCAGGCCGGCACCCCGCTGCACGCGGGCGACGTCATCCTGTCCGGCGCCCTGGGCCCCATGGTCCCGGTGCAGCCCGGCGCCTCGTACGAGGCCCGCATCACCGGCCTCGGCACCGTCCGCACCGCCTTCACCAACGCCACCGGTCGCCGGGAGGTCCGGTGATCAGGAAGCTGTGCACGGGACACGCCGTGGAGCCGTGCCATAAGTTCATGATCAACGCGGAGAAGGGTGGGCGGCCGTGAAGGCGGGGGTGGCCGTCATCGGGTCGGGGAACATCGGGACCGATCTGATGATGAAGGTGCTGCGGGTCAGCGAGTCGCTGCGGATGGTGGCGATGGTGGGGATCGACCCTGAGTCGGACGGGTTGGCGCGAGCCGCCCGGCTGGGCGTGGCGACCACGGCCGACGGGGTCGACGGGCTGGTTGGGATGGCGGAGTTCGGCGAGGTGGAGGTCGTGTTCGACGCGACGTCGGCCAAGGCGCACCGGTATCACGACGAGGTGCTGCGCGCGCACGGCAAGACCGTGGTGGATCTGACCCCGGCGGCGATCGGGCCGTACGTCGTGCCGACCGTCAACCTCGACGAGCACCTGCACCAGCCCAACGTCAACATGGTCACCTGCGGCGGCCAGGCCACCGTGCCGATCGTCGCGGCCGTCAGCGCGGTGACCCCGGTGGCGTACGGCGAGATCGTCGCCTCGATCGCGTCGCGCTCGGCGGGCCCCGGCACCCGGGCCAACATCGACGAGTTCACCGAGACCACGGCCCGCGCCATCGAGGTCGTCGGCGGCGCCGCGCGCGGCAAGGCGATCATCGTGCTGAACCCGGCCGAGCCGCCCCTGCTCATGCGCGACACCGTCTACTGCCTGTGCGCCGACGCGAACGCCGACCGGGCGGCCATCGCGGCCTCCGTCGAGGCGATGGTCAAGCAGGTCCAGGGCTACGTCCCCGGCTACCGGCTCAAGCAGCAGGTGCAGTTCGACGTGGTCGAGGTGCCGCTGCTGGCCGCGCCCGCACTTCAGGTGTCGGTGTTCCTGGAGGTCTCCGGCGCGGGCCACTACCTGCCCGCGTACGCCGGAAACCTCGACATCATGACCTCGGCCGCGCTGCGCACCGCCGAGCGCCTCGTGGAGATGAAGCGATGACCGAGGTCTATGTACAGGACGTGACGCTGCGGGACGGGATGCACGCCATCCGGCACCGCTACACCGTCGGCCAGGTGCGCACCATCGCCGCCGCGCTGGACGCAGCCGGGGTGGCCGCGATCGAGGTCGCGCACGGCGACGGCCTGGCCGGTTCGAGCGTGAACTACGGCCACGGCGCCGCCACCGATCGCGAGTGGATCGCGGCGGCCGCCGAGGTCATGACCCGCGCGAAGCTGACCACGCTGCTGCTGCCCGGCATCGGCACCATCGCCGACCTGCGCGAGGCCCGCGAGCTGGGCGTCACCAGCGTCCGGGTGGCCACGCACTGCACCGAGGCCGACATCTCGGCCCAGCACATCGGCTGGGCGCGGGAGAACGGCATGGACGTCTCCGGCTTCCTGATGATGTCCCACATGAACGACCCGGCGAACCTCGCCCGGCAGGCCAAGCTGATGGAGTCGTACGGCGCGCACTGCGTCTACGTCACCGACTCCGGCGGCCGCCTGCTGATGAAGGACGTCGCGGAGCGGGTCGACGCGTACCGGCAGGTGCTCGACGAATCCACTCAGATCGGCATCCACGCCCACCACAACCTGTCCCTGGGCGTGGCCAACAGCGTCGTGGCAGTTGAGCACGGCACGTACCGTGTCGACGCGTCACTGGCGGGCATGGGTGCCGGGGCGGGCAACGCGCCGCTGGAGGTGTTCGTGGCGACGGCCGAGCTGATGGGCTGGAAGCACGGCTGCGACGTGTACGCGCTGATGGACGCCGCCGACGACGTGGTCCGGCCGTTGCAGGACCGCCCGGTCCAGGTCGACCGGGAGACCCTGTCGCTGGGGTACGCGGGCGTCTACTCCAGCTTCCTGCGCCACGCCGAGCGCGCGTCGGAGAAGTACGGCGTGGACGTGCGCTCGATCCTGGTGGAGCTGGGCCGCCGCCGCATGGTCGGCGGCCAGGAGGACATGATCGTCGACGTGGCCCTGGACCTGGTCGCGGGTAGGGAGAGCAGCTCATGAGCGTGGAGCGGGCCGAGAAGATCGCCAAGATGGCGGAGCTGCTGGACGACGCGGCCGCCACCGCCACCGCGATCCCGCAGCTGACCAAGAACTTCTCCCTCGGCGTCGACACGGCGTACGCGGTGCAGGAGGCGCTGGTCGGCCGCCGCCTGGCGCGCGGGGAGAAGCTGGTCGGGCTCAAGATGGGCCTGACCAGCCGGGCCAAGATGGCCCAGGTCGGCGTGCACGAGGTGATCTGGGGGCGGCTCACCGACGCCACCGCGATCCCCGACGGCGGCACGGTGCGCACGGCCGGGTTCATCCACCCGCGGATCGAGCCGGAGGTCGCGTTCCTGCTGCGCGGCGGCCAGATCGCCGCGGTCGCCCCGGCCCTGGAGATCATCGACTCGCGGTACGCGAACTTCGAGTTCACCCAGCCGGACGTGGTCGCCGACAACACCTCGGCCGCGGCGTACACGATCGGGCCCTGGCGCCCGGTCCCCGCCGACCTGGACAATCTCGGCGTGCTGCTGGAGATCGACGGCCGGGTGGTGCAGACCGGCTCCACCGCCGCGATCCTCGGCGACCCGCGCCGCGCCCTGGCCGAGGGCCGCCGTCTGACCGCCCGCCACGGCGTCACGCTGGAGGATGACTGGATCTTCCTGGCCGGTGCCGCCACCGAAGCCGTCCCGCTGCGCCCCGGCGCCCACGTGCGCGCCGTCGTCCAGGGCCTCGGCTCCGCCTCGGTCAAGGCGGCGCTGGCATGAGCGAGCGAAGCGAGCGAATCATGGGCTCAGGGCGGCTGGTGCCTCATGCCGTTTCCGCGCGGAGCGGGGAAACGGCATGAGCGGGAAGGTGGTTGAAGGCAAGGCCGTGCCGCGCGGGAGGTTCCCGCACGTCAAGGTCGCCGGTGGGTTCGCCTTCGTCTCGGGTACGAGCAGCCGCCGGCCCGACAACACGATCGCCGGTGCGCAGGTCGACGAGCTGGGCACCACGAACCTCGACATCCGCGAGCAGACCCGCGCCGTGATCGAGAACATCGGCGACATCCTGCGCTCGGTCGGCGCCGACCTGCCCGACCTCGTCCAGGTCACGACGTACCTGGTCAACATGAACGACTTCGGCGGCTACAACGAGGTCTACGGCGAGTACTTCGACGCGACCGGCCCCACCCGGACCACGGTCGCGGTGCACCAGCTGCCGCACCCCCACCTGCTGATCGAGATACAGGCTGTGGCTCTCATACCCCCGAAGGAGCAGCGATGACGCACATCGACGAGCCGGTCGACTTCCCGGCCTGGGTCGAGGAGAACCAGCACCTGCTCAAGCCGCCGGTCGGCAACAAGCAGGTCCTGCCCACCGGCGACGACTTCATCGTGCAGGTGGTCGGCGGGCCGAACCAGCGCACCGACTTCCACGTCGACCCGTACGAGGAGTACTTCTACCAGATCCAGGGCACGCTGCGGATCAACGTGATGACCGCGGACGGCCCCGAGACCGTGGTCGTGCCCGCCGGGCACATGTGGATGCTGCCCCGGCTGCTGCCGCACTCGCCGCAGCGCGAGTCCGGTTCGATCGGCATCGTCGTCGAGCGGGTCCGCGAGGAGGGCACGCTGGAGAAGTTCCGCTGGTACTGCCCCGAGTGCGCGGACATCGTGCACGAGGTGGAACTCCAGGTCCGCGACATCGTCGCCGACCTGCCGCCGGTGTTCCAGGCGTTCTACGCCAGCGAGTCGGCCCGCACCTGCGGCAACTGCGGCCACCTGCACCCGGGCAAGGGCTGATGGCACCCGTCGTCGACGTGCACACCCACGTCGTGCCCCGGGGCTGGCCCGACCTGTCCGCCGAGTGCGGCGGGACGGGCTGGCCCTGGCTACGCGTCGACTCCGAGCGCGCCGCCATGATCATGGTGGGGGAGACCGAGTTCCGGCCGATCGGGGCGCAGTGCTGGGACGCGCCGACCCGGCTGGCCGACATGGCCGAGGACGGCGTGGACGTGCAGGTCGTCTCGCCGACCCCGGTCTTCTTCAGCTACGACCGCCCGGCCGCGCAGGCCGTCAAGGTCGCGAAGATCTTCAACGACCTGACCCTGGAACTGTGTGCCGAGCAGCCGGACCGCCTGGTGCCGTTCTGCCAGGTGCCGCTACAGGACCCGGAGCTGGCCTGCGCCGAGCTGGACCGCTGCCTGGCCGCCGGGCACGCCGGGGTCGAGATCGGCAACCACGTCGGCGACCGCGACCTCGACGACCCCGGCATCGTGATGTTCCTCCAGCACTGCGCGCAGGTCGGGGCGCCGGTCTTCGTGCACCCGTGGGACATGCCCGCCGGGCCCCGGCTGGACCGGTGGATGGCCCGCTGGCTGACCGGCATGCCCGCCGAGACCCACCTGTCGGTGCTGGCGCTGATCCTGGGCGGGGTGTTCGACCGGGTGCCGGACACGCTGCGGCTGTGCTTCGCGCACGGCGGCGGCAGCTTCCCGTTCTGGCTGGGCCGGGCCGACAACGCCTGGCACCGCCGTGGCGACGTGGTGCGCGGCGCCTCGCAGCGGCCGCCCAGCGCGTACACGGACCGCTTCTTCGTCGACTCCGTGGTGTTCGAGCCCGCCGCGCTGCGGCTGCTGGTGGACACGATGGGGGAGGACCGCGTCGTGCTCGGCAGCGACTACCCGTACCCGCTGGGCGAGCGTCCGGTCGGCCAGGTCGTCGCCAAGGCCGACTTCCTGACCGCGCCGCAGCGCGCCAAGCTGCTGGGCGGCAACGCGCTGGCGTTCCTCGGCCGGGAGCAGCGGTGACCGAGGACCGCTCGGTGCTCACCCGCGCCGCCACCGCGCCCGACGAGACCCTGCGCTACGGCGACCTGCCCGAGCACGTCGCCGACGCCTGGTACGGCGACAGCCGCGCCCTGGCCCGCCCGCTGGTGCTCATCGTGCACGGTGGATTCTGGCGCCCGGAGTACGACCGAGCGCACACCCACCCGATGGCCGAGGCGATCCGCGACGCGGGCTGGACGGCGTGTTCCACCGAGTACCGCCGCGAACCGGGTGTGCCCGACGTCACCACCGGCGACGTCGCCGCCGCCGTCGCGGCGCTGCCCGGCGCGCTGACCAGGCACGATGGCCGCGTGATCGTGGTCGGGCACTCCGCGGGCGGCCACCTCGCGCTGTGGGCGGCCGCGGCCGCGCCCGCCGCCGGGCTCGTCGGCACGCTCGCGCTCGCGCCGGTGGCCGATCTCGTGCTGGCCGAGCAGCTGCGTCTCGACGGCGGCGCGGTCGGTGATTTTCTCGGTGTCCCGGCGGCTGAGCGGCCTGACCTCGATCCAGCCAGGCTGTCCACCCCTTCGGGGGAGGTGGTGCTGCTCCACGGGGTGCGCGACGAGGTGGTTCCGATCGCGCTGGCGGGGTCGTACGCCGAGGCGCACCCGGGCAGCCGGGTCGCGGCGGTCGCGGATACCGGGCATTTCGCCGTCATCGACCCGCTGTCGGCGGCCTGGCCGGTGGTGCTCGACGAGCTCGCGCGGCTGGGTGACTGACGCGACGGGTTTGGCCCCCTGAGCACGGGGGCACCCTGGTTCCGCTAGCGTTGAAGCGTTCGGATCGGACTCGAGCCGGGGGGCTGTAGTTGTCCACGCCAGATATCGGAGACCTGCTGGTCTACGTGGGTATCCCGCTCGCGGTGATCGCCACGATATTCGCTTTGGTCTATGTAGTCGGCGGCCGCCGGAGCGACAAGCGCTACCGGCCGGGCCGCCCGTACACGTACGCGCCGGTGTGGTTCCTGGCCCGCCCCGACGCCGACGGCCCGCAGGCACGCCACGCCGAGCTGACCGCCGCCGCCCGCGCGGAACTCATCGCCGCGGGTGACGAGGCGCCCGTGGTCGACGTGACAGGAGGCGCAAGTGACCGCTGGTGAACTGACCACCGCCCACCACCACCCCGGTGGCGTCGACGCGGTGATCGACGGACCTTTCACCACCCGCCAGCTGCTGCGCCTCGACGACGCGCTGACCAAGGCCGACCACGCCACCGGCTTCACGTTCAGCGTGTACGTCGGCGACGTCGCCGAGCCGGTGCGCCAGAACGCCGAGCAGCTGCACGCCCGGCTGGCCAAGCCCGCCGACTCGGTGCTGATCGCGGTCTGCCCGCAGCTGCGGCAGCTGGAGATCGTGACCGGGTCGCAGGTCCGCAAGCGCCTGTCGGACCGCGACTGCAAGCTGGCCGCCCTGTCCATGGCGGCCGCCTTCAACGGCGGCGACCTGGCCGGCGGCCTGGTCAGCGGCCTGGCCCAGCTCACCGGCCTGGCCGGCAAGAGCTGACCCGGCGGGCAGCACCCCGTGGTGGACCGCCCCGCCCCCGGGCAGGGGGCAGGGCGGTACAGGTGGGTCAGCTCGCGGCGGCGTCGCGGGCCCGCGCCTTCAGCGCGCGCACCACCCGGTCGTTGCCCTCCGTGACCAGCCGCCGCAGCGGGGTGGCGTGGCCCTCTCCGGCAGCCCAGGCCTCGTACGCGGCGACCGTCTGCGCCGACGGGTCCAGCACCGGGTAGCCCAGCATCACGAACTCCTGCCCCGGCTCGCTGTCGCGGGCAGCCCACACCCCGTCCACGTCGGCGAAGAACCGCTCCGTGTACGGCCGGGTCAGCTCGACCTGCGCGGCGTGCTGGAAGCCCATGACCAGGGCCCGGCTGCGCCAGTTGGCCAGGTTCTGCGCGCTGGTCAGCTCCGCCCACACGGCGGCCTTGTTCTCCGCGGTCGGGATCAGCGCGTACGCCAGCGCAGCGCCGATGTCGCCGGCGGCGGTGCGGTCCGCGTCGTGCTCGGCCTGGATCGTCGCCGGGTCGATGGTGCCGTTGGCGACCAGCGCCTGCACCAGCTGCCAGCGCAGCTCGCCGGCGATGCTGATGCCCTCGGGCACGCCGGTGCCCTCCAGCCAGCCGCGCAGCACGTCCAGGTCGGCCCTGCCGCGGGCGGCGCTGATGAAGGCGCGGGCCCAGCCGAGCTGGAAGCCGCTGCCCGCCTCGGCGGTCTCCATGGCGGCGCGGGCGGCGTCGGCGAGCCGGGCCCAGCCGGTCGGCGCCCAGGCCGGGTCGGCGAACTGGGCGAGCACCAGCTGCACCTGGCGCAGGGTGGACATGACCAGGTTGATGTCGCGCTCACGCGGCAGCGCGGCGGTGACCAGCGCGACGTAGTCGCGCGCGGCCATCTCGGCGTCGCGGACCATGTCCCACGCGGCCGCCCAGCACAGCGCGCGGGCCAGCGAGGAGTCGAAGCCGCTCAGGTTGTCGACCACGACGGCCAGCGACCGGTCGTCCAGCCGCAGCTTGGCGTAGCTGAGGTCCTCGTCGTTGAGCAGCAGCACGTCGGCGGCGCGCTTGCCGGCCAGCGCGTCGATGACGGTGCGCGGCCCGGCCACGTCGACCTCGATCAGCTCGCGGCGGATCAGCGAGCCGTCGACGAGGTCGTACAGGCCGATGCCGAGGTGGTGCGGGCGCAGCGTGGGGTGGCTGGCCGGGGCCTCCTGCTCGACGGCGACCTGGGCGTAGGTGCCGTCGGCGGCGATCTCCACGGCCGGGCGCAGCGTGTTGACCTGGGCGGTCTCCAGCCACGCGGCGGCGAACGCGCGCAGCTCGCGGCCGGACGCCTGCTCCAGCGCGCCGAGCAGGTCGCCGAAGGTGGCGTTGCCCCAGGCGTTGGCCTGGAAGTAGGCGCGCAGGCCGGTCACGAACGTGTCGACGCCGACGTACGCGACGAGCTGCTTGATCACGCTGGCGCCCTTGGCGTACGTGATGCCGTCGAAGTTGACCTCGACCGCCTCGACGTCGGTCATCTCGCAGTAGACCGGGTGGGTGCTGGAGAGCTGGTCCTGGCTGTAGCCCCAGTTCTTGCGCACCGACAGGAAGGTGGTCCACGCGTCGGTGAAGCGGGTGGCCTTGGCGTTGCACCAGTGCGAGGCCCACTCGGCGAACGACTCGTTCAGCCACAGGTCGTCCCACCAGCGCATGGTGACCAGGTCGCCGAACCACATGTGGGCCAGCTCGTGCAGGATCGTGTTGGCCCGCTGCTCGCGCTCGAAGTCGGTCACCTCGGAGCGGAAGATGTACGCCGCGTCGGCGTGGGTGACGCAGCCGAAGTTCTCCATCGCGCCCGCGTTGAACTCCGGCACCCACAGCTGGTCGTACTTGGGCAGCGGGTAGCGCACGCCGAACTGGGCCTGGAAGAAGTCGAAGCCCTGCTTGGTGATCTCGAACAGCTCGTCGGCCTCGAGGTGCGCGGCGACCGAGGCCCGGCAGAACAGGCCCAGGTCGATGCCGTCGTGGGTGGTCCGCTCCTCGTGGTACGGCCCCGCGCACAGCGCGGTCACGTAGGTGGACATGCGCGCGGACTGCTCGAAGTGGACGGTCTTGCCGACGGTGCCCGCCTCGGTGGAGGCGATCGGGGCGTTGGAGACGACCTTCCAGTGCTTGGGGACGGTCGCGTGCCAGGTGTAGACCGACTTCAGGTCGGGCTGGTCGAAGCAGGCGAACACCTTCTGGGCGTCGGCCGTCTCGAACTGGCTGTAGAGATAGACCTCCTTGTCGGCGGGGTCGACCGCGCGGTGCAGGCCCTGGCCGGACTGCGAGAACGGGAAGTCCGCCTCGATGACCAGCGTGTTGCGCGCGGCCAGGCCGGGCAGGACGAGGCCGGTGTCGGAGGTCCAGGTGCTGGTGTCGAGCTCGGTGCCGTTCAGCGTCGCGCGCAGGATCTTGGCGGCGGCGACCTCGATGAACGTCTGCGCGCCGGGCTCGGCGGCGGAGAAGTCGACGGTGGTCACGCTGCGGAAGGTGCCGTCGCCGGGATTGCCGGCCCCGTCGGTCAGGTCCAGCGCGATGTCGTACGAGTGGATGTCCAGCAGGCGGGCCCGCGCTGCGGCCTCGGTCTGGGTGAGATTGCGCGTACCGGTCACGGCGTCACTTCCTGTCGGCTGCGGTGGTGAGCAGCATGGGAGGCAGCCCTGTATGTGGCTGCCCAGTGCAGTCTGTCATCGCGTCGGCGCGCTGCGACCACCCACGCTTGCGTATCGGTTGCGGCAGCGGCCCGTTTGCCAGAGGCCGCGAACGGCCCGAAGCAACTCTTTCACATTATGGCGCGCGGACGTGCGATAGGTCACGCGTCGGATGTGCGCCAACACCGCACTCGAAGAGTGACCATTCAACTATGAGCACCCCTTCGATCGACATGTGGTTCGACCCGATCTGCCCGTGGGCCTGGATGACCTCCCGCTGGCTGATCGAGGTCGAGCAGGTGCGCGACGTGCGCGTGGACTTCCATGTGATGAGCCTGTCCGTGCTCAACGCGGGTCGCGACGACCTGCCCGAGAAGTACCGGCAGCTGCTCGCCGACGGCTGGGGCCCGGTGCGGGTGTGCATCGCCGCCGCCCGCAAGTACGGCGACCCGGTCCTGCGCGACCTCTACACCGCCCTGGGCACCCGCATCCACCTGGGCAAGGAGCCGCTGGGCCGCGAGCTCTACGAGGCCGCCCTGGCCGACGCGGGCCTGGACCCGGCGCTGGCGGCGGCGGCCGAGGAGACCGTGCACGACGACCTGCTGGTCGAGAGCCACAACCGGGGCATGAAGCCGGTCGGCACCGATGTCGGCACCCCGGTCATCCACGCGCCCGGCCCGGACGGCGCGACCATCGCCTTCTTCGGGCCGGTGGTCACCCCTGCCCCCAAGGGTGAGGCGGCGGGCCGCCTCTACGACGGCGTGCTGCTGGTGGCGGGCACGCCCGGCTTCTACGAGCTCAAGCGCACCCGGGACCTCGGCCCCATCTTCGAGTGACGCCGGCGGCGGGCACGCCCCCTGAAGGCTCCTGGCTCGTTGGGGTGAGGGAGACCACACCAACGAGCCAGGCCGCTCACCGGGCCGGGTAGGGAGAGCACCGTGGCGGACGTCGTCGCAGATCCGTGGCTTCTGGAGGCACCCGCCGAGGCGGTCGCCGAGAGCCTGGGCACCTCGTACGTGTGTGTAGAGGACAGCCGCTGGGCGACCTGGCAGCCGTCGCTGCCCGCCGAGATCGCCGCCTTCCTGGCCCCTCCGGTCCTGGTCGGAGCCGCTCCCGCCCAGCGCCGCTGACGGGTCCGCCCCGCCGCACCCGGCGGGGCCAACCCATCCCAGCGGGTGGACAGCGGTAGCGTGAGCAGGCGTGACAGTCGCACACCCGATCCCCACGGCCTGGCTGACGGCCGGGGCAACCGGCGCGCAGAACTACGACGAGTTCGCCGACGACGCCGAGATCACCGAGATCATCGAGGCCAATCCGAGCAGCGCCCTGGCCATCGAGATGCCGCACCGGGCACCCGGGAGCCTGGGCAAGAGTTTCGCCGAGTCGCTGCCGGACGCCGTGGTCCGCCTGACGCAGGCCAAGGACGCGGGCGCCTACCGCCGCAGTGACGACGTGGTCGTCCTGTACCGCATCTCCGACCACGGCGCCACGGCGTACGGGCTGTGGTGCATGGTCGACACCGACCAGATCTCCACCAGCGCGGACGAGCCCGGCCTGGTCATCCGCAACGAGGACGTGTTCCTGGAGAAGGTGCGCGAGCGCGTCGCGCTGTTCCAGGCGCTGGGCCACCTGCTGTCGCCGGTGCTGCTGCTGCAGACCGGCCGGGGCGAGGAGCTGCACGCGGCGCTGGCCGAGGCGGCGGCGCAGGCCGGTGCGCCGGCCGCGACCGACGTGGACCCCGCCGGGCGTACCCACGCGATCTGGCCGCTGGCCGCGGGTCCGGTCGCCGACCGCCTGCGCGAGCTGGCCGGCACCGGCGAGCTGGTCGTCGCCGACGGCAACCACCGCAGCCTGGCCGCGCAGAGCGGCGGCCTGGACCGGTTCCTGGCCGTGGTGACCACGCCCGCGTCGGTCGCGATCCAGCCCTACAACCGGCTGGTGCACCAGCTCGACGCCCCGATCGAGGAGCTGCTGGAGCGGCTGGAGAAGGCGGGCGCGCAGGTGTCCCCGGGCACCGCGACCGTCCCGGCGCAGGGCGGCACCGTGCACCTGTACGCCGACGGCCGCGCCTTCGCCGTCACCCTGCCCCGCGACCCGCACGGCAGCGTGATCGACAACATCGACCACGCGCTGGTGGAGCGGGTGCTCTTCGCCGACGCGCTGGGCCTGGAGCCCGGTGACAAGCGGATCACCTACGTCGGCGGCGACTATCCGGCGTCCTGGCTGGCCGAGGAGGTCGACGCGGGCCGCTCGGCGCTGGCCGTGCTGATCGCGCCGGTCACCGTCGACGACTTCGTCGAGGTCAACCTGGCCCGCCAGAAGATGCCGCGCAAGAGCACCTGGTTCACCCCGAAGGCCCGCGGCGGCCTGGTCGTGGCCCAGGTCGCCTGAGGCGTACGCCGTCTGCCGGGTCCCCTGCGGGGCCCGGCGGGCGGCTGGCAGACTTTGGCCATGCGCGTATATCTGGCCGCCGACCACGCCGGCTTCGAGCTCAAGGCCCACCTGATCAGCGAGCTTTCGGCCAAGGGATACGACGTCGTCGACGTCGGCGCGCACACCTACGACGCCGAGGACGACTACCCGTCGTTCTGCCTGCACGCCGGCATGCGCGTGGTGACCGACCCGGGCAGCCTGGGCGTGGTCATCGGCGGTTCGGGCAACGGCGAGCAGATCGCCGCGAACAAGGTCGCCGGGGTCCGCGCCGCGCTGGCCTGGAACCTGGACACCGCCCGGCTGTGCCGCCAGCACAACGACGCGAACGTGGTCGGCATCGGCGCCCGCCAGCACTCGCTGGCCGAGGCGACCGAGATCGTCGAGGCGTTCCTGAGCACCGGGTTCTCCGGCGAGCCGCGCCACTCCCGCCGCATCGACCAGGTCGCCGCGTACGAGAAGTCGGGCGAGCTGCCCGACCTGCCCGCCTGAGCGCTCAGCGCAGCGGGTCGCGGGGCACCCAGCCCCGGCGCACGATCTCCAGCTCGGCCTCCGCCCTGGCCAGGTCCTCGGCGGTGGGCCGGGCCGCGTCGCGCGCCCGCATCGCCGCGGACAGGCTGATCTGCGAGGCCCCCGGCCCGATCAGCCCGCGCAGGCCGCGTTCGAGATCGTGGTCGTCGCTGTCGTCATCCCGGCCCCGGTGGCGGCGGCGTTCGTGCTCCTGCATGCCTGCCAGGCTAGTGCAGTTTCCACCCGGTCGCCGGTGTCGTGCGGGTTGGCTACGCTGTGCGGCGTGACTGAGGGCATCGACCCGACGCGGGAACTGCGTCTGGACCGTACACAGGAGATCCCGACCGAGACCGTGAACGCGCAGCGCGCCGGGTTCAAGCAGGGCGTGGCCAGCGTGCCCACGCAGCGGCAGGTGGAGCAGACGGTCTCCTTCGAGCCGACCCTGGCACCCGGGCAGATCGTCACCTCCGGCGCGCTGAAGCGCCCCGTCGTGCCGCTGCGCGTCCGGCTGCGCCAGCTGCGGACCGGCGGCCGCTGGAGCGTGGCCGGCGCCGTGTTCCTGCTGGTCTGCTGGGGCCTGTGGTCCGCCTCGTCCCGTGACGGGGATCACGCCACGGCGGCGCTGGCCCTGCTGCTCGCACTCGTGGTCGGGGTGGGCCTGTTCGGCCTGGCCCGTCTGGTGGGCAGCGTGGTGCTGGAGAAGGTGATGGGCCGGACCCGGCGCGGCGCCTGGGCCGCGCACGCGACGGTTGGCCTGTTCCTGGTGGTCGTGGGCGGCTCCTACCTGAGCCAGATCGAGTGGGTCGTCAACGTCTGGAACTTCCTGCGCGGCGTCCGCTGACCCGTTCCCGCGGCGTGCGCTGACCCCGCGCCGACTGAGATCCACATCCCGCCTGTCGGATATCCGGCAGGCCCTGGGATGTGGATCATTTTCGTTTACGGAGAGTATTTGTCCTCTCCACGGGTGGTCACCAGCGGAGATATGAATTACGTTGGTTCAGCCCGATACGCGAGAAATACCACGGGGGTGGTCACGATGGGATTCAGGTATGGCTGGGCCGCTGCGGCGGCAGGATTCGGCACCGCGAGCGCGGTGGTGGGACTGGGACTGGGCCTGCTGGCAGGCTCGCCCGTGACGATGGCCGCGTCCAGCGCCACGCTGCTGGCCGCCGTGCCGCAGACCCTGGCGACGACACCGGCGGCACTGCGCCCGATGGCGCCGACGGCGCTGCGGCTGAGCGCCGAGCCCGTGCGGCTGAGCCCGTCCCCGCTGAGCGGCGCCGCCCTCGCGCCGTTCGTCGGGAGCTGGCACGTGCACGGGGCGGACCTGGACATCAAGGCCGACGGCACCGGCACCGAGCTGATCCAGCTCGGCCCGTGCCAGGGCCTGTCGGGGGGCAAGCGCTGCGTCGCCGTGGCGTCGGTGCGGCTGGTCGACAGCGGCGGCCCCGGCTACGTCTACACCGGGTTCACCTACCTCGACCAGAACGGGGCCGCGGTCGTGCCGGACAGCCTGGAGGGCCTGCCGCAGGTCGGCGACGGCTACCGGGTCGAGGTCTACCAGCCGGGCGTGCTGCGCATCTCGCCGATGAACGAGCACAGTGGACAGATCATGGGCGGGCGGTACCGCTGCGCCGCCGACGCGTCGGCCTACGCGCACCAGCGCCTGTGCAACGCCTGAGCGCACGCCTGTGCAACGCCTGAACGCACGCCTGTGCAACGCCGAACACGGCGGCCGGACAGGGTTGAAGCGGCCGCGCCGCGGGCATAATCGTCGGCGTGACCGTCAGCGAGTTGTGGTACCAGTCCTCGGGCACCCTGGGTGCCACCCCGGTGGTGCTGCTGCACGGCCTGACCGGTGACGCCACCACCTGGCAGCAGGTGACGCCCCTGCTGGCCGAGCGGGCCTGGCTGCACGTGGTGGACCTGCGCGGGCACGGGGCCAGCCCCCGGCCGGGACGGTATTCGGCCGAACTCATGCGCGACGACGTGGTGGCGCTGCTGGACCTGCTCGACCTCGACCGGGTGGTGCTGGTCGGGCACTCGCTGGGCGGGGTGGTGTCGTACCTGATGGCCCAGACGCACCCGGACCGGGTCGCCGCCGTGGTGCTGGAGGACCCGCCGCCGCCGCGCCCGCTGGAACGCACCGTCGGCCCGCGGCCCGACGGCCCGCTCGACTACGACTGGGACGCGGTGCCCGCGATCCTGGGGCAGGTCGTCGCGCCCGATCCCGGCTGGTGGCCCGCGCTGGCCACGATCACCGCGCCGGCCCTGGTCGTCGGCGGCGCCCGCAGCCACATGCCGCAGGACTGGCTGGCCGAGATGGCCGCGCAGATGCCGCGCGGACGCTATCTCGCCCTCGACGCCGACCACGGCGTCCACGCCGCCCTGCCCGCCGAGTTCGCCGCCGCCGTGCACGCCTTCCTCGACGAGCACGGCCTCTGACGGCAATCCGACCCGTCCGGCGACCTGGAAAGAGGCGACCGGCTCTCGCCCCCGTCGTACGGCGGTGGCATGATCTGCGCGCAGCGTGCGCTCCGTCCGGTGGCGGAACCGTTACGCGGCAACGTATCGATCTATCTGCTCCGATGTAGATAATCGGTACCCACCCACGCGCGAGAGGAGCCACCGTGGCAGAACGTGAGGGCGGTGCCGTCAAGGTGCTGCGCGGCCTGGGGATCGCGGTGCTCATCGTCGCCGCGATCGTCCTGCTCGCCGCGTACTGGCGGCAGGCGCTGGACCTGGTCGTCTCGATCTGGCAGTACCTGGTGGACCGCATCCCGGACCAGGGCGGGCAGCGGACCGCGGTGCTCGTCTACATCATCGCGGCGGTGCTGCTGGGCATCCTGTTCTCGCAGGCCGGCCACTTCACCGCGTACGGCATCGCGACCGGCCTGGTGCCGCTGCTGTGGTTCCTGTTCTGGGAGGGTTTCCCGCCGGTGGGCCTGAACCCGGTGTGGACCTCGAACCTGGGCGTGGCACACCTGAGCCCGAGCCAGGTGATCCTGTGGGCCGTGGTGGCCACGGTGGTGACCACACTCGTCTTCGTGCCCCTGGAATACCGCGAGAAGTGGACCCGGCGCCGCCGGTCCCGCTGATCCGCTGACCCTGCACCACCGCGAGAGGCGGCGGCCCGTGACCGGGCCGCCGCCTCTCGCGTGTCCGGGCACGACATAGCCTGACCTGGTGATACGTCGCCGCCTGCATCCGGCCTCATGCGGTCAGGCCGGTTTAGGGTGCCGCTGATCTAGTGACCCACGGCCGGACAGCCAAGAAGCTCATCGCAACGCACCTTCGTTATTTGGCATTCCCTGAAGGGTTGTTCGATGAGCTGGAAAAGGCATGGCCGCGGGGGCCGCTGGCTCCCCGGGCTGGTGACGACGGCGGTTGTCGCGTCGCTGGCGACGGTGTCGGTGCAGGTGGGCCAGGCAGCAGCCGCCGCCGCGCCCGCAACCTGCGCCGACACGGTGCAGGATCTGTACAGCGCCGGCAAGATGGCGGCGCGGTGCGGTGCCAGGGTCGAGGCCATGGCGGGACGCAGCGAGACCGGCCAGGTCTTCGCCAACCCCGACGGCACCTCCACCATGACGACGTACATCGCGCCCCAGTGGGTGCGCGGCACGAACGGGGCCTGGGCCGACGTCAACACCAACCTGAGCGTCGGCGGCGACGGCGCCGTCAAGCCGATCGCCAGCCCGGTGGACGTCCAGTTCTCCAGCGGCGGCAAGGGCCCGCTGGTCACGCTGCGCCAGCACGGTTCGACGTTCACCATGACCTGGCCGGGCGGCGACCTGCCCAAGCCGACCGTCGACGGTTCGACGGCGACGTACGCGGAGGTCCTGGCGGGGGTCGACCTCACCGTGACCGCCAACTCGACCGGTTTCCAGCACGTGCTGGTGGTCAAGAACGCCGCCGCCGCGGCCAACCCGAAGCTGCGCAAGATCCACTTTGCGATCGGCGGTGACGCCAAGGCCCGTACGCTGCCGGACGGCCGCGTCCGCTTCGCCGACGGCGCCGGGTCGACCATCGCGCTGACCTCGGCCGCCTCGGTCTGGGACTCCTCGATCGACCAGGCCGCCGCCGGCGAGGTGCTGCCCGGCGTCAGCCAGGCGACGCTGGCCGCGGCCCGGGCCAACCCGTCCGCGGACCTCGTCTCGACCGCGGCCCGCCCCGGTGTGGCCTCGAAGTCGGTGGCGCTGGGCGTGTCCGCCGCGACCGACACGGACTTCGTGCTCACCCCGGACGCGGCGCAGCTGGCCGACCCGAAGACGGTGTTCCCGCTGTACATCGACCCGGCGATCGGTCCGGGCGCGTCCAAGTGGGCGTACGCCAACAACATCAACTCGAACTGGGACGTCGGCGGCCAGGCCTGGGTCGGCCCGAACACCTACGACGGCACCCTTTACCGCTCGTTCTTCGACTTCCCGTCCACGTCGGGCTCGCTGACCTGGAAGGGCAACAACAAGAACATCATCAGCGGGTCGATGAACATCTGGGTCGACCACACCTGGTCGTGCGGTGACACGTACACGCACATGTACCGGCCCAACGGCAACATCACCTCCGCCAGCGGTGCCCGGATGGCCTGGTCGACGCGCCCGCTGGGCTCCAGCGCGATCTGGCTGTCCTCGGCCGCCTCGCACGCCAACGAGGCGGGCGGCTGCGGTTCGGTCCAGCCGGACCAGCTGGTCTCGTTCACGGGCACCACGCTCAAGAACGACCTGCAGGCCGCGGCCGACGCCAGCTACTCGACGTACACGGTCGGCCTGTGTGCCTGCAACAGCACCAACCAGTACGAGAGCACCCAGGACCGCTGGAAGAAGTTCTTCACCGCCACCACCACCGGCGGCCACGCGGTGCCCGCGCTGAGCGTCACCTTCGACACCGACCCGAGCGTCCCGGCCAACCTGGCCCCGGTGCACGGCGTCGCCTGCGGCGGCACCATCGGCACCACCTCGCCCACCCTTGAGGCGCAGTACGCCGACGTCGACACCGCCGACACGCTGACCGCCACGTTCGAGTGGAAGCAGCTGCCCTCGGGCACCGCGACCCAGGTGGCGGGCCCGTCCAAGCCCGCGAACAACGTCGGGTCGGTGCCGCTGACGCTGGGCAGCGCCGCCGAGGGCAAGAGCTACTCGTTCCGCGTGCAGACCAAGGACAACTCGAACTACCTCTCGCCCTGGTCGGGCTGGTGTGACTTCACGGTCAACGCCTCCGCCCCGACCGCGCCGGTGGTCACCTCGACCTCGTACCCGTCGTGCGTGCCCGCCAACGTCGACACCTGCGCCCACCCGGGCGGCCCCGGTGTGACCGGCCAGTTCGTCTTCAGCGAGCCGGCGGGCGACCCGAACGGGTCCGACGTCACGTCGTACCTGTACGGCTGGACCACGCCGCCCACCACCGTGGTGACCGTGGCCGCGGGCCAGGCGTCCCCGACGATGAACCTCACCCCGCCGCACTACGGCCTCAACACGCTCTACGTGCTGAGCAAGGACCCGGCGGGCGCCCCCAGCCCGATCACGTCGTACACGTTCCTGGTGGACTCGCCGTCGGCGGCGCTGGCCTACTGGCCGCTGGACGACATCCGCGGCCACGGCTTCACCGACCAGGTCAGCAGCACCGCGCTCACCACGACGAACGTGACCTGGACGGCCAACGGCCGCTACCAGGGCGCCACCGCGGCCACCTTCGGCGCCTCCGGAGACGCCAAGACCACCGGCGCGAAGATCGACACCACCAAGTCGTTCAGCGTCTCGGTGTGGGTGCGCCTGACGGACGCGACCAACAACTACCGGGCGGTGATCTCGCAGGAGGGCGTGAACACCAGCGGGTTCGCGATCTACAACATGCCCGACACGAGCCAGTGGACCTTCGCGCTGTACGACACCGACACCACGACCACCGGCGGCAGCTACGCGCACGCCCCGGCGAAGCTCAACGTCTGGACGAACATCACCGCCGTCTACGACGCGTCCGAGAAGACCATGAAGATCTACACCAACGGCGTGCTGGGCGAGACGGTGACCCGTGCCGCCACGCCGTGGGCGTCCAGCGGAAAGCTGCACCTGGGCTGGGCCAAGTACGGCGCCGGCCTCAGCATGACCACCGGGGTCGGCCAGATCGCCGACGTGCGGCTGTGGAACCGCGCGGTCACCGTCGACGACATCAACGGCACCGACGCCGACCCCGCCAACGGGATCCCGGCCCAGACCGGTCTGCTGTCGCCGATGCAGGTCGGGTCGTGGGACTTCAGCGGCGGCGTGGACTGCTACTGCCCGAGTGTCATCGACGGCGCGTACTTCGGCCGCCAGCTGAACCTCGACGCGGGCTGGATCAACACCCCGCCGAGCTCGTCGTTCGCCCTGAACGGCCATGACGGCAACGACGCCCTGTCGGTCGACGGCGTCACCGGCTTCGCCTCCACCACCGACGACCAGGCGGTGAAGCACCCGGTGGTCCGCACCGACCAGTCGCTGACCTTCTCCGCCTGGGTGAACGTCAACGCGCTGACCGGCGCCGACCAGGTGATCCTGCGCCAGGGCACCACGGCGAGCTCCGCGGCGAAGCTGTTCGTGTCGGGCACCTCCGGCAAGTTCGTGTTCGCGATGGCCACCCCGGACGGCAGCGGCGGCTACATCTGGGCCAACGCGACCTCCGCCGCGGTGGCGGTCCCCGGCACCTGGACGCACCTCACGGGTGTCTTCGACGCGGTGACCGGCAAGACCAAGCTCTACGTCGACGGCGTCGCCCAGACGAGCGAGGGCAGCAACGCGGTCGGCTGGGACAGCACCGACAGCCTGCTGGTCGGCACGACCGGCACGACCGCCAACTTCGGCGGCCTGATCGACCAGGTCAAGGTCTACCAGGGCGTGCTCAACAGCCGCGAGGCCGCGGCCCTGCCGGCCGCCTGACCCGACCGCACAGCACGAAGCGCGCCGCTCCCCGCCCCGGGAGCGGCGCGCTTCGCCATGCCCGCCCACGCCCACGCCGTCCAAGATCGCGCAAGTTGCCGGGCAATCGGGCGAATACGAGTCCAAGATTCGCCCGATTGCCCGGCAACTTTGCACGATTTTGGAACGGGCCGAGGAGGAAGACGGGGTCAGGCGTCGGTACGCAGCCAGCCGCGCTCGGCGGCGTGGATGCCCGCCTGGAACCGGCTGCGCGCCTCCAGGCGCTCCATCAGCACCGCCATCAGGCGCCGTACGGTCGACAGGGAGACGCCCAGGCGCCGCGCCGCCAGCTCGTCGGTGTGCCCGGCGGCCAGCAGGCCGAGCAGCTCGCGCTGGGTCGCGTTGAGGGCCTCCTCGTCCTGCTGCGCGGGCGCCTGCCCGAACGGCAGGCCGGACGCCCACAGCTGCTCGAACAGCGCGTACGCCAGCGTGGCGATGCCGGGGCTGCGGATCTCCACCGCGCCCTGGCCGGTGTCGGCCGGATCGAGGGGCAGCAGCACGGTGCTGCGGTCGTAGACCACCATCAGGATCGGCACGATCGGCACCGTACGGGCCCGGCCGCCGAGTTCGGTCAGCCAGCGCGCGTAGCCGACGAGGTTCGGGTCGTTGCGGAAGCTGTCCTGGTAGACGCAGCGGATCGCGACGCCGCGCTCCAGCATCTGCTGGTTGAGCGGGCGGCTGGCCTGCTTGGCGTCGGGGGTCTGCGTGACGTTGGGGTTCAGCGACACGCACTCGCGGACCACCGCGGCGCTGAGCTCGGCCATCCGGGTGCGCACCGCCTCGACGCCGTCCAGGCGTACGCCGCCGTTGGCATCGGCCTTGGCCAGGTGCTCGCGGGCGATGGCGGTGATGGCGACCCGGGTGGCGTCGATGCTGCGGCGCCGCTCCTGGATCTCGGACTCGGCCCGCGCCAGCAGCGCGGACAGTCCGATCGACGGCTCGACCGCGCTCCAGCCCGCCGGCTCCTCGGTGGAGGGGTGGAGCAGGGCGAGCTCGGCCAGCTGGTCCAGGGCCGAGCGGACCTGTCCCTTGGACATGGCCAGGTGGTCGGCGATCCGCTCCAGACCCCAGGAGCGGTGGGCCAACATCGTCCGGTAGACGGCCTCGCCGGAGACCGACAGGCCAAGAGACTCGAGCATCGCGCAACTGCCTTAGCTGGTAGCGGAGACCGCCGCCTGGGGCGACGCCCCGCGGCCGCAGGTGCGGACGTCGGGCGGCCACGGGCGGACCGGCTGAGAGCAACCGTCAAGACACGTTGCTCTCAGCTCCACGTCGGTGACATCGCCGCGAGCGGCCGCCAGTATTTCTCCTGCGAGTGGTGGGCCCGCCGACCGCATTGACATGGGGTGTCTCAGGGGAACGGGATTGACGATGAACGCTGCCTTCAGAATGGGCGCGCTGCGCCTGGCCATGATCGCGCTCGCCGGGCTGCTGGCCGGGTCGGCCACCGGGATCGCGTCGACAGCGGCCGCGGCCGCGCCCGGAGGCGCCGTCACGGCGCACGCTGACGGCGGGTCCGAGTGGGGCTGAGCGGCCACCACCGGCGGGCCCGTGGGCGTGCGTGATCGACGGCGCGCACGGCTACAGCCAGCCCCGCCGGACGGCCTCGGCCCCGGCCTGGAACCGGCTCTCCACGCCGAGCCGGTCGGCGAGCTCGGACACGATCCGCCGCACCGTACGCGCGGAGAGCCCGATCTTGCGGCCGGCGGACTCGTCGGTGTGCCCCGCGTCGAGCAGGCGCATCAGCGCCTGCTCCTGCGGGGTGAGCCCGCGGTCGTCGGACTTCGGCGACTCGCCGAACGGGGTCGCGAAGTCCCAGACCTGCTCGAACAGGATGCACAGCGCGGCGATGACGCCGGGGCTGCGGATCTCCAGCGCACCCCGGGTCGAATCAGCGGGGTCGATGGGGATGATGGCGACGCGTCTGTCTATTATGATCAGTCGCATGGGGACAGACGGAACGGTCCTGCTCCGGCCGCCTTTGGAGGCCATCCACTTGGCGAAGGCGAACATGGTCGGGTCGTTGCGGACGCTCTCTTGATACACGTTGCGGATCGAGACGCCTCGTTCGAGCAGCAGCTGGTTGAGCGGCCGCCCCGCGTCGATCGCCTCGGCGGTGAGCTCCGCGCGGGCGGTGAAGGTCAGGCACTCCTTCTGTACGGCCGGCGCCAGCTCCATCAGGCGGCCGCGCACGGCGCTGGAGCCCTCCAGCCGGATGATCTCGTCGCGGCGGCGGACCTTGTCGTGCTCGGTGGCGATGGCGGAGATGGTGGCGCGGGCCACCTCGATCTGGCGCTGCCGCTGGGCGATGTCGGCCTCGGCCTGGGCCAGCAGCATGGTGAGCCCGGCCTGCGGGCTGACCACGCGCATGCCGCCGGTGTCCTGCGCCCGCGGCTGCACGAGGGCGCGCTCGGCGAGCACGTCCAGCGCGTCGCGGACGGCGGCCTCCGACAGCTGCATGTGCGCGGCGAGGTCCTCGACCCCCCACAGCGGGTGATCGACCATCGTGAAATACACAGCTTCGGCCTCCGCGGTGAGGCCTACCGATTCCAACACTGCCACCCCCGGGTTGGCTCGTGATCGCGTCGATCATTGTGCAGCAGCGATCACTGTCGCGGAATCCTCGGGCGCCGATGTGACCTGAAACGGCCATGCCGCTTCAGGTCGATGTCTCAGTACTGACACGGCGGATCGGGAAGGGCAGGCTCAGAGGGCCTGGGAAACCCAATTCGTCATCGATGGAAAGCGCCGGGGGAAAAGCCATGAGAAGGATCATTCGTATGCGTGCCGGAATCGCACTGGCAGCCCTGCTGGTGGCGGTAGTCGCAGGTTTGAGCGGAATCGGCCACTCGGCCGGCAGCGCGGTCCCGGCCCACCCGGTGGCGGACGGTCTGATCTGGCCGGTCCCCCCGGTGCACCCGTAACCAGGGCGCGATGCTGACGACCACCGTCCGACTGGTGCCGCCGAGGGGGGCGCCCGGCCTGTCGCCGGCCGAGGTCGTCGATCTGCTCTGGCTGCATGCGGCCCCGCCCGACGGCGTGGAGCACATCCACGCCCGCGCCGGGCCCGCCGGGATCGACGTAGTGGTCTTCACCGTCGCGTCAGGGCAGGACATCGCCGATGTGATCGTCGCCGCCGTGTGCGGGCGGGCGATCCGCTCGGCCCCCGTACTGAGCGGGTGGACCGCATTCATTCCATAGCGAGCGCCACGGCCGCCGATCGATTCGATCGGCGGCCGTGGCGCTTCTTCGTGCGTACGGCCCGAGCGGTCCGGTGAGAGCAAGCTGTCAGCCACGTTGCTCTCACGTGTCCGCTGGTGACGCACCACCGACCACATTGGCATCCTGAGCGGACAGCGCGATGACCCCGACCGCGACCGCGGTGCGGGGTCGGTACGGGGATGGGAGTTTCCGAGTTGACCAGTTAGACGGTGTCTCATGTACATGTCGAGAGCCACGCTCGTGCGGGAGTCGGCGGCTGCGGCGGTGAGCGCCGACGGCCGGCGGCTGCGGCGGTTGCTGGCGGAGGCGCCCGGGGGCGCCGAGCCGCTCCTGGAGCACGTGCACGCGGCGATCAGGGGCGATCGCCTGGAGGTGACGTTCTTCCTCCAGGCTGCCGACCAGCACGAGGCCGATGTGATGGCGCACCTTCTCGCCGCCCGCCTGTCCGTCCTGCTTCCCGGCTGGGGGCTGCGCGGCTGAGCGGGGGACCGGCCCGCATCGGGCATACCGCGGCCAGGCCGGGAGAATCTCCCCGGCCTGGCCGCGGCCGTTGCGCGGTGGACCCTCCAGTGCGGACCGCCGGTCCCGTCGCACCGCTTGAGAGCTAACTGTCAGAGCAGCTTCCTCTCAGTGCCGAGCCGGTGACAGCGGGCTCCGCCCTTGGCAGCCTTTGCTCACCGGACACCGGTAACCGACAACCACCTCGCGGGCCGCGCACCCTCATGTCGTACGCGGCCCGATTCACCCCTTTTATCACGGGAGGAACCGTGCCACCCAGGCATGCCCGCCGCGACCGCGGCGGTTCGCTCGGCGGTCGACCGCGACCGCGCAGAAGACTGGCGACCATCATCGCGACGACCGTGGCGATGGTCGCCAACGTGCTGCTGATGTCGGCCCCGGCGCAGGCGGCCCCGGGCCCGCAGACGCTCACGGCCCAGCAGCTCCCGTCCGCGCACGGCACCAAGGTGCCGGCGGCGGCCCGGCCGAAGGACCTCAGCCAGGGCGCGGGCGCCAAGCGCACGGCACCGAGCTGGCCCACCGCGGGCGCGGCGGACGTGTCGGTCGGCACCGGTGCGGCCCGGGCGGGCGCGCTGCCGGTCTGGGTCGGCCCGAGCCGCGGCAAGGACCGCAAGGCCGCCGACAGCGTCGCCAAGGCCAACGTCAGCGTGCTCGACCGGGCGCACACCCCTGCCGCATGGCGAAACAGCCTGCTGGTCCGGGTGAAGCGGGCCGACGGGCGCACCGGCCAGGGCGCGGCCGCGGTCGGCATCGACTACTCGTCGTTCGCCGGGGCCTACGGCGCGGGCTGGAACCGCCGCCTGCGGCTGGTCCAGGTGCCCGACTGCGCGCTGACCACGCCGGGCGCGCCCGGCTGCGCCGCCACCCCGCTGGCCGCGACCAACGACGTGTCGGCGCAGCGCATCACCGCCGACGTGTCGCTGATGTCGGCCTCCGGCACGATGGTGGCCCTGTCCGCGGGCGCGTCGGGCAGCGACGGCGACTACGGCGCGACCAACCTCCAGGCCTCCTCGACCTGGAACGCCGGCGGCAACACCGGTGACTTCTCCTGGTCGTACCCGCTGCGCAGCCCGCCGTCGCTGGGCGGACCGGCCCCGTCGATGGGGCTGTCGTACTCCTCGACCGCGGTCGACGGGCGCAGCGAGACCAGCAACAACCAGCCCACCTGGGTGGGCGAGGGCTTCGACTACTGGCCCGGCTACATCGAGCGGCGGTACGCGACCTGCGCCGACGACAAGGGCAGCGGTGCGAACAACACCACCGACACCAGCGACATGTGCTGGAAGACCGACAACGCGGCGCTGTCGCTCAACGGCAGCGGCGGTGAGATCGTCCGCGACGGCACCAGCGGCAAGTGGCGGCTGAAGAACGACAACGGCTCGCTGGTGGAGCGGTTCACCAACACCGTCAACGGCGACAACGACAACGAGTACTGGCGGGTGACCACCGGTGACGGCACCCAGTACTTCTTCGGCCTCAACCGGCTGCCCGGCTACACCGGTACCGCCCCGGCGAACAAGGCGACCGGCTCGGTCTGGACCGAACCGGTGGCGGGCAACAACTCCGGCGAGCCCTGCCACGCCAGCGGGTACATCGCGTCGTTCTGCAACCAGGCGTGGCGCTGGAACCTCGACTACGTCGTCGACGTGCACGGCAACACGATGTCGCTGTTCTACACCGCCGAGACGAACAAGTACGGCCGCAACAACAGCGACTCCGACCTGGTGAGCTACGTGCGCGGCGGCGTGCTGGACCACATCGACTACGGGACCGACAACCGCTCGGGCACCGACACCGAGAACACCGCCACGGCCGCGCCGATGCGCGTGGTCTTCGCCGCGGCCGACCGGTGCCTGTCCTCGTGCGCCACGCACGACCAGCCGCACTGGCCGGACGTGCCGTGGGACCAGGAGTGCACCGGCAGCACCTGCACCAACCACGCGCCGACCTTCTGGTCGACCAAGCGCCTGGCGTCGGTGACGACGAAGGTCTGGGACGCGGTGGCGGCGGCGTACAAGAACGTCGACGTCTGGACGCTGACGCACAACTTCCCCGACCCCGGCGACGGCACGCGGGCGGGCCTGTGGCTGGAGTCGATCGTCCACACCGGTACGGCCACCGGCCCGGCGATCGCGGCCGGGGCGCCGGTCATGCCTGAGATCAACTTCGACTGGATCCAGCTGCCCAACCGCGTCGACACGGCCACCGACGGCAAGCCGGCGATGAACTGGATGCGGATGGGCACCATCTGGACCGACACCGGCGGCAAGGTCGACATCCGGTACACGGGTCCGGACTGCGTCGCGGGCTCGCACATGCCGGCCTCGCCGCAGGCCAACACCCTGCGCTGCTACCCGGTGCTGGAGGAGCAGCCGGACAAGTCGCTCAAGACCGAGTACTTCCACAAGTACCTGGTCACCTCGGTGACCGCCGCCGACCTCACCGGCGGCAGCCCGGACGTCGTGACCTCCTACGAGTACGTCGGCACCCCCGCCTGGCGGCACACCGACGACGACGGCATCACCAAGGACAAGCTGCGCACCTGGTCGGACTTCCGCGGCTACAGCCAGGTCAACACCCGCGTGGGCGAGCCCGGCTCGGGCACCGAGTCGCTGTCGGAGAGCGTCTTCTTCCGCGGCATGCACGGCGACCTCAACGGGGCGGGCGGCACCCGGATCGTCACGCTGCCGGCGCTGGACCTCAACGGCGACGGCGACACCGCCGACGTCGCGGACGCCCCCGTCGTCAACGACGAGAACGGCTACGCCGGGCAGGTCCGCAAGTCCACCGTGTTCAACGGCGTCGAGTCGGCGCCGCTGTCCGTCACGGCCAACGAGCCGTGGCAGTCGACCGCGACCGCCTCGCGCGACATGGGCGACACCACCGTCTACGCGCGCTACACCGGCACCAAGTCGACGTGGGCGGCGACCGCGCTGGCCGCGGGCGGCTGGCGGGTCACGCGGTCCAACACCACGTTCGACTCCTACGGCGCCCCGGCGCAGGTCGAGGACCTCGGCGACGCCTCGGCGAGCAACGACGAGCAGTGCACCAAGACCACCTACAACCGCAACCTCGTCAAGAACATGCTGTCGCTGGTCAGCCAGACCGAGACGTACGCCGTGACCTGCGCCGCCAGCGCCGCGACCGACGCCGACGTGATCGGGATGAGCCGCACCTTCTACGACCACCAGGCCATCGGCGCCGCCCCGGTCAAGGGCGAGCCGACCCAGGTGGACGCGGCGAAGTCGTGGACCCTGGCGGGCGGCCCGAGCTGGGTCACCCAGTCCACCGCGAGCTACGACGCGTACGGCCGGTCGACCGACGCCACCGACGTGCGCGGCAACCACACCACGCACGCCTACACCCCGGCCTCGGGCGGCCCGGTCACGCAGATCGCGGAGACCACCGGCCTGGGCACGACGACCAACACCGTCGAGCCTTCCTGGGGTACGCCGACCGCCACGGTCGACGTGAACAACCGGCGCACCGACCTCACCTACGACGGCCTCGGCCGGCTGACCCAGGTGTGGCTGCCCAACCACCTCAAGGCCACCTACCCCGCCCAGCCGAACTCGCAGTACGCGTACCTGATCCGCAACAGCGGCGGGGCCAACGCGGTGACCAGCCAGAAGCTCAACGCCTCGGGCAACTACATCACCTCGTACGCCCTCTACGACGGCATGCTGCGCCAGCGGCAGTCGCAGTCGCTGTCGATGGCGGCCGGCAACATCGGCACCGTCTTCGCCGAGACCAAGTACGACGCCCTCGGGCGTACGGCGAGCGTGTCGAAGCACTTCGACGCGACCGTCCAGCCGTCCACCACGCTGTTCACCATCCTGGACTGGCAGCCGAAGAACCGCGCGGTGAGCCAGTACGACCGGGCCGGCCGCCTGATCGTCTCGATCGCGCAGTCGGCCGGGACGAACCTGTGGGCGACGACCACCGCCTACGGCGGCGACCGGATCAGCACCACGCCGCCGACCGGCGGCACCGCCACCACCGTGCTCACCGACGTGCGCGGCCGCGTGGTCGAGCAGCGCCAGTACCACGACCCGGCCGACGTGGGCAGCGGCACCCGCTCGACGTTCGACCAGACCGTCTACCACTTCAACCGCAAGGGCCAGCAGGACACGCTCACCGACAACGCCGGTTCGGTCTGGTCGTACGAGTACGACCTGCTCGGCCGCCAGACCGTCACGCACGACCCGGACAAGGGCACGGCCAGCGTCGACTACGCCGACTCCGGCGAGGTGCGCTCCGTGACCGACGCGCGGACCCAGACCATCGCCTACACCTATGACGGCTACGGCCGCCAGACGGGCGAGTTCGCCGGCTCGACCTCCGGGGCCAAGCTGGCGAGCTGGGCCTGGGACCCCGCCGGGGCCAAGGGCCAGCTGGCGTCGTCGTCGCGCTGGGTCGGCACCGACGAGTACAAGGTCAAGGTGCGCGGCTACACGCCGCTGTACCAGCCGACGGGTGAGGACTACACGATCCCGGCGACGCAGACCGGCCTGGCCGGCACCTACTCGGTGACCCGGTCGTACTTCGTGGACGGTTCGCCGGCCACGATGAGCTACCCGAACGTGGGCGGGCTGGGCGCCGAGACGCTGACCTACACCTACGACCCGGTGACGGGCCTGGCCGAGCAGCTCCAGACGAACGCGCCCGGCTTCGGGCAGTACGTCAGCAACACCGACTACACCGCGTTCGGCGAGCTGAGCTTCATGCAGCTCCAGCTCACCGGCGGCAGCTGGGTGCAGCGCAGCTTCACCTACGACGACGCCACCCGGCGGCTCCAGCGGTCGCAGACCCTGCGCCAGACCGCGCCGCAGCCGGTGACGGACACCAGCTACGGCTGGGACGCGATGGGCAACGTCACCAAGGTCGCGGAGACGGCCGCCAGTGGCGCGGTGGACACCCAGTGCTTCGGCTACGACGGCGTACGCCGCCTGGCCGAGGCGTGGACGCCCGCATCGGGTGCCTGCGGCGACCCGAAGTCGGCCGCGACGCTGGGCGGCCCGGCGCCGTACTGGCAGTCGTGGACGTTCGACGCGGCCGGTTCCCGCAAGACGCAGACCAGCCACGCGGCCGCGGGTGACACCACCGCGACCTCGACCTACCCGGCGGCCACCGCGGCCAACGCGCACGGGGTGCAGTACGTCACCACCAGCGGGCCGGGCGTCAACCGCACCGACAACTACACCTACGACGCGTCCGGCAACACCACCGCCCGGCCCGGCCAGGCGCTGAACTGGGACGTGGAGGGCCGCCTGGCCAAGGTCACCGCGACCGCGACCAGCACGGACACCACCTACATCTACACCGCCGCCGGCGAGCGCCTGATCGCCAGCGACACCGCCACGACCACGCTCTACCTGCCCGGCCAGGAGGTCCGGCGGGACAAGACCAGCGGCGCGGTCACCGCGACGCGCTACTACAGCTGGGAGGGCCAGACCTGCGCCTCGGTGACCACGGGCGGCTCGCTCACCTGGCTCGTCTCCGACACGCAGGGCACGGCGCAGGCCACGGTCGCCTCGGGCAACCAGGCGATCAGCCAGCGGCGGCAGGACCCGTTCGGCAACGCGCGCGGCTCCAGCCCGTCCTGGCCCAACCGCAAGGGATTCGTCGGCGGCGACGTCGACCTGACCGGCCTCACCCACCTGGGCGCCCGTGAGTACGACAGCGGACTGGGCCGGTTCGTCAGCGTCGACCCCGACTTCCACCAGGCGGACGCGCAGTCGCTCAACGGCTACGCGTACGCCAACAACACCCCGGTGTCCTCCAGCGACCCGACCGGTCTGCGGGTGTGCATGGACGACACCGACTGCCGCGGCGCCAACCCCGGCGGTGGCGGTGGCGGCGGTGGGGGCGGCGGCGGCGGTGGCGGTGGCGGCGGTGGGGGCGGCAATCCGGACCCGGACCCGCTACCGTGCAGCGCAGCGAAGCTCAACTGCACGATCAAGGACATCAACAGCATGACGGTGGTCCAGCGCAAGACCCTCGTGCAGGAGTGGCTGAGCCTGTACGGCAAGCAGTTCAACTCGGAAGACTGGTTCCACCAGATCGAAGGCGTGCTCGACTTCATGATCGACGACGGGGTGGCCAAGGCCGGCTCGTGGTCGTCGTGGGTCGACTCGACGATCCTGCACGGCGTGCAGGGCGGCCTGGCCATCGCCACGGGCAAGGGCGACGGCATGGGCAACCCGGGCGCCCAGAAGTGGGCCAAGTTCTTCCGGTACAGCGCCACTCTCGGCGGCGACAAGGACAACAACTACCGCCGCAAGCTGTGGAGCGAGGCCGAGGAGGCCACGACGCTGTACGGGTACGGCGTCGCCACCGAGCAGGGCCAGCCCATCGGCACCCCGCAGGAGCTGTCGTTCGCGGCGGCCGCCCACGCGTACCGGTTCATGCTCCGGCACCAGGGCGCGACGGACACCGTGGCGGCGGGCGTGGCGAGCGGTCTGTGCAACCTCGTCGGAGGTCCGGCGCTGGCCGCCCGGTGCGGCGCGGTCGGGGCGGCGGCCACGCACACCCTGCTGGACCCGCACGAGCACGACCCGACCTACCTGGGCGGGCACGTGGTCAGCGGGGTCGAGCAGACTGTCGAGGGCATCGTCACCGGCAACCCGACGCAGATCCAGTCGGGCGTGCAGGAGGCGGCCACGTACGGGAACAAGGCCGTCAACGAGTGCTGGAACTGGCTGAAGGGACACTGGTGATGAAGAGGCGACTGCGGGCAGTGGGAGGCGCGGTGCTGGCCGCACTCGCCCTGGCCGCTTGCGGGCACGGCGGGGGAGCGGAATCCCCGGCTGCGGCCGCACCCGCCGGGACCGTGCTCGACGCGCCGGCCGGGTGGCTGAGCAGCCCGGTCTGGCTCGCCGACGGATACATCTACCTGCTGCACGGCGACCCGGGCTACGGGCCGGACACGCAGCTGTGGCGGACCAGGGAGGGCGGCAAGGCCGAGCGGCTGAACCCGCCCGCCGAGGCGGGGTGCGAGCACACCGACTACCGCAACCTCCAGGCACTGCCGGACGGCAGGCTCGGGCTCGGCCGGTGGTGCGGGATGGAGGATCCGCGCAAGGATCACTTCGACCTCATCGCCCTCGACCCGTCGACCGGCAAGGTCGAGGAGCTGGCGGTGCTCGGCGGGACCCCGGCGGGCAACGTCGCCTGGGCCCCCGGGCTCCAGACGGGGTACGTCGCGCACAGCACCGCGATCTGCGCGGGCATCGCCGGGCTCAGCCGGGACGGTGCCCAGCGGATGCCGGAACCGGTGACGTTCGACGGCCACACCTGGGCGGTCGACTTCACCTGGTTCCGCGACGCGGCGGCGGAGTGCACGGCCGACGGCCGCGCCGACACGCCGATGCTGCGCAAGGACGGCAAGAGCCTGGTGCTGTTCGCCTCGCCCACCTCGCAGGGCAAGTCGGGCAACGACCGGACCGGCCAGCCGTGGAACCTCTACCGCTGGACGCCGGGTGCCGGCCAGCCCAGCGCCGTGGTCACGGGTCTGGGCGACCCGCTGGGCGCGTGGCTGGACCCGGACGACCGCAGCGTGCTCGTCTCGGCGCGGTGGCAGTCGAAGTACGGCATCTGGCGGGTGGACCTGGCGTCCGGCGCGGTGACCGAGGTGTCGCCGGGGCGGTCGATCGGGGTGACGATGTCGCCTGACGGCGGCAAGATCGCCGCGGTGTTCCAGCCGGCCAAGGGTGCCGACTACGACATCGATCACAACGAACTGCGGGTGATCGACGCGAAGTGAACCGTTCCGGTGGGAGGGCGCGAGCCCTCCCACCGGCGGCCCGCTCAGCCGGTGTACCCGGCGAAGATCTTGCTGAACTCGTACGGCGACTGCGCGATGTTGGTGCACATGTACAGCGCGCCGTTGCACGCATTGCGGTCGCGGGTGGTCTCCCAGAAGGCGAGCATGCCCAGGTGCTTGGACTGGGCGAAGGTCACCATCTGCCGCGCGTCGTTCTGGTCGTAGACGTGGCCGTCGTCGTTCTGGCCCAGCATCGGGGTGACCCCGACCATCTTCCAGACCTGAGCGTCGGTCTTGGCCGGGTACAGCGTCTTCAGCTGCGCGAACGTGGAGTTCGCCGCCTGCACGGCCAGATCGCCGTAGTCGCCGCTGCGGTAGTAGTCCATCGCCATGATGTTGACCAGGTCCAGGTTGACCCCGGCGTCACGGGCCGAGCGCACCACCGACAGGCCGTCGGCGGTCAGGCCCTCCGGCAGCACCGGCAGCGTCAGCGAGATCTTCAGACCCGGGTTGGCGGCCTGGAGCGCCGCCAGCGCCTGCGAGCGCCGCGCCACCGAGGCCGGCTCGGCCGTGGCCGAACCCTCGATGTCCAGGTCGATGTACTTCAGCGCGTACGCGGTGACGACCGCCTGGTACTCGGCCTGCAGCGCCGACACCGAGGAGCAGGCCTGGGCCAGCTCGATGCCGGTGGCGCCGCCGAACGAGACCTTCACGTCGCCGCCGCGGGCGCGGATCGCGTCGATCTGGTCGCGGGCCCAGCCCTGGCGCGGGTCGTAGGCGTTGAACCACATCGCCTTGCAGGCCGACGCGGTGACGAAGGCCATCGTGAAGCTCTTCAGGTTGCCGCCGGTGGCCAGGTCGGGCAGGGCCGGCGTGGGCCAGGCGCCCATGTCGACGTAGGGCGCGGTCGGCAGGCCGGGCGCGGTCGGGCAGCCGGAGGTGCTGGCCGACACGGCTGTGCTGTTCGCGGACTCGCCGTTGGCGTTGTACGCCGTCACGCTGTACGAGTGCGAGGTGCAGGTGCCCAGGCCCGAGAGCGTGGTGGAGGTGCCGGTGACGGTGGCCCGCAGCGTGGTGCCCTCGTACACGCGGTAGCCGGTGGCGCCGGTGACGGCGTTCCAGCCCAGCGAGATCGAGCTGCTGGTGGTGGCGGTGACGGCCAGGCCGGCCGGGGTCGCCGGGCCGCCCGGGTTGGTGCCGCCCGGTCCGTCGAGGGAGACGTCGTCGGCGTAGTAGGTGCCCTGGCCGTACCAGCCGTGCAGGAAGACCTGCGCGCTGGTCTGGCCGGCGGCGGTGGTGAAGGAGACGCTGAGCTGGGTGTACGCCGCCGCCGACGGGGTCCAGGTGGACGCGCCGCCGGTGACGCCGAGGTACACGTAGCTGCCGCGCACCCAGGCCGTCAGCGTGTACGCCGTGCTCGGCTGCACGGTGACCGTCTGGGTGCACTGCGCGTTGTCCGAAGCCGACGCGGCTCCGGCCAGCGCCTTGGCGCCGCCGTGGACCGGGGTGGACACGACCGAGCCGAGGCCGCCGGTGCACGACCACGGGGACAGGGCGCCGGATTCGAATCCGGGGTTGGCCAGCAGGTTGGCCGCGTATGCGGGCTGAGCTCCGAACAGCGCGCCGGCCAGGGCGAGCGTGAGAGCGATGAATCGAAGCTTTCTCATACGTTATATTATTAGGAAACTTTACTTACGATGTCCACGAAGTTGGCACAAGCCCGCCACGGCAACCTCCCGGACCCCCGCGGGGTATGAAGGACATGGCCGACTGGGAAGCAGAGTTCTGCGAGTACTTCGAGGCGCGGGTGCTGCCGCTGCGGCGGTTCGCGTACGCGCTGTGCGGCGACTGGCACCTCGCCGAGGACCTGGTCCAGCACACCTTCACCCAGCTGTACCGGCACTGGCGGCGCCTGGACGGCGCGACGCTGGAGGCGTACACGCGGCGGGTGCTGGTCAACGCGTTCCTCAACAGCCGCCGCGCCCGCCGGCACGAGCAGGTGGTGGCCGACGTGCCCGACCGGGCCACACCCGCCACCGACCCCGGCGGTGACGTGCTCGCCCTGCTCGCACAGCTGCCGCCCCGGCAGCGGGTGCTCATCGCCCTGCGCTACCTCGACGACCTGTCCGTCGGCGACACCGCCACCGCCGCAGGCATCAGCGAGGGCGCCGTCAAGAGCCAGACCTCACGCGGGCTCAGCGCGCTGCGCGGCCTGCTCACCCCGCGACCGGTGGAGGAGTGACCATGGACGACCAGACCCTGGCCCAGGCCCTGCGCACCCGCATCGCCCAGCACGAACCCCCGCTCGGCCTCACCGCCGCCGCGGTGTTGCGGGCCGGACGCCGCTCCCTGCTGCGCCGCCGCCTGACCGGCACCGGCGGGGCCCTCGCGGTGGTGGCCGCGATCGTGGTCGCCGCCGGATACCTGCTTACCCCGGCCGTCGGGCAGAGCGCCGCCCCGGTGCTGATCCCCGGCTGCCGGCTGCCGGGCGGCGGGCTCATCAACTCAGTGGTGCAGCAGGTCGAGTTCTACCGCCCCGAATGGCAGTCGTCCTTCGCACCGCCGCGGGCCCCGATCGACGGCGCCTGCCCCGTGCCCGACCGCTCGCCCGGGTCGTACCCGCTGACCTGCCCGCCCGGTTCCCAGCCCGACGGCGACCTGCGCGCCCGCACCACCCTGACCTGCTTCCTGCGCGACCAGGTCGACAGCCTGGCCCCGGGCGCCGGGCTGGGCCCGCTCCAGGGTCCGGACGGCAGCGAACCGCTGACCGCCTTCCCCGGCCTCAACGGCGGCTACGAGGCGAGCGCGGTGCTGACCGACGGCTCCGGCGCCGGGGGGCTCGTCGTGATCGTCACCACCATGCCCCAGTTCGAGCAGGTGCCCAGCTCCGACCAGTGCGCGTTCGTCGGCTGCGAGCGGCGTCCGGACCGGGACGGGGCCGCGCTCGCCGTCTTCCGCACCGGGGGTCCGGGCGGCTTCGAAGCGATCACCGTGTACGCCTACCGCGGCGGCAGCGTGGTGGCGATCACCTCCACCAACGACGACCGCGCGTACGGCGGCCCCTTCCGCCCCGTCCCGGCCCTCTCCGAACCCGACCTCACCACCCTCGCCCTCGCGACCCTCGCCGTCGACCTCCCACACGGCCCCTGACCGGCCCACCCGCCGCCCGCCGGGCGGCCGCCGATCATGCAGTTTCGGGGAAAGTGCAGGAATCAAAGCTCGAATTCCTGCACTTTCCCCGAAACTGCATTTCCGAACACCGGCACGAGCACGGGGCGGGCGGGTAGTTCGTGCACGAAGAAGGCCCAGGTCCGCTGTCGGACCTGGGCCTCTTCTATGGAGCGGGCGACGAGAATCGAACTCGCGTAGTCAGTTTGGAAGACTGAAGCTCTACCATTGAGCTACGCCCGCGTGGGCACCACTATAACCGGCCCGTCACAACGCCCGCGCGCCGAGGTCAGGAGCGTCGACCGTTGCTGGTCGGGGTGGCCGGATTCGAACCGACGGCCCCTCGCTCCCAAAGCGAGTGCGCTACCAAGCTGCGCTACACCCCGTCGCGCCGTCACCGGCGCCCACGGAAGTGTATGCGGTCGGCCGTGCGCGCCGCACACCCATATGCCGTGTGTCGGTGTGAGCTTTCCTCCCGATTCTCCCGCTCTGGCGGTGGATGGCACATACGCTGAGGTCAGGGACGGGGGACACGATCGCTCCCACGCCGCCGGAAGGCCGTACGTGCCACCGGGCGGCGGCAGGGACCCCCGGTGGGGCTTCGTTCGGATCAGGCGGATGGGGCTCCACCGGGCTGCCCGGCATCGCTGTAGATGAGGTGCGCGTTGGCCGGGGTGAGCAGTTCGGGCCGGATCTTGCGGTCGAGCCAGATCGCGCCGACCGCGGCGAGCAGCCCGAACACGGCCGCGCCGAGCCAGGCCCAGCCGGTGCCGCCGGCCGGCTCGACGACCAGGTCGAGGTCGGTGGCGCAGGCCATGGGCGCGGCGACGACCCCCTGCAGGCACGCCGTCACGGCGAGATCCCCGGCCGGGGTGTCGTGCCCGAGGACGGCGGCGGCGGTGTACGTGCCGGTCCGGCCGGCGCCGGGGGCGGGCCAGTGGAGTGTGGCGCCGGTGCGGGTGGCTCCGTCGGCGGTGACGTCGCGCAGGTCGGACGGCACGGTCAGGCGGACGGTCGCGCTGTCGGTGCCGTCGCCGCGGGCGAGGATGCGGTACTGGACGGTGTCGCCCGGCTCTATCCGGCGTACCCCGTCGTCGACGCTGATCGCAGCGGCGGCCTGCGGTTGCGCCCGCAGCGCGAGCGGCGTGAGGGCCAGCAGCGGGCCACCTGCGGCCGCTATGGCGGTGGCCAGCAGCAGCGTGACATTGATCGGCGGCACGGCGGTCTCCTCCCAGACGACCTGCCCAGTTTGTCGGCTTTGCTCGTTATTATGATGCTGACGCGCCCGCGCGGTGTGACATCCGCCGACAACCGCCGCCCGATGCGGTGAACGCCTCCGGCGGTCGCCTACACTCGACCGGGCTCTTTCCGCGCACCACGCCGGTGGCACCGGCGGGCGCGGAGGGGCATACAGTTGCGCAAGGCAACCCCAAACGACCCGAAAGATCCCAAGGAGTACGCCTGTGAAGAGCACCGTCGAGACTCTGAGCCCGACGCGAGTGCGGCTCGCCATCGAGGTGCCGTTCGCCGAGCTCGAGCCGAGCCTGAAGAAGGCGTACCGCGAGATCGCGGCCCAGGTCAACATCCCCGGCTTCCGCAAGGGCAAGATCCCGGCCCAGGTCATCGACCAGCGCGTGGGCCGCGGCGCCGTGCTGCAGGAGGCGATCGAGGAGGCCATCCCGCAGCAGATCTTCGCCGCCGTGCGCGAGCACGAGGTCAAGCTGCTGGGCCGCCCGGCCGTGGACAACCTCGAGTTCGCCGACGGCCAGCCGCTGAAGTTCACCGCCGACGTGGACGTCCGCCCCGAGCTGACCCTGCCCGAGCTGAGCAGCATCAAGGTCGAGGTCGACCCGCTGGCCGTGGCCGACTCGGAGATCGACGAGCAGATCGACGGCCTGCGCCAGCGCTTCGCGACGCTCAAGACCGTCGAGCGCGCCGCCGCTGACGGCGACTACGTGCAGCTGGACCTGGTGGCGACCGTCGACGGCGCCGAGGTCGAGGGCGGCACCGCCAGCAACCTGTCCCACGAGGTGGGTTCGGGCCAGCTGCTCAAGGGCCTGGACGAGGCCGTGGCCGGCCTGTCCGCCGGCGAGTCGGCGACCTTCACCAGCCAGCTGGTCGGCGGCGAGCACGCCGGCAGCGACGCGGACGTGACCGTGACGGTCCGCACCGTGAAGGAGAAGGAGCTTCCGGCGCTGGACGACGACTTCGCCCAGCTCGCCAGCGAGTTCGACACCCTGGAGCAGCTGCGCGGCGACCTGTCGGAGCGGATCACCCGCGTCAAGAAGGTCGAGCAGCTGTACGCGGCACGTGACAAGGCGCTGGCCGAGCTGGTCAAGCGGGCCGACGTCCCCGCGCCCGAGGGCGTCGTGGCCGACGAGGTCGAGCAGCGCAAGGCCGCCATGGTCGAGCAGCTGGAGCGCATGGGCGCCAGCCTGCCCGAGTACCTCGCGGCGGAGGAGAAGACCGAGGAGCAGATCGACACCGAGCTGTCCGAGGCGGCCGCCGAGGGCGTCCGGATCCAGCTGGTGCTCGACACCATCGCCGAGGCCGAGGACGTCCAGGTCTCCGACGACGAGTTCGGCCACGAGATCGTGCACCGCGCCCAGCGCGCCGGTGTCGCCCCGCAGCAGTACTACGACCGCCTGGTGCAGGCCGGTGCCGCCGCCGCCGTCTACGGCGACGTGCGTCGCGGCAAGGCGCTGGCGCTGGTCATGGAGCGGGTCATCATGACCGACACCGACGGCGAGGTGCTGACGCTGGACTCGCTGCGCGAGGGTGCCGACGACCACGCCGGGCACGACCACGGCGACCACGAGGGCCACGACCACTGAGGCCGAGGCTGAGTTCCAAGGACGTGACGGTGAGGGGATCTGTCGGCCATCCGGCCCGGCGGATCCCCTCGCCCTTTTGAGCGGCAGCTCAGGTGGGTGTGCGGCCCGCCACAGTCACGGACGGGCGTGGTGCGCTCACAGCGAACACGTCGGCACTGGGGAAGCTGGTGTCGGAATCAGCGGTTAGGGTCGCTGTAGGACAACGAGAAAGGCTGCCGATATGAGCGAGCTGCACGTTCCATCTGCGCGGGGTTCCGATCCGATCGCCGGCGGCCTCGACGACTCTGTGTACAACCGCCTGCTGAAGGAGCGCATCGTCTTCCTCGGCAGCGACGTCAACACGCAGGTCGCCAACCGGATCTGCGCGCAGCTCCTGCTGCTGTCCGCCGAGGATCCCGACCGCGACATCTACCTGTACATCAACTCGCCCGGCGGGTCGGTCTACGACGGCATGGCGATCTACGACACCATGCAGTTCATCTCGAACGACGTCGCGACGATCGCGCTGGGCATGGCGGCCTCGATGGGCCAGATGCTGCTGTGCTCGGGCGCGAAGGGCAAGCGCTCGGCGCTGCCGCACGCGCGGATCATGATGCACCAGGCTTCGGGCGGCATCGGCGGCACCGCGGCCGACATCGCCATCCAGGCCGAGCAGATGATCTACACCAAGAAGCTGATGATCGACCTGATCGCCCAGCACACCGGACAGCCGGTGGCGCAGATCGAGGCAGACAGCGACCGCGACCGCTGGTTCAACGCGGAGCAGGCCAAAGAGTACGGCTTCATCGACCACGTGATCACCGCTACGTCCGTGGCGCCGGTCGGGAACTGAAGGAGCGCAACATGTTTCCAGCTATGACGCCCAGCTTCGGCCAGCCGTCCAGTCGCTACATCGTCCCGCAGTTCATCGAGCGGACCACGACGGGCCAGCAGACGATCGACCCGTACGCCAAGATGTTCCAGGACCGGATCATCTTCCTGGGCGTGCAGGTCGACGACGTGTCGGCCAACGACGTGATGTCCCAGCTGCTGGTGCTGGAGGCCGCCGACCCGGACCGCGACATCACGATGTACATCAACTCGCCCGGTGGCTCGTTCACCGCGATGACCGCGATCTACGACACCATGCAGTTCGTCCGCCCGGACATCCAGACGGTCTGCCTGGGCCAGGCGGCCAGTGCGGCCGCGGTGCTGCTGGCGGCCGGCACGCCCGGCAAGCGCCTGGCGCTGCCGAACTCGCGGATCATCATCCACCAGCCGGCCACCGAGGGCGGCTACGGTCAGGGATCCGACATCGAGATCCAGGCTCGCGAGATCATGCGCATGCGCACCCAGCTGGAGGAGATGCTGGCCCGCCACAGCGGCCAGTCGGTCGAGAAGGTCAAGAAGGACATCGACCGCGACAAGATCCTCACTGCCGGTGAGGCGGTCGAATACGGCCTGGTCGACTCGGTGCTGTCGTACCGGAAGAAGTCGGCGATGGCCGGGGCGCGCTGACCCCGTTCCGTCGGTCGGCGCCGTTCACCCCATCGGGTGGACGGCGCCGAAGCGGTTGTCGGGGGGACGTGACAGAATCTTCGGCATGGCAGCCGGGGTGGGGGCGCCGCAAAACGGCTCACAACAGGTAACGTCATCACAGAACCGATGTGCGCGCCGCCGGGAACGGCAAGGCGTTCGTCAGCTTCAGGGGCAGGGGGAGTCGTAGGTGGCACGGATCGACGGCGGCGACCTGCTGAAATGCTCCTTCTGCGGTAAGTCGCAGCGGCAGGTCAAGAAGCTCATCGCGGGCCCTGGGGTCTACATCTGCGACGAGTGCATCGACCTCTGCAACGAGATCATCGAAGAGGAGCTCGCCGGCGAGGAGCAGGTCCGCTGGGAGGAGCTGCCCAAGCCGATGGAGATCTGCCAGTTCCTCGACTCATACGTGGTGGGTCAGGACCAGGCCAAGAAGGCCCTGGCGGTGGCGGTCTACAACCACTACAAGCGGCTCCAGGCCGACGTGGCGCACACCCGCGGCGGCGAGTCCGTCGAGGTGGCCAAGAGCAACATCCTGCTGGTCGGCCCGACCGGCACCGGCAAGACCCACCTGGCCCAGACGCTGGCGCGCATGCTGAACGTCCCGTTCGCCATAGCCGACGCCACCGCGCTCACCGAGGCCGGATACGTGGGTGAGGACGTCGAGAACATCCTCCTCAAGCTCATTCAGGCCGCCGACTGGGACATCAAGCGCGCCGAGACCGGCATCGTCTACATCGACGAGATCGACAAGATCGCGCGCAAGTCCGACAGCCCGTCGATCACCCGTGACGTCTCGGGCGAGGGCGTGCAGCAGGCGCTGCTGAAGATCCTGGAAGGCACCAGAGCCAACGTGCCGCCGCAGGGCGGACGCAAGCACCCGCACCAGGACTTCGTCGAGATCGACACCACGAACATCTTGTTCATCTGCGGCGGCGCCTTCGCCGGCCTGGAACAGATCATCGAGCAGCGCACCGCCCGTTCGGGCCTGGGGTTCGGCGCGCACCTGCGCGCGGTGACCGACCGGGGCAACAACGACGAGGTGCTGGCCAAGGTCATGCCGGAGGACATGCTGAAGTTCGGCATCATCCCCGAGTTCATCGGCCGCCTGCCCGTCATCACGACGGTGCGCAGCCTCGACCGCGAGGCGCTTGTCAAGATCCTGACCGAGCCGCGCAACGCCCTGGTGAAGCAGTACCAGCGCCTGTTCGAGCTCGACAACGTGGTGCTGGACTTCGACAGCGAGGCGCTGGAGGCGATCGCCGACCAGGCGATGCTGCGCAACACCGGCGCCCGGGGCCTGCGCGCCATCATGGAGGAGGTCCTGCTCTCCGTGATGTACGAGGTGCCCAGCGACCCCAACGCCGAGCGCGTGCTGATCACCCGAGCCACGGTGCTGGAGAAGGTCTACCCGACCATCGTCCCGCGGCGCGAGCTCGGCACCGGCCGCCGCGCCCGGCACCACCGCGAAGAGAAGACGGCCTAGCTCCGTACCCGTGAGAAAGCCCGCACCGACCGGTGCGGGCTTCTTCGTGCCCGCTCAGCGCGGACCGCGGCGGTGGGTGTACTCGCCCGGGGGCATCGCCACCAGCATCACCACGCGCGCCGGGCCGTCCTGCACGTTGCGGTACGTGTGCGCCCGGTCGCCCCGGAAGTCCAGCGTCTGCCCCGCCTGCACCAGGTGGTCGGCCCCGTCGATGGTGACCACGATCTGCCCGACCAGCACATGCGCCATCTCCCGCGCCCCCGGCTGCTGCTCCTCGGCGTCGTACCGCTCGTTCGGGGCGAAGCGCCAGTCCCACAGCTCGACCGTGGCCGGGTCGGTGACCCCGCGCAGCAGCCGCCCGGTGCCGCCCCGGCCGCCCCGCCACAGCACCGGTCCGTCCTCGAACTCGCTCAGGTGCACGGTGCGGTCGGCGGCCGGTTGCAGCAGGCGGGCCACGGCCACCCCGAACGCGTCCGCGATCCGCGCGAGCGTCCCCACACTCGGATTGGTCCGCCCCGCTTCGACCTGCACCAGCATGCCCTTGCTCACCCCGGACCGGCCGGACAGCTCGTCCAGCGACCAGCCCCGCCCGGTCCGCAGCGCCCGCACGTGCAGCGCCACCGCCGCGTTGATCTCGTCGATCGGCACCTGCCGCGGCCGGGGCGTACGCAGGCCGCGGTCAGCCGTCCGGGTCTGCTCCACCGTCGTCTCGGTCAACACCCTGTCCTCCGCGGTCGCCGCTGTGATACGAACACGCTGTGATCGCTATCCTGCTCGCCGGTACATCCGCCCTGGTCTGGGGCACTGCGGACTTCTGCGGTGGCAAGGCGGTCCAGCAGGGGGCCGCGAGCGTGCGCGGCCACTCGTTCTCCGTGACCGTCGTCTCGCAGCTGTGCGCGATACCGATGATCGCAGTTTTCCTGCTGCTGGTCCCGGGTCGGCTCGGCGTGTCGGGGCTGGGTTGGGGCGCCGCCGCCGGGGTGGCCGGACTCTTCGGCATCGTGCTGCTCTACCAGGGCCTGGCCAGCGGCGCGATGTCCGTGGTCGCCCCGATCACCGCGGTCACTTCGGCACTGGTGCCGCTGGCCGGAGGCCTGGTGCTGGGCGAGCGGCCGGGTGCGGTGTCACTGGCGGCGGCCGGTTGCGCGGTGGTGGCGATCGCGCTGGTGAGCCTCGGCCCGTCGGACGGGGCGAGCGCGGTGACGCCGCGCGTGATCGGCCTGGCGCTGGCGTCGGGGGCGCTGTTCGGGGTGTTCTTCCTGCTGCTGGCCCAGGCGGGGTCCAGCGCCGGGATGTGGCCGCTGGCCTGCGCCCGGCTCGCGTCGATCCCGGTCGGGCTGGCGCTGCTGCGGCCGATGGGCGGCACCCTGGTGCTGCGGGGCCGGGTGCTGGCGCTGACCGCGATCGCCGGCTGCCTGGACATCGCCGCGAACGGGTTCTACCTGATGGCGGCCAACGCGGGACAGCTGAGCATCGTGGCACCGATCGCCTCGCTCTACCCGGCCAGCACGGTGCTGCTGGCGCTGACGGTCAACAAGGAGCGGCTGCGCGCCATCCAGTTCGCCGGGCTCGGGCTCTCCGCGACCGCGCTGATCCTCGCCGCCGTATGACACCAGGTCAGGGCAGGGGACTAGCGGCGGAGAGCGCTCTCGCAGATAAGGTGCTGAAGTGACCCGGGACCTGACACGCGCCCGCTGGGCGGTAGCCACGATCTTCGCCGTACACGGCGCCGCCAGCGGCAGCTTCGCCGCGCGCATCCCGTGGATCGCCGAACATCTGCACCTCAGCCAGGGCAGGCTCGGCCTGGCCCTGATCATGCCCGCGGTCGGCTCGCTGAGCTCCATGCCGTTCACCGGGCGGCTGGTCGCCCGCATCGGCGGCCGCACCGCCACCCGGATCCTCATCCCGGCCTGGTGCGCCGCCGTCGGCGTGCTCGCGCTCGCGCCCAACGTCTGGGCGTTCATGGGCATGCTCCTGCTCGCGGGCGTGACGGCGGGCACCTCCGACATCGCCATGAACGCCGAGGGCGTCGCCGTCGAGCAGGGCCTCGGCCGCTCGATCATGTCCGGCCTGCACGGCATGTGGAGCCTGGGCGGCCTGGTCGGCTCGGGCATCGGCGCGGCCGCCGCGTTCGCCGGTATCAGCGCACCGGTCAACCTGGGCGTCATGGCGGTGCTGCTGGCGGTCGTCGCCGTCATCGCCGGCCACTGGCTGCTGCCCAGCGCACCCGCACCCGCCAGCGACGAGGGGCCGCGCTTCTCGCTGCCGCGCGGCCCGGTGCTGATCATCGGACTGGTCGGCTTCTGCGCCGTGTTCGCCGAGGGTGCCACCGCCGACTGGTGCGCGGTCTACCTGCGGGAGATCCTCGGCTCCAGCGAGGGACAGGCCGCCATCGCGTACAGCGCGTTCGCGTTCGCGATGACGAGCGGCCGCCTCGTCGGCGACGCCGTCGTACGCCGCTACGGCGCGGTCGGCACCGTGCGGTTCGCGGGGATGGTGGGCATCCTCGGCGGCGTCCTGGTCGTCACCTCGTGGGCGCCCGCCGTGGGCATCGCCGGCTTCGGGCTGATCGGGCTCGGGGTGGCCGTGGTGGTTCCGCTGGCGTTCAGCGCCGCCGGGCACACCGGAGACCACCCGGCGCACTCCATCGCGGGTGTGGCGACCGTCTCGTACGGCGCGGGCCTGGCCGGACCCGGCCTCATGGGCGGCATCGCCCACGCCACCTCGCTGCCGTTCTCGTTCGGACTGGTGACCACCCTCATCGCGGTCGTCGCGCTCAGCGCGGGACGGCTGCGCGCCGCCGAGATCACCCACGTGCCCCAGCCCGCCGCCGCCTGAGTCAGCCCACCTCCCACAGCTGCACGTCGTGCAGCGGGCGGTAGCCGATCACCTGGTAGATCTTGTTGCTGGTGGGATTGGCGAGGTCGGTGAACAGCACCGGCCGCAGCCGGGCCGCGAGCGTGGCCTCGCTCACCACCGCCACCAGCGCGCTCGCGTAACCGTGGCCGCGGCGGCGCCCCGGCGTGAAGACCAGGTTGATCCGGGCCACTCCCGCGACGGGGACGGTGAGCGCGGCCATGCTGACCGGCTCGCCGCCGGACTCCCATACCCACAGCAGTCCGCCGCGGGCCAGCCGCCCGTCGACCGGCGCCGCCGGATCGGGGTGCGGCTCGCGCGGCAGCGCCTCCCGGTGGAATGCCGCCGACCACTGCACCAGCAGCTCGCGGTCGGCCTCCCCGGCCTCCCGGGCGTGGCCGGGCACGCCGGTGGGCCGTTCGATCCGCGACGCCTCGAACATCCGGAACGACTCCCGCAGCACCGCCCGGCCGCCCTCGGCGGCCGCGACCGTCTCGGCCAGGCGGCGGGTCTGGTCGGGCGGCCCGGTGAACCGCCGTGCGTCCGGTGCCGAATCCAGCAGGTAGTGCGCCAGCACAGGCACCGCGGCGTCGGGCACCGAGCTGAGCATCAGGGCGAAGGGCGGCGGCCACACGGCCACCGCGGCCAGGCGCGGGCCGTCGGTGGATTCATCGAGTACGCGCAGCAGCAGCATCCGCTCGTGTTCGGCCGAGACACTGTCCATCCGCGACTGAAGGAGGGTGAGCAGCGGATTGTTGCGGACCGGGTCGCGCATCAACCAGGGCATCACCTCGTGCCCGTAGGCGATCAGGCCTGTGTCCGCGGTCACCTTCACGCGTCAGATTGTCCTCCGCGGGCATGAGGTGGATTCTCCTTTCCCGACGAGTCAAGCGCTTGACCTGCGAGAATGGAGCTGTCGAGGTGGTGTGACCGCAGTCGGCCCACCCCGATTTGCATCCTGCCCGCCGGGCCGCGTAATGTTCTCTCTGCCAGCGAGGAACGGACAGAAACGCCGGAGCGGATAGCTCGGGCGGAGGCCGGATCGCTGAGCCGCCCCGAGTGGTGCGGACCCCGGTTAGGGGGACGCGAAACCGGTCGGGTAAGCTTTGACGAGTTGCCCCGCGAACTTCCCGCAGAGATGTGGTGGGTTTCGGTGTGTGCTTGTTCTTTGAGAACTCAACAGGGTGCTAGATATGCCAGTGCCAATTTATTGATCACCTCGTCGTGGTCATTCCTTTGGTATTAAGCAAACATTCGGACATTTTTTATGTCGGTGGTTGTTTTTTGCCGGGTTTTTGAATTCTTTTTGGAGAGTTTGATCCTGGCTCAGGACGAACGCTGGCGGCGTGCTTAACACATGCAAGTCGAGCGGAAAGGCCCTTCGGGGTACTCGAGCGGCGAACGGGTGAGTAACACGTGAGTAACCTGCCCCTGGCTTTGGGATAACCATCGGAAACGGTGGCTAATACCGAATATTCACTTCTGGTCGCATGGCTGGTGGTGGAAAGTTTTTCGGCTGGGGATGGGCTCGCGGCCTATCAGCTTGTTGGTGGGGTGATGGCCTACCAAGGCTTTGACGGGTAGCCGGCCTGAGAGGGCGACCGGCCACACTGGGACTGAGACACGGCCCAGACTCCTACGGGAGGCAGCAGTGGGGAATATTGCACAATGGGCGGAAGCCTGATGCAGCGACGCCGCGTGAGGGATGACGGCCTTCGGGTTGTAAACCTCTTTCAGCAGGGACGAAGCGAAAGTGACGGTACCTGCAGAAGAAGCGCCGGCCAACTACGTGCCAGCAGCCGCGGTAAGACGTAGGGCGCGAGCGTTGTCCGGATTTATTGGGCGTAAAGAGCTCGTAGGCGGCTTGTTGCGTCGTCCGTGAAAACCTGGGGCTCAACTCCAGGCTTGCGGTCGATACGGGCAGGCTAGAGTTCGGTAGGGGAGACTGGAATTCCTGGTGTAGCGGTGAAATGCGCAGATATCAGGAGGAACACCGGTGGCGAAGGCGGGTCTCTGGGCCGATACTGACGCTGAGGAGCGAAAGCGTGGGGAGCGAACAGGATTAGATACCCTGGTAGTCCACGCTGTAAACGTTGGGCGCTAGGTGTGGGGGGCCTCTCCGGTTTCCTGCGCCGTAGCTAACGCATTAAGCGCCCCGCCTGGGGAGTACGGCCGCAAGGCTAAAACTCAAAGGAATTGACGGGGGCCCGCACAAGCGGCGGAGCATGCGGATTAATTCGATGCGACGCGAAGAACCTTACCTGGGTTTGACATGCACTCTAAAACTGGAGAGATTCAGTGTCCTTCGGGGGGGTGCACAGGTGGTGCATGGCTGTCGTCAGCTCGTGTCGTGAGATGTTGGGTTAAGTCCCGCAACGAGCGCAACCCTCGTTCCATGTTGCCAGCACGTTATGGTGGGGACTCATGGGAGACTGCCGGGGTCAACTCGGAGGAAGGTGGGGATGACGTCAAGTCATCATGCCCCTTATGTCCAGGGCTTCACGCATGCTACAATGGCCGGTACAATGGGCTGCGATACCGTGAGGTGGAGCGAATCCCAAAAAGCCGGTCTCAGTTCGGATCGGGGTCTGCAACTCGACCCCGTGAAGTCGGAGTCGCTAGTAATCGCAGATCAGCAACGCTGCGGTGAATACGTTCCCGGGCCTTGTACACACCGCCCGTCACGTCACGAAAGTCGGCAACACCCGAAGCCCATGGCCCAACCCGTAAGGGAGGGAGTGGTCGAAGGTGGGGCTGGTGATTGGGACGAAGTCGTAACAAGGTAGCCGTACCGGAAGGTGCGGCTGGATCACCTCCTTTCTAAGGAGCACCTACCTGCGAAAGCGGGTCAGGACCCAGCTGCTGCGAGTGTCAGCAGTGGGGCTCATATGGCGGAGACGCTGGCAGAGAAGTATCGGCAACGGCCGGATCCCTAGTACTGCATCTTCGTGTGCGTGGAACGGCCCGGTGCGGCTGATGGCTTCGTATAGCACCCTGTTGGGTCCTGAAAGAACAAGCTCCGAGTTCGGGGCGGGTTTTTTCTGGATCGCCGATCGCATCTTCTGATTCAAACTGCCGCGTGTGTGGTGTGTGTTTCGGGTGTGGGTGTGGGTTGGTTGTTTGTTGAGATGTGCATAGTGGACGCGAGCATCTTTGTTTTCTGCGTATTGTAGGTAAGTTTTTAAGGGCAGACGGTGGATGCCTTGGCACCAGGAGCCGATGAAGGACGTGGGAGGCCGCGATAGGCCTGGGGGAGCTGTCAACCAAGCTGTGATCCCAGGGTGTCCGAATGGGGGAACCCAGCCCGAGTCATGTCGGGTTACCCGCACCTGAATTCATAGGGTGTGTGGAGGGAACGCCGGGAAGTGAAACATCTCAGTACCGGTAGGAAGAGAAAACAACATGTGATTCCGTGAGTAGTGGCGAGCGAAAGCGGATGTAGCCTAAACCGTGTGCGTGTGATACCTGTCAGGGGTTGCGTACGCGGGGTTGTGGGACCCTGCAGATCCAGCTGACACTGGGTGACACAGTTATAAAGTCGTGGGCTAGGCGAATCCTCTGGAATGAGGGACCGTAGAGGGTGAGAGTCCTGTAGCTGAAAGTTTACGACCTGTGGTGGGTGTTCCCGAGTAGCGGCGGACTCCTGTAATCTGCCGTGAATCTGCCAGGACCACCTGGTAAGGCTGAATACTCCCTGGTGACCGATAGCGGACTAGTACCGTGAGGGAATGGTGAAAAGTACCCCGGGAGGGGAGTGAAATAGTACCTGAAACCGTCTGCCTACAATCCGTCGGAGCTGAGGACTTGTTCTGAGGTGACGGCGTGCCTTTTGAAGAATGAGCCTGCGAGTTAGTGGCATGTGGCGAGGTTAACCCGTGTGGGGAAGCCGTAGCGAAAGCGAGTCTGAATAGGGCGCTTTAGTCGCATGCTCTAGACCCGAAGCGGGGTGATCTAGCCATGGGCAGGTTGAAGCGACGGTAAGACGTCGTGGAGGACCGAACCCACCAATGTTGAAAAATTGGGGGATGACCTGTGGTTAGGGGTGAAAGGCCAATCAAACTCCGTGATAGCTGGTTCTCCCCGAAATGCATTTAGGTGCAGCGTCGCGTGTTTCTTGCCGGAGGTAGAGCTACTGGATGGCCTAGGGGGCCCACAAGCTTACCGAAGTCAGCTAAACTCCGAATGCCGGTAAGTGAGAGCGCGGCAGTGAGACTGCGGGGGATAAGCTTCGTAGTCGAGAGGGAAACAGCCCAGATCACCAGCTAAGGCCCCTAAGCGTGTGCTAAGTGGAAAAGGATGTGGGATCGCATAGACAACCAGGAGGTTGGCTTAGAAGCAGCCACCCTTGAAAGAGTGCGTAATAGCTCACTGGTCAAGTGGTTCCGCGCCGACAATGTAGCGGGGCTCAAGCACACCGCCGAAGCTGTGGCATTCACACAATGACTCGGCCAGCGTGAGCTGGTCCAGGTGTGTGGATGGGTAGGGGAGCGTCGTGTGGCGGGTGAAGCGGCAGAGTGATCTAGCCGTGGACGCCACGCGAGTGAGAATGCAGGCATGAGTAGCGAATGCAGGGTGAGAAACCCTGCCGCCGGATGACCAAGGGTTCCAGAGTCAAGCTAATCTGCTCTGGGTGAGTCGGGACCTAAGGCGAGGCCGAGAGGCGTAGTCGATGGACAACGGGTTGATATTCCCGTACCCGCAAAGCAGCGCCCGCGACGAACCTGGCTGTACTAACCTTCATGGACGTGGATCACCTTCGGGTGGGAAGCGCGAGTGCTGGGATCTTGGCTGGTAGTAGTTGAGCGATGGGGTGACGCAGGAAGGTAGTCGAGCCCAGGCGGTGGTTGTCCTGGGGTAAGCGTGTAGGCCGTGGTGTAGGCAAATCCGCACCACAACAGGCTGAGACGTGATGCCGAGCCGTATCAGGTGAAGTCGATGATCCTATGCTGCCGAGAAAAGCCTCTAGCGAGCTGTGCGCGGCCCGTACCCCAAACCGACACAGGTGGTCAGGTAGAGAATACCGAGGCGATCGGGCGAACTGTGGTTAAGGAACTCGGCAAATTGCCCCCGTAACTTAGGGAGAAGGGGGGCCTCGTCTGGTGAAGGCCTTCGCGGCTGGAGCTGGGTGGGGTCGCAGAGAGCAGGGGGAAGCGACTGTTTACTAAAAACACAGGTCCATGCGAAGTCGTAAGACGCTGTATATGGACTGACGCCTGCCCGGTGCTGGAACGTTAAGGGGACCTGTCAGCCTTTCGGGGTGAAGCGGAGAACTTAAGCGCCAGTAAACGGCGGTGGTAACTATAACCATCCTAAGGTAGCGAAATTCCTTGTCGGGTAAGTTCCGACCTGCACGAATGGCGTAACGACTTCCCCACTGTCTCAACCACAGGCCCGGCGAAATTGCAGTACGAGTAAAGATGCTCGTTACGCGCGGCAGGACGGAAAGACCCCGGGACCTTCACTATAGCTTGACATTGGTATTCGGTTCAGATTGTGTAGGATAGGTGGGAGGCTTTGAAGCTGTGACGCCAGTCATGGTGGAGCCATCGTTGAAATACCACTCTGTTTGATCTGGGTATCTAACCTCGGACCGTGATCCGGTTCAGGGACAGTGTCTGGTGGGTAGTTTAACTGGGGCGGTTGCCTCCTAAAGGGTAACGGAGGCGCCCAAAGGTTCCCTCAGCCTGGTTGGCAATCAGGTGTTGAGTGTAAGTGCACAAGGGAGCTTGACTGTGAGACTGACGGGTCGAGCAGGGACGAAAGTCGGGACTAGTGATCCGGCACTGGCATGTGGAAGCGGTGTCGCTCAACGGATAAAAGGTACCCCGGGGATAACAGGCTGATCTTCCCCAAGAGTCCATATCGACGGGATGGTTTGGCACCTCGATGTCGGCTCGTCGCATCCTGGGGCTGGAGTAGGTCCCAAGGGTTGGGCTGTTCGCCCATTAAAGCGGTACGCGAGCTGGGTTTAGAACGTCGTGAGACAGTTCGGTCCCTATCCGCCGTGCGCGCAGGAGACTTGAGAAGGGCTGTCCCTAGTACGAGAGGACCGGGACGGACGAACCTCTGGTGTGCCAGTTGTCCCGCCAGGGGCATGGCTGGTTGGCTACGTTCGGAAGGGATAACCGCTGAAAGCATCTAAGCGGGAAGCTCGCTTCAAGATGAGGTCTCCCACCCAGAGATGGGGTAAGGCCCCCGGCTAGACCACCGGGTTGATAGGCCAGAGATGTAAGCACAGCAATGTGTTCAGTCGACTGGTACTAATAGGCCGAGGACTTACCTAACTATCTTTACGTCAGAAGCTGCGCAAAGAAACGCTCGCGTCCACCATGCACATCACGGCATGCAACCGCCTCCACCGTTCGGTGTCGTAGGCAAGGGTTGATATGTTGATAGTGTTACGGCGGTCATGGCGGAGGGGAAACGCCCGGAAACATTCCGAACCCGGAAGCTAAGCCCTCCAGCGCCGATGGTACTGCAACGGGGACGTTGTGGGAGAGTAGGACACCGCCGGACAAACATCGCTGTCAAGGCCCACCCCCCAGGGGTGGGCCTTGACGCGTTTACCCACCACCTTTCCCCACCGCCGGACAACACCAGCCACCCCGCCCACCACCGGCCCGGCAACCGGCCGGCACCAAGCCGACCCCGGGCCGGCTCAGGCCAGCCCCCTCGGGCCTGGGCCTGGTGCCAGCACCAGCCGACTGGCCGACCCCCGGGTCCTGGCCGGCCCCCGGGTCCGGGCCTGCTGCCAGCACCGGCCGGCCTCCGGGGCCGGGGTCTGCTGCCAGCCCGGCCCGCTCCTCCACGTCGATCATGAACTTGTGGACGTGTTCGGCGGCGTGTCACCACCCCACCACCGTGATCAACCACCCCGCCGCAGGCCCGAACACGTTGGACAGCGGCAGAAGCCGCCGCGGCCCAGCCGGGTGCGATACCGGCTGGCGGGCGCAAGCCAGGCGATGATCGCGGTCTCCGGCCACAACCTCGTGCGTCAGATCAGATCGAGACCGCAACCAGCGATCACCAGCCCAGAACCCCGACACACCCACCGGACACCGGTCGCGAACCCGCGAAGATTGCCACTTCCGGTCACAGAGCCACGCGACAGGCCAGACCACGACCGCAAACAGCGATCACCACCCCAGCACCGCGACCGTGGCCGCGACCATCGGTGGGCCGCCCGCCCCGACCCGCGACCCGCAGGGCCCGCCGCCAGCTGCGGTCGAGCCCGCCGTCGCCGGACAACCTCAGCCACGCGAAGGCGGATCCGACGATCGCCGTTTCCGGTCATAGAGCCCCACGCGACAGGCCACGCGACGACCGACAACAGCGATCACCAGTGCCACCCCGTCGACCTGACCAGCCCGGGCCGGGTTTGGCCACCGGGTGGGGTTAGCGGTGGAGGGTGGTGGTGCGGATCTGGAGGATGAGAGGGGTGGCTTCGGCGGGGGTGCGGTTGGGGAACAGGGCCAGGGCGATGCTGCCGTTGTCGGCCCAGCCGCATACGGCGAGCTGCCCGTCGGTGCTGTCGGCGGAGCCGCACTTGACCACGCCGCCCAGTTCGCCGGGGTCGATCGACTGCAGGGCGGTGACGCCGCCGGTCTCGTCCTCCATGAGCTTGAGGACGGTGTCGAACTCGCGTTCGGGGCGAAGCAGCGTGGCGCCACCGCCGAAGACCATGATGCTCTTGGACGGGCCGCCGGCCGGGTCGCTGTAGATGGCGCTGGCGGTGCGGTCCAGGTCGATGTCGGCGGCCAGCGCCGTCATCAGGTACCCCGCGGTGTCCTTGGCGGCGTCGCTGTCGTCGCGGGTGAGGTCGCCGATGCGGTCGGGCATGGTGAGGGTGGAGTCCTTCTGCTGGACCACCCGCCAGGCGGTGGGGCCGACGAACACGGCCGACAGCAGCGCGGCGACACCGAGGGCGCCGATGGTGATGAGCATGGCCTTGCGGCGGCGGCCCGGGACGGGTGCGTCGTCGTCGGGTTCGTCGGTCATCGCGCCGGGCAGCAGGCGCACGGCGGGACGGGCGTACGCGGGGATGCCGTCGGCGCTCTGGGCGGTGGAACCGCCGCTGCCAGGGCCGTCTTCGGGACGTACCGTGGGCTCGTCTGACATTGCTGACCACCTCTCGCCGACTCGCGGAGCCTAGCAAGCGACGGCCTGCCAGCGGTGGACGGTGAGCAGCTTCGTAGACTTGGCGCGTGACCGAAACCCAGCCGACGCGCGACGCGCGCGCATCCCAGCCTGTCGAACTGGCCGCCGCCTACACGCCCGGCGACGTAGAGCAGCGGCGGTACGAGCAGTGGGTATCGGCCGGGCACTTCGACGCCGACGCCAAGAGCGACAAGCCGCCGTTCGCCATCGTCATCCCGCCGCCGAACGTGACCGGGTCGCTGCACGTCGGCCACGCGCTCGATCACACCATTCAGGACTCGCTGATCCGCCGCAAGCGGATGCAGGGCTTCGAGGCGCTGTGGCTGCCGGGCATGGACCACGCGGGCATCGCCACCCAGAACGTGGTGGAGCGCCGCCTGGCCGCCGAGGGTCTGTCGCGTCACGACCTGGGCCGCGAGGCCTTCGTGGAGAAGGTGTGGCAGTGGAAGGCGGAGTCCGGCGGCGCGATCCTGGGCCAGATGCGGCGCCTGGGCGACTCGGTGGACTGGTCGCGTGAGCGCTTCACCATGGACGAGGGCCTGTCGCGGGCCGTGCAGACCATCTTCAAGCGGCTGTACGACGACGGCCTGATCTACCGCGCCGAGCGCATCATCAACTGGTGCCCGCGCTGCCTGACCGCGCTGAGCGACATCGAGGTGGAGCACAGCGACGACGAGGGCGAGCTCGTGTCGATCCGGTACAGCGACGACATCGTGGTCGCCACGACGCGGGCCGAGACGATGCTGGGCGACACCGCGGTGGCGGTGCACCCCGACGACGAGCGGTACAAGCACCTGATCGGCACCGAGGTCGAACTGCCGCTGACGGGCCGCCGCATCCCGATCGTGGGCGACGCGCACGTGGATCCGGCGTTCGGCACCGGCTGCGTGAAGGTGACCCCGGCGCACGACCCGAACGACTTCGAGATCGGGCAGCGGCACAACCTGCCCTCGATCACGATGATGGACGAGCGGGCGATCATCACGGTGCACGGCCCGTTCGAGGGGCTGGACCGGTACGAGGCACGTCCGGCGGTGGTGGCGGCGCTGCGCGAGCTGGGCCTGATCGTGGCCGAGAAGCGGCCGTACCTGCACGCGGTGGGGCACTGCTCCCGGTGCAAGACGACGGTGGAGCCGCGGCTGTCGTTGCAGTGGTTCGTCAGCACCGGCCCGCTGGCGAAGGCGGCCGGGGACGCGGTGCGCGACGGCCGGGTGCGCGTCGAGCCGGCCGAGCTGAGCAAGCGCTACTTCGCCTGGGTCGACAACATGCACGACTGGTGCATCTCGCGCCAGCTGTGGTGGGGCCACCGCATCCCGGTCTGGTACGGCCCGGCCGGTGAGGTCGTCTGCGTCGGCCCCGACGACCAGGTGCCCGCCGGGGACGGCTGGCGCCAGGACGAGGACGTGCTCGACACGTGGTTCTCGTCGGCGCTGTGGCCGTTCTCGACGCTGGGCTGGCCGGAGCAGACCGCAGATCTGGCGAAGTTCTACCCGACCAGCGTCCTGGTCACCGGCTACGACATCCTGTTCTTCTGGGTCGCCCGGATGATGATGTTCGGCCTGTACGCCATGGACGGTAAGCAGCCGTTCGACGTCGTCGCCCTGCACGGCATGGTGCGCGACCAGTTCGGCAAGAAGATGAGCAAGTCCTTCGGCAACGTGGTCGACCCGCTGGACTGGATCGACCGGTTCGGTGCCGACGCGACCCGGTTCACGCTGGCCCGCGGCGCCAACCCCGGCTCGGACGTGCCGGTGTCGGAGGAGTGGTGCCAGGGCTCGCGCAACTTCTGCAACAAGCTCTGGAACGCGACCCGGTTCGCGCTGCTCAACGGTGCCCACACCGAGGGCCCGCTGCCGACCGAGCTGTCGACGATCGACCGGTGGATCCTGTCGCGGCTCCAGCACACGATCACCGAGGTCGACGAGTACTTCGAGGGGTACGAGTTCGCGAAGGTCTGCGACAGCCTGTTCCACTTCGCCTGGGACGACGTCTGCGACTGGTATGTCGAGCTGGCCAAGCCGGTGCTGACCGGCGCCGATGCGGACGCGGCGGACCGGACCAGGCGGGTGCTCGGGCACGTGCTGGACCAGCTGCTGAAGCTGCTGCACCCGGTCATCCCGTTCGTCACCGACGAGCTGTGGTGCGCGCTGCACGGCGTCGAGGGCGACGCGTCGATCATGGTGGCGGCGTGGCCGTCGGCCGACCCGGCGCTGATCGACGACGCGGCCGAGGCCGAGCTGGAGACGCTCCAGCGGGTCGTCACCGAGGTGCGCCGCTTCCGGGCCGACCAGGGCCTCAAGCCGGGGCAGCGGGTCGCGGCGAGCCTGGACGGGCTGGTCGGGGCGGGTGTGGCCGCGCACGAGCCGCTGATCCGCTTCCTGGCCCGGCTGGAGGAGCCCGGTGACGGGTTCACCGCCACGGGCACGGTCGCGGTCGCGGGCGGCGTCACGGTGGCGCTGGACACCCGGGGCAGCATCGACGTGGCCGCCGAGCGCGCCCGCCTGACCAAGGACCGGGCCGCCGCGGAGAAGGAGATCGCGCAGGCGACCGGCAAGCTGGGCAACGAGGGCTTCCTCGCCAAGGCGCCCGAGCAGGTGGTCACCAAGCTGCGGGAGCGGCTCGCCACAGCCGAAGCCGACCTGACCCGCATCGACGCGGCCCTGGCGACGCTAGGGTGACTCCTGTGAGCTCATCCGGCCGCGAGGGCGCGCACGAACCGACGTACGCCGAGGTGGAAGCCGCGCTGAACCAGCGCGGCTTCACCCGGATGGTGTTCGACCTGGGGCGGATCGAGGAGCTGCTGGACGTGCTCGGCAGCCCGCAGCGGGCGTACCCGTCGATCCACCTCACCGGCACCAACGGCAAGACCTCCACCGCCCGGATGATCGACAGCCTGCTGCGCGTGCACGGGCTGCACACCGGCCGGTACACCAGCCCGCACCTGGAGACGGTCCGCGAGCGGATCAGCCTGGACGGCGAGCCGGTCGACGAGGAGCGCTTCACGGCGGTGTACCAGGAGGTCGGGCCGGTCGCGGAGCTGCTGGACGCGCGCAGCGACGAGCCGCTGACCTACTTCGACATGACCACGGCGCTGGCGTTCGCGACGTTCGCCGACGCGCCGGTGGACGTGGCCGTGGTCGAGGTGGGCCTCGGCGGGGCCGAGGACGCGACCAACGTGCTGCACGCCGGGGTCACCGTGATCACCCCGATCGGGCTGGACCACACCGAGTGGCTCGGCGACACGATCGAGGACATCGCGCTGGCCAAGTCGGGCATCGTGCACGAGGGCTCGACCCTCATCTGCGCCGCGCAGCCGGAGGAGGCGATGGAGCCGATCCTGGACCGCTGCGCCGAGGTCGGGGCGACCATCGCCCGCGAGGGCAGCGAGTTCGGGGTGCTGGAGCGCAACATGGCCCTGGGCGGGCAGGTGCTGCGGCTCCAGGGACTCGGCGGGGTGTACGACGAGATCTTCCTGCCCCTGCACGGCGCCCACCAGGCGCAGAACGCCGCCGTCGCGCTCGCCGCGGTCGAGGCGTTCCTGGGCGCGGGCAAGAGCCGGCAGCTCGAAGCGGAACTGGTCCGCGAGGGCTTCGCCACGACGTCGTCACCCGGCCGCCTGGAACGGGTGCGCAATGCCCCGACCGTGCTGGTGGACGCCGCCCACAACCCGCACGGCATGGCCGCCACGGTCGCCGCGCTGGGCGAGGAGTTCTCGTTCCGGCGCCTGGTCGTCGTGGTCGGCATGCTCGGCGACAAGGACGTGCCGGGCGTGCTGGAGCTGCTGGAGCCGGTCGCCGACGAGATCGTGTGCACCCGCAACTCCTCGCCCCGGGCCATGCCCGCCGAGGAGCTGGGCGAGCTGGCCGAGGAGTTCTTCGGCGAGGACCGGGTGCACGTGTACGACGAGCTGCCCGACGCGATCGAGGCGGCGGTGGCGCTGGCCGAGCAGGACGTCGACGCGGGTATCAGCGGGGTCGGGGTGCTGATCACCGGCTCGGTGGTGACCGTCGCCGACGCGCGGCGGCTGCTGCGCCGGTGACACGGAACGGGGGTAGGCGATGACCAGGCCGAGCGAGGCGGCGGCGGGGGCCGGGCCGGAGGGCCCGGCCGGGCACACGCCCGGCGAGGCGCCGGAGCGGGACGTGAACCTCACCCTGGGCGGCAAGCCCAGCGGGCTGCGCAACCCGTCGAAGGCGGTGCGCGGACTGGGCGCGGGCCTGCTGGTGATGGAGGCGCTGGTGCTGCTGCTGGCGCTGCTGCCGATCCGGGTGCTCGGCTCGCCGTCGGGCAGCAGCATGAGCATGGCGCTGGTGCTGGGCGCGGTGCTGGCCGCCGTGCTGATCACCGGGACGCTGGGGCACCGGTGGGGCTGGTGGCTGGGCTCGCTGTTCCAGGTGGGCCTGATCGCGCTGGGGTTCCAGCACTGGGCCTTCGCCGCGGTCGGCGTGGTGTTCGGGCTGGTCTGGGTGTACGTGCTGCACACCCGCCGCACGATCCTGGGCTGAACGATGCCGGGCTGAGCGGTCCCGGGCGCAGCGGCCGGACCGGTCCGGTCAGGCCGCTTTGGCCTTCCACTCGATGATGCCGATGCCGTGGCCGTCGGGGTCCTTGAACGAGGCGGCCCACAGCTCCAGCCGCTCGCCCTGGTTGACCACGCGCGGGGCGAAGCCGAACTTCACGCCGCGCACCTTCAGCTCCTCGTAGACCGCGACCACGTCGCTGACCTCCAGGTTGAGGTGCACCAGGCGGCGGTTGACCGGGCTGGGGTCGTTGGCCTTGCGCAGCACGATCCGGGTCTCACCGGAGGCGAGCACCAGGCTGCCCGCGCCGCCGTCGACCTCGTAGAAGCCGAGCAGGTCGTGGTAGAAGGCGCGGGAGCGTTCCAGGTCGCCGACGATCAGCGTGATCCCGACGCCGTGGATGGAGCTGGCGACCGCAGGCCGGGCCTGGGGTGACGCGATCAGCAGGTCGTCGACCCCGGTGTCGGCGACCGGTGCGGCAGCCGGCGGGGGCGCGGGTGCGACCGGCTCGGCCGGCGGGGGCGCCGACGGCCCGTCCGGTTCGGGGACGGCGGAGAAGTCGAGGGCGCTGATGTCGTCCAGCGGGGGCTGGCGCTGCGCGGGCACGTCGCCGATCAGCTCGCCCTCCAGCACCGCCGTGGCCGCCTCGCGCCGGTGGTGCGGGCTGGGGCGCCGCGACAGCGGCTCCAGGGTGCCGTCGATCGGGGCGGCCGGGGTGGGCGGGCGCGGCGGCTCGGGGCGCGCGCGGTCGGCGTCGACCGGCACCGCGGACACCGGCACCGCCTCGACGGGCACGGCTGAGACGGGCACCGCGTCGAGGTCGACCGGGTCGTCGTCGCGGTAGCCGGTGTATGCCTCGTCGCCGTTGCCGGCGAAGTCGTAGTAGGCGTCGTACGGGTCGTAGTCGTCGTCGATGTGGTGCGGGTCGACGTAGTGCTGCTCCTCGTAGCCGTTCCCGTCGGGGAAGGCGTGCGGGTCGCCCTCGACGTAGGTGGCGCCCAGGTCGGCGGCGTAGCGCTCGCCGTGCGTACCCACGCGGTCCCACTGGATCTTGATGCGCCGGGCGTCGCCGACCGCGACCAGCACCGGCAGCGTGTCACCGACGTCGGGCCACTTGAGCACCTGGACCCTCGGATCGATCATGTTGACCGTCTGGCCCGGGTGTCCCGGCGCGTCCAGCAGCACCTGCATCTCGCAGCGGCCGAACTCGGCGTGCGGCGGTTCGGAGACCTTGACCACGTGGATCGTGCCCGCCACGAACGCCTTGTCGGTGCCGCGCATGGACGCGGTGGTGAGCAGGGCGACCGCGATGACCAGCATCGCCGCGCCGACGGCACCCAGCGGCCAGCTGCCCATGCCGGCCGACATCGAGATGACGAACAGGCCCAGCGCGCCCAGGCAGACCGCGATGGTCACCCGGCCCGGCCGGACCGGTTTGCGCCCCAACCGTGCCAAGCTCGGCCTCCCCTATCCAAGTGGCGCTGGGCAGTGCGAGTGGTCCCCCACAGCGCGCCGTCGTACGGCGACGCTGTGTCCTCATGGCCACCATAGGCGGGTCCGTCGATCGAGGAAAGTGCAGCCGGGTAGGCTGGTGAACCGACCTCGCATCGCCGCAGGTCGGACCATGTGTCGCGTTCGAGGAGGATCTGTGTCGGAACGTTCGCTCGTGCTGATCAAGCCTGATGCCGTACGCCGTGGCCTGGTGGGCGAGATCGTGACGCGGTTCGAGCGCAAGGGCCTGACCCTCGACGCCCTCGTGCTGCGGACCATGGACGACGACCTGGCCGACGCGCACTACGCCGAGCACGTGGAGAAGGCGTTCTACCCGCCGCTCAAGACGTTCATGACCTCCGGTCCGCTGGTCGTCGCGATCGTCTCCGGCGACCAGGCGATCGCCGTGATCCGTGCCCTGGTCGGCGCGACCGACGGCCGGGCCGCGGCCGCGGGCACCATCCGCGGCGACCTGTCGCTGTCCAACCGGGAGAACCTCGTGCACGCCTCCGACTCGACCGAGTCGGCCGAGCGCGAGATCAAGCTCTGGTTCCCCGAACTGTCGTAACCTGCGCCTACGGTGGCCGCCATGCCGACAGCCGCCTACGCGTACCGCGGTGCCTCGGCGCTGACCCCGGACGGCCTCGGCCTGAGCACCTCCGGCGGACCCAGCGCCAACCCGCGTTTCTTCCAGGGGTTCATGACTACCCCGCACACCGTCGCCCAGGGCCTGCTGGCCGTGGCGGAGGTGGCGCGGGCCCGCTACTTCCAGCCCGCCGACCGCGCCGCGATCCTGGACCCGGTGGTCACCGGCAGCGAGGACATGCTGCGGTTCGAGTCGTTCAGCGGCTGCTGCGGGGTGTACGCGCGGATGGACGTGCTGCCGTCCGGCCTGGACGGTGAACGGCCCGAGCACGGCACCACCAACGTCGACGTCAACGCCCCGCTACAGGTGGCGCTGGCCCGCGTCGGCGGCGGCGACCCGCTGCACCTGGCCGTCGGCCCCCACGACCTGACCGTGTCCACCATGGACGGTGCCCTGGTGGAGCGCAAGGTGCCGCTGCCAGGCCGCTGGCTGCGCGGCTTCGCGCAGGTGCACGCGATGACCTCGGGCATGGAGCCGCGCGCGGTCGTGCCGGGCGCGGAGGCGGCCGCTTTCCTGCAGCGGCTGCCGCGCGAGCGGTCGGTGCTGTGGGTGGTGCCCGCCGGCCGGTCACTGCGCCTGACCGCGCGCCCCGTGCCCGGCGCGGTGTGCCTGGCCGGGGCCCAGCGGCTGGCCGCGCTGCGCGGTCTGGCCCGGCACGCGCAGACCCTCACCGTGTACGGCCCCGCCGCCCGCCCCGGCAGCCCCGCGCTCGCTTCGGTGTGGGAGCTGACCACGCCCACCCTCCGGATGTCGCTGACCCTGTCCCCGGAGCCTTACCGCGGGTTCTCCGGCGAGGGCGCGGTGCTGTCGGCGCTGGCCGCCGACGACCTCGCCGACGCCGCCGACCAGATCGGCGAGCTGCTGGGCACGGTGCCCACGCTCGACGCCGACGCCCTGGCCGTGGCCACGGGCCTGCCCGCCGAACGGGTCCGGGCGGCGCTGGCGCTGCTGGGCACCGCCGGTCGGGTCGGCTACGACGTGTCCGAGGCGACCTACTTCCACCGGGTGATGCCGTACGGCACCGACGCGGCCGAGAAGCTGAATCCGCGGCTGTCCGGGGCGAAGGCGCTGCTGGATGCCGGTGCGGTCACCTTTGGCGACGGGGTGGCCCACGTGCGCGGCAACGAGGGGGTCTACCAGGTGCGGCTGGAGCACGGGGTTCCGGCCGGATGCACCTGCGTGTGGTGGGGACGGCACCGGGGCAGCCGGGGGCCGTGCCGGCACCAGCTCGCCACCCGCCTGCGCCTGGACGCGGCGGTGCCGCGATGAGCGCGCAGGGCTGGCCGAGACTGCGGCAGGCGCTGGTCGACGGATCGTGTCCCGGGGTCCTGGACTGGGCCCGGGCGACCGGGGAACAGGAGCGCCGGGCCGCGTTCAACCAGGTCGCCGCATATCTGCGGGAGCATCCGGCGACCTGGGAGCACTTCCAGCAGCGAGCCGGGGTCCGCGCCGCCGCGATCGCGGCGACAGCCTCGACAGCGAAGAAGGCCGCCGCCGCGCTACGCCAGGGCGAGCTGCGCTGGATGATGAACTCACTGTCGCCGCAGCCGGTGCTGGAGCTGCTGCGGCTGCGCGAGGTCCCTTGGCAGGGCGAGCTGGCACACGTGCTGGCCGAGCGGCTGCCGGCGGACGAGACGTCAGGCCCGCGCGGCGACTGGGTGCTGGTGGCCGAACTGGTGCGGGAGAGCGGCTGCGCGGTCCCGGCGGCCGAAGGGTTCGTCGGCGGGTGGATCGACCACGTACGCGGGCAGGCCGACGCCGACGGGGCGCTGCGGGGCAGCCCGTTCACGCGGGAGCTGGTGCCGCAGTTGTTCGCCCACGACCGGCTGGGCGGGCGGCTCGACTACACGTACCAGGGCTCGGGGTTCCTGCCCGCGCTGATCCGGCTGGCCGCCGACGACGCCGGGGTGCGGGCGGCGCTGCTCGACGGGTGCCGGGCGCGGCTGCTGCGCGGGGGCAGGCCGACCGAGCTGCGGCCGTACACCCGGATGCACGAGGAGCTGGCGCCGACCGGCGCTGAGGCAGCCGAGGCGGTCGCCGACTACCGGCGGCTGCTGGAGACCGGCAGCTCGCCGCTGGCGGGGCTGGCCCAGCGGATGCTGCGGGCGGCCGACGAGGCGGGGCTGCTGGACCCGTACACCCTGGTGGAGATCTGCGCCACGGCGCTGGCCCGGCCGGAGAAAGGCTTGGTCAAGGCCCAGACGGTGTGGCTGCGGCGGGCGGCCAGGGCCCGGCCCGAGCTCGCGGCGCAGCTGCTGGCGCTGCTCGACGGCGGCCCGGACACCGCCGCGCCGCCGCCGGTCGCGCTGCCCGCGCCGGTCCCGGCCCCGATCGACCTGGCGCCGGGTTCGGTGTACGAGGTGGCCGAGGACCTGGCCGCGATCACGGCCGGGGACCGGTCCATGGCCACCGTCGAGCGGTTCCTCGCCGGGCTGGTGGCCTGGCGCAGCCGGGACCACGACGCGCTCATCCGGGCCATCGGCCCGCAGCTGGACAGCGCCCGCGCCTGGTGGCCCGGGTTCGCCGAGCAGCTGCATGAGGCGCTGCTCAGCGCGGTGCTGGCCCGGGGGCGCAGCGAGCGCTGGCGCGAGATGCTCAACGTGTTCCGCTCGGAGGAGGCGGTCCAGGGCATGCCGCTGCGGCTGCTGCGCGGGAGCAGCGGTTCGCCGGCCCGGATGTACGCGGTGCGGCTGGCCGAGATCTCCGCCCAGCTGATCCGCCGCCCGGTGCCGCTGCTGACGGCCACGCCGACCCACGCCAACGGCGCGATCGCACCCGAGGTGCTGCTGGAACGGCTCACCCGCGCCGAGCGCGAGGGCTGGCAGCCGTGGCGCATCGACCTCGACCAGGCGCTGCTGCGCCTGCCGCGTACGGTGGCGCCGCAGGTCGTCGCGGCCGCCGCCGCCCTCACCTCCCCGGCGGGCGTCCGCTTCGCACAGTGGATCAGCATGCCGACCCCGGACCCGGTGACCGTGGTCCGCGACGAGGTCGCCGGGCCGCACGTGCCCGCCTGGCACCAGGTGCCGCAGCTGCGCCGGACGGTGGCGCTGGCGCCGCCGGACGGGGTCGCCCCGGTGGTGCGCGAGCTGTTCCAGGTGTACCGCTACGAGCTGACGACCTGGCGATCGGAGCCGGTGACCGATCCGCAGCTGTGGACGTCGGCGCTGCCTTCGCACCCGGAGGTGGTGGCGGCCTGGGCGGTGCACGGTCTGGCGTCCCTGGCCGACCAGGACGCGGAGGGCGGCGCGCTGCTGCTGCCGCTGCTGGCCGAGTGCGACGGACCGGCCGGTCCGTCGGTGCACCTGGCGCTGGCGTACACGCTCGGCTCCCGCGCCGTCGCCGACCGGGTCGCGGCGGTCGACGGCCTGCTCGGGTTCGCGGCCACGGGAGCAGTGGACTTCACGGTGGTCGGGGCCGAGATCGGGCGGCTGGGTGCGGCCGGGATGGTGAAACCCAACCGGGTCGCGGCGGCGCTGGCCGAGGCGACTCAGGCCGGGGCGTGCCAGGCGGTGTGGGAGATCGTCGCTGCGGCGCTGCCGCCGCTGGTGGCGGAACCCAAGGCGCGGCCCGGCACGGCGGACCTGATGGCGCTGGCGCACCGCTGCGCCGCCGCGGTCGGGGTGCGCCAGGTGCCTGCGGCGCTGACCGAGGTCGCGGCCCGGCCCGGGTCCAGCCGCCTGGTCGCCGAGGCCCGCACCCTGCGCGCGCTGGTCTCCCCGCGCTGACCTCGAACCTTAAGGCGGAAACGGATCCGGCCGCCACCGGGGTGCCCGGTGGCGGCCGAAAACGCGTGCGTGGGCGAAGGTCAGCCCTTGCCGTTGCTGACCGAGGTGCAGGTCAGCACGATCTCGGTGTCACCGGAGACCTTGTCGCCGGCCTTCACCGACTGCTTGGTGACCTTCCAGCTGACCAGCAGGGTCAGCTCCTTGCCGTCGTCGCCGACGAACTTGACGTTGGTGAAGCCCGCGGTCGCCAGGATCTTCTCGGCGTCGGTGGCCGACTTGCCGACCACGTTCGGCACGGCGATCAGCACCGGGGCGGCCGGGCTCGGGCTCGGCGACGGGGCGGCGGACGGGCTCGGCGACGGCGCGGCCGGCGACGGGCTGGCCGCTGCGGTGGTGGCCGTGACAGCCGAAGGCGAGGTGCCCGGGGTCGGGCCGTCGCTCTTCTTCCACCACTTCATGTACGCGAAACCGCCGCACAGCAGCAGGAGCAGGATGAGCAGGAGCAGGAGGAGCAGCAGCAGCCAGCGCTTGCGGCCGCCGTTGTTGTCGTCGTCCTTCTGCGCAGCGCTGGGGGCGGCGCCGGCGGGGGCGGCGGCCTTGGCGTCGGACGCCTTGGAGTCGGCCGCGCCGTCGTCGGCGGGCTTCGGCGTCGAAGCCGGCTCTTCGGGGGTGGTGTAGTCGGAGTCTGACACTTCGTGCCTCTCGTTGTGTCCTATGTGTCCGCACGCGCTGCGATGGCATCGGATGCGAACACCGGACATGATGGCCGTTCGGGCCGGTGAGGTCACTAGACCGTTGGGTAGCATCCACGCTCACCGAACGGTCAGCCCACCTGTGATGCGATTCAGGTCACTCACGTACGCGCTGGCGGAGTGCCGTACACAGTGGAATGTGGGGCAGGATGTCGGATTCCCGCGACGGGTGATCCGGTGCACTTCAGGCACGGCCGGAACAAGGATTTAACAGACTCATGCGCCCAGGTCGGCTCCGTGCGAACATGCGACAGGAGTAGTAGCATGGAGCGATGCTGCTTCAGACGCCGAAGCTAGACGACGACGACCTGCGTGTGCTCGGCGAGATCGAGCAGATGCGCCGCGACCTCCAGCTGCACGTTCGTGCTCATCCTCGGTGGACGGGTCAGCTGCGGCGCGAGTTGTTCGCTGCGGCGGTGCAGGGCTCCAACACGATCGAGCAGATCACGGTCAGCATGTCCGACGCGCGAGCCGCAGTGGAAGGGCAGACGCTGTCGGCTGATGTCGACGAGCAGACCCAGCTGGCGATCCTGGGCTACCGCGACGCCATGACCTTCGTGCAGCAGACACCGCTGATGGCGAACTTCTCCTACGGCGAGATGCTGCTGGCGAGCCTGCATTTCATGATTCTCAAATACAACCTGCCGAAGTGGCCGGGCCGATACCGGGCCGGCGGTATCTACGTGACGAGTAACGACCCGCTGGAACCCGCCTACACCGGGCCGGATGCCGACGTGGTGCCGGAACTTATGCGGGAACTGGTGGAGTGGCTCAACGACGGAGATCTCGACCAGCCCGCGCTGGTGCGAGGGGCGATGGCTCACCTCAACCTGGTCTGCATCCATCCGTGGCGGGACGGCAACGGGCGGATGGGGCGGTGCCTGCACACGCTGGTCCTGGCGCGCGACGGGGTCCTGGCGCCCGAGTTCTCCTCCATCGAGCAGTGGCTCGGCGACCAGGTCCACACGGTGCAGTACTACCAGGCGCTCCAGGAGACCCAGGGCGGCTCGTTCCAGCCGGAGCGGGACGCCCGGCCGTGGCTGCGGTTCGCGCTCACCGCGCACCACAAGCAGGCGCAACTGGTGCAACGGCGGGTCGACTACTCGGAGCGGCTGTGGCGGGAGCTGGAGCGGGTGGCGGCCGAGCGCGGGCTGCCGGAGCGGACGGTGTCGGCGCTGTATGCGGCCGCGCTGGGCGAGCTGCGGCGGACCACGTACCAGGGTGACGAGGAGCTCACCCGGGATCAGGCGATCCGGGATGTGCAGGCGCTGGTCAAGCACGGACTGGTGCGGCCGCTCGGCAACGCCCGGACGCGGGTGTACCTGATCGACGGGGTGGCGAAGGACGCGCACCTGGCCTCGGTGGACGCGGTCCGCAAGCCGATGCGGGAGCCGTACCGGGAGATCGAGCGCGAGCGGCGACGCGCCTGACGCCGATCAAGCCGCGGAGTCAGGCGCGCATGTCGCAGTGCCGAAACCCGGTAGACCGGTCGGGCCGGGGCGGCGGTAATCTGGACGCACAGGCATCGACCCGGCTATCACCGGTGAGCCTCCGGAAGAACGGACCCGGGTGACCGGGGCCCAGTAGAACCGGACGGGTACGGCCCGTCACAGCCGAACGAGCGGCCCGTGCGCACCCTGGCACGGGCAAGCGAGGTGGTACCGCGGGCCCACAAGGCTCGTCCTCGCACTGAGTACGTATCAGTGACGAGTGTGACGAGGAGCCCGCGATGGCCTACCCACTGCACGAGGCCGCCGCCGACGGCGTGTCCGCCAGCCCCGACCTGCCCGCCCTGGAGCGGCGCGTCCTGGAGTTCTGGGCCGCCGACAAGACCTTCGCGGCGAGCGTGGAGCAGCGCGACGCCGGGGTGAAGGGGTCGAACGAGTTCGTCTTCTACGACGGCCCGCCGTTCGCCAACGGCCTGCCGCACTACGGCCACCTGCTGACCGGCTACGTCAAGGACGTGGTGCCGCGTTACCAGACGATGCGCGGCAAGCGGGTGGAGCGCCGGTTCGGCTGGGACACCCACGGCATGCCCGCCGAGGTGGAGGCGGAGAAGCAGCTCGGCATCACCACCAAGGCCGAGATCCTCGACATGGGTGTGGCCCCATTCAACGAGGCCTGCCGGACCTCGGTGCTGCGCTACACCAGCGAGTGGGAGCGCTACGTCACCCGCCAGGCGCGCTGGGTGGACTTCGCCAACGACTACAAGACCCTCGACCTGGACTACATGGAATCGGTCATGTGGGCCTTCAAGACCCTGTACGACAAGGGGCTGGTCTACGAGGGCTTCCGGGTGCTGGCGTACTGCTGGCGCTGCGAGACGCCGCTGTCGAACACCGAGACCCGGATGGACGACGTCTACAAGGACCGGCAGGACCCCACCCTGGCGGTGAAGTTCCAGCTGGAGACCGGTGAGAAGGTCGCGGTGTGGACCACCACGCCGTGGACGCTGCCGAGCAACCTGGCGCTGGCCGTCGGCCCGGACATCGACTACGCGGTCATGGAGAAGGACGGCGAGAAGCTGGTCCTGGGCGCGGCACGGCTGGACTACTACGCCAAGGAGCTGGAGGGCTACGAGCGGACCGGCACCGTCAAGGGTGCGGACCTGGTCGGGCGCAAGTACGCGCCGCTGTTCCCGTTCCTGGTGAACCACGCGGGCGACAACGCGTTCCAGGTGCTGGGCGCGGAGTTCGTCACGGTCGAGGACGGCACCGGGGTGGTGCACCTGGCCCCGGCGTTCGGTGAGGACGACCAGAACACCTGCCTGGCGGCCGGGATCCCGACCGTGGTGACCGTCGACGAGCGGGCGCGCTTCACGGCGCTGGTGCCGCCGTACGAGGGCCAGCAGGTGTTCGAGACGAACAAGGCGGTCATCCGCGAGCTGAAGGACCGCGGCATGGTGCTGCGGCACGAGACCTACACGCACTCGTACCCGCACTGCTGGCGCTGCGACACCCCGCTGGTCTACAAGGCGGTGTCGAGCTGGTTCGTGAAGGTGACCGCGTTCCGGGACCGGATGGTCGAGCTCAACCAGCAGATCAGCTGGACCCCGGAGCACGTCAAGGACGGCTCGTTCGGCAAGTGGCTGGCCAACGCCCGTGACTGGTCGATCAGCCGCAACCGGTTCTGGGGCTCGCCGATCCCGGTGTGGGTCTCCGACGACGCGGCCTACCCGCGCGTGGACGTGTACGGCTCGCTGGCGCAGCTGGAGGAGGACTTCGGGGTCAAGGTCACCGACCTGCACCGCCCGTACGTCGACGAGCTGACCCGGCCGAACCCGGACGACCCGACGGGCCGGGCGACCATGCGCCGGGTGCCGGAGGTGCTGGACTGCTGGTTCGAGTCCGGCTCGATGCCGTTCGCCCAGGTGCACTACCCGTTCGAGAACACCGAGTGGTTCGAGAACCACTACCCGGGCGACTTCATCGTCGAGTACATCGGGCAGACCCGCGGCTGGTTCTACACCATGCACGTGCTGGCCACGGCGCTGTTCGACCGGCCGGCGTTCCGCAGCTGCGTCAGCCACGGCATCCTCCAGGGCTCCGACGGCCGCAAGATGTCCAAGAGCCTGCGCAACTACCCCGACGTCTACGAGATGTTCGACCGCTACGGTGCCGACGCGATGCGCTGGATGCTGATGAGCTCCCCGGTGCTGCGCGGCGGCGACATGGCCGTGAACGAGTCGGGCATCCGTGACGCGGTGCGCCAGGTGCTGCTGCCGCTGTGGAACGTGTACTACTTCTTCACCCTGTACGCCAACGCCGGCGGCCATACCGCGCGGACCCGCACCGACTCGACCAACGTGCTGGACCGCTACATCCTGGCCAAGACCGGCGAGCTGGTGTCCACGGTGCAGTCGCAGCTGGACGCCTACGACCTGTCGGCGGCCTGCGCGAGCGTGCGGTCCTACCTGGACGCGCTGACCAACTGGTACGTGCGCCGCAGCCGGGACCGGTTCTGGGCGGCCGACGCCGACGCCTTCGACACGCTGTACACGGTGCTGGAGACGGTGGCCCGGGTGGTGGCGCCGCTGGCGCCGCTGACCGCGGAGGAGATCTGGCGCGGGCTGACCGGCGGGCGCTCGGTGCACCTGGCCGACTGGCCGTCGGCGGAACTGTTCCCCGCCGACCACGGGCTGGTCGCGACGATGGACCGGGTGCGCGAGGTGTGCTCGGCGGCGCTGTCGCTGCGCAAGGCCAAGGGCCTGCGGGTGCGGCTGCCGCTGGCGACCCTCACGGTCGCCACGCCGGACGCGTCGTCGCTGCGCGACTTCGCCGACCTGGTCGCCGACGAGGTCAACGTCAAGCAGGTGGTGCTGTCCGACGACCTCACCGGCCACTGCGAGCAGGTGCTCAACGTGGTGCCGCGGGTGCTCGGGCCGCGCGTGGGCGGCTCGGTGCAGCAGGTGATCAAGGCGGTGAAGGCGGGGGAGTGGTCGCTGGTCGACGGCGCCCCGGTCGCCGCGGGGGTCACCCTCCAGGAGGGGGAGTACGAGCTGAAGCTCGTCGCCGCCGACGCCGAGCACTCCGCCCCGCTGCCGGGGGACGCGGGCGTGGTCGTGCTCGACACCGCCGTGACGCCCGAGCTGCACGCCGAGGGGCTGGCGCGCGACGTCGTCCGGGCCGTGCAGCAGGCCCGCCGCGAGGCGGACCTGGACATCACCGACCGGATCGCGGTGACCGTGGCGGCCTCGCCCGAGGTGGTCGCGGCAGTGACCGCGCACCGGGAGTTCGTCGCTGGAGAGACGCTTGCCGACGAGATCGCCTTTGGCGCGGTCGAGGGTGGTTTCACCGGGGAGGTCGGCGATGGCGAGCAGGTGACCGTGGGTGTGACGCGACGCTGAACGCCGCAGGCAGGTACGGGGCCGGATTGATCGGACCGGCCCCGTACCTTCATCGCCGCCCATAACGCTCGAATATGATGTTCTCGTGCGCTTGCGCTACAACTTCCGGCTTTACCCGACCTCGGGTCAGCGCCAGGCACTGGCGCGGGCGTTCGGATGTGCTCGCGTGGTCTTCAACGATGGGCTGCGCATACGTGAGCAGGCAAGGCTGGCCGGAGAACCCTATGTCACGGATGCGGAGCTCTCCCGCTGGTTGACTCAGGCCAAGAAGTTGCCGGACCGTCAATGGCTCGGTGAGATCTCGGCCGTTGTTCTCCAGCAAGCGCTTGCCGATCTCAATACGGCCTACCGCAACTTCTTCCGTTCGCTGTCGGGACGGAGAGCGGGCCGCCGAGTCGGTCCACCGCGTCTCAGGTCCAAGCGCGGCACCAGGCAGTCGATTCGGTTCACGCGAAATGCAAACTTCAAGGTCTTGGACACGGGCCGGCTCCGCCTGCCCAAAGTGGGTGATCTTGAAATTCGGTGGTCGAGGGAGCTGCCTGCCGAGCCGTCATCGGTCACCGTCGTCAAGGACTCGGCAGGCAGGTACTTCGCCAGTTTCGTCGTAGAGGTCCAAGCGGAGGAACTGCCAGTCGTGGACGAGGAGGTCGGGCTCGATCTGGGTCTGACCGCGTACGCGGTCGACTCCCGTGGTCGGATCATCGAGAACCCGCGATTCTTCCGGCGGCATGAGCGCCGCCTCAAGGGAGCGTACCGAGCCCTGGCTCGGAAGGAGAAGGGCAGCAAGAACCGAGCTAAGGCGAGAGTGAAGCTTGCGCGCGTGCATGCGCGCGTGGCGGACAGTCGGCGAGACTGGCTGCATCAGGAGACGACCCGGCTGATTCGCGAGAACCAAGCGATCTACCTGGAAGACCTGGCGGTCCTCGGCCTCGCCCGTACCTGGCTGGCCAAGTCGGTCTATGACGCGGCGTGGGGGAGCTTCCGCAGGATGCTCGAGTCTAAAGCTGCCCGATACGGCCGTCATGTTTATGTTATCGGACGCTTTGAGCCAACTAGTCAGGTTTGCTCAGCATGTGGACTCAATGACGGCCCGAAGGCACTTAGCGTACGGGTCTGGAACTGTGGCAGCTGCGGGGCGACCCATGATCGAGACTTCAACGCAGCGAAGAACATTCTCGCCGCTGGACGGAAACTCGCCGCTGAGACGCGGCGGGAGGCGGAGAGGTTAAACGCCTGTGGAGCGCAGGTAAGACCGGGAGCGATTCCGGCACCGCGCAGTGAGGCAGGAACCCACCGAGGGGCGGCATACCCGCCCGGCAGGAATCCCCTCCTGAAGGAAGGGTAGGACGTCAAGGTAAGTTCATCGGCCGGCGGCAAGCTCATACCCTATGGAGGCAGAAAGTGCCGGTGCTCTATACGGTCGGATTGTGGACTGTGGCGCCCGCGGTCAAACTGGCCTGGCGGCCGAAGATCGAGGGGCAGGAGCACATCCCCACTACGGGGGGTGCCATCTTCGCAGGCAACCACCTGTCCGTCGCCGACGAGTTCTTCCTCGGCTCGGCGGTGTCGCGGCACATCTCCTTCTGGGCCAAGGAGGACTACTTCATCGGGACCGGCCTGAGCGGCATGTTCTTCCGCAACCTGATGGGCGGGCTGGGTGCGATCCCGGTGCACCGCTCCGGCGGGCGGGCCGCGCTCAGCGCGTTCGACGCGGCGATCCCGGTGCTCCAGGAGGGCGGCCTGGTCGCCGTCTACCCGGAGGGCACCCGGTCGCCGGACGGCCGCCTCTACCGCGGGCGCACCGGTGCGGCGCGGCTGGCGCTCGCCGCCGACGTGCCGATCATCCCGGTCGGCACCATCGGCACCGAGCGGGTCCAGCCCATCGGCCAGGCGCTGCCGAACCTGCGGGCCGGCGACGTCACGATCAAGTTCGGCAAGCCGATCGAGGTGGGTGCGTGGCGCGACGCCGAGTCGGCGAGCACCGCGGCACGTGAGATAACCGACACCGTGATGATGGCGATCCAGTCGCTCACGGGTCAGGAGTACGTCGCGCGGTACGCGCCCAAGCGGCAGTCAGCCGAAGAATAAACCGGATAAACGGCTTGATATCGCCCGGGGTCGGTCGGCCCCGGGCGAGCGCGTACCCTTGATACCCATGCGTGGCGACTCCGTCTTTCCCCAGCTTGAGCTCCTGCTGCCGTTGGTCAGCAAGCCGATCCAGTACGTCGGCGGTGAGCTGGGCGCTGTCGTGAAACCGTGGGAGTCGGCCACCGTGCGCTGGGTGCTGTCCTACCCCGACGCCTACGAGGTCGGCCTGCCCAACCAGGGCGTCCAGATCCTGTACGAGGTGCTCAACGAGCGCGAGGACACCCTCGCCGAGCGCACGTACGCGGTCTGGCCCGACCTTGAGAAGCTGATGCGCGAGCACGGGGTGCCGCAGTTCACCGTCGACTCCCACCGCGCCGTGGGCGACTTCGACCTGTTCGGCCTGTCCTTCGCGACCGAGCTGGGCTACACCAACATGCTCACCGAGCTGAGCCTGGCGCAGATCCCGCTGCTGGCGGCCGACCGCGACGACTCGCACCCGATCGTGGTCGCGGGCGGGCACGCCGCGTTCAACCCGGAGCCCATCGCCGACTTCATCGACGCCGCCGTGCTCGGCGACGGCGAGGAGGCGGTGCTGGAGATCACCGACATCGTGGCCGCGTGGAAGCGCGAGGGCTGCCCCGGCGGCCGTGACGAGCTGCTGCTGCGCCTGGCCAAGACCGAGTCGGTGTACGTGCCGCGCTTCTACGACGTGGACTACCTGGCCGACGGCCGCATCCAGCGCGTGGTGCCCAACCGGGCCGGGGTGCCGTTCCGGGTGCACAAGCGCACGACGATGGACCTGGACGCGTGGCCGTACCCGAAGAAGCCGCTGGTGCCGCTGGCCGAGACGGTGCACGAGCGGTTCGCGGTGGAGATCTTCCGGGGCTGCACCCGCGGCTGCCGGTTCTGCCAGGCCGGCATGATCACCCGCCCGGTGCGCGAGCGCTCGATCACCACCGTGGGGCAGATGGTGAAGGAGGGGCTGGAGTTCTCCGGCTTCGACGAGGTCGGCCTGCTGTCGCTGTCCTCCGCTGACCACTCCGAGATCGGCGACATCTGCAAGGGCCTGGCCGACCAGTACGACGGCACCAACGTGTCGCTGTCGCTGCCCAGCACCCGCGTGGACGCGTTCAACATCGACCTGGCGCAGGAGCTGTCGCGCAACGGCCGGCGCACCGGCCTGACGTTCGCGCCCGAGGGCGGCTCCGAGCGCATCCGCAAGGTGATCAACAAGATGGTGACGGAGGAGGACCTCATCCGCACCGTTGTCACCGCGTACAGCAACGGCTGGCGGCAGGTGAAGCTCTACTTCATGTGCGGCCTGCCCACCGAGACCGACGAGGACGTGCTGCAGATCGCGCGCCTGGCGCACGAGGTGATCAAGTCGGGGCGCCAGGCCACCGGCTCCAAGGACATCCGCTGCACCGTGTCGATCGGCGGGTTCGTGCCCAAGCCGCACACCCCGTTCCAGTGGGCCGCCATGGAGCGCCCCGAGGTGATCGACGGGCGGCTGCGCGCGCTCAAGCAGGAGATCAACTCCGACCGGTCGCTGGGCCGGGCCATCGGCTTCCGGTACCACGACGGCGAGCCGTCGCTGATCGAGGGCCTGCTGGCCCGGGGCGACCGTCGCGTCGGCGCGGTCATCCGCGAGGTGTGGGAGCAGGGCCAGCGCTTCGACGGCTGGACCGAGCACTTCTCGTACCGGCGCTGGGTCGACGCCTGCGCCGCGGTGCTGCCCGGCCTCGGGGTGGACCTGGACTGGTTCACCACCCGCGAGCGCGAGCAGTCCGAGGTGCTGCCCTGGGACCACCTGGACTCGGGCCTGGACAAGGACTGGCTCTGGCAGGACTGGCAGGACGCCCTGACCGAGTACGAGCAGGACGACTGCCGCTGGACCCCGTGCTTCGACTGCGGCGTCTGCCCGTCCATGGACACCAACATCCAGATCGGCCCCACCGGCCGCAAGCTGCTGCCCATCACGCCGGTCAACACCGGCCTGCGCGTACCCGCTGGAGCCTGACGTGGGCAAGCCCAAGAACCAGCCCGAGGGCGGGCAGGCGCCGGTCGTCCAGCGTGTCCGGCTGCGCTACGCCAAGCGCGGCCCGCTGCGCTTCACCTCGCACCGGGACTTCGCCCGCGCCATCGAGCGGGCCATCCTGCGGGCCGGGGTCCCGATCGCGTACTCGCAGGGGTTCACCCCGCACCCGAAGATCTCCTACGCCAGCGCCGCCCCGACCGGGGTGGCCTCGGAGGCGGAGTACCTGGAGCTCGGCCTGCGCGAGCGGATCGAGCCCGACCAGCTGGTCAAGGCGCTGGACGCGGCGCTGTCGCCGGGGCTGGACGTGCTGGAGGCGGTCGAGGCGACCGCGCCGGGAAGCCTGGCCGACCGGATCACCGCGTCGCACTGGCGGATGGAGCTTCCGGGAGTCGGCGACGACCAGCTGGCCGACGCGGTGGCCGCATTCGTCGCTCAGAGTGAGATTCTGGTCGAACGTATGACCAAACAGGGCCGGCGCACCTTCGACACCAGGGACGCCGTGGTGCACATCGAGGCCGTCCGGTCACAGACCCGGCCACCTGGCGTGGTCGAGACCGCCCCGTGTGCGATACTCGACCTTGTCGTGCGGCAGGTCACTCCCTCCGTTCGACCCGATGACGTCCTGTCTGGCCTGCGCGTGGTGGCCGACCTGGAGCCGTCGACGCCCCACACACTTCGTAGTGCCAGGGCGACACGGCTGGCACAGGGCACGTTGACCCCGCAGGGGGAGATCGTGGACCCGCTCGACGCGGACCGCGATCCCGTCGCCATCGGCGAGCGTTAGCCCGGCTTGGCTAACGCTGTCGGCAGACTTCGGCGCAAAGCCGGCCCGCAGTGCCTGACCTGGCGCCCGGGCTGGTGGAACGACGGAAAACACCGGTGTTCCTGAGTGGCTGCGTTCGTCTACGCGCCCGGGAACGCCAGAACTGGAGAACAGCCGGATGCTCGACCACGAGCCCGCAGATCGGCCTGACAGCGCCGACGAGGCACAGCACGGCGGGGAACCCCCGCACAGCACGGCGCCACAGCGCGACGACAGCGGTGCCGTCAGCGCCGACGCCTCTGACGGGACGTCGGCCGCCGACGACTCCGCGCAGGCGCCGGCCGAGGCGACGGTGCGCCGTCGCACCCGCAAGCGCGCCACCGCCGCGGCCGAGGAGCCGCAGGAGGAGGAGACCGAGGCGGTCGCCCCGGTCAAGAAGGCCGCCCGCCGCCGTAAGAAGGTGGCGGAACCCGACATCTCCGGCGAGTCTGCTGCAATTGAGGCAGAAGCTCCGATAGTGCTGCCCACACCCGCCCTCTCGGTGCCCGCGGCCGAACAGGATGCCGCGGAGCTGGCCGAGGAGCTCGAGGCCGAGGAGGCCCCGGCTGCCGAGGCCGCACCGGCCGAGGAGCCCGCGCCCAAGCGCAAGGCCATCTCGGTGCTCTTCATGGCTCCGGAGGCCGCCGCGCCGCCGGTCCGTGCCGAGCAGCCCCGTGCTGAGCAGCCTCGCGCTGAGCAGCCGCGTGCCGAGCAGCCGCGTGCCGAGGCCGAGAGCCGCGCCGAGGACGAGGCCGAGCCCGCGGAGTCGGGCCGCCGTCGCCGCCGTTCGCGCCGTGGCCGGACCGAGGAGGCCGAGCCGGCCGCCGCGGTGGAGGCCGAGGAGGAGGAAGCCGGCGCCGAGCTCGACGAGGACGACTCCGAGCTCGACGAGAACGGCCGCAGCCGCCGCCGCCGGGGCCGTCGCGGCCGTGGCCGCGGCAAGGGCACCAACGACGAGGCGTCCGACGATGAGGCCGGCGAGCCGGTCGAGGCCGACGCCGAGGCCGACGACGACGAGGAGCCGCTGACGCGCCGCCGCCGTCGCCGCCGCCGCAAGGGCGCGGGCGACGCTGAGGACGGCGCCGAGGACGGCGTGCACACCGTCGTACGCATCCGTGAGCCGCGCGCCGTCAGCGACGAGGTGCAGGGCGTGTCGGGCTCGACCCGGCTGGAGGCCAAGCGCCAGCGCCGCCGTGACGGGCGCGAGCAGCGCCGGACCCGGCCGGCGATCCTGACCGAGTCGGAGTTCCTGGCCCGCCGTGAGGCGGTCGACCGGGTCATGGTGATCCGGGAGAACCCCGACCGCACCCAGATCGCGGTGATGGAGGACGGCGTGCTCGTCGAGCACTACGTCACCCGCGCCTCGGCCGCGACGATGGTCGGCAACGTCTACCTCGGCAAGGTGCAGAACGTGCTGCCGAGCATGGAGGCCGCCTTCGTCGACCTCGGCCGCGGCCGCAACGCCGTGCTGTACGCCGGTGAGGTCAACTGGGACGCCGCCGGGCTGGAGGGGCGCTCGCGCTCCATCGAGCAGGCGCTGCGCTCGGGCGACTCGGTGCTGGTGCAGGTCACCAAGGACCCGCTGGGTCACAAGGGCGCCCGCCTGAGCAGCCACGTCGCGCTGTCCGGCCGCCACCTCGTGTTCGTGCCCAACGGCAACGCGTCGGGCATCAGCCGCAAGCTGTCCGATGTGGAGCGCAAGCGGCTGCGCGACATCCTCAAGAAGCTGGTGCCCGAGGGCGCGGGCGTGATCGTGCGCACCGCCGCCGAGGGCGCCTCCGAGGAGGACCTGGCCCGCGACGTCAAGCGCCTGCAGGGTCAGTGGGAGGACATCCAGGCCCGCGCGGCCGACGGCGGCGCCCCGGCGCTGCTGTACGGCGAGCCCGACCTGGTGGTCCGGGTGGTCCGCGACCTGTTCAACGAGGACTTCAAGGAGCTGGTGGTCCAGGGCGACAACGCCTACGAGACCGTCCAGTCCTACCTGCACCACGTGTCACCCGATCTGGTGGACCGGGTGCACCGGCACACCGGCGTCGCGGACGTGTTCGCCACGTACCGCATCGACGAGCAGATCCTCAAGGGCCTGGACCGCAAGGTGTTCCTGCCCTCGGGCGGCCACCTGGTCATCGACCGCACCGAGGCGATGACGGTGGTCGACGTCAACACCGGCAAGTACACCGGTGCGGGCGGCAACCTGGAGGAGACGGTCACCCGCAACAACCTGGAGGCGGCCGAGGAGATCGTGCGGCAGCTGCGCCTGCGCGACCTGGGCGGCATCGTGGTCATCGACTTCATCGACATGGTGCTGGAGAGCAACCGCGAGCTGGTGCTGCGGCGGCTGACCGAGTGCCTGGGCCGGGACCGGACCAAGCACCAGGTCACCGAGATCACCTCGCTGGGCCTGGTGCAGATGACGCGCAAGCGCATCGGCGCGGGGCTGCTGGAGGCGTTCAGCGAGCCGTGCGAGCACTGCAAGGGCCGTGGTGTGATCATTCACACGGAGCCGGTATCCGACCGAAGGGCCGCCGCCCCGGCGCCGGTCCAGCAGGTGGCTCCGGCGCAGGTCAAGGCGGCTCCGGCGGCGCCCGAGCCCAAGCCGCGGGCGACCGAGGCCGACTATTACGACACGGCGGGCTACGACCTGTCCCGCTACGAGGCGGCCGACGACGAGGGCGACGGCGGTGACGCCGACGGCCCCGACGAGGCTGCTGACGTGCCGACGCGGCGCCGTACGCGGCGGGGCGGCCGGCGGCGCACCCGCCCGTAACGAATTGATACGGCGGGGCGCGGAAAAGATGCGCCGTCGCACGGACTGCGTAAGCTGCCCGGGGTACGTTGCCACGACCCCGGGCAGCTTGCTGTCCGGCCCCCGTTTCGGAGGAAACGCCACCATGCGACGCGTCCTGCTCGCCGTCACCCTGAGCCTGTCCCTGGCCGCGGCCGCCGGCTGTGCCGACAGCCCGGTGGTCGACGCGCAACCCTCTGCCTCCACCGCCGCCTCCGCGTCCGCCGCCGCCGACCCCAGCGCGGCGCCCAGCGCCAGTGGCTCGGCGGGCACCGGCACCGGCACCGGCACCACCGACAACAAGGCTGTGTGCGCGGCGTCAGTGCAGGCGGCCAGCACCTTCACCATGACGATCATCTCCAAGGCGCAGAAGGCCGGCGAGGCGCTCAGCGACCCGGCCAAGGCCAAAGCCTTCCTGGACGACCTGTCCAAGGACTACGTGGCGTTCTCGACCACGCTCAAGACCCAGTCGGAGAAGGCGGCCGACCCGGCGCTCAAGAAGGCGCTGGCCGACCTGATCAAGGCGCTGGACTCCGCGCAGGCCGTGCTGGCCGACCCGCAGAAGCTGTCCCAGGACCCGTCGAAGATGCAGGAGATCCTGTTCAGCGCGGATCTGACCGCAGCCGGCGAGGCCCTGGAGAAGCTCTGCCCCACCTCCTGACCCCGGTTCATACTTCCCGGCTGTCCGGTATCGTCCGGGCGTCGGTGGGTATGGGCTGTCTATGCTGCCCGAGCAAGTTGCACTCACCTCGTGCAGGGCAGTGATGTCTGTCCGTTTCACCCCGCTATCCCGAAGGAATCCCTGATGCGACGCATTCTCGCTGCCGCAACCCTGGGCGTGGCGCTGTTCGGTGCCGCCGCCTGCGCCGACACCCCGGTCGACACCCCCGCTGCCAGCGGCGCCCCGTCCGCGGCCGCCTCGCCGACGCCGGCCGGCGTCGACAAGAAGACCGCCTGCGAGAACCTGACCAAGGCCGACGCGGACTTCAAGGCCAAGATCATGCCGCTGCTGCCGAAGCTGATGGACCCGGCCACCGCCGGCGAGGCCGTCCAGGGCATGGTCAAGGAGCTGCCGGCGTTCCAGGCCGCGTACGGCAAGGACGCCGAGACGATCGCCGACGCCGAGCTGAAGGCCGCCGTGCAGGCGGACCTGGCCGGGCTGAACAAGGCCCTGGCGGACGTGGCCGCGGCGGGTGCCGACCAGGCCAAGATCCAGGCGATCGTCACCGGGCCGGAGTTCTCGAGCCTGGGCGAGAAGGTCCAGACCCTCTGCAAGGCGTGAGCCGCTGAGCACGGCGCGGGTGACCACCCTCACCTGCGCCGTGCCGACAGGCCGCCCGGTTTGGGCAACGGGCAGGCCATGACGTAGGCTTCTCTGCGGTGCTCTAACAGGCGCCGTATGCGTGCGTGTGTGACGGCCGGCTTTCGGCCAGGACGCGCCGAGCGCAGTCAACCGCCAGAGCTACGACAGGAGTCCGCGTCTCATGTACGCGATCGTCAAGACCGGCGGCAAGCAGTACAAGGTCGCCGAGGGCGACGTGATCGAGGTCGAGAAGCTCGCGGGCGCGCCCGGCGACGCGGTTGCACTGTCCGCAGTGCTGCTCGTTGATGGCAGCGACCTGGTGACCGACGCGGCGAAGCTTGCCAAGGTTTCTGTTTCCGGAGAGGTCGTGGCCCACACCAAGGGCCCGAAGATCCGGATCCACAAGTTCAAGAACAAGACCGGCTACCACAAGCGGCAGGGTCACCGTCAGCCGCTGACCCAGGTCAAGGTCACCGGCATCAAGAGCGGGAAGTAGGCCTCGAGATGGCACATAAAAAGGGTGCATCCAGCTCGCGCAACGGTCGCGACTCCGCCGCCCAGCGGCTCGGGGTGAAGCGCTTCGGTGGTCAGGTCGTGTCCGCCGGCGAGATCCTCATCCGCCAGCGTGGCACCAAGTTCCACCCGGGCGACCTGGTCGGCCGTGGTAGCGACGACACGCTGTTCGCGCTGGCCCACGGTGCCGTGCAGTTCGGCCTCAAGCGCGGCCGCAAGACCGTGAACATCGTCCCGGTCGAGGGCTGATTGCTCATAAGAGGCGGGAAGGCGCGCTGCGCCTTCCCGCCTCTTACCATTTCCGCCGGCTGCGCCGCGCCGAGGGCCGGGCGGTCACCGCAGTTTCGGGGAAAGTGCACGAATTCCGGCCAGAATTCCTGCACTTTCCCGGAAACTGCAGTGACCCGGACCCGCGTTGTGGTGAGCGTCCCAGTGTGTTCGGGGCATGCGCGGGCCGCGGCGAGCGCTGATTGTCGGGGAGCTCGCCGGCAGTGGTGCGAGTGCGCCCGCAGAGCGGGCATATGCTGATTTAGATCTACATAGCTGGAGGATGGAAACGTGGCGACCTTCGTGGATCGCGTGGTGCTGCACCTACAGGCGGGTGACGGCGGGCACGGTTGCGTCTCCATCCACCGGGAGAAGTTCAAGCCGTTCGGCGGCCCTGACGGGGGCAACGGCGGCCACGGCGGCGGCATCCTGATGGTCGTCGACCCGAACGTGCACACGCTGCTGGACTTCCACTTCCACCCCCACCTCAAGGCCCCGAACGGCAAGGGCGGCGCGGGCAACAACCGCGAGGGCGCCAACGGGACCGACCTGGTGCTCAAGGTGCCCGACGGCACCGTGGTGCAGACGGCCGACGGCGAGGTCATCGCCGACCTGGTGGGCACCGGCACGACCCTGGAGATCGCCCGGGGCGGCCGGGGCGGCCGGGGCAACGCGGCGCTGGCCAGCTCCCGGCGCAAGGCTCCCGGCTTCGCCGAGCTGGGCGAGCCCGGGGACCGGCTCGACGTGGTGGTGGAGCTCAAGAGCGTCGCCGACGTCGGCCTGGTCGGCTTCCCGAGCGCGGGCAAGTCGTCGCTGATCTCGGTGATCTCCGCGGCCAAGCCCAAGATCGCGGACTACCCGTTCACCACGCTGGTGCCGAACCTCGGCGTGGTGCAGGCCGGCGACCAGACGTACACCGTCGCCGACGTGCCCGGCCTGATCCCGGGCGCGGCCGAGGGCAAGGGCCTGGGCCTGGACTTCCTGCGCCACATCGAGCGCACCGCGGTGCTGGCGCACGTCGTGGACACCGCCACGCTGGAGCCCAACCGCGACCCCGCCGCCGACATCGACGCCCTGGAGGCGGAGCTGGCGCAGTACGGCGGGCTGGAGGACCGGCCCCGGATCATCGTGCTCAACAAGATCGACGTACCGGACGGGCGGGATCTGGCCGACATCGTCCGCCCCGACCTGGAGAAGTACGGCTGGCCGATCTACGCCGTCAGCGCCGCCACCCGCGAGGGCCTCCAGGAGCTGATCTACGCGCTGGCCCGGCTGGTCGACGAGCACCGCGCCGCCAAGCCGGTGCTGGAGCCGACCCGCATCGTGCTGCGCCCGAAGGCCGTCGACGACTCCGGCTTCGAGATCGAGCAGGACAAGGCCGGGGTATGGGTCGTGCGCGGCGCCAAGCCCGAGCGCTGGGTGCGGCAGACCACGTTCGACAACGACGAGGCCGTCGGCTACCTGGCCGACCGGCTCGCCCGGCTCGGCGTCGAGGCGAAGCTGGCCAAGCTCGGCGCGCAGCCGGGCGACCCGGTGCGCATCGGCACCATGGAGTTCGACTGGCAGCCCACGGTCTACGCCGGCGTCGACTACGTGCCCGGCAACCGGGGCACCGACATCCGCATCGACGGCGAGCCGACCCGGCCCGGTGCCACCGAGCGCCTGGCCGCCCGCAAGGCACGCCGCGAGCGCGAGGACGGCGACACCGCCGGAGACGAGTGGCTGGAGGACGGGCAGGACGTCCAGGGCCCCGACGGCGCCGCAGACGACGACGAGGACTTCGCCGACGACTTCGACGAGACCGACGCGGACGCGGACGCGGACGAGCGCCGCTGACCGCGGCACCAGCTGGGAAGGGCGCCTTCTCCTGCGCGTCGCGCGGGGAGGGTGCCCTTCTTTCCTTCCTTCGCGCGGGTGTGAACGGTGGGTTTCGCTACGGTTGGGTAACAGCACGGTGCGGGCGGCTCGGGTGTGCGCAGCGCGTAACAGTCCGGAAACATGCCCTGGCTAGCGTCACGACGGTGTTGATCCAGCACCGTGAGATCACCCACCCTGATGTGACCGCGCTCGTACTCGCCGCTGAGGACGAACTTCTCACGCGGTATCCGGGCACGACGCGAACCCCCTTGAACCCCCGTGCCCACTTCGTCGTGGCGTACGTACTGAGCCAGCCGGTCGGGTGCGGAGCGTTGACTCCGCTCGAAACCGGCTCGGGGGAGATCAGGCGAATGTATGTGGCACCGGCGCATCGCCGCGCCGGGGTGGCCCGCCGCATCCTTGCGGCACTGGAACGACGGGCCACCGCCCAGGGCTGGGACACGCTGCTCCTAGAGACCGGCGAGAACCAGCCTGAGGCGATCGCGCTGTACGAGTCGGTGGGCTACCAGCGCACCGAGCCGTACGGCAGATACGTGCACAACTCCAGCTCCGTCTGCTTCACGAAGAAGATCGTTCGGCCCTAGCAACGCAGGCCGATCGCCTCGCCGGCTCGCCGCAGTGTGGCGGCAGCCCGCGGGCGAACCCGCTCGGCCCCGTCGGCCAGGATGCGCTCCACCTCCTGCGGCGGCAGCGCCGCGTACGCCCGCTGAAGCGGTTCCAGCAGCGCCACCACCGCGTCGACCACCCCGGCCTTGAGCGCGCCGTAGGACGTGAAGCGACCCGGTTCCCCGGCGCACGCCTGGTAGATCTCCAGCAGGTTGGTGACGCCCGGCTGCCCTTGCCGGTCGTGGCGGACCACGCCCGCGGTGTCGGTGACCGCGCGCATGACCTTGCGCCGCACCACGTCCGGCGGGTCCAGCAGCCCGATCGTGCCGGCCGCGGAATCGTTGGTCTTGCCCATCTTGGCGCCCGGGTCGGCCAGGTCCATCACCCGCGCCGCGACCTGCGGCAGCTGCCCCACCGGCACGGTGAACACCGTGCCGTAGCGGGCGTTGAACCGGGTCGCCAGGGTGCGGGTGAGCTCCAGGTGCTGGCCCTGGTCGTCGCCGACCGGCACCACGTCGATGTCGTGCACCAGGATGTCGGCGGCCATCAGCACCGGGTACGTCAGCAGGCTGAGCCGGACCCCGGCGGCGCCGGCACCCTTCTCCTTGAACTGGGTCATCCGCTGCGCCTCGCCGTAGCCGGTCGCGCACTCCAGGATGTAATGGAGTCCGGCGTGCTCGGGCAGGTCGGATTGGACGTACAGCACGCCGCGGTCGGGGTCGATCCCGGCCGCCAGCAGCACCCGGGCCTGCTCGCGGACGTACTCGCGCAGCCGGGCCGGGTCGTGCTCGACCGTGAGCGCGTGCATGTCGGCGATCATCGTGATCGAGTCGGTGTCGTACTGCGCGGCCAGCATCGGCCGGATCATGCCGAGCAGGTTGCCCAGGTGCAGGCGGCCGGTGGGCTTGCAGCCGCTCAGGCGGCGGACCCGGGTCGTGGCCGAGGCCTGGGCGGGGCTGAGTGCGGTGAGGGTCATGTCGGTCTCCTGTCGCGATCGCGGTCGCCGGACCGGGAGGCGCACGAGCCCGTGCACGAGAAAGGCCGCCCGGTGAGGCGGCCTGGTGAGGTCATACGGATGCGGGCCGCCGGGTCAGGGCAGCCACCACAGGTTGGTCGTGGGTGTCGTCATCCGCATGACGCCGATTGTGGCACCGCGCGTCGCCGCGCGGCAACCGGCATGTGGCGGCAGGGGGTCTATCAGGCAGGATGGGGCGCATGACGCAGCGCAGCCTCACCCATGCCGAAGCCGTCTCGCGTGCCGCTACCGTGCGGCAGCTGTCGTACGAGCTCGACGTCGACCTCACTACCGGTGAGGAGACCTTCCGCAGCGTGACCACCGTCCGCTTCCAGGCGGCACCCGGCACCGCCACCTTCCTCGAAGTGCGGGCCGATCGCCTGCTGGCGGCGACGCTCAACGGCGTGCCGCTGCCGGAGTCGGCCTTCGCCGAGGGGCGGCTGGCGCTGGACGGGCTCGCCGAGCAGAACACCGTCGAGGTGACCGCGGATTACCCGTACACCCGCACCAGCGAGGGCATCCACCGCTTCACCGACCCCGCCGACGGCCTGGTCTACACGTACGCGCAGCCCTCGATCGCCGACGCGCCCCGGTTCATGGCCTGCTTCGACCAGCCGGACCTGAAGGCGCCGGTGACCCTGGCCGTCACCGCCGACCCGTCGTGGCTGGTCCGCGCCAACGCCGACGGCGCGCAGACCGCCCCGGGCCGGTGGGAGTTCGCGGCCACCAAGCCGGTCGCCACGTACCTGATCACGTTCGTGGCCGGGCCGTACGTCCAGGTGGACGACGCCCACGACGGCATCGGCATGGCGATCGTGGCGCGGGCCAGCGAGGCCGAGGCGCTGCACCGCGACGCCCCCGAGATCTTCATGCTGACCAAGGCGTTCCTGGACCGCTACCACGAGCTGTTCGGCGTGCGCTACCCGTTCGGCAAGTACGACCAGGCGTTCGTGCCCGAGTTCAGCTGGGGCGCGATGGAGTTCCCCGGCCTGGTCGTGTTCCGCGACGAGCTGCTGTTCCGCGCGACGGTCACCGACACCGAGCGGCTGGAGCGGGCCGCCATCATCGCCCACGAGATGGCGCACATGTGGTTCGGCGACCTGGTCACCATGCGCTGGTGGGACGACCTGTGGCTGAACGAGTCGTTCGCGACGTACATGGGCTACCGGCTGGTGGCCGAGGTGACGCCGTGGCCGCAGTCGTGGACCCGCTTCGGCGTCGGCCGCAAGGCCTGGGGGTACGCCGCCGACCAGCGCCCGTCCACGCACCCGATCGCGCCGACCGAGGTCGCCGACACCGACGCGGCGTTCGCCAACTTCGACGGCATCTCCTACGCCAAGGGCTGCTCGGCGCTGCGGCAGCTGGTGGCGTGGATCGGCGACGACGCGTTCCTGGCGGGGCTGCGGTCCTACTTCGACAAGCACGCCTGGGGCAACGCCACCCTGGCCGACCTGCTGGACGCGCTGTCGCAGGCCAGCGGCCGGGACCTGGACGCGTGGGCGCGCGACTGGCTGCGCACCCCGCAGGTGAACACGCTGCGCCCGGAGATCACCTGGGCGGCGGACGGGTCGTACGAGTCGGTCGCCGTGGTGCAGACCGCGTCGCCGCAGTTCCCGGTGCTGCGCCCGCACCGCATCGGCCTGGGCTGGTTCGACGAGCAGGGGCAGTGGCGGCGCACCGAGATCGAGGTGTCCGGCGCGGTGACCCCGGTGCCGCAGCTCTCCGGCGTACGCGGAAAGGGCCTGCTGCTCAACGACGGCGACCTCACCTTCGCCAAGATCCGCCTGGACGACCGGACCCGGACCGACCTGGGTGCGCTGCTCGCCGAGCAGCCGGACTCGCTGACCCGCGCGCTGCTGTGGAACAGCGCCTGGGACGCCACCCGCGACGCCGAGTGGCCCGCGCTGGAGTTCGTGCGCCTGGCCGCCGACGTGCTGCCGGCCGAGACGGACGTGACCCTGGCCGAGTCGGTTTTCGCGCTGGCCCGTCTGGCGGTCAACACGTTCCTGCCGGAACAGCAGCGCGAGCAGGGCCGGGCGGCGCTGGCCGCGGCCGCCCGCACGCTGCTGGAGACCGCCGCGCCGGGCAGCGGGCGCCAGCTCGTCGGCGCGCGCCAGCTGACCGCGGTCGGCGGCGCGGGCGAGCGCGAGCTGCTGCGCGGCTGGCTCGACGGCACCGCGGTGCCCGAGGGCCTGGTCGTCGACAGCGAGCTGCGCTGGTCGGTGCTGACCCGGCTGTCGGTGCTCGGCGACGTGTCCGAGGCCGAGATCGACGCCGAGCTGGCGCGCGACAACAGCGCCCGGGGTGAGCAGGAGGCCGTGCGCTGCCGTGCGTCGCGGCCGGACCCGCAGGCCAAGGCGTGGGCCTTCGACCTGATCGTGCGCGAGCAGGGGCTGTCCAACCGGATCTGCGCCGCGGCCGGGCTGGGGATGTGGCAGCCAGAGCACGCCGAGCTGACCGAGCCGTACGTGGCGCGGTTCTTCGCCGAGCTGCCCGCCTCGGCCGGCCGCTCGGGCGACATGCTGGCCCACCTGGTCGCGGCCGCGTACCCGGTCTACGCCGTGTCGCCCGCCACGCTGGCCGCCGCCGAGCGGGCGCTGGCGGGCCCGGTGCACCCGCTGCCGGCGCGGCAGCTGGCCGACAGCACCGATGATCTAGCGCGGGCGCTGCGGGCCAGAGGCTGACGTACGGTGGAGGGCGTGGCGAGTCGTATCGGGATCATGGGCGGGACCTTCGATCCCATCCACCATGGACACCTCGTGGCCGCCAGCGAGGTGGCCGACCGCTACGCCCTCGACGAGGTCGTGTTCGTGCCGACCGGGCAGCCGTGGCAGAAGAGCGGCAACCCGGTGACGGCGGCGGAGGACCGCTACCTGATGACGGTCATCGCGACCGCGTCGAACCCGCGGTTCTCCGTCAGCCGGGCCGACATCGACCGGGGCGGGGACACCTACACGGTGGACACCCTGCGTGAGCTGCGCGGGCAGTACGGCGAGAAGACCGAGCTGTTCTTCATCACCGGCGCCGACGCGCTTTCCAAGATCCTCTCTTGGAAGGACGCGAACCAGCTGTTCGAGCTGGCCCACTTCGTCGGGGTGACCCGGCCCGGGTTCGACCTCACCGACGCGCATCTGCCCGCCGACGTGGTGAGCCTGGTCCAGGTGCCGGCGATGGCGATCTCGTCCACCGACTGCCGCCGGCGCGTCGCCGCGGGCCAGCCCGTCTGGTACCTGGTACCGGACGGGGTAGTGCAATACATCACAAAACGGCGTCTTTACCGCTGATCGGCGGTGGGCTGGGGCACCTCGTCGCAATCTCAGCGGCGTCTTCCGGCGCGCCTGTGAGATTCTTGATGTCAAGCCTGTCCGCACCCAGCGGGGGGTTGACCGTCGCCAGCGGTAGCGGCCGCTCGGTGTCATCCGTAGCAGCGCGAAGGATGACGCCGATTAAGGCCGCGGTAGCTGGCGAGCATGACACGACCGAAAGGACCAAGGTGCCCGCAACCGAGCGTGCCGTCGAGATGGCGCTGGCCGCAGCACAGGCCGCCGCCGACAAGAAGGCCGAGGACATCGTCCTGCTGGACGTGGGCGACCAGCTCGTCATCACCGACGTCTTCGTGGTCGCCTCCGCCTCCAACGAACGCCAGGTGCTCGCCATCGTCGACGCGATCGAGGATGCCCTGCTCCAGCTGCCCGAGAAGGCCAAGCCCGTGCGCCGCGAGGGCGAGCGCGCCGGCCGCTGGGTCCTGCTGGACTTCAACGACATCGTGGTGCACGTGCAGCACAGCGAGGAGCGCGAGTTCTACGCGCTGGACCGGCTGTGGAAGGACTGCGCCCGGATCGAGTTCGTCGACCGCCACCTGGCGGCCCAGGACGCCGCGTGAGCAACGAGCGGGGCTCGGAGCACGCTGTGACCCGGGTCGTCCTCTGGCGGCACGGCAACACGTACTACAACGCCGAGGGCCGGGTGCAGGGGCAGCAGGACTCGCCGCTCAACGACACGGGCCGCGCGCAGGCTGCTGCCGCGGCCCCGGCGCTCGCTCGCCGCGGCCCCGTCCGGCTGGTCACCAGCGACCTCAGCCGCGCCGCGCACACCGCGGCCGCGCTGGCGGAGCTGACCGGGCTGGTGGCCGAGCGCGACCCGCGGCTGCGCGAGCGCGGCTTCGGGCAGTGGGAAGACCTGCTGATGACCGAGGTCAAGGAGCGGTTCCCGGTCTCGTGGCGCGGCTGGCGTGACGCCGTGGACGCCCCGGGCGACGGCGTCGAGCCACTGGCCGACCTGGGCAAGCGGGTCGTCGAGGTCATCCGGCAGGCCGCCGAGGCCGCCCCGGGTGCCACCACGGTGCTCGCCTCGCACGGCGCCGCCATCAAGTACGGCGTCGCCACCCTGCTGGGCTGGCCGTACGAGATCCTGCCGACGATCATGCCGATCCAGAACTGCCACTGGGTCGACCTGACCCACTCGGCAGAGCACGGCTGGCGGGTGTCGGCGTACAACGCGGGTGTCTGAGCAGCGCTCGCGCAACTCCCGGCGTGCCGGTAACGTCCCATCTGACATGACGACGCGAAAGCACCTGACGCGAACCCTGCTGGCCGCGACGCTGCTGGGCGGCCTGCTGGCCGGTTGCGCGCGCACCGGCACCGCGGAGCCGAACGGCACACCCACCGGGGAGGCCAGTGTGAGCAGCGCACCGTCGCCGGGCGCGGGCACGCCCAAGCCGCCGAAGGGCGGCCCGAGCATCCCGCCCCCGGCCAGGGACGAGATCACCGTGACCGGCACCGTCGAGCATGTCGACCTGGAGGGCGGCTGCACCGTGCTGCGCGCGTCCGGCAAGACCTACGAGCTGATGGGCGGCGACCGCGACGTCATCACGCCCGGGGCCCGGCTGACGGTCACCGGCCGCATCCGCACCGACATCGCGACGATCTGCCAGATGGGGCCTGTGCTCGAGGTCATCTCGGCACAGCCGTCGTGACAGGTAGCGTGCGCGCATGGCCGTAGCCGTCGTCACCGACTCCACCGCGTACCTGCCCGCCGCCGTCGGCGACGGGACGCTCACCGTGGTGCCCCTGCACATCGTGCTCGGCGGCGTGTCGGGCCGCGAGGGCGTCGACGTCACCCCGGCCGAGGTCGCGGTGGCGCTGACCGCGCGGCGGGTGTCGGTCACCACCTCCCAGCCCACTCCGGCCGAGTTCAAGCAGGTGTACGACCACCTGTTCGCCGCGGGCGTCGACGGTGTCGTCTCGGTGCACCTGGCCGGGGCGCTGTCGGGCACGCTCGGCTCGGCCGCGATCGCGGCCAAGCAGGCGGCCGGGCCGGTCGAGGTGGTCGACTCGTGCTCGGCGGCGATGGGCGTGGGCTTCCCGGCCCTGGCGGCGGCGCGGGCCGCGGCCGAGGGCAGGGACCTCAAGGGGGTACGCGAGGCGGCGCTGTCCACCATCAGCCGCACCTCCACCTTCTTCTACGTCGACACGCTGGAGCACCTGCGCCGGGGCGGCCGGATCAACGCCGCGTCCGCGCTGGTCGGCACGGCGCTGGCGGTCAAGCCGCTGCTGGAGGTCTCGGCGGGCGGCATCTCCATGCGCGACAAGGTGCGCACCGCCGCCCGTGCCCTGGACCGGCTGGTGGCGCTCGCGGTGCAGGCGTCCGGGGACGGCCCGGTCGAGGTCGCGGTGCACCACCTGGCCGCCGCCGAGCGGGCCGGCTCGGTCGCGGCGGCGCTGCGGGAACGGCTCGGCGACCGGCTGTGCGAGCTCTACACCAGCGAGGTCGGCGCGGTCGTCGCCGCGCACGTCGGCCCCGGTCTGGCCGGGATCGTCGTGCACCGCCTACCGGAGCCGGACCAGTCCCTGCTGCCCGGCTGAGCACCCGCGGCGGCGCAGTGCGGTGGCGGTATCGCGCAGCGGTGACGATACTCACCGTTCATGGAGAAGGCTCGACCGGATTCGGTCGGCCGGGACCTGGCGCACGCGCTGCGAACCGGCCCGTTCTCCGCCGTGCTCCACCTGGCCATCGAAGACCGGGGAATGCGGTTGGAGGAGATCCAGGAGCGGCTTGCCGCTGCCGGGATCACAGTCAGCACCACCACGTTGAGCTACTGGCGCCGGGGGCGCAGCCGTCCTGAGCGCCCCGAGTCGATGAAGGCGGTCCGGCTGCTGGAGCAGATCCTGTCGCTGCCCGCCGAGTCCCTGATAGCCCAGCTCGGTCCGCGCCGCCCGCGCGGGCGCTGGCTGGGCCAGCCCCCGGGGACCATCGACATCGACCGGCTGTTCACCGACTCGCCCAGCGTCGCCAAGATGATCGGGGAGCTGGACCGCTGGCTCTACCACGAGCTCAGCCGGGTCAGCCTGCACGACGTGTACCAGGTGGGCGCGCAGCGGCAGGAGATCAGCCTCAGCTGCCGGCAGGTGCTGCGGGCCAACGTGGACCGGGTGTCGCGCACCGTCGGCATCTTCCGCACCGACGATCCGGGCGCCCCGGTGCAGATCAACGCGCTGCGCAACTGCCGCCTGGGGCGGGTGCGCACCGATCCGGACAGCGGGCTGTGCGCCGCTGAGATCATCTTCGACCGGATGCTGTCGCAGGGCGACACGGTGGTGCTGGAGTACGAGTTCCTCAGCAGCTCCGCCGCGCCCACCGACATCTACTACCGGGGTTTCTCGGTGCCGGTGGGGGAGTACCTGCTGCAACTGCAGTTCCACCGCGACGCGGTGCCGGCCCGGTGCTACCGGTTCGAGCGGCGCGGCGTGAACGCCCCGGACCAGGGGCTGCGCGAGGTGTGGATCGGCTCGACGCACGGGGCGCACCTGGTCGGTTCGGACGTGCCGCCGGGCATCGTGGGCATGCGCTGGGAATGGGAATAGCGGTCGGGCGTCCTCGTGAGACGCCCGACCGCCACCCTCCCCCGCAGGTCAGGAGGCGCTGATGGTCACATCGTCGATGACCCAGCTGGTCTGGAGGTTCTGGTCCTCGACGCCGCTGAACTTCAGCGTCACCGTCTGCCCGGCGAACTGGCTCACGTTGACCACCTTCTCCACGTACGCCGAGTTGGCGTCGAGGTTCGTGGCGGAAACGACCGTCGTGCTGCCCATGGTCACGGTCAACCGGTCGTAGACCAGGCCGTCGTTCTCGGCGGTCGTGATCCGGATCCAGTAGCGCAGCGTCACACTCGTGCAGCCGGCGGGAATGGTCACCGACTGGGAGATGTAATCAGTGTGCGTCTGGCCCTGGCCGCCCAGCCACGCGCTGCGCGTGCCGGTGTGGCCCGGGTAGCCGTACCCCGACCAGGCGCCGATGACGCCGCTGTTCGAGGCCCACGGGGTGGTGCCGTTCTCCAGGCTGGAGTTGCCGACCACCTGCACCGGGGTGCAGCCGCCGCCGCCCGAGGTGACCGTCCAGGTGAACGTGACGGTCCCGGTCTTGCTCGCCGAGTCGGTCACCGTGACGGTGACGTTGTAGCTGGCGGCGGTGGTCGGGCTGCCCGTGATGAGGCCGGTCGACGAGCCGATCGACAGGCCGGCGGGCAGGCCGGAGGCGCTCCAGGTGTAGGGGGAGGTGCCGCCGGACGCCTGCAGCTGCAGGTTGACCGACTGACCGACCCCGGTGCTCTGGTTACCGGGGTTGGTCACCGACGGGTTGCCCGGCTGGGTCCCGCCGTTCATGAAGCCCGTGTACAGCAGGCGGTTCGGCGAACCGGTGCCCGGGCTGGTGATCTTTCCAGTGGTGGCGTTGTTGACCAGCGCGTCGCGGACCTGGGCCGGGGTGGCGTTGGGGTTCTGTCCCAGGTAGACGGCGGCGGCGCCGGTGACGTGCGGGGACGCCATCGAGGTGCCGGTCATCGTGGCGCTGCCGGTGTTGCTGGAGTACGACGCCGACACGATGCTCGTGCCCGGCGCGAACAGGTCCAGGCAGGTGCCGTAGTTGCTGGTGCTGTTGCGGGCGTCGGAGCTGTTGGAGTTGCCGACGGTCACCGCCGCCGACACCGCCTGCGGGCTGTAGTTGCAGGCGTTGTCGCCGGAGTTGCCGGCCGCCATGACGACCTGGATCCCCGAGTTGATCAGGTTGGTGACCGCGGTGTCCATGGCCTGGCTGGTGCACGGGCTGGTGCAGCCGATGCTGTAGTTGACGACCGCGGGCTTGACGCCGTTGGTGCGCACCCAGTTGAACCCGGCGATCAGGTCGTCGTTGGTGCCGCTGCCCTGGCAGTCCAGCACGCGTACCGACACCAGGCTGGCCTTCTTGGCGATGCCGTACGTGGTGCCGACCGCGGTGCCCGCCACGTGGGTGCCGTGGCCGTGGCAGTCGGCGGGGTTGCTGTCCCCGTCGACGATGTCGGTGCCCTGCTTGACCCGGCCGGTGAACTCCTGGTGGTTGGGGTTCAGGCCGGTGTCGGTGATGTACACGGTCACGCCCTGGCCGGGGTTGGCCGGGTAGGCGAACGACTGGTTCAGCGGCAGGTTCGCCTGGTCGATGCGGTCGTCGCCCCAGTTCGGCGGGTTGCTCTGGGTGTCGGCGATCTGCACGTGCTGGACGGCCTCGACCGAGGCGACGGCCGGGTCGGCGGCCAGGCGGCGGGCCTGCTGCGCCGACAGCGACACCGAGAAGCCGTGCAGCGCGGCGTCGTACACGTGGCGGGTCTTCCCGCCGAACCGGCCCGCGAGGTCGCGGGCCTTGGCGCCGATGGCCGACGCGGTGGCGGCCACCGCGGAGTCCTTCAGCACCACGATGTAGCGCCCGGGGACGGCGCTGGGGCTGTCCGCGTACCGGACGGTGCCCTCGGGGGCGGCCTGCGCCGGACCCGGAACGCCGACCGCGGCCGCGAACACCAGGACGAACGCGGCACCGAAGCCGTAGATGCGTTGCAGCAAGGTGATCTCCTCCCAGAAGCCGGCTTCGCGACCGGGTCCGGTTGACGCCGGCCGCGAAGGGCTGGGGAGAACCTAGGAGCGCGTGTACAGGTAGCGGCAGGTCTGTGAACAGCTTTCGACGATTCGTAACGTCAAAACTGTTGAAAAACTGGGAAGAGCCTTCTGTCGTGAACCGACAGAGTCCCGACAGTTGAACCCGCTGCTCTTACGCGCGGTTGACACCTGTCATAGAATTCTTACAGGTGTTAGTCAGAGAGGTACCAGTGGACGTCGAAAGCCTGGTCGGCCGCCTCGCGGCGGTGGCCAACCCGTTGCGGTTGCGCATCCTGGCCACCCTGGCCGAGGAGTCGACGCACGTCAGCGAGCTGGCCAGACGGACCGGCATGTCCCGGGCGCTGCTCTATCTGCACCTGCGCCGACTCGAAGAGGTCGGCTACGTCACGGGGCACCTGGAGCTGTCGCCCGACGGCAAGGCGCTCAAGTATTTCGAGGCGGTGCCGTTCGCGCTCACCGTCGATCTGCCCACCGTCCGGGCCGCGGTCGCCGCGAGCCCTCCCGTCACCCCTGAGGAAGATTCGTAATGGAGAGCATCCCCTGGTTCGGCTGGGTGGCCATCATCGGCGCCGTCAGCTGGGTAATCCCCGTCGTGCTGCACACGCTGCGGCAGCGCCCGGCCGTCGCGGACGACGCGCTGCGGGCCAGCCTCGACGGCCTGGCCGCCACCAACCGTCAGCTCGCCCAGCGGCTCGACCAGGTCGACCAGCGCCTGGGCAAGATCGAGACCACCCTCAACGACATTCCGTGACCGGGCGCCGGGCCCTGGTCAGCCCGTCTGGCTGACCAGGGTGAAGGCCCCGTCGTGGATCTTCAGCAGCATGAAGTCCGGGTGCGGCTGGGTCCCGTCCGGCCCGAACTGCGAGGGGCCCGACAGCAGCTGGATGTCGGCCGGGGTGGTGGCGGCGATCGCCTTGCGCACGGCCTCCCGGTCCAGGCTGCCCGCGCGCTGGATCGCGTTGACGGCCAGCTTGAACGCGTCGTAGCTCTGCATCGTGAACGGCCCCGGTTCGTGGCCGTACGCGGCCCGGTAGCGCTGCGCCCACTCCTTGGCCTTCGGCTCGAACTGCGCCAGCGGCAGCGTGATCCCGTAGACGCCCTCGGTCTCCTGCGGCGTCAGCTTGTCGAACAGGGTGGGGTCCAGTCCCGCGTCCGACAGCATGATCGTGCCGGTGAACTTGGCGGCCCGCAGGTCGCGGATGATGGTGGCCGCCTCCGGGTAGTACCCGGTGAACAGGACCGCGTCGGCCTGCTTCTGCATGACCTCGTCGACCACGCGCGGGTAGCTGTTGGCGCCCTGGCTGATGCGCAGCCGGGCGGCCAGCTCCAGTCCCGCGTCCGGCTGCTTCAGGCGCTCGACGGCGGCCTGGGCCACCGACTGCGGGAAGCTGGTGCCGTCGTCGACCACGGCCAGCTTCTTGCGGCCCAGCTTGGCCAGCGACTGCACCGCACGCTCACCCTCCTCCTTGGCGGTGCCCGCCAGCAGGAAGACGCTGTCGTAGCCGGGGGCGAGCAGGTCCATCGAGTTCGCCGCCGGGATGATCATCGGGATGGCGGCGGTGTGGAACGGCTTCAGCACGGGCACGACCGCGACGCTGCACCCGCCGCCGACCGACACCGTGATGTCCTTGGCCACCAGGTCGTTCGCCTTCACCACCGCCGTGCCGGGGTCGCACGCGTCGTCGCCGGTCACCAGCTCGACCGGGTGCCCGAGCACGCCGCCCGCGTCGTTGACCTCCTTGATCGCGAGCTGGTACGCCTCCATCATCCGCTGGCCGGTCGGCGCGTTGTCGCCGGTCAGCGGAATCAGTGCGCCGATACGTACTGTTTGTGGCGTATCATCCGGCTTGCTGGGGGTGCTGCATGCGGCCAGAACACCGCACAGAGCGGCCAGCATCGCGGCGGCCGCTGCCCGAAGGCGGCGGCGCGCGGCTCGTCGTGGCTGGAGGTCGTCCATACGGTGAATTATTATCACGTGTTAGTAGGATAAGCCGGATATGCCGTCCTGGCCATCTGCCTCGTCGGCGTGCAGCACTCGGCGGGGCGGGCCGCAGGCCAGCCCGGAGGGGGGCACCCGAAACAATGCAGTGGCCGTCTTGGTGGCGGGCCGCCTTCGGCAAGCGGGGCAGGCGTGCCCGCCGCAGCGACCCCATCCGCCCGCGCCGCAGCCTGGGCATGACCGCCGCGCTCGCGGCCGTCCTGTGCGGGCTCGGCGCGTTCACACTGTGGGGCACCCTCCAGGCCACCAGGGCCACCGAGGCGCAGAGCCGGGCCCTGGTGCTCGACGCCATCTTCAGCGAGGCCAGCTCGGCCGTGGCCGTGCAGGAGATGCAGGCCCGGCACTACCAGCTCGAACCGTCGGTGGCCAGCCGGGAGAGATACCTCGACTCGGCCGCCCAGGCCGATGCCGCGCTGCGCCGGGCCGTGGAGCTGAGCACCGGGGCGGCCCAGCAGGACGCGCTGCGGCTCCAGGCCGAGCAGTCGGCGTATCGGCAGGCGGCCGACCAGCTCATCGTCATGGTCACCGACCGCAACCCCGACGCCGTCAAGCAGGACCGGCTGGAGGTCACCCCGGCCTACTACACGCTCCAGCACGACATCACCGAGGTGTCCCGGTCATACCACGCGCTGGCGCAGAAACGGGTCGCCGAGCTGCGCAGCGTACAGACCAGGATGTTCGCCGCGACGATGCTCGGCTTCGCGATCGGGCTCGCCCTGGTCGCCGCGATCTGGCGGGTCATGCTCGCCTACCAGCGCCGGGTGCTCGAACACGCCCGCGCCAGCCAGCGCCAGGCCCTGCACGACCCGCTCACCGGCCTGGCCAACCGGCTGCTGTTCCAGCAGCGGCTCGACGACGCCATCGAGGCGGCCGGGCCCGGCTCCGACCGGCAGCCGGCGGTGATGCTGATCGACATGAACGGCTTCAAGGCCGTCAACGACACCCTGGGCCACCACGCGGGCGACGAGGTGCTGGTGCAGACCGGCAACCGGCTGGGCAAGGTCTGCGGGGAGGGGGACACGGTCGCCCGGCTCGGCGGCGACGAGTTCGCCGTACTGCTGCGCAGCGTCTCCTCGGTCGAGGCGGCGCTGGAGATCGCCGAGCGGGCCGGCGGCGCGCTGCGCCGCAACTTCCAGCTGCCCGTCGGCTCCGCGGCCGTCAGCGGCAGCGTGGGCATGGCGCTGGGCGCCCCCGGCTGCTCCGCCGAGGACATGCTCCGCCACGCCGACGCCGCCATGTACCGGGCCAAGAGCAGCGGCAAGGGCGTCGCCCTCTACGACCCCGAGGTCGACATCGACCAGCCTGGGCGGATGGCGCTCTTCGCCGACCTGCGTACGCTGCTCACCGAGGGCGATCCCGACGCCCAGCTGGTGCTGTACTACCAGCCCCAGGTGCGCATCGCCGACGCCACCGTCCCCGCCGTCGAGGCGCTGGTGCGCTGGCGGCACCCGCAGCTGGGACTGCTGGCGCCCGACGCGTTCCTCGGCGTCGCCGAGACCGGCGGCCTGGAGATCCCGCTCACCTACCACCTGCTGCGCATCGCCGTCGCCGAGGCGGCGGGCTGGCACGCCCAGGGCCGGCCGCTGACGGTGTCGGTCAACGTCAGCCCCAACTGCCTGCTCGACGAGGCTTTCGTCGGGCAGGTGCGGGCCGCGCTCGCCGACACCGGCCTGCCGTCGCACCTGCTTCGGCTGGAGATCACCGAGAGCGGGATGACCACCGACCCCGACCGGGCGCAGGAGGTGCTGCGCCGGATCCGGCACGACGGCGTACAGGTGTCGATCGACGACTTCGGCACCGGCTTCAGCTCCCTCAACCAGCTCAAACTGCTCACCGCGGACGAACTGAAGATCGACCGGATCTTCATCCAGGAACTGGCCACCGACCCCGGCGACGCCATCCTGGTGCGCAGCGCCATCGAACTCGCCCACAACCTGGGGCTGTTCGTCACCGCCGAGGGGGTGGAGGACCTGACCGCGCTGAACATGCTGGCCGAGCTCGGCTGCGACCAGGTGCAGGGGTTCGCGCTGTCCCGGCCGGTCCCCGCCGACGTGCTGCGCGCCGAATGCGCCAAGGCGGAGCAGATCGCCCGCGCGGCCCTGAAACCGGCCCGCGGGACGATGACGACCACCGAGTTCGGGGCGAAGGTCTGACGCGCCGCCCTTCACGGCGACGCCGTCGGGGCGGCGGCCGCCCCGACGGGGCGTTGCGAATGCACCCGTCGGCGTCGGCGCCCTAGCACGGTCGTGCCGTGATCAGGCGGTCGTCCCCAAGCGGCAGGTTGTCCACAGGCGGTGCCGCGCGGCCATACCGGGCGGTGCCCGGCGTTCCTAACGTGGCCGCGTGCTGTCACTGCGCCCCAGCCGCCCGACGAGGCGGCCCACCGCCGGCTGAGAAGCGTGTTCGCCGTCCCGCAGTCGGCCCCGTCTGACGACGTGCCCGCGCCGGCCGGGTACGTGCCGCAGGCCGAGGAGGTGCCGCCCGACGGCGCCCGGCTGGCGCGTCCACCGGACGGCACGCTGCCGCAGTTCGGTGCCCTGCCCGGCGGCGATCCCGAGCCGGAGCAGCGGCCGTCGGCGCTGCCGGGGCGGTCGGCGTTCGACCCGGGACGGCGCGGGGTGCGGGCACTGGCGGCGGTCGCCGTGCTCGTGGTGCTGATCGCGGCATACCTGGCCTGGCAGGCGCGTCCACAGGCCGAGCCGGTCCCGGCGCTGGTCGCCGACACCGCCGCACCCCGGCCCACGGCGGCGCCCTCCCCGGCGGAACTGGTGGTCGCGGTGACCGGCCGGGTGCGGCATCCAGGTCTGGTACGCCTATCGCCCGGCTCCCGCGTCGCCGACGCCATCGAAGCGGCCGGGGGCGTGCTGCCCGGCACCGACCTGTCCACGCTCAACCTGGCCCGCCGCGTCACCGACGGCGAGCTGATCGCGGTCGCGGTGCCCGGCGCGGCGGCCGCCGACCAGGGCGGCGGCCCAGGGGCGGTGCCCGGCGGCCTGGTGAACCTGAACACGGCCACCCTCGCGCAGCTCGACGCCCTGCCCGGGGTCGGCCCGGTGCTGGCGCAGCGCATCCTCGACCACCGCGCCCGGCACGGCGACTTCCGCGGCGTGGGGGAGCTGCGGCAGGTCGAGGGCATCGGCGACGCCAAGTACGAGCAGCTCAAAGACCTGGTCACGGTCTGATGGGCGGCCGCGACCCCTCGGCGGGACCCGACCTGCGGCTGGCGCCGTTCGCGCTGGCCTGCTGGGCCGCCACGCTGACCGTCCTGCACACCGACCAGCGCACCGCGTACGTGCTGACCGCGACCGCCCTGCTCACCACGGTCCTCCTACTCGCCGCCGACCGCCTCCGCGCCCGGGTCGGCCGCGTCCAGGTCGACCGTGCCGCGGTCGGTCGGGGTCGTGCAGTTTCGGGGAAAGTGCGGGAATCATGGCGCCGATTCGTGCACTTTCCCCGAAACTGCACCCTGCTCCGGGGCACGGGGGGCGGCGGCGCGGGCGGCAGCCCGCGCGGGGGCGTGAGTGCGCGGGCGGGCGCGGGTGTCGGCGAGGGCGGGGGATCGGCGGGGTGGGGGTGGCGGTGGGTTGTCGCGGGGGCCTGCGCGGGGATCGCGTGCGGGGCGGTGGCGACCGGGGCGCGGCTGTCGGTGCGGGACGCGCCCGAGCTGGCCGCGCTGGTGCGGGAGCACGCGTCGGAGCAGGTGCTGCTGACCGTACGCGATGATCCGCGCGCGGTCGCCGGGGTGACCGGCCGGGACGCGACCTGGGTGGTGGTGGCCGACCTGGACGCCGTCGCGGGGCTGCGTACCGAGGCACGGGTGCTGGTGCTGGCCGCCGACGGCGGCTGGCAGGGGCTGCTGCCGGGCCAGCAGGTCCGGGCCCGGGTCCGGTTCGGACCGTCGCGCGGCGGCGACCTGCGCGCGGCGGTGCTGTCGGCCGACGCGGCCCCGCAGCCGCTCGGCCCGGCGCCGTGGGCGCAGCGCGCCGCCGGGGTGCTGCGGTCCGGGCTGCAACGGGCCTGCGCGCCGCTGGACGAGGCGACCGGCGGCCTGCTGCCGGGCCTGGTCGTCGGCGACACCAGCCGCATGGACCCGGAGCTGGCGCAGCAGTTCAAGACCGCCGGCCTCACCCATCTGAACGCCGTCAGCGGCAGCAACGTCGCCGTCGTCGTCGGGGCGGTGCTGCTGCTGGCGCGGTGGTGCCGGGCCGGGCCGCGGCTGAGCGCGGTGCTGTGCGCGGTCGCGCTGGTCGGCTTCGTGATCCTCGTACGTCCCTCGCCGAGCGTGCTGCGGGCCGCCGCGATGGGCGCGATCGCGCTGCTGGCCCTGGCCTCGGGACGGCCCCGCGCCGCGCTGCCCGCCCTCGCCGCGACCGTGGCGGCGCTGCTGGTGCTCGATCCGGAGCTGGCCGCCGACGCCGGGTTCGCGCTGTCCACCCTGGCCACGGCCGGGCTGCTGCTGCTCGCGCCGCCCCTGCGCGACGCGCTGCGCCACCGCCGGGTGCCGCGCGGGGTCGCCGAGGCGCTGGCGGTGCCGACCGCCGCCCAGCTCGCGTGCGCGCCGGTGATCGCGGGCATCAGCGGCACCGTCAGCCTGGTCGCCGTGCCGGCGAACCTGCTGGTCGTGCCTGCGGTCGCACCCGCCACGCTGACCGGGGTCGCCGCCGCACTGCTGTCGCCGGTATGGCCGCAGGCCGCGCAGTTCGCCGCCTGGCTCGGCAGCTGGCCCGCCCGCTGGCTGGTCACCGTGGCCCGGGTCGGCAGCGAACTGCCCGCCGCCACGCTGCCGTGGCCTGAGGGAGCGCCCGGGGCGCTGCTGCTGGCGGGCCTGACCGTGCTGGCCATGCTCGGCCTGCGCCGCCCCGTCCTGCGCCGGATCGCGCTGGTGCTGGCGCTGGCCGCCACCGTCGGCGCCCTGCCGGTGCGGCTGGTCGCGGGCGGCTGGCCGCCACCTGGCTGGATCGCGGTCTCCTGCGACGTCGGCCAGGGCGACGCCACCGTGCTCAACGCGGGCGGCGGCGCGGCGGTGGTCGTCGACGCCGGTCCGCTGCCCGGCCCGGTCGACGCGTGCCTGGACCGGCTCGGCGTACGCACGGTGCCGTTGCTGCTGGTCAGCCACTTCCACCTGGACCACATCGGCGGCCTCGACGGCGTGCTCGCGGGGCGGCCGGTCGGCACGGTGGTCACCACGGCCTTCCCGGAGCCCGCGAGCGGCCGCGACGCGGTGCTGCGCGACGCCGCCGCGCACGGCGTACCCGTGGTGGCGGCCCCGGCCGAGGGCGGCTGGACCGTGGGCGCGGTCCGGCTGACCGTCCTGCCCGGACCGGCGCTGCGCGGCACCCGCAGCGACCCCAACAACAACTCCCTGCTCCTGCTCGCCGAGGTGCGCGGGGTGCGGGTGCTGCTGGCCGGTGACGCCGAGACCGAGCGGCAGCGGGCGCTGCTGGACGCGGGGGCCGGACTCGGCGCGCAGGTGCTCAAGGTCGCCCATCACGGGAGCGCCTACCAGGCGCCGGAGTTCCTCGACGCGGTCGCGCCCCGGATTGCGCTGGTCAGCGTCGGCGCGGGCAACGACTACGGCCACCCCAGCCTGCCGGTGCTGGCGCGGCTGGCCGCACACGGGGCACGGGTGCTGCGTACGGACATTTCGGGCGACCTGGCGGTGCTGCTCGACGACGGCGTCCTGTCCGTGGCGACCGGATGAGGACCGCCACCCACACGAGGGGCGCGGGCGCAAGACGACGCGCCCGTTCGAGTGACGATGAAGGGTCGGCCAGGGGGGCGTGCGACTATAGCGGGGTGGTGAGCCAGGTACCGTCCCCCGCCCTGACACCCGTGGTCCTCATCCTCGGCGATGAGGAGCTGCTCGTCGCGCGCGCCGTGACCGACACCGCCGCCGCGGCCCGGGTCGTCGACCCGGCCGCCGAGCTGCGGGAGATGGACGCCGACACGCTGCTGGTGGGTGAGCTGGCCGAGGCGCTGAGCCCGTCGCTGTTCGGCGGCCGCCGCGTGGTGGTGCTGCGCAAGGGCCAGGACGCCAAGAAGGACGTCGCGGCGATGCTGCTCGACTACGTCAAGGCACCCGACCCCGAGGTGACCCTCGTCGTGGCGCACGCGGGCGGCGCCAAGGGCAAGGCGTTCGCGGACGCGCTGACCAAGGCCGGGGCCGAGGTCGTGCCCGCCGCGAAGATCACCAAGCACCGGGAGCGGGTCGACTTCGTCACCAGCGAGGTGCGCCGCCTGGGCGGGCGCTGCCAGGCCGACGCGGCCGAGGCGCTGATCGAGGCGGTCGGCCACGACCTGCGTGAGCTCGCCGCCGCCTGCGCGCAGCTGATCGCCGACACCGACGGGCGCGTCGACGCCGCCACGGTGGCGCGCTACTACCGGGGCAAGGCTGAGGTCAGCGGCTTCGCCGTCGCCGACGCCGCGGTGGCCGGGGACCTGCCGGCGGCCCTGGAGGCGCTGCGCTGGGCGCTGCACAGCGGCGTGGACCCGGTGCCGATCGCCGACGCGCTCGCCGACGGCGTACGCACGGTGGCGCGGGTGGCTTCGGCGGGGCGCGGCAACGCGTTCCAGCTCGCCTCGACGCTGGGCATGCCCGCCTGGAAGATCGAGAAGGCGCAGCGCCAGGCACGCGGCTGGACCCCGGAGGGGCTGGTCCAGGCGATGCGGGCGGCAGCCGACTGCAACGCCGCGGTCAAGGGCGGCGAGGAGGACCGCGGCTACGCGCTGGAGCGCACCATCGCCGCGTTCGCACAGGCCAGAGCGGGAGGATCGAGATGACGAGCACCATCCGGTCGCGCCGCGCCGGGATCAGTTCCGAGGAGGCGCGCACCCGGCCGCTCTACGCGCGGGTGCTGGGCCTGCAGTACGTACGCCCCAGCAACCTCATGTGCTTCGTGTTCTTCGAGGGCGCCGTCGCGCTGGCGGTGCTGCTGTCGCTGGCCGAGCTCACCAGCTGGTGGTCGGTGCTGGTGCTGCCGGTGTCGGTGGCCGTGATGGTGAAGGTCAACGACGTGATCGCGGGCGCGACCACCCGCTCCGGCGGCGACGCGGTCCGGCGGCCCGCCCGCGCCACGACGGGCCCGGTGGCTCCGTTGCGAGGCGCGGCCCCGCCGCCGGAGGTGCTGCCCGCCTACGAGGAGGGCTTCGCCGACGACGCCGGGACGGACCTGCCCAGCCGGTACGAGCGGCTGACCCGGCACGAGCAGGCGCCGGTCGAGCCGATCAGCCCCGCCGCCGAGGAGCCGTGGATCGGCAGCCCCGAACAGCGCGCCCGCCAGTCCGCGATGTACCGCTACGACTAGCCCCACCCCACCCCGGACAGCCCCGCCTTACGCCGCCACTCACGGGTCACGGCCGGCCAGAGCACCATGATCGCCGTCTGCGGTCGGTCTCTCGCCGCAGAGCGCACACAACGACCGCAGGCAGCGATCTTGCGGCGGATACGGCAAAAGCCGATGCCCGGCTCCTGTGGTCAGGAGCCGGGCATCGGCGATGCTGATGGCAGTGCCCGCGCGGGCACCGGGCCTCAGGCGGACAGCGAAGCCAGCTTCTTGGCGATGGCCGACTTGCGGTTCGCCGCCTGGTTCTTGTGGATCACGCCCTTGCTGACAGCCTTGTCCAGCTTGCGGGTGGCGTCACGCAGCAGCGCGGTGGCGTTGTCGACATCGCCGGAGGCAGACGCCTCGTGGAACTTACGGACAGCGGTCTTCAGCGACGACTTGACCGACTTGTTGCGCAGCCGGGCCTTCTCGTTCTGCCGGTTGCGCTTGATCTGGGACTTGATGTTCGCCACGCGACAGCCTCGTCCTGCTCGTTTCGGTTGATTGCTTAGGATGGACCGGCGCGTTAGCACCAGCCGCGACGTGCCAGGTTACCAGGTAGCCCGCGCATCGGCCAAAACGGGCCCATGCCTGCGGGCTGGTCGGGGGCGTTGTCAGCACCAGCCCTGGCGCCGTGACAGCCAGCCTACCGCGAGCCGCCCGTAGTACCGCTGGTGGGATCGGAGAGCGGGAGACTGCTCGATCTCCGGCTTGGCCCCGGCGTGCACGTAGTAGCCCGCGCACGCCGACAGCGCGGCGTCGAGCGCGTCGCCGGGCAGCCCGCGTGCCGCCGGGTGGGCGGCGAACAGCGCGTCCGTGTCGTGCCCGCCGACCTCGGCCGACAGCAGCAGGGTGACCAGGTCGAACCAGGCCGGGCCGCGGGACAGGAAGGCCCAGTCGCAGATCCAGGCCCGGCCGTCGGCGTCCAGCACCACATTGTCCAGCCGCAGGTCGCAGTGGAACAGTCCGGTCGCGGCGGTGCCCAGTTCGGCCAGCCGCGCCTCCAGCTCGCGCAGCCGGTCCAGCCGGGGCGCCAGTGCGGGGGCGAGCACCGCGAGCCGGTCGGGGTCGGCGTCGCGCCAGGTGCTCAGCGTGCTCTCGGCGATGGTGGCGAACGTAGCCAGCGGCAGGTCGTGCAGCGGCTCGGCCAGCACGGCGGCGGTGCGGGCCCAGGCGTCGAGGGTGGCGGCCAGTTCTGCCGGCTGCCACGGCAGCTGCGGCACCCGGGCGCCGGGGACCGGATCGAGGCACAGCACGACGTGGTCGGCCAGTTCGGCGTGCCAGCGCAGCCGCGCGGCCGCGGCCCCCTCGGGCAGGGCGGCGGTGTTGCGGGCCTCGTCGGTGTACGCGGTGGCCAGGTAGTGGTCGCGGTGGACCGCCTTGACGAAGTGGGTGCGTCCGTCGGCCGTACCCACGACGGAGGCGAAGCCCTGGGTGAAGCCCGCGCCGGTCCCGCCCGCCGTGACCACCGCGGCGCCCAGCCGCTGCTCGATCCCGGCCCGCAGGTCGGCCGGGAGCCCCGCCCAGGCCGGGCGGCGCGCGGTATCGGTGTAGCCCACCTCGGGCAGCAGCAGCTCGGTCATGCCGCCATGGTCGGGGTGGGCTGTGACGTGCACAACCGGGTTTCGGCCGCCGTGGCGGCACGGTGCCGCCCGCGCGAGGTGGCAGACTCTGCGGCTGTGGACACCGATCGGTTCTGGGCTCTGATCGAGCAGGCGCGCACCGACGTCGAGGGCGAACCCGGCGAGGACGGCGCGGCCCTGGCCAAGGCGCTCACCGCGCGGCTGGTGGAGCTGCCCGGGGCGCAGATCGAGCAGTTCGCGGCCGAGTTCGAGCGGCTGCGCGGCGCGGCCGACCGGTACGACCTGTGGGGCGCGGCGCACCTGATCGGCAGCGGCTGCACCCGCGACGGCTTCCTGGACTTCCGCAGCGGCCTGGTCGCCGCGGGGCGGCACTGGTACGAGGCGGCCCTGGCCGACCCCGACGCACTGGCCGGGCACCCCGCCGTGGCCGAGGCGATCGAGTGGAACGACGACAGCGCGATCTTCGCCGAGCTGGTCGGCTACGCCCCCGCGAACGCGTACCGGCAGGTCACGGGCGCGGAGCTGCCCGCCGTCGGCGAGACTGAGCCCGCCGCCGAGACCGAGCCCGCGGGCGAGCGCTGGGACTTCGACGACGACGCCCAGATGCGCCACCGCCTGCCCCGCCTCGCCTCGCTGACCATCGGCTGGCCCCCCAACGAGGGTTGCCGCTGCTGATCCGCCCTGCCGCCCGGCCCGCCGCCCCCACCCGCAAGATCAACCAACTTGCCGGGCAATCGGGGCAATAACGGCCCAAGATGCGCCCGATTGCCCGGCAAGTTGCCGCGATCTCGCCGCGATCTTGGGGTGGTCGGCGGGCTGGACGGCGGAGTGAAAGGCAGGGCCGAGCGGGCGGGTTCGGGGACATGGGAACATAGAGGGGGCGACCGCCGCCTTTCGCATGCTCACAGAACGGATCACCGTGCCTCCGCTGCTCGGATCGAACAAGCCCGGCGACACTGACCCGGCTGCCATCCGCAACTTCTGCATCATCGCGCACATCGACCACGGCAAGTCGACCCTGGCCGACCGCATGTTGCAGCTCACCGAGGTGGTGGACCCGCGCCAGATGCGGGCGCAGTACCTCGACCGGATGGACATCGAGCGCGAGCGCGGCATCACCATCAAGAGCCAGGCCGTGCGCATGCCGTGGACCGTCCGCGAGGGCGACCGGGCCGGCGAGCAGGTCGTGCTCAACATGATCGACACCCCGGGCCACGTCGACTTCACCTACGAGGTGTCGCGCAGCCTCGCCGCCTGCGAGGGCGCGATCCTGCTCGTCGACGCCGCGCAGGGGATCGAGGCGCAGACGCTGGCCAACCTGTACCTGGCGATGGAGAACAACCTCACCATCATCCCGGTGCTCAACAAGATCGACCTGCCTGCGGCCCAGCCGGAGAAGTACGCCGAGGAGCTGGCGCACCTGATCGGCTGCGACCCCTCGGACTGCCTGAAGGTGTCCGGCAAGACCGGCGACGGCGTGCCGCACCTGCTCGACGAGATCGTCCGGCAGCTGCCCGCCCCCAGCGGCGGCGACGCGAAGGCGCCGACCCGCGCCATGATCTTCGACTCGGTGTACGACGTCTACCGCGGCGTCGTCACCTACATCCGGGTCATCGACGGCAGGCTGGACGCCCGCGACCGGATCAAGATGATGTCGACCGGCGCCGTGCACGAGCTGCTGGAGATCGGCGTCATCTCGCCCGAGCCGATCAAGTCGCAGTCGCTGAGCGTCGGCGAGGTCGGCTACCTGATCACCGGCGTGAAGGACGTGCGGCAGTCGCGGGTCGGCGACACGGTGACGCTGAACGCCCGTCCGGCCACCGAGTCGCTGGGCGGCTACAAGGACCCCAAGCCGATGGTCTACTCGGGGCTGTACCCGCTGGACGGCTCGGACTACCCGGAGCTGCGCGAGGCGCTGGACAAGCTGAAGCTCAACGACGCGTCGCTGGTCTACGAGCCGGAGTCGTCCGCGGCGCTCGGCTTCGGCTTCCGCTGCGGCTTCCTCGGCCTGCTGCACCTGGAGATCATCCAGGAGCGGCTGGAGCGCGAGTTCGGCCTCGACCTCATCGCCACCGCGCCGAACGTGGTCTACCGGGTGGTGACCGACGACGGCAAGGAGGTCGTCGTCACCAACCCCAGCGAGTACCCGCACGGCAAGGTCGCCGAGGTGTTCGAGCCGGTCGCCCGCGCGACGGTGCTGACGCCCAACGAGTACGTCGGTGCGGTGATGGAGCTGTGCCAGGGCCGGCGCGGCATCCTGCAGGGCATGGACTACCTGTCGGCGGACCGGGTCGAGCTGCGGTACACGCTGCCGCTGGGTGAGATCATCTTCGACTTCTTCGACCAGCTGAAGTCCCGGACCAAGGGCTACGCCAGCCTGGACTACGAGCCCAGCGGCGAGCAGGCGTCCGATCTGGTCAAGGTCGACATCCTGCTCCAGGGTGAGCCGGTCGACGCGTTCAGCGCGATCGTGCACAAGGACAAGGCCTACGCGTACGGCACCACGATCGCGTCCAAGCTGCAGAAGCTGATCCCGCGGCAGCAGTTCGAGGTGCCGATCCAGGCGGCCATCGGCTCCCGGGTGATCGCCCGCGAGACCATCCGCGCCATCCGCAAGGACGTGCTGGCCAAGTGCTACGGCGGTGACATCAGCCGGAAGCGCAAGCTGCTGGAGAAGCAGAAGGAAGGCAAGAAGCGGATGAAGATGGTCGGCCGGGTCGAGGTGCCGCAGGAGGCGTTCATCGCCGCACTGTCCACCTCGGAGAACCCCGAGTCCGGCAAGAAGAAGTAGTGACGTTCGCGGGGCACTGCTTCCGCTGCGGCGCGGCCCTGTCGGCCGCGCCGCCCTGTGCCTGCGGCAGTTGCGGGTACGAGCACTACCTCAACGCCCGGCCCACCGTCAGCCTGATCATCCTGGACGGCGCGGGCCGGTTCCTGGCGCTGCGCCGGGCGCGGGCGCCCAGGGCCGGTCTGTGGGAGACGCCGGGCGGGTTCTGCGACGGCTGGGAGGAGCCCGCCGACGCCGCCCGCCGCGAGGCCCGCGAGGAGCTGGGCGTCGACATCGAGCTGGGCGACTTCGTCGGCATGTACCTGGGCGGGTACGAGTTCCAGGGCGAGCTGCTGCCGGTGCTGGACTGCTTCTTCTTCGCGACCCTGCCGGCAGGCGCGCAGCTGCTGGTCGACGCCGTGGAAGCCAGTGAGCACACCTGGTTTCCGCTGGCCGATCCGCCCCCGATGGCCTTCGAGACCATGGACCGCGCGCTGCGCGATGCGGTGGTCCGCGCGGGGTAGGCCGTTCGGCGAAGATCGCCGTACAAAAGGTCAAAAGCCGTAGTAACTGGGCAATGTACCCATCGTTACCTCAAGTGCAGTGTTTTGCCGCTTCTGCCCGATATGTACTGGGCGAGTCGGTTCCAAAGTCGCACAAGGAGTGACGATGCAGATGAAGAAGGCCGGAGTCGTCGCCACTGGCGCTCTCGCGACCGTGGCGATCATGGGGGCTCCTGCCGCCGCTGCGGCGCCCACCATGGACGCCTCTGCGCTGACGAAGGCCACCTCCCTCACCGAGGGCAAGAACAGCGCGATGCGCCAGGTCGGCGCCGGTCAGCTGCAGCTGGCTCGCGGTGGGTGGCAGGGTGGCTGGGACGCGCCGTGGGACGTGGACCCCCAGGCCCTGGTCGCGCTGCTCGACGGAACGGTGGTCAACGTGGCCGCCCTCCAGCAGTGTGGCTCCACCAGCGGCAACGTCGTCGGCATCTCGGTGCCGATCACCTCGCCCAACACCGTCGTCGCCGACAGCCACGACAGCGGCTACGGCGACGAGGACTCGATCGCCTGCGCCAACGGCAACATCAAGATCAAGCAGACCGACAACTACCCGCTGATCGGCGTCGGCAACGACTCGGCCGTGGGCATCCTCACGGTCCAGTCCTGCGGCTCGACCGACGGCCAGGTCGTCGGCATCACCGTGCCGGTCACCTCGCCGAACACCGTGATCGGTGACTGCACCAACGGCAACGTCGAGATCCAGGCGTCGCACGACTGGAACGACTCGGACCAGTGGGGCGGCGGCCACGACAAGTGGGGCGGCCACGAGCAGCACGGCTACGGCAAGTGGCAGGAGTCGGCCCGCACCGAGGGCACCGTCGACGCGACGGCCGTGGCCCGCAAGGCGCTGGTCAGCAAGGTCTCCGCGCTGAAGACCCGCGGCGGCTACGCCCAGATGGGCAAGTCGGCCCGCGTGGCGGCCCCGCAGGCGCGCGGTGGCGGCTGGGACGCGCCGTGGGACGTCGACCCGTTCGGCCTGGTGTCGGCGCTCAACGGCAGCTCGGTGCTGGCCGCGACGCTGCAGGCCTGTGGCTCGACCTCGCCCGACGCGATCAGCGTGGCGATCCCGATCACCTCGCCGAACACCGTCATCGGTGACTGCAAGAACGCGAACGTGAAGATCGACAAGGAGGGCCCGAAGGGCCTCATCTCCGCGCTCGACAACACCTCGCTGAACATCCTGCCGCTGCAGTCATGCGGTTCGACCAGCTCGAACATCATCGCGGCGGCCGTGCCGATCACCTCGCCGAACACGGTCATCGGCAGCTGCTTCAACGCCAACACCGTCATCGACTAATCAGGTCGCAACGGCATGGCAAGACAGGGGCGGGTCGCGCCAGCGACCCGCCCCTTCCTTAGGAAAGCCAGAATCCACAAGGAGAGACGATGCAGATAGGCAAGGCGGGGGTCGTAGCAGCCGGCGCGCTCGCGACGGTCGCGGTGTTCGGCTCCGCCGCAGCCGCCGCGCCCGTGGCGGGACCCGTTTCGGCGGACCCGGTACGCACCGCTGCGACCACCTTGAAGCAGGCGGCTGTCCAGCAGGCGACGGCCCGGGCGGCCACGCAGGCCCGAGCGGCGGTGGACACCGTCGCGCGCGGTCCGAAGCACGAGGTGAACCAGCCGCTCATCTCCATCGGCACCGGCACCGCCATCACCGCGGCGGCATGGCAGACCTGTGGCGCGGCCTCGTCACAGGTGCTCGCCGCCACCGTCGCGCTGCAGTCTCCCAACACCGTGCTGGGTGACTGCGCCAACGCGAACGTGCTGATCCGGCAGAACCAGGTGCCGGGGATCATCTCGATCCTGGACGACACCTCGGTCAACGCGCTGCCGATCCAGGTCTGCGGCTCGAACTCCGCCGTGCTCGGGGTGACCGCGGCTGTCAACTCGCCTGCGACCGTCATCGGCGACTGCAGCAACGCCAACACGCTCATCGCCGCGCCCAAGCAGACCGCCGAGGGCGAACAGCCCCGCAGCGTGGTGTCCCTGCTCAGCGGTTCGGTCGTGAACGCGGTCGCGACCCAGGTCTGCGGCTCGACCGCGGGTCTGGTGGGTGCCACCGTGGCGCTGCAGTCCCCGACGACCGTGCTCGGCGACTGCCGCAACAGCAACAGCGCCATCGTCAAGCGCGAGCCCGCGGTGGTTCCCCTGCTCAGCAACCAGGTCATCGACCTGCTGCCGCTGCAGGTGTGCGCCTCGTCGGGCCTGATCGGCCAGCTCGGCCCGGCCCTGCCGATCGGCAGCCCGGCCTTCGTCGCCGGCCAGTGCACCAGCGGCGGCCAGGAGATCATCGACTGATCAGCTCTGGCAGCCGGAACCGCGGCAGCTGGAAACCGGGCATCCGGGCAGGAAGACGGCGACGGCCGGGAACGTCCTGGAGGACGTTCCCGGCCGTCGCCGTCTGTCAGCGCGTCAGCGCAGCCAGGGCACCGTACGGTCCAGCAGGCCGCGCTCCTTGAGCTCGGCGCGCACCGGGATCGTGTCGTCGACCCAGCCGCCGTCGCCGACGCCCCACATGTTCTGCACCTTCAGCTGGCCGAAGGCCTCGCCGACGAGCTGGCGCTGCACCGGGGTGAGCGACGCGTACCACGCCGAGTCGCGGTCGATCGGCATGTCGTCGACCGGCCGGATCCAGCGGTACGTGTAGCTCATGAACAGCATCCGGCGCGTGAACTCCGAGCGGTTGCGCGAGCGCGAGTGCCACAGGCGGCGGTCGAAGATGAACGCGTCGCCCGGCTTGGCCAGCCACGGCACGGCACCCTCGGGACCCTTGGCGATCTCGGCCGGGTCGCTCGGGCGGTACATCGAGTTGTTGAGGTGCGAGCCGGGGATGCACAGGGTCTGGCCCCGGCCCGGCTCGGAGATGTCGCTCAGCACGATCGCGACCTTGAGCGACAGCATCGGGCGCGGGATGTCGCCGTAGAAGGGGGCGTAGTACTCCGCGTCGGAGTTCTGCCGCCAGCCGTCCTGGTGCCACTCCCAGCGCGGGGTCTCGTCCTCCTCGTACGGCGGGTTCACGTCGAGGTGGTTGTGCTGGGAGTAGATGTTCCAGCCGGCCAGGCCCCAGATGTAGCGGAACGTCGGACCGTAGTCGAGCATGCGGGCGAAGGCCAGGCTGTGGCTCACGGCGCCGAGCAGGTGCAGCGAGCCGGTCTTGTCCAGGTGGCCGACGGACTTGTGCTCGGCGTAGAGGCGATCAGCCTCGGCCTGCAGCTCCGCCACCCGCTCTTCGCTGACGACACCCGGCAGGTGCAGGTACCCGCGCTCGTGGAACTCCCGGCGCTCGGCGTCGGTGATCGGCGTGAAACCCGCGTCCTGAGCGGTGTCAGGCTGAGAGGTGATGGTCATGTCCTCCCCTTACGTCCTTCCATACTGGGCACGGACGAAGGTGGCGATCGGAGGCGCGCGACTTGGGGGTGGCGTGCCGGGGTGAGCCAACTTCGCGAACGAGAGCCGATACTAACTCGCAATCGGGGCGTACGACGCGTCGCGTACCGGCTCCCCACCAGCCTCACCCGGCTGGCCGGACCGCTGCCACCACCTGTTCGGCCACTTTCTCGGCCGCCGACCACGCCCCGTTGTCGGCGGACCACTGGCGGTCAGCGAATGTCACCTTCCGCACCCCGGCCGCGGGCGCCTGGGCCACGAGCCAGTGCGCGAACTGCCACCCGGCCCGGTCCGTCGCGGCGGGCACGCGCAGCTCGGCTCCGGCCGCGACGACGCCCTTGGCCTTGGTGCCGAAGTCGAGCTTCATCCGCTCGACCAGTCCCGCCGAGGTGAGGACGACGTCGTCATCCCTGGTGTCGCAGGTCACACCGCCCGGGACCTGCCCGGTCAGCACCCGCGTCAGCACCTCGGCCTCGTCGGCCCACTTTTGGTACGCCTCCGGGTACGCCGAGCGCTGCACCCGCTGCGCCGCCTCGGTGACGCGCATCCTCTGCCAGCCCTTGATCCGGGCCAGGCTGCGGTAGAACCGGTCGGCGGCGTACCGCGGGTCCATGATCTGCGCGGTGGTGCCCCAGCCCTGGCTGGGACGCTGCTGGAACAGCCCGACCGAGTCGTGGTCGTTGCCGCCGCCCAGATGCTCCAGGTTGCGCAGCTTCGACTCCTGCAGCGCCGTGGCCAGCGCCACGGTCACCGCCCGGTCGGGCACGTTGCGCCGGATGCCGACCGCGGCGATGGTGGCGGCGTTGGCCATCTGCTCCGGGTCCAGCCGGACCTGCCCGTCGGCGTCGGCCACGCACTCCGGGGCGCCGAGCACGGGCAGCGGCAGGCCGTCGGGCAGCTTCGTCCGGGCCAGGTAGCCGCCGACCCCGCATACGACGAGCAGGACGACCAGCACAGTCAGCACCGAACGGGCGCGCACGCGACCTCCTAGAGGGGGTTTCGTCGGTTCGTGGCAGGCTCCCCGGCCACCTTACGACGCGAGAGGCCCCTCGCCCCGATTCACGCCGCCCCCTCACCATCGCCGTCGCGCTGTGAGGCGGGCGTTAAGAGAGGCGGCGTCAAGAAGGGCACCTTCTACCTCGGAAAGCGAGTGGAAGGTGCCCATCCTCACCTCAGGCCTGGGGGATCCAGGCGGGGTCGCGCTTCTCGCGGAAGGCGGCGACGCCTTCGCGCCCCTCCGGGGAGCCGAAGAAGCGCAGTGAGATCTCCGACAGGTGGGCCACCTCGGCGCCGATGGTCTCCGCGGGGGTACGGCGCAGCAGCTGCTTGGTCGTGGCCAGCGCGGCCGGGGCGCCCCGGACCAGGCTCTCGCACCAGCCCTTGACCACGGCGTCCAGCTCGTCGCCCGGCACGGCGGCGCTGACCAGGCCCATCTGGGCGGCCCGGGCCCCGGCGAAGACGTCGCCGGTCAGGTAGTAAAGGGCGGCGTCGCGCGGGGACAACCGGGGCAGCACCGTCGCCGAGATCAGCGCGGGCACCACCCCCAGGCGCACCTCGGTGAAGGCGAACGTCGCCGCCTGGTCGCAGACGGCCAGGTCGGCCGCTGCGATCAGCCCCAGGCCGCCCGCGCGGGCCGGGCCGCGCACCGCCGCCACCACCGGCTTCGGGCAGTCCGCCACGGCCGCGAGCACGTCGCCCAGCAGCGCCGCGGGCATCTGCCCGGAGGCGGCGGCCGCGGCGGTCTCGGCCAGGTCGGCGCCGGAGCAGAACACCGGGCCGGTGTGGTCGAGCACGACCACCCGCACCGCGTCGTCGGCACCGGCCGCGGCCAGCGCGTCGAGCAGCTCGCGCATGAGCCGCTGGGACAGCGCGTTGCGGTTGTGCGGGCTGTCGAGCGTGATGGTGGTTACGCCGCGGGCGTGGGTGACCCGTACGAGCGGGGAGTCAGGTGACGACATGTTGGCAGACTAGAGGCGTGGCCCAGCTTCCCGATGGTGAACCCGTACCCGACGACGGTGCGTTGCCCGAGTCCGCGCTGACCGACGTCGGCGGGCGCGGCTTCGGCGTATATCTGCACGTCCCGTTCTGCGCCAGCCGGTGCGGATACTGCGACTTCAACACGTACACGGCCTCTGAGCTGGGAGGGGCCGACACCGACGGGTACGTCGAGGCGGTCCTCGCGGAGCTGGCCCTGGCCGCGAAGGTCATGCCCGCCCCGCCGCAGGTGGACACGGTGTTCGTCGGCGGCGGCACGCCGACGCTGCTGCGTCCCGACCAGCTCGGCCGGATGCTGGCCGCGATCGACGACACCTGGGGCCTGGCCGCCGGGGCCGAGGTGACCACCGAGGCCAACCCGGAGTCGGTGACGCCCGCCTCGCTGCGGGAACTGCGCGCGGCCGGGTTCACCCGGATCTCGCTGGGCATGCAGTCGGCCGCGCCCGGGGTGCTGCGCATCCTGGACCGCAAGCACACCGCCGGGCGCGCCCCGGCCGCCGCCACCGAGGCCCGCGAGGCCGGGTTCGAGCACGTCAACCTGGATCTGATCTACGGCACGCCGGGGGAGAGCGAGCAGGACTTCGCCGACTCGCTGGCGGCGGTGATCGGGGCCGGGGTGGACCACGTCAGCGCGTACGCCCTGATCGTGGAGGACGGCACCCGGCTGGCCGCGCGGGTCCGCCGCGGCGAGCTGACCGCCCCCGACGACGACGTCGCGGCCGACCGCTACCTGGCCGCCGAGGCCGCGCTGACCGGGGCCGGGCTGAGCTGGTACGAGGTCTCGAACTGGGCCGCGGACGAGGCGTCGCGCTGCCGCCACAACCTGCTCTACTGGCGCGGCGGCGACTGGTGGGGCCTGGGGCCGGGCGCGCACAGCCACGTGGGCGGGGTGCGCTGGTGGAACGTCAAGCACCCGAGCCGGTACGCCGCCCGCCTGGCCGAGGGCCTGTCCCCGGGCCTGGGCCGGGAGGTGCTCACCGCCGAGCAGCGCCACACCGAGGAGGTGCTGCTCCAGCTGCGCCTGGCCGACGGGCTGCCGCTGGCCCGCCTCGACGGCGCCGGGCGCGACGCGGCGGCGCGGGCGCTGGCCGACGGGCTGCTCACCGAGGCCGGATACGGCGACGGCCGCGCAGCGTTGACGCTGCGCGGCCGGCTGCTGGCGGACGCGGTGGTCCACTCCCTGCTGGCGTGGTGAGGCGGTCTTACTTGACCAGCTTCAGCGGCGTCAGCGGGTAGTTGTACGACGAGCCCTCGTTGGCCTTGATGCCGGCGAGCACGCCGAAGATCGCGCCGACGACGGTCGCGGCCAGGGCGATCAGGATCGTCACGACCAGGCAGCTGAGGATCCAGCAGATCGCGGCCACGATGGTGATGCCGATCTGGAAGTTCAGCGCGGCGATCGCGTGGGCGCGGGCGGTCGGCGACTTCGGGCCCTGCACCAGCAGCGCGATCAGCGGGGCGACCCAGCCGCCCGTGCCGGCACCGAGCAGGGCGCCGGCGGCGCCGCCGAAGTGGGCGACCATGGCCCAGGTCTTGTCGTCGTTGCTGTCGAAGCCGACCGGCGCGGGGCCGGGCGGAGGAGCCGTGTAACCGCCCGAGGCCGGCGGCGAGTACGGTGCCGACGGCGGCGCGGCCGGGGCCGGAGGCTCGAAGGACGGAGCCGACGGCACCGGCGGCTCCTGGGGGGCGGAACCGGGCGGGGTGGGTTCACTCATGCCCGTCAGGCTAGGTCTGTGGATCAAACGGCGCCAGTCAACACCCGTGACCGATAGGCGACAATCTGCAACCGCCTACGTGCTCAATCGTTGTCTGGTCCGTCTCGGGCCCCGCCGCGACCGGTCGGACCCCCTGTCCGGCCGCTCGGGGTGTCGGGCGGGTCACCACGCCTATCCCAACCCGGTGCGCGGCCACGTAGACTGGCACTCACCAACCACGAGTGCCAAGCGGGAGGAGCGGCATGGGCCTGGACGACCGCAAGCTCGAGGTCCTGCGTGCGATCGTGGAGGACTACGTCTCCACGCAGGAGCCGGTCGGGAGCAAGGCGCTGGTGGAACGGCACGCCCTGGGCGTGTCCCCGGCGACCGTCCGCAACGACATGGCCGTGCTGGAGGAGGAGGGTTACATCCGCCAGCCGCACACCTCGGCCGGGCGGGTGCCCACCGACCGCGGCTACCGGCTGTTCGTGGACCGGCTGTCGCGGGTGAAGCCGCTGACCCCGGCCGAGCGCCGCGCCATCGAGCGGTTCCTCATCGGCGCCGTCGACCTCGACGACGTGGTGCACCGCACCGTCCGGCTGCTGGCCCAGCTCACCCGGCAGGTCGCCGTGGTGCAGTATCCGAGCCTGGCCCGGTCGGCCGTGCGCCACCTGGAACTGGTCCCGGTCTCCACCACCCGGCTGCTGCTCGTCATGATCACCGACACCGGCCGCGTCGAGCAGCGTACGGTCGAGCTGCCCACCCCCGTCGAACCTGACGAGATCACCGAGCTGCGCCGGCTGCTCAACGTGACCCTGGCCGGGATCAAGCTCGCCGACACGCCCCCGCTGGTGCAGGGGCTGGTCGAACGGGCCGAGCCCGAGGCCAAGGCGACCGTGACCGCCCTGGCCAGCGTGCTGATGGAGACCCTGGTCGAGCGGCACGAGGAGCGCCTCGCGCTGGCGGGCACGCACAACCTGGCCCGGGTGGGTCCGCTGGACCTGGCCACCGGCTCGCTGCGCCCGATCCTGGAGGCGCTGGAGGAGGAGGTCATCCTGCTCAAGCTCTTCGACGAGGTGAAGGCGGGCGCGACCCGGGTGCGCATCGGCGACGAGAACGAGGTCGCCGACCTGCGGGTCACCTCGGTGGTCAGCACCGGATACGGTCCGGGCAGCACCGTGGTGGGAGGCCTGGGCGTGCTGGGGCCGACCCGGATGGACTATCCCGGCACCATCGCCACCGTACGTGCCGTCGCACGTTACGTCGGCGAGCTGCTGGCGCAGAATTGACCGACGATTTTTCCGTAGCGTGTTGTTGAACGAGGCTTGAGGACAGCGTGGCCAAGGACTATTACGGCATCCTGGGTGTGCCCAAGGACGCCGACGCCGACGACATCAAGCGGGCCTACCGCAAGCTGGCCCGGCAGTACCACCCGGACGTGAACCCCGACCCGGCCGCGGCGGAGAAGTTCAAGGACATCAACAACGCGTACGAGGTGCTCTCGGACGACCAGAAGCGGCGGATCGTCGACCTCGGCGGCGACCCGCTGGCGCCGGGCGGCGGCGGGGCCGGCCCCGGCGCGGGCGGCGGCGGCCCGTTCGTCGGGTTCCAGGACATCATGGACGCCTTCTTCGGCGGCAGCGGTTCGCGCGGCCCGCGCCCGCGCACCCGGCCGGGTGCCGACGCGATCCTGCGGCTGGACCTGGACCTGGTCGAGACCGCGTTCGGCGTCGAGGCCCCGATCACCGTGGACACGGCGGTGCTGTGCACCACCTGCTCCGGCGCCGGGACCGCGGCGGGCACGCATCCGCAGACCTGCGACACCTGCGGCGGCCGCGGCGAGGTCCAGTCGGTGCAGCGCACCTTCCTCGGCCAGGTCGTGTCCTCGCGCCCCTGCAACGCCTGCCAGGGCTACGGCACCACGATCCCGCACCCGTGCCCGACCTGCGCCGGCGACGGCCGGGTCCGCACCCGGCGCAGCCTGACCGTCAAGATCCCGGCAGGGGTCGAGGACGGCATGCGCATCCGCCTGGCGGGCCAGGGCGAGGTCGGCCCCGGCGGCGGCCCCTCCGGCGACCTGTACGTCGAGATCCACGAGCGCTCGCACGACGTGTACGCGCGCAAGGCCGACGACCTGCACTGCAAGGTCACCGTCCCGATGACCGCGGCCGCCCTGGGCACCCGCCTCACCATCAAGACGCTGGACTCCGAGGAGCAGCTGGAGGTCAAGCCCGGCACCCAGCCGAACTCGACCCTGCGCATCCGCGGCAAGGGCGTCCCGCACCTGCGCGGCCAGGGCCGAGGCGACCTCTTCGTCCACCTCGACGTCAAAACCCCCACCAAACTAGACAACGAACAGGAGCGCATGCTCCGCGAGTTCGCCCGCCTCCGCGGCGAAGAGGTAGCCGAACTGTCCAAGCAAGGCGGCTTCTTCTCCCGCGTCCGCGACGCCTTCAACGGCCACTGACCCCCGGCCGTGCCCCCCTCACGGGTCGATCATGAACTTATGGCACGGTTCGGCGGCGTGTCGGGGGCACGGCTTCCTGATCGACATCGGAAGGTGAGCCGGTGAGCGCGCCGCTGTTCCTGGTTGACAAGTTGCCGGCGGGGGAGTCGTACACCCTCGGCGGGGTTGAGGGGCATCACGCCGCCACCGTGCAGCGGCTGCGGGTCGGCGAGCAGCTGCTGCTCGCCGACGGGCGCGGCGGGCTGGCCACCGCGGTGGTCACGGCGGTCGGCAAGGGCGCGCTCGACGTCGCCATCACCAGCCGGGCGTACGACGACCCGCCCGCCCCCCGCCTCACCGTCGCCCAGGGCATCGCCAAGGGCGACCGGGGCGAACTCGCCGTACAGGCGATGACCGAGGTCGGCGTCGACGAGATCCTGCCCTGGGCCGCCGCCCGCAGCGTGGCCCAGTGGCGCGGCGACCGGGGCGCCAAGTCGCGCGAGAAGTGGGCCGCGGTGGCCCGCGAGGCCGCCAAGCAGGCCCGGCGCACCTGGCTGCCCGAGGTCGGCGGCGACCCGGACGTGTCCACGAAGCAGCTCGCCCAGCGCCTGGCGGGCGCCGCCGCGGCGTACGTGCTGCACGAGGAGGCCACCGAGCGGCTGGCCGCCGCCGCGCTGCCCGACTCCGGCGAGATCATCCTGGTGGTCGGCCCCGAGGGCGGCATCGACGCGGCCGAGGTCGCCGCGTTCACGGCCGCCGGCGCGGTCCCCGTCCGCCTGGGCAGCACGGTCCTGCGCACCTCCACCGCCGGCGTCGCCGCCCTCAGCGTCCTCTCGGCCCGCCTCAACCGCTGGTGACCTGCCCGCCGGGCGCGGTTAAAGATCGGCCAAGTTGCCTGGCAATCGGGCGTATCTTGGGCCGTCTTTCCCACGATTGCCCGGCAACTTGGCCGATCTTGGGCCCAGGGCCCGGGGCGGTCAGCGGAGGTGGGAGGCGCCGTTGAGGTCGAGGACGGCGCCGGAGGCCCATTCGGCCTCGGGGGAGGCGAGCCAGAGGACGGCGGCGGCGACCTCCTCGGGGCGGGCGACGCGGCCGAAGGGGGACTGGGCGGCGTGCTCGGCACCGCGCGGCACCTTGTACGACGCGTTCGACGGGTCCTCCAGGACGTACCCGGGGGCGACGGTGGCCACGGCGATGCCGTACGGGGCGAGCGCGACGGCGAGGGACTGGCCCATCGCGTGCAGCCCCGCCTTGGCGGCGCCGTACGCGGGCTGGCCCGCCTCGCCCCGGTACGCCCCGCGCGAGCCGACGTTGACGATCCGCGCCGGTGGCGCGCCCTCGGGCCGGGCCAGCATGTGCCGCACCGCGCACCAGGTGACGTTCGCGGGGCCGGTCAGGTTCACCGCGAGGGTACGGGCCCAGGCCTGCTGCCACTGCTCGTAGGAGACCTCGGTGATCGGGTGCGGGTACGCCTGCCCGGCGTTGTTGACCAGCACGTCGATCCCGCCGAGCCCGTCGGCGGCCGCGTCGGTCATCGCGGCGACGGCGGCGGGGTCGGCCAGGTCGGCCTGTACCACGACATGCCCGGAGCCGGGCAGCTCGGCCCGCAGCGACTCGGCGAGGTCCGCGGAGTCGCGGTGGTGGACGGCGACCCGGTCGCCGTTCGCGGCGAACGCGGCCGCCACCGCGCGGCCCACGCCGCGCGACGCACCGGTCACCAGGATTTTGCGCACTGACACGGAGTTCAGCCTACGATCTGTGCCGTGACCCAACCCGACTGCCTGTTCTGCCGGATCGTCGCGGGCGAGATCCCGGCGACCGTGGTCCGCGAGACCGAGACCACGCTGGCGTTCCGCGACATCGCGCCGAAGGCGCCGGTGCACGTGCTGGTCATCCCGAAGGAGCACTACGCCGACGTGGCCGCGCTGGGCGCCGGTGACCCGGCCCTGGCCGGGGAGGTGCTGAGCACCGTCGCCGACGTGGCGGCGGCGGAAGGCCTGGACGGCACCGGTTTCCGGGTCATCTTCAACACCGGCGCCTCGGTGGGGCAGACGGTGTTCCACGCGCACGCCCACGTGCTCGGCGGCGTCGACATGGACGGCGATCTCACCGGGTAGTCTCGCCGCATGGCGAACGTGAACGCGGCTCTGGAGCGACTGGTCCGACAGGTCCAGACGCAGGCCAGAGTGCCCGCGCTGAGTGTCGCACTGCGCCGGGCCGATCGTCCGGTGTGGATGTTCCAGGTAGGCGGCTCGGGTAACCCGACCGCCCCGCTGGACGCGGCCACCCCCTTCCGTATCGGGTCGATCACGAAGACCTTCACCGCCGTGCTGGTGCTCCAGTGCCGCGACGCGGGCCTGCTCGACCTCGACGACCCGCTGAGCGCGCACCTGAAGGTGCCCGCGCACGGCGCGATGACCATCCGGCGGCTGCTGTCGCACACCGGCGGCCTGCAGCGCGAGCCGTTCGGCGACATCTGGGACACCCTGGCCGCCCCGGAGCTGCCGGGCCTGCTCGCCGACCTGGCCGACGCCGAGGCGGTGCACCCGCCCTCGCGCCGGTTCCACTACTCCAACCTGGGCTTCGCGCTGCTGGGCCACGTCGCCGAGCAGCGGCTGGGCGGATCGTGGCGGGAGCTGGTCGCCGAGCGGATCTGCGGCCCGCTGGGCCTGTCGGCCACGACGTACGACCCGCCCGCGCACGCGGCCGTGGGCTACCTGGTCGACGAGTACTCCGACCACGCCCGCCCGGAGCCCGCGTTCGACATGCTCGGGGCCGCGCCGGCGGCGCAGCTGTGGAGCACCGCCGCCGACATGGCGGCCTGGGCCGCGTTCCTGGCCGACCCGCGCTCGGCCGACCCGCAGGGGCGGGTGCTGGCCGCGGCGACCCTGGACGAGGCGCGCTGGCCGCTGACCCCGCGCCACGAGACGGTGTGGGGCTCGGGCATCGGCCTGGGCCTGATGCTGTGGCCGCAGCCGGGCCGGGTGCTGCACGTGGGCCACAACGGCGCCATGCCGGGCTTCCTGGCCGCGGCCGCGGGCCGGCACGGCGGTGCGGGCAACCCGGGCGGCATGTCCTGCGCGGTGCTGGCCTCCTCCGGCACGGCCGGCGACATCCTCGACCTGCCGCACCAGCTCATGGCCGAGTCGCTGGCCCAGGACCCGGTGGACGTCGCGCCGTGGTCGCCGGGCACCCCCGCGCCCGACGGCCTGCGCTCGGTGCTGGGCCGTTGGTGGGGCGAGGGCTTCGAGCACGTGTTCCGCTGGCGCGACGGCGCGCTGACCGCCTCGGGCGCCGACGACCCGGCCGAGGTGGCGCCGAGCGTGTTCGCGCAGCTGCCGGGGCAGCCGGACGTGCTGCGTACGGTGTCGGGCCGGGAGGTCGGCGAGCTGCTGCGGCTGACCCGCGACGAGCACGGCGAGGTGGTCCGGATGCACTGGGCGACGTACCGCTTCACGCGGCAGCAGGAGTCCTTCGACGGCGTGTGGGCCAGCCGCCCCTGACGCCCCGAGCCGGGGGTGGCGCCGCCCCCGGCTTGTTAAGCACTGGCGGCTTGCAACACGGCGACTACGATGGGAGCAGCGGCGGCGGAAAGAGTCGCTGACGAGGGTAGAGAGCGGGTGGCGGGAGGCCTCACGGCCGTCTTATGAGCATTGCTTCCACTCCCAACGCGGTTCCGCACGCGGTGCAAACCAAGATCACCGTGCCTGACCCGAGTGTCATGGTCCAGTTGCTGGGCACCGGCGACCGCGTGCTCCGGCTCATCGAGAAAGCCCTTGCCAGCGACATACACGTGCGGGGCAACGAAATCACCATCACCGGCCCCGCCGCCGAGAACGCGCTCGCCGAGCGCGTCTTCGGTGAGCTGCTGGAACTTATCGAGAAGGGCGAGACGCTGACCGAGGACGCCGTCCGACGCACCGTCGGCATGCTGACCGATGAGGGCAACACCGAGCGGCCCGCTGAGGTCCTTACTCTCAACATCCTCTCCCGGCGCGGGCGCACCATCCGCCCCAAGACCCTGGGCCAGAAGAAGTACGTGGACGCCATCGACGCGCACACGATCGTCTTCGGCATCGGGCCCGCCGGCACCGGCAAGACCTACCTGGCCATGGCCAAGGCGGTCCAGGCCCTGCAGGCCAAGCAGGTCACCCGGATCATCCTGACCCGGCCGGCGGTCGAGGCGGGCGAGCGGCTGGGCTTCCTGCCCGGCACGCTCAACGAGAAGATCGACCCGTACCTGCGCCCGCTCTACGACGCGCTGCACGACATGATGGACCCCGAGGCGATCCCGCGGCTGATGACGCAGGGCACGATCGAGGTGGCTCCGCTGGCGTACATGCGCGGCCGGACGCTCAACGACGCCTTCATCATCCTGGACGAGGCCCAGAACACCACGCCCGAGCAGATGAAGATGTTCCTGACCCGCCTCGGCTTCAACTCCAAGGTCGTGGTCACCGGCGACGTGACGCAGATCGACCTGCCCGGCGACCAGCGCAGCGGCCTGCGGGTGGTCCAGGAGATCCTGGACGGCCTGGAGGACGTGCACTTCTCCCGGCTGTCGAGCTCGGACGTGGTGCGCCACCGCCTGGTGGGCGAGATCGTTGACGCCTACGCCAAGTGGGACGAGATCCAGCAGCGTGAGACGCTGCCTGCGAACGTGCATTCCGTGCCGCGCCGCGGTGCGGGGCGCCGCCGCTGAACCGAGGGATGGAACGTGTCTATCGAGATCGCCAACGAGTCCGGGTATGACGTCGACGCCGACAACATCGTGGCCGTGGCCCGGCACGCGCTGGCCCAGATGGGTGTTAACCCGCTGGCTGAGCTGTCGGTGCTGCTGGTCGACTCGGACTACATGGCCGAGCTGAACCACCGCTGGATGGGCAAGGAAGGCCCGACCGACGTGCTCGCGTTCCCGATGGACGAGGACACGATCGACCACGGCCCGTCGGAGGCTTCCGGCGGGCAGCCCGCGCTGCTCGGCGACCTCGTGCTCTGCCCCGAGGTCGCCGCGGCGCAGGCCGCGCGCTACGGCAGTCCGGACCCGCGGATGCGCCGCGAGGACGCACCCGAGCCGGAGGTCCCCGCCGGGGGACCGGCGGGCCTGCACGGCGACTACGGCACCGCCGACGAGCTGAGCATGCTCACCATCCACGGTGTGCTGCACCTGCTCGGCTACGACCACGCCGAGCCGGAGGAGGAACGCGAGATGTTCGCGCTCCAGGGCAAGCTGCTGGACAGCTGGCAGGCGCGCAGCGGGGCGAGCAGCAAGTGACCAGCCAGTTGGGCGGCCTGCCCGACATGCCGCTGCTGTGGTCGGCGGCGGGCCTGGTCGTGCTCGCCGGACTGTTCGCGATGACCGAGTCGGCGCTGGCCGTGGTCTCCCCGGCCCGCGCCGCCGAACTGGCCCGCGAGGGCGTGCGCGGCGCGGCCGCGCTCCAGGCGGTGGCGGCCGACGCGGTGCGCCACATCAACCTGCTCCTGCTGCTGCGGCTGCTGTCGGAGCTGACCGCCACGACGCTGGTGGCCCTGGTCGCCGTGGACACCTTCGGCCCCGGCTGGACCGCCGCGCTGGTGACCGCCGGGGCGATGACGCTGATCAGCTTCGTCGTCGTCGGGGTCACCCCGCGCACCATCGGGCGGCAGCACCCGTACGAGGTCGGCCGGTTCGCCGCGCCGGTGCTGCGCTGGCTGACCCGGGTGCTCGGCCCGCTGGCGAGCCTGCTCATCGTCGTCGGCAACGCGGTCACCCCGGGCAAGGGCTTCCGCGAGGGCCCGTTCGCCACCACGCAGGTCGAGCTGCGCGAGCTCGTCGACCTGGCCGAGCAGCGGGGCGTGGTGGAGCACGGCGAGCGCGAGATGATCCATTCGGTCTTCGCGCTGGGCGACACCATCACCCGCGAGGTCATGGTGCCCCGTACCGAGATGGTGTGGGTCGAGGCGTCCAAGTCGGTGGAGCAGGCGCTGGCGCTGGCGCTGCGCTCGGGCTTCTCCCGGGTGCCGGTGATCGGCGAGTCCGTCGACGACGTGCTCGGCGTGGTGTACCTCAAGGACCTGGCCCGGCACGTGCAGGACGGCAAGGCCGAGGAGCCGGTCGAGCAGCTGATGCGGGTCGCCTCGTTCGTGCCCGAGTTCAAGCCGGTCGACGACCTGCTGTCGGAGATGCAGGCCGCGCGCACCCACCTCGCCATCGTCATCGACGAGTACGGCGGCACCGCCGGCCTGATCACCATCGAGGACATCCTCGAGGAGATCGTCGGCGAGATCACCGACGAGTACGACGTCGAGCGGCCGCCGGTGGAGCGCCTGGCCGACGGCGCGGTCCGGGTCACCGGCCGCCTGCCGATCGAGGACCTGGGCGAGCTGTTCGACGTGGACCTGCCCGCCGACGAGGTGGAGACCGTGGCCGGCCTGCTGGCCCAGGCGCTGGGCCGGGTGCCGATCCCGGGCGCCCACGTCTCGGTGGGCGGCCTGACGCTGGTGGCCGAGGGCACCACCGGGCGGCGCAACCACATCGATACCGTACTGGTGACGCGGGAGGAGCCCGCGGACGACGCCGTACCCCACGAAAGGCACCTGGCCGATGTCTGAGAAGTCCGTCACCGCCGAGACCCTGTCGGCCGAGGATCGCAAGCTGCTGACCATGGCGCGCTCGGCGCGGGCCCGCATCAACGCGATCGAGGGCGCCGCCGTGCGCGACGGCGACGGGCGCACGTACACCGGGGTGAGTGTGCGGCTGCCGTCGCTGTCGATCTCGGCACTGCACCTGGCGGTCGCCTCGGCGGTCGCGGCGGGCGCGACCGCGCTGGAGGCGGCCCTGGTCGTCACCGAGGCGTCCAAGGTGGACCCGGGCGACCTGGCCGCGGTCAGCGACGTCACCGGCGGCATCCCGGTCTACCTCGCGACTCCTGACGGCACCGTCGCCGCCGTCGGCACCGCCTGACCAGACCGCGACGCGATGACGGCACCCGGCAGCGCGCCGGGTGCCGTTCTTGTTGTCGCCTTCCTGATAGCTGAGCATTTGTCAGGCAGTCCCATACTCGAAGCGTGATCGAGACCACATCGCACGGTGACGGCCAGCTCACCGCGGCCGACCGGCAGCTGATCGTCGACCTGGCCCGCGGTGTGGTCGGGGAGGTGGCTTCCGACGAGCTCGCCCTGTTCGATCAGCGCAGCAGGGCGTTCCTACGGGGCCGGAGGGCCTCCGGGCGCGATCCGCTCTCGCTGGGCGGCACCGAGGTCCTGGCCCTGGTGACCTCGGTGGCGCTGGTGGCGGCGAAGACCGCCGTGGAACTGCTGCTGTCGCGGGTGGCCGACGCGGCCGAGCGCAAGGCGTCGACCGCACTCGACCGGCTCGTCGACCGGCTGCGGCGGCGGCCGAAGGCCCCGTCGCCGGTCGCCACCGCGCGCTGGCGGCCCGAGGACCTGCGCGACGTCCGCGACGCGCTCACCGCTGTGCTCGCCGATTCGCCCGACCGGGAACCCGTCATCAACGCGCTCCTCGCCCACCTGGCGCTACAGACCGCCACCGCCACCGCCATCACCGGCGGCGACGCGGCGGGCGAGCAGGCCGCGTCCCGGTGAGGCGGCCGGGCGGCGAGCACGCGCAGCGGGCGGGCCTGTCCAGCACCACGCTGTGGTTCCTGGTGCTGACGGCCGCGCTGTCCGTGGCGGCCATGGCCGCGGGCGATGTATGGCAGACGCCGCAGCAGCGGCTGGAGCTGGGCATCGACTACCTCTGCTCCCAGCAGGTGGGTGCGGCGCTCTGGGACGAGCGGTACAACCCGCTGGCCGCCCAGTTCCCCACCGCGCCGCTGACCTTCCACTGGGCGGACGAGTTCACCGCCGAGGACGGGGCTGAGTACAACAGCAGAGTCGCTTCGCAGTGCCCTGTCGCGCAGGTGGCGCCGCCGGGCACGCAGAGCGCCGTCGCGCTGGCGGTCCTGTTCGGCGGGGCCCTGGCGGTCTACTGGCTGCTGCCGACGTGGCGGATCCGCCGTCGCGGGCTGGTCCGGCTGGACCGGGCAGGGCAGCCGGCCGAGCTGCTGCGTACTGTCGAGCAGCTCGCCGAAGGTGCCGGAGTCTCGGTGAGATACCTGGTCAACCCGCTGGACGAGCGCGTCAGCGGGGTCGCGTTCGGACACGCGGGCAGGCGCTACATCGAACTCAAGAGCGGCCTGCTGGTGCTGTTCAAGCGGGACCGGGCCGGGTTCGCCGCCGTGGTGGAACACGAGCTGGGGCACGTACGCAACCGCGACCTCGACGTCTCCTACCTGGCCGTCGCGCTGTGGCGGACGGCCGTGGCGATGCTGCTGGTCGCGGCGGTCTGGTTCCGGGAGAACCTCGGCAATGAGGACGAGCCCTTCCCCCCGGCCGTCCGCTACCTGGTCTTCATGGTGCTGGCGGCGTTTCTCGCCCGCAACGGCGTGCTGCGCACCCGTGAGTACCACGCTGACGCCTACGCCGCCCGCACGCCCGAGGGCGCGGCTGCCCTCGCCCGGCTCCTCGGCGGCGATACCGGACGGCGGTCGCCCGGCTGGCTGGCCGCCGTGCATCCACGGGGCCCCGACCGGGTCGCCGTCGTCGCCGGACAGCGTCGCCCGCCCGAGTTCGGCCGGGCCGGTGCCGCGGCCTTCGGGCTGCTCGCCGCCCTGGCCGTGCCCATGCTGGTCGATCGGGGCAGCTGGATTTTGCAGGTCTGGGCGTTCCAGCACCGGGTGATCGGCTGGGACGCGGTGTCGGTCCGCCCGGCGTATGTCCCGTTGGCGCTGATCGTGCTGGCCCCGGTCGGTGCCGGGCTGGCGGTCGGCATCTGGCGCGCGGTCGCGCACGGCCCGCTGCGGCCGGCCCTGTCGTGGCTCGGTCAGCTGGCCGCCTGCTTCGGTGCCGGTCTCCTGCTGGGCGCCTGGATCGCGCCGCAGTCCACCGCGCTTGCCGATCCCGGCCTGGCCGCGAGCCTGGGCTACGACAGCCTGGCCGCGCTGCCGCTCGTGGGCGCCGGGATGGTCACCGCCCTGGCCGTGGCGGCGGTGTCCTGGCGGTCGGCGGTGGGCCGGCCGGACTCGGCCGGGGTGGCCTGGATGTTCGCCGGATACGGAGCGATGTCGGCGACCGCCGGGATCGCGTACGGCTCGGCCCCCGGTCTCGGCCGGATGTGGTGGCTGGTGGGCGTCCTCGCCGTGTTTCCGCTGCTCGGGCTCCTGCTTTCCCGCGTCCGGCGGGCAGGGGGTTGACGGGCGTGGTCACGCCGCCGGTGCTGCGGGCAGGCCCGCCCGTTCCAGGATGATCGTCAGCCAGACCGGGACCGGGTCGCCGGTGTCGTCCTCGGTGACCGGGGGCCGACCGAGCAGCCCGGCGGCCAGGTTGCGGGCGGGGACCTGCCGCAGCGCCTCGCACACCGCCAGGCAGGCCGCGGCGTCGTCGCGGCTGCGCCGGGTCTCGCCCAGCCAGCGGTGCGCCACCGAGCGGAACAGCAGCGCGACCCACTCGTTGTACCGGTCGCCGTACTGGCGGCACAGGTCCAGCCCGGTGTCGGCGCTGCGGACCGCCTCGGCGTGCCGCCCCTGCGCCAGCAGCACCCCGGCCAGCTGCACCTCGGTGACCCCCGCGCTGAGCAGGTCCTGCTCGGCGTATTTGATCTCCAATGCCTCGGCCAGGTAGCCCTGCGCCTCGTCGAGCTCGCGCTGGGCGATGAAGTGGTACGCCGCGTTGGCCAGCGCGTGCGCGGTGCTCTTGTGATCGCCGACGGCCCGGCGCAGCTCGATCGCCCGCCGGTGGCAGGCCGCGGACCGGTCCGGCTCGCCCAGATCCGTGTACGTCGAGGCCAGGTAGGACAGCACCGCCGCCTGCGTGCTCGGCCGCTGCGCGATCCGGCTCAGCTCCAGCGCCCGGCCCAGCAGGAGGACCGCGTCGGCCGCCCGGCCCTGGCGCTGCGCGATCGCGCCCAGGTTCATCACCGCGACGGCCTCGGACGCCGGGTCGCCCAGCCGGTCGGCCACCCGGGCCGACAGCTCGCACAGGTGCTGCCAGTCGGCGAGGTGGCCCGCGCTGGCCAGGAACATCGTCATCGTCGACTGCAGCTGCAGCGCGAACCGGCACAGCGGATCGGGTGCGTCGACCGCCTGTTCGGCGAAGGCGACCAGGTTGGCCCGCTCCGTCTCGAACCAGCTCCGGGCCGCGGCCACGTCGGGCAGCACGACCAGCTCGGCGTAGCGCGGGTCGGCGAGATCCTCGGCGCCGACCAGCAACTGGCCGGGCCGCAGCAGCTGGGTGCCGCGGCGCGCCGCGCCCAGGTAGCAGACCGCGGTGCGCTCCAGGGCGGCCGCCGTGTCGCCCTGTGCGGCGGCGTGCTCCATCGCGAACAGCCGCATCAGGTCGTGCAGGCGGAATCGGTCGCCGCCCCGCTCGATCAGGCGGGCGGAGACCAGGCGGTCCAGGGTCGGCTCGGCGGCCCGGACCGGCACGTCCCACAGCGCGGCCGCGACGGCGGTGTCGAAGCTGTACACCCGCAGCAGTCCCAGCAGCCCGAACGCGGCCGCCGCGGCCGGATCGAGCGCCTGGTAGCCGGCGCCGAAACTGGCCCGCACGGCGAGGTCGTCGACCTCCAGCAGGTCCAGCCGGGACCGCTCGTCGGCCAGGCGGGCGGCCAGCCCGGCGAGGCTGAGCTCGGGGTCGGCCAGCAGCCGCGCGCCGGTGACCCGGATCGCCAGCGGCAGGTGGTCGCAGTAGCGCAGCACCTCGTGCGCGGCGGCCGGATCCCACACCGCCCGGTCCCCGGCGTACTGCGTGAGCAGGCGGACGGCCTCGTCGGGCGGCATGCCCCCGATCTCGATCCGCTGGGCGTCGAGGGTCACCAGCGGGCGGCGGCTGGTGACGATCACGGCGCACTCGCCGCTGCCCGGCAGCAGCGGGCGCACCTGCGCCGCGTCGCGCGCGTTGTCCAGCACCAGCAGCACCCGGCGGCCCGCCAGCAGCGAGCGCAGCAGCGCCGACGCCTCGTCGGTGTCGGCGGGCACCCGCTGGGCGCCGACCCCGAGCCCGCGCAGGAACCGGGCCAGCACCTCCAGCGGCGTCAGCGGTTCGGTGGACGGGTCGAAGCCGCGCAGGTCGGCGTAGAGCTGCCCGTCGGGGAAGCTGTCGCGGACCTGGTGGGCCCAGTGCGCGGCCAGCGCGGTCTTGCCCGCCCCGGCCTGCCCGGTGATCACGGTGACGCCGGGGCGGCCGACCCGGCCCAGCGCGGCCAGCTCCCGCTCCCGGCCGGTGAAGCTGGGCACGTCGAAGGGCAGCTGCGCCGGGACGACCGCGGCGGGGGCCGCCTGCCGGACCTGAGGCGCGGTGGCCGGTGGATCCAGCGCCGGGTCGCCGACCAGGATCGCGCGCTCCAGCTCCACGAACCGCGCGCCGGGGTCGAGCCCCTGCCCCTCGGCCAGCAGCGCCCGCATCCGGCGCGCCACCGCGGTCGCGTCGGCCCGGCGCCCGGCCCGGTACAGCGCGAGCATGAGCTGGGTGACCAGGCGCTCGCGCAGCGGATGCGCCTCGACCAGCCCGGTCAGCACCGGGACGAGCACGTCGTGGCGGCCGAGGTCCAGCTCGGCGTCGGCCCGCAGCTCCTGGGCGGCGAGCTGCTGCTCGTGCAGATGCTGGCGCGCGCTCGGGGCGTACGCCGCGGTCACCCCCGCCAGTGCCTCGCCGCGCCACAGGGCCAGGGCGCGGTCGGCCCGCCGGACCGCCTCGCGGGGTTCGCCGCGCCGCTGCGCCTCGCGGGCGGCGCTGAGCTCGGCGGCGAACACCCCGGCGTCGGTCTCCTGGACCGGTGCGGCCAGCGCGTAGCCGCCCGGACGGGTGGCGATGACCTCGGACAGCCCGTGCCGGCGCAGGGCGCCGCGCAGGTGCGAGACCGCGACGTGGATCTGCGAGGCGGCCGTGGACGGCTCGGCTCCGCCCCACAGGGCCTCGATCAGCTGGTCACGGGTCACCACCCGCTCGGCGTGCAGCACCAGGAAGCCCAGGATCGCGCGGTGCCGGGGCTGCGGCAGCGGCACCGCCACGTCGTCGGCGGTCAGCTCCACGGGTCCGAGCACTCGGTATCGCACGCAGCCTCCCGCCTCGTCAAACGATCATGATAAGGAGGGCGCGCAAGCCCGGCAAGCCGATCGCAAGTGGCGGGATAAGGATCTCCAGACAGACTTTCGGCGGCGATCGGGACCGCCGCCGCCCGGCGGTTGAGGCATACGGGGGCTGCCGGCCACGGTGAACCCGATCGCACAGGCCGAGGGCGCCCGCCAGGTGTGGCGGGCGCCCTCGGCCTGTCAGGACGCCGCGATGTGGACGCGGTGCCGGTCCACCATGGTCCGTACGGTCAGCGCCGGGTCGGTGTCCCAGATCTCCTGGTTGAAGATCTCGACCTCGACGTAGCCGGTGTACCCGGCCGCCGCCACCGCCGCCGTGATCGGCGCGAACGCGATGTGGCCGTCACCCACGTGCCCCCGCCCCAGCAGCATGTCGGCGGGCAGCGGCACCACCCAGTCGCAGACCTGGTACGCCGAGATCCGGCCCGCCGCCCGCGCGACCTGCGGGAACAGCTCCGGATCCCACCACACGTGGTACGTGTCGACCACCACGCCGACCTCGTCGGGCGCGAACGGCTCGGCCAGGTCGAGCGCCTGCCCGAGGGTGGACACCACGGCCCGGTCGGCGCAGAACATCGGGTGCAGCGGCTCGATCGCCAGCCGCACCCCGCGCTGCCGGGCGTACGGCACCAGCAGCTCCAGCGCGCGGGCGACGTTCGCGCGGGCGCCGGGCAGGTCCCGGGACCTCTCGGGCAGCCCGCCGACGACCAGCACCAGCTCGGCGGTGCCCAGCTCGGCCGCCTCGTCGACCGCGCGCCGGTTGTCCTCGATGGACTCCGGTGAGCCGGTCGTGACGAAGCCGCCCCGGCACAGGCTGGTCACGGTCAGGCCGTACCCGTCGAGCAGCTCGCGGGCGGCCCGCGCGCCGCCCGCCGCCGCGACCACGTCGCGCCACGGGCCGATGCCGTCGACGCCGTTCTCGGCGCACAGCCGGGCCGCCTCGGCCAGGGTGGCCCGCTTGACGGTGGCGGTGTTCAGCGACAGCTTCACGCCGCACCCTCCAGATAGGCCGCGAACCGGCTCGCGGCCAGGTCCGGGTCGGCCAGCACGCCCGCCTGCCCGGCGAGGGCGTACAGCTGCGCCAGGTGCTCGCGCGAGCGCGCCGTCTCCTGCCCGCCGACCATCCGGAACCGCTCCTGGTGCCCGTTGAGCCAGGCCAGGAACACGATGCCGGTCTTGTAGTGGTAGGTCGGCGGGCCGAAGACGTGCCGGGCCAGCGGCACGGTCGGGTCCAGGACCGCCCGGAACCCGGCCGTGTCCCCGGCGTCCAGCCGCGCCAGCGCGGCCGCGGCGGGCACGGCCAGCGCGTCGAAGATGCCCAGCAGCGCGTCCGAATGGCCCTGCTCGTCGCCCGCGATGAGCTGCGGGTAGTTGAAGTCGTCGCCGGTGTAGAGGCGCACCCCGGCGGGCAGCGCGCGCCGGATGGCGATCTCGCGGTCGGCGTCGAGCAGCGACACCTTGATGCCGTCGATTCTCGGCGCGTTGGCGTGGATCAGCTCCAGCACGCTCGCGGTCGCGGCGTCCAGGTCGGGCGAGCCCCAGTACCCGGCCAGGGCCGGGTCGAACATGTCACCCAGCCAGTGCAGGATCACCGGCCGGTCGGCCTGGGCCAGCAGCTTGCCGTAGACGGCGTGGTAGTCGGCCGGGCCCTGCGCGGCGGCGGCCAGCGCCCGCGACGCCATCAGGATCACCCCGGCACCGGCCTCCTGCACCACGTCCAGCTGCTCGGCGTACGCCGCCTCGATCGCGGCCAGGCCGTGCGCCCCCGGTGCGAGCTGGTCGGTGCCCGCGCCGCAGGCCAGCCGCCCGCCGACGGCCCGGGCCTGCTCGCCGCTGCGCCGGATCAGCTCGCGGGTCGCGGCCCAGTCCAGGCCCATGCCGCGCTGGGCGGTGTCCATCGCGTCGGCGACGCCCAGCCCCAGCGACCACAGGTGGTGCCGGAACGCCATGGTCGCGTCCCATTCGACGACGGCGGGCCGGCCCGGCCCGTTGCCGGCGTCCGGATCGGCCACGACGTGCGCGGCCGCATAGAAGATCCGCGAACTCACCGTGCTGCCGGGTTCGCCGCTCACAGGTCACCCACCATGACCTTGCGGCCCTCGCGGACCGACTGGAGGCCCAGCTCGGCCAGCTGCACGCCGCGGGCGCCCGCGTACAGGTCGTGGTGGTAGGGCGCGTCGGCGACCACGTGGGCCAGGAACTCCTCCCACTGGCGCTTGAAGCCGTTCTCGTACACGTCGTTGTCGGGCACGTCCGTCCACTGGGCGCGGAAGTCGTGGCCGGCCGGCAGGTCCGGGTTCCACACCGGCTTCGGGGTGGTGGCCCGGTGCTGCACGCGGCAGCCGCGCAGGCCCGCCACGGCGCTGCCCTCGGTGCCGTCGACGTGGAAGGTGACCAGCTCGGTGCGGTCGACGCGGGTGGTCCACGAGCTGTTGACCGAGGCGATGATCCCGCCCTCCAGCTCCAGCAAGGCGTACGCGGCGTCGTCGGCGGTGGCGGCGTACGCCTGCCCGTGCTCGTCCCAGCGGGTCGGGATGTGCGTGGCGGCCTGGGCGTAGACGGAGCGCACCGGGGCGATGACCTGGTCGAGCACGTAGCGCCAGTGCGGGAACATGTCCAGGATGATGCCGCCGCCCTCGGCGGACCGGTAGTTCCAGCTCGGCCGCTGCGCGGGCTGCCAGTCGCCCTCGAACACCCAATAGCCGAACTCGACGCGCACCGACAGGATGCGGCCGAAGAAGCCGGACTCGACCAGGCGGCGCAGTTTGAGCAGGCCCGGCAGGTACAGCTTGTCGGCGACCACGCCGTGCTTGATCCCGGCCGCCGTCGCCTCGTCCGCCAGGGCGACGGCCTCGGCCAGCGACTCGGCGGTCGGCTTCTCGGTGTAGACGTGCCGGCCGGCCGCGATCGCCTGGCGCAGCGCGCCGACCCGGGCGGGGGTCACCTGCGCGTCGAAGTAGATCTCGTTGCTGTCGTCGGCCAGCGCCTCGGCCAGGTCGGTGGTGTACCGGGTGAGCCCGTGCCGCTGGGCGAGCTGCTCCAGCTTCGCGGCGCTGCGGCCGACGAGCACCGGTTCGGGCCAGACGACGGTGCCGTCGGGCAGGGTCAGGCCGCCCTGCTCGCGGATGGCCAGGATGGACCGCACCAGGTGCTGGCGGTAGCCCATCCGTCCGGTGACGCCGTTCATCACGATGCCGACTGATCTGCGGTCCATTGCTGCGCTCCTGCGGTGAGGGATCGGGAGGGAGCCGAAGACGGGGGGTGGAAAGCGCTTTCCGCTGCCGAGGCGGTACCCTACGCGCATGCCCAGAACCTCGTCAACCAGACCGCCCGGCAGCGCCGCCACGCTGCAGCAGGTCGCGACCGCCGCGGGCGTGTCGCTGGCCACCGCCTCCCGCGTCCTGCACGGCAGCGGCGGGCGCAAGGTCGCCGAGGAGCTGGCCGAGCGGGTCACCGCGGCCGCCGCGCAGCTGCGCTACGTCGCCCACGCGCCCGCGCAGTCGCTGGCCCGCTCGCGCAGCACCGTCGTCGGGGTGCTGGTGCACGACATCGCCGACCCGTACTTCGCCGCCATCGCCGCCGGGGCCATGCAGGTGGCCCGGGAGCACGACCTGATGGTGCTGGTGGCCAACACGTTCCGCGATCCCGCGCTGGAGCGCGACTACCTGGCCCGGCTGCGGTCGCAGCGGGCGCGGGCGGTGCTGCTGGCCGGTTCGGCGTTCGCGGCCGAGCCGTTCGCCGACGAGCTGGCCGGATTCGCCGCCGCGGGCGGGCGGGTGGCCGCGATCGGCGCGCGCGGCGAGGGCATCGACGCCGTCGAGCCCGACCACGCCGGGGGCGGCCGCCTGGTCGCCGAGCACCTGACCGCGCTGGGCCACCGCGAGATCGGCGTGATCACCGGCCCGGCCGGGCTGGCCACGGTGGCGCAGCGGCTGTCCGGCTTCACCGAGGTGGTGCCGGGGGCGCACGTGATCGAGGCGGACTTCACCCGCGCGGGCGGCCGGGCCGCCGCGCACGAGCTGCTACGGACCCACCCCGGGGTCACCGCGGTCTTCGCCCTCAACGACCTGATGGCGGCCGGTGCGCTCGCCGCGCTGCACGAGGCGGGCCACGCGGTGCCCGCCGAGATGTCGGTGGTCGGCTTCGACGACCTGCCGGTCGCCGTCGACCTGACCCCGGCCCTGACCACGGTACGGCTCGACCTGGCCGCGATCGGCGCGGAGGCGATGCGGCTGATGCTCGACGACGAGCCCGGCGGGCGCACCCGCCCCGCCCCGGCGCACCTGGTCGTGCGGGAGAGCACCGGTCCCGTGCGCTCCTGACCGGACGGCGCGGCGGCTTTGCCCCGTTCCCACCCACGCGAATAGTGACGGTGGGTAGTCAGTCGAATGCACTGACGTCAACGGAGGTACTGCATGCGACGTCTCCCACTGGCCGGACCACTGCCCCGCCTCGTCGCCGCCGCGGGGGCGGCGACGCTGACCCTGGTCCTGTCCCTGCTGGCCACCGTCGGTCTCGGTGAGCGCCCGACGTCCGGTTGGGCCGCCGCGGCGCAGGCGGCGCAGACCGTCGCGATCAACCCGGGCAACGTGCCGACCACGGCCGCCGCGTTCAAGCCCGACGGACACGACTGCGACCCGGACTTCGGCGGCGGCCCGCTGCCCGGCATGGACATCTGGGTCTTCGACCTGCCCGGCAACCACGACAGCAGCGGCGACTTCACCCGGCTGCGGCTGACGTTCGACGTGCCCGGCGCCGGGATCGTCGCGGTGGCCGTTCCGGACGACGGCGGCGCGATCGTCCGGAACGGCACGAGCAAGGCGTGGATCGCGACCCCGGCGGGCTGGACGCTGACGGCCGCCTCGGCCGACATCACCGGGACGGCGTCGTCCTTCGTGCTCACCCACACCTGCCCGGCGGCCGGCCCGTCGCCGTCGCCCCATGGCGGGAAGTACAAGCCGCGGCCGCTGGCGGTGCCGGAGCGGGCGCCGGCGTTCTGGCTGTGGGCGCAGCGCCTGCTGTTCTGATCCGGTGGCGGGTGGTGATCGCGAATCGTGGACGCCAGGTGCGGCTATAGCAGCACCTGGCGTCCACGATTTCGGATCTAGCCGCTGTACGGGAACAGGCCGATGCGGGCGTGGTACTCGTGGCCCAGTTCGTCGGTGTCGGAGCCGACCAGCAGCCCCCGGTCGCAGAGTGCGAAGGCGCGCACCCCCTCGCCCCGGCTGCGGGTCGGGTTCCACGGCAGGGCCAGCCCGCTGACCGGGTCGAGCGCGGCGATGCCGGGGCGGTCCACCGCGCCGGGCCCCTTGCTCTTCTGCCCGTACGTGTTGTCCTGCCAGAGCTGGTGGCCGCCGACGTAGACCGCCGATCCGGTGACGGCGACGGCGTACAGCGAGTGGCCGCCGGTGTGGTTGATCCAGGTCGGGGCGTGCTCGCCGGAGCCGGTCGCCTCGAACCTGGCCGCGGCCGTGCACGGCAGGTCGGGCCCGGAGTCGTGCCCGGTGGTGACGACCACGAAGTAGCTGCCGTCGGGGGAGTAGTCGACGCCGCGTACGTAGCTGTCGAAGCGGTCGTCGCAGCGGATGCCGTAGAACGGCGCGGTCCAGTCGGTCACCACCGCCTCGGGGCCGGTGACGTCCAGCACCGCCAGTTGCGGGCGGGGCAGGCCCCGCGCGGTGTTGAAGTTGCCGATCGCGACCAGTCTGGTGCCGTCGGGGGACAGGTCCATCGCCTCGGTCCGGGGCGCGGTGTTGACCGGGTCGCCGAACTCGGCGTCGAAGCCGGGGTCGACCGTGTCGGTGGCCAGGTCGAGGCGGGCCAGGCCGTTGCGGCGCAGGCCGCCGATCCAGTCGTACCAGCCGCCGACGTACAGCTGCGAGCCGGACACGGCCAGGGTCCGCACGTCGCCGTCGACGCCGGTGCGCAGGTCGGGGGAGACCGCGCCGGTGGCGGCGTCGAGGCGGGCCAGGGAGCGGCGCCGGTGGCCGTTGACCTCGTTGAAGTTGCCGCCGACGAGCAGGCTGCCGTCCGGGCCCTCGGCCAGGGCGAAGACCGGGCCGTCGAGGTCCACCCGCAGGTCGGTGACCTCGCCGTCGGACAGCCGGAACGCCATCAGGTTGCGGCGCGGCAGCACGGCCCGGCTGTGCGCCTGGGTGCTGGCGCCGAAGTCGCCGCCGACGTAGGCCGTGCCGCCGATGACGGTCATGGCCCAGACCCGGCCGTCGGTGATGTGCGGGGTCCAGTTGACCGGGTCGGCGGCGATCGCGTCGGTGGTCGCGGGGGCGAGTTGGGCCGCCGGCGCCGCCGGGGGGTCTGCCGCTGCCGGTTCGGCCTGCGCTGCTCCCGCGGGCAGCAACAGGGACAGCATGGTGGAGAACGTGAGGAACGTGTGCATGCCCTCATGTTTGCTGAAACACGAAGTTTCTGCACTAAAAACACGAAACAGACAAGAAAGGTTTTCGCAGGTCAGAAGCGGTACGTACCCGTCAAACCTGCCGGATGAGGTCCGGCCGGAGCAGCTTGCTCGCCAGCGCCGGTTCGGCCGTGAGCAGCGGGGTGTGCGTGACCGCCGCGAGCAGGCACGCGTGTGCCATGCCCAGCGTGCCCAGGAACCGGGCCAGCCCGCCCACCGCCTGCGCGTCCCCGGCGGGCAGCGCCGCCACCGACACCTGTCGCAGGGTGCGGAACACGTCCAGCAGCGGCTCGTCGGCGGCGTCGACTGCCCAGTACGCCTCGCTCAGGCACAGCGCCGGGACCAGCACCTGGAATCCGGCGTCGTCGAGCGCGACCAGCTGCGCGGCGAACGCGACGTCGTCACCGGCCAGGTAGCGCCGGATCGCGCTGGCGTCGACGATGCGGGCGACCGGCCTCATTCGGCGACGACGCCGTACGCGGCCAGCAGCGGCGTGTAGTGCGCCCGCTGCTCGGCGACCCAGGCCGGGTCGGCGTGCAGCGCCCGCTCCTCCTCGAACTCCGCCCGGACCTCGGCCAGCACCCCGACCGGGATCTCGGGCAGCCCGAGCCGCCGCCGAACCTCCACATAGCTCTGCTCGCCCATGGGTCGAGGCTAGCTCGCGGAGTCAGCTCCAGGCGAGACCGGTGATGCGCTCGTACGCCTCGACGTAGCGGGCGCGGGTGGCCGCCACGACGTCCTCGGGCAGCTCCGGGCCGGGTTCCTGCTTGTCCCAGCCCAGCCCGACCGCCCAGTCGCGCAGGTACTGCTTGTCGAAGCTCGGCTGCACCCGGCCCGGCTGGTAGCCCTCGGCGGGCCAGAACCGCGACGAGTCCGGGGTCAGCACCTCGTCGCCCAGGGTCAGCACGCCGTCGGCGTCCCAGCCCAGCTCGATCTTGGTGTCGGCCAGCAGGATGCCGCGCTCGGCGGCGATGTCGCGGCCGCGCTGGTACACGGCGAGCGTGATGTCGCGGATGCGGGCCGCGTCCTCGGCCCCGATCTTCGCCTCGACCTCGGCATACGTCATCGGCTCGTCGTGCTCGCCGATCGGGGCCTTGGTGCTCGGCGTGAAGATCGCCGGGTCCAGGCGGGACGCCTCGGTCAGGCCCGGCGGCAGCGCCACGCCGGAGACCTCGCCGCCGGCCAGGTAGCTCTTGAGGCCCGAGCCGGTCAGGTAGCCGCGGGCGATGCACTCCACCGGCACCATGCGCAGCCGCTTGCACCGGATCGCGCGCCCGGCGAACTCGGCGGGCACGTCGGTCGCGGAGACCACGTGGTGCGGCACCAGGTCGGCGAGCTGCTCGAACCACCACAGCGACAGCTGGGTGAGGATGGCGCCCTTGTCCGGGATCGGGGTCGGCAGGATCACATCGAAGATCGACATCCGGTCCGAGGCGACGAGGATGATGTCGTCCCCGTCGGCGTAGACGTCCCGGACCTTGCCCGAGTGCAGCAACTCCACGGTGGTCACCGTACCGGACCGGGTTTTCCGGCCGGGCGGCGGAGCCGAGCCCGTTGCGATTATCGCGAGGCATCGCTAGTTTCATGTCCATGGATGAAGGCGTGATCGACCGGGTCCGTACGGTCATCACCCGGGTGTCCCCGAGCCAGGCCGCCTTCAGCGAGCTGGTCGGCATCAGCCCGGACAAGCTGTCCAAGTCGCTGACCGCGGTGCGCCGCTTCACCTCGCTGGAGCTGGCGCTGATCGCCGACGCGGGCGACGTGAGCGTGGACTGGCTGCTCACCGGCCGCTCCCGCGAACCCGCCGCGACCGGCCCGGCCGAACCGCCGACCGGCGACGCGGTGCGCGCCCTGCTCGACCGCTACGCCGTCGCGTACGAGACGCTGCGCCTGCTCGGCCGCCGCGAGCGCCCGCCCGTGGCCGCCGCCCCGCCCCACACCCCGCTGCCGCCGCTGCCGCCCGGTCTCCAGGGCCGTGAGCTGGCCGCGCCCGCCGTCGCCGCGCTCCGCGCCACCGGCGTCCCGGCCGTCGGCGCCCTCGACACCGCCGAGCTCGCCGACGCGATCGAGCGGGCATACGCGGTGGACGTGGCGTTCGGGCCGCTGCCCGGCGGGGCCGACGCCATCGCCTGGCACGCGGGGCACGGGCGGCTGCTGCTGTGCGGCAGCACCAGCCAGTGGTCGCGGCAGCGCTTCGCCCTCGCCCACGCCCTGGGGCACCTGCTCGCCGGGGACGCCGACGAGCCGCTGGTCGACCACCGGGTCGCGCCGGGCCGCCAGCACGCCCCGATGGAGGCGCGGGCCGACGCGTTCGCGGCCGCCCTGCTCATGCCGTACGACGAGATCCAGGCGCACCTCGGCGGCGGCCCCGTGACCGACGCGGCCTTCGCCGCGCTCGTGTCGGGCATGCGCGTGTCGCCGGGGGCGATGGCCGCCCGGCTGCACGCGCTCGGCCTGCTCGACGCGCACGCCGCCGACGGGTTCGGCCGCTGGACCGCCGCCCGCTGCCACGCCACCGGGCCCGGCCGGGCCGCGCTGGTCGCCCGGCTGGACGCCGCCCGGGGCGGCCGCCTGCCCGCGCGCCTGGTCGCCGACCTGCTCGCCGCGTACGCCGACGGCGCCACCACCCTGCTCCCGCTGGCCGGACTGCTCGGCCTGGAGGTCGACGAGCTGTTCGCGGCGCTGGTCGCCGAACCCGACAACGAGCACGCGCCCGGCCGCCGCGCCCACGGCGAGGAGCCGGTCTTCCTCCCGTAGCAGGAGGCGGAGTCGGGGCACGGTAGCGTACGGGCGTGGCGGATAACTCATACCGTGCCGGTTTTGCCTGTTTCGTCGGACGACCGAACGCCGGCAAGTCGACACTCACCAATGCGATCGTGGGCCAGAAGATCGCGATCACCTCGAACAAGCCCCAGACCACCAGGCACGTCATCCGCGCGGTGCTGCACCGCCCCGACGCGCAGCTGGTGCTGGTCGACACCCCAGGGCTGCACCGCCCGCGCACCCTGCTCGGCGAGCGCCTCAACGACCTGGTCCGCGCGACCTGGAGCGAGGTCGACGTGATCGGCCTGTGCATCCCGGCCAACGAGCCGGTCGGCAAGGGCGACACCTTCATCGCGGGCGAGATCGCCGAGCTCAAGGCCACCGTCGTCGCGGTGGTCACCAAGACCGACCTGGTCAGCAAGGACGCGCTGGCCGAGCAGCTGCTCGCGGTCGACGCGCTCGGCGCGTTCGCCGCCGTGGTCCCGGTCAGCGCCGTCGGCAGCGACAACCTCGACCGCCTGGTCGACGTCATGATCGGGTACCTGCCGCAGTCGCCGCAGCTCTACCCCGACAGCATGCTCACCGACGAGCCCGAGCACGTGCTCATCGCCGAGATGATCCGCGAGGCGGCCCTGGAGGGCGTACGCGACGAGCTGCCGCACTCCATCGCGGTCCTGGTCGAGGAGATCATCCCGGGCGAGAACAACCTCACCAAGGTGTACGCCCACGTCTACGTCGAGCGGCAGAGCCAGAAGGCCATCATGATCGGCGCCAAGGGCTCGCGGCTCAAGGAGGTCGGCATGAAGGCCCGCGCCGACATCGAGGAGCTGCTCGGCACCCGGGTCTACCTCGACCTGCACGTCCGCGTCGCCAAGGACTGGCAGCGCGACCCGCGCCAGCTGCGCCGCCTGGGCTTCTAGCGGCAGCCGCGAGGGCGTCGGTCCCGCCGCGTAGATTGGGCGCATGCCGGGCATGCGCCGACCCCTCTACCGCGACGACGCCCTCGTGCTGCGGGCGCAGAAGCTGGGCGAGGCCGACCGCATCGTCACCCTGCTCACCCGCCAGCACGGCCGGGTCCGCGCGGTCGCCAAGGGCGTGCGCCGCACCACCTCGCGCTTCGGCGCGCGCCTCGAACCGTTCAGCCACATCGACGTGCAGTGCAGCGAGGGCACCTCGCTGGACAGCGTCACCCAGGTCGAGGCGCGCGATCTGCTCGGGCGCCGGTTCCTGTCCGACTACCCGCGCTACACCGCGGCCAGCGCGATCGTGGAGCTGGCCGAGCGGCTCACCCCGGTCGAGCGGGAGCCCGCGATGCGGCTGTACCAGCTCACGCTCGGCGCGCTGCGGGCGCTGGCCGAGGCCCAGCGCCCCGCCACGCTGGTGCTCGACGCGTACCTGCTGCGGGCGATGTCCCAGGCGGGCTGGGCGCCCGCGCTGCGCGACTGCGCGGTGTGCGGCGAGCCGGGGCCGCACCGGGCCTTCTCCGTACCCTCCGGCGGGGTCACCTGCCTCAACTGCCGCCCACCCGGCGCCGCCCATCCGGACCCGGCCGCCCTCGACCTGATGTCCGCCCTGCTCATCGGGGACTGGGCCGCGGCCGAGGGCGCCGAGGCACCCGTGCAGCGCGAATGTGCGGGTTTCGTGGCGGCGCACTTGCAGTGGCACCTGGAGCGGCAGCTACGCTCTCTGCCGTTGGTTGATCGCCGGGAGCCGGCCTAGCCCTGACATCCGGGCCCTGACATCTGGGGGAAGAGCACCTTGCTGCGCACGCGACGCGAACCCAAGCTGCCCACCCCGCACCCCAGCGGGGCGACCCCGCCCAGGCTGCCCGCCGACGCGCTGCCCAAGCACATCGCGGTCGTGATGGACGGCAACGGCCGCTGGGCCAAGGACCGCGGGCTGCCGCGCACCGAGGGGCACAAGCGCGGCGAGTTCTCGCTGTTCGACGCCATCGAGGGCGCGCTGGAGATCGGGGTGCCCTACCTGTCGGCGTACGCGTTCTCCACCGAGAACTGGAAGCGCTCGCCCGAGGAGGTGCGCTTCCTGATGGGCTTCAACCGCGACGTCATCCGCCGCCGCCGCGACCAGCTCAACGAGCTCGGCGTGCGCATCGTGTGGTCGGGCCGCCGCGGGCGCCTGTGGAAGAGCGTCATCGACGAGCTGGAGACCGCCGAGCAGCTCAGCCGGAACAACACCAAGCTGACGCTCCAGTTCTGCGTCAACTACGGCGGCCAGGCCGAGATCGCCGACGCGGCCGCCGCGATCGCCCGCGACGTCGCCGCAGGCCGCCTCAAGCCCGACAAGATCAACGAGAAGACCTTCGCCCGCTACCTCTACCACCCCGAGGTCCCCGACGTGGACCTCTTCCTGCGCCCCTCCGGCGAGCAGCGCACCAGCAACTACCTCATCTGGCAGTCCGCGTACGCCGAGCACGTCTACCTGGACACCCTCTGGCCCGACTTCGACCGCCGCCACCTGTGGTACGCCTGCGAGCTCTACGCCCAGCGCGACCGCCGCTTCGGCGGCGCCCTCCCCAACCCGGTCCCCCCACCGGCCCCCGCCCTCTGAGGCGTCGATCATGAACTTATGGCACGGCTCGACGGCGTGTCATGGGCACAGCTTCCTGATCGACTCCAGGTGACACCCGCGACGGCTACCACCAGCCCTGGTGTTTGGCCCAGCGGAGGAGGGTGATGGACATGGCGACCATCACCGCGAGGACCAGGGCCAGCTGGGGGACGTCGGTCTGCCGGTTGACGATCAGGTTCATGCCGTAGATGGAGGACAGGGCCGTGACGGGGAGGGTGACCACCGCGATGACGGCCAGGCGCTCGGCGGCGATGGTCATCTTGGTGTCGGTCCGGGTGCGGTAGAACTCGATCACGCCCTGGAGGTAGTCGGCCTGCCCGTGGGCGATGGCGCGCACCCGGTCGAACTGATCGACGATGTCGTCCAGCAGCAGCCGGTCCTCGGGGCCGGTCACGCCGCCGGTGCCCAGCCGGCCCAGGCTCGCCAGCCTGCCGTACACCTCGCGGCTCAGCGTGGCCATGGTCCGTACCGCGATCAGCCCGTGCCGGGTCTGGAACAGCTCCTCCAGGAACTTCTCCGTATCGCCGAACCGCCCGCTGGTGACCCGCTGCTCCAGCCGCCACACCTCACCGGTCTGCCGCTCGATGAAGGCTTCCTGGCGCCGGGCCAGCGCCGACACGATGGCGTACGACAGCTCGAACGGCGACCTCGGCCGCAGGCGCCCCGACTCCAGCCGCCGCAGCACCTCGGCCGTCTCGTACGTGGTCGCCACCGGCTCGACCGCCGGGTTGACCGGCCCGTGCACCGTCACCAGATACCGCGCCCCGATGAACTGGTCCAGCTCGATGAAGTGGACGTGGCCCGCCGCGCCCTGCTCGGGGGCGTGCAGGACGACGAAGACGTGATCGGGGTAGACGTGGATCTTGGGTACCCGGTTGCGCTCGACGCAGTCGCGTACCGCCAGCGCGTGGAACCCGAACGCCTCCGCGAGCACGGCTCCGGCCGCGGCGTCGCCGACCGGCACGTCGGCCCACACGATCCCGTCCGGGCGCCGTAGCAGTGCGGGCAGCTCGGCGGCGGAATACTGCTCCACCCCGTCAGCGGTGATCAACCGAATATCAACCGCTCACCCCTCCTCAACCCCCGCGCCTATCCCCGCAAAACCCCCATTCCGCCCCACACTATCGCGAAGATCGCCGTTGCCGGTCGAAAGGTGAACCCCCGGGCGAGGTAGTGACCGCAGACAGCGATCACCCCACCCGGACCCGGAAGGCCCGCGGCCCGCTTCGGCGGGGGGTGGTCAGTGGTGGGCGAGGAGTTGGGTGGTGAGGGCGAGGGCGAGGGCGGTGAGGATGAGGAGCCAGTCGGCGGGGTGCCAGGGCATCGGGCGTGCCAGGCCGCGCGGGACTCCGGCGTCGAAGCCGCGCGCGTCCATCGCCACCGCGAGCCGGGTTCCGCGCCGGATCGCCCCGACCAGCAGCCCGAACGCCGTACCGGCGAACAGCCTCGCCCAGCGCACCGGGTTCCCGCCAGCGTCCAGCCCGCGCGCCCGGCGGGCCGTCGTGATGGTCCGCCACTCCTCGCCCAGCAGCCCGACCAGCCGGAACGCCGCCAGCGCCCCGATCGCGAACCGGGCGGGCACCCGGGCGTGCTGGATCAGCGAGTCGGCCAGGTCGGTGGGGTCGGTGGTGCTGAACACGAGGATGCTGGGCAGCGCGATGGCGAGCAGCCGCAGCGCCAGCGTCAGCGCGTTGGCCAGTACGGTCGTCGTGACCAGGAACGGCCCGAAGTGCAGCAGCACGGTCCCGGACCGGTCGGCCGCGAACAGCGTCAGCGACAGCACCACGGTCGCGGCCGCGAAAAGCGCGGGCCAGCCGCGCCGCAGCAGCCCCCACGGCGTGATCCCGAACAGCGGCGCCGCCAGCAGGGTCACGGCCAGCGAGAACGTCAGCGCGGCGAGGTCGCGGGTGAACAGCGCCGCGGTGGTGAACAGCGCCAGGGCGACGATCTTCGAGACGGGGGTACGCCGGGCCAGCGGCGCCCAGCGCCCGGTCACGTCGGCGGTCGGCGGAACGATCACGAAGTGCCTCCGTCCGAGTCGAAGGCGTCCGGGTAGGAGGTAGGCGGGCCCGGCAGGGACACGACGCGGTCGGCCAGGGCGGTGACGACGTCGGGGTCGTGGGTGACGGTGACGACGCCGTGCCCGCCGTCGCGCAGTCCGGCGAGCATGCCGACCAGTTCCAGCCAGGTACGCCGGTCCTGGCCGAACGTCGGCTCGTCGAGGATCAGCAGCTCGGGCCGGGCCGCCAGCGCGGTCGCCACCGACAGCCGCCGGGCCTCGCCGCCGGACAGCGTGAACGGGCTGGCCCCGGCCAGGTGCGTCAGGCGCAGCCGTTCCAGCAGCTCGTCCTGGCGGGCCGGGGCGGTGCCGCCCAGGGCCAGTTCCTCGCGCACGGTGGCGGTGACGAACTGGTGCTCGGGGTTCTGGAACACCGAGCCGATCCGGGCGGCGAGCACGGGCGCGCGCCAGCGGTGCGGGGCGCCGTACCGGGTGCGGACCTCGCCGGCCGCCGGCTTGAGCAGGCCGCCCAGGGCCAGGGCGAGGGTGGACTTGCCACTGCCGTTGGGGCCGGTGACCGCCAGCACCTCACCGGCGCGGGCGGTGGTGTCGGGCAGGGCCAGGTCGCGTACGCGCAGGTCGTGGCTGGACACGAGCACGTCGCCGGGCGGCCCGGCGGCGGGCAGGCGCGGCGGGGGATGGCCGGGCACCCACACCCCGGCGGCGGCGAGGTCGTCGCCGAGCGGCCCGCGCAGCAGCGCCGGGGGCACGTCGTCGCGCACGCCGCCGCCCGGTTCCAGCACCACCACCCGGGTGACCAGGTCCAGCACCTCGGCGATGCGATGCTCGACCAGCACCAGGGTGGTGTCGGAGCCGACCGCGTCGCGCAGCGCCCGGCGCACCTGCCCGGCTCCGGCGGGGTCGAGGTTGGCGGTCGGCTCGTCGAGCAGCAGCAGGCCGGGCCGGGGTGCCAGCGCCCCGGCCAGGACCAGCCGCTGCTGCTCGCCGCCGGACAGGGCGCCGGTGGGCCGGGACCGGTCCGGTCCGAACCCGACCTGCGCGAGAACCTCGTCGACGCGGGGCCAGATGCGCTCGGCGGGCCAGCCGAGGTTCTCCAGCCCGAACGCGACCTCGTCCCCGGCGCGGGACATGACCAGCTGCGACTGCGGGTCCTGGAACACGATGCCGACGCCCGCGTCGACGCGCAGTTCGCCCTCGGCCTGGCCGGAGTCGTCGGGCAGCAGCCCGGCCAGGGCGTGCAGCAGCGTGGACTTGCCCGCCCCGGACGGGCCGAGCAGCAGCACCCGCTCGCCGGGGGCGATGCGCAGGTCGAGCCCGCGCACCGCCCAGGCTCGGCGTCCGGCGTGGCGCCAGCCGTACCCGTTGAGCCGGATCACCGTCAGACCAGGTCGCGGACGCGGCCCGACGGGAACCGGTCGAGCACCCCGGTGCGGGCCAGGGCCTTGGTCAGCAGCATGCCGCCGAGCCCGGCGACGACGAGCGTGCTGGCCACCACGATGGCGAAGTAGCTGACCTTGTAGTCGAAGCTCCAGTCGGCGTAGTAGACGGTCAGGTCGAGTACGGCGGCGGTGGCCCCGGAGAGCAGGGCCGCGATCAGGGCCTGCGGCAGCTCCCAGCGGCGCCAGCGGAACGCGGCGAAGCCGAGCTCGCCGGCCAGGCCCTCGGCCAGGCCGTACCACAGCACGGAGAAGCCCCAGGTGGTGCCGAGCAGCGCGGAGATCGAGGCGGCGACGAGCTCGGTGTAGACCGCCGCACCCGGCTTGCGGATGATCAGCGGGGCGAGGACGGCGGGCATCAGCCATACGCCGTAGATGGCGGCCGAGGCGGGCGGGAAGAAGCCGCTGAAGACGGCGGAAGCGGGGCCGTTCCAGAGCAGGCCCCAGGCCCAGAAGATGACGCCGAAGGCGGCGGCGAGCACGGACGCGACGACGATGTCGACGGTCCGCCAACGGAAGCTGTGCATCGGATGTGGCTCCTTGTTCGTGAGGGGACGAACGAGGAGAAGGCGCACGCCGTACGCCCGCTATGCCCCGTTTACGAGTATGGCGGGCGGACCGGCGTGGCGGTGAGGTGTTGACCGAACTCCCTGCGCTGGCATTACCCAGATCAGGTTCGAGGGTCTGCGGCCTGCTGCCGCACTCTCAGCGCTGTGCGCTCCCCTGTCGTTTTCAAACTGTGTACCCGCTGTATACGCGGTGCTTGTGTCGGACAGGCTAGCACCGAACCCGCGGCAGGTAACCTGTGCCGGTCGGCACATCCCGTCGAGGTGAGGACCCCCGTGACCGCTGTCGATCAGGTGCGCGGCACTGACAGTCATACCCCCGGGACGGCCGCACCGAAACGGCGCCGCCTCGGCTCCGTCGAAGTGCTCGCCGCGGTGCTGATCGCACTGCTGATCTTCCGGGCCCCGCTGGCGTCGGTGCTGTCGACGCCGCGCATGCAGACCTGGACCACCGTGTTCGTCTCGGTGATGGTGCAGGCCACGCCGTTCCTGGTGTTCGGCGTCGTGCTGTCGGCGGTGATCGCGGTCTTCGTGCCCCGCTCGTTCTGGGCGAAGGCGCTGCCCAAGCATCCCGCCCTGGCCGTGCCGGTCGCCAGCTGCGCCGGGGTGATCCTGCCCGGCTGCGAGTGCGGCTCGGTGCCGATCGCCGGGTCGCTGATCCGCCGCGGCGTCACCCCGGCCGCCGCGCTGGCGTTCCTGCTCGCCGCGCCCGCGATCAACCCGATCGTGCTGACCGCGACCGCGGTCGCGTTCCCGAACGATCCCGAGATGGTCGTCGCCCGGGGCGTGGCCAGCATCGTCGTCGCGATGCTGATGGGCTGGCTGTGGCTGCGCCTGGGCAAGGCCGAGTGGATCCGGCTGCCGCACCGGCCCGAACTGGACGACCTGTCGCGCTGGCGCGCCTTCTGGGCCGCCTGCCGCCACGACATCGTGCACGCCGGCGGGTTCCTGGTGCTCGGCGCGATGGCCGCCGCCACCATCAACGTCCTCGTACCCGAGTCGGTGCTGCAACGCGTCGCCGACCGGCCGGTGCTCGCGGTGATCGCGCTGGCGGGCCTGGCCGTGCTGCTGTCGATCTGCTCCGAGGCTGACGCGTTCGTCGCCGCCTCGCTGAGCCAGTTCTCGCTCACCGCCCGGCTGGCGTTCCTGGTCGTCGGCCCGATGGTCGACCTGAAGCTCATCTCCATGCAGGCCGGGGTGTTCGGGCGCCGCTTCGCGTTCCGGTTCGCCCCGGCCACCTTCGTCACCGCGATCGTGGTCGCGGCCGGGATCGGGTGGGTGCTGCTGTGAACCGTCAGGCGCAGGGCGTGGTGATGCTGCTGCTGGGCGGCGCCATCCTGAAGGCCAGCCTCACCGACATGTACCTGCGCTACGTCAAGGCCGGGCTCCAGCCGTTCCTGATCGGCGCCGGGCTGCTGCTGGTCCTGGCCGCGATCATGACCATCTGGTACGACGTCAGGCACGGCACCACCGTCGACACCGAGTGCGCCGACGGCCACGACCACGCCGACGACGACCACGCCGACGAGCACGCCGGGCACTCCGGCGGCGGCCACGGCCACCGCGAACCCCGGATCGGCTGGCTGCTCATCGCGCCCGTGCTCGGACTGCTGCTGGTGGCCCCGCCGGCGCTCGGCTCGTACGCCGCCGGCCAGGCCGGCACCGCGCTGTCCTCGCAGCGGACCAGCGACTTCCCGCCGCTGCCGGAGGGCGACCCGGTGCGGCTCAGCGTCCTGGACTACGCCACCCGGGCCATCTTCGACAACGGCACCTCCCTCGGCGAGCGCACGGTGCAGCTGACCGGGTTCGTGTCGCTGGACCCCGACGGCAAGCCGCTGCTGACCCGCATGATCCTGTCCTGCTGCGCGGCCGACGCGCGGCCGATCAAGGTGGGGCTGACCGGCAGCGCCCCCGAGGGCGCCGCCCCGGACACGTGGCTGGAGGTGACGGGGACGTACAGCACCCAGACGCTGGCCGACCCGGTCAACGGCGAGGACATCCCGTTCCTCAACGTCGCCACCTGGCGCCCGGTGGCCGCCCCGAAGGAGCAGTACGAGTAACCGCTCGCCCGCGTCCGTCCCACCTGGTTTTTCATAAACGTTGGCCTATGTCGTCGACTTCGATCTTCCTTCAGTCGATGAGATAGGCCAACGTTTATGAAGGGAGGGGCGTCGTCGTCGCCCTCGATGGCAGCTGTTTCCCCGAAACTGCGGCTTCACTCATACCCCCGTCCAGGTTTGCCCCCGAACGCTACCGATCAGTAGGTACTCGGCGGTAGCTTGAATTCCAGGGCGACAGACGACAGGGGTGTCGATATGACGACCACGCAGCGAGAGGTGAGCGCAGACCAGTCCCGGGAGGTGGCCGAGGCCGCCCGGGAGAGCCAGTGGCTCAAACCCAGTTTCGGTAAGCAGCTGTTCCTGGGACGGCTCCGGATGGACCTGATCCACCCGTGGCCCAGCCCCACCCCCGACCCCGACGCCGAGCAGTTCCTGGCCCGGCTGGAACGGTACGTCCGCACCGAGGTCGACGGCGCCGCGATCGAACGCGACGCCCGCATCCCCGACGAGGTGTTCCACCGCCTCGCCGACCTCGGCGCCTTCGGTATGAAGATCGATCCCAAGTACGGCGGGCTCGGCCTGTCCCATCTCGACTACTGCCGCGCGCTGGAGCTGGCGGGCTCGGTCAGCCCGGCCATCGGCGCGCTGCTGTCGGCGCACCAGTCCATCGGCGTGCCGCAGCCGCTCAAGCTGTTCGGCACCGCCGAGCAGAAGCAGCGCTTCCTGCCGCGACTGGCCGCGGGCGAGGTGTCGGCGTTCCTGCTCACCGAGCCCGACGTCGGCTCCGACCCGGCCCGCATGTCGGCCACCGCCGTCCCGGTCGGGGGCGGCTACCGCCTGAACGGGGTGAAGCTGTGGGCCACCAACGGCACCGTGGCGACGCTGCTGGTGGTGATGGCACTGGTGCCGAGGTCGGAGGGGCACCGCGGCGGCATCACCGCGTTCGTGGTCGAGGGCGACGCCGACGGGGTGGCCGTGGAGCGCCGCAACGCGTTCCTGGGCCTGCGCGGGCTGGAGAACAGCGTCACCCGCTTCCACGACGTGCTCGTGCCCGCCGAGAACGTCATCGGCGGGGAGGGCCAGGGCCTGAAGATCGCGCTGAGCACGCTGAACACCGGTCGGCTGTCGCTGCCGGCGATGTGCGTCGGCACGGCGAAGTGGTGCGTGAGCGTGGCCCGGCAGTGGTCGGCGCAGCGGGTGCAGTGGGGCCGGGCCGTCGGGCAGCACGAGGCGGTCGCCACGAAGATCGCCTACCTCGCGGCAACGGCGTACGGCATGGAGTCGATGCTGAACCTGTGCTGCCTGCTGGCCGACGACGACCGCAACGACTTCCGCATCGAGGCCGCCCTGGTCAAGCTGTACGGCTCCGAGCAGGGGTGGCGGGTGGTCGACGAGCTGGTCCAGATCCGGGGCGGGCGCGGCTATGAGAGCGCCGAGTCGCTGGCCGCTCGCGGCGAGAAGGCGATCGGGGTCGAGCAGCTGCTGCGCGACATGCGCATCAACCGCATCTTCGAGGGCTCGACCGAGATCATGCATTTGTTCATCGCCCGTGAGGCCGTCGACCAGCACCTGTCGGTCGCGGGCGCGCTGATCGACCCGAAGTCGACGCTGGGCGCCAAGGCGTCGGCGCTGGGCCGGGCCACCTGGTTCTACGCCCGCTGGCTGCCCACCCTCCTCGTCGGGCGCGGCACCCTGGGCGGCTACCGCTCCTTCGGCCGCCTGGCCCCGCACGTCCGCTTCGCCGAACGGGCCGCGCGCCGCCTGGCCCGCGACACGTTCCGGGGCATGGCCCGCTGGCAGGGGCGGCTGGAGCACCGGCAGGTCTTCCTGGGCCGGATCGTCGACATCGGCGCCGAGCTGTTCGCCATCGCCGGGACCTGCTCCCGGGCTGCGGCGTCGGACCAGCGCGAGCAGGTCGAGCTGGCCGACGCGTTCTGCCGCCAGGCCCGCGACCGGGTGGAGGTGCTGCGCCGGGCACTGTGGCACAACACCGACGCCACCGACGCGGCCCTGGCCCGGCGGGTGCTCGACGGGGCGTACACCGAGTTCGAGCAGGGTATCGTCGCCCCGCCGACGGAGGGGGAGTGGGTCGCGGCCTGGCACCCCGGGCCGTCTGCGACCCCCGACGTCCGCCGCCGCATCCCACCCCGCTGACGCGGAGCAGGGGAGGGCACCTGCCCTTCCCTACTCCCGGGGCGAGCCGCGCAGGCCGAGGCGGCGCAGTTCGAGCGCGGCGAGCTGGTCGATCGCGGCAGTGTCGCCCCGCCGCCACCCCGCCACCACCGTGCTGTCCAGCGACGCCACCCGGCGCAGCGGGGCGGTGGCCAGGGCGCGCAGGGCGAGCAGCTCGCTGCCGCCCTCGTACCGGCGCAGCTTCGCCGCCGTGCTCGCGGCCCGGATCCACGACATCCGCAGCGGCAGCCACAGCACCAGCGCCATCAGCACCGGGATGCCGGCGGTGAGCCAGGCCAGCGCGGTGGCGAGGCTGCCGACGGCGTCCTGCTGGTCGCGACCCGCCTCGGCGATGGTGCCGGCGGCCTTGGCCGCGTTGCCGAACGGCGCGCTGACCTGGTCACCGACGAGCGGGATGCCGCGGGCGCGGTCCTGCACCGAGGTCAGGTCGGCGGCGAGGCTGCCGCCCGCGCTCTCCAGCTTCTGCCCGGGCACCGCCAGCTTCTGGACCAGGTGGTAGAGGGTGACCGCCGCCCAGATCCACACCGCGCTCCACACGATGGCAGCCATGTCGGCCACGATCTGCCGGGTGAACCGCCACGGCTTCTCCGCATAGAGTTTCATGACAGCATTGTGATCCGCGTGCGCGGAACGCAAACCCCCGCCGCGCGAGCCTCAGCTCTTGGCACAGCCCTGGCAGGTGCCGAAGATCTCCAGCGTATGGCTGACGTCGACGAACCCGTGCTGCGCCGCGACCCGGTCCGCCCACGACTCCACGGCGGGCCCGGCCACCTCGACGGTACGCCCGCAACGGCGGCACACCAGATGGTGGTGGTGCCCGTCCGAGCAGCGCCGGAACAGCTGCTCGCCGTTGGGCGGGCGCATCACGTCGATGTCGCCCGCGTCGGCCAGGGCCTGCAGCGTGCGGTACACCGTGGTCAGTCCGACGCGCTCGCCGCGGTCGCGCAGCATCGCGTGCAGCTGCTGCGCGCTGTGGAATCCCTCCACCTCGGACAGCAGGGTGGCCACCGCGGACCGCTGGCGGGTGTTGCGGGCGGGCGCGGTCATGGCCTGCCCTCCCCGGCGTGGGTGACCGCATCGGCCACGATGTGTGCCACATGCTCGTCCACCAGGGAGTATGCGATCTCGCGGCCGTGCCGCTCGGCGCGCACCACCCCGGCCGACCGCAGCACCCGCAGGTGCTGTGACACCAGCGGTTGCGTCACCTGCAACCGGTCGACCAGCTCATGCACGTGGCGTGGCCCCGCGGCGGCCAGTTCGGTCACGATCGCGATGCGCACCGGTGCGGCCAGCGCCCGCAGCAGCTCTCCGGCGCGCGCGTAGGACTCGGTGTGGCTCACGCCCACCACGGTAGCCCCGTATGCCGACTGGCTCCCAATCGCCCGCATTTCAGCAATCAAGGGCGCACTCCGGCGGTTCGGTGCTGATCGGCACGGTCGCGGGCCGCCGCATCCGGCGCAGCGCCGAGGTCACGACCGCGACCAGCACGAACAGGGCGATGGCGGTGAGCACGATGGTGGCGCCGGTGGCGGTGTCGAACCCGGCCGAGATCGTCGTCCCGGCGCCCGCGGCGACCAGGCCGCCGAGCATGGCCAGGGTCATGGTGCCGCGGAAACCCCGCGAGATCAGTTGCGCGGCGGCGACGGGCACCACCATGAGCGCGCTGATCAGCAGCAGGCCGACCGAGCGCATCGCGACGGTGACGGTGACCGCGGTCATCACGGCCAGCAGCAGGTTGAGCAGCCGCACCGGCAGGCCGGAGACCTTGGCGTACTCCTCGTCCTGGCAGATGGCGAACAGCCACGGCCGCAGCCCGAGGGTCACCGCGAGCACGCACGCCCCCAGCACCCCCATCACGACCAGATCGGCGGGCTTGAGGGTCAGCGGCGATCCGAACAGGTACGCGGTCAGGTTGGCGTTGCTCTTGCCCGGGGCGAGCTCGACCAGGAACACGCCGCCGGAGATGCCGCCGTAGAACAGGATCGCCAGGGCCATGTCGCCGGAGGTGCGGCCGCGCTCGCGGATCAGCTCCACCGCGACCGCGCCCAGCGTCGAGACCACGATCGCGGTCAGCACGGGGGAGGTGCCGGTGAGCAGGCCGACGCCGACGCCGGTCAGGGCGATGTGGCCGATGCCGTCGCCGATCAGCGACATCTTGCGCTGCACCAGGTAGATGCCCAGCGACGGCGCGATCAGCCCGGTGATCAGCGCACCGATCAGGGCCATCTGCATGAACGGCTGCGACATCATGTCGATGAGGCTCATCAGCGCGACCCCCAGATGCTCGGCGGGTCCTGGGGTTCGTGCGGGTGCACGTGGTCGTGGTGAGGGTCGGCGTGGTGGCCGGTGGGGTGGGGGATCGCGCCGTCGTGCGCGATCACCCCGTCGTGTACGACGACCGCCCGGCTGATCACCGGCTCCAGCGGCCCGAGTTCGTGCGCGACCAGCAGCACGGTGCCGCCGCCGGTCACGAAGTCGCGCAGCGCCCGCGCGAACGCCTCCTGCGAGGCGGCGTCGACCCCGGCCGTCGGCTCGTCGAGCACCAGCAGGTCGGGCTGCCCGGCCAGGGCGCGGGCGATCAGCGTGCGCTGCTGCTGGCCGCCGGAGAGCGAGGCCACCGGGTCGTGCTCCCGGTCGGTCAGGCCGACGGCGGTGAGCGCGTCGGTGACGGCCCGCCGGTCGCCGGAGCGGCGCGGGCGCAGGAAGCCGCGGGCGGCCAGCCGTCCCGACGCGACGACCTCGCCGACGCTGGCGGGGACGCCGCCGCCCGCGCCGAGGCGCTGCGGCACGTACCCGATGCGGTGCCACTGGCGGAAGCGCCGCCGGGGCACCCCGAACAGGGTGACCTCGCCCGCGGCGAGCGGGACCAGGCCGAGGGCGGCCCGGACCAGGGTGGACTTGCCGCTGCCGTTGGCACCCAGGATCGCCACCACCTCGCCGGGGGCGACGTACAGATTCAGATCGCGCAGCACGGGGCGCTCGCCGTAGACGACCGCCCCGTGATCGATGGCGAGGACCGACGGGGCGCTCACGCGGACCACCCGCTTCGCGGCCGCTGCGCCTGAGGCACGGGCCGCGCTGTGCCGATGATCCGCTCGCTGCGCTCGCTCATGAACATCCCAACGCCGTACGCAGCGCTTCGAGATTGGTACGCATGACCGACAGGTAGTCACCCGTCCCGCCCTCGGTCAGCCCTTCCAGCGGGTCGAGCACCGCCGTCTTGGCCCCCACCTCGGTGGCGAGCGTCTCGGCGACCTTCGGCGACACCAGCGTCTCGAAGAAGATCGTGGTCGCGCCCGCCTGCCTGGCCTCGGCCGCCACCGTCGCCAGCTGCTGCGGCGTGGGCTCGGTGTCGGGGCTGAGGCCGGACAGGGCGAGCTGGGTCAGGCCGTACCGGTCGGCGAGGTAGCCGAAGGCGGCGTGGCTGGTGACGATCTCGTGCCGCCGGCACTGCTTGAGCCCGGCGGCGAACTCCCCGTCGAGCTTGGTCAGCTCCTGGAGCAGCGCGTCGGTGTTGTTCGCGTAGTCGGCGGCGTGGTCGGGGTCGAGCTTGGCCAGCCTGCCGGAGACGTCGCCCGCGATCGCGGCCAGGCGGGTCGGGTCGAGCCACACGTGCGGGTCGGGCGCGCCGGCGTCCTCGGTGGCCCCGCGGTGGTTGGGGCCGGTGGCGGGCGGGGTGACCGTGGACACGTCCAGGTCGTGCCCGGCGGCGTTCTGCCCGACGGCGTCGTCGAGCTGCGGCTGGACCCCCTTGAACCGGATCACCAGGGCCGCGTTGGAGATCGCCCCGACCTGGGAGGGCTTGAGCTCGATGTCGTGCGGCTCGGCGCCGGGGGCGGCCAGGTTGGTGACCTTGACGTGGGCGCCGCCGATGCGCTCCGTCACGAACTGGAGCGGGTAGAACCCGGTCACGACAGAAAGACGGCCGTCACTGCTCCCGGAACCGGAGCAGGCCGCCAGAGCGACGAGCAGCACAGCGGCGGCGCCACCGGTCGCGGCGCGGCGCAGGGATCGGCTCAACATGAACCCACTGTGGCTGAAAATGAGAACGATTGTCAAAAACGCATGGATGCATACCGACGCATACGCAGCTCAGCCCACCCGCCCCTGGGCGAGGCGGGTCAGTGGGTGAGGCGGGGTCAGTGGGTGAGGCGCAGTGCGGCGGCGGCCACGAGCAGGGCGAGCACGGTCACGCGCAGGGCCCGGGTGGAGGCAGGCTGCACCCGCCAGGTGGTGGACAGCAGCCCGGCCAGCGCGCCGGCGAGCAGGAGCAGCAGGATTCCGCCGTACGGGGCGGGCAGCAGCAGCGCCGCGCCCAGCACGACGAGGGTGCCCAGGAACGCCGGCAGCCGCCCGATGCGCGACAGCCGTGTCAACAAATGCTGCTGCTGAGCCTCGACCACGTTTCCGTCCTCCGTCGGGAAGGGCACCTGCTATCACGTAGAACGATAAGAAGGTGCCCTTCCTCCTTCGGGGGGCGGGGGTCGTAGGCTGCGCAGTGTGCTGATGTTCAACCGCTTCGTGATCACCGACGACACCGAGGGCTTCGTCGAGCGCGCCCACGCCGCGCTGGCCGCGCTGGCGGCCCGCCCCGGCTACGTGCGCGGCGAGCTCACCCGGTCGCTGGACGAGCCGGAGCACTGGTGCCTGCTCACGGAGTGGGAGAGCGTGGGCGCCTACCGGCGGGCGCTGGGCGGGTTCGACGTCAAGGTCACCGCGACCCCGCTGCTGGCCCAGTCGCTGATGGAGCCGTGCGCGTACGAGTCGCTCGCCTCGGCCGAGCCCGGCGGCGAGATCGTCGCCCGTGCCAGTGACCGCGCCTGATCAGCACCTGATCAAGCGCGTGGGAGCGGGCCGCGGCGCCGACGCCATATGATCGCGGCCATGACGGAGATGTCCGCGACCCCCGCGGTGCCGCCGGGCCCTGGGGCCCGCCCGCCGTTCCCGGCCGCCCCGACCGAGGGCGGCGGCACCCGGCTGGGCTGGGGGCTGGGCATCGCCGGGCTGCTGCTGGTGCTGTGCTGCGGCGGTGGGCTGGTCACGGGCGTCGGGGTGCTGGCCACGCAGGTGCAGGCGCTCAACGAGCAGGCCCGCGCCCAGGTCGGCCGTTATCTCGACGCGCTGCGCGACCGCGACTACGACAAGGCGTACGGCCTGCTCTGCGACGCCGAGCAGAAGCAGCTGGACCTCGACCGGTTCACCCGGCGGGAGCAGTCGCGCCCGGAGAAGGTCCGCTCGTACGAGCTGGGCAAGATCGACGTCAACGGCAGCGACCTCGAACTGCCGGTCGACGAGACCTACGCCGACGGCACCAGCGGGAAGGTCGTCTACTACCTGGCCCAGGACCGTAAGACGGGCCAGTTCGAGGTCTGCGGCCGCAGCTGAACACGCCTCGACCGGCGCCGCGGGCCCGGGAGCGGTGCAGTAGCGTAAACCCGATGCGGGTCACTGTCCGTGACCCGTAGTGTCTTGATCGTCGCGCGGGTGCGCCCGCCGACCTCCGCCGACAGCCAGCCGGCGGCAAACTCCAACGGAATGGAGCCCGAAATGCCCGCGGACCGGATCGACTCCGTCGTCAGCCTGGCCAAGCGCCGGGGTTTCGTCTACCCGTCGAGCGAGATCTACGGCGGCACCCGCTCGGCCTGGGACTACGGCCCGCTCGGCGTGGAGCTGAAGGACAACGTGCGGCGGCAGTGGTGGAAGACCATGGTCCAGCAGCGCGACGACATCGTCGGCCTGGACTCGGCCGTCATCCTGGCCCGCCAGGTCTGGGAGGCCTCGGGCCACCTGGAGGCGTTCGTCGACCCGCTGACCGAGTGCACCAGCTGCCACAAGCGCTTCCGCGCCGACCACCTGGAGGAGGCGTTCCTGGCGAAGAAGCCGGGCGCGACCTTCGTGCTGTCGGACCTGAACTGCCCGAACTGCGGCAACAAGGGCGTCTTCACCGAGCCGCGCATGTTCAACGGCATGATGAAGACCTTCCTGGGCCCGGTCGAGAGCGCCGAGGGCGTGCACTACCTGCGCCCCGAGACCGCGCAGGGCATCTTCGTGAACTACGCGAACGTGGCCACGACCGCGCGCAAGAAGCCGCCGTTCGGCATCGCGCAGGTCGGCAAGAGCTTCCGCAACGAGATCACGCCCGGCAACTTCATCTTCCGTACGCGTGAGTTCGAGCAGATGGAGATGGAGTTCTTCGTCGAGCCCGGCACCGACGAGCAGTGGCACGAGTACTGGCTGGAGCAGCGCTGGAACTGGTACCTCGACCTCGGTATCTCGCCGGAGAACCTGCGGATGTTCGAGCACCCGAAGGAGAAGCTGTCCCACTACTCCAAGCGGACGGTGGACATCGAGTACCGCTTCCAGTTCGGCGGCACCGACTTCTCGGAGCTGGAGGGCATCGCCAACCGCACCGACTTCGACCTCACCACGCACAGCAAGCACTCGGGCGTCGACCTGTCCTACTTCGACCAGGACAAGAGCGAGCGCTGGGTGCCGTACGTGATCGAGCCCGCGGCGGGTCTGACCCGCGCCGTGCTCGCCTTCATGCTGGAGGCGTACGACGAGGACGAGGCGCCCAACACCAAGGGCGGCGTCGACAAGCGGACGGTCATGCGCTTCGACAAGCGCCTGGCCCCGGTCAAGGTCGCCGTGCTGCCGCTGTCGCGCAACGAGCAGCTCTCGCCGAAGGCCCGTGAGCTGCAGAAGACGCTGTCGATGCGGTGGAACGTCGACTTCGACGACGCCCAGGCGATCGGCCGCCGCTACCGGCGCCAGGACGAGATCGGCACGCCGTACTGCGTGACGGTCGACTTCGACACCTTGGAAGACAACGCCGTGACGGTCCGTGATCGTGACTCGATGGTGCAGGAGCGCGTGTCGCTCGACCGGGTGGAGACGTACCTCATCGAGCGCCTGCCCGGCTGCTGACCCGAGCTGAACTGGACGGAGTCCCCGCGAGCCGCATGGTTCGCGGGGACTGCGCCGTCGGGGCGGGACCGGTCCCGCCCCGATTCCGAGTTTGATTCGAGTCCGGGCAGGTAACATACGGACAGTGACCACCATCGAGATCGAAAAGGTGAAGGGCGTGCCCCCGGCCAAGAAGCGGCCATGGCGGGCGGTTCTGGTCGGCACCGCCGCGGTGCTGCTGGCGCTGTTCCTGGCCGTTCACCGACTGCTGCCCAACTGGCATGGCGTGGGCAGCATCCTCGACACGATCGCCCCCGTGTTCGGGCTGGCGATCCCGGTGCTGGTCGTGCTCGCGCTGCTGGCCCGTTCCTGGCGCGCGCTGCTGGTGGTCGCACTGCCCGCCGTCATCTGGGCCGCCATGTTCGGCCGCGCGCTGCTGCCCCCGCCGGGCGGCCCGGTCGAACTGCGGGTGGCCAGCCAGAACCTGTACGCCGACAACCCCGACCCGGCCACCACCGTCGCGGCGCTCACCGTCGGCAACCCCGACCTGGTCGCGCTCCAGGAGGCGACCGGCGCCACGCTGGAGTCGCTGGCCGAGAGCGAGACCAGGCAGTACCCGTACAGCGCGCGCCGCTCGACGGTCGCACTGCTCAGCCGCTATCCGATCGCGACGGTCACCGACGTCGACACCGGGCTGGACTGGGTCCGCGCGCTGCGGGCGACGGTGCGCGCCCCCCAGGGCGAGATCGCCGTATACGTGGTGCACCTGGGCTCGGCCCGGGTCAACGACACCGCCACCCGTGACCGCACCGTCGACATGCTGGCCCAGGCCGTCCGGGGCGACAGCGCGAAGCGGGTGGTGGTGCTGGGCGACTTCAACACCGCCGCCACCGACCGCGCCATCGCGCCGCTGACCGACCAGCTGGCCGACGCCCAGGCCGAAGCGGGCTGGGGGTTCGGCTTCACCTGGCCGTCCTCGCTGCCGTTCATGCGCCCTGACCAGGTGCTCTACCGTGGACTCACGGCGACGCAGGCGGGCGTGCAGCGTACGCCCGGCACCGACCACCGGGCGGTCACGGCGGGCTTCGCCTTCTGAGCCGTTGCCAGGGCCGGGCCGGGCCGAGCCAGTAACGTGACTGAATCTCTGGTCTGGACTAGTACTTTCAGACGATAGACGGTATGGTCTTGTCTGCCCGGCACGCGTGTCGGGCACGGCCCCACAGCCGTTTTCACGACGCTCAAGAAGCGGGTGTCGACGCCGAACAGAGGACCGCGGCCGTGTGCGCAGGGCGCACCGGTTCCGACGCGGTTCACTGCGGTGAGGAAACTGCAATGACCATCAGCATCATCAGCACCGTCGACCGTAAGGTCGCCGTCGAGTCCCCCGTCAGCGCGTCTGTCTCCTCCGACGACCTCGACGGCCCCATGGCCGAGGCGGTCCTGGTCCGTCTCGCTGAGGCGGGTCCGGACGACCCGGCTCGTGAAGATCTGCGCCAGCAGGCGATCTGCGCCTGGCTGCCGCTGGCCGAGCGCCTGGCCCGGCGTTTCCGGCACCGTGGTGTGGACACCGAGGACCTGGTCCAGGTGGCCACTGTCGGCCTGATCCAGGCCATCGACCGGTTCGACCCCTCCCGCGGTTCGGCGTTCGTGCATTTCGCGGTGCCGACGGTGGTGGGTGAGCTCAAGCGCCACTTCCGTGACCGCGGCTGGAGCATGCGGGTGTCGCGCCGGATGCAGGAGCTGTACCTGGACGTCAACCGGGTGTCGCCGCAGCTGAGCCAGGAGCTGGGCCGGTGGCCCACGTCGGCGGACCTGGCCGAGCACCTGGGCACGACCGTGGAGGAGGTCCGGTCGGCGGTGCACTGCGCGCAGGCGTACCGGACCGGTTCGCTCAACGTCGCGGTCAGCGGCGAGGACGGCGATCTGGAGATCGGTGAGCTGATCGGTGAGGCCGATCAGGACATCGAGGCGGTGGCGGACCTGCACGCGCTGCGGCAGTACCTGAAGGAGCTGCCGACCCGGGAGCGGCGGATCCTGTCGCTGCGGTTCGGGTGCGGCTACAACCAGGCCCAGATCGCCGAGCAGATCGGGGTGTCGCAGATGCACGTGTCCCGGCTGCTCACCCGCTGCATCGGCACGCTGCGCCAGCAGATGCTCGCCGACGCCTGACCAATGCGGGTTCCGGGGCGGACGACACCGGTCGTCCGCCCCGGTCCCTGCCCGGATATTCCTGCCTGCGATGCACCTCACGAGCCGGTCGAAGGCGGAGCCGCCGGTCGTAGGGTGGCACCGTGACCTCCCTGGCCCAGCCGCTGCGGCTGCGTGACGTGACCCTGCCCAACCGCATCGCCCTGGCGCCGATGTGCCAGTACTCGGCCGAGGGCGACGGCCTGCCCACCGGCTGGCACCTGGCGCACCTGGCGGCCCGCGCCGTCGGCGGCGCCGGCCTGATCCTCACCGAGGCCACGGCGGTCGTGCCGGAGGGCCGCATCTCCCCGCGCGACACCGGCCTGTGGTCACCGGCGCACGTGGACGCCTGGCGCCCGATCACCGCGCTGATCGCGGCGCAGGGCGCGGTGCCCGCGGTGCAGCTCGCGCACGCCGGGTTCAAGGCGTCGACCTGGTGGCCGTTCGCCGCCGAGCGCGGCGGGGTCGCCGACGCCGACGGCGGCTGGACCCCGGTCGGACCGGGCGGGCAGCCGTTCGTGCCGAACTACCGCACGCCCGCCGCGCTGGACCAGGCCGGGATCGACGCGGTCGTCGCCGCGTTCGCCCAGGCCGCGGTGTATGCCGTGGACGCCGGGTTCCAGGCCGTCGAGGTGCACGCCGCGCACGGCTACCTGCTGCACGAGTTCTACTCGCCGCTGACCAACCACCGCACCGACGGCTACGGCGGGTCGTGGCAGGGGCGCACGCGGCTGGCCCTGGAGGTGGTCCGCGCGGTGCGGGCCGCGGTCGGCGACCAGACCCCTGTCCTGGTACGGATCTCCGCCACCGACTGGACCGAGGGCGGCTGGACCGCCGACGACTCGGTCCAGTTCGCGATCGAGCTGGCCCGCGCCGGGGCCGACCTCATCGACTGCTCGTCCGGCGGCGCCGACCCGCACGCGCAGATCCCGCTCGGCCCCGGCTACCAGGTGCCGCTGTCGGAGCGGGTGCGCCGCGACGCGGTCGTGCCGACCGGGGCGGTCGGCCTGATCACCGAGCCGGAGCAGGCCGAGCAGATCGTCGCCGACGGCCAGGCCGACCTGGTGCTGCTGGGCCGGGAACTGCTGCGCGACCCGTACTGGCCGCGCCGCGCCCTGGCCAAGCTGGGCGCCGAGCCGCACTGGCCCGACCAGTACCTGCGCGCCTTCTGACCCGCCGCCGCGGCCTGGCTCAGCCCCGGCCGCGCAGCTCGCGGACGACGGCCGCGCGCCACCCGTCGACCTGCTCGCGGTCGTATCCGCCGCGGGCCAGGTCGACGGCGGCGCGCTCCAGCTCGTCGGCGGTGATCCCGCCGCCGCCCGCCAGCACCGGGGCGACCCGCGCCACCAGCGCGTCCACCTGGGCCCGGTCGTAGCCCTTGGCGAAGAACGGCACGGTCGCGAACGACTGCTGCCGCGATGCCGCCAGGGGTTCGGCCGTGGCGGTGGCCGCCAGCAGCGCCAGATGCTCCAGCACCTGGACGCGGTCGTAGCCGCGCAGGACCACGGTGAGGTCGACCCGGGTCAGCTCCTCGGCGCTCAGGCGGCCCTCGGCGAACTCGGCCAGCAGACTGTCGACTTCCTCGCGGTCGAAGCCGCGCAGCACGACGGTGAAATCGGGAGACACGCGGCCATGGTGCCAGCGGCGTCAAGCCCTGCCTGCGCCCACACCGCATACGGTGTGCCCACACCGCATACGGTGTGCGCGCCCGCGCGGGGTGGGCCGGGCGGGGCAGGACCGTTATGGTTACCGCCATGTCTGACGCGCCGGGCTTCGGCGTACTCCTGCAGCGGTTGCTGGCCAACCGCGGCCTGCACGCCGACCACCTCGCCCGCCTGCCCGACCTCGACCCGGACGAGCTTGAGCTGCTGCTGCGCGGCTCGCTGGAGCCGCACCCCGTGCTGCTGCGAGCCCTGGCCACCGCGCTCGGCCTGCGCCCGGCCGACCTGTTCGCCGCGGCGGGCTGGCCGGTGCCCGCCGAACTGCGGCCCGCCGCGCCGCAGGCCCGAGCGCAGGTGACCGAGCTGGTGCTGCTGGCCCGCGCCTGCGAGCCCGCCGAGCTGCTGCGGCTGCGCCGGTTCGCCCGCTCGCTGTGGCCCGTCCAGCCGGAACCGCCCGCACCGGCCGACGACCCCGCACCCGGCCACGGCTTCGGCCCGCTGCTGTCGGCGCTGATGGCCAACCGGAACCTGTCCGCCACCGGCCTGGCCGCGATCACGGGCCTGACCGGGGCCGCGCTCGCCGGACTGCGCACCGGCGAGCGCCCCGCCACCCCCGACGAGCTGACCGCCCTGGCCGAAGCCCTCGACGTACGCGCCGACGACCTGTTCGCCCTCGCCGCGACGCCGCTGCCGGAGACCGGCCTCACCTACGCCTACCTCGTCCGTCCCCACCTCGGCGGGCTGGTCGGGGACCTCGTCCCCCTCCCTGCCTCCCGCCTCGCCTGGGTCCTCGCCCTCGCCCACGACCCGAGGTGAGGAAGGCACCTTCTTCCCGCTCTGCGAGGTAGCAGGTGCCTTCCTTACCTCGCGCTCAGGGGCGCAGCGGGCGGGTGCCGGCGGCGGTGGCGCGGTATTGGTCGCGCAGCAGGCCGATCTCAGCCGACCTCCGCCATGCCCGCAGTCTCGCACCTCGGCAGGCTCGCCGCCGCGTTGTATCTGATCATGAATTAGTTCATGATTGGGGTCATGGGAGTTGGTGCGACGCTGCAATGGTCCGACATCGCCCGAAATCCGCGGGAGGTGGCCGCAGCTGTCGAGCGCGACGGCGAGGCCCGCCTCGAACGGCGCGGCGAAGGCGCGGCATTCGTCCTCATGACGGCGGCACGGGCTGCCGCGACCCGGGCGGGGGTGCGCATCGCCGAGCGGCTGCTACGCAACTCGCTCGTACACGCCAAGCGGGCCGGGGACCTGGACAGCCTGCTGCTCGACAGCTTCCCCTGGCTTCAGTTCATTCCGCAGGAGTATCGGCCGGAGTTCGCCGCCGAGTTCGTCGCCACCTTCGAGGCGTGCAGCGACCTCGAGGTGTGGGCTCCGATGGAGCGGCTCATGCGGGAGTGGCGGGCCACTGCGGCGATCTACGCGGACCCGGAGCTCGCGGCCCGCCTGCGCGGCCCGTTCGACGACGATCTCGGGGTGGCGCTGCCGCCGGAGGTGGTGATCGACGATGCCGGCCGGGCGCAATGACCGGGTGGCGCCACCGCGGCGGCCAGACGGCTACGAGATCCGGTTCGCGTCCAAGGACGCCGCGGAAGGCTGGGAGGAGCTGGCCCGGGTCGCCCCGAACGCGCTGCGCGCCGCCTGGGAGGCGATCGACCTCGACCCTCAGACGCCCGTCAACGTCGACCGCCACCACCGCCTCAAGGCGGGGTTCGCGCATGTCACGGTCAAGGGCGTCACGATGGAGCAGTGGCAGTACGAGGTGACCTCGGGCGGCCGGATCTGGTTCGGCGTCGATCGTGGGGCGCGTCTGGTGTGGATCACCTACGCCTCGACGAGGCACCCGAAGGAGACCGACTGACTCAGCCGCCGGAGTCGTCGTGTTCGGCGTCCTCGGGGACGGCGGCGCTGTCGCGGTCGTCGAGCCAGCCGTACGGCAGCACGACCTTGGCCGGGGAGTTGGTGCGCCCGCGCGGCTGCCCGAGGTTGGCCACCGGGAACGGCTCGTCGTGCTCCAGCTTGCCCAGCAGGTCGTCGAGCTCCATCAGCGACGAGGACATCGCCATCGCCTGGCGCAGTTGCGGCCCGACCGGGAAGCCCTTGAGGTACCAGGCGACGTGCTTGCGGAAGTCGGTGACGGCTTCGCGCTCGGCGCCCCACCACTGCACCAGCAGTTCGGCGTGGCGCCGCATGACCTGGGCGACCTCGCCCAGGTTCGGCATGATCCGCTCGGGGCGCCCGGCGAACGCGGCGGCCAGGTCGGCGAACAGCCACGGGCGGCCCAGGCAGCCCCGGCCGACCACGACGCCGTCGCACCCGGTCTCGCGGACCATGCGCAGCGCGTCGTCGGCCTCCCAGATGTCGCCGTTGCCGAGCACCGGCACGTCGAGCGCCTGCTTGAGCCGGGCGATGGACTCCCAGTCGGCCTCGCCGGAGTAGCGCTGCGCCGCCGTACGCGCGTGCAGGGCGACCCAGGCCACGCCCGCGTCCTGGGCGATTTTCCCCGCTTCCAGGTACGTCAGGTGGTCGTCGTCGATGCCCTTGCGCATCTTGATGGTGACCGGGATGCCTGCCGGCGCGGCGGTGTCGACGGCGGCCTTGATGATCGCCCCGAACAGGTTGCGCTTCCAGGGGATGGCCGAGCCGCCGCCCTTGCTGGTGATCTTCTTGACGCTGCAGCCGAAGTTGAGGTCGATGTGATCGGCCAGGTTCTCCTCGACGACGCGCCGCACCGCCTTGGCGGTGATCACGGGGTCGACCCCGTACAGCTGCATGCTGCGGGGGGACTCGTCCGGCCCGAACTCGATCATCTTGTCGGTCTTCGGGTTGCGCACGGCCAGCGCGACGGTAGTGATCATCTCGCAGACGTAGATCCCCGCGCCCTGCTCGCGGCAGAGCTGGCGGAACGCCACGTTGGTGATTCCGGCCATGGGTGCGAGCACCACCGGCGGGTCCACGGGAAGCGTTGCGAGCTGCAAGGTCACGCCGTCAAGAATCCCACATCGCGGCGGTGCCCCCACAGACCTGTGCCCCACCCCACCCTGGCACGGGCGGGATGGGGCACGGCGTGCGGCTCAAGGTCAGGCGTTCTTGATCGCGGAGATCTCGAACTCCAGCGTGATCTTGTCGCTGACCAGGACGCCGCCGGTCTCCAGGGCCGCGTTCCAGGTCACGTTCCAGTCCTTGCGGTTGATCGCGACCGAGCCCTCGAAGCCGATCCGGTGGTTGCCGAACGGGTCCGTGGCCGCGCCCTGGTACTCGAAGTCGATGGTCACCGGCTTGGTGACGTCCTTGATGGTGAGGTCGCCGGTCACCTGGAAGTTCTCGGCGTCGACCTGCTTGACCGAGGTCGAGGCGAAGGTGATCGTCGGGTACTTCTCCATGTCGAGGAAGTCGTTGCTGCGCAGGTGGCCGTCGCGCTGCTCGTTGCGGGTGTCGATGCTGGCGGCCTGGATGGTGACCTTGACGTGCGACTTGCTGACGTCACCGCCGTCGAGGTAGCCGGCGCCCTCGAACTCGTTGAACGCACCGCGGACCTTGGTGACCATGGCGTGCCGGGCGACGAAGCCGATGGTGCTGTGCGCCACGTCCACCGTGTAGGTGCCGGTGAGTTCCGCGAGGGTCGGGCTGGTCGTCGTGCTCATCATGTGCTCCTTCAGCAGGCATTTCGTGGTCGTTGATTGTTCAACTACCGCTACAGCCTACTCAATGTCATTGAAGGTTCAACTATTCCGCGCCTTCGCGGGTATGTGACCTGCGCCACTGTACCCTCCAGCATTTCCGGCATGCCGGATTCACGCCGCAAGCCGGTTCTGTGGCTCGATGGCGCGGTGTGCCATCCACAGTGGACTGGCATGCAAATTTCCTAACTCTCATTGACAAGAGTCACCGTAAGCGTGCAAATTTGTCACTGCTTCGAAACATCGGCGCCATGAACCCCCCTCCGGGGCCGCTCACCCGAAGGGTCTTCCCACGTCCCGCAATGACGAGGAGACTCTCGTGTCCCGCGCCCGTCCCGCGCGTCTGTCCCTGCGCGCAGCGCTGCTGCGCGTCCTCACCGTGGCCGCCCTGGCCCTGACCGGCCTGGTCGGCCTGCCCGCGGCCGCCCACGCCGCCAACTACAACGTGCTCGTCTTCTCCAAGACCGCCGGTTTCCGGCACGACTCCATCGCGGCGGGCGTCACCGCCGTCCAGCAGCTCGGCGCCGCCAACGGGTTCACCGTGGAGGCCACCGAGGACGCGGCCGCGTTCACCGACGCCAACCTGGCCCGCTTCGCCACGGTGGTGTTCCTGTCCACCACCGGCGACATCCTCGACGCCAACCAGCAGGCCGCGTTCGAGCGCTACATCCGCGCCGGCGGCGGCTACGCGGGCGTGCACGCCGCCTCCGACACCGAGTACGGCTGGGCCTGGTACGGCAACCTCGTCGGCGCCTACTTCTCCAGCCACCCCGCGGTGCAGAACGCCACCGTGAAGGTCGAGGACCCGGCGCACCCGTCCACCGCCTCGCTGCCCGCGAAGTGGACCCGCTCCGACGAGTGGTACGCCTTCCAGAGCAACCCGCGCACGCGCGTGCACGTGCTGGCCAGCCTGGACGAGCGCAGCTACACGCCCGGCACCGCCACCATGGGCGCCGACCACCCGATCGCCTGGTGCCAGAACTACGACGGCGGCCGCTCCTGGTACACCGCCGCCGGGCACGACGCGGCCGCGTTCAGCGACACCGCGTTCCGGGCGCACCTGCTCGGCGGCATCCAGACCACCGCCGGCGCCGTCAGCGCCGACTGCACCGCCAGCCGCGACGCGAGCTTCTCCAAGGTCACGCTGGACAGCAACACCAGCAACCCGATGGAGCTCGACGTCGCCCCCGACGGCCGCGTCTTCTACATCGAGCGCGACGGCCGGGTGCAGATCATCAAGCCCAGCACCGGCACCACCGTCACCGCGATGACGCTGCCCGTCTTCACCGGCAACGAGGACGGCCTGCTCGGCATGCGGCTGGACCCGTCGTTCGCGACCAACGGCTGGATCTACCTGTACTACTCGCCGAACACCGGCGGCCCGCGCAACCAGATCTCGCGGTTCACCGCCTCCGGCGACACCATCGACCCCGCCACGGAGAAGGTGCTGCTCCAGGTCACCACGCAGCGCAACACGTGCTGCCACGCGGGCGGCTCGATGACCTTCGACAGCGCGGGCAACCTCTACCTGGCCACCGGCGACAACACCAACCCGTTCGAGTCCGACGGGTTCGCCCCGCTGGACGAGCGGGCCGGGCGGCAGGACTACGACTCGCAGCGCTCGGCGGGCAACACCAACGACCTGCGTGGGAAGATCATCCGGATCAAGCCGCAGGCCGATGGGACGTACACGGTGCCGTCGGGGAACCTGTTCGCGCCGGGCACCGCGCAGACCCGGTCCGAGATCTACGCGATGGGCTTCCGCAACCCGTTCCGGATCGGCGTCGACAAGGCGACCAACACGCTGTACGTCGGCGACTACGGTCCCGACGCCGGGGCGCCCAACGCCGCCCGCGGCCCCGAGAACACGGTGGAGTGGAACATCATCGGGTCGGCGGGCAACTACGGCTGGCCGTACTGCATCGGCAACAACTACGCCTACGTCGACTACACGTTCCCGTCCGGGCCGAGCGGGGCCGCGTTCAACTGCGCGGCGCCGGTCAACAACTCGCCCAACAACACGGGCCTGACCAACCTGCCAGCCGCGCGCCCGGCCACGGTCGACTACGACTACGGCGGCAACCCGCTGTTCCCCGAGATCGGGGGCGGCGGCGCGCCGATGGGTGGGCCGGTGTACCGCTACAACGCCGCGCTGGTGTCGGACCGCAAGTGGCCCGCCTACTACGACGGCAAGGCGCTGTTCGGCGAGTGGAACCAGAACAAGCTGTACACGATGCAGGTCACGCCGGACGGGAAGTCGCTGGTCGACATCAACAACCTGTTCCCGTCCATGGCCTTCCTGCGCCCGATGGACCTGGAGTTCGGGCCGGACGGCGCGATGTACCTGATCGAGTGGGGCACGGGCTTCGGCGGCAACAACGCCGACTCCGGCATCTACCGCATCGACTACAACTCCGGGAACCGGTCCCCGGTCGCGGTCGCCTCCGGCACCCCGACCTCGGGTCCGACCCCGCTGACCGTGCAGTTCTCCAGTGCGGGCTCGAACGACCCGGACGGCCAGGCGATCACGTACTCGTGGGCGTTCGGGGACGGGCAGACCTCGACGGCGGCCAACCCGTCGCACACGTACAGCACGGCGGGCAACTACACCGCCCAGCTGACCGTACGCGACCCGGGCGGCAAGACCGGCGTGGCCAACGTGCTGATCGCGGTGGGCAACACCGCGCCGACGGTCAACCTGACCACCCCCGTCGACGGCGGCTTCTTCACCTGGGGTGACCAGGTCCGGTTCAGCGTCACCGTGACCGACCCCGAGGACGGCACCATCGACTGCTCGCGGGTCACCGTGCAGTACTACCTCGGCCACGACGAGCACGCGCACCCGATGCAGAGCTACACCGGCTGCTCGGGCATCGTGCAGACCTCGCTCGGCACCGGACACGGCGACGACGCCAACACCTTCGGCGTGATCGAGGCGACGTACACGGACAAGGGCGGGCCCGGCGGCGTGGGGGCCCAGACCGGCCGGTCGACGCGGGTGCTCCAGCCCAAGCACAAGCAGGCCGAGTTCTTCAACAGCACCGGCCGGGCCCCGAGCGGCATCGGCGGCGGCGACCCCGGCGTGCAGCGGGAGACGACCTCCGACCCGGCGGGCGGGTTCCAGAACCTCGGCTTCATCGAGGACGGCGATTTCTGGACATACACCCCGGTGAACCTGACCGGCATCGACTCGGTGCGCGTCCGGGTGGCCTCGCCGGGTTCCGGCGGGCGGGTCGAGATCCGGACCGGGTCCGTGACCGGGCCGCTGGTCGGCACGGCGACCTTCGGGGGTACGGGCGGCTGGCAGACGTACACCGACGCCACCGCCACGATCTCCGGGGCGGGCACGGCGACCGGGCCGCTGTTCCTGATCGCCAAGAACCCGGCCGGTGACACCGGCCAGGGCTCGATCTTCAACGTGAACTGGGTCGACTTCGTCGGCCGGGGCGTGTCGGACAACTCGACGCTGGCCGTCACCCCGGGCAGCCTGGCCTTCGGGTCGGTCACCGTCGGGCAGACCAGCGCCGCGCAGACGGTCACCGTCACCAACCCGGGCACGGGTGCGGCGTCGGTGTCGGCGGTCGCGGTGTCCGGTCCGTACACCCAGACCAACAACTGCCCCGTCAGCCTGGCCGGTGGCGGTTCCTGCACCGTCACGGTGCGGTTCGCGCCGACCGCGGTCGGCGCGGGCAACGGCACCCTGTCGGTGACCAACTCGACCACGCCGCAGCCGATCACCGTCGCGCTGACCGGCACCGGCGCCGACCCGAACACCAACCTGGCCGTCGGCGCGACCATGACCGCCAGCAGCAGCAGCGGCGGCCTCCCGGCGACCAACGCCAACGACGGCAACACCAGCAGCTACTGGGAGTCGAACAACAACGCCTTCCCGCAGTGGCTCCAGGCGGACCTGGGCTCGGCCAAGCAGGTCAGCTCGGTGACGCTGAAGCTGCCGCCGCCGGCGTCGTGGGGTGCGCGCACCCAGACGCTGACGGTCCAGGGCAGCACCGACGGCACCAACTTCAGCACGCTGAAGGCGTCGGCGGGCTACCTGTTCGACCCGAACACCGGCAACACCGCGAGCGCGTCGTTCACCGCGACGTCGGTGCGCTACGTCCGGGTCACCATCACCGCCAACACCGGCTGGCCGGCCGGGCAGCTCTCCGAGCTGCAGATCTTCGGCGGGGGTACGCCGCCCGGCAGCGCCACCCTGGAGGCCTCGCCCGCGAGCCTCGCCTTCGGCAACACCGTGATCAACACGACCACGCCCGGGGTGACGGTGACCGTCACCAACACCGGCACGGCCGCGGCCACCCTGTCCGGGACGAGCATCTCGGCGCAGTTCAGCCGGACCGACAACTGCACGGGCACCCTGGCGGCCGGGGCGAGCTGCTTCGCCACGGTCTCCTTCGCGCCCACCTCGACCGGTGCCAAGACCGGCACGTTCACCCTCAGCAGCAACGCGAGCAACCCCACGCTGACGGTCAACCTGTCCGGCACCGGCATCAACCCGATCCCGCCGACGCTGTCGGTCGGCCCGCCGAGCATCACCTTCCCGGACACCTCGATCGGGTCCAGCGTGGTCCGGCAGGTGTACGTCAGCAACGGCGGCAGCAGCGCCGCGACCGTCAACTCGATCACCACGTCGGGGGCGGGCTTCTCGGTCGGCACTGGTGGCAGCTGCGGCAGCACCATCGCCGCGAACACGAACTGCTTCGTCAACGTCGTCTTCGCGCCGACCACCACGGGTTCGCGCTCGGGCACGCTGACGATCAGCAGCAACGCGAGCAACCCGACGGTGTCCGTGCCGCTGACCGGCAACGGCACCCCGGGCCAGTCCCCGGCCACGCTCACCGCGTCGGCGGTGTCCTTCCCGGACACCGCGGTCGGCTCCAGCGTCGTACGCACCGCGACGGTCACCAACACCGGCACCACCGGCGCGCAGCTCACCTCGATCACCGCGTCGGGCACCGGGTTCACCCTCGGCGCCAACACCTGCGGCACGGCGCTGGCCGGCGGGGCGAGCTGCACGATCAACGTGACCTTCGCGCCCGCCTCGGCGGGGGCGAAGACCGGCACGGTGACCGTGAGCAGCAACGCCACCAACCCGACGCTGACCATCAACCTGTCCGGCAACGGGATCAGCGGCGCCGGCAACCTGGCGCAGGGCAAGCCGGTGACGGTCACCAGCGTGTCGCAGACCTACGTCGGCGCCAACGCGGTCGACGGCGACGTCAACACGTACTGGGAGAGCGTCAACAACCAGTTCCCGCAGCAGATCACGGTGGACCTGGGCGGGGCGGCGACGCTCAGCTCGGTCGTGCTGAAGCTGCCGCCGAGCTGGGGCACCCGCACCATGACGCTGTCCGTGCTCGGCAGCACCGACGGGTCCGGCTACACCACGCTGGTGCCGTCGGCGACGTACACGTTCGACCCGGCCACGGGCAACACGGCGAACATTCCGGTCAGCGCGTCGGCCCGCTACGTCCGGCTGAACATCACCGCCAACAGCGGCTGGCCCGCCGGTCAGCTGTCGGAGTTCCAGGTGCTCGGCACCGGCGGCGGGACCGGCAACCCGGACCTGGCGCTGAACCGGACGACCAGCGAGAGCAGCCACACCCAGACGTACGCGTCCGCCAACGCCGTGGACGGCAACGCGGGCACGTACTGGGAGAGCGGCAGCGGCTTCCCGCAGACCCTGACCGTGGACCTGGGCAGCGCCCAGACCGTGGGCAAGGTCGTGCTGGCCCTGCCCTCGGGCTGGGGCAGCCGGGACCAGACGCTGTCGGTCCTCGGCAGCACCGACGGCACCAACTTCAGCACGCTGAAGGCGTCGGCCGCGTACACGTTCAACCCGGGCGCGGGCAACACGGTGACCATCACCTTCACCGCCGCGTCGGCGCGCTACGTCCGGCTGAGCTTCACGGCCAACACCGGTGCCACCGGTGGCCAGGTCGCGGCGTTCTCCGTGTACGCGTCCTGAGAACCGTCCTGGCCCCCGTCCCGCGCCGGCGGGGCGGGGGTCAGGCGTTCGTACGGCGCCAGCGGCGGCGGGCGCTGGCGCGGATCAGGTTCTTGGCGACCTGCGCCTCGTACGCCGCGTCGGCCGCCTCCTGGGTCAGCGCGTGCGACGCCTGCCGGGCCACCTCGGCGGCCCGCCGCGCGGCCCGCTCCTTCCCCGCCGCGATGTGGAACTGCCGCGCCGCCTCGGCGTCGTCGGCCCGACGGCGCAGCAGGTCGTGGTAGTGGTCCTGGCGCTGCTGGTCCCAGCCGTCGACGTGCTGCCAGACCGCGTGCATCTGCTGCACGGTGATGTCGCCGCGCTTGAACGCGTCCCGGGCCGCGCGCGCCACCTCGCGCAGGTCGCCCTCGGGCAGCGGGACCTCCTGGGGCAGCGCCGCCGCGGCGGCGTTCGCCTCGTCCAGCAGCTCGGCCGCCGACATGTGGTCCTGCCACGCGACGTCGCGGGCCGCCTCGGCCTCGGCCAGTTCGGTGGCGGTGCGCTCGGCGGTGTGCACGGCGTCGCGGGCCAGCTCCAGCACCTCGGCCGCGACCCGTTCCAGCTCGTCGGCCTCGACGGACAGGCGCTCGCGCTCGGCCGCGTTGAGGCGCACCGCGGCACCGCCGTCACGCCTGGCCTGCGCGCGGGCGGTCATACCCAGGAAGATGATGGCCATCAGGGTGACGGGCAGCCCACCCAGCAGCATCGCGGCTGATTGCGTCACCCCCTCGACCTTAGTATCGATTCGCGTTGATCGTTAGATCCCGGCGCTGTCCGGTCTGTGCCAGCCGCGCCCGACCGCGGCGTACGGCGCACTCGACCGCGGCGGTCCGTGGCGCGAAGATGTCCCGGTGACCCACCCCGATCACATCCCGTCCGGGCCGCCGCCGCGCAGCGGGACCGCCGTCGTCATCGGCGCCGGCATCGCCGGACTCAGCGTCGCCCGCGTCCTCGCGGGCGGGTTCGCCCAGGTCATCGTGCTCGACCGGGACCGCCTGCCGGACCAGGCCGTGCCCCGGCGCGGGGTGCCGCAGGGCTACCACGGCGCGGTGCTGCTCGCCGCCGGGCAGCAGGCCCTCGGCGCGATCTTCCCCGGCCTGGTCGACGAGCTGGCCGCCGCCGGGGCGGTGCCGTTCGAGCCCGGCGTCGAGATGGCCGTGTACCGGTACGGGGCGCTCTACCCCCGCGAGCCCGTCGGCCTCGGGCTGGTCTCGTTCAGCCGCCCACTGCTCGAACTGGTGCTGCGTCGCCGCGTCGCCGCCCTGCCCAACGTCACCGTGTACGACGACACCGCCGTCGCCGGGCTCACCGGCACCGGCACCCAGGTCACCGGGGTCACCCTCAACGACGGCCGCCACTTCGCCACCGACATGGTGGTCGACTGCACCGGCCGTGGCGCCCGCTCCGACCGCTGGATCGCCGCGCTCGGCTTCCCGACGCCCGAGGCGTCCGAGGTGAAGATCAACGTCGGGTACGCCACCCGCCTGCTCCGCCGCGCCCCCGGCGACCTGCCCGAAGGCAAGGCGCTGCTGATCCTGCCCGCGCCCCCGCACGAGAAGCGGGCCGGCATGGCACTGCCGATCGAGGGCGACCGGTGGCTGATCACCATGGGCGGCTGGCACGGCGAGTTCCCCGCCAGCGGCGACTGGGAGGCGTTCGCCGCCCACGCGCGGGCGCTGCCGTACCAGGGGCTCACCCGGCTGCTCGACCGGGCCGAGCCGCTGACCGACGTGGTGTCGTACGGGTTCCCGACCAGCCGCAGGCGGCACTTCGAGCAGCTCACGTACGTGCCCGCCGGATACCTGGCCATGGGCGACGCGTTCTGCTCCTTCAACCCGATCTACGGGCAGGGCATGACCTGCGCGGCGATGCAGGCCGTGGCGCTGGGCCGGCTGCTCGACGAGCACGGGTCGGCCACCGCCGACATGGCCAGGGCGTTCTACCGGGAGGCGGCCCGGATCGTGGCCACGCCGTGGCAGTTCGCCTCCGGCGGCGACTTCGCCTACCCGGAGACGGCCGGGGACCGGCCCAAGGGGATCGCGGTGCTGAACCGGTACTCGCGGCGGATCCAGCTCGCCACGCAGGCCGACCCGGAGCTGCGGAAGCTGTTCACCACGGTGCAGCACCTGCTGGTGCCGCCGGACGTGCTGCGTACGCCCGCGATGGTGCTGCGGGTGCTGCGCACCTCGCTGCGCGCCCCGGGGTTGAAGGGCGGCCCGGTCGAGCTGGTGCCCGAGGTCGCGGTCGTGCCGGTCGAGGCGGCACCGGCCCCGACGGACCTGGTCCCGGTGGCATCGGCCGCGGCCGCCGTGGCGGAACCGACCACCGAGCTGCCGCTGGTGGCGCCGGGCAGGTCGCGCGCGGTCGACGCCGTCCTCATCGGAGTCCTGGCCGCCGAGGGCGTCCTCGACCAGCCCGGCCCTGTTCAGGAAGCCGGGCCGCAGGACGCGGTGGACGTCGAGTGGGAACCGGTCGAGGAGGCCGAACCGCAGGACGAGGTGGCCGCGGAACAGTCGTAGCTCCAGATCTTGTGCGTTTTCTGCTGCTGGGACGACAGCAGACGCACAAGATCTGGAACTTCGACGCGAGGGTGCGGCGGTTTGCGGTTGCGGGCTAGCGTGCGGTGCGTGGCGGGCAGGCGTACGACGATGGGCTGGCAGTCCCGGCGCGAGGCGGTCGTCGGCTCGATCGTCATCGCGGCGGTCCTGCTCGGCCTGTCCGGGCTGGTGCTGGTCGGCTGGACGGAAGCGGTGGCCCCGCCCTGGCGGGCCGCACACGGCCAGGGCGTCCACGGCACCTGGACCCCGACGTCGGTCTCCGGCTCCAAGGGCGGTCCGATCTGGCTGGGCGACTTCGTGCCCGACGGCGGCGGGCCGGTGCAGCGCGACGTCTCGTACTCCCAGCCGGGGGTCGCGGTGCGCGAAGGCGTCCCCGTCGCGGCGGTCGAGGTGGGGACGCAGGTGTACGCGGTCGACGACACCTCGGCCTGGGTCTTCCCGGCCGTCGTCGCGTCCTTGTTCACCCTGCTGCTGGCGGGGATGTGCTGGTTCGTCGGCCGTCACCTGCGGCCCCGCCGCGGCTGAGGAATCCCGCGCGGCCGGGCAACCCGCGCCGGGTGCCATCCGGTCCTGGCGGCGGCGCGGGCCTCAGTAGCCGACCAGGCGGTGCAGGCGTACGAAGGACTCCTGGAAGCCCAGCGCGGGCCAGGCGCGCGACGACAGCAGGTTGGTGACCCGCCAGTCGGTGACGACGCTGGTGTGCCCGGCCTCGGCGGCCCAGGCCAGCACCGCCTCGCCGAGCGCACGCCCGGCGCCGAGCCCGCGCGCGTGCGGCAGCACGGCCGCGAACCCCAGGAACCCGGCGCGGTCCGGGCGGGCCAGCGTGGTGTGCGAGCTCGACTTCTCCAGCGCGCAGCCGACCGCCGACCCGATGACCTCCCCGTCGTGTACGGCCACGAACGTGGTGAAGTCCGGGTCGTCGAAGTCCTCGCCCCACTCGGCGAGCGAGCTCTCCAGCGTCGGCGGCCGGGCCGCCGAGAACACGGGCGTGCGGGCCTGGTGCTCGGGCAGCACGATCTCCAGCTCGGCGAGCACGGGGATGTCGGCGCGCTCGGCCGGGCGGACGGTGACCTTCGGCGCGCTCAGCTCGCCCGGCTGCGGCAGCGCCCGCAGGCCGTGCGCGTGCTGCTGGCCGAAGCCCACCCGGAACCAGGCCCGGACCAGTTCCGCGTCGGCGGCCGGGGTGAGCACGTAGTGGGCCTTGCGGCCTTCGGCGACCCAGCGGTCGGCGGCGACGGCGTACAGCTCGCGCATCGCCTCCGGTTCGGCGGCGGCCTGCCCGGCGGCCTCGACCCACATGTTGTCGCCCCAGCTGGCCGCGGCCTTCGGCGAGCCGACCAGGTAGCCGACCAGCGCCCCGCCCCGGAACGCGACCGCGCCGGACGCCTCCTCAGCCTCGGCCGCCCCGCGTACGGCCTCCTCGGCTGCGGCCGGGTCCTCGTAGCGCGCCGACAGCAGCGGCTGCGCCTGCCGGTGGCGGCGGTGGCGCTCGGCCAGCAGCTCAGCGGCGGCCGGGATGTCGTCGACGGCGAAGGGCCGCACCTCAAGGCGTGACATGCCGCGAAGCTAGCGCCGCCCCCCGCGCCGCGACAACCGGTTTTACGCGGCCGCAAGATCGCCGTTTTCGGCCACGGCATCGACTGCGAGCGCTGCTTTTGACCGCAAACGCGGATCTCCGCCCCGCGCCCCGTGCGCGCCCACGGGTGCGGGGTGGTGTCGGGCCAGCGGCGGCGGGCGGGGCCGTGCTGGTAGAAAAGGGCGGTGACAGCGGACATCAGGGACAGAGCCGAAGCCATCCTGCGCAAGCTGGCGGGCGAGCGCGCGACCCTGCGCCCCGACCAGTGGACCGCCATCGAAGCCCTGGTCACCGGCTCCCGCCGCGTCCTGTGCGTGCAGCGCACCGGCTGGGGCAAGTCCGCGGTCTACTTCGTGGCCACCGCGCTGCTGCGCGAGCGCGGCCACGGCCCCACCGTCATCGTCTCCCCGCTGCTCGCGCTGATGCGCAACCAGGTCGACGCGGCCGCCCGCGCGGGCATCCACGCCCGCACGATCAACTCCGCGAACCTGGAGGAGTGGGAGCAGATCACCGCCGAGATCCAGGCGGGGCAGGTGGACGTGCTCCTGATCAGCCCGGAGCGGCTCAACAACCCCGACTTCCGCGACTCGGTGCTGCCGAAGCTCGCCGCCACGACCGGCCTGCTGGTCGTCGACGAGGCGCACTGCGTCTCCGACTGGGGCCACGACTTCCGCCCCGACTACCGCCGCCTGCGGACCATGCTGGCCGAGCTGCCGGAGGCGACGCCCGTCCTGGCGACGACGGCGACGGCCAACGAGCGGGTCACCGCCGACGTGGCCGAGCAGCTCGGCGACGCGCTGGTGCTGCGCGGCCCGCTGGACCGGGAGTCGCTGCGGCTGGGCGTGCTGCGGCTGCCGACCCCGGCCCACCGGCTGGCCTGGCTCGCCGACCACCTGGACCGCATCCCGGGCTCGGGGATCATCTACACCCTGACCGTGGCGGCCGCGCAGGAGACGGCGCAGTTCCTGAGCTCGCGCGGCTACGCGGTGGCGGCGTACACGGGGCAGGCCGAGGACGCCGACCGGCGGGTGGCCGAGCAGGAGCTGCTCGACAACAAGCTGAAGGCGCTGGTGGCGACGTCGGCGCTGGGCATGGGCTTCGACAAGCCCGATCTCGGGTTCGTGGTCCACCTGGGCGCGCCGAGCTCGCCGATCGCGTACTACCAGCAGGTCGGCCGGGCCGGCCGGTCGGTCGCGGCCGCCGACGTGATGCTGCTGCCCGGCAGCGAGGACGCGGCGATCTGGCGCTACTTCGCCTCGCTGGCGTTCCCGCCGCAGGAGCAGGTGCTGCGGGTGCTGTCCGCGCTGGAGCAGGCGGGCCGCCCGCTGTCGACGCAGGCCCTGGAGGTGCAGGTGGACCTGCGCCGGGCCCGGCTGGAGCTGATGCTGAAGGTGCTGGACGTCGACGGCGCGGTGCGGCGGGTGCGCGGCGGCTGGGTCGCCACCGGCGCCCCCTGGCGCTACGACACCGAGCGCTACCAGCGCATCGCGCGGGCGCGCGAGGCCGAGCAGCAGAGCATGCGGGAGTACGCCGACAGCACCGCCTGCCGGATGGAGTTCCTGCGCCGCACGCTCGACGATCCCGGGGCGGCCCCGTGCGGCCGCTGCGACAACTGCGCCGGCCCGGCGTACGACGCGCAGGTCTCCGGCCCGGCCCTGGACGCCGCGCGGGCGTTCCTGGGGCGGCCCGGCGTGGTGATCGAGCCGCGCAAGATGTGGCCGACGGGGCTGGCGGCGGTCGGCGTGCCGCTGACCGGCAAGATCGCCGCCGAGGAGCAGATGTGGCCCGGCCGGGCCGTGGGACGGCTGTCGGACCTGGGCTGGGGCGGGCGGCTGCGCTCGCTGGTGGACGAGGCCGCGGCCGACGGCCCGGCGCCCGACGACGTGCTGGCCGTGGTGGTCGAGGTGCTGAAGGAGTGGGCCAGGGGCGACGACCCGTGGCCGCAGCGCCCGGCGGGCGTGGTGGCGATCGGCTCGCGGCGGCGGCCCCGGCTGGTGGCCAGCGTCGCCGAGCACGTGGCGCGGGTGGGGCGGCTGCCGCTGCTGGGCGAGGTGCGCAGCATCGGCGAGCCGAGGCTCCAGGCCAACCGGGCCAACAGCGCCCAGCGGGTACGCGCCCGCTACGGCACGTTCGACCTGCCGCCCGAGGTCGGCACCGCGCTCGGCGGCCGGTCCGGCCCGGTGCTGCTCGTCGACGACCTGGTCGACTCGGGCTGGACCATGGCCCTGGTCGCCCGCGAGCTGCTGCTCGCGGGTGCCCCCGGCGTGCTGCCGCTGTCGCTCGCGCTCGCGGGCTGACCGCGCATGATCCGGCATTGTGGACGCCGGGTGCTGCTCTAGCGACATCAGGCGTCCACGATCTCGGATCATGCCCCACCGCCGCCGCAGCGGCGGCATGCGGGCGGAATGCGAACGGCCCGCCGGTCACCGTGGCAGACTCGACCGCGGCGATCAAGCAAAGCGGAGGGCACGGTCATGCATCTCATCCAGATCACCGAGTTCGGCGGCCCGGAAGTGCTCACCCCGGCCGAGGGCGACGTGCCGCAGCCCGGTCCGGGTGAGGTGGTGGTGCAGGTCGCCGCGGCGGGCGTCAACTTCATCGACGTGTATCACCGCACCGGCCGCTACCCGAACGCGCTGCCGCTGACCCCGGGCATGGAGGCGGCCGGCCGGGTCGTCGCCGTCGCCCCCGACGTGGACTCCCTCGCGGTCGGCGACCGCGTCGCCTGGGCCAACCACCTCGGCGCGTACGCGGAGTACGTCGCGGTGCCCGCCGAGCGCCTGGTGCCGGTGCCCGACGCCGTCTCCGACGAGACCGCCGCCGCGGCGCTGCTCCAGGGCATGACCGCGCACATGCTGACCCACGACATCCACCGGGTGCGCCCCGGCGACACCGTGCTGGTGCACGCGGCCGCGGGCGGCATGGGCCTGCTGCTGACGCAGATGGCGACCGGCATGGGCGGCCGGGTCATCGGCACCGTCTCCACCGCCGCCAAGGAGGAACTGGCCCGGGGCGCGGGCGCGGCCGAGGTGATCCGCTACACCGAGGTGGCCGACCTGGCCGCGACGGTGCGCGAACTGACCGACGGCATCGGCGTGGACGCCGTGTACGACGGCGTCGGCGCCTCCACCTTCGACGCCAGCCTCGACTCGCTGCGCCGCCGGGGCGTGCTCGCGCTGTACGGCGCCGCCAGCGGCCCGGTGCCCCCGGTCGACCCGATCCGCCTGATGCGCGCCGGTTCGGTGTGGCTGACCCGCCCGACCATGGTCGACTACACCGCGACCCGCGCCGAGCTGCTGGAACGGGCAGAAGCGGTGCTGGGGCAGATCGCCGCGGGCACGCTGCACGTGACGATCAGCGAGCGCTACCCGCTGGCCGGGGCGCGCCGGGCGCACGAGGACCTGGAGAGCCGCCGCACCACCGGCAAGCTGCTGCTGGTGCCCTGACGCGGCGCTAGGCCGTCACTTCGACGAAGTCGATGTTCGGGCCGCCGCTGGGGTTGACCGCGGTGGCCCGGATCGTGTTCGTCCCGGCGTTGAGCTGGACCGTCACGGTGCGGCTCTGCCAGTTCTCCCAGACGCGGGTGTTGTCGAAGAGCAGGTCGAGCAGGACCGGCACGCCGTTGACGCTGATCGACATGGTGCGGCCCACGCCGGACCCGTTCGCGAAGCGCAGCACGACCGTGGCCGGGCCGGTCTTGGCCGCGGTCACGGTCCACTGGATCCAGCAGCCCCAGGTGTTGTCGTAGTCGACGAAACCCGGGCCGCTGAAGCCGGGGTGGTCGCTGGCCTGGCGGGCGCCGCTCAGCGACGCGGACTCCGCCTCGTACCGGGTGGTGCTGGGGGCGGTGGGCGGGGCGGGGGACGGCGACGGGGCGGCCGGGGGGCTGGACGGTGCCATCGAGGCCGTCGACGGGGTGGCGCCGGGCGACGGGGTGCCCGTGGCGCCGGGGCTGGTCGGGGCGCCGACGGGCGGCGGCGAGTTCGGCGGCGGCACGTCGGGGTTGCGCGGCGACGGCGCGGTGTGCACGGCGGCGGGGGAGTCGGCGGGCTCCGCGTTGCTCCACATCATCGGCGCCTGCACCATCTGGTACACCAGCAGCAGCAGAGCCACGGTGAACACCCCGGCCCCGATCAGCGGGACGGCGCGCAACCGTTCCAGCACCGGGAACCGGCGCCGGCGGCGACCCTCATACCCGAAATCGTCCTGCACCGCCGCTGTCCTGCCGTTTCGTCTCTGCGCCGCGGTCGCGGCCGGTCATGTCCCCCGGCAACCTAGTGGCTGGCCGTGGTCGGCGCGACCCTCCGCTCGGACAGTTTCGGCCTCGGACGTGCCAGGATGGCGGCCACGATCCACCACGGTGGAAGCACGGCCAGCACCAAGGCGTACCAGGGAAGTCGCCACGTCCATGATGGACCGTCGCCCTCGGCGGTGACGACGCCGGGTCGGGTCGCCAGTGACCAGGCCAGGAACGCGTCGCCGACCGGCAGCGCCCCGCCCAGGTAGCGGCGCCGCCCCTGCCACTGCACCGGCAGGCCCGCGGCCTCGGCCAGCCCGGTGAGCGCGGCGGCCGCGGGCGCGTCGCGGTAGAGCACCGCGTCGCCGAGCGCGACCGCGCTGGCCGAGGTGCTCAGGCCCAGCACGAGCGGGCCGGAGTCGACGTCACCCGCGCGGTCGGTGCCGACCGGGTATTCGCGCACACCCGGGATGCCGGGCACGGTCGAGGCGAACCGCTGCCGGAACACGGTCCAGTCGGCGGCGCCGCGAGCCGGGTCGAGCTCGGCCAGGAACCGCAGGATGATCACCTGTGAGGTGGCCCGCGCCAGGTCGGTGGGCTGCCCGGACCCGGCGTCGACGGTGTGCGGCAGCAGCCCCGTGCCCGGGTCGCGGCGGCTGTCGGCGGCGGCCAGCCACGAACGCACCAGCGGGCCGTGGTCGGCGCCGGTGAGCCCGTCGGCGCGGTGCACCGCGGCGAGGCCGACCACGCTGTCGCAGGGCCACGCCTGCCCCGGGTACGCGGTCAGGAACGGCGACCCGCTGCCGCTCAGCTTGCGCTCGAACGCCGCCGCCAGCGCCCCGGCGTCGGCGCGCAGCCGGGGCAGTTCCGGCGCGCCCGGCCCGGCCAGCGCCGCGACGCCGCCGCGCAGCCAGGTCGCCCAGCCCTGGTAGAAGACGCCGTAGGGCGGGTCGAGGCTTGCGCTGAACCCGGCCCGCCCGGCGTCGGAGTCCAGGTGCGCCAACGCCCAGCGGGCCTCGGCCAGCGCCCGCTCGCGGGGCGCGGTGTCGCGCGCACCCACCTCGACCCAGGTCAGGCCGTAGAGCGCGTAGCTGAAGAAGTAGCCCTCCGGGAACAGCTGCTGCATCCGGTCGGCGCTGCCGGAGTCCAGGGCCTCGCGCAGGAAGGCCAGGCGGGGCAGCGCGTCGGCGACGACCTCGGCGTCGGTGCGGTCCAGCGGTCCGGCCGAATGCGACCGTACGAACTGGACTCCGGTCAGCGCGGTCAGCAGCAGCGCGAACAGGATGATCGACACACGCAGGACCCGGCGCACGCTGGGATGCTATGCGACCGGGTGCTTCCGGTGGGGGCGGATGCCTACTATCAGCCGGTGACCGGTGGCGTGGACTCTGTGGATCTGCTGGGCCTGATCAGGTTGGCCGCCAGCGACTACGACAGCATGGATCGGCTGGAGGCGGTGCTGCTGCCGCCCGACGGCGGGGTGCACCCGCAGGCGCCGATGCTGGTGGCACCGATCATCGCGTACGCCGCGGACCCGGCCGCGCTGCTGCCCGACCAGCTGCTGCGCCTGCTCGTCGACGTCGTGACCCACGAAGGGGGCGAGGCCGCGCACGGTCAGCTGCGCTTCTTCGCGGTCAACCTGCGGGCGCTGTCCGACGTGGACGACTACTGGGTCGCCGAGACCGCGACCGCGCTGCTCGGCTTCTGCGGCCCCGATCCGGCACTCGCCGCCATGCTGCGCGAACACGCCGACGACGAGCTCGACCTGTACCGCCGCGTCACCCCGCTGGTCGCCGCCGCCCGGCTGGACCCGGCCGCGGCCGCGGGCTGGCTGCCCGCGCTGCTGGCCCCGGGACAGCCCGCCACGGTGCGCGTCGCCGCCGTGTTCGCGCTGCGGGAGGCCGGGCTGGCGCCGGCCGACGGGGTGCCGGAGGCGCTGGCTGAGGGCTGGGCCGCCGACCCCGACGCGCTGCGCTGGGCGACCCTGCGGGCCTCGCTGCGCGGGCTGCTGGCGTACGCGGTCGGCGGCGACCCCGGCCGGACCGCCGCCGTGCTGACCACCATCGCGCGCACCGGCACCGAGCAGGCCCGCTGCGACGTGGTCGACGCCGTCGCGGCGCTGCCGGGCGAGCTGCCCGCCGCCGTGGCCGACCTGGTCGCGGTGCTGCTCGACGACGAGGGCGAACGGGTGCGCAAGCGGGCGTACGCGCTGGTCGCCGACGACGACACGCTGACCATGCGGCACGCCGACTGGCTGGTGCAGGCGATCGAGCGCGGCCGCAACCGCCGCTCGGCGCTGGGCGCGCTGATCCGGGTCGGCGACAAGCGCTGGCGCGACTGGGCGGTGGAGTCGCTGCGCGGCGGCTGGACCCCGCACAACCTGCCCGAGGCCCTGGCCGCGCTGCCGCCGGAGCCGGCCCTGCACGAGGCGGCGCTCGGCCGGGTGGTGCACCTGGCCACCGCGATCGACGCCCGCCACACCACCAAGTACGTGGCCCAGCAGCGGGAACTGCGCGGGCTGCTCGCCCTGCTCCCGCCCGCGATGACGGTGGCGCCGCTGGCCCGGCACCTGCCGCAGACGACGTTCCCGGCCCGGCTGTGGCTCGCCCAGCACCTGGCCGTGGCGGGCCAGGACGACCCGGTCGCGATCGCGGCGCTGGCCGCGATCGCCAACGGCGAGGTGATGTACCTGCGGCTGCTGTGGCTGGCCGGCGGCGACGCCGAGCCGCTGCGCGACGCGCTGGCGGTGGCGCCGCGCCTGGACGTGTTCGCCGCGGTGGTGGCCGCCGAGGTGTTCGGCGACGCCGACCCGGATGTGGCGCAGCGGCTGCGCGAGATCCGCGACGGCGGCGGCGACGTCCGCGACCGGTTCGCCGCGGCCGGGGCGCTGTGGGAGCTGACCGGCGACGCCGCCGAGGTCGTGGCGACGGTGCGGGAGGCCCTGGACGCGCCCTCCCGGCGGACCCGGGAGAAGGCCGCCGAGCTGGCGGCACAGGTCGGGCTGCCGCCGGGCGTATAGTTCGAGAGCGCTCCATACCACATATGTCGATGTTGTGGCGTCCACTGAGGAGCCAGCCGTATCGCCATTGTCGATCCATGGCCGCGATCTCGTTACCGGAGTAAGTTGCCGGATCGAGCGCGCGCCTCGCCAGCGTCGACAGGCTGCGCGGCCAGGTCGAGGCGAGACGGGAGGCTCCGTCGTGGAGCTGGACAACTATGCCGCCCAGGCACTGGTGGTCTTCGACGGATACGGCGAGGCCGAGGCGGTCGTCCACGGCGGGCGGCGGCTGACGTACGCCGAGCTCGCCGCCGGGACCCGCGCCATGGCCGCGCTGCTGTACGATCACGGTGTGCGCTCGTCCACGGCGGTGGCGGTCCTGGCGGGCAACCCGCCGGAGTCGGTGCAGGCCCAGCTCGCGCTGCACCTGCTGGGAGCACGCTCGGTGTGGATCGCGCCGAACGCCCCGCCGCGCCTGTGCGCCGACTACCTGAACCTGGCCGACGTCGACGCGTTCGTCTACGACCCCCGCACCCACGCGGCGCTGGGCGAGGAACTGGCCGAGCACGCCGGTGACCTGCACATCTTCAGCTTCGGCGCGGGTGTCGGGCTGGACCTGACCGCCGCGCCGCCGGCGGGCGCCCCGCCGACCGTGCCGCCGCCGGGGCGGGAGCCGCAGTCGCTGTTCCAGACCGGCGGCACCACCGGCCGCCCGAAGCTGGTGCACCACCGGCACGCCTTCTTCCAGGCGGTGCGCGCCGCCGCCGACGGCTACCAGGCCGCGGGCGGCCCGGCGCTGCGCCACCTGGCCGTGGGCGGGTTCTGGCACTCCAGCCAGCAGGCCGCCGCGATGATCACGCTGTGGACCGGCGGGCTGCTGGTGCTGCACGACCGGTTCGAGCCCGGCTCGTTCCTGGACACCGTCGAGCGGGAGCGGATCAGCAGTGCGATCCTGCCGCCGCCGATGCTGGCGCGGGTGCTCGACGACCCTCGCCTGGCCACCGCCGACACCAGCAGCCTGGTCACGCTGTCGTGCGCGGGCAGCGCGGTCTCGCCGGTGCGGCTGGCGCAGGCGATCGAGCGGTTCGGCCCGGTGGTGCGCCCGGTGTACGGCATGAGCGAGGCCACCTTCATCACCGCGTACCCCAACGTGACGGCCGATCCGGCGCGCCCGGACCGGCTGGCCTCCTGCGGGCGGCCCTATCCGGGGGTGCGGGTCGAGGTGCGGGACGACCGGGGCCGCCCCGTCGACACCGACACCGTCGGCGAGGTGTGGGTGTCGGCGCAGCTGATGACGGCCGGATACTGGGGCCAGCCCGAGCTGACCCGGCAGACCATCGTCGACGGCTGGCTGCGCACCGGCGACCTGGGCCGCTTCGACACCGACGGCTACCTGTACCTCGTCGACCGGGCCAAAGACATGATCGTCACGGGGGAGACCTCGACGAACGTGTACTCCCGGACGGTCGAGGACACGCTGAGCCGCCACCCGCAGGTGCGCGCCGCGGCCGTGATCGGCGTGCCGCACGAGCGGATGGGCGAGGCGGTGTACGCCTTCGTCGTGCCCGCCCCCGGCGCCGGGATCACCCCGGCCGAACTGCGCGAGTGGGCGGTGGCCGAGCTGAACGAGCTGTGGGCGCCGCACGTGGTGGAGTTCCTGGACGACCTGCCGCTCACCGAGGTCGGCAAGGTCGACAAGAAGGCGTTGCGCGCGCGGCGGGCGCCGTCGACCGCCGCGCGCTGACCCGGCGGCCCTGTCGCCGGCCGGTAAAAGTAAGGAATCCTTACAGTCAAGCGACCGGGACCGGCAGCTCCGCCTCGATCAGGTCCGCGGCCAGGGTCGCCCCGCCGCAGGCGCGCACCTCGTGGCTGAGCCGGTGCAGCTTGTGCCGCATCGCCGCGTCGCCCGCGACCGCGTCGGCCGCCCCGCGCAGGTAGGCCGGGGTGAGCAGGGCCGGGTCCAGCGGCCGGGCTGCGCCCAGCTCCGCCAGCCGCAGCGCGTTGACCTGCTGCTCCGGCGTCTGCGGCAGGGTCAGCATCGGCACGCCCGCCCGCAGCGCCTCCAGGGACCCGCCCATGCCGGCGTGCGTGACGAAGACCCGCGCGTGCCGCAGCACCTGCAACTGCGGCACGCTCTCCGCCACGTGCACGTTGGGCGGCACCGGGCCGACCTCGGCCGGGTCGGTGCGCGACCCCAGCGACAGCACCACCTGCCAGTCCGTGCCCGCGAACGCGTCGACGCAGGTGCGGTAGAAGCCCGGCAGCCGGTTGTAGACGGTGCCCAGCGACACCAGCGCCACCGGGCGGTCCGGCTCCGGCGGCTGCCACGGCTGCTGGAACGGCCGCTCCCCGACGCACGGCCCGACGAAGCGGTAGCGCCCGTCGAAGTTCAGGTGCCGGAACTGCATCAGGCGCGGGTACAGCATCAGGTGCCGGCGCGGCTCGTACGCGCGGACCTCTTCGGGGTCGCAGCCCTGCTCGGTCGCGAGGGCGTCCAGGCGCCGCTGGTGCTCGTCCAGCCCGGCCTGCCCGGCGGCGGCCAGGCCCAGGTGCTTGCCGATGGACCACTGCGGGTTGGCCGCCATGAACGTCCACAGCTGCACCGCCGGGATGCGGTGCTTGACCGCCAGCATGCGGGCCGCGAACGCCTGCGTGTGGTAGACCAGCAGGTCCGGCCGGTCGGCCAGGCAGAGGCATTCGAACTGCGGGAAGGTGGTCCGCGCCTCGCGCAGGAAGCCGCCGCGCATCGTGTTGAAGTAGTCGACCGGCCGCGGCGGCAGCAGCCCCGGGTCCGACTCGTCGGGCAGGCTCGACTCGTACGGCACCACGGTGGCACCCATCGCGGTGACCACCTCGGCCCGCGCCTGCCCGGTGGCGTAGCTGACCCGGTGCCCGCGTCGCACCAGCTCCGCCACGATGGCCAGCGTCGGGAACACCTCGCCGATGGTGGGTGCGTTGAGGAACGCGATGTGCCAGGTCATCATCAGTCCTTGCCGCTGCCCACGGTCACGGGCAGGGTGTCGTAGCCCAGCAGCATCAGCGCGCGCCGGTCGCCGGGCGGGGCGGCCAGGGCCAGGTCCGGCAGTCGCCGCAGCAGGTGCGGGAACACCAGTTGCCCCTCGATGCGGCTCAGCGCCGCGCCCAGGCAGAAGTGGGCGCCCGCGCCGAAGCTGGCGGGCTGGCTGTCGATGCGGGACGGGTCGAAGGCGTCCGGGTCGGGGTAGCGGCGCGGGTCGCGGTTGGCGGCCCCGAGCAGCACCAGCATCATCGCGTCCGCGGGGATGCGCACCCCCTCGATCTCCGCCTCGCGCGCGGCCCAGCGCACCACGAAGTGCACCGGCGGCTCGAAGCGCAGGATCTCCTCGACGTATCCGGCGGCCAGGGCCGGGTCGTCGCGCAGCGCGGCCAGCAGGTCCGGCCGCTGGAGCAGCAGGACCAGGCCGTTGCCGAACAGGTGGGTGGTGGTGACGAAGCCGGCGTTGAACACCGTGATCAGGTTGGCCAGCAGCTCGGTCTCGTTGAGCAGGTCCGCGTCCTCGTCGGCGATCAGCGCGCTGACCAGGTCCTCGCGGGGTTCGGCGCGGCGCGCGGCGACCAGGTCCGCGAAGTACGCCATCAGCTCGCCCGCGGCGGTGTCGGCCCGGCGCAGGTTCTCCTCGGTGCGCCCGCCCAGCTCCAGCACGGCGCCGAAGTCCAGCACCCGCTGGCGGAACCAGGACCGGTCCAGCTCGGGGACCCCGAGCAGCTCCCCGACGACGTTGCTGGGCAGCGGGAACGCGAACTCGGCCATGAAGTCCACCGCCGTGCCGTCCGCGCTGCGGGCCAGCATCCGGTCGATCAAGTCGTCGGTCATCCGGGTGATGGCCGGGCCCATGCTGTGCAGGCTGCGCGCGGTGAAGGCGCGGCTGAACCGGCGGCGCACCCGGGTGTGGTCGGGCGCGTTGGTGAAGAACATCGAGGCGCGCAGCGTGGTCAGCGACGGGTGCGCGCGCCACTCGGGCATGCTCCGGTCGAGGTGGCGCGCGTCCACGGTCAGGAAGTCCGGCGAGCGCAGCACCTGCTGCACCGCGTCGTAGCCGTGCACCACGACGTCGTAGCGCTCGTCCTCGCCGCCGACCAGGGCCAGGCCGCCGAGGGTGTGCAGGTGCGCGTAGAAGGGGTAGGGGTTTGCCCGCCCCTGCGCCGAGCGCAGGGGCTGCAACGAGATGCCGCCGGTCATGATGTAGGACAGTTTTTAGATGTATCGCTGAGGTAACAAGCGACCATCGGACCGTCTACAGTGGCGGAAAGTGCGAATTCAGCTCAGCTTCAGGCCGAGGTAGGTCAGCACCCCCGCGTCCGGGACGTCGATGACGTGCAGGCCGATCCGGTCGTAGAAGGCCCGCGCGGCCGTGTTCTCGGTGACCATGCCCAGGTGCACCGCGGGCACCCCGGCGGCGGCCAGCGCCCCGGCCAGCGTGTCGACGAACCGGCGGCCCCAGCCCTGCCGCTGGTACTCCGGCAGCAGGTCGATGTGCAGGTGCGCCGGGTAGCCGGCCAGCGCGTCCACGACCATCCGCTCCGGCCAGTGCAGCAGCCACCGCATGACCTCGTCCGGCGTGGCCGGTTCGCCGTCCAGCGGCGGGTAGCGGTCGGCCACCAGCGGCAGCCACTCGTCGCGGAAGCGCTCGGTGAACCGCTTCGTGTCGCCGGTGGCGATGATGTAGCCGACGGCCCGGTCCTGCTCGTCGGCCAGGACGAAGGCGAACTGCGGGTCGAGGTGGACGTACGGGCCCGCGAAGATCTCGGGCAGGATGCCCGGGTCCGCGTAGTGCGGGCGGGCGTCGCCGCCGTTGTGGGCGGTCAGGATGCAGATCTCGTAGACGGCGTCGCGATCGGAGGAACGGTACGGGCGGATCTTCGGCATGATCGCGACGCTAGCGTGAGAGCGCTCCCAGTCGCAGCCACGAATCGCGAAGTGGCGCTCGGCGGGCCGTCCGGGACGCGGCAGACTGGGACCCATGACCGCTCGCCCGGAGCAGTACCAGGCCGCACTGGCCCGCGCCGCCGCCCACGCCCACGACTGGCTCGCGGCCGTGCCCGACCGGCCCATCCCGCCCCGCGCCGACGCCGACGAGCTGCGCGAGCGCCTCGGCGGCCCGCTGCCCGCCGCCCCCACCGACCCGGCCGAGGTCGTCGACCTGCTGGCCCGCGAGATCGAGCCCGGCCTGATGACGATGCCGTCCGGCCGCTTCTACGGCTGGGTCATCGGCGGCACGCTGCCCGCCGCGCTCGGCGCCGACTGGCTGGTCAGCACCTGGGACCAGAACAGCGGCATGCGGTACGCCACCCCCGGCACCGCCGCGGCCGAGGAGGTGGCGGGGGACTGGCTGCTCGACCTGCTCGGCCTGCCCGCCGGGTCCGACGTCGGCTTCGTCACCGGCGGCACCATGGCCAACTTCACCGGCCTGGCCGCCGGGCGCCAGCAGGTGCTCACCGACGCGGGCTGGGACCTCGACCGCGACGGCCTCACCGGTGCGCCCCGCGTCCGGGTGCTGGTCGGCGCCGAGCGCCACGCCACCGTCGACCTCGCCCTGCGCTACCTGGGCCTGGGCGCCCCGACCCCGGTCGAGGCCGACGAGCAGGGACGGCTGCGCCTGGACGCCCTCGAACGCGAACTGGCCGCCGGGTCCGGGCCGACGATCGTCTGCCTCCAGGCGGGCAACGTCCACTCCGGGGCGTACGACCCGATCGGCGCCGCCTGCGAACTCGCCCGCCGCCACGGTGCCTGGGTGCACGTCGACGGCGCGTTCGGACTGTGGGCGGCCGCCGCCCCGTCGACCCGGCACCTGCTCGACGGCCACCACCTGGCCGACTCCTGGGCCACCGACGCGCACAAGACCCTCAACGTGCCGTACGACTGCGGCATCGCCGTCGTGGCCCGGCCCGCCGCGCTGCGCGCCGCCTTCGGCACCCGGGCCAGCTACCTGGTCCACGCGGGCACCGAGGGCCCCGGTGACCCGCACGAGCGCGTCCCCGAGCTCTCCCGGCGCGCCCGGGGCGTGCCCGTATGGGCCGCGCTGCGCTCGCTCGGCCGCGACGGCGTCGCCGACCTGGTGGACCGGCTCGCCCGCAACGCCCGTGCCCTGGCCGCCGGACTCGGCGCGATCGAGGGTGCCCGCGTCTGCAACGACGTCGTGTTCACCCAGGTCTGCGTGAGCTTCGGCAGCGACGAGCGCACCCGCGCGGTGACCGGGCGGCTGCTCGCCGACGGCACCGCCTGGATGTCCGGTTCGCACTGGCAGGGCTGTGACGTGCTGCGCGTGTCGGTCAGCAACTGGTCCACCGACGACGCCGACGTCGCCGCCTCGATCGAGGCCGTACGGCGTGCGGCGGCCGCATAGACTGGCCGCATGGCGATCCTCGGCATCGACATCGGCGGCTCCGGCATCAAGGGCGCGCCGGTCGACCTCGACCAGGGCGGCTTCGCCGAGGAGCGGGTGCGGTTGGAGACCCCGCAGCCCTCGGACGTGACCGCCGTCGTGGCCACGGTGGCGGAGGTCGCCGGGCGGTTCTCCGGCGTGGAGCGGGTCGGGGTCACCTTCCCCGGCGTGGTCCAGAACGGCGTCACGCGCACGGCGGCCAACGTCGACCACTCGTGGCTCGGCGCGCCCGCCCGCGACCTGTTCACCGAGGCCCTCGGCCTGCCCGTGGTCGTGCTCAACGACGCCGACGCGGCCGGGATCGCCGAGATGACGTACGGCGCGGGCAAGGGCCGCAAGGGCGTCACCATCATGCTCACCTTCGGCACCGGCATCGGCAGCGCCGTCTTCATCGACGACCGGCTGGTGCCCAACACCGAGCTCGGCCACATCCAGCTGCACGGCAGGGACGCGGAGCTGCACGCCTCGGCGCAGGCCCGCGAGGTCGAGGACCTGGGCTGGAAGGAGTGGGCCAAGAACGTGCAGGACTACCTGCGCGAGCTGGAGCGCCTGCTCAACCCCGATCTGATGATCATCGGCGGCGGGGTGAGCAAGAAGGCGGAGAAGTTCCTCCCGCACATCGACGTACGCACCCCGCTGGTCCCGGCCGCCCTGCTCAACGACGCCGGCATCGTCGGCGCCGCCCTGGCCGCCTCCCAAGCCTGACCCCCGCCTCCGGGTGGGTGGGTGATCGTCGTCTTCGGTCAGGATCTGCCGCTGAAGCGGGCGTTTTGACCGCTGACGGCGATCAACGGAACGTGATCGCGGGTTTCGGGCGGGATCGGGCGTGGGGACGGGCGGGGTGGGGGAGGATCGGTCGGGAGGGGGCGTGCATGCGGATCGGGAATGTCGAGGTCAGGCCGCTTGGGGGCGCCTGGGGCTGCCTGGCGATGATCGTGATCTCGCTGCTGCTGTCGGTCCTCTGCACGATCGGGCTCAACCTGATCGGCCGCTGATTCCGGCCCCGTTCCCCACGCGCGGCCGCCATCGGCGGCGGACAATGTGCGCAGGTGCCCGCCTCGCCCGGGGTGGGCTGGAAGGGGAGCGGTTATGTCCATCGGCGACCGGATGACCCTGCGCAACCTGTACCTGTACCTGGTCTGCCTGATCACCCTCATCATCTCGCTCTTCGCCGCGGTGAGCCTGGTCCGCGGCACGGTCGAGCTGCTGTACCCCGACCCCGGCTACGGGTACGGCTACATCGCGCCCGACAGCAAGATCAGCCCGGAGGAGCAGCAGCGGCTGGAACAGCAGGCCAAGGACTCGCAGCGGCGCAACTCGGTGCTCGGCCTGGTCAGCTCGGGCACGATGCTGCTGATCGCGGTGCCGGTGTACATCTACCACTGGCGCCGCATCCAGAGCGAGCTCCCGCCCCGCCCGGCGGTGACGTCGGGCGAGCCCCCGGCCGTCTGAGCCGAGCGGCAGTTTCGGGGAAAGTGCGGGAATCTTGGCCCGCATTCGTGCACTTTCCCCGAAACTGCACGATCCCGCCCGCCGTCCGCCCCGTCCGCCCCCCGGGGAGGGCGGCGGGGGTCAGGCGAGGGTGACCCAGAGCTGGTCGTGGCCGCGCAGCATCAGCTGGCGCGGGGTGCCGGGGGGTTCGGCGAGGCTGATGTCGGCGAACCGGTCGAGCAGCATGGTGAGCCCGCGCTGCCCCTCCAGCCGGGCCAGCGCCGCGCCCAGGCAGTAGTGGGCGCCGCCGCCGAAGCTGAGCGTGGAGGCCTCGGTGCGCGTCGGGTCGAAGACGTCCGGGTCCGCGTAGTGCGCCGGGTCGCGGTTGGCGGCGGCAAGCAGCACCAGCACCCAGCTTCCCTTCGGGATCTCCACGCCCGCCACCTCGGTGTCGGCGGCGGTGTATCGCACCGAGAAGTGCGTGGGCACCTCGTAGCGCAGGATCTCCTCGACGTACTGGGGGGCCAGGGCCGGGTCGGCGCGCAGGCGGGCCAGCTCGTCGGGGCGGTCGAGCAGCAGGGTCAGGCCGTTGCCCAGCAGATGCGTGGTGGTGACGAACCCGGCGTTGAACACCACGATCAGGTTGGCCAGCAGTTCGTGCTCGCTGAGCTGGTCGCCGTCGGACTCCAGGGCCTGCACCAGCGCGGTGATCATGTCGTCGCGCGGGTCGGCCCGCCGCGCCGCGGCCAGCTCCCCGAAGTACGCGGTGATCTCCTCCGAGGCGGTGTTGGCGGCGGCGACGTTGGCCGGGGTGCTGCCGCCGAGCTCCAGGATCGCGCCCAGGGCCATCGCCCGGGGCCGGTACCAGGCGCGCCGCTCCTCGGGCACCCCGAGCAGCTCCCCGAGCACGTTGGCGGGCAGCGGGAACGCGAACTCCGCCATGAAATCCACCTTGCTGCCCCCGGCCGCCTGCGCGGCCAGGTGGTCGAGCAGGTCCGCGGTGAGCCGGTCGATCGCCGGCTCCAGCGCGTTGATCCGGCGCGGGGTGAACGCCTGGTTGAACATCTTGCGCATCCGGGTGTGCCGGGGCGCGTTGGTGAAGAACACCGAGTTCATGAAGACGGCCAGCGCCCGGTCGTCCGCCCAGGTCGGCGGCGTGCCCATGAGGGTCTCGTCCATCACCTTGAACGTGGCCGAGTCCCGCAGCACGTGCGCCGACGCGTCGTATCCGTGCACGACGAAGGCGTACCGGTCGCCGGGCGCGACCCGGCAGACCGGGCCGCGGGCGTGCAGTGCGGCGTAGAACGGGTACGGATCGCGCCGCACCTCGTCGGTGTGCAGCGATGCCAGCGAGACCTCGGCGGCCATGTCAGCGCAGGTCCTCGTCCTCGTCGAGCAGGAGCAGGTCGAGCGGGACGGCGTTGGCCATCGCCTCGTTGCCCTTGTCGTTGGGGTGGATGTGGTCGCCGCTGTCCCACTCGGGGCGCAGCTTCGACGGGTCGGCCGGGTTGCGCAGCACCGCGTCGAAGTCGATGACCGCGTCGAAGTCGGTGGTGGTGCGGATGTAGGAGTTCACCGTCAGCCGCACCGAGTCCAGCGTCGGCGTGTAGGCCACCACGCCGGGCGCCGACTCGAACGCGTTCCAGGGGCTCAGCGTACACATGATGATCTTCAGGCCGGACTGGTGCGCGAGCTGGGACATCGCCTGGAGGCGGGCGATGATGTTGTCGGCGTTGTCCTGGCTGAGCCAGACGTCGTTGATGCCCAGCTCCAGGATCACGGTGCGGACCCCGGTCTGCCCGAGCACGTCGAAGTGGAACCGCGCCGAGCCGTTCATGCCGAGCTCGTTGAAGCCGCCGTCGCTGCCGTTGAGGGTGAGCCGGTTGCCCGCCAGGCCCGAATTCAGGACGCCGGGGGCCTTGCCGCCCGGCGCCTCCTTGTTGAGCCGCCACCCGAGGTAGTCGGTCCAGCGGTGGTCGGCGTTGACGGTCGACCGGAACCCGTCGGTGATGGAGTCGCCCAGCACCACGATCGAGCCCTGGCCGGAGCGGTTGAGCACGTCGAGACCGGTCAGGTAGTACCAGTTGTTGCGGGTCTCGGGCAGCTTGGCGCCGCTGGCGTCGTTGGCGTGGTCGCCCTGGCCGATGAAGGACGTCTCGCGGGCGTACACGTGCCAGGTGGCCGGACCGGACGCGACCGGGACGTACAGGCTGACCGCGACGTCCTGCGACTTCGGCACCTCCATGTGCACCGGGTCGCTGACCGCGCTGCCGCCGGCCGGGATGGTGATGGAACGCTGCCCGCTGAACGTGGCGTCGATCGCCGAGCCGGGCTTGATGTCGCCGGGGCCCGCCTCGGGCCAGGGCAGCGCGACGGTGGCGTGCCCGATGGTCAGCGGCGCGGTGCCGAACCGGTTGGACAGCCGGATGCGCGCGGCGGTGCCGCCGACGGAGGTGTGCACGAACATCCGGATCGTCTGGTCGGCGAAGCCGTCCTTCGACTTGCCCGCCCCCGCGGCGGTCAGCGCGGCCGACCACGAACCGGTCCACCGCTCCGGTTCGGGTGCCACGGCCTTGCTGTTGGCGGTCGCGACCAGCAGGGTCGAGCCCACTGCCACGATCGTGACCAGGGCCATCAGGAGTTGGCGTTGCCGGGGGCTGTTCATGGTGGGCAGGCCTCTCGGTCACTGGGGGACAGTGCGAACGGCGGGCCGGTGCGATACGGGGGTCCATGCCCGTCGATCACCGGTGGGGCGCCAGACCGGCAGTGTAAGCCGCTTCGGGCGCAGGGGGGAACGGCCGGTCGGCCTGCCGATCCACACCAGACGTTTGCGTTGTCAAATGTCCCGATTGCAGATTAGATCGATGCGAAGTGCCAGTAGCCGATCCACCGACGCCCCGGTATCGTCCCCGCGTAGGCCGCGCCCCTACCGCGGGAAGTGGCTGCCACCAGCGAATCCGCTGGAAACCTGACCAAACAGGGGTGACGTCGCGTGGGCGAGCTGACCTTTGATCCCGCATCCAACTACGCCCGCCGGGCGTTGACGCTGTTCGCGCAGTACGGCGACGCCGAGGCGCTGGTAGGCGTCGACGGACACAGATACACCTATGCGGAGCTGCATGCCGAGGTGGTCGCGATGGCCGCCGCGCTGTGGCGGCACGGGGTGCGGCCAGGCAGCGCCATCGGCGTGCTCGCCCGCAACCCGTCCGAGTCCGTCTTCCTCCAGCTGGCCGCGCATCTGCTCGGCTGCCGCACCGCGTGGATCGCCAACAACGCCCCCGACCGGTTCCGCCGCGGCTTCCTCGACCTGGCCGAGGTCGACTTCTTCGTGTACGACGCCGTGCTGCTGGCCAAGATGGGCGGCGAGCTGGCCGAGCTCGCGGCGCCGCGCCCGGTGCTCTGCTTCGGCCCCGGCGGCGCCGGGCCCGACCTGACCGCGGACAAGGCGACCGAGCTGCCGTTCGATCCCGCCGAGGTCATCGCCGAGCCCAGCTCGCTCTTCCAGACCGGCGGCACCACCGGCTCGCCGAAGCTGGTGCACCACCGGCACACGTTCTTCGCCGCGCTGCACCTGCTGTCGGAGTTCTACCTGGCCAGCGGCGCGCCCCTGCTGCGCCACCTGCTCATCGCCGGGACCTGGCACGTCAGCGCGCAGACCGCGCTGTTCATGACCCTGTTCAGCGGCGGCACCGCGTTCCTGCAGGACGGCCTGGAATACCCGGTGTTCTACGAGACCATCGCGCGGGAGCGCATCAACAGCACGCTGCTCGCGCCGCCGCTGATGTACGTGCTGCTCGACGACCCGGCGTCGGCCGACGCCGACTTCAGCAGCCTGCTGACGCTGACCGTCTCCGGCGCCGCGGCCGCCCCGGCCCGGCTCACCCAGGCCATCGCCCGCTTCGGCCCGGTCATGCGCATCGTGTACGGCATGAGCGAGTCCCCGTTCATCACCGCCATGCCCAATCTGGACCACGACCCCGCGCACCCGGAGCGGCTGGCCTCCTGCGGCGTGCCCTACGGCGACGTCAAGGTCGAGGTCCGCGACGAGGACGGCAGGGTGCTGCCCGCCGGCGAGGTCGGCGAGGTGTGGGTCTCCGGATCGCTGCTGATGGCCGGGTACTGGGGCATGCCGGAGCTGACCGAGCAGACGCTGGTCGGCGGCTGGCTGCGCACCGGCGACGTGGGCCGCCTCGACGAGCACGGCTACCTCTACCTGCTCGACCGGGTCAAGGACATGATCGTGACCGGTCTGAGCAGCACCAACGTCTTCTGCCGCCCGGTCGAGGACGCGCTGGCGGGCCACCCGCAGGTGCGCGCCGCAGCCGTGATCGGCGTTCCGCACGAGCTGGAGGGCGAGTCCGTCTTCGCGTACGTGGTGCCCGCCGAGGGCGCCACCGTCACCGGCGACGAGTTGCGCGCGCACGCCGCCGCCGAGCTCAACGCGATGTGGGCGCCGCAGCAGATCGAGTTCATCGACGTGTTCCCGCTCACCGAGTCGGGCAAGGTCGACAAGAAGGCGCTGCGCGAGCGCTACCTCGCGGGCGTTCAGGAGGCATGATGTCCATCCCCGATACGCTGGTCGAGCCCGAGGCCGACGAGGACGCCCAGCCAGTCGGCACGCTGGCGGTGCTGGCCGCCGACGCGGTGTCCACACTGGCCACCCGGGTGTCGTTCCTGGCCGTGGCGTGGCTGGTGCTCGCCGCGCAGGACCCCGACCGCGCCGCGCTGGTCCGCGTCGGCATCGTCGGCGCCGCGCAGCTGCTGGCATACCTGGTGGCGGGTCCGCTGGGCACCCGGCTGGCCGACCGCAGCCGCGACACCGGCCCGGCCACCGTCGTGTTCGATCTGCTGTCGGCGGCGGCGCTGGCCGGGCTCGCGTTCTTCGCGCTGCCCACCGCCCCCGTCGCGGCCGTGGCCGGGCTGGCCGCGGGCGTCGGCGCGCTGCGCGCGCTCAGCGACCGCACCAAGGACGCGCTGCGCCGGGAGTCCGGCCCGGGTGCGACCCGGGCGCCGCGGTCGGACCTGGTCACCGGCGTCCAGTGGGTGCTGCTGGTCTGCGTCGGCGTGGCCGCGGGCGGCCTGGCCGTCTGGCTCGGCCCGGCCGGCGTGCTCTGGTGCACCGCGCTGGTGTGCGCGGCCGCGGCCGCGCTGACCGTGTACGCCGCGTCGGTGCGCACCGCGCCCGCGCCCGAACCGGTGTCCGAGGCGATGGTCGGCGAGGTGCTGCCGGCCGACCCGGGCACCCGCGCGGCCGCGAGCTCGCGCGACGTGGTCACCGAGCCGGTCGAGGTGCACGACGTCGACGGCGCCGACGAGCCCGTCGAGGCGACCGTGCCCGCCCAGCGGCAGCCCCAGCAGTCCGGCGGCCCGGCTGCGGCGCAGACCGCGCCCCAGTCCACGGTGGGCGGGCAGCCGTCGGCAAACCCGTACCACCAGGCGCCGCCGATCGCGCGGACCTCGCGCCGCGACCTGCGCCGCGGCGCCCTGGCGGAACTGCGCTCCGACGGCCTGGTGCGCCGCCTGGCGGCGGTGCTGTTCTGCACCAACCTGCTGGTGCAGGCAGGTGCCGTGATCCTGGTGCTGGTCTGGGTCGGCGAGGCCCTGCGCGAACCGGCGCTGCTCGGCCTGCTCGGCGGCGCGTTCGCCCTCGGCGCCGTCACCGGCGCGGTGGTGCTGTCGGGTCTGGCCCGCGAGCCGATGCGCTACCTGCTGGTGGCGCTGGGCTTCCTGGCCGGAGGCGGCACCCTGGCCGTGCTCGACGGGCTGCGGCCGGTGCTGCTGCTGGTCGTCGTCGTGTCCTTCCTGTCCGGCGCCACCATGTCGTCGGTGACGCCCGCGCTGGGCACGCTGCTGTCGCACCGGGTGCCCGCCCCGATCCGCAGCCGCATCGGCGGCTACGCGGCGGCCGTCGCCTACCTGGGCATCCCCGTCGGCACCGTGGCCGGCGGCTGGGTCACCGGCCGATACGAACTGCGCGTCGCGCTCGCCGTCGCCGTGGGGGCGTACCTGGTGGCGCTGCTGCTGCCGGTGTTCGTGTACCGCACCTGGCGGCAGCTCAACGTGGACGCCCCGGCGGTGCTCACGGGTGCGGCGCGGCTGCCCGCCCGGCTGGCGGTCACCCTCGCGTACGCCAACGGCCAGTGGCTGGTCGAGGTGCGCAAGGGACGCAACCTGCTCGGCGCCCGCCACCTGGTGAAGAGCTCCGAGGCGCTGAGCATGCTGACTCTGCTCGACGTGCCCGGCGTGCGCCGCAGCGTCGAGGAGGCGCTGGCCGCCGACCAGACCGAGGCGACGCGCCAGGCCGAGCGGATGCGCAACGAGCTGGCCGAGCTGGAGGCGAAGCTGGCGGGGCTGTCGGAGATGGCCGAGCTGAGCGAGGTGCGCCTGCCCGCCCAGCCCGACCCGCGCGGCAAGGCCAACCATGGCGGCTGACGGCCCGCTCGCCGGGTACGACCAGCTCGCCGAGGCCGCCGATCCGTACTGCCTGGCGCCGGGGGAGTCGGCGCGGCTGCTGGCCGGGCATCCGTGGAAGCGGTTCGCGGTGCTCGGCGACAGCGTCGCCTCCGGCGTCGGCGACCCGGTGCCCGGCTACGTCGAGCTGGCCTGGTGCGACCGCATCCGCGCCGAGCTCGCCGCGCAGCAGCCCGACCTGGTCTACCTCAACCTCGGCGTGCGCGAGCTGCGCGCCGCCGAGGTCCGGGCCACGCAGCTGGAGCGGGCGCTGCGGTTCGGTCCCGACCTGGCACTGGTCGTGGCCGGTGGCAACGACGCGCTGCGCAAGTCGTACCAGCCGGAAGAGGTGGACGACGAGCTCGCCGCGATGATCACGGCGCTGCGGGCCGCCGGGGCCGACGTGATCACGGTCGGCATGTTCGACGTGTCGTTCGCACCGTCGTTCCCGATCGCGGTGAAACCGCAGGTGGGCGGGCGGATGCGGATGCTCTCCGAGCGTACCGCCGCCCTCGGCGCGCGCCTGGGCACCCTGCACGTCGACTGCACCGGGCATCCCGCCGAGCGCGACCCGGACAGCTACAGCGCCGACGGCCTGCACGGCAACCTGCGCAGCCACGGCATCTGCGCGGCCCTCACCGTCCGCCGCCTCGGCACCCACCTGGGCCGCTGACCGCCGCGCTCCGCCACGCCGCGCCGCCGCCCGGTCCCGTCCCCGCCCCGCCCCGCCCCGTGCCCCGCGTCTGCCGACGCGGGGCGCGCTCGTGATCGGTGCAGTTTCGGGGAAAGTGCTGGAATCCTGGCCCCTTTTCCTGCACTTTCCCCGAAACTGCACGATCGCCCGGCGGCCGTGCGGCGGCGTGGGCGCGGGCGCCCCATGGGCGCGGGCGTGATGGTCGAGGGACGCAGCGGGAACGGCGGCGGTTCCCGCGTCACGCAACGTTGGCACATTCATCTATCGCCGCAAATATTGAAGATACTTGCTGTATTTGGAAGCATGTTGCCTTGACCGTTCTATGCCTAACCGGGCAAAGGCGGTCAGACCTCCGGCGCGCCACCCCACGCGCCACAACCCCGAGGAGGACCAGTGCAACTGACCACCCACCCGCTGCGCCGCCGCGCCACCGTGAGCGTCGCCGCCCTCCTGCTCGCCGGCAGCATGCTGGCGACCGCCCCGGCCCACGCCGCCCCCGCCCCGCTGTCGCCCACCGCCGCGGCGGCCCTGGCCGCCGACCTCGCGTCCCCCGGCGCGTTCCTCGGCGACGACGGCCGGATGGTCGTCACCGTGACCGACGCGGCCGCCGCCGACAAGGTCCGCGCCGCCGGCGGCGTGGCCAAGGTCGTCAAGCACTCGGCCGCCCAGCTCGACGCCGCCCGCGCCGACCTGGACCGGCTGGCCCGCATCCCCGGCACCAGCTGGGCCGTCGACCCGGTGAGCAACCAGGTCGTGGTCACCGCCGACAGCACCGTGACCGGCATGAAGCTGACCCGGCTCAACGCGGTCGTGGCCCGCTTCGGCGACGCGGTCCGCGTCGTGCACGAGGCCGGCACGCTCAGCCGCCTGCTCCAGGGCGGCGACGCCATCTACGGCGGCGGCTACCGGTGCTCCCTCGGCTTCAACGTCCGCGCCGGGAACACGTACTACTTCCTCACCGCCGGCCACTGCACCAACCTGTCGGCCAGCTGGTACACCGACTCGGCCCGCACGAACCTCATCGGGGCCCGCGTCGGCACCAGCTTCCCGGGCAACGACTACGGCCTCGTCCGCTACGACAACGCCGCCATCGCCCACCCCGGCACGGTGAACCTGTACAACGGCACCTCGCAGGACATCACCAGCGCGGGCAACGCCGTGGTCAACCAGACCGTGTACCGCAGCGGCAGCACCACCGGCCTGCACAGCGGCCGGGTCACCGCCACGGGCGCGACGGTCAACTACGCCGAGGGCACCGTGACCGGCCTGATCCGCACCACGGTCTGCGCCGAGGGCGGCGACAGCGGCGGCTCGCTGTTCGCGGGCACCGTCGCGCTCGGCCTGACCTCCGGCGGCAGCGGTAACTGCACCTCGGGCGGCACGACCTACTTCCAGCCCGTCACCGAGCCCCTCGCCGTCTACGGCGTGAGCGTCTACTGATCGGAAGCAGCATCGCGGCCGTCGGGCGTCTGCCCGGCGGCCGCTCGCTGTTCCCGCAGCATGCGGCGGCGCATGCGTGCGCGACGCTCGATGCGCTCCTCGCTGTCCCAGGTGGGATCGATCTCGTGGGCTGCCGCTTTAACGACTCGCCAGTGCGATGGTGCGGTCACGGCGGTTCCTCCACTCCGGTGTTCAACGGGGCGAGGACTTGTATACCTCCTGGATGGCGGTCAGGAGCTGGTCGGCGTGGGGCTGGACGGCGAGGTCGAGTTCGCGGGCGAACGGGAGGACCGCGCCGTCGGGCCGGGTGACCCGCTTGGGCGGCACCGTCAGCCGCATCTCCTCGGCCGCGGTGGCCAGGATCTCGCCCGCGATGCCGCACATCCGGTTGGAGTCGTCGATGACGACCAGGCGCCCGGTCTTGTGCACCGACGCCGCCAGCCCCGCCCAGTCGAACGGGTACAGCGTGCGCGGGTCGAAGACCTCCACCGAGATCTGGTCGGCCAGCTGCTCGGCGACGGCCAGCGCGTCCTGCACCAGGTGCCCGACCGCCACCACGGTGACGTCGGTGCCCTCCCGGTGCACCCGGCCGACCCCGAGCGGCACCGCGTCCAGTGCCGCGATGTCCACGTCGGCGCGTACGCCCAGGGCCTGGGCCGGGGCGAACAGCACCACCGGGTCGTCGTCGCGGATCGCGCTCAGGAACAGCCCGTACGCGTCCTCGGGCGTCGCGGGGACCACGGTCTTCACGCCGACGTGCGCGAACAGGCCGTACGGGTGGTCGGAGTGCTGCCCGGCCCAGCCGCTGCGCGAGCCGGAGCCCGGCACGAAGTAGGTGACCGGCACCTTCGCCTGCCCGCCGGTCATCAGCGAGAACTTGTGCGCCTGGTTGGCGATCTGCTCGAACACCAGGAACAGCAGCGACGGGATCTGGAACTCGATGACGGGCCGCTTGCCCGCCAGCGCGGCGCCGGTGGCGAAGCTGGTGAACGCCTGCTCCGACAGCGGGGTGTCGACCACCCGCTGCGGGCCGTACTTCGCCAGCAGGCCGGTGGTGACGTTGTTGACGGCGACGCCGATGTCCTCGCCGAGCACGCAGACGTGCTCGTCGCGGGCCATCTCGTCGTTCAGCGCCCGGGACAGGGCCTTGAGGTAGGACAGCTTCGCCATCAACGCACCGCCGAGTCGAGTAGTCCGATGCCGTCGCGGGTGCGCAGGCCGGTCGCGTACAGGTGGTCCAGGGCCCCGGCCGGGTCGGGGGCGGGGCTGTCCAGGGCGAACGCGACCGCCTCGGCCAGCAGCGCCTCGATCTCGGCGTCGATCGCCCCGCGTACGTCTGCGGGCAGGTCGAGCACGTCGAGCGGGTCGCGGGAGCGGCCGGCGGCCACCTCGTCGTCGCTGCGGTAGCGGACCCGGGCCTTGTGCTCCCAGGTGTGGTGGGCGTCGAAGCGGTACGCGGTGCACTCGATGAAGCTCGGGCCGCCCCCGGCGCGGCCGCGCTCGACGGCTTCGCGGGCGGCGTCGTACACGGCACGGGCGTCGGTGCCGTCGACGCTGACCGACGGGATGCCGAACGCCTCGGCGCGGGCGGTGATGGATCCCGCCACGGCCTGGGCCACGGTGAGCGTGGTGGCGTACCCGTTGTTCTCGCAGACGAACAGCACGGGCAGGCGCCACAGGGCGGCCAGGTTGAACGCCTCCAGCAGCACGCCCTGGTTGACCGCGCCGTCGCCGAAGAAGCTGACGGTGACCCGGTCGCTGCCGTCGTTGCGGTGCGCCCAGGCCGCCCCGGCGGCGATGGCGCCGCCCGCGCCGACGATGCCGTTGGCGCCGTAGATGCCCTTGCTGAAGTCGGCGGCGTGCATCGAGCCGCCCCGGCCCTGGTTGAGGCCCGTGGCACGGCCGGTGAGCTCGGCCAGCATGCGCACCGGGTCGGCACCCTTGGCCAGCACGTGGCCGTGGCCGCGGTGGGTGCTGGTGATGATGTCGTCGCCGCGCAGCGCCGCGCACACCCCGGCCGCGATCGCCTCCTGCCCGATGTACGGGTGGATCCCGCCGACGATGTGCCCCGAATGCACCAGTTCGATGGAACGCTCCTCGAACCGGCGGATCAGCCGCATGGTGCGGTACATCGACTCGTCTGTCATACCGGCCGCGCCTCCAGTGCTCCCGAGGTCGGCGAGCTGTCGGCCCGCCGTACCGCGACGATCTCGAATCCGGCCTTGACCAGCAGCTCGCGGTATTCGCCCTCGGTGCGGTCGTGGCCCTCCTGGGTGACCAGCATCAGCAGGTCGACGAGCCCGGCCCCGGGCCGGTTCGGGGTCTCCTGCTCGGGCAGCAGCTCCTCCAGCACCACGATCCGCCCGTGCGGCGGCACCGCCGCCCGCACCCGGGCCAGGATGCGCAGCGCGTTCTCGTCGTTCCAGTTGTGCAGCACCCGGGCCAGCAGGTATGCGTCGGCCCCGGCCGGCACGCCGTCGAAGAAGCTGCCCTCGTGGAACTCGACCCGGTCGGCCAGGCCCGCCTCGGCCAGCCGCGAGCGGGCGGCGAGGACGGCCTCGGGCAGCTCGGCCAGCACCGCGCGCAGGTCCGGCTGCCGCTCCAGCAGGCGGGCGAGCAGGTTGCCGTTGCCGCCGCCGACGTCGACGACGGTCCTGGCCCAGGCCAGGTCGCAGGCGTCCAGCGACGCGGGCGGCTGCTCGTCGGCCATGGACTGGTGGAACACCGCCGCGGCCTCGGGGTCGTCGCCCAGGTAGTCGTAGAAGCCCCGGCCGTAGACCGCCTCGAAGGCGGGCCGGCCGGTGTGCATGGTGTGCATGATCTCGGCGAAGGAGCGGAACACCTGGTCGCCCTGCATCAGCGCGTTGAGCCGGACCGAGCCGGGCACGTCGGCGCGCAGCAGTTCGGTGGTGGCGGTGAGGCCGTACACGCCGGGGGAGGGCTGGGTGAACAGGCCCATCATGGTCAGCGCGCGCAGCAGGCGGCCCAGCGCGCGGGGGTCGGCGCCGCACTGGTGCGCCAGCGCCTCGACCGGCACCGGCCCGGCGGCCATCAGGTCGGGCACCCCGAGCTTGACCAGGGCGTAGACGCCCTGGGCGACCCAGGAGCCGGAGAGGATGCCCAGTAGTTTGCGGCGGGCCAGTGCTTCGTTCACGTTCGCTCCGGTGCGGTAGATCGTGGCTCACAACCGGCGGGTGCCGGTTGTGAGCCACGATCGAAAAAGGGGGGTACGACCTCAGCCCGCGTTGATCGCGGCCAGGATGCCGGTCCACAGCTGCTGGCGCGCGGCCAGCGCGGCGTTGACGGTCTCGGCGGCCTGCGCCCACTTGGTGTCGTCGTCGCCGCACAGGTCGGTGACCATCTGCATGGCCATCGGCGTGTGCTCCTCGCCGTCGACCTCGATGTGGCGGGCCAGGTAGTCGACGAACGTGTCGAGCTTGCCGCCCTCCTGGTTCACCTTGATGACCTGCTGGAACATGTCCGGGATCAGGTCCTCGCGGCCGAACGCGAACGCCGCCGCCTGGCAGTGGATCGGCAGCGTCTCGATGAACTTGAAGGTGGTGCGCACGAACTCGGCCGAGACCGGGTTGACGTTCGCCTCGGTCAGCGCCGACTCGACCGTGCTGCCGGTGCGCAGCAGGTCGATGAAGTGGTTGATGACGCTGGTGTCGGCGCCGGCCTGGTCCATGCCGCCGACGTAGAGCTCGAAGTGGCTGATGAAGCCGCCCTGCAGCTCGTCGCTCTCCTCGACCAGCACGATGTCGTTGATGAGCCGGCGGCTGCCGGTGAAGCCGCTCGGAATCCACGGCACGGTGACGCTGGTCAGGTTGCGCTGCAGCGACTTCAGCAGGGACATGAAGTCCCACACCGCGAAGACGTGGTGCTGCATGAACGTGACGATCGCCTCGTGGTTGTCGAGAGCGGCGTACAGGGGGTGGGTGACGACCCCGGTGCGGGCGTCACTCACCGCCTCTTCGAGCCGGGTGATGCCCGGGTGTGTCTGACCCCAGTCGTAACGCGACATTGCTTTCTCCCTGGATATGTGGAGGGTTGTGTTCGATCACCGGCGCCAGAGGACCGGGCAGTAATCCGGGTCGGCGTAGTCGGGACGTCCGTCGGGGGTCGTGCGTACCAGCTCGTCGTGGTTGTAGCCGACGACGGTGCCGTCGCTGAGCGCGTACGGGCGGAACTCGTTCTCGCCGTCCTGCAGGTGCAGGGAGACGGCGCGACGTGGGCGGTCGCTGTGGTTGCCCGCACTGCCGTGGTACGTGCGGCAGTGGTGGAAGCTCATGTGGCCCTTGGGGATGATCATGGGGATCTTGCGGACCGTCGTGCCGTTGTACTCCGCGTTGCGGGTCAGCAGCACCTCCAGGTCCTCCTTGTCGCGCTCGGCGAAGTGCTTGGCGGTGGAGTCGTTGTTGCCGATCTCCTCCCACCGGTGACTGCCGTCGACCATGGTGATCGTCCCCATCTCCTCGCCGCAGTCGTGGAAGGGGATGAACGCGGTCAGCATCCGCTCCGAGGTCGACGACGCCCAGTAGTGGCGGTCGAAGTGCCACGGCACGATGTTGGTCGGCTCCTCCGGGCGCGGCGGCTTGAAGATCAGCGTCGACTGGAAGACGCGGATCTCGTCGGCCTGCGCCAGGCGCGCGGCGACCGCGCCGATCAGCGGCTTGCGCAGCAGCTTGGCCAGGCCGTCGTGCTCGTAGTGCACGTAGTCGTTGTGCCGCTGCACGGCACCGTGCGTGGGCTCCCAGTACGCCAGCCGCCGCGGCCGCATCGGCAGCGACCGGCTGCGCTCCCCGGCGTAGTACCGCTCGCTGGCGTCGACCAGCTCGTCCACCTCCGCGTCGGTGAACAGCTTCTTCGACAGGTACCAGCCGTGCTCGGCGTAGAACGCGACGTCCTCGTCGGAGGGCAGCAGCTCGCGCTCCTCGTCCGTCAGCGTGAACTGTTCACCCATGATGTGCTCCTCGGCGGTCGGGGTGGAGGGGGTGGGCCGGCTCATGCGGTCGCGAGCCCGGCGTGGTCGCGGGTGGCCGCCTGTTCGGCGGAGACGCCCAGCTCGCGCTCCTTGGCCTCGTACAGAGCCTTGATGTTGCTGCTGCCGAAGGTCAGAGCGCCGTGCCGTTCGATCAGCTCGAGGAACAGCGTGCGGCGTACGTGCATGGACTGCGTGAAGATCTGGTACAGCTGGCCGTAGTGGTCGGTGTCGACCAGCACGCCGAGCTGCCGCAGCTCGGCGATCGGCAGGTCGACGCTGCTCAGCCGCTGCTCCAGCGCGTCGAAGTAGGCCCCGGGCGTGCTGAGGAAGCCGACGCCGCGCTCGCCGAAGGTGCGCACCGCCGTGACGATGTCGTCGGTGCGGAACGCGACGTGCTGCACCCCGGCCCCGGCGTGCCAGGACAGGAAGTCGTCGATCTGGCCCGGGCGGCGGGTCAGGTCCGGCTCGATCAGCGTGAACGTGACCTGGCGCGACGGGCTCTGCACCACCTTGGAGTCCATGCCCTGGCCGCCGACCTCGATGTACTCCTCGAAGATCTCGGCGAACCCGAACACGTCCTGGTAGAACCGCGAGGTGGCGGACAGGTCCCCGGCCGGGACGCAGACCGCCAGATGGTCGATGACCTTGAGCAGGTCGCCGTCGAACGACTGCTCCGCCATGGTCATCTCGATCGCGCCGGGCATGAACTCCCAGCTGGCGCCGTGCCGTTCCACCAGCCGGTGGGTGACGTCGCCGAAGCCGGAGACGCTGGCGGTGACCACGCGGGTGTCCGCGTCGGCGTACTCGGCGGGGGCGGTCAGGGCCGCGGCGCCGCGGCCGACCACCTCGGCGTACAGCCCGGCGGCGTCGTCGGTCTCGAAGGCGACGATCGCCACGCCGTCGCCGTGGCGCCCCACGTACTGGGTGGCGGGATGGTCGGGCACGAGGCCCGAGGTCAGCACGATGCGGATGTCGCCGTGCTGGAGCAGCAGTGAGCGCTGGTCGACCAGGCCCGTCTGGGGGCCACCCTGCCCGCAGATGCGGAAGCCGAACGCCGTGCACAGATAGTAAGCGGTCTGGCGGGCGTCACCGACGTAGAACTCCAGGTGGTCGATGCCGAGAATGTTCATCCTTACCTACCTACCCCTTGGCGTGCGATGTCCGGTTTCGCGTTGCTTTCGGACTCGCTCCTCGCGCCGGGTGGCATGGGCTCGGATCGGGTCCTCCGGGGCATGGCTTCGCTCGGCCCACCACTTTCGCGGTGGGCCGATCATTCGCCATGCTCCGATTGGCCGTCGTGCCCCTGTGACGTCCGTATCGGCAGGTCGGCCCGGTGCCCCCGGCACCGGCTCCACTTACCTGTCGTCTGTCACGCTAGCTGCCCGGCTTTCTCGTCTCAATACCTAGCTACGCAAATATTTAATTGCGACAGTTTTCCGATTCCTCCGGCCGTTTTCAGGAGGTGCTAATCACCGAAACGGCTGAGTCGCGTGGTGGGTCGACCCAGGACAAGGCTCACATTATGTCCGCCGAATCCGAATGAATTGGACAGAGCAAAAGTGATCGCATTATGCCGGGCCTTGCCACGAATATGGTCGAGATCGCACGCCGGATCGGGGTCTTCGAGGTTGACGGTCGGGGGCAGGATCCCGCGCCCCACCGCCATCACCGTCGCGGCCGCCTCGATCACGCCGGACGCGCCGAGCATGTGCCCGGTGACGCCCTTGTTGGAGCTCACCGGCGGCATGGCCCCCGCGAACACCGCGTTGACCGCCAGCGACTCGGCGATGTCGCCGAGCTTCGTGCTGGTGGCGTGCGCGTTCAGGTAGCCGATGTCGGCCGGGGTCAGCCCCGCGTCCGCCAGCGCCCGGCGCATGCACACCGACTGGCCCTCGCCGTCCGGGCGCGGCGTGGTCGGGTGGTGGGCGTCGGTGGTGCCGCCCCAGCCGTGCAGCGTGGCGTACGCCGCCCGCCCGCGCGCGTCCGCGTCGGCGGCCCGCTCCAGCACGAACACGCCCGCGCCCTCGGCCAGCACCAGCCCGTTGCGGCGCCGGTCGAACGGGCGGCTGGCCGCGGTCGGGTCCTCCGCCCACCCCTTGGCCAGGGCCCGGGTGTTGCCGAAGGTGTCGGCCAGGGTCGGGAACAGCGGCGCCTCGCCGCAGCCCACGATCGCCACGTCCGCCTCGTCGTTGCGCAGGATGCGCATGCCCTCGGCGATCGACTGGGCGCCGGCCGCGCAGGCGGTGCCGATGGAGGAGCTGTAGCCGCGCAGGTCGTACTTGATGGCGATGCGGGCGGTGGCCATGTTCGGCAGCATCCCCGGCAGCAGATACGGGCTGACCCCGAGCCTGCCCTTCTGGGTCCGGATCACCACCTGCGACTCCAGCGTCGCCAGGCCGCCCGTGCCGGAGACCACCGTCGCGGCCCGGTACGGGTCCACGTCGCGCCCCACGACCAGGTCCGCGTCGGCCATCGCCAGCTCGGCGGCGACCAGCGCGTGCACGATGTAGCGGTCCAGCGTGCGCGACTCCGGGCCGGGCAGCACGTCGGCGGCGGAGATGTCGGGCCCCTTGCCCATCACCTCCAGCGACCCCTGCGCGGGGTGCCCCTCGGGCGTGCGCACCAGGCCGGAGCGGCCGGTGCACAGCGCCTCGAAGATCTGCTCCAGATCCTGCCCGACCGGGGTGACCAGGCCGATTCCCGTGACGACGATGTCAGGCCGGCGGTCCATCAGGCGGCACCCGTCAGCGCGCGCTCACGCAGCACCAGCTTGCGCACCTTGCCGGTGGCGCCGGTCGGGATGTCGTCGTCGTGCACCGCGGTGATCTTCCGCAGCGTCGGCGCGGCGTGCTCGCCCAGCGCGGCGGTGATCTGCGCGGTCCGGTCGGCGCCCGCGTCGGCGTCGGCGCGCAGCAGCAGCAGGACGTCGGTGACGACCACCCCGGCCTCACGCACCGCGACCACGGTGCAGTCGAGCACGTCCGGGCAGGTCGCGAGGATCTTCTCCTCCGTGTACGACGTGTGCAGCCAGTGCCCGCTGTCGAGCACGACCGAGTCCACCGCCCGGTCGACGTGGTAGTAGTAGCCGTCCTCGCCGTAGAAGACCAGGTCGCCCGTGAGGTAGTAGCCGCGCTGGCGGGTGCGGAACGTGGTGATCGAGTCGTTCCAGCAGCCCAGCATGACCGTCGGGGACTTCAGGCCCAGGTGGCCGACCACGCCCGCGGGCAGCGGCTCGCCTTCGGCGTCGAGCACCGCGACGTCGGCGAAGACGTGCGGGCGGCCGATGCAGCGGCCGTACCGCTCGGTGTCCTTGCGGTGGGTGATGTGGAACGCGGAGTGGCCCATCTCGGTCGAGCCGATGCCGTCGATGAACATCGAGCCGGACACCGTGGTCACGCCCTCGCGGGTCACCGTCTTGTGGCTGCCGACGTTGACCAGCGGGCGGATGTGCGCCTCGTGCGCGCAGTCGCCGGTGTTGAACCAGATCGCGACCGAGTCCATGTCGCGCTTGGTCAGGTCGTGGCGGGCCATGTCGGCCCAGGTCACCGCGAACCCGAAGACGCCGGTCGGCTTGAACCGCTCGATCGCGTCGAGCACGTACTCGCCGCGCTGCGAGGACAGGAACACCAGCTCGGCACGGTTGCACAGGGCCTGGTTGATGGAGAGGATGCCCGCGGTGTGCGCCGAGGGCAGCGCGCACAGGACCCGCTCGGTGCCCTGGGCGCGCGGCCCGGACAGCCGGATGCGGCGGGTCGCCTCGAACAGCGTGGTGTGCGAGTGCACGATCGCCTTGGGCAGGCCGGTGGTGCCGGAGGAGTGCGTGATCGAGATCGGGTCGTCCTTGTGGTGCCGGTACGGCTCGGGCGCCAGCGCCGGGTCGCCGCTGCCGGTGGTCGTGATGTCGCCCAGGATGCGCGAGCCGAAGTCGCGGCCCTCCAGGCGCTGCGCGTGCGGCGCGTCGACGAGCACGGCGGTGGCGCGCAGGCGGCGGATGTACTCGGTGGCGATCTCGCCGCTCAGGTTGCCGTTGAGCAGCGCCGGGATCGCGCCGATCCGGTTGCAGGCCAGGAAGGTCAGCAGCACGTCCGCCGAGGTCGAGGCGTACACCGCGATCACGTCGCGCCAGCCGACGCCGTGCTGGTGCAGCCAGGCCGCGCGGGCCGCGACGCGTTCGTCGAGCTGTCCGAGGGTCAGCGGCTGCCAGGCCGGGTGCCCGTCGACGTCGACATCGAAGGTGAGCCCTGGGCCGTTCGGATCGGCGCCGTGCGCCAGCAGCCGGGTGATGACGTTGCCGGCGCCCAGGTCGGCGTCGGCGGCCAGGATCGCCCGCAGGTTCGAACTCATCAGTTGACTCCTTCGTTCACTTCGGTACGCACCAGCACGGCCAGCGCGCGGTCGCGCTCGCCGTCGTCTGTGGCCTGCTCGGCCGCGATCACCAGGGCCGCGTCGGCGTCGCCGTCGGCCAGCAGCAGCCGCGCGGCGGACAGGCCCTCGGCCAGGGCCAGGGCCAGCGCGTCGCCGGGCCCGGCCGGGCTCAGGCACAGCACCGGCCCGCCCAGCTCCCAGCGCGCCGCGACGTAGCCGGCCACCGCGTTGGGGACGGCCTGGAAGAACAGCAGCGGGCCGAGCCGCTGGCCGGTGTCGACCGCCCTGGCCACGCTGAGCGCGGTGGCGACGTCGCCGGTGGTGGTCGAGATGATGACGGCGGTGGCCTGGCCGCCGGGTGCGGGCGGCTGCCCGTGCGCGCGGGTCAGGCAGCGGCGGGCGGCCTCGGCGACCAGCGGGCTGAAGCTGGACAGCACGAATCCGGCCAGCGCGGGCGGCTCGGTGTCGGCGTCGGACTCCGGCCACGCCCCGCGCGCCAGCTCGACGAGCTCGGCCAGCCCGGACGGCCGCGGCGCCGCCTGCGGCACGCGCTGGCGGGGGAGCAGGATCTCCGTGGTCTCGGGGGTGGTCACGGCGCACCCACCAGCAGCGCGGTGTTGGCGCCGCCGAAGGCGGCGTTGAGGCTCAGCGCGTACGACGGCGAGCGCTCCAGCGGTCCCTCGGTGATCACGTTCAGGGGGCAGTCGGGGTCGGGACCGAGGTAGCCCGCGTTCACCGGCAGCGCGCCGTGGCGCAGCGACAGCACCGTGGCGACCAGCTCCAGCAGCGGCGAGGCCTCCAGCGCCTGCCCGTGCAGCGACTTCGTCGAGCTCACCGGCACCGTGGCCGCGTGCTCGCCCAGCGCCAGCGCCAGCGCGGCCGCCTCGGCGGCGTCGCTCTGCGCGGAGCCGGAGCCGTGCGCGTTGACGTACCCGATGTCGGCCGGGGACAGCCCGGCCCGCGCCAGCGCCGCGCCGATCGCGCGGGCCAGCCCGGCGCCGTCGGGCCGCGGCTGCACCACGTGGTACCCGTCGCCCGCGCGCCCCCAGCCGGCCAGCCTGGCCAGCACTTCGGCGCCGCGCTCGGCGGCGGCGGCCGCGGACTCGACCACGACCGCGGCGACCCCGTCGCCCAGCAGCAGTCCCTTGCGCCCGGCGCTGAACGGCCGTACGGCGCCGTCGACGGCCAGTGCCCGCCCGGCGTCGAACAGCGCGAACTGGTCCGGGTCGACCAGGTAGCCGGCGGCGGCCACGACCCGCTCGGCCAGTCCGTTGGCCACCAGCGCGGCCGCGTCGGCGACGGCGCTGCTGGCCGCCACACAGGCGCTGGTGTACGTCCGCGCGCCCGGGGCCAGCCCCGCCTTGTCGGCCAGCGCGGCGGTGAACGCGCCGGTGCGGTGCCCGGTCACGTCGGGGCTGCTCACCCGCGACCCGGTCGGGTCGCCGTGGACCGCCAGCAGCAGCGTGGTGGTGCCCCGGGCGGCCGGGTCGAGCCCGGCGCCCGCGCACGCCTCGTCCACGGTGGCGAGCAGCTCGTCAAAGAGGACCGGCGCGCCGGGCAGCAGCGCACCGACTCCCACCCGGCGGTTCGACACGTCGAAGCGGGTCACCGGCGCGAACGCCGGCCGGCCCGCCGTCAGCCCGGCCAGCAGCGCGTCGGCACCCCGGCCGTACGCGCTGAGCACCGACAGGCCGGTGAGCACCACCGGCTGCCGGTCGCCACGGCCGGGCAGGTCAGCCACGGGCCTGCTCCGCGAACACCTCGGTCAGCACCTCGACGGCACCGGTCACCGACGTCATCCGCATCAGCGCCTCGTCCTCCAGATCGAGGCTGACCGTGTAGCGCTGCTCCACCTGGTGCACCAGCCAGGCCAGTTCGAGGGAGTCGATGCGCTCGCGGATCTGGTCCGGCGAGCGCTCACCGTACGTGGCGAGCATCGCGATGACCTCGTCGCGGCCCGGCACCGACCCGCTCATTACGCGCTCGCCAGGTTGCCGCGCTCGATGATGGCGTCGGCGAACTCGCCGACGGTCATCGCCGCCATCTGCTCGGCCTCCTCGTCGCTGAACTTCACGCCGTACGTGTCCTCGACGCGCACCGAGAGCTCGGCGACTGCCAGCGACTCCAGGTCGACCCCGGCGGAGCCGAGCGGGGTGTCGGCGTCGACGTCGTCGACCGGGTAGTTCATCTCGGCGATCGCGGCGATGATGAACTGGCGTACCTCGGCACTCATCGGATCTTCCTTCCCTTGTGGACGGCCCGGCGAGGACTCGTCCTGGCGGTGATGTCGAGCGCTGACGCGCGCTCGGGGCAGGTCACTCGGCGGTGCGCAGCACCGTGTGGTCGCGGACGAGCTTGCCGGTCGCCGTCCGGGGGAGCTGGGCGACGATGTGCAGCTCGCGGGGGCGCTTGAACGGGGCCAGCCGCTTGGCCAGCTCGCCCTCCAGCGCCGCGGCGGCCTCAGGGTCGGGCACCACGGCGTACGCCTCGATGCCCTGGTCGAAGATCACGACGGCGCCCTCGACGCCGGGCAGCGCGGCCAGGGTGTGCTCGACCTCGGTCAGGTCCACCTTGAGGCCGCCCACGGAGACCTGCGAGTCCAGCCGGCCCAGCACCGTGATCAGCCCGGTCTCGGGGTCGACCTGCCCGGCGTCCTTGGTGTTGAGCCAGCCGTCGGCCCAGCGGGTCGGGTCGACCAGGCCGATGTACGGAGAGCTGGGCGCGGACACCAGCAGCTGGCCGTCCTGCTCGCGCACGGCGAGGCCGGGCACGGGCATGAGCGAGGGGCGGTTGGCGCCGTACAGGTCGGTGGCGATGACCCCGACCTCGGTCATGCCGTACATGTTGCCGAGGATGATCCCGTAGCGGTCCACGAACCGCTGTGACACCTCGGCGCGCACCAGCTCGCCGCCGGTGGTCATGCGCTTGAGCTGCGGCAGCTTCGGCGGCTCGACCGCCGAGGCGAGCAGCTCGGTGTGGAACGGCACGCCCAGCAGGGTGGTCGGGGCCTCGCCCGCGGCGACGGCCTTGAGGATCGCGTCGACGGTCAGCCGCTCCGGCAGCACCAGCTCGGTGCCCGCGTGCAGGCAGTAGAGCAGGCCGCCGACCAGGCCCAGCACGTGCACGACCGAGGCCAGCAGCACCACGCGCTCGCCCGGCAGCGGCACCCCGTCGATGCGGGTGTACCGGTCGACCTCGGCGACGAGCTGCTCGGCGGTGCGGGCGATGACCTTGGACGGGCCGGTGGACCCGGAGCTGAGCTGGATGACCGCGTGGCCGGTCTCGGCGGGCCGCCCGGTCTCGCGGGCGGTGGCCAGGTCGGCGATGTCGTAGAAGGCGCGCAGCCCGCCCGGGACGGTGCCGGTGTAGCTCACCAGCACCTGCGGGGCGAGCCGGTCCAGGGCCCGCTCGGTCTCGAACGGGGTCAGCCGATGGTCCAGCAGCGCGACCTGGGCGCCGATGCGCCACGCGGCGAGCAGGTTCGCCACGTACGCCAGCGAAGGCGGGAGCTGGAGCGCGACGGAGCCGCCGCGGGCCAGCCCGAGCCGGGTCAGCGCGGCCTGGCGGTCGGCCACGGCGTGGCGCAGCGCGGCCCGGTCGACCGGCGCGCCGAAGTGGAGGCAGACGTCGCGGTCCGCGCCGCCGAGAAGGATCTCGTCGACCCAGTCCGCGCTGGCGGTCAGGGGTGCACCGGTGGCCCAGCCGTTGTTGCTCATGGAGAAGTCCCCGCCACAAAAGATCGGTGATTGTCGAACCGTGGACGGGTGCCCCCAACCGGCCTCGGTGAATCCGGAGACTACAAGCGAATCGACGTACTTGCAATGGTCGTTCAAGATCAGACGATTCCTGTTTGGACCAGGCAAAATTTGGACTTTCTATGGCAGATGCGGGGCCCGCAAGGTCGTCTCTATTTCCATCATCGTCGATTCCATCCGATCGAGTTCGGCCCGCTTGCGAAGAGCCCTGCGCTCGGCGGCGGCATGGTCGCGGTTCACCAGCTCGCGTACGGCCTCGTGCACCGGCGCCACGTCGAGCTGCGCCAGCGCGTGCATCGCCGCCTTCGGCGCGACCGGGCGCGGGCGCAGCAGCCGCCGGCCGCCCTGGCGGGCCTGCACCGACCACCGGCCGTCGACGTAGCTCAGGGTGACCCGGGGGCCGAAGGCGGCCGGGCCCAGCGCATACCCCCAGGGCAGCGCGCTGCCGTCGGTTTTCGGGCCGCGCGCCCCGGCGTCGTTGAGCTGGCGCCAGACCCGGTGCCGCACGATCGGCGCCAGCGACACCGCGAAATACAGCACCGAGGTGAGCAGCACGCCGTTGATCAGGCCGAGCTCCTGCACCATCAGGCCGCCGGCCAGGCCGCCCAGCGGGATCCCGGCGTACGAGATGGCGATGATGATCCCGCCCGCGCGGGCCAGCATCGGGCCGGGAACGCGCTGGTAGATGACGGCGCCGATGGTCGGATTGAGCGAGCACATGACGATGCCGCTGATGAACGTCACGATCAGGATCACGGTCAGGTTGTCCGTGATCGCGAAGATCAGGAACCGGGGCGCCCCGCCGACCATGTAGCCGAACACCACCGCCCGGTAGCGCGGCAGGTACGGCGCGAGCGTCGCGAACACGACACTTCCCACGATCATCCCGATGGCGTACGCCGCCGCCACCGACCCCAGCGCCACCGGCGAGTGCAGCACCGTCAGCACCCACATCGGCACGAAGACCACCGCGCTGGCCTGGTTGAACAGGTTCGTGAAGAACAACATGCTGGTGACCGCGCGCAGCAGCGGCTCGGAGCGGTAGTAGTCGAACCCGCCCTTGAGCGCCGCGAAGTACGGCTCGGCCTGCGGCTGTTCCTCCTTGGCGCCCGGCAGCGCGGCCGGATCGGGCACGAAGAACCACACCATCAGCGCCGCGACCAGGAAACTTGCCGCGTCGAGCCAGATCGCCCCGCGCGCGCCGAGCGCCGCGATCGCGACCCCGCCGACCGACGCGCCGATCAGGCCCGAGGTGCGCAGCACCCCCTCGCGGACCGACGAGACCCGGGTGAAGTCGGTGCCCGCGGCGTCCATCAGTGGTTTGAGCACGTTGTTCTTGGACCGGTCCGCCTGGGCGCGCAGCGCGCCGGTGGCGGTGACCAGGGCGATCAGCACGGGGAAGCCGAGCTGGCCGGCCAGCGCGGTCGCGCCGACGGCGGCGGCGCTGGCCAGGTCGGCCAGGATCGACGTCGGCCGGGAGCCGATCCGGTCCTGTAGTGGCGCGGCGAGCACGCCACTGAGGACGTACGCGAGCGCCTCGGCGCCCGCCACGGTGCCGACCTTGATCGGGCTGCCGGTGGTGACCAGCACCAGCCAGGGGATGGCCAGGAACGACATCCGGCCGCCGATGATCGAGATCGCCTCGGCGACGACGAGTCCGGGTATGGCGACACGGCGCCGATACGGGGTCGGCGCTGACGAGAGGCCCACGGTGCTCCTCCGGGTGAATCGACGCTACGCAAGGCATGGTGCCGCGTCGTGGCGGTTACCGACCATAGCCTTATCGGCAGCGAAGTCGATCCATCCCGCTGCCGCGTTCAACCGCGCGTGTTCCTGCATTGTGGACTTTTGCGGCCCGCCGGGGCGTATCGCCTGCGGACGGTGCCGCCCTGGACACGGGGCGTCGCCGTCGATACGGTGGCGATCGATACGGCCCGCCGATGATCCACGATCACGGATCACGGCCGGTGAGGAGGACGTGCGCCATGCGCCTGCTGATGATCGGCGTCGACCCGACCGCGCTGGAGGGTCTGCCTGCGACGGTCGACGTGACGGTCCTGATGGGAGCGCTCAACAAGGACCAGGGCGACCCGATACCCGACCGGGTGCGGACGGTCTTCGTCGACGACCAGAAGAACGTCGACTCGGCGCTCAACGGCCTGTACCGCGCCGGGTTCGGCGAGGGCAGCTTCGACGCCGTGTACGCCTTCGACGACCCGCAGCTGATGACGGCCGCCGCGCTCGGCGCCCTGCTCGGAGCCAACGCCGTCCCCGCGCCGACCGTGGCACTGTTCCGCGACAAGTCGCTGCAGAAGCGGCGCATCGCCGAAGCCGGACTGCCCGTCACCGGGTACGCCGTCATCGACGACATCCGCGAGCTGCCCGACGGCTTCACCATGCCCTTCGCCCGCGGCGTGCTCAAACCCGTCGCCGGCATGGCCACCCAGTCGACGTACGTGGTCGAGAACCAGGCCGACCTGGTCCGCATCAGCGCCCAGTGCCGCGCCGGCAAGGTCAGCGCGCGCAACTTCCTGCTGGAGGAGTTCGTCCCCGGGGACGAGTGGTTCGCCGACGGCATCATGTCCGACGGCCACATCCGCTTCCTGGCCCTGGGCCGCTACGCCCAGCCGTGCCTGAGCGCGGTGCAGCAGCGCTCGCCCGTGCAGACGTTCAGCTTCGACCCGACCGCCGACAAGTGGGCGTTCGACCTGGCCCGGCCCCTGATCGAGCAGTCGATCGCGGCCCTGGGGCTGGTCGACGGCATCTTCCACCTGGAGATGTTCCACCAGCCCGAGAACGGCCGGGTCGTGTTCAGCGAGTGCGGCGCCCGCCGCGGCGGCGGCCCGATCCGCGACCAGATCCGCTACAAGTACGGCGTCGACCTCGGCGAATACGGGCCGCTGGCGCTGCTCCAGCCGCTGCCGGAGATCCCGACCCGCATCCGCGAGGGCGTCGTGGCCTCCACGTTCCTGCCGCTCAAGCCGGGCGTCATCGTCGGCTTCCCGACCGCCGCCGAGATCGCGGCCCAGCCCGACGTCGCCCGCACCCGCCTCTACGTGCCGGTCGGCAAGCGGATCGAGGCCGCGGCCGCGAACACGTTCTACCGGATGGGCGAGGTCACCGTGCACACCGCCGACGCCGCCACCGCCGAGCGCCGCCTCACCGAGCTGGCCGCCTGGTTCACCGACCGGATCGACGTGGTGGCGCTCAACCCGACCCTGCGCGAGCTGTTCGCCGACCCCCGCAACGCGGGCTTCCAGTACGAAGCCGGGACGATCGACTAGACCGGCACGATCGATCAGACAGGAGAGACGGTGCCCCTGCACCCCCAGGTCCAGGAGATGCGCGCCCGACGCGAAGCCTCCGGTGCCCCGCAGCTCTACATGCTGTCGGTCGAGGACGCCCGCGCCGCCGACCTGGCCTCGATCCAGGCCGCGGGCGGCACGCCCGAGCCCGTCGCCGAGGTCGTCGACCGCGACATCGACGGTCCGGGCGGCCCGCTGCCGATCCGGATCTTCCGGCCGGTGCTCGGCGAGCCGCTGCCCGTGCTGGTGTACTTCTTCGGCGGCGGCTGGACGCTGGGCACCATCGACACCGCCGACGCGGTGTGCCGGACGCTGGCCAACGCCGCGGGCTGCCTGGTCGTGGCGGCCGGATACCGGCTGGCGCCGGAGCACAAGTTCCCCGCCGCGGTGCACGACTGCCACGCCGTCACCGCCTGGGTCGCCGCCAACGCGGCCGAGCTCGGCGCCGACCCGGCCCGCATCGCGGTCGGCGGCGACAGCGCCGGCGGCAACCTGGCCGCGTCGGTGACCCTGCTGGCCCGCGAGCACGGCCCGGACCTGGTCGGGCAGCTGCTGGTGTACCCGAACACCGACTACCGGTCGAGCACCCGGTCGCTGCGCGAGGGCACCGACCCGTACCTGTTCAACGCCACCTCGGTCACCTGGTACTGGGACCACTACCTGACCTCGCCCGCCGACGGCGGCGACCCGCTCGCCTCGCCGCTGCTGGCCGCAGACCACATCGGTCTGCCGCCCGCCCTGGTCATCACCGCCGAGTACGACCCCCTGCGCGACCAGGCCGAGCAGTACGCCCGCACGCTGTCCGACTCCGGCGTCCCGGTGACGCTCACCCGCTACGACGGCATGATCCACGGGTTCTTCTGCATGGCGGGGGACCTCGCGGACGGCCGCCGGGCACAGGAGGAGGCGGCCGCCCACCTCCGCACCTGGTTCACCACCTGACCTGACCCGGGCGGCCGGGTCCGCGGGTCAGGCGTAGACGCCCTCCAGCCACTGCTGCCAGGACTTCCGGGTCGCGTCGGGGTCGGCGCCGGGGGCGAACAGGTGGGCGGCGAAGCCGACCGGGGCGCCGAAGACGTTGCGGCCGAAGAAGCGGTACATCGTGTCGGCGCTGCGCAGGCCCAGGAAGTGCGGGTGCCAGTAGTCGACGACGATCTCGGCGGGGCCCTCGCCGGGCAGGTCCACGGTGACCGTGTCACCCTGCCGGGTGTCCGCGCCCAGGCCCAGCGCGGCGCGCAGGGTGTCGAACCCGGCCGGGTTCAGCGACGCGGCCGGGCCGTCGACCGAGGCGTACGCGACCGGGCGACGGCTGAAGTGCGCCAGGTACTGCCCGAGCGTGTGCAGGTAGAAGTCGGTGTGCTCGTCCGCGCCGTGGTACTGGTTCTCCCAGTTGTCGACGAAGATGCCGCTGTGGACGTACCTGAAGCGGACCGTGCCGTCCCCGGCGTCGTCGACGGTGTGCTCGACCTGGTTGAACCAGCCGTTGGGCGCCTCCATACGGCTGCACAGCCGGTGCGGCGGCTCCCACTCGGTGACGGTGCCGCCGAACGCGGCCTGCCCGCCGACGCGCGGCTCGAACTCCATCGGCCACAGCCACCCGCCGTTGCCGGTGGTGACGGCGTCCCAGTATTCCTCCGGTGACGTCGCCAGGGTGCCTTCGCGCACGATCTCGAACGTGCCGTCCATGTCGCTACTCCCTCGTGAGTTCGGGCGGTGCCGCCGCGGGCAGGGCCGTGGCGGCGGCGGTCTCCTCCGTCGGCGGCGGGACCAGGCTCGGGTGGAGCCCGACCACGAGCCGGTGGCGGCGGCCGCCGGGGCTGTGCTCGTCGTGATAACGCTCGACCAGGCCGGCCAGTGTCCTGGTCAGCTCCGCCGCGAAGGCGGCGCGGTCGGCGGCGGAGGCGAACCTGATCTCGCTGTCCACCGCGAACGTCGCCAGCGGCTGCCGCGCCGCGCGGGAACCGGTGATCAGTTCGCCGACCTCGCGCACCAGCCGGGCGCCCAGCGCCAGCAGCCAGCGGGCGGACAGCTGGTCGGGGGCCTGGGCCGGGTCGGGGGCGACCGGGGCGAGCGCGGCGGGCGAGATGACGTATGACGACGCCGTCGCCTGCATCACCCGCTCGGTCATGTTGCCCTTGCGCCGCTCCTCGACCAGCTCCACCAGCCCCACCCGCTCCAGCGCGTGCAGGTGGTAGTTGACCTTCTGCCGGGTGAGCCCGGTCCGGGCCGCGAGCGTGCTGGCCGAGGCCGGTTCGGCCAGGGCCGCGAGCAGCCGCGCCCGCACCGGGTCCAGGCAGACCTCGGCGGTCGCCGGATCGTCGATCACCGCCACATCAAGCATGCTTCCGACCCTGTCACCGACAACTTTTCTTGTCAAGCACGCCGAACTTGTCAGCTTTCCAGGGATTCGGCACGCCTCGCGGCGGTGAGGTCTCGCCCGCTATCGCCGATCATCGGCAGCTGGAGCCCTAAAGATCACCGTTTTCGGTCAAGGCGTGCCCTGATCGGCCACATCCCGACCGGAAACCGCGATCACCGGCGCCAACCCCGACCGGAAACCGCGATCATGCGCGGCGCCAAACGGTAGACGATATATATCGGCCGCCGTTATGATGCGACGAGCCGGAGGTGCGGGCGGAGATGCGGGCGGAGGAGGGGACGGGTGCGAGGTATCGGGAAGCGGCGGCTGATGGTGCTGGTGGCGGTACTGGTGTTGGGCGGGTGCGCCGCCGGGGAGACGGGGGGCGGCGGGCTCGTGACACCGGCGTCACCGGTGCTGCCGTCGCCCAACCCGAGCGCCTTGCCCGTGGGCGACACGATCCGCACGGGTGTCATGAACGCCGGAAGGGAGCTGGTCCTCTACTTCTGGGGCAGCGGGCGGCCGTACCTGGACGAGTTCTGGTACGGCCCGGACGGCCCCGCCGCCGTCGACTACCGGGTCACGTTCGCGGGCGGCGACGGCAGGCTGTTCCTCGACCTGCGCGAGATGACCGTCGGCCAGGGCACGCTGATCGACTTCGGCGCGGTCCGCGGCCCGCTCGACCGTCTGGTGTGCGCGGCAGCCGACGGGGCGACCGCAGCCAGCTTCGCCCCGTGGAGCGCGGACCCGACCGTGTACGTCTTCTGGCTGGTCCGCAGGGGCAGCCCGCTGCCGGAGCCGACCCCGGTCGGCGAAGGCCGCTGGGAGCCGCTGTCCGACGAGCACTACCCGCTGTGCACCGCGTACGGCGGGGACGGGCGGGAGCTGGGCAGCTCGCGGCTCAAGCCGCCCGGCGCCGAGCAGAAGGGCGGCTAGGCCGCGACGTTGTCCCGGATCATCGCGGCGAGGCGGCGTACGCCCTCCTCGACGGTGGCGGCGTCCAGGTAGCTGCACGACAGGCGCAGCGACCTGGTGCCGCCGTCGGTGTAGAAGAAGCTCATCGGCGTCCACAGCACCCCGTACCGGGAGGCGGACACCTCCAGCAGCCGCTCGTCGGCGGTGAACGGCACGTCGACCACGGCGAAGAACCCGCCCTCGGGCTGGTTCCAGCGCACTCCCACCTCGTCGCGCCACGGCGCGGGCAGGTGCCGGTCGAGCGCGTCGACCAGCCCGCGCAGGTTCTCCCGGTAGAAGGCGATCTTCTGCGCGTTGGCGGCCTTCAGGCTGCAACCGGACTCGACCAGGACGCCGCCGACCACCGCCTGGGCGATGGGGGAGGTGTTCACGGTGAGCATGCTCTTGATGGTGGACAGCTCCTCGGCCAGCAGCGTGGTCCGCCCGGCCTCGTCGACCACGGTCTGGTCGGCGACGAGGAAGCCGATGCGGGCGCCGGGGAAGACCGACTTGGCGAACGAGCCCAGGTAGACCACGCGCTGCCGGGTGTCGAGGGCCTTGAGCTTGGGCCGGGGACGGTCGTCGAGGCCGAACAGGCCGTACGGGTCGTCTTCGAGGATCAGGAAGTCCTCGGCCTCGGCCACGTCCAGCAGGCCCTGCCGGGCGGCCACGTCCAGGCACAGGCCGGACGGGTTCGAGAAGTCGGGCACCAGGTACAGCGCGCGTGGGGTGCGGCCGCTGTCGCGGACGGCGCGGGCGGTCTCGGCGACGCGGGCCGGGTCGAGCCCGCCGCGGCCCTCGGGCACGGGCACGACCTCGATGCCGAGGATGCGGGCGGCGCCGGTGATGCCGACGTAGCAGGGTTCGGCGGCCAGCAGCACGTCGTCAGGGCCCGCACACAGGCCCCGCAGCACCATGACCATGGCCTCCTGGCAGCCCGCGGTGACCGAGACCGCCTCGGCGGGCACGTCGATGCCGTCGTCGGTGGCGAGCATCCGCGCGATGAGCCCGTGGATCTGGCCGTTGGTGCGGCCGTACTGCATCAGGGCGCGGCGGATCTGGACCGGGTCGCTGCCCTGCTCGGCCAGGTACGCGACGTACCGGTCGAGGTAGCGGCCGATGTCGGCGGTGTCGTAGAACCCCTCGTACGGCCGCCCGGCGGCCAATGAGACGGCGTCGGGGTAGCGTCCGGCGACCTCGTTGAGGAAGTTCATCGACGCCGCGACCGGGTCGGTCACCGACACGTGCAGGCGCCGCCTGTCCAGCTTGACCATGACTCGCTGCTCCTTCGCTCAGACTTCCGGGCGTTCGCCGGGCAGGACCGCGTCGCGGCCGATGTCGGCCAGGGACGGCCGCCCGGTCAGCGCCATGGTGTGCTCCAGTTCGGCGGCGAGCAGCGACAGCACGTGGGTCACCGCGTCGGCGCCGCCCGCGGTGAGCGCCCACAGCGCGGGGCGGCCGACCAGCACGGCCTGGGCGCCCAGGGCCAGGGCGACGAAGACGTCGCGTCCGGTCCGTACGCCGCCGTCGAGCAGCACCGGGCAGCGGCCCGCCACCGCCGCGACCACCTCGGGCAGCGCGCGCAGCCCGGGGACCGCGCCGTCGAGCTGCCGTCCGCCGTGGTTGGACACGATGATCGCGTCGGCGCCGTGCGCGACGGCGCATTCGGCGTCCTCGGCGGTGAGGATGCCCTTGAGCACCAGCGGCAGGTCGGTGACGCCCTTCAGCCAGGCGAGGTCGGCCCAGGTGACCGTCTGGTCGAAGGTGAGCGCGGCGTGGGCGGCGATGGACGAGGAGCCCTCGCGGCGCTCGTGCGCGCTGGTCATCAGGGCGGGGTCGAGGTTGACCGCGCGGACGTCGGGGTCCACCGTGAAGTCGTTGCGCAGGTCGCGCAGGCGCTTGCCGATGCGCGGCGCGTCGACGGTGAGCACCAGGGCGCGGAAGCCGGCGCGCTGGGCGCGCTGGGCCAGTTCGGCCAGGGCGGGGCGGTGGCGCAGCCAGTACAGCTGGAGCCACAGCGGGCCGGTCGCGGCCGCCGCCATCTCCTCCAGCGTCCGGCTGGCGAAGATGCTGGCCACGAAGAGCGCGCCCGCCCGCCCTGCACCCGCGACGGTCGCGGTCTCGCCGTCGGGGTGGAACATCCGGTGGTAGGCGATCGGCGCGACGCCCAGCGGCGCGGTCAGCGCCCCGCCGAGCAGCTTGCGCGTGGTGTCGACCCGGGACACGTCGACCAGCGTGCGCGGCCGCAGCAGCGCGCGGTCGAAGCCGGCCCGGTTGGCGTCGACGGTGAGCTCGGCGCCGCTGCCGCCGTCGAGGAAGTCCCAGACGTCGCCGCGCAGGCGCGCGCGGGCCAGGGCCCGGTAGTCCTCGGCGCACAGGATCGACACCGCCACCTCCGCACATCGGTCCACGGTGGATCACACGCTAGTGATCTGATCGACGGCACACAATACCGGGGTCGTCCTCACAATGATCTTCGTCAGTGTGATTAATACGGCACTTTCAATCATTGGACAGCGGAAATGTCACTAGAATGACACTCATTACCGTCTATCTGGACACTTCGGAATGCGCTTTTAAAGATCGGTGAGTGGGCATCTTTCCTGCCGAGTCAACTATCGCTACGCTCCCCCTCATACAGGTTCACGGCCTCCGGCGGCAGACCATGCAGCCGTCGTCGGAACGTGGACGTCCCTCGTGACAGGACAAGGAGGTGTGTCATGGAGGTCTCCAAGGAGGTCAGCAAGGAGGTCAGCAAGCGCGAGGTCGACGGTCTCGTCGCGAACTGACTCTTTCGCCGGGGCGCGGCCGCCAGGCCGCGCCCCGGCGCCGCTTCAGGACAGCTCTCCGTCGCGCAGCGTCACCGTACGGTCAGCCCGGCGCGCGTGCGCCTGATCGTGAGTGACCAGCAACGACGCCACGCCGTGCTCGGCCGTGACGGCCCGGATCAGCTCGACCACGTCCACGCCCCGTTCGTGGTCGAGGGCTGAGGTGGGCTCGTCCAGCAGCAGCACGCGCGGGCGGCCCAGCAGGGCGCGGGCGATCCCGACCCGCTGGCGCTCGCCGCCGGAGAGCTGGTGCGGCCGCTTGTCCCGCCGCGCCGCCAGCCCGACCCGCTCCAGCAACTGCTCGGCCCGGCTCCGGGCCGCGCGAACCCGCTCCCCGCGCACGTGCGCGGCCAGCAGCAGCTGATCCAGTGCGGTCAGCGACGGCAGCAGGTTGGCCTGCTGGAACACGAACCCGATCCGCTCCCGGCGCAGCCGGTCCCGGGCGCCGCCGCGCAGCGCCCCCGCCTCGGCCCCGCCGACGCGCACCCGGCCGCCGTCGGGCGTGAGCAGCAGCCCGGCCACCGCGAGCAGGCTCGACTTGCCCGAACCCGACGGGCCCACCACGCTCACCAGCTCGCCGGGCGCCACCTGCAGGCTGACCCCGGCCAGGGCGGTCAGCCGCCGCTCGCCGTCCGGGTAGCTGACCCGGACCTCATCAAGCTCAAGACTCATGACGAGACCTCGCTCCGCGTGATCCGCTCGCCGCGCCCGCTCATCGGGCACCACCCAGGGCCGTGATCGGGTCGACGGCGGCGACGCGGCGCACCGCGACGACGGCGCCGAGCAGGCCCACCCCGACCATGGCCAGCAGCGGCGGGGCGATGGTGGCGGCGTCGGCGACGTACGGCACCGCGCGGGCGGCCAGCAGGCCGAGCCCCGTCGCGGCGGCCCCGCCGACCAGCGCCCCGGCCAGCAGCACCGCGGCGGCCTGGCCGACGGCGTCGCGCAGCAGGTAGGACCGCCCGGCGCCCAGGGCCCGGACCACGGCCAGGTCGGGGGTGCGCTGCACCGTCCATACCGTGAAGAAGGCGCCCACGACCAGGGCCGACACGACCAGCAGCAGGCCCCGCATCAGGTCCAGCGACCCCTGCTCGGAGCTGAAGCCGCCGACGGCGTCGCGGGCTTCGGCGCGGGTGCGCAGCACCGTGCCCGGCACCGGCGCGGCCGGCGGCGCGGCCAGCGCGGCCGCGGTCACCGCGTCGGTGCGGGCCAGCTCGCGCCAGGCGGGCACCGGCAGGTACACCACCGGCAGGTGGCTGAACGACAGCGGCGCGGCCAGCGCCGACACCGGCTGCGGGCGCCCGCCCAGCAGCACCGTGTCGCCGGGGGACAGGCCGAGGTCGGCGGCGAGGTCGGCGGGCAGCACCAGGCCGCCGGGCGCGCCGCCGCGCAGCGGCGGCAGCAGCGCGGCGTCGGCGCCGAACGCGGTGACGGCGACGGTCCGGCCACCGGCGGCCAGCCGGGTGGTGCTGATACCCAGGGGGTACGCCCCCAGCGCGGCCACCTGGTCGGCGGTGAGCGCACTGGTCGCGAACGACACCTGCTCCCCGTCGGCGGGCTGCTGGAAGGCCAGATAGGCGGTGGGCAGGGCGTCGACCGCGGAGACGGCGGCGGCGCGCAGCCCCGCGGTCAGCCCGGTCAGGGCGACGACCATCAGCGTCATCAGCGCGACCACTCCACCCAGCAGGGCGAACCGGCCGCGCGCGAAGCGCAGGTCACGTATGGCGATGAACACGCGACCCAGCCTCGCCGCCCGCGCCCGCCCCGCCATCGGACCGCCGACGGGACCTCGGGAGGCGAAGGTCGCACGCCTTTCCCCGTCGAAGGTTGTACGTCCGCCCCGGCCCGGCTGGCTACGCTCGGTCACATCATGAGCAGGTCACACCATGGATAGGGCGCCGATCGACGCGCCGGAACTGCTGCGCCGCGCCGAGCACGTCCTGTTCGCGGCGCTGCTGCTGGTCGGCGCGGGCCAGTCCGTGCACGACGGGCGCCACCCGGTCGCCGTCGTGTCGGCCACGCTCGCCGTCGCCGCCTGGTACGCCGTCGGCATGGCCCTGTCCCGCCGCGCCGCCGGGCCCCGGCTGGCCGTGCTGTGGCTGGCGGTGCTGACCGCGCTGTGGGCGGTGCTGGTCACCGTCTCGATCAGCTTCGTCTGGCTCGCGTTCGCGCTGTTCCTGCTCTACCGCCAGCTGCTGCCGGACCGGTGGGCGCTGCCCGGCGTCGCGGTGCTGACCGCCGGCGCGATCGCCGCGGTCGGCCTGCACCGGGGCGGCCTCGACGCCGCCGCCGTGCTCGGGCCGGTGTTCGGCGCCGCGGTCGCGATCGTCAGCACCTCCGTCTACCGGCAGCTGCGCCGCGAGAGCGAGGCCCGCGCGGCCCTGGTCCGCGAGCTGACCGAGGCCCAGCAGCGGCTCGCCGCGACCGAGCGCCGGGAGGGCATCCTGGCCGAGCGGGAGCGGCTGGCCCGCGAGATCCACGACACCGTGGCGCAGAACCTGTCCAGCATCATCCTGCTGCTGCGGGCCGCCCGCGACGTCGCCGACGCCCGCCCGCAACTGGACACCGCCGAGCGGGCCGCGCGGGGCGCGCTGGAGGACACCCGCCGCCTGGTCCGCGCGCTGACCCCGGTCGAGCTGGCCGGGCGCCCGCTGCCCGAGGCGCTGGAACGGGTCGTCGCCGACCTGCGCGACTTCGGGGTGCGGGCGCGGTTCGTCCTCGACGGCGAGCCGTGCCCGCTGCCGACCCCGGTGGCGGTCGCGCTGCTGCGGGTCGCGCAGGGCGCGCTGGCCAACGTACGGGCGCACGCCGCCGCCGACCAGGTCGTGGTGACGCTGACGTTCCAGCCCGGCGCGGTGCGCGTCGATGTCGCCGACGACGGGACGGGCTTCGACCCGCAGCGGCCCGGGGGCGCCTCCACCGGCACCGGCCTGGGCCTGGCCGCGATGAGCGGGCGCCTGGCCGAGGTCGGCGGCACGCTGGTGGTGGAGTCGGCTCCCGGCCGGGGCACCGCGATCAGCGCCACCGCCCCGCTCCCGGTCGAACCCGCTCAGGAGGCGTCATGATCACTGTGCTGGTGGTGGACGACCACCCCATCGTCCGGGCCGGGCTGCGGGCCACGCTCGCCGCCGACCCCGGCCTGTCCGTCGTCGGCGAGGCGGGTGGCGGCGAGGAGGCGATCCGGCTCGCGGGGGAGCTCCAGCCGCAGGTGGTGCTGATGGACCTCCAGCTCGGGGCCGGGATCGACGGCGCGCAGGCGACCGCCCGGCTGCGCGGGCTGGACCGTCCGCCCCGGGTGCTGATCCTCACCACGTACGACAGCGACGCCGACATCCTGCGCGCGATCGAGGCCGGGGCGATCGGTTACCTGCTCAAGGACGCCGACCCGGACGACCTGCGGGCCGCCGTACGCGCCGCGGCGGCGGGGGAGACCGTGCTCGCCCCGTCGGTGGCGACCCGGCTGGTGTCGCGGGTCCGCTCGCCCGGCACCAGCCTCACCCCGCGCGAGGCCGAGGTGCTGCAACTGGTCGCGGCCGGTCACTCCAACTCGGCGATCGCCCGCCGGCTGTTCATCACCGAGGCCACGGTCAAGTCGCACCTGGTCCAGGTCTTCGCCAAGCTCGGCGTCGACAACCGCACCGCCGCGACCGCCGAAGCCCGCCGCCGCGGCATCATCCGCTGACCCCGCCCCGCCGCGCGGGGGTCAGCGGCCGTGGGAGGTGCGGGAGCGCTGGACGACCGCGTCGATGACGACGGCGGCCAGTAGGACGGTGCCGGTGACGATGAGGCGTACGTCCGAGGACAGGCTCAGCAGCTCCAGGCCGTTGGCGATCGCGCCGATGACCAGGGCGCCCAGCAGCGGGGCGTACCGGCGGGTGCGGCCGCCGAACAGGCTGGTGCCGCCGATGACCGCCGCCGCGATCGCGTTGATCAAGGTCTCGCCGCTGCCGGACTGCTGGTTGGCGAAGCCGAGCCGCATCGCGGCGACCACGCCGCTGACCGCGGCCAGGGTGCTGCACAGCGTGAACACCGAGATCCGGATCACGTTGACGTTGATGCCCGCCCGCCGGGCGGCCTCGATGTTGCCGCCCACCGCGAAGATCTTGCGGCCGTACGCCGTACGCCGCAGCAGCCAGTCGAAGAAGACGACGACCACGACCATGAACACGAAGGTCCACGGCACGCCCCGGTCCAGGTACAGCTTGGCCACGACCACCTGGAGCAGGACGAAGAGGATCACCGCGACGGTGATGGGCAGCCACAGCGGCATGACCGGGAGCTCGGCCGAGACGCGCCGGCGGCGGGTCATCAGGTTGAACAGCAGGTAGAGCAGGGGAATCAGGGCGGCCAGCGCGATGGCCAGCCAGCGGGGCACGAACGAGAACTGCGCCAGCTTCACCAGCGTGCCGACCGGCGGCAGGTTGATGGTGCCCTGCTCGCCGAGGATGCGCAGCTGCACGCCCTGCCAGGTGAGCAGGCCGGCCAGGGTGACGATGAACGACGGCACGCCGACCTTGGCGAAGATCGAGCCCTGGATGAGGCCGATCACCGCGCCGGCCAGGACCGCCAGCAGCACGGCCACCCAGGGCCCCATGCCGTCGCGTACGTGCGTGACCAGCAGCACCGCCGCCGCCACGCCGCTGACCGAGCCGATGGACAGGTCGATCTCGCCGAGCATGAGCACCAGGGTGATGCCGGTGGCCATGATGCCCAGTGCGGCGATCTGGAGGCACAGGTTGACCAGGTTGAACGCGTTGAGGAAGGTCGAGTTCAGGCTCTGGAACACGATGACGATCAGGATCAGGCCGATGATCACCGGCAGCGACCCGATGTCGCCGGTACGCAGGGTCTGCAACCAGCCGCCGACGGCCTCCTTCGGGGAGGACAGCTCGGTCGCCGGGGTCGGCGGCGCGACCGCCGGTCCGGGGCCGGGATCGGTGACCGGATCGGTCATGACGCACCGCCTTCCGCGTCGCCGCGCTCCGCCGTCCGGCCGTGCTCCGCCTCGCGCAGCCGTTCCATCCGCTCGGTCACCACGTTCTGGGTGGCGCCGGTGATCGCGGCGATGATCTGCTCGTTGGTGACGTCGGCGGTGCGGAACTCGCCGTTGTTGCGCCCGAGCCGCAGCACCGCCACCCGGTCGGCGACGGCCCGTACGTCGACCATGTTGTGGCTGATCAGCACCACGCCCAGGCCCCGGTCGCGCAGCCGCTCGACGAGGTTGAGCACCTGCGCGGTCTGCGCCACGCCCAGGGCCGCGGTGGGCTCGTCGAGCAGCACCACCTTGGGGTCGCCCAGCAGCGACCGGGAGATGGCCACGGTCTGCCGCTGACCGCCGGACAGGGCGGCGACGGGCAGCCGTACGCTCGGAATCCGCGCGGACAGGTCGCGCAGCAGCTTGCCGCTGCGCCGCTCCATCTCCACCTCGTCGAGGCTCGCCCCGCGCATCAGCTCGCGTCCGAGGAACAGGTTGCCGACGACGTCGAGGTTGTCGCACAGTGCCAGGTCCTGGAAGACGGTGGCGATGCCGAGTTCCTGCGCGGCGTGCGGGGTGTCGACGCGCACGTCGGTGCCGTTGAAGGTGATGGTGCCCCCGTCGGGCGGGCCCACCCCGCAGATCACCTTGACCAGGGTCGACTTGCCCGCGCCGTTGTCGCCGACCAGGGCGACGACCTCCCCGGCGTGGACGTCGAGGTCGACGCTGGTCAGTGCCTGCACCGCCCCGAACCGCTTGTCGATGCCCCGCAGCGACAGGATCGGCCTGCTGGACGTGGTGCTCATCGCAACCCCCCTCCGCGCGTCGGCGGGTCAGGACAGCCCGGCCGCCTGGCACGCGGCGGCGTACGCCCCGGTGCAGATCTGCTGCACGGTGTAGAGGTTGTCCTTGACCACGGTGTCCTTGATGTTGTCCTTGTTGACGACCACCGGTTCGAGCAGGAACGAGGGGATCGCGCCGGAGCCGTTGTCGACCGTCTTGCCGGCGGTCGGCTTGTTGCCCTTGACCAGGTCCACGGCCAGCGTCGCGGCCTGGTCGGCCTCGGGCTTGAACGCCTTGTAGACGGTCATGTACTGGTCGCCGGAGACGATGCGCTGGATGGCGGCGAGCTCGGCGTCCTGGCCGGTGGTCGGCGGGACGGGGTTGATGCCCGCGGCGCGCATGGCGGCGATGGCGCCACCGGCGGTGCCGTCGTTGGCGGCGTACACCCCGGCGAAGCCGTCCTTGCCGAGCTGGGCGATCTGGCCCTCCATGAACTTCTGCGCGTTCTCGGGCTTCCACTCGGGCGTGAAGTAGTCCGGGGTGGGCACGGTCTTGAAGCCGGAGTTGTCGAGCGCGCTGTGCGCGCCCTTGTTGAACTGCTTGGCGTTGTTGTCCGTCGGCGATCCGTTGATCATGACGATGTCGCCGGAGGTCTTGCCCAGCTCCTTGAGCCGGTTGACCAGGGCCTCGCCCTGGAGCTGGCCGACGCGCTCGTTGTCGAACGAGATGTAGTAGTCGATCGGCGCGTTCTGGATCAGGCGGTCGTACGAGATCACCGGGACGCCCTTGGACTTGGCCAGCGAGGCGATGGTGCCCGCGGCCGCGCCGTCGACGGGGTCGAGCACCAGCACCTTGGCGCCGTTGTTGAGCGCCGCCTCGGCCTGCTGCTGCTGGCGGCTCTGGTCCTGCTGGGCGTTGCTGTAGATGACCTCGCAGTCGGGGCACAGCTCCTTGACCTTGGCCTCGAACAGCGGCCGGTCGTGCTGCTCGTACCGGGTGGTCTGCGATTCGGGCAGCAGGAGGGCGATCTTCCCGCCGCCGGAGCCGCCGCCGGTGTTCGAGCCGCTCTCGCACCCGGCGACGGTCAGGGCCAGGAATGACGCCGTGGCCACGGCGAGCAAGTCGCGCTTCCTCATGCGAACCTCCTTCACGGAATACGACAGATCGTATTACTCACACATTCAGTGCAAGTAGGTTCGCGAAATCCCATACAGTTCGGCCCGGACCGCTGGGGGGCGATCCGGGCCGAACTTCGGGGGGTGGGTGTTGAGGTCTAGCAGCCGCTGATCGCGATGCCGTGGTCGCGCAGCCAGGGGGCGGGGTTGATCTGGTTCCACATGCTGCCCTCGTGGATCTCGAAGTGCAGGTGCGGGCCGGTCGAGTCGCCGGTCGTGCCCTCCAGGCCCAGCACGTCGCCGGGCTTGACCTCCTGGCCGACCGACACCATGTCCTGGGACATGTGGGCGTAGTGGCTCAGGTAGCCGTTGTGGTGGTCGACCACGACCGAGATGCCGTAACCGCTGTACGCCCAGCCGGCGCTGACCACGGTGCCGGCGCCGACCGCGTGGATCGGGGTGCCCGGGGGCATCGCGAAGTCGATGCCCTTGTGCACGGTGCCCCAGCGCGCGCCGAAGCAGGAGGTGACCTGGGCGCCGGGCAGCGGGATGGTCCACAGCGGCTTCGGCTTGGGCTTCGGGGCCGCGGCGGGCTTGGCCGCGGGCTTCGGGGCGGGCGCCGGCGTCGGCTTCTTGACGACCGTCGGCTTCGGCTTGGGCTTGGCGACCGGCTTGGTCGGCGTCGGCTTCGGCTTCGCGGGGGTGGGCGAGGCCGACGGCGACGGCGAGGCCGACGGGGAGGGGGACGCCGACGGCGACGGGCTGGCGGCCGGGCGGTCGGCGCGGCTCGCGCTGTCGGCGGCGATGGCCTGGCGCTCGGCGAGCGCGTCGGCCAGGAAGCCGGTGACCGCCTTGGGGGTGATGGCGACGCTCGGTGCCGCGTCGACGGCGGCCGGCTGGGCCTCGCCGGGGGCGGCCTGGTGGAGCAGTGCGAAGGCACCGGCCCCGGCCAGGGCCGAGGTGGTGACGGCGACCAGGGCCGTACGTGAGTGACGGGCGAGGCCACCACGGAGGCGGTCGGTCAGGCCGGCGACCTGCGCGCGGCTCCTGTCGGACAGTCCGGGGGCGTTGTGCTTGGCACGTCGAAAGTACTTCACGGGGGTGGGGGCCTTTCGTTGTCGTCTTTGCCAACGAGGAAGGCCATCGTGCCTGGTCAGTGAGCCGACTCACCAGCCCTAGGGGGAATCCCTTGCCCTGGTAGGCGAGAGTTCCTCCCCTTCTGGTCCTGTTGCGTCCAGTAAGGGCGGGCTTGACACCATGTGATCTGACTCACACCAAGCCCGTTTTGGTGGCATTTTGAGCCGGCGGTGATCCCGTCCGGATAAGCGGCCGGCTCTCGATCGGGGCTCCGAAGGCCCCCGTGGCGCCCCGATCGAGTAGCTCAGCGAACAGTCAACGTAACTCAGCGTAGAACTACCGGCAACCCTTCCAGGGCCCGCAGCAGCACCCCGCCCTTCCAGCCCAGCTCGTCCAGCGGGCGCGTCGCGCGCATCTTCGGGAACCGGGTGAGCAGGTCGTTGATGGCGATCTGCGCCTCCAGCCGGGCCAGCGGCGCACCCAGGCAGTAGTGCAGCCCGTGCCCGAAGGCCAGGTGCTGGTTGTCGGTGCGGGCCGGGTCGAACCGGTCCGGGTCGCCGAAGGCGTCCGGGTCGTGGTTGGCCGACAGCAGGCTGACCATGACGACCGCCCCGGCCGGGACGACCACCCCGTCGAAGTCGACCGGCTCCTTGGTCAGCCGCACCGTCGCCGTCTTGACCGGGCTCTCGATCCGCAGGAACTCCTCGATCGCCGCGGGCAGCAGCGACGGGTCGGCGCGCAGCCGGTCAGCCTGCTCCGGGTGCCCCAGCAGCAGGTGCATGCCGTTGCCGATCAGGTTGACGGTGGTCTCGTGCCCGGCGATGAGCAGGAGGAACACCATCGAGGTCAGCTCGTCCTCGGTCAGCCGGTCGCCGTCGTCGGTCGCCGAGATCAGCGCCGACATCAGCGCGTCGTCGGGCTCGGCGCGCCTGGCCGCGATCAGCTCGCGGACGTAGCCGACCATCGCCATGATCGCCTTGCCGGTCTCCTCCGGCGGTGCGTAGGCGCCCGCGACGATCGTGTTCGACCAGTTCCGGAAGCTCTCCCGGTCGGCCATCGGCACGCCCAGCAGCTCGCAGATGACCTGTAGCGGCAGCGGGAAGGCGTACGCGTCGAGCAGGTCTGCCTCGTCGGCGCCGTCGAGGCCGGCCAGCAGCTCGTCGGAGATGCGCTGCACGGCCGGGCGCAGGTCGGCCACCCGCCGGGGCGTGAACACCGACGAGACCAGGCGCCGCAGCCGGGTGTGGTCCGGCGGGTCCATCGACAGCATGTGCTTGCTGACCGCGTTGTGGATCTCGTCGGGGAAGGCCGGTGCGCCGCCGAGCCGCATCGGGCCCAGGTCTTTGGTCAGGCGGGGGTCGGACAGCGCCTTGCGGGCGTCGTCATACCGGGTGACGAACCACGCGGTGCTGTCGGCCGTCAGTGCGATCTCGTGGACGGGCGCCTCTTCGCGCAGCCGGGCGTAGACGGAATGGGGCTCGCGGGTCGCTTCTGGACCGAACGGGTGCATGCTCGGACGCTACCAACCCGTAGTGCGCCGTGGCTGCCCCGTTCACACATGACGGTGAATGTCCGGGGCGGGCGCGGGCGGCGCGCGCCGTGCGCGGTCGTGCGCATGGGAACGCTCCCGCAAAACCGGATGAACGGCGCACCTGTCCCTGCTGTGCCTCTGGTCACGAGCTCCTCCTACGTTTCCTGACCCGGCGTTAAGGTCCCGCGCAAGACTGGTCGTGGTGGCAGCGCCGCCCATGATGCTGGAGGATCTCGATGACGAAGTACGTGTACGACTTCGCCGAGGGTCACAAGGACCTCAAGGATCTGCTCGGCGGCAAGGGCGCGAACCTGGCGGAGATGGTGCGGCTCGGCCTGCCCGTGCCGCCCGGGTTCACCATCACCACCGAGGCCTGCCGGGAGTACCTCACCGCCGGGCAGCCGCCGGCCGAGCTCGCCGAGCAGGTCGACGCGCAGCTGGCCGCACTGGAGCGGACCATGGGCCGGACCCTGGGGCAGGCCGACGACCCGCTGCTGGTGTCGGTGCGCTCGGGCGCGAAGTTCTCCATGCCCGGGATGATGGAGACCGTCCTCAACGTGGGCCTGACCGACGCCAGCGTCGGCGGGCTGGCCGCGGTCAGCGGCAACGAGCGGTTCGCCTGGGACTCCTACCGCCGCCTGATCCAGATGTTCGGCAAGACCGTGTGCGACGTGCCCGGCGAGGCGTTCGAGCACGCCCTCGAAAAGCTCAAGGGCGGCCGGGCCGACGTCGAGCTGAGCGCCGGCGAGCTGCGCGAGCTGGTCGCCGTGTTCAAGGCGATCTTCGCCGAGCACACCGGCCGCGACTTCCCGCAGGACCCGCGCGAGCAGATGGACCTGGCCGTACGCGCCGTCTTCGACTCCTGGAACGCACCGCGCGCGGTGATCTACCGCCGCCAGGAGCGCATCCCGGCCGACCTGGGCACCGCGGTCAACATCGTGGCGATGGTCTTCGGCAACCTCGGCCCCGACTCGGGCACCGGCGTGGCGTTCACCCGCGACCCGGCCACCGGCGCCACCGGCGTCTACGGCGACTACCTGGCCGACGCCCAGGGCGAGGACGTGGTGGCGGGCATCCGCAACACGGTGCCGCTCCAGGAGCTGGAGCAGCGCGACAAGGCGTCGTTCGACCAGCTCACCGGCATCATGCACACGCTGGAGCAGCACTACCGCGACCTGTGCGACATCGAGTTCACCATCGAGCGCGGCAAGCTGTGGATGCTGCAGACCCGGGTCGGCAAGCGCACGGCGGCGGCCGCGTTCACCATCGCCTCGCAACTGGTCGACGAGGGGCTGATCGACCTGGACGAGGCGCTGCGGCGGCAGAGCGGCGCCCGGCTGGCGCAGCTGATGTTCCCCACCTTCGCCGCGGACGCCATCGGCGAGCCGATCGCCAAGGGCGTCGCCGCCTCGCCGGGCGCCGCTGTCGGCCACGCCGTGTTCGACTCCGCCCGCGCCGTCGAACTCGCCGCCAAGGGGGAGAAGGTCATCCTGGTCCGCCGCGAGACCAACCCCGACGACCTGCCCGGCATGATCGCCGCACAGGGCATCCTGACCAGCAAGGGCGGCAAGACCTCGCACGCCGCCGTGGTCGCCCGCGGCATGGGCAAGACCTGCGTCTGCGGCGCCGACGCGCTGACCGTCGACACCGCCGCCGGGCAGTTCACCGTGAACGGCACCACCGTGCGCGAGGGCGACCTGATCTCGGTGGACGGCACCACCGGCGCGGTCTACCTGGGCGAGGTCCCGGTGCAGCCCAGCCCGGTGGTCCGCTACTTCGACGGCGCCCTCGCCCCGGACAGCGATCCGCTGGTCGGTGCCGTGCACCGGCTGCTCACCCACGCCGACTCCCGGCGGCGGCTGGCCGTACGCGCCAATGCCGACACCGGCGAGGACGCCGCCCGCGGCCGCCGCTTCGGCGCCCAGGGCATCGGCCTGTGCCGCACCGAGCACATGTTCCTCGGCGAGCGCCGCGCCCTGGTCGAGCGGCTGATCCTGGCCGAGGGCGCGCAGGAGCAGGAGGAGGCGCTGGCGGCGCTGCTGCCGTTGCAGCGCGACGACTTCGTCGAGATCTTCAAGGCGATGGACGGCCTGCCCGTCACCGTCCGCCTGATCGATCCGCCGCTGCACGAGTTCCTGCCCCCGCTGGAGGAGCTGGCCGTCGCCGTCGCCACCGCCGAGCAGCCTGACCCGCACCAGGAGAAGCTGCTCGCGGCGGTGCACCGGATGCACGAGCAGAACCCGATGCTGGGCCTGCGCGGCGTACGGCTCGGGCTGGTCATCCCGGGGCTGTTCGCGATGCAGGTGCGGGCGATCGCGCAGGCGGCGGTCCAGGTCCGCGCCGAGGGCGGCGACCCGCGCCCGGAGATCATGGTCCCGCTGGTCGGCGCGGTCCAGGAACTGGAGGCGGTACGCCTCGACGCCGAGCGCATCCTCAAGGAGGAGGACCTGGCCGGGATCCCCGTAGGCACGATGATCGAGGTGCCCCGGGCGGCGCTGACCGCCGGCCAGATCGCGGAGGCGGCCGACTTCTTCTCGTTCGGCACCAACGACCTGACCCAGATGGGCTGGGGCTTCAGCCGCGACGACGTCGAGGGCTCGTTCTTCGGCCGCTACCTGGAGCTGGGCGTGTTCGGGGTGTCGCCGTTCGAGACCATCGACCGCGACGGCGTCGGGCGGCTGGTGCGCATCGCCGTCGCCGAGGGCCGCCAGGCCCGCCCCGACCTCAAGATCGGCGTATGCGGCGAGCACGGCGGCGACCCGGACTCGGTGCGCTTCTTCCACGAGGTGGGGTTGGACTACGTGTCCTGCTCGCCGTTCCGGGTGCCGGTGGCCAGGTTGGAGGCCGGGCGGGCGGCGCTGTGACGGAGTTTCACGTCGGCCGGCGCCACCTGTAGCAGATCGGGCATTCGGGGCGTACGCTGGCCGCACTCTGTCCACACCGGCAGGAGGCGGCGATGGGGCTGCACTGGCATGGCACCGCAGTGGACGCCGGGGACCCGGCGCGGCTGGCCCGCTGGTGGGCGGAGGTGCTCCACTTCCGCATCCTGGAGGAGCGGCCCGACGTGGTGGCCATCGCACGCGACGAGGGGTCATACCCCGGCATGCTGTTCGTGCGGGCGGCGCCCGCACGCGCCGGGCGCAACAGCCTCCAGCTCGAACTGGCCTGCGACGACCTGGCCGCCGACATCGAACGCCTGGTCGACATGGGCGCCCGCCACGTGTCGGCCGCCGCCGCCCACACCCCCTGGACCGTCCTGGCCGACCCCGAGGGCAACGAGTTCCGCGTCCTGCCCCCCGCATAACCGGCCGCGCCCCGCCGCATCACCGGCCGACTTGCCGGGCAATCGGGCGTATTCATGGCCCTGACGTGCCCGATTGCCGGGCAAGTCGGCCGGTCATCGCGCGGGGGCCGCGGTGGACGCGGTGCGGGGCGGGCGCGGCCTTCGCGGCCGCGCCCGCCCCCTCCACACCGTGTGAGATCAGTGCCGGAACTGGAACCAGTCGATGTTGACGTAGTCGGCGGGCTGGCCGCTGGTGAAGGTCAGGAAGACCGTGTGGGTACCGGTCACCGCGCCCACGTTCGCCGGGATGCTCTGCCAGGTCGTCCAGCCGCCGGTGTTGGCGATGGCGAAGCTGCCGATCGGGGCGTTGGACCGGTTGTCGATCCGCACCTCGACCAGGCCGCTGACGCCCCCGGCCGCGCCGGAGGCCGCCCTGGTGACGAAGTCGAGCGGGCGGGTCGACCCGAAGTCCACCCCGTCGAACTGGAGCCAGTCGCCGTTGCCGATCGAGGTGACGTAGGTGCCGCTGGTGGTGGTGCCCGCCTGGGCGTTGCGGCTCTCCGCCTGGATCTGGGCGTACGCGTCGCGGTTGCCGGTCGGCGGCGGGCTCGACGACGCCGACGGCGACGGCGGGATTGTGGTGCCGCTGGTGTACACCGCGATGTAGTCCACCTTCATCGGCTGCCCCGACACCGTGCTGCCGGTCGGCGTCGCGCCCCCGGCCAGCGCGTTGGGGAACGCCCCGCCCATGGCCACGTTCAGCAGGATGAAGTAGCCCGCGTGCGAGGTCATCGTCGACCAGTACGACCCGACCTGGCTCTGGTTCACGGTGTGGAACAGCGTCCCGTCGACGTACCAGCGCAGCTGCTGGGCGCTCTCATTGGTCCGGTCCCACTCGAACCGGTACGTGTGGAACGCCGACTGGCAGCTGCTGCCCGGGCAGGCGCGGTTCGCGCCGATGCCGGTGGTCTCGTTGCACGGGCCGCCGGGGTTCACGCCGCAGTGCAGCACGCCCCAGACCGCGTTGATCCCGTTGACGTTCTCCATGATGTCGAACTCGCCGATGCCCGGCCAGTTCCAGTAGTTGCCCCGGTAGGGGGCGCCCAGCGCCCAGAACGCGGGCCAGTAGCCGGCCGCGCTCGCGCCGGTCACGTTCGGCATCTGGATGCGGCCCTCGATGCGCAGGATGCGCCCGGCGGCGGGCTTGAAGTCCGACCGCACCGACTCGATGCGGCCCGAGGTCCAGCTCGAACCGCTCTTGATCGGGGTGATGACCAGGTTGCCCGCCCCGTCCTGGCGCAGGTTCGACGTGCTGTTGGTGTACGTCTGCACCTCGCCGGTGCCCCAGTTGGCGGGGCCGCCCGCGTACTGCGTGCCGGTGTCGATGATCCAGTTGCCGGACGAGGGGAGCGTGTTGTTGGCGCCGTTGAAGTCGTCGCTCCAGACCAGCGACCAGCCGGAGGGGGTGCCGGGCAGGGATGCCTGGGCGGGCAGCGCGTTGGCCGCGCCGAGCGCCGTGACGACCAGGCAGGCAGCGCCTGCCGACAGGGCCGCCAGGCGGCGCCTGGAGAATCGCGTACTCATCAGGGGGTCTCCTCGGGGGAGCGTCAGCCGGGTGTGAGAGCGCTCTCTTGGACATGTACTTAACGCGCTCGCAACAAATAAGTCAACCTATGTCGATGCCAACCTCGCCGCCGCGCTGCTCGCGCTGCTTGCGGGGGCGGCGTTCGTGCAGTTTCGGGGAAACTGCTCGAATCCGCCCCAAGATTCCAGCACTTTCCCCGAAACTGCAGCCTGCCGGCTCGGTCGTCCGGTGGACGGGTGAGGTTCATCCGTCCTATGCGAACCTGACTCGGGGGCTGCGTACGCTGGGTTGATGGTTGATCCCAGCGAGCGGTTCGCCCCCGAGCCCGGCAAGGACACCGGATCCGGGCGCAGCCCGTACGAGCGCGACCGGGCCCGAGTGCTGCACTCGGCCGGGTTCCGGCGCCTGGCGGCCAAGACCCAGGTGCACACCGCGGGCAGCGGCGACTTCCTGCGTACCCGGTTGACGCACTCGATCGAGGTGGCGCAGATCGCCCGGGAGATGGGTGCCCGCCTGGGCTGCGATCCCGACGTCGTCGACGTCGCCGGGCTGGCCCACGACCTCGGGCACCCGCCGTTCGGCCACAACGGCGAGGACGCCCTCGACGAGGTGGCCCGGCCGTGGGGCGGCTTCGAGGGCAACGCGCAGACGCTGCGGGTGCTGTCGCGGCTGGAGGCCAAGGTGGAGGGTGCCGGGCTCAACCTGACCCGGGCCTCACTGGACGCGACCTGCAAGTATCCGTGGCCGCGCCGGGCGGGCACCCGCAAGTTCGGGGTGTACGCCGACGACCGCCCCGTCTTCGACTGGGTGCGCCAGGGCGCCCCCGATCCTGACCGGCGCTGCCTGGAGGCGCAGGTCATGGACTGGTCCGACGACGTGGCGTACTCGGTGCACGACGTCGAGGACGGGTTCTTCTCCGGCTTCATCGCGCTGGGACCGCTGCTGACCGACGCCGACGAGCGGGCCGCGCTCTGCGCCGACGTGGCGAAGGTGTACTCGTCGGAGTCGACCGCCACCCTGAACGAGGCACTGGTCGAGCTGCTGGCCGATCCGGCGGTGGCGCCGCTGGCGGCCTACGACGGGTCGTACCGGGCGCAGATCGCCCTCAAGGCCTGCACCAGCGCGCTGACCGGCCGATTCGTCGCCGCCGCGCTCGACGCCACCCGGGAGGAGTACGGCGACGGCCGGTTGCGCCACTACGACGCCGATCTGATCGTGCCGACCGCCGCCCGGATCAGATGTGCCCTGCTCAAGGGCATGGCCCTGCGGTACGTGATGCGCCGCCGGGGCATGGAGCCCTGGTACACCGAGCAGCGGGAGATCCTGACCGAGCTGGTGGCGGTGCTGGCGGACCGGGCGCCGGACGAGCTGGACCCGGTGTTCGCGCCGCTGTGGCACGAGGCGCCCGACGACGCCGCCCGCTGGCGCGTGATCATCGACCAGGTCGCCTCCCTCACCGACCCCGCCGCCCAGTCCTGGCACGCGCGCCTGGCCGGCGGCGGTTCCTGACGCGCTGAGGTGGGATGGGCCACGTCTGGGCGGGATCGGTCGTGCGGGGCGTCGGCGGGGGCTGGCAGGATGTAGCGCATGGCTGGGGGACGCATCCGCGACGAGGACATCGCGCTCGTACGCGAGCGCAGCTCGATCGTGGACGTCGCCGGTGAACAGGTCACCCTCAAGAACGCCGGGGGCGGCAACCTGAAGGGCCTGTGCCCGTTCCACGACGAGAAGACGCCGTCGTTCACCGTGTCCCAGGGCCGCAACGTGTGGTTCTGCCACGGCTGCGGCGAAGGCGGCGACGTGATCAACTTCATCCAGAAGATCGATCACCTGACCTTCATCGAGGCGGTCGAGCGGCTGGCCGACCGCGCGGGCATCCAGCTGCGCCGGATCGAGGGCGGCCCGGCCGCGCCGCGCCCGCAGCAGGGGCAGCGCCAGCGCCTGGTCGCCGCGCACGCCGCCGCCGCCGAGTTCTACGCCGAACAGCTGCTCACCCCCGGTGCGCGGGCGGCGCGGGAGTTTTTGGCCCAGCGCGGCTTCGACCGCGACGCGGCGCAGCGCTACGGCTGCGGGTTCGCCCCGGCCGACTGGGACCTGCTCACGAAGCACCTGCGCGGGCGTGGTTTCAGCAATGCGGAGATGGAGACGGCCGGGCTGGCCCGGCTGGCTCGCTCGGGCAGCATGGTGGACCGGTTCCGGCGGCGGCTGCTGTGGCCGATCCGGGACGTATCGGGCGACGTGATCGGGTTCGGCGCGCGCAAGCTGTTCGACGACGACGACGGCCCGAAATACCTGAACACCCCCGAGACGCCGCTGTACAAGAAGTCGCACGTGCTCTACGGCATCGACCAGGCCAAGCGGGAGATCGCGCGGCAGGGCCGGGCGGTGATCGTCGAGGGGTACACCGATGTGATGGCCTGCCACCTCGCGGGCGTGACCACCGCCGTGGCCACCTGCGGCACCTCGTTCGGCTCCGACCACATCGGGGTGCTGCGGCGGCTGCTGCTGGACACCGACACCTTCGCCGGGGAGATCATCTTCACCTTCGACGGCGACGCCGCCGGGCAGAAGGCGGCGCTGCGGGCGTTCGGCGACGACCAGCGGTTCGTCGGGCAGACGTTCATCGCGGTCAGCCCGGACGGCATGGACCCGTGCGAGCTGCGCCTGGCAAAGGGTGAGCTGGCGGTGCGCGACCTGGTCGCCCGGCGCGAGCCGCTGATCGCGTTCGCGCTGCGCTCGACGCTGGCCCGGTTCGACCTGGACACGGTCGAGGGCCGGGTCGGGGCGCTGCGGGCCACCGCCCCGATGGTCGCCAAGATCAAAGACAGATCACTGCTCACCGGGTATGCCCAGAAGCTCGCCGGGGACATCGGCGTCGACGTCGACCAGGTCCGTACGGCCGTGCGCAACGCGAGCAGCGACACCCCCGCGCCCGCCCAGCGCCCGGCCGCCACCGCCCCGGACAACCCGCGGCTGGTGGTCGAGCGGGAGGCGCTCAAGCTCGCCGTGCAGAGCCCGGTGCTGGCCGGTCCGGTCTTCGACGCCGTGGACGAGACGTTCTACTCCCACCCGCCGCACCAGGCCGTGCGGGCCGCGATCGCGGCGGCGGGCGGGGCCAGCGTGGGCGTGGCCGGGGCGGGCTGGGTCAACGCCGTCCGCGATGCCTGTGCCGATCTCGCCGCGCAGATGCTGGTGCTGGAGCTGGCGGTGGAGCCGGTGCGCTACGACGGCGAGCCCGACTCGGCGTACCTGCACGTGGTGCTGGCCCGGTTGCAGCTGGCGATGCTCAACCAGCGCATCGGCGAGGTCAAGTCGAAGTTGCAGCGGATCAACCCGGTGACCGAGGCTGAGGCCTACCGCGCCCGGTTCACCGAGCTCGTCGCCCTGGAACAGCATTCCCGGGCTCTGAAGGAGAAGGCCGCAGGAGGGCTGTGATGGCGTTTCAACTGTTCAAGGGCCGCCGGGTGCTGCCCCCGGCGCTGCGGCCGCAGTTCGACCGCAGCGAGCGCGTGCTGGCCTGGGCGCCGTGCGGCGACGGCGTCGTCGTGGCCACGAACCTCGGCCTGTGGTGGGACGGGGCGCGCACCGGCTGGCACCGCATCGACAAGGCGGCCTGGGACGGCACCGTAATGGTGATCACCACGGCCGCGGTGGCGGCCGAGCGCGCCGGGTACGAGGTCGTCGCCGACGCCGCGCCCGTACGCCTGCCGCTGACCGACCCCGACCACCTGCCGCACCAGGTCCACCTGCGGGTGACGAGCTCGGTGCGCCATCCGGTGCACCACGAGGTGCCCGGCGGCGGCCTGTGGGTCTTCGCGCGGCGGGTCCCCGGCATGGACGGCCTGGCCTGGACGGTCCGCTACGACGAGGGCACCGACCCCGACAGCCCGGCGGTCGCCGCCGCCACCGACCAGCTGGTCGCGGCCGCTCAGAACGATCTATGAACTGGTAAAACGGTTGCGGTTCTGTCGGCGGGTGCGGATAGGGTCGCCGACGTGACCACGCAAGCCGGCAGGCCCCCCATGATCTACGCCCGCAACCTGGTGAAACGCTTCGGCGACTTCACCGCCGTCGACGGCATCGACCTGGAGGTGGCGCCGGGGGAGGCGTTCGGCTTCCTCGGCCCCAACGGGGCGGGCAAGTCGTCGACCATGCGCATGATCGGCTGCGTCTCGCACCCGACCGGCGGTGAGCTGCGCATCCTCGGCATGGACCCGGTCGGGGAGGGTTCGAAGGTCCGGGCGCGCCTGGGCGTGTGCCCGCAGACCGACAACCTCGACCCGGACCTCACCGTCTTCGAGAACCTGACGACGTACGCGCGCTATTTCGGCATCCCGCGCACGGAGGGCCGCCGCCGCGCCGCCGAACTGCTGGAGTTCGTGCAGCTCACGGAGAAGGCGGCCAGCACCGTCGAGCCGCTGTCGGGCGGCATGAAGCGCCGCCTGTCCATCGCCCGCGCGATGATCAACGAGCCCGACCTGGTGCTGCTCGACGAGCCCACCACCGGGCTGGACCCGCAGGCGCGGCACCTGCTGTGGGAGCGGCTGTTCCGGCTCAAGCAGCGCGGCGTCACCCTCGTGCTGACCACGCACTACATGGACGAGGCCGAGCAGCTGTGCGACCGGCTCGTCGTCATGGACGGCGGGAAGATCGTCGCCGAGGGCTCGCCCCGGCACCTGATCGAGACCCACTCCACCCGCGAGGTCGTCGAGCTGCGCTTCGGCGACGAGACCCCCGCGTCATACGTCGAGAAGCTCGCCGGGATCGGCGACCGGCTCGATCCGCTGCCCGACCGGCTGCTGCTCTACAGCACCGACGGCGACGCCGCGGTCAGCGAGGTGCACCGGCGCGGGTTCACCCCGTCCAGCGTGCTGGTGCGCCGGTCGACGCTGGAAGACGTGTTCCTGATCCTCACCGGCCGGACGCTGGTCGACTGATGGGCGGCACGTTCGCGGTGCTGGAACGGCACCTGACCCTCTACCGGCGGCTCTGGCAGGCCTCGATCTTCTCGTCGTTCGTGCTGCCGATCCTGTTCGTGATCAGCATCGGCATCGGCGTCGGCGGGTACGTCCACGACATCGGCGGGGTGAGCTACCTGGACTGGATCGTCCCGGGCGTGCTGGCCTCGACCGCCTTCCAGCAGGCGGTCGGCGAGTCGACCTTCTCCGTGCTGGGCGACTTCAAGTGGGTGCGCGGCTACCACGCGATGCGGGCCACGCCGGTGCGCATCGCGGACATGGTCGCGGGCTGGCTGCTCTACATCGTGTTCCGGGTGCTGCTCGGCGCGATCGCGTTCCTGGCCGTCAGCGCGGCGTTCGGGGCGATCCACTCGGCCTGGGTCGTGGTCACGCCGCTGGTGTGCGCGCTGCTCGGGGTGGCCGTGGCCGCGCCGACGATCGCGTTCTCGGCCCGGATCGAGAACGACAGCTACTTCGCGATGCTGTTCCGGTTCGTGGTGATCCCGTCGACGCTGTTCGCCGGGGTGTTCTTCCCGGTGTCGCAGCTGCCCGAGGCGGTGCGGGCGCTGGCGTACGCGTCGCCGCTGTGGCACGCGGTGGAGCTGTGCCGGTCGGCCACGCTGGGCGTCGCGCCGCCCTGGCCGATCTGGGCGCACCTGGGCTACCTGCTGCTGTGGGCGGCCGGCGGCAGCCTGCTGGCGTACGCGTCCTACCGGCGCCGGCTGAAGGACTGAGGGGAACACATGGTCACCACGTACGCCGTGACCCGGGCCGCCCGCGAGGGGCTGGTCTCGCCGTCGCGGATCTTCTCGGTCATCAACCGCAACGTCGGGGCGCTGCGCTCCGGCCCCGCCTACTGGGTGGTGCTGGCGTCGGGCTTCTTCGAGCCGGTGCTCTACCTGCTGTCGATCGGCATCGGCGTCGGGGCGCTCGTCGGCGACCTGACGCTCAAGAACGGCGACGTCATCCCGTACGCCACCTTCGTCGCACCGGCGATGCTGGCCGTGGCGGCGATGTCGGGCGCGATGTCGGAGACGACCTTCAACTTCTTCTTCAAGTTCAAGTACGCCAAGACGTACGACGGCATGCTGGCCACCCCGCTGCGCCCGATGGAGATCGCGCTCGGCGAGCTGATCTGGGCCATCGTGCGCGGGTCGGTCTACACCGGGGCGTTCCTGATCCTCATGGTGGTCATGGGGCTGACCACGGCGCCGCTGGCGCTGCTGGCGTTCCCGGCCACGATGCTGATCGGGCTGGCCTTCGGCGGGGTCGGCATGGCCGTCAGCACGTTCGTACGCGGCTGGCAGGACTTCGACCTGATCAACGCGGGGCAGTTCTCGCTGTTCCTGTTCTCGGGCACCTTCTCGCCGGTGCAGGACTACCCGCCGCCGGTCGAGGTGCTGATCGCCCTCACCCCGCTCTACCACGCGGTGGAGCTGGTCCGGGGCATCACGACGGCCACCTTCGCGTGGTCGATGCTGATCCACGTGGCGTACCTGGCGGTGATGTTCGCGATCGGACTCTGGGTCGCCGGACGGCGGATGACCTCGGTGCTGTGCCGCTGACCCCGAACCGGTGAAGGGCCGCTCCCGCGCACGCGGGGGCGGCCCTCTTGACGTGAATGAGACGATGAGCGAGATCAAGTTCACCACCTCATTAGCTACCCTCTATTTGTCTGATGTGGATCAGGCGAGTACCTTCTCGGCAACATGAGGCCGTGCGGAGGTGACCGATGCGCCTACGACACCCCGACGGGCAGACCGTGCATGTGGCCACGGTGGTCTCCGTCGAGAACGTCAAGGACGTGCGCGGCCTCCTGCGGCGCCTGGACACCGCCGTCGTGCCCCAGCGGCAACGCCTGCTCGCCGACGTGCTCAGCATCAGCCTGCGGCTCGGCCCCATCCTCGCCACCACGCTCGCCTCGTCCATCGGGCTGCGCCGCCGCCTGCGCACCGAACTGGCCAGCCGCAGCCTCGAAGTCGTTACCCTCGACGCCGGAGCCGAGGCCACCCCGGCCGACGGCACCTGGCGCAGCTGGTGGCTATACACCCTCGACCTGGCCCGGGTGCTGGTCGACCTCATGCCCGAGGACAGCAACCACGGGTCCGTCTCCACCACGCTGCCCCGGTTCGGCACCGACCAGGCCGAGACCCACCGCGAGATAGCCGCCCGGCTGCTCAGCGACCTCAGCGCCGGGCTCACCGAGGTCGCCTGGCACACCGGCCGCCTCGTCCGCGTCGCCGTCGAAGCCGCCCCGCAGACCCTGGTCTCCGGCTCCCAGGACATCGTCGCCCTGCTCGACCGCGCCGACCCGTCCCGCATCGGCGCCTGCCTCAGCCCGGCCCACCTCATGCTCTCCGCCGAGAGCGCCACCCAGGCCGTCACCCGGCTGCGCCGCGCCCGGCTCTCCGTCGTCAAGGTCCGGCTCGGCCGCCACGACGACCCGGAGCAGGCCGAACTGGCCCGCACGATGCTCGCGGCCGTGCTCGGCGGCCCGCACGCCGACTGCGATCACCTCGAAGTCGACGACGTGGCCGAACTCGACGCCGCTCGCGACGAGCTGGGCGTGGTCGGGCTCGACGGAGCTGCTGACCCGCCGCTGCCGGGCATCGGCCGCGCCGCCGCCTGACCCACTTCGCGCAAGTTGCCGGGCAGTCGGGCGTTTCCGGCACCGCCATACGCCCGACTGCCCGGCAACTTGGCTGCTAGACGTGCTGGTTGAGTTTGCGCAGGCCCTCGTCGTAGAGGCGCGCGGCTTGCGCCTGGACCACCCCGGCCGCCTCCTGCACCGTCGGGTGATCCATCACCTTCCGGGCGGTGACGACCAGTTCGTCGTACTTCTCGCGACCGGCACGAGTGCCGACCACGTACCCGACCGCCGCACCGGCGGCGAACCACCACAGCTTGCTCATCGTGGCTCCTGTCCTCGATCGCGTATTGTGTCCCATCCTGCCTGGTGTGCGCGTTCCGCGACACCGGACGGGCCGGGGTTACCCGTTTGCCATACCCGGGGTGGTGTCCTGTAGTCTTGTCGAGGCACGCCGCCGCGGAGAGATCCGAAGCGACGTGACAGGCACATTCCCCTGTAGCTCAATTGGCAGAGCAGCCGGCTGTTAACCGGCAGGTTCTTGGTTCGAGTCCAAGTGGGGGAGCCAGTCAGTCGAGGCCCGGACCGTATGGTCCGGGCCTCGACTCGTTCCCACCCGCCCCCGGCCCCGCTCCCCGTCCCCTCGCGCGTCGCGTCGCGTCGGCTGGGGCAGTTTCGGGGAAAGTGCTGGAATCATGAGGCGAATTCGTGCAGTTTCCCCGAAACTGCACGAACGATCGCGTCCCCGGCGGCACCCGGCGGGCACCGGCAAGGCGTTGGCGCGGTGCAGGTTGATCGGGTATGAAGACAGCGGGCCGTAGCGGTTACGCTAGTGCCCGCCGGCCGTGGCCGGCTCGGGGCGGTAGCTCAGCAGGTTAGAGCAGGGGACTCATAATCCCTCGGTCGCGGGTTCGAGTCCCGCCCGCCCCACCGTTGATTAGCGGCGGAAATGCGGGTCACCGGAACCTCAGGCGATCTTGTGTGACATGTTCGAGCAGCGGACGCGGTCGCCGTCGAGCGGTTCACCGGTGCCGTTGCGAGGTTGGTATTGGCCGGTTCGAGCCGGACCGGGTTGCGGCGTTGTGTGCCCGCCAGCGGGCTAATCGCCGAGTCATGCACCTGGCGCCATTTGGGCTGTCAGCCGCTCAAACCCGGTAGCCTGGTAGGCGAACCGCACTTCGGAAACTTCAGCACAAGCGCGCTGGTCAGCCGGTGCGATGAGCTGCCCGAGTGCGAACGCAACGGCCTGGCGCTCCTGGGCGGTGAGTACGGCCTGGTGGCGTCAAGGCTCAGTCGCCAGGCGAACGAGCGTGACGCCAAACGTGACGCGAAATGGTGTGGTCGGAGTGGAACCCAGAGGTCAACGTGTCACGATGCGAAACCATAGTGGCTGCTAGGTGGTGTAGTCGTCGCGTTCAAGATGACTCATAATCCCTCGGTCGCGCGGGTTCGAGTCCCGCCCGCCCCACAACCCGCACCATTGTGCGAAACGATGGGTCGGTCGAGAAATCGACCGGCCCATCGTTGTCTTGATCGAGTTGTTCGAGTGGGATCTTGTAGACCGGGGTGAGGGTGCTGCCCTGGATCTTGATCTCGGCGACGTGGGTTTCGATGACGGCTTTGCGCTGACCTGGGGTGCCGTGGTGCAGCACGTCGGCGAGTTCCTGACGTAAGCGCTCGATCGCCTTCGGGCTAGGCATTGCTGGCAGGGCGTGGCGGAGCTGGTGGAGTTCGTCGTGGCGGGCTCGGAGCTGGTCGAGCTTGAGGGTCAGGTCTTGGATGCGGTGGCCGCAGGTCCGTTCGTCGAGGGTGCCGTTCTCGAACGCGGTGAGGTAGCGGTCGACGGCCGCTTCGGCGGTGCGGATATGTCCGGTGATGGTGTCGAGTTCGGCTTGGTGCCGGTCGGTGCCGTCGGCGCGTAGCGTCCGCTCGGCCGTGACTGCGTCGATGATCGGGTCCGGTTTGCGGAAGAAGTCGATCAGTCCTTCGGCGATGGTGCCGTCGAGCAGGTCGGCGCGGCACTCGCCGGAAGATCGTCTGACAGGCAGAAGTGAGACAACCTATGGCATCGGGACAGAACTCCTGCGAGGGGCACCATCAGCCGATCCCGTGACGGGAGCGACCCGGTAACGTGTGGGTCCAAGCATGCACTGAGGTGGGGAAGACGCTACGTGATCACTGGTGAACTGAAGAGCAAGATCGACCGAGTCTGGGACGCCTTCTGGTCGGGTGGCATCTCCAACCCGCTTGAGGTCATCGAGCAGATCACATACCTGCTCTTCATCCGGCGCCTGGACGATTTGCATACCCTTGAGGAGAACAAGGCCAACCGGCTGGGCATGCCGATGGAGCGCCGGATCTTCCCGGAGGGCAGTGATGACCAGGGACGCAAGTACGACGACCTGCGCTGGTCGCGCTTCAAAAGCGCCGCGCCGAGGGAGATGTTCGAGATCATCGGCGAGCGGGTCTTTCCGTTGCTGCGGACCCTCGGCGGCGACGGGTCGACGTACTCGCAGCATATGAAGGACGCCCGGTTCACCATCCCCAACCCGGCGTTGCTGTCCCGTGTGGTCGACATGCTCGACGGCGTCCCAATGGACGACCGGGACACCAAAGGTGACCTGTACGAGTACATGCTCAGTAAGATCGCCACGGCCGGACACAACGGCCAGTTCCGCACCTCGCGCCACGTCATCCAGCTGATGGTCGAGATGATGGCCCCAGGCCCGCGCGACGAGATCTGCGACCCGGCCTGCGGCACCGCGGGCTTCCTGGTCGAGGCCGGAGAGTACGTCCGTCGCACACACAGCAGCGTCCTGGTCGACGCAGAGCAGCGGAAGCACTTCCACGAAAGCATGTTCCACGGCTTTGACTTCGACGGCACGATGCTACGAATCGGCAGCATGAACATGTTGCTACACGGCGTGGAAAACCCAGACATTCGGTACCGCGACTCGCTCGCCGAGAACGTGAGCAGCGAGGCGGAGAAATACTCGCTCATCTTGGCCAACCCGCCGTTCGCTGGCAGCCTTGATTACGAGAGCACGTCGAAGGACCTCCAGCGGGTCGTCAAGACCAAGAAGACCGAACTGCTGTTCCTGGCGTTGTTTTTGCGGCTGTTGAAGCCGGGCGGCCGGGCGGCGGTAATCGTGCCAGAGGGTGTGCTCTTCGGATCGAGCACGGCAAATAGGGAGTTGCGTCGTATATTGGTCGAGGACCAGAAGCTCGACGGCGTAATCAAGCTCCCCAGCGGCACCTTTAAGCCCTACTCCGGTGTCTCCACGGCAATCCTACTCTTCACCAAGACCAACAGCGGCGGCACCGACCACGTCTGGTTTTACGAAGTCACCGCAGACGGCTGGAGCCTGGACGATAAGCGGACCGCGCTACTGCCCGATGGCAAGCTTGGCCCAGTGCCCACCGTGGACTTCGGCGAGGAGGACCACGCGAAGAACAACCTGCCCGATGCGCTGGTCCGCTGGGCGCAGCGTGACAGCGACGAGCTAAAGCGGGCGCGCACCGAGCAGAGCTTCTGCGTGCCGAGGGCCGACATTGTCGAGCAGGGCTACGACCTTAGCCTCAACCGCTACAAGAAGGTCGTCCACGAAGAGGTCGAGCATCGGTCTCCGCTCGAAGTTTTGGCGGACCTGGAACGCCTTGAGTCCGAGATCCAGCAGGGCATGTCCGACCTCAAGGCGATGCTCGGATGAGCGGCTGGGAAGTGGTATCCCTTGGTGAGGTCGCCACAATCGCGAGAAAAACCGTTGAGCCGAGTGACGTAGGGGATGTCACCGCCTACGTGGGACTTGAGAATATCAAGCGCGGCGGCGCTTTGGTTAATGTCAAGACGGTTGGCGATGCCGACCTTATGAGCACAAAGTTCCGGTTCACCAACGAGCAAGTCCTTTTCGGAAAACTCCGCCCTTATCTTGCCAAAATTGCTCGCCCCAATTTCAGCGGCGTGTGCAGTACAGATATTCTTCCTATCTCTCCGGGTAGCCGACTCGATCGCGATTATTTCGCCCACTTTCTTGCTCATCCCCGCATAGTCGCGCTGGCCGCATCGAGGGCAACCGGGGCGAATCTTCCACGGCTGAGTCCTACAGAACTAGCGAAGTTTCCATTGCCTCTCCCGCCGTTGCCCGAGCAGCGGAGGATTGCGGAGGTGCTGGACCAGGTGGATGCGCTGCGTACCAAGCGCCGGGAAGCCTTCGCCCACATCGACGACCTTACCCAGTCCATCTTCCTCAGCATGTTCGGAGACCCACGAACGAACCCGAGGACTTGGACATCTTGCGAACTTTCGGCACTGGTGGCGCCGTCTGACCGCATCAACTATGGCGTGGTTCAACCAGGCGATCAAGACGATGCTGGAGTTCCGATCGTAAGAGTGGGCGACCTCATGGGGGGGCGCGTTAACCGCTCATCGCTGAAACGCATTAGCCACTCTGTCGAGAGTCAGTACAGTCGGTCGCGACTTCGAGGCAACGAGATCCTAATTAGCTGCGTTGGCTCTATCGGAAATGTCGCCGTAGTTGGTCCTGAAGATATCGGCTCCAACATCGCGCGAGCGATCGCTCGGGTACCTGTGGAGAACGAGACTACACGGAAGTACGTTGCTGCTTATCTGAGAACATCGGCGGTACAAGACTACTTCACTAGCGAACTTCGCACAGTTAGCCAACCGACGCTCAACATAAAGCAAATCGCAGAGACGCGAGTACTACTACCGCCCATCGAACTACAAGGGGAGTTCGCTAGCCGCGTGACCGCCGTGAGCCTACTAAAGGCGAGGCAACAAGGGCACCTCGACGACTTGGACGCATTGTTCGCGTCGTTGCAGGATCGGGCCTTCCGGGGTTTGCTCTGACGTGAGATGATCGAGCGCTGTTAACTTTGGGGGCTGGCGCTCGATGAGCAACTTCGCGTTCCTGCGGGCCGAGTGGCCTGAGCTGTTCAATGAAGCCCTGCGGGCCGAGAGCCATACTGTCGCCGACCCGCGGGCTTCGTGCTTCTATGCCCGGCGCACCCTCGAACTCACCCTCACCTGGCTTTACCAGGCCGACAGCAGCCTCAATCAGCCGTACAAGAGCGACCTTTCGGGGATGATCTACGAGTCGTCCCTGCGTAGCCTGGTCGGGTCGACCCTTCAGGCCAAGATGGACATCATTCGCAAGCAGGGCAACGCGGCAGTTCACAAGACCACGCCGATCAAGTCCACCGATGCGCTGCCGGTGGTCCGGGAGCTGTTCCACGTCCTCTACTGGGTGGCTCGGCATTACACCCGTGACCCGGCGGCCGTTCCGGGCAGCGCGATTGCCTTCGACCCGAATCTGATCCCCCGACCCGTTCCCGCCTCCGTCCGGCAGCAGACCCAGGCCGAGTTGAAGGAACTGGCGGCGAAGCTCGCGGCCCAAGATGCTGCCCTCGCCGCCGAGCGGGAGAAGAACGCCAGCCTCGATGCGGAACTGGCGAAGCTGCGGGCCGAGATTGCCGCCGCCAAGGCCGCCAACGAATCCCGGCCTGACGACCACGACTACGGCGAGGCACAGACCCGGGACCTCTTCATCGACTTGCTGCTTGGCGAGGCCGGCTGGCCGCTTGACCAGCCGCGCGACCGGGAGTTTCAGGTAGCCGGGATGCCCAACAACCAGGGCGTCGGCTACGTCGACTATGTCCTTTGGGGTGACGACGGCAAGCCGCTGGCCGTGGTCGAGGCCAAGCGCACCCGCCGGAACGCGACCGTGGGTCAGCAGCAGGCCAAGCTCTACGCCGACTGCCTCGAAACGGTGTACGGCCAGCGGCCTGTCATCTTCTACACCAACGGCTACGAGACCTGGTTCTGGGACGACACCGGCTATCCTCCGCGTGAGGTGCAGGGCTTTTACACCAAGTCGGAGCTGCAGCTGCTTATCCAGCGGCGCAGCACCCGCCGGCCGCTGGCGGAGGTGCCGATCAACACCGGCATCGTCGAGCGGTACTACCAGCAGCGCGCCATCCGCGCCATCGGTGAGGCGTTCGAGGTGCGCCGGCAACGTCAGGCGCTCGTCGTCATGGCGACCGGCGCTGGCAAGACTCGGACCGTTATCGCGTTGGTCGACCTGCTGATGCGGGGCAATTGGGCCAAGCGGGTGCTCTTCCTCGCCGACCGTAAAGCGCTGGTCAACCAGGCGGTCAACGCCTTCAAGGCCCACCTCCCCGAAGTCGCCACGGTCAATTTGGTTACCGAGAAGGACACCGAGGGGCGAGTCTACGTTTCGACGTACCCGACGATGATGGGTCTCATCAACGAAACCGCGAGCGGCGTGCGGCGGTTCGGGACCGGCCACTTCGATCTGATCATCATCGACGAGGCTCACCGGTCGGTCTACCAGAAGTACCGCGCCATCTTCTCGTACTTTGACGCCCTGCTCGTCGGGCTCACCGCCACACCACGCAACGAGATCGACCGCAACACCTACAGCCTCTTCAATCTGGAAGACGGCGTGCCTACCGACAACTACGACCTCGAAGAGGCAGTCGCGGAGGACTTCCTCGTCCCGCCCCGGGCCGTATCGGTGCCGCTCAAATTTCAGCGGGACGGGATCCGCTACGACGAACTGACCGAGGAGGAGAAGGACTACTGGGACTCTATCGACTGGGGCGACGACGGTCCGCCGGACAACGTCGACCGCGATGCGGTCAACAAGTGGCTCTTCAACGCCGACACCGTCGACAAGGTACTGGAGACGCTGATGACCCACGGTCACCGCGTTGCCAGCGGGGACCGGATCGGCAAGACGATTATCTTCGCCAAGAACAACGACCATGCGGACTTCATCGCGAAGCGCTTTGACGCCAACTACCCCGAACACGCCGGCCACCTTGCCCGGGTCATCACCCACAAGACTGAGTACGCGCAGAACCTGATCGACGACTTCTCGGTCAAGGACAAGGCCCCGCACATCGCCATCTCGGTCGACATGCTCGACACCGGCATCGACGTACCAGAGGTCGTCAACCTGGTCTTCTTCAAGATCGTGAGGTCGAAGACCAAGTTCTGGCAGATGATCGGCCGAGGCACCAGGCTCTGCAAGGACCTCTATGCCCCGGGGCAGGACAAGCAGGACTTCTTCATCTTCGACTTCTGCCAGAACTTCGAGTACTTCAACCACAGTCCCAAAATGGTTGAAGGCTCTCTCAGTGAGTCGCTCACCGAGCGCCTGTTCAAAGCGCAACTCGAACTGATCTACCGACTCGACCAACGGCTTCCCGAGGGCGCGGAGCCGGAGTCGGACGGCACCAAGAGCGAGGCCGGGCTGCGCTTGGACATCGCCCACCAGCTCCACAGCCGGGTCGCCGCCATCCACCTGGACAACTTCGTCGTACGCCCGCAGCGGCGCACGGTCGAGTACTACGCCGACTTCATTCACTGGAACCGGCTGAGCGCGGAAGCGATCGACGAGATCGGCAGCAAGCTCGCTGGGTTGCCGACTGCGGTCCGAGACGAGGACGAGGCCGCCAAGCGCTTCGACCTGATCATGCTGCGGCTTCAACTCGGACAGCTCGACGTGGAGCCCGCCTACGAGCGGCTGCGCAAGCAAGTGCAGGAGATCGCGTCGGCGCTGCTAGAGCAGACCAGCATCCCGGCCATCCACGAGCAGCAGCAGCTCCTGGACGAGGTGGCTGGCGACGAGTGGTGGCAGGATGTGACCCTGCCGATGCTGGAACTGCTGCGCCGCCGGATGCGCTCGCTGGTCAAGCTGATCGAGCGCTCCAAGCGGACCATCGTTTACACCGACTTTGAAGACCAGCTCGGAGAGCTCACCGAGGTGACCCTCACAGGGGTCAGGGTCGGCACCGACTTCGACCGGTTCCGCGCCAAGGCCCGGGTCTACCTGCGCGATCACGAGGACCACCTGGCGTTACACAAGCTGCGCCGCAACAAGCAGCTCTCCGTCACGGACCTAGCCGAGCTGGAACGGATGCTGGCTGAGAGCGGCGTGGGCGCGGCCGAAGACATCGATCAGGCGCGCCGCTCGGCGGACGGCCTCGGCCTGTTCATCAGGTCACTTGTCGGGCTGGACAGGGCAGCCGCGACGGAGGCCTTCGGGGAGTTCCTCGTCGGGCGGACGCTGAACGCAAACCAGATCCACTTCATCAACATGGTGATCAGCCACTTGACCCAGAACGGGGTCATGGAGGTGGGCAGGCTCTACGAGTCCCCGTTCACCGAGATCGCGCCACAGGGACCCGACTCGCTCTTCCCTTCGGTCGACGTGGACCGGCTGATCACCATCCTCAAGTCCGTCCGCGCCACCGCTGCACCGGTCTACGAGGCGGCGTAGTCCATCGACATGTAGCTCGGCCGAGCACTGGGCGGGTTCGAGCTGCGGCGGAGGATCTTTCCGGCGTCGGCTATGACTGATGTCGATTCGGCCAAGCGGCGTGCCGCCGCAGGCACCTGCCTCTCTCATACTCCTTGCGCCTGCCGCGATGATGAGGGACTACGGCGTCACCTGGCAGTTTCTACGGGTAGCGGATCACCGGCGATCAGTATGCGCGATTTCGCATTCTGCCGCGCCCGGCCCACCCACTCATCGGCGGGCGGAATACTGCCTGCCGTCGTGCGGCAACGTCGATGACGTTCAGGGCCTGTCGAACAACGAGCTCGGCCGGGGTAATGCGCGGCCTGAGCGTGTGACCGGGGTATCCGGCCTGACCCGCTACGCCCAGGTGGAGACGGGCGAATCATGACAACGTTGTCCATGTCGGGGAGCGCTCTCACGCAGGTGACCCGGAGCCCGGGACGGTCATGAGGATGTCGGCAGGGGTGTCCCGCAGTCGTATGTCCGTGTCTGGTGGACACCTCCGTCGAGACTCCCTGTTCGCGACCCGTGGCATCCTCCGGGGCGGTGTGGTCGTGGTGGTGATCGATCGGATTTATTGCTGGTGTTCGCGCTTCTCCTCGACCCACTGGGTGACTCGGGGAGAGATGGGAATGCTCTTCGGGCGTTGTCCGAGCTTCCTCGGGCCTCGGCGATAGATTGGCAGTCGTCGCTACTTGACACTTAAGACGGCCCGCCGTAACACTGTAGAAACTTTAAGAGAGCGCTCTCCCGCGCGGGATTGCTCGCCGTTCACCATGCCGGATTTCCGGCAGCTGACCCCACGTCGCGCCGCGACAGCGGTCGCGTCCTCCCTGCGGGGAGGAACAGAGAGCGGGTAGACATATGAGAACCGCAGCAAGATCGCTTCGAATCGGACTGCTGACGCTGATGTTGGCGGCCACGGGTGCCACGTACAGCCTCGCCGTCCCCGCCGAGTCGGCCTACGCCGCCGTGGTCGGCGACCCCATCACCGGGCCGGGTGGGAAGTGCGTCGACGTCTCCGGTGACGACACCGGCGTCAACGGGACGGCGGTCCAGCTGTGGGACTGCCAGAGCGCGGCCGCCGACCAGCACTGGAGCTGGAGCGGCACCGCCCTGACGACCATCGGGCGCTGCCTCGACGTCACCAGCGGCGGCACCGCCAACAGCACCCCGCTCCAGCTCTGGGACTGCAACGGCACCGGCGCCCAGCAGTGGGTGCAGCAGGCCGACGGCTCCATGCGCAACCCTCAGTCCGGCCGCTGCATGGACTCTCCAGGCGGCGCCACCGCCAACGGCACCCGCCTGACGATCTGGGACTGCAACGGCACCGGCGCCCAGAAGTTCTCGCTCGGGGTGGCCACCGGCTCCTGCCCGACCTACTCCGACACGCCTGACTTCGGGCCCAACGTGCACATCTACGACCACAGCATGAGCGATGCCACCATCCAGGCTTCGCTGAACAGCATCTTCGAGGCGCAGAAGAGCACCGCGACGGCGCAGTTCGCCACCCGCCGCGACGCGGAGCTGTTCAAGCCCAGTGCCACGCCGTACACGGTCGGGGCGAACATCGGGTTCAACACCTCGATCCACGGCCTCGGCCTGAACCCTGACGACACCCGCATCAACGGTGCGGTGACCGTCGACGCGTTCAACGCCAGCGATGCCGGCAACGCCACCCAGAACTTCTGGCGGGCCGCCGAGAACCTGTCGGTCAACACCCTCGGCGGCACCAACCGCTGGGCGGTCGCGCAGGCTGCGCCGTTCCGGCGGATGCACGTCATCGGCGGCCTCAACCTCTTCCCGGCCAGCTACGGCTGGGCCAGCGGCGGCTACATCGCCGACTCGAAGATCGACGGCAATGCCGAGTCGGCCTCGCAGCAGCAGTGGTACACCAGGGACAGCACGCTGGGCAGCTGGAGCGGCTCCAACTGGAACATGGTCTTCTCCGGGGTCAACGGGGCACCCGCGAACAACTTCAACACCGACCCGGCGGCCGGCCCCCGCTACACGACGCTGGGCACCACGCCGGTCTCCCGCGACGTCCCGTACCTGTACCTCGACGGCGCCGGCAAGTACCGGGTGTTCCTGCCGTCCCTGCGGACGAACGCGTCCGGACCGAGCTGGGCGGGCGGCTCGACACCGGGCAGCTCGCTGCCGATGAGCACCTTCTTCGTCGCCCGCCCCAGCGACTCGGCGGCGACGATCAACACGGCGTTCGCCAACGGCTGCAACGTCTTCTTCACCCCGGGCGTCTACCACGTCAACCAGACGCTGCACGTCACCAAGGCGAACACGGTCGTCCTCGGCATCGGCTATGCCACGATCATCCCCGACGGCGGGGTCAACGCGATGGACGTCGCCGACGTCGACGGCGTACGGATCAAGGGCCTGCTCTTCGACGCCGGGACCACCAACACCGACACCCTGCTCAAGGTCGGTCTGGCGAAGACGTCCGTGTCGCACGCGGCCAACCCGACCACGATCCAGGATGTGTTCTTCCGCATCGGCGGCATGGTCGCGGGCAAGGCGACGAACAGCCTGGTGGTCAACACCAACAACACCATCGTCGACCACACCTGGGCCTGGCGTGCCGATCACGGCAGCGGCGTCGGCTGGGCGGTGAACACCGCGGACAACGGACTGACCGTCAACGGTGACAACGTCCTCGCGACGGGTCTGTTCGTCGAGCACTACCAGAAGAACGAGGTGGTCTGGAACGGCGCCAACGGCCGGATCATCTTCTTCCAGAACGAGATGCCGTACGACCCGCCGAACCAGGCGGCCTGGATGAACGGCTCGCAGAACGGCTACCCGGCCATCAAGGTTGGCTCCGGCGTCACCACGTTCGAGGCCTGGGGTCTGGGCAGCTACTGCTACTTCAACGTCAACCCGGCGGTGGCCTCGGCCCGTGCGTTCGAGGTGCCCGCGGTCGCCGGGGTGAAGTTCCACAACATGGCGGTCGTCTCCCTCGGCGGCGTCGGCACCATTTCCCGCGTCATCAACAACACCGGGGCGGCGGCGAACTCCACCACCAACAACGTCTACCTGGTGAACTTCCCCTGACCGGGCAGACGGTGACCTGATCACCGTAAGGGCGGCCGGCTCGATTCCCCGAGCCGGCCGCCCGCGGGTGTCGCGCAGCCGGGTTTCCGGACGATGAGCAGAAACCGGCCACAGCGCGATCCACGGCTCGCGCCGGGTGCGCTTCTTTCGTCGAGGTCTGAGCCGTCCTACGGGGCGATGTAGAACACGACCTCCCGCATCGCGACGGCCTGGTCGTGCGGGCCAGACTCGGTGGCGTCGTAGGTGGACAGGATGTCCAGCCTGATCCGGTGCGCGGGCTGCGGCGCGTCGATCCGAACCTGCTGCAGGGCGGGCGTGTCCTCCAGGGTGTGCTCGGCGCAGGGCCCGTCGTCGACGCTGACGCAGATGAGCCTCGGCCGGGGCCGCTGGTTGAATTCGCTGGTGGTGCCGCCGGATTCCACCGTCATCCGGACCACCCGCACGCCCTCTGGGGCGTCCAGATTGAAGGTGAGCGAAGGCCGGCTGTCGTTGTCGGCCGCCGACCAGTACGACCCGGAGTCCCTGTCGAGCAGGTACTCCGGCCCCGCGTCCGGCCCGGACGAACTGGCGCCGGGAGTGATCGCGCTGCTCGACAGCGCGATACCGGGCTCATCCGGCGGCAGGTTGGGTTCCGGACTGGGCGACACCCTGGGCGGCGGATGGAGCGCGGAGGGGGCGGCGGCGCGGGTGGTGGCGACGACCGGGGTTCCCGGCTTGTGGAGCTTCGTCGAGGCCCAGACCGCCAGGGCCGCGCCGCAGGCCAGCACCATGACGCTCAGGATGATGACACCCGCCACGATCGGCCAGCGCCGCCGCCGGCGCGGCCCGGTGACGGGCGGCATCGGCGCGGTCGGCGTGAGCGGCGGCGCGGCCCCGTTGAGCTCGTTGCCGCAGTGCCGGCAGAACGTACGGCTGTGCTCGTTGCCCCAGCCGCACCTGGCGCAGACGCGATCGCCGGGGCGCACCTGCGGCCCGGTCGGCTCGGGCGGCGGTTCCGGCCGGACGGTCTGCTGGGCGACCGGCGGCTGCGGCTGGTACGGCTGCGGTGTCACGGGCTGCGGCGTGACGGCCTGCGGCGCCGTCGGCGTCGGCGGCGGTGGGATCGGTGCCGGTGGTGGCGGTGGGGTCGGTGCCGGTTCGGGCACCGGCTGCTCCTGCACCGCTCCGTCGAAGGCCAGGTACGCCCCACAGCCGGGGTTGGTGCACCACTGGTCGGCGTCGGTGTTGTGATGGCCGCACTTCTTACAAATGATCATCTCTACGCCACCGTCAACGTGCAGGGCAGATGGGCGGGTTTGGCGGCGGCCAGCGCGACCGCCACGACGTGCTGGTCCACCAGCGCCGGATCGGGTGCCCGGATCCGTACGGCCAGCTTCGGCACGTCCTGTCCGGGCAGCGGTGCCGCCGGATCGGTGGACCAGGACACGCCGCCGGAGTCGGCGACGTCGACGTCCTCGACCGGCACCCCGGCCGCGACGGCGACCTCGGCCGCGATCGCCGCAGCCGTACCGATCCGGCGCAGGGTGCCGCCCGCGGCGGCGATCGCGCCGCGCCAGCGCTCGTCGACGGCACCGCTGGGCAGGGTGCTCGGATGGGTGGACACCCACGAGCCCAGCCAGCGCAAGAAGTCCGGCGGGGCCAGCAGCGGATCGAAGTAGGCGGGCAGGTTGTCCAGCACGCTGAGCACCGGTGCCAGCACCTCGTCGCAGGCCGCGGTGAGGCCCTGCGCCATCTCGTCGACGAGGTAGACCGAGGGCAGCCGCTCGCCCATCGGATAGGGGCTGAGCAGCCCGGAGACGGTCCCGCGCATCGGCTACTCCTCCACTTTCAGCACATGCTGGTATCCGAACGCCAGCGCGTTGCCGGCCACCTCGATACGCCGCACCGCCTCGCCCCGGCGGCCGGTGACCGCGTCGGCGGGGAACAGCTTCACGTCCTCGACCAGGTCCACGCCCGGCACCTGCTGAAGCACCGCGAAGATCTCGCCGATGTGCACCGAGCGCCCGTACGGCCAGCCGGTCCCGGCCGGGCCGCCGACCAGCGGATGCAGGTGGCGGTGCAGCGCGCGCAGCGCGGCGGGCTCGATGTCGGCGGCCCGGCGGCCGGGCCGGGCGTGCAGCGTCGCCACCACGGTGACGGCCTGGTAGACCGGCGGCGCCACCAGCACCCGGGTGCCGACGATCCGGCGCGGTTCGAGGTAGGCCGCGATCGAGGACAGCAGCTCGGCGTCGGGCACCAGGTCCGCGAAGGACATCGGCCCGTCGGCGCCGACGTTCGGCACGACCAGCACCCGGACCGCCTCGTCGCCCGGCGACACCGGCACGCACGTGACCCGGCCGACCTCGGGCGCGGCCTGCCGGGCCAGCTGCTCGTAGTCGGCGGCGGTGACCGCCCGGTCCCGCGCCCGCAGCGCCAGCGGCGCCCGCTCGCGCATCTCGTCGATGGTCTCGCCGTCGACCCCGCCGACCGCGGCGCGCCGGTTGTCCACCTCGCCCCGCAGGTACGGCAGCGACGTCTTCAGGACCGTGATCAGGTGCGCCGCCACGTTGCCCGCGGCGCCGCCCCCGGCACGGTAGCCGCGCACGCGCAGCCGGGCGCCCTTGGCGGGCACCGCGCCGAACCCGCGCAGCGAGCCGTCGGACTGGCGCACCGCCGGACCGAACTGCACCTCGCCCGCCAGCGCATCGATGCGGAACACGGGATCGTCCGGCCCGGCGGAGGCGAAGTCGTCGACGAGCTGCCAGGCACGCCAGCCGCCGTCCCCGCCGGTGTCGTCGCGGCCGACCTCCAGCACCGGCGCGGGCTCGTCGGGGATGACCGGATGGCGGGTCAGGGGGAACCGCTGCCCCGCCACGCCGGTCGAGACGCCCAGGTCCTCGGCGTCGACGACGGTGGCGTGCACGGCGTGCGCCGTACCCCCGATGGTGTGTGCCCGCGCCGAGGTGAGCCGCGGCGAGTCGCTGTATGCCTTCTGGCCCTCGACGGTCGGGACGACCCGGCAGCGCAGCCAGCCGGCCTGCCGCCCGGCCAGCATGGTCGAGGCGTGCCCGGCCGGCACGTGCAGCAGCACGTCCCCGGCGATGTTCAGGCCACCGGTGTCGTCGCGCTCGACGTCGCAGGGCCGCCAGCCGTCCGCCGTCCACGCCTCCCAGGCCAGCGGGGGCCAGCGCGGGTCGACGCCGTGCCCCTGGATCTCGCAGTCCAGCCGCAGCGCCGCCAGGCAGCGCGGCACCGCCGCGGACAGGCCGATCAGGACGCACTCGTCCGGCACCGGCGGGGTGGAGAAGCACAGGAACGGCATGGCCCGGTCCAGGTCGGAGGTGCGGTCCACGGCCTGGCCGGCGCCGTCGACGGTGGCCAGCGCCGACAGCTCGCACGGCACGATGTCCAGCGCCTCCACGGTGGTGAAGACGGCCGGGTCGGCGTCGTCGACGCGGCGGGTCGAGGCCTGGGTGCCCGCGGGCACGGTGACCGTCGCGGGGCGCGGCGCGGTCAGGCGGAACGTGATGTCGGCCCGCGCCGCGGTCGGCGGGAACGGAACTATCCCCATCAGGTCGAGGAACCGCAGGTAGAGACGGTCGGGGACGCGGTTCAGCCGGTACAGCACGATGTCGGTCATCCAGGCGAACAGCTCCAGCAGGGTCACCCCGGGGTCGCTGACGTTGTGGTCGGTCCAGCCCGGACAGCGCTGCTGCACCAGCCGTTTCGCGTCGTCGACCAGGTCCTGGAAGCTGCGGTCGTCCAGCCGCGGCGTGGGTGTCGTCACCGGTCACCGCCCTTCGGCGGAGATCGCGTAGAAGGGGAACACCAGGTTGCGCGGGTCGTTGCGCCCGTGCGCGGTGTACCGGACGTCGATCAGGACGGTCCCGGCCGCACCGGGATCGTCGCTGATGCGTACGTCGTGCACGTCGATGCGGGGCTCCCAGCGCCCCAGCGCCGTGCGCACCGCGTCGGCCAGCCCGCCCGCGGTGGTCGCGTCGACGGTGTCGAACACCATGTCGTGGATGCGGCAGCCGAACTCCGGCCGCATCGGGCGCTCGCCGAGCGCGGTGCCCAGGATCAGCCGGATCGACTGCTCCAGGCGGCGGTCGCCGCCGCTGAGGCGTACCCGCCCGGCGGCGTCGGCGGCAAGCGGGAAGTGCCAGCCCCGGCCGATGAAGTCGCCGGTCATCACGGTCCCACCAGGACCGTGGCGGCCGAGGCGACCAGCGTGCCGGGAGTGCCCGTGCACAGCGTCACCGGACTGGAGGCGGTGGCCACCGGGCGGCCGCCCGCGAGCACGGTCGCCGACCCGGAGACGATGACGCCGCGCTGCATCGGCGGGACCATGAACGGGTCGCTGACGTGCAGGCCGACGTGCGGCGGGGTGTTGATCCCGCTCGCCCCGGCGACCAGCACCGGCTTGCCTCCCACCAGCACCGACGGCACCGCCCCGGTGATGACCGGCGCGGAGAACGGCATCGGCGGTCCGGGCTGGGGGATGCCGCTGGCCGGATTCGGGATCTGGTGCAGCGGACAGGTCCCGGTGATCCGATCGCCGAGCACCGCGGCCGGTGCGCCCATCGCTCCTCCTCAGTTCAACTTGATCGGTGTACCGGTGACCTCGACCGGCCCGGACGCCTCGACCTTGACCGTGGCGCCCTTGAGCCGCAGCTGGCCGCCCGCCTGGATGGTGGCGTTGCCGCTGGCCTTGACCGTCACCTCGGTGCCGCTGATCTCGACGGCCCCGTCGGCGGTGATCCGGATGCGCCGCTGCGTGCCGTGCAGCGAGATCCGCAGCTTGCCCTGCTCGGCCAGCAGCGCCACCCCGGAGTCGGCGGCGTCGTCGAGGAAGACCAGCGAGTGCCCGCGCCGGGACACGAAGCCCCGGCGGCGCACCGCGCCCGTGGTCGCGTCGATCAGCTTCTCGCCCAGCTGCGGGGTGTCGACGCCGTTGTAGAGGCCGCCCAGCACATACCCGTGGCGCAGGTCGCCCTGCTCGAACGCGACGAGCACCTCGTCGTCGACCTCCGGCAGCATCACCATGCCGCGGCGGGCGCCCGCGCCCGCGGAGACGACCCGCAGCCAGTCGGAGGTGTAGTCCTCGGCCAGCCACGGGAAGCGCACCTTCACCCGGCCCTGGTCCAGCGGATCGGCCACGTCGGTGACCATCCCGGGCACCACGCCGCCGGTGCGCGGCTGCGGTTCGGCGGAGCCGCCCGCCAGCGCCAGCAGCGAGCGGTCCTGGCGCCCGCTGGCGTTGAAGGACACCGCGTACCCGTCGCGCGCGTCGTAGCGGTGCCGGGTGCGGGTGAGCGTGTACCGGCCGTCGAACGGCGACCCGGCCAGGCCGATGCTGACCGGGGTGCCCGCGCGCAGCCGCGCGTTGCCGCGGGCCAGCCCGGCCAGCTCCGCGAAGGCGCCGGCGACGTGGTCCGCCGCGGCCTTCGCGGCGGTGTCCACTTCGGCCTGCGTACGGTACGGCGGGTCGGTGAGCACCAGCCGGTGGCCGCCGAACTTCGCCGCGACCGCGGCCGGGTCCGCCCCGTTCACGACCGAGGCCGTCTTCGCGGGTGCGACCGCGACCAGGGGCTTCTTCGTGCCGGGGTCCCAGCCGCGCACCTCCACCTCGGCGACCTGCTCGGCGGCGGAGACCCGGGCGTTGATCCGCAGCAGCTCGTCGCCCAGGCGCAGTTGCAGCGCCCCGGCGGAGTCGAGCGTGCCCGGTTCGGGAGCCTTCGCGGCGGCGGCGGGCGGCCGGAAGTGCAGGCTGCCGTCGACGACGCTGACCTCGTACCCGACCTCGCGGGCCAGGCGCTGGAGGAACTGCCAGTCCGTGGTGTTGTCCTGCGCGACCCGCTGGTGGATCGGCCTGGTCGGCTGGATGTCGCCCTCTTTGAGTTTGTTGCGCCTGGCCACGGCGCGGGCGCAGTCCGCGTAGCTGACGTCGCTGTGGATCTCGCAGCGGCGCCCCAGGAACAGGCGGTGCGACAGGTCGTACCCGGTGGCCACGGTGCGGGTGCCGGCGCCGTCGATCTCCAGTGCCACGGCGGTGATCTCGCCGGTGAGCAGCAGCACCGGGCCGGACTCGCCCGACGGCTGCACGCTGATCTTCACGGTGGCCCCGAAGGTGAGGCCCGCCTCGGCCAGCAGGGTGCGGCCCGGGTCGCGGAAGGACAGCTCGAAGCTGTCCGGCACGTGCAGGTTGTCCTCCACCACGACACTGTTCATCGCGGTGCTGACCTCGGGGGCCAGCTCCTTGCCGTCGATCTCGACGAGGAACTGCTGGGAGTTGTGCTGCTCGGCCATGCCTCACCCCGCCGGGAGCAGGAGCCGGGTGCCGGGCGCCAGCCGCAGCGGGTCGTCGACGCCGTTGGCCTCGGCGATCTCCCGCCAGCGGGTCGGGTCGCCGTAGGCGGCGTACGCGATCGACGGCAGGCTGTCCCCGGCGATCACCGTGTGCGCGTGGGTGGCCCGGGTGCTGCCGGAGGTGGGGTTCTGCCGGGAACCGGGCAGCGGGATCTCCTCCAGCGTCAGCTGGCAGACCGCCCGCAGCGGGGCGCCGCTGGGCATGAACAGCGTGTACTTGGCGCTGACCTGCTTGACGAAGGCCACGAAGGTGATCGTCTCGCCCCAGCCGAGCTGCACGAACGGCGGCAGCGGCTTCATGCCCGCGGCCAGCGTCGACGGCAGCGGCTCGGCGCACGCCAGCAGCGTCTCCACCGACTTGGCCACGTCGATCACCAGGTCCGGGTCGGTGGCGTCGAAGAACATCTCCACCGAGATCGAGCGCGGGCCCGACCCGTTGAACTCCGGCGCCGCGGCCGACTTGGCGTTCTTGGACGATTCGCGGCTCCAGTTGGCGCTCTTGGTGACCGTGTACTCCTTGGGATTGAAGGAGAACGTGAGCTTGTCGACGCCCTTGACCGTGGTGGGGCCGCCGGGCCCCTTCACCGTCGGCTCCAGGAACTTCAGGTACGCCTTGGCCGGGCCGGTCATGCGCCCGCCCCCTGCATGAACCCGTGGTGCGCCAGCTCCAGGGTCTCGGTCGCCACCTTCGCGCTGTCCACCGACAGCGACGGACCGGTCCAGCGCACCGGGATGACACCCGTCAGATGCCAGGCGTAGACGATGGTGCCGTCGGCGGTCATCGCCTGGATGGTCGCGGTGGTCCGCTGCACCACGCCGCCGAATCCGGCGAACCATACGGCGATCTTCTTGGTGTCGGCGTCGACGGGCCGGGTCAGCTTGATGTTGGTGTACTTGATCCGCCCCGGGAGCTGGTGCACGAAGCTGTTGTTGCCGCCCTCCTCCCGCTGCTCGATGACGACCTCGCAGCCGATGCCGTCGCAGGCGGTGAACGCGCCCAGGTCACGGCCGTCGACCTTGACCCAGAAGCAGACCGCGACGGCGGGATCGGGGGTGGACGGAGCGGATGGCTTGGTCATGTTCCTCCTCAGCGCAGGCCGGTGGCCAGACCGGACCGCTCGCGGTCGCGGCGCAGCTCGTCGCCGAGCCGCTCGCGGATGCGGTCGTAGAGCCGCGCGGCCAGGTCGTCCAGGCCGGCGGGGGTCAGTGCGCCCGGCGGCAGCCCGCCCGGCTGCGGTCCGCCCGGCGTGGCCGATCCCGCGCCGGGCGCGCCAGCCGCAGCCGGTGCGCCGGTCAGTCGCTGCACCGCGGTGGGCGGCGGTGCGTCGGTGGGCGCGTCCGCGGGCGTGTCTGCGGGCGCGTCGGCGGGCTCGTCGGCCCAGGTGAACCGGACCCCGTCACCGTCGGCGACCGCCAGGCCTGTGCCGAGCGCCGCCGCGCCGGGATCGGCCGCTAGCTCGGCGAACCGCTGCACGGCGGGCACCACCGGGTCGGCTGCGGTCGCCGTCGCGCGCCGCCACGGCAGCGTCGCGGGTATCGCTGGCACCGGCTCGACCGGGGCCGCGGCGGCGGGGCCAGACCGGGCGGACATGGCAGAGTGGGCGAGCACGGTGTGCAGCGGCTGGCGGGCCAGCACCGGCCGATCGGGCGGCGGCAGCGGCGTCCGGTTCTGTACCAGTTCCCGGCTCTGTGCCAGTTCCCGGCTCTGTGCCAGTTCCCAGCTCTGTGCCAGGTGCCGGTTCTCCGGCAGTGACCGGTTCTCTTGCAGTGACCGGCTCTGTTGCAGTGACTGGTTCTCTGGCAGTGACTGGTTCTCTGGCAGTGGTCGCGCCTTCCCTGGCAGTGGTCGCGCTGAGGGTCGTGGGCCGGGCGGTGGTGCCAAGATCGAGGAGACCGGCAGGTCGCTCGGCGCGGAGTCGGCCGTCCGCTGCACGGTCGCCGGCCGCGGCGCCGGGCCTGCTGAGATAGGGCTGAGCGCGGTCGTGGCATCGGCGCTGGTGTGCGCCGTCGCCGTACGCGACCCCGCCGAGTGGGTGTCGGCGGATGCCGTCGGGCCGGGTGGCGTCACGATGGCGGGCAGGTCGGAACCGCGTATCGCGCCTGGTCCGGCTGTCTGAGGGCCGGTCTCGGCATCGCGGTGGGCGCTCAGGGCCGCGTCGGGCGCCCAGGTGCCGAGCAGGGCCGTGTCTGCGGCGGTGGCCACGACGAGGGCCGTGCCAAGTCTGGTCGGGGTGTCGTCGGCGGTCGGAGCGGTGTCCGGACTGCGCAGGGAACCGCTGGGGATCGCCGGTGCATCGAGGGTGGCGCGCTGGATCCGGGAGGGACGGTCGGTGGCGGGTCTGTCGAACCGGTCGGCGTGGTCGGCCGCGAGGGTGTCGACGGGCGGGCGGGGTGTCATCGACGGCGAGAGCGTTGCGGCTGCGGGGAGCGCGGCGGCTGGGTGGTGCGATGCGGCCTCGCCGTGCGATGCGGCTTCCCAGTGCGGTGCGGCTTCCCAGTGCGGTGCGGCCGCGTGGGTCGGTGCGGCTTCGCCGTGCGGTGCGGCTTCGCCATGCGGTGCGGCCTCGCCGTGCGGTGCGCCCTCGCCGTGCGGTGCGGCTTCGCCGTGCGGTGTGGCTTCGTCATGCGGTGCGGCCGTGTGGGGCGGTGTGATCACCGTAGGTGTTCTCGCGATGTCGGTGAGCAGGCGTTGTGCCACGGGCACAGCGGCCGGTCCGGCGGTCGTCGCCAGATCTTGTGCGTTTTCTGTCGCTGGAGCGACGGAAAGTGCACAAGATCTCGAAGCGGTGAGCGCCGGTCCCAGCCGTGGACGCTGCGGTCCCCGGGTCAGATCAGGTGCCGGATGCGGTGCGGCGTCGTCGGGCTCGGTCTGCACGGGCACGTCGCCGCCTGCGACGGACCCGTCCGGCGCCGTCACCCCGGCGACCCCATCGGGTTCGGGTTCGGCTTCGGTGGAACCGGTGAGCGGGACGGCTCCGGCCGGGCCGGGGAATCCGGTGCTGCGGCTGTGTGCGGCGGTCGGCAGACCCGCGGCCGCCCGGTCACGTCCTGCCGTGGCGGGCTCCGTGCTGACGGGGGGTGTCGGAGAGCCGTCGCCGAGACCGGCCGGTGCCACGATGACGGCTGGGTCGCCGCCGGGCGCAGCCGTGGACGCGGGCCGGTCGCCGCTGCCGGTCCTCGAAGTGATGCGGGGAGCCGCGTCGCCGGGGCGCGGCCCGGTCGCGGCGGAGGCGGCGGGCTGCGATTTGGGCGCGGCGGGCTGGTCGCGGCGGAGGGTCTGCGCCGTGGTCACGGGTACGACGTCGGGCAGGGGCGTGGTGGGCAGATCCCGCTGGTAGGCGGCGGGCATGTCACCGCTGGCGAGCGGCGCGACCGAGCTCACGGCGTGATCGGACCGGCCCGCCACCGGCGTCGCGACATCGCGGGCAGCGGTGGGGAGCGGTGGCGCCGGGATCAGCCCGGCGTGCCCGGACGTGTCGGCTGTCCAGACCGCGGCCGCGGGTTCGGAGCCTGCCGCACCGGACGGTGGGAGTGGGGTGGGCAGGTGTTCGTGGAGCGAGGTCGGTGGCGGTGCCTGGGGTGGGAGTGGGGTGGGCAGGTGTTCGTGGAGCGAGGTCGGTGGCAGCGACTGGGGTGGGAGTGGGGTGGGCAGGTGTTCGCGGAGCACGGTCGGTGACGGCGACTGGGGTGGGAGCGGGGCGGACAGGTGTTCGCGGAGGACGGTCGGTGGCAGCGCCGCCTGCGGTGGCAGTGGGCGGGCCGGGACGGGCCGGTCCGCAGCCGCCTCCCGGCGCTGCACCGGTCCCGGTGTGCCGGTGGGCGGTGCGCCGGTGGCCGGTGCGGGCGGCTGCTGGGCGGGTGGCAGGCCGACGGCGTGGCCGAGCGTGCCGGTCAGCATGGTCGGCCGGCGGGTGACCAGGCCGTCGGCGAAGGCGGGGCCGAGCGCGGCCAGCGGCATGGGCCCGGTGACGGGCGCCAGCGCGGGCAGTTCGGCCCACGCGCGGGGCGTGGGCCGTGCCGTCGGCTCCTCCGGCGCCGGCCGCCGGAACCTGCTCCACCAGCCCACCGCCTACCTCCCGGTGTCCCAGTCGCCGATGATGCCGACGAGGCGGCGCCGGTCGGCGTGTTCGAGGTCGAGGATGTCCTGCAGCGACCAGCCGAAGCGGCACGCCACCGTTGCGATCTCCTGCCAGAGCTGCTCAGGCGGGTGCCTCACGATTCCCCCAGGCGGCTGCCGGCCGTGTCGACGGTGAAGCCGTGCCCGCAGCCGGGGCAGTTGACGTCGGCGCGGGTGTGGCCCTCGGCGTTGACCCGGCGGTAGAGGTCCTGAAGGAACGCCAGGTCGGCGGCGAACAGGTTCTCGACCACCCCGGCGTGGATGTCGGTGACGGCACCGAGCCGGGTGACGACGCGGGCCAGCAGGACGACCGACAGGTAGCCGGGGTTCTCCCGTACGCGGTCGTCGCGCAGCGGGACCAGCTCGTCGCGGGCCGTCGCCAGCCGCATCACCCCGTCGCGGTGGACCGCGCCGCCGCTGTCCACATAGCCCAGCGGGAGGGTGAAGCCGAATTCGGTGACGAGCTGGTCGCGCGGGGTGTCGGCCTGCCTGGTGAGCACCGCGCCGATCACCCGGCGCATCAGCCGACCTCGATGCGCTCGTACGTGATGGCGAGCTTCTCGGTGAGCAGGGACGTGTCGCCCGCCTTCAGGCTGCCGATCTCCAGGCTCTTGGGCCAGGCGTTCACCAGCTTGTATCGCTTGATCTCCGCGCCCTCGAAGTCGTAGATGATGATCGAGCCGCCCTTGCGGGCGTCCTGCATCTTGCCGAACTGGCTGTCCTTGACCCACTTCGAGAAGCTCTGGTCGGCGGTGAGGCCTCGCGTCAGCGTGACCTCACCCGCCTTGGGGCGGCCGGGCAGCCGTTTGATCTCGTACTTGCCGTCGTTGGTGTTCTGCTTGAGGTCGATGACGTCCTGCTCGATCTTGAGCCCGGTGACCTCGGTGATGGCCTTGATGGTGATGCCGTCGAACTCGAGCCCGAAGGAGTGCCCGACGGCGGTGTCGCGTTCCGGAAGTCCCATGACCTCTCCTCACTCACTCGCTGACCAGGCTGGCGCCGCCGGAGAACTGGGCCAGCCGGAAGACCACGAATTCGGCCGGTTTGACCGGGGCGACGCCGATCTCGCAGATGACCTGGCCGAGGTCGATGCTCTCCGCGAGGTTGGTCTCCTCGTCGCACTTGACGTAGAACGCCTCGTCCGGCGTCAGCCCGAACAGCGCGCCGCGGCGCCACTCGTTGACCAGGAACGCGCTGATGGTGCGGCGCAGCTTGGCCCAGAGCGCCACGTCGTTGGGCTCGAACACGGCCCACTGCGTACCGCCGAGGATGCTCTCCTCCAGGTAGTTGAACAGCCGCCGGACGTTCAGGTAGCGCCACGCGGGGTCGCTGGACAGGGTGCGCGCGCCCCACACCCGGATGCCGCGCCCGGGGAACGACCGGATGCAGTTGATGCCCACCGGGTTGAGCAGGTCCTGCTCGGCCCGGGTGAGCTGGAGCTCGGGTGCGAGCGCGCCGCGTACGACCTCGTTGGCCGGTGCCTTGTGCACGCCCCGGGTGTCGTCGTTGCGGCCCCAGACGCCGGCGACGTGCCCGCTGGGCGGCACCATGATCGGCTGGCCGCGTACCGGGTCGAGCACCTTGATCCAGGGCCAGTACAGGGCGGCCTGCTTGGAGTCGTAGTTGGCCTCGCCCATCCGCCACTGCTTGATCTGCTGGGCGTTGAGGCCGGGCGGCGGGTCGATGATGGCCACCCGGTCGCCCATCAGCTCGCAGTGGGTGAGCATCGCCTGATGTACCGCCTGGACGCCCTGCAGGTCGATCTGCCCCTGCTGGTACGACGCCATCAGGTCCGGCACGGCGAGGATGGTGACCTCTTCCACGGCCTCCAGCCCGGCGAACCCGGTGCGGTCGGCGGAGTCGCCGACGTAGTGCTCCGGCCGGGGCGTGCCGCCGTTCGTGGCGACGACGGGGGCCGGCGCGGACGCGGCCGCGGCCACCACCACCGCGGCCGAGCCGCCGGACAGCGCCACGGTGCCCGCCTGCGGGCGGGTGACGGCGCCGACCGGCTCTTCGAGCGCGATCAGCTTGGACTGCGCGTTGACGACGGTCGCCACATTGGTGCGGCCGGGCCGGGTCGACACGGTGAACTGCTCGCGCTGCTGCTCGCGGCGTACGGTGATCTTGAAGTCCTCATCGGTACCGCCGCCGCCCTTGCCGCCCTTGTCCGGCGCGCCCTCGCCGCCCTCGGGCGACTCGGCCGCCTCGACGTCGATCTCGATCGCGTTGCCGCCGGGACCGGGTTTGAGCGCGCGCACCGGGTACGCCCCGAGCATGCCCGTCGCCGCCTGCGGCGGCGCGTCGGCTGCCGGGCCGTCACCGTCGGCACCGTTCGTGCCGCTCGCGCCGTTCGTGCGGTTCGCGGCGGCGCCGTCGCCGCCGATGCGCACGATGTAGCAGCTGCCGCCACCGTTGGCGAAGTAGCCGTACACCGCGTGGGCCAGGTACGAGCCCTCGGCGAAGTCGCCGAACGCGTTGGTGAACTGGTTCCAGTTGGTCACCAGCGTCGGCGCGTTCACCGGTCCCTGCGTGGCCAGGCCGACGAACGCGGCCACGGCGGTGCCGACGCCTTCGATCGGCCGGGAGGACGCCTCCAGTTCCTCGACGTACACACCGGGTGACAGATAGGGAGCCATGACCCTGCCCTTTCTCGGCCGACGGTGACCCGCTCACCGGTCTGGTGTGCTCACCGCGGCGGTGGCGGATGACGGAAGCCCGGGGCCCGAAGGGGAAATGTCCGGAAGCTACCCGCCACCAAGGCTAGCTGCGGAAACATAGGGGTGTGAGGCAATTCTCTAAGGAGCCGTCATGCATGAGCAGGAGATGTCGCCGCAGCACGCGACCCGCCCCGCGAAGGTGCGGGCCGACGGCGCCGGCACCGCGCCGCCGCACCGCGAACTGCTGACACTGCAACGTTCTGCGGGCAACGCCGCGGTCGCCGCGGCCCTTGAGGACACCGAGCAGCAGCGCTCGCCGGTGCTCGACGTGATCGGCCACGGCGGCGGGTCACCGATGCCCGCCGGGCTGCGGACCGACATGGAGTCCCGGTTCGGCGGCGCTGACTTCTCCTCGGTACGGCTGCACACCGGCGGTCCGGCCGCGGACAGCGCCGCCAGCGTGCAGGCGCAGGCGTACACGGTCGGCGACGAGATCGTCCTCGGCGCCGGGCGCGAGGACGTGCACAGCGACGCGGGCCGGCACACCGTCGCCCACGAGCTGACCCACGTGCTCCAGCAGCGAGGCGGGGCCGTGGACGGCACCGAGCAGGGCGGGGGCGTGCGCGTCTCCGACCCGGGTGACCGGTTCGAGCGCGCCGCCGAGGCCAACGCCGCGGCGGTGCTGGCCGGTCCGGGCGCCGTGCAGCGCCATGAGGAGGACGCGGCCCCGGCCGCACCGGACGTGCAGCGCCAGGGCCCCGAGGAGCCGGAGGAGGAGGTCCCGGCCTGACCGGCGGACCGTGCTCAAACTGCCCAGGCGCCGAACCAGGGGCCGAATTCGGCGGCGGTGGCCAGGCGGCCGAGCTTGCGGTACTCCCGGTGCACCGCCGTGACCAGGTCGGTCATCGACAGCGGCCGCCCTGCCTCGGCTGACAGGTACGCCGCCGTCACCGCGATCGACCGGATGTTGCCCCCGGACAGGTCGAACGAGTCGGCCAGGAACTCCAGCTCCAGATCCTCGTCCTGCGGCAGGTGCGGGTGCAGGCAGGCCTGCCACAGCCGCTGCCGCGCGGCCGCGTCGGGTTTCGGGAAGTCGACGAGCACGTCGAGCCGCCGCAGGAACGCGTCGTCGAGGTTGGCGCGCAGGTTCGTGGTCAGCACCGCGACGCCGTCGAAGGACTCCATCCGCTGGAGCAGGAACGCGGTCTCCACATTGGCGTAGCGGTCGTGCGCGTCGGACACCTCGCTGCGTTTGCCGAACAGCGCGTCGGCCTCGTCGAACAGCAGCACGCTGCTGCAGTTCTCCGCCTGCGCGAAGATCCGGTCGAGGTTCTTCTCGGTCTCGCCGACGTACTTGTCGACGACCGTGGACAGGTCCACCACGTACATGTCCAGGCCCAGAGCACCGGCGACGACCTCGGCCGACATGGTCTTGCCGGTGCCGGAGTCCCCGGCGAACAGGCTGGTCACCCCGATGCCGCGACCGCCGCCAGGGCGCATCGCCCACGCGCCCAGCACCGTGTCGCGGTGCCGGACCCGGGCGACCAGCTCGCGCAGCAGCGTCAGCACCGGTCCGGGCAGCACCAGGTCGGCCCAGCCGACCCCCGGCGTCACCCGCCGGGCCAGCCGCTCCAGCCCGGACACGGTGCGGTCGCGGGCGGCCCGGCGCAGCAGCGGCTCCGTCACCACGCCGCCGTCGAGCGCGGCGGCCTGGCGGGCGGCCTGCGCGGCCTGGGCGATCTGGCCTGGGGAGAAGCGGTACGGCGCGGTCAGCGCGGCCAGCTCCGGCGCCGCCGGTTCGCCGAGCTCGCGCTGCCACAGCGCGGCGCGTTCGGGGCCGGTCGGGGCCGCGATCTCGGTGACGGCCGGGATGCGCCGGGACCAGGCGGGCTCCCACGGGCAGGAGCCGGTGAGCAGCACCGGGGCGTCGAGGTCGGCGAAGACCCGCACCGCGCCCGCGCCCCGCTCGGCCAGTGCCTCCACCGGCCCGGCGATCAGGGCGACCGCGCGGAGCAGGGCCTCCCGCCCGGCAGCGGCCGCGACGGCGGCCGGGTCGGCGTCGGCGGGCAGCCGGGACAGGTCGAGCACGACGGCGTCGGGCCGGGCAGCCGTCGCGGCGGCCATGGCGCAGCCGCTGACCTGGTCGCGCAGGTAGCTGAGCGCCGGGCCGCCCGGCAGCGCCGGCGCGGCCAGCGCGGGCACCGGGTCGGCCAGCAGGGGCCGCAGCGCCGGGTCGGGCGCGTCCCCGCCGAGCAGGTGCAGGCACACCCGGTCCGGCACCCGCAGGCCCCGTCCGAGCACCGGCCGCTCGGTGTCCTCGACGACGACCAGGCCGCCCCGGACCAGCGGCCCCGGCTCGGCCAGCCGGTGCCGGTCGGCGGCCGACCGCGCCGACAGCCCGGCCAAATCCAGGGCCAGTCCGACGCAGGCGCGGCGGCGGCTGACGTCGTCGTTGAGATATCCGTACAGCCGCTCGAAGCGCGGGTCGAGGTCTGGTGCCAGTGCGATCGCCAGCAGGGTCACGTCCGGGTCGTCGAGCCCGAACCGCTCGGCCAGCCGCGCCAGCCGGTCGCCGTCCGCGCGGGCGGACCCGGCGCCGGGTGCCGCGGTCACCGGCCCGACCGGCGGGCGCCGGTCGGCCAGCACCGCCTCGGCCTGCTCGTCGGACAGGTACAGCCCGCGGAACGCGTCGTCGGGCTGCGGGTCGACCGCCCGGCGGGCCGCCACGGCGGACCGTACCGCCGCCTCGACGGCGCGCAGCCGCTCGCCCAGCAGGCTCACCGCTCCGACATCCGTACGATCGGCGGCTCCTGCACGGGCGGCCCGGCGGGCAGGCGCACCCCGGGCCGGATCGGCGCGACCACCCGCACGTCCAGGGACGGGTGCAGCTCGCCGCCGAGCGCCGTCCACACGTCGGCGAAGGCGCGATCCTGCGGCGGCGGCAGCGCGACGGTGAGCGGCACGGGGCGGCCCAGCTCGGCGAGGCTGCCGGTGAGCAGGTCGGCGGGCAGCGCGTCGTGGGCCAGCATGCAGGCCAGCGCGGCCGACAGCAGCCGGTGCTCGTCCTCCGGCCGGGCGGTCCACGCGGTGACCAGATAGGACAGGACGAAGAAGCGCGGGTTGAGCAGCCGGCCGACCACCCGGCCGGACTCGTCGCGCTGGTCGATGTGCCCCTGGGCGCGCTGGCGCAGCTCCTCGCGGATGTCGTAGAGGAAGACGTTGATGGTGGGCGCGTTGCGGCGGGCGGTCCACTCCCGGTTCGGCGCCTCCAGCACGATCTCGACGGTCACGTCCTCGACCGCCTCACGCCGCAGGAGGGCGGTCAGCGCCTCGTCGACTTCGGAGATCATCGGCGGTCCCGGCGGCGGTCGGGTGCGTGGACGGCGGACACGCCTCATGGTCGCAGCCGGTGCCGGGGCCGTATCGGTGAATTGGATTAATTCGGACAGCTGGTTCCCGGAAGATGCCCGGCCCTCGCCGAACAGCCCCTTATCGTCGGGACATGGGTGCGGTCGCGAACCTTGAGAACCACGAGCTGGCGGTCGGGACCGGAGAATCGGTCAGCACGACGATGACCGTACGCAACACCGGCACGGTCGTGGACCAGTTCCGCATCTCGGTCATCGGCGACCCCGGCGCGTGGTGCACGGTCGAGCCGCCGGTGCTGTCGCTGCTGCCGGGGCACGAGGCGACGGTGACGCTGCGCTTCGCCCCGCCGCACGAGGCCGCGACCCCGTTCGGGCAGCTGCCGTTCGGCGTACGGGTCGAGCCCCAGGAGGACGTGGCCGGGACGACGGTCGAGGAGGGCGTGCTCACCGTCGCCCCGTACGCCGACCTCCAGGTCGACGTGGTCCCGTTCACCACCAAGGGCTGGCGGCGCGGCCGCCACGAGGTGACCATGGTCAACCGGGGCAACGCGCCGGTCACGGTCCACTCCGGCGCCACCGACCCCAACGCCGCCCTCGACCTCGTGGTCGTCCCGGCCGAGCAGCAGATCGCCCCCGGCACGGCGGCGCGGGCGCAGATCCAGGCCCGCGCCCGCGGCATCCTGTGGCGCGGTGCATCGCAGACCATGCCGTTCACGCTGCGTACGCAGATCGGCGCGCCGCCCGGCACCACCCCGCCGCAGCCGGTCGACTCCCAGGCCAACTTCCTCCAGAACCCGATCATGCCGCCCTGGCTGCCGCGAACCGCCGCGACCGTCGCCGCGCTGGCCATCGGCGCGATCGCGCTGTGGGCGCTGCTGCTGCGGCCGGCCGTGCGGGACGCCGCCCGCAGCGAGGTCGCCGGGCCGATCGCGCAGACCGACGAGAACCTGCGCAAGGTGGCCGACAAGGTGGGCGTCGACCTGCCGCCGGCCAGCGGCGCGCCCGCCCCGGCGCCGGGCGCGTCCGCCAGCGCCGCCGCCGCGGGCGAGAACCCGCTGGGGCTCCCCGTCACGGCCCGGCTGCCCGTGGCGGCGCCGCCCGGGTCTGCGGTGACCGGCGTCGCGGTCCCGCTGCCCACGGCCCGTGCACTGACGGTGGCGCGGCTGCTGCCGCAGAACCCGTACCGCGCCACCGGCATCCTGACCATCGGCACCGTCGCGGCGACCGCCGACGGCACGCTGACCGCCCCGATCCCCGCCGCCGACCGCCTGGTGGTCGTGTCGCTGGAGGACCTGTCGCTGCAACCGCTCGTCTTCGACCCGCCCCTGGTGCTCGACCCGGGCCGCACCCTCGGCATGACCGTCCAGTGCGGCAAGCCCGGCACCGGCCCCAACGGCGCGGAGCGCGGTTCCTGCGAGGTCGCGACGCTGGTCAGCGGATACACCCGCAAGGCGCCCGTGGTGTCGCCGTCCCCGCCGCGCCCGGCCGAGCAGGAGACGCCCGCGCCGCCGCCGCCCCCGCCCACGAGCCCGCCCCCCTCGGGGGAGGAGAGCCCCACGCCCAGTCCGGGGGCCAGCTGAGGCCGCCGGGATCAGCCGAGACCGAGGCGGCGCAGCGCCAGCATCACGAAGCCGCGCGGCGCGCGGTCCCACCCGGTGACCTCTGCGGGCAGGTCCCGCGCGGACGCGTCGACCAGGACCGACAGCGCCTGCTCCGGCAGCGCGTCGCCGTGCCGGTAGGCCAGCGCGACGGCCGCGGTGACCGGCACCAGGTCGCCGCCGGACCCGAGCAGGTCCCGTAGCCGCCGGTCGGCGGCTGGGTCCGCACCGGGCGAGTGCGCCAGCGCCAGGTTGGCGCTGGCTCGCGCCCGCTCGCGCTCAGCCGGTACGGCGGCCAGCGCCGCGACGCCCGCGGGCGTCGGCGGGAACCACGGCAGCAGGGCGGCGGCCAGCGCGGCGACGTCCTGCTCCGGGTCGGACACCCAGCCGGTCATCGCGGGTGTGAACCGGGCCGCGCACCGGTGGCAGTCGGCCTCCCACCGCACCACCGCCAGCTCCAGCAGCGCCGTCTCCTCGCCGGTCAGCTCGTCGCCGCTGTAGAAGCGGCCGAGGGTCTCCGTCAGGTCCACCCCGTCAAGGGCGTCGGCGGGGGCGAACGCCCGGTCGGCGTCGAACGGCAGCCGGTCGTCGCGGCGGGGGCCGATCGCGACGGCGGTCAGCAGCGCGAGGACACCGGCCCGGTCGGGGGTGGCAGGATCGTCCACCAGCGCCACCAGGAACGGCACCGCCGCCTGGCTGGCCTGCCAGCGGGTGCCCTGATGGCAGATGCTCGCCCACAGGTGCCGCCGGGCCTCGCCGCGCCGGGCCGGATCGGGGCTGAGCAGCGCGCGCAGGCGCTCGGGCACGTCGGCCGCCGGCCCGTACGCGTGATGCAGCCTCTGCCACGGCACCGCGTCGACCCCACCGAGCGCATCCCCTGCCGCGCCGCCCATCCCGCCCCCTGTCCGACCTCGCCCCGTCCTGCCCTGCCCCGCCCCGCCGAAGATCACGCGAGTTGCCGGGCAATCGGGCGAATGAACCCGCAAGATACGCCCGATTGCCCGGCAACTCGGCGAGCGGGCGTGCTCACCCGAAGATGAGCCGTTCCCGTCGCCGGTAGCCGGGCCGCAGCAGCGCCAGGAGCAGCCGGGACACCGGGCCGGTCGCCGCGCGCAGGGCGGCCAGCTCGGCGGGTTCGGCCACGCGCTCCCGTCGGCACAGGTCGAACAGCGGGTCGGCGCCCCGCCGGGCGGCCTGCTCGACGGCGCGCCACTGTGCCACGGTGACATACCGGTCGATGACCGGGAGGATGGTGCGCTCCTCCTCGTCGACGTGCTCGTCCAGCAGGTCCCGTACGGCCCGCAGCGCGTACGCGCAGCGCTGCGCCGCCGCCGGGTCGCCGGGCTCGTGCGCGAACGCGGCCACCGCCGCACACGCCCGGTCGAGCAGCGGGTCGAGGGCGGCGTGGTCGTCGACCAGCTCGCAGAGGTCGATCTCGGCGCCCGCCACCCGTGCCAGCACCGGCCACAGGTGCCGGTTCTCGGCGTCGTGATGGTGGCGGACGCCGTCGCAGACCCGCCCCGCGTACGCCGCCAGCGCCGCCGCCCGGCGGCGGGAGCAGGTGACGCCGCCCGAGCCGATGAGCTCCGCCAGGTGCGTGAGCCGGTGCAGGTCTGCCCGCATCGCCCGATGGGCCAGGCGCATGCCCAGCACGTCGGGCCGTCCGGTGTCCGGCATGGATGATCCTCCTCCTGTACGGGTGGAGGATCATCCTGCGGCGGCCCGCTTGGCGTCCGGTTGGTGTGCCGTTCCCCGGGTTCAGCGGCGGGCGCGGTGAGCGGGCGGCGTGATCCGCACACGCTGGGCCGCCGGCCGCTGCTCGATGTCGGCCAGCTGCTCGGACACGGTCGCCCGCAGCTCGTCGTAGTCGTCGAAGGCACAGTCCTGGAACAGGGTGTAGCCCGCCCACATCAGGTTGGCGCAGATCTGGGCCGGGACCTTGCCGGTCGCGGCGCCGAGGCCGACCAGGGCGACCGAGGTGATGCTGCCGGGCTCGCGCGCGTTCTGCAGGTGGATCGCCTGGAACGCGGCCGCGCAGGCCAGCGCCACGTTCAGCGTCTCGCGCACGTTCTGCGCGGACTCCGTCATGGTCGGCGTCGAGATGAGGAACTTCGGGTTGGCTGCCCCGGACGGCACGCACACCGCGCTGCCGATCGGCAGCGACCCGCCGAACCCGTCCCGGATGGCCCGCTGGACGCGCAGCTGGATGCCCGCGCCGAGGTGGTGCTTGACGACCGCGTCGACGCCGCCGTTCATCAGGCCGCGCGAGTTGGTCGGGCTGACCCAGGCGTCGACCCGCTTGTCCAGGATCGAACCCTGGGAGATCGTCACCTCGGGGGTGTCGGCGAACGCCGACCGCCACGCCTGCACCACCTTCGTGTTGATGTCGGTCAGCACCACGTCGAGCAGCGGCTTCGTACGGTCGGCGGTCATGGCTCACTCCGTCTGATGAGGGGTCCTCTTCGGCGGTGACGAACATAGCGGGGCCGACCGACAAACCCGTCCGTCGCGATCCGACGGTCGCGACGATGTCGCAGCCGGGTTCTAGGCTCCAGACCTCACCTCGCCCGCCGGCGTCAGCGCGGGCTCAGCCTGCCATTTCCCGGGAGTCCACGATGAGCGACACCGCCGTCCCCACGCCGTCCGATCCGGACGACCCGCTGGCCCTCGCCGAGCTGTTCACCGGCGGCGGCGAGTCGTGGCTGCCGCTGCTCAAGCCGGTCATCGAGGGGCAGGGCAACGCCGCCGCGTTCATCGGACCGGGCCGCGGCCCGAAGGTGGTGCCGGTCCGCGAGCTGACGTTCCAGGCGCTCAAGCCGAACCCGCCGCACAAGTGGAAGGTCGTCGTCTTCGGGCAGAACCCGTTCCCGCGCCCCGAGAGCGCCACCGGCATCGCCATGTTCGACAACACCTTCCACGACTGGGCCGACAGCCAGTTCGGCAAGGTGATCACGATCCGCTGCATCATCAAGGCGGCGGCGATGTGGAAGCACGGCATCCCGAAGAAGACGCCGATCGCCGACATCCGGGCGCTGCTGCGCAAGCACGACACGGTGCAGCCGCCGGAGTGGTTCCAGGCGATGCTCACCCAGGGCGTGCTGCTGCTGAACGCCTCCCTGACCGCGAGCAGCGACGGCACGATGGGCACCGACCAGCACACCGCGTTCTGGCGGCCGTCGGTCGAGAAGATCGTCGAGGAGATCCTGCGGGCCAAGCAGCACGCCGAGGAGCAGGACCGGGGCGTGGTCTTCGCGTGGTGGGGCGCGCACGCGCGCAACCTCAAGAGCGTCGTGCAGCGGTTGCAGAAGAAGTACCCGGACGTCGACGTGCGCCACATCGACCACGCCAACCCCGCCGCGCAGGGCGACATCTTCTGCGACGGCAACCACTTCGGCGACGTCAACGCGGCGCTGCGGACGCTGGGTGCCGACGAGATCGACTGGCTGCCCGCCAAGGGCTGGGACCGCGACGCCGCCCAGGGCGGGGCGCGGACCGGCGACTCCGACCGGATGGGCGCGTTCATCACCTCGACGATGGAGCTGCACAAGCTCTACCTGGAGCGGCTCGCCAGCGTCAAGGACGAGGGCCTGGCGCTGCCCGCGATCACGGGCGTCTTCGACACCCCGCTGATGGACTTCCGCGACGCGGTCGCCCCGGCGGCCCGGGTGCTGCCCGGCCTGACCGGGACCGTGGCGCGGTCGCACGAGTTCGGTGCCAAGCAGGCCGCCGACCTGGCCGCGCCGCTGACCGCCGACGAGGCCGCCGCGATCTTCCTGTACACCTGCGAGTCGGCCTTCTACCGGCAGATCAACGCCGCGCTGCGCAACCCGGACCGGGCCGCGATCGTGCCGTACCTGCCGTACCTGCGGCTGCTGTTCTCCGCCGTGTCCCGGCTGCCGGTGCGCACCGAGCCGCTGTGGCGCGGCGTGTCGCTGGACCTGCGCGCCCAGTACCCGGTCGGGCAGACGGTGACCTGGTGGGGCGTGTCCTCGTGCACCTCGAAGCTCGGCATCGCGCAGGCGTTCATGGGCGGCCGTGGCAAGCGGACCCTGTTCGAGGTGCGTCCGGCGCGGGCGGTCGGCATCCGCAGCTTCTCGGCGTTCACCGGGGAGGAGGAGTTCATCCTCGCCCCGGGCACGCAGCTCACCGTGACCGAGGTCGTCGCCGAGCGCAGCGGCCTGTGCACGGTACGGCTCAGCGAGCTCGCCGACCAGCGCATGGTCTCCTGAGCCGCGCACAGGATCGGTCCGCCGCACGCCGCGGCCGCCCGTCGTGACGACGGACGGCCGCGGCTACAGGTTCGGCGGCTTCGCTGCGCGCAGGCGGCGCAGGTTGTCGGCGGCCAGCTCGCTGCCCGCGGCGGCCGCGGCCTCGTACCGTGTGATCGCCTGCCCGCGCTCGCCGCGATCCTCGTGCAGCATGCCCAGGGCGTTCACCGCGCTCGGCAGCCCCGCCTCGGCGGCGCGCGCCCACCACCGGTCGGCACCGCCGAGGTCGCCGTTCAGGTAGGCGGCGTAGCCGAGGCGGTACTGCGCGTCGGCGGAGCCGCAGTCGGCCGCCCAGCGCCAGGCCGCCTCGGCTTCGCCGGGCCTGCCCTGCTCGTGCAGCAGGTCGCCGAGCGCGTTCATGGCGCGGGAGTCGCCGCGTTCGGCGCCGTGCCGGTAGGCCTGCTCCGCCTGTTCGAGCTCGCCGCGCAGGCACAGCACCCGGGCGAGGTTGAACTGCGCCCCCGGCGCTTCGGCGGCGACGGCCCGGTCGAGCCAGTGCAGCGCGCCGTCGAGGTCGCCGCGCTGTGCCAGCAGCGCACCCAGCGCGTTCATGGCCGGCGGCACGCCGTCCTCAGCCTCGGCCTGCCACTGCTGGGCCGCTCGGTCCAGGTCCGCCTCCGACGGGCGCGGCTCTGCCATGAACGGCAGTCTCGCACGCGGCGCGGTGGGCCGCCTGCCCGAGCGGAGCGGTCGCGCCGCCCGCGTCGGGGACTGCGGGTGGCGTGGTGGTTCCCGGGCTCACACCTGTGGAGGTGTACGTACACCTCCACAGGTGTGAGCCGCTCGGTCAGCGGTGCGGCGGGGTGGGGATGGCCAGGCAGGCGGGCAGCGACCGGACCACTACCGGGCGTACGTACGTAGTCCGGTCCCCGCGGCCGTCCACGACGGCGTATCCGAGCACCAGGGTCTCGGCGGCGGGGATCAGCCACGGCCGGATGGTGATCAGAACCGTCCCGTCGCCCTGCCGGTAGTCGACGGGGAACCGGGCCAGCGAGGCGGCCAGCTCCTCCGGCGTCGGGTCGACCAGCATCGGGAAGGCGGGGTCGGCGTCGGGCGGGGTGGGGCAGCGGTCGGCCGGGACCATCTCCAGCGCCACGGTACGGGCCCCGGCGCGGGCCAGCGCCCGGTTGAGCCGGGCCGGGTCGTCCAGCTGGGAGGCGCGGATGACGACCGCGACCGACCCGTCGGCCCGCTGGTCCACCGTGTACGCCGACGCGGGCAGGACGACGGCGAAGGTCGCCGTCACCGCGGCGGCCGCGGCCGCCGCGAAGCCGAGTGCGAACCGGCGGCGGCGCCGGGACGTGGCGGGCGGCGGGGTGTCGGCGGTGGCCAGCACCTGCTCCAGCAGGGCACGGGCCTGCGGGGTACGGGGGTCGGGGGTGTCGGTCGCGGGGTCGGCGGCCCGCAACCGGGCCAGCGCTTCGGCTCTGGAGTCGTTCATGAGGTGGTGCTCCCTCCGGCGATGATGGACGGACGGCGGACCGGGCCGGTCTCGCGGTCCTCGGTGGCCAGCAGCCGCTGCGCGAACCGCCGCCTGGCCCGGTGCAGCCGCACCTTGAGCGCGGTGCGACTGCACCCCAGGACCAGCGCGGCCTCGGCCACGTCGAGCCCGTCCCACTCGATCAGGCGCAGGACCTCCTGGTCGGCGGGGGAGAGGCGGTCGAGCACGGCCCGTACGCGCAGCTGCTCGTCGACCTGTCCCGCGTGGTCGGCGACCGGGGTTCCGGCGTCGGCGGCCGCGCGGGCGGCGAGCCGGTCGCGGCGGGTGCGCCCGCGCACCTCGTTGGCGATGACCTGCCGGGCCGTGGCGTAGAGCCAGGCGCGGGCGTGGTCGGCGGGCAGTTCGGCGAACCGGCGCCAGGCGACGAGGAACGTGGCGGCGACGACGTCACCGGCCGTGTCGGCGCCCGCCCGGCGGGTAGCGAAACGGGTCAGCTCCGCGTAGTGGGCGTCGAACAGCTCCTCGAACCGTCGTCTGGCCGCGGCTTGTTCTGGTTGCATGTCAGGGGATGTCCACCTGCCGGGTCGGGGTTACCGGTGACTTCGGGCACCAGGTCAGGTGCGGGATGCATCACAAGATCATCGGGTACGTGGTGCGGCTGGGGTAGCATCCGTACGTACGACGCCGGCAAAAGTGCTGGCCATCGCGGCTGCGGCCCCCTTCCGACCGGCCCGGCCGTCCACCGCCCCCTGGAGCGTCCCGTGGCCGACCGCCCGTACGTCCTGCTCGAAGCGGCGATGTCGCTCGACGGATACCTCGACGACACCAGTGGCGAGCGGCTGCTCCTGTCCAGCCCGGAGGACTTCGACCGGGTCGACCGGCAGCGGGCCGGGGTGGACGCGATCCTGGTCGGCGCGGCGACGATCCGGGCCGACAACCCGCGTCTGATGGTGCGCTCGCCGCAGTGGCGGCAGTGGCGGCTCGACCAGGGCAGGCCGGAGACCCCGGCGAAGGTGACCGTCAGCGGCAGCGGTGACCTGGACCCGGCGCTGCCGTTCTTCACGACCGGCGCCTGCGACAAGATCGTGTACGTGCCCGGCGCCGCCGCCGACCGGGCCCGCGCCACGCTCGGCGCGGTCGCCGACGTCGTCGCCGCGGGCGATCCCGTGTCGCTGCCGCTGCTGCTGGCCGACCTGCACCGCCGCGGCGTGCGGCGGCTCATGGTCGAGGGCGGCGGCACGATCCACACCCAGTTCCTGGCGCAGGGGCTCGTCGACGAGATCGAGCTGTCCGTCGCGCCGTTCTTCGTCGGCGACAGCGGGGCGCCGCGCTTCGTCGGCGACGCGGCCTTCCCGTTCGGCCCCGGCCGCCGGATGGTCCTGGCCGACACCGGTCGCCACGGCGACTGCGCGTACCTGCGCTACCTGCTCCCGAACGACGACCGGCCCCTGACCGACGACCGACTCACGAACGAAGACCAGGCATGATCGCGACGATCGAGGACCTCGCCCACATGCGACAGGCGATCAACTGGTCGCGGCACTGCCCGCCCAGCCCCGGCGCGTACAACGTCGGGGCGGTGGTGGTCGGCGCGCACGGCGAGCAGCTGGCCTACGGATACTCGCGCGAGATCGACCAGCACGTGCACGCCGAGGAGTCGGCGCTGGCGAAGCTGGCCGGGGTGGATCTGCGCGACGCGACGATCTACTCCACGCTGGAGCCGTGCTCGGTGCGCGCCTCGCGGCCGCTGTCCTGCACGCGGCTGATCCTGCGCGCGGGCATCCGGCGGGTCTGCTTCTCGCTGCACGAGCCGCTGCTGCTGGCCGACTGCGAGGGGGTCGAGCTGCTGGCGGAGGCGGGAGTGCAGGTCGTGGAGGTGCCCCAGTTCGCCGCCGACGTGGTCGAGATCAACGCGCACCTGCTGCGTCGGTGAGCGGTCACCGGGAGACCATGAAGGGTCATCAAGAAGATTCCCTTCATACACGAAGAAGAACTTGAAAATGTTCGCCGAAGGCGGGTGTACTGCCTTCTATGTCTCGTCCCCTTCGCACCGCGCTGCGCGGCGCGCTGACCGCCGCGCTGCTCGCAACCTCGCTGGTGCCGCTCGCGCCCCCGGCGTCCGCCGCGGAACCGCTGCCCGCGCTGGAGACCGCGCGCACGACCCGCCCGGTCGCGCCCGGCCTCACCCTGACCTCGATCGACACCGTCGACGGCGCCGCCTGGCTGCGCACCGATGCGCTCACCGCTGACCTGGGCGGCGGCACCACCGTCGACTACCTCAGCCCCGGCACCGTGGCCGCCGACGCCACCGTGCGCGACATGGCCGCCGGTGCCACGTCGCACGGCACCCGGCCGGTCGCCGCGGTCAACGGCGACTTCTTCGACATCAACAACTCCGGCGCCGCCCTCGGCGCCGGCGTCGCGGGCGGCGAGCTGGTGCAGTCGCCGACCAGCGGCTGGAACAACGCCGTCGGGTTCAGCACCGAGGGCCTCGGCCGCATCCTCCAGGTGTACTTCGAGGGCTCGGCGGCCTGGTCCGGCGGTTCGGTGCCGCTGACCCAGTTCAACAACCGGGTCGCCACCGGCGGGGTCGGCCTGTTCACCGGCCGCTGGGGCGCCTACCCGCGCCAGCGGGCCGTCGACGGCGCCGCCGACGTGACCGAGGTGCTGCTCACCGACGGGGTCGTCACCGCGGTCTCGGCCGGCGCCGGGGCCGGGACGCTGCCGCCGGGCAGCACGGTGCTGCTCGGCCGCGAGGACGGGGCCGCCGCGCTGCGCGGGCTCGCCGTCGGCGACCGGGTGGCCGTGTCGTACCGGCCGCGCACCTCCGACGGCGGGCCGCTGCACGCGGCGATCGGCGGCAACTTCCTGCTGGTCAAGGACGGGGTGCCGCAGGCGTTCGACGACAACGCCCCGGCGGCGCGCACCGCGATCGGGTTCGACCGTGCGGGCACGAGGATGTTCCTGCTCACCGTGGACGGCAAGCAGGTCAACAGTGCCGGGGTGGGGCTGACCCAGTGGGCGCGGACGGTGGCCGACTTCGGGGCGTACACGGCGCTGAACATCGACGGCGGCGGCTCGGCGACGCTGCTGGCGCGCAAGCCCGGCGAGACCGCCCTGACCCTGGAGAACAGCCCGTCCGACGGGTCGGAGCGCGCCGTCGCCAACGGCCTGGCGCTGTACGCCCCGCAGGGCTCGGGCAAGCTGCGCGGCTACTGGGTCGCGCCCGACGCCGACCCGGCGCCACCCAGGTCACCCTGGCCCGTCCGGACCGGGTCTTCCCCGGCCTGACCCGCAGGCTCACCGCACACGGCTACGACGAGACCTACGGCCCCGCCGACGGCGCCCCGGTATGGCTGTCCGACCACCCGCTGGTCGGCTGGCCCGGCGCCGACGGCGTGTTCCACGCGTTCACCCCCGGCACCGCGCAGGTCAGCGCCCGCCGGGGTGCCGTATCCGGCAGAACCGAGCTCACCGTGCTCCAGCCGCTGGACCGGATCACCGCGACCACGGCCCGGCTCGGCCTGTCCGGCTCGGCGGCGACCGGCGCCTTCGGCGTCGTCGGGGCCGACCGGCAGGGCTTCACCGCCGCGATCGAGCCCGCCGACGTCAAGCTCGACTACGACGCCGCGCTGTTCGCGGTGACGGCCGGGCCGTCGGGCACGTTCACGGTGACGCCGCGGGTGGCGACCGGGGCCGGGCTCATCACCGCCCGGGTGTCCGGGCACAGCACCACCGTCGCGGTCACCGTCGGGCTCACCGACGTGCCGGTCGCGGCCTTCGACGACGCGGCGCAGTGGACGTTCAGCCAGGCCCGCGCGTCGGGCTCGCTGGCGGCGGTGCCCGGTCGCACCGGGACGGGGCTCCAGCTCAGCTACGACTTCACCCAGTCGACGGCCACCCGGGCCGCGTACGCCAACCCGCCGGTGCAGTTCACCGTCGACGGCCAGCCGCAGGCGTTCGGAATGTGGATCAACGGCACCGGCAAGGGGGAGTGGCCCGCGCTGGAGTTCTACGACGGACTCGGCCAGTCCAAGGTGCTGCGCGGCGACTTCGTCACCTGGACCGGCTGGCGTTACGTCGAGATGCCCGTCCCGGCGGGGATCGCGTATCCGCTGAAGCTGCGCCGCCTCTACGTCGTCGAGACCAAGGCGGCCGCCCAGTACACCGGTCAGGTGATCGTCGACGACCTGGTGGCGAAGGTGCCGCCGACCGTCGTCGCGCCGCCGGTGCCCGGTGTCCAGGACCCGGTGATCGCCGCGTACGGCGAGGTCGGCGCCGCGGACTGGCGGTTCGCGGTCATGTCCGACTCGCAGTTCGTGGCGCGCGCGCCGGACAGCGACATCGTCGCCAACGCCCGGCGCACCCTGCGCGAGATCAAGGCCGCCCACCCGGACTTCTTCCTCATCGACGGCGACTTCGTCGACGAGGCGTCCCCGGCCGACATCGCCTTCGCCGAGCAGCTGCTCGACGAGGAGATCGGCGACGCGGTGCCGTACTACTACGTGCCCGGCAACCACGAGGTCATGGGCGGGCCGATCGGCAACTTCTCGGCCGTCTTCGGCGCCACCCGGCGGGTCTTCGACCACCGGGGCACCCGCTTCGTCACGCTCGACACCTCGCCGCTGACGATCCGGGGGGCGGGCTTCGACCAGTACGCCATGCTCAAGTCCGCGCTGGACTCGGCCGCCGCCGACCCGGCGGTCACCTCGGTCGTGGTGGTGCAGCACGTGCCGCCGCGCGACCCGACCCCGGCGCGCGCCAGCGAGCTCAACGACCGCAAGGAGGCCGCGCTGCTGGAGCAGTGGCTGGCGGGCTTCCGGGCCGCCTCCGGCAAGGGCGCGGCGTTCATCGGGGCGCACGTCGGCACCTTCCACGCCGCCCGGGTGGACGGGGTGCCGTACTTCGTCAACGGCAACTCGGGCAAGAACCCGTCCACGGCGGCCGACGACGGCGGCTTCACCGGCTGGTCCCTGTGGGGCGTCACCGGCAGGCAGCTGTCGGTGCAGGTGAACCCGCATGTGGACGCGCTGGCGGTCACCGCGCCGGCGTCACTGGCGCGGGGCGCCGCGGCCGAGGTGACCGCGTCGCTGGTGCAGCCGGGCGGGCGCACGGTGCCGGTGGCGTACCCGGTGTCGCTGCGCTGGTCGGGCGGGCCGGGCCTGTACGTCGGCCCGCGCCTGTTCGCGCCGCCGTGGGCGGTGGCCGCGTTCGACCCGGCCACCGGTGAGCTGACCGCGCTGCGGCCGGGCACCGTGTCGCTGTCGGTCACCGTCAACGGCACGACCGCCTCGGCGGCCGTCGCCGTCACGGCCTGACCTGCGCCGGGTGCCGCCCAGACCCTGGGCGGCACCCGGCACCCCCGGGCGATTGGTGATCGACAGACCGTTTTGTCGGACCCGCCGGGTAAGAATCGGGGCATGGAGAAACCACCGGTCGTAACGGCCGAGCAATGGCAGCAGGAGCGCGACGAGCTGCTCAAGGCCGAGAAGGAAGCCACCCGGGCACTGGACGCGATCGCGGCGCGCCGCCGTCGCCTGCCCATGGTCGCGTTCAGCAGCGAGTACGTCTTCGACACGCCCGACGGCCCGAAGACCCTGCTCGAACTGTTCGACGGCCGCACCCAGCTCGCCGTCTACCAGTTCATGGACCGGGGTCCGCAGCACTACTGCCCCGGCTGCACCTGGTTCACCGGCAACGTCCCGGCGACCGGCCTGGCCGGGCTGAACCGCAACGACGTCACCTGGGTGACCGTGTCGGACATGCCGCTGTCGCAGATCGAGGCGTACAAGGCCGAGCAGGGCTGGACGCTGCCGTTCGTGTCGTCGCACGGCACCTCGTTCGGGCAGGACTGCGGGTCGGGCGGCGGGTTCATGCTGAGCGTGTTCCTGCGCGACGGCGACGACGTCTACCTCACGTACAACACCACCCAGCGCGGTGTCGACCGGCTGGTGTTCACCAACAGCATCCTCGACCTGATGCCGTACGGCCGCCAGCAGGCCTGGGAGGACTCCCCGGCCGGCTGGCCCCAGCACCCGACGTACGGCTGAGCGGCGCGGCCGCGGCGCGGGGGGTCCCGGCTCCCCGCGCCGTCAGCGCGGCCAGAGCGCGTCGATGCGCGCGACCGAGCGGTCGAGCTGCGCCTCGGTGACCTTCCCGGCACGGACCAGGCCGAGCACGCCGCTGACGACGTGCTCGACGACGTCCGGGTCGTACACGGCCTGGTTGCCGAAGACGAGCTGGTCGACGCCCGCGGCCAGGGCCAGCTCGACGGACTCGTCGCGGCCGTACGTGTTGGTGACGGCGGCGGCCTGCATGTCGTCGCTGACCACGACCCCGTCCCAGCCGAGCTGCTCGCGCAGCAGCCCGGTGACGACCTTGTGCGACAGCGACATCGGCAGGACCGGGTCGAGCTGCCGGTTGTGGAAGTGCGTCACCATCACCGTGTCCAGCGTCCCGGCCTTGATGAGCTCCTGGTACGGCACCAGCTCGGTCCTGGTCCAGGTGTCGGTGACGTCGACGGACTCGAAGTCGGTGTTGCCGCTCGCGCTGCCCAGCCCCGGGAAGTGCTTGACCGAGGTGCGCACCTTCGCCGCCCGGTACGCCTCGATCGCGATCCGGGCGTTGGCCGCGACCACGGCCGGGTCGGCGGAGAACGCCCGATCGAGCTGGGCGATGGCCGGGTTGTCGGGGTTGACCGCGAGGTCGACCACGGGCGCGAAGTTGTAGTCGACGCCGATGTCCACCAGCGTCTTCGCGATGCCGGCGGCCCACTGCCGGGTGACCTTGGGCGAGTTGCGGGCGCCGATCGCGGCCTGCGAGGCGGTGGCGGGGAACCCGTTGGCGGGCTTCAGCCGGGCGATCTTGCCGCCCTCCTGGTCGATCGAGACGACCAGGTGGGGCGCGGCCGCGCGCAGGCTGCGGATCAGGGCGGTGACCTGCGGCGGCGAGTCGATGTTGCGGCTGCCGCCGGTGAGCTGGTCGCGGTCGAACAGGATGACGCCGCCGAGGCCCTGCTCGGCGATGGCGCGCATGATCCAGTCGCCGGGTTTGACCGTCGCCCCGCGGAAGCCCACGACCAGCATCCGCGCGATCTTCTTGCGCAGCGCGGCCTCGTCGGCGGGGCTCGGACTGGGGCTCGGGGAGAGGCTCGGCGCGATCGGCGCCGAGGAGGTCGGTGCCGCGGTGGCGGCCCCCGGCGCACTGTCTGCGCGGCAGCCGCCCAGGCCTGCGGCGACGGCGCTCGCACCGACCCCGGCGAGCAGCGAACGGCGGGTGATACGGGCACCGGTCACCCGCCCACGTTACCGCCGCCCACCCCGGGCGGCGGCGGTGTCGCCCGCACCGGTCCGCCCGCCCGCGGCCGCGCGCGGGGCCGATGATCGCTGTTTGCGGTCAAAGCCTGGCCCTAAGCAGCACTTTTCGACCGCAAACATCGATCTTCCGCACTCTCGCCACCAAGATCGCGCTTTCGGGACCCCAGGCGGTACGGCCAGACGACGCGCTCGTCGATCGCCGCCCCCGCCGTCGAGATCTTGTGCATTTTCCGTCGCCCCAGCAGCAGAAAACGCACAAGATCTCCCGGCGGCGTTGCGCCCCACCTACTCGCGAGGGTGGCACAGGCCGCGATGCGCCCTTGCATTGCCTTGCACGGCGGTGCGTGATATTTGCGTAAACTCTGTCGCCCAAAACTGGCCCGAACGGTTGCTTTAGCTGGGTCGCGCACACGCCCCGGCGGCGCAGGCCGCGTTCCCTCACCGACGTCAAGCATTCTTCACCAGCCACTTTGCAAGGTTCGCAGCCGCAACCGCCGTGCAATTTGGTGCAGTCGTGCTGTCGGGAAGTTGCGTGATCCTCTGGACTAATTCCGGTGGGGCTGCCTACGCTGCTGAGCGCGGATCACGGCGGCGACGCGCCTGAAACACGATCGGCGCTCCGCCCGACCCGCTCCCCACCCCGTCCTCCGAAGGAGCCATTCATGCTGCTCCGTACCGCCATGGTGGTGGCGACGGCCGCCGCCTCCGGGATGCTCGCGGCGGTGCCCGCCGCCGCGGCGCCCGCAAGCCCCACCGTGCCGTCCCTGCCCGGCACCGCGCTGCCGCTGCCCGCCCTGCCGGGCGGCCCCGGCGCCACCGTCCCGTTCACCGAGTACGAGGCCGAGCACGCCCGGACCAGCGGCACCGTGCTCGCCGCCGACCGGGCGTTCACGCACCTGGCCGCCGAGGCGTCCGGCCGCCGCGCGGTCAGCCTCGCCGCGGGCGAGTGGGTCGAGTTCACGCTGGCCCGGCCCGCCAACGCCGTCGACGTGCGCTACTCGGTCGCCGACGGCACCAGCACGGCGCTGGCGGTCACCGCCGACGGCGCCGCACTCGCGACCGCCCCGCTGACCTCGAAGTACGCCCACGTGTACGGCAACTACCCGTACACGAACAATCCGGCCGACCGCGGGCAGCACCACTACTTCGACGACGTGCGCGCCCGGTTCGGCCGGACGCTGGCGGCGGGCACGAAGGTCCGCCTGCGCGCCGCAGCCGCGGCCGTGGTCGACCTGGCCGACTTCGAGGTCGTCGCCCCCGCCCCGGCCGCTCCGGCCGGATACCTCGACGCGCTCGACTTCGGCGCCGACCCGACCGGCGCGGCCGACTCCGGCCAGGCGCTGCAGAACGCGATCGACGCCGCCCGGGACCAGCAGCGCGGCCTGTGGATCCCCGCCGGCACGTACACGGTGACCCGCCATCTGCTGGTGGACCGGGTGACCGTACGCGGTGCCGGGCCGTGGCACACCGTGCTGCGCGGCGCCGGGGTCGGCGTCTTCGGCAACGGCTCGCCCACGCCGAGCACCGGCGTGCACCTGGCCGACTTCGCGATCTTCGGGGAGACGGCGGTCCGCGACGACTCCACCATCGACAGCGGCCTGGGCGGCTCGCTCAGCGACTCCACGGTGGACAACCTGTGGATCGAGCACACCAAGGTCGGCATGTGGTTCGACGGCCCGTCGTCCGGGCTGACGATCTCCGGCGGCCGGATCAAGAACGTGTGGGCCGACGGCCTCAACCTGCACAACGGGGTCGCCGACACCACCGTGCAGAACATGTTCGTGCGCAACACCGGCGACGACGGCATGGCGATGTGGTCGGACGTCAACGCCGACCACCACAACACCTTCGCGCGCAACACCGTGTCGGTGCCGCTGCTGGCCAACGGCTTCGCGGTGTACGGCGGCCACGACAACGCCATACGCGGCAACATCGCCGCCGACACCGTCACCCAGGGCGGCGGCGTGCACGTCGGCAACCGCTTCGGCGCGGTGCCGCTGGCGGGCACCACCTCGATCTCGGGCAACCTGCTGGTGCGCACGGGCACGCTGGTGCCCAACGAGCCGACCGAGATCGGCGCGCTGTGGTTCTACGCCGCCGACGCCCCGATGGACGGGGCGGTCGAGGTGCGCGACCTGACCCTGCTGGACAGCTCGTACGCCGGAATCCAGTTCTTCGGCAAGGCCGTCACGGGCGTGTCGGTGGACCGGGTCGCCCTGGTCGGGGCGGGCACCACGGCCGTGCAGTTGCAGGCGCCCGGCGCGGCGAGCTTCGCGCACGTCGTGGCGGCCGGGCTGGGCGGAGCGGGCGTGTACGACTGCGCCAGCGGCTTCGCGCTGACCCGCGGGGCGGGCAACGTCGGCTGGTCGGGCACGAAGTGCGGCTTCGCCCCGGCCGGGCAGCTCCAGATCGCCCAGGCCACCGGGGTCGACTACGGCTTCCAGCCGATCGGCACCGCCGCCGAGCTGCCCATCGCGATCACCAACCCGGGTCCGAAGCCGGTCACCGTCGACGCGGTGGTGCCGCCGCGCGGCTACACCGTCACCGAAGGCTGCACCGTGATCGCCGTGGGGGCCACCTGCACGCTGCGGGTGCGGTTCGCGCCGGAGGCGTCGGGCAACTACGCCGGCCTGCTCACCATCCACAGCACCTCCCCGGCCGGGCCGTACGTGGTGGGGCTGAGCGGCATCGGGTTCGACCCGGACGGCAACCTCGCGCTGGGCCGTACCATCACGTCCAGCTCGCAGGCGTGCTGGTGGTGCGGGCCGGACCGGCTCGCCGACGGCGACCAGGGCTCGTACTTCGAGAGCCAGAACGGGGCGTTCCCGCAGACGGTCACGCTGGACCTGGGCCACCAGGTGACGGTGCGCCGGATCGTGCTGAAGCTGCCCGCCAACTGGGGCGGCCGCTGGCAGACCATCGCGGTCGACGCCGACGGCACGCCGCTGGTCGGGCCGGTGGAGTACCTGTTCGCGCCGGAGACCGGCAACGTCGTGGAGATCACCTTCCCGGCCGTCGCGGCCCGGACCCTCACGCTGACGTTCACCAGCAACAACGGCTGGCCGGCGGCGCAGATCTCAGAGTTCGAGGCCTACACCCACTGATCCTCGCGCACTGACCCTCGCGCACTGACCCTCGCGCAAGTTGCCGGGCAATCGGGGCATCGGCACCGCCCGATACGCCCGATTGCCCGGCAACTTGGCAGGGGAGAGCATCACGTCGTGTCCTAGCCGTGACCGGGGGACGGACACGGTGTGCGATCGCCGTGTGTGCTCGCCGCATAACCTGCCGCGGTCGGCGTCGGACGGACGGGCGCGGCCGACACCACTTCCCTGACGACGTCGGCGCCGGGGCGGGTCCGGGGGCGGCATCAGAGCGGCAGGGGAGCGGCTGTGCTCGACATCGAGAACTGTCTTGACCAGATGATGGCGCTCAACGGCGTGCTCGGCGCCAGCCTGATCGACTACCCCAGCGGCTCGACGATAGGCATGGCCGGGCGCGGCCACGGCGACCGTGACGCGTACGACGCGGGCGCCGCCGACATGGTCCACGCGACCATGCAGACCGCCGCCTTCGCCACCGTCGGCCAGCCCGCCCACGTCGAGGACATCGTCATCACCGCGGGCAACGGCTACCACCTGCTGCACCTGATCTCCAGCGAGGTGGCGGCACGGATGGTGCTCTACGTGTGGCTCGACCGGCAGGTCGGCAACCTGGCCGTGACGCAGCGGCGCCTCAACGCGATCGCCGCCCAGTTCTCGCTGAACTGATGCCGACCGAGGTCAACGCAGGGACGGGCGCCACCCCCACCGTGTCGCGCACCGTCCGGCCGTACCCGGTGCGCGAAGCGCTGGAACCGTGGTGCGCCGCCGGGGTCAGCGGCGTGATGCGGGTGATCGACGCCCCCGGCGGCGCCGTCTACGTCGTCGACGGCAAGATCGCCTATGCCGAGTGCACCGTCGCCGCCGGGATGGAACGCCTGCTGGCCGGCTCGGGCCGGCTGCCCGTCGAGGCGTGGCGCGGCGCCGTCGCGGCGGGCCGGGCCCAGCAGCGCGTCGGCGCCGAGCTGGTCGCCACCGGGCTGGTCAGCCAGGCCGAGCTGGAGGCGCTGAGCGTCATCGCCGTGTACGACGCCGCCTTCTTCCTGTTCGACCTCGTCGCCAGCGCCCAGTTCGAACCCGGTGCGCGCCACCCGTTCGGCCCGCTGCGCACCGTCGACCTGCGCCAGGTCTGCCAGGAGGTGGACCGGCGCAAGCGGCTGCTCGCCGACGCGTGGCCCGACGCGGCCATCGACACCGCGGCCGTGCTGCCGCGCCGCCGCCTGTCCACCCAGGCCGTCGCCCTGACCGCGCTCCAGTGGGAGGTGGTGGCGGGCGCCGACCGGCGGCGCAGCCCCATCGACCTGGCCCGGCTGCTCGGGCGGGACACGTTCACGGTGATGCTGGAGGTGCGCCGGATGGCGCGGTCCGGGCTGGTCGAGCCGGGTCGCCCCGGCGGGTCGGTCGCGGCCGAATCCGTCGCCACGGTACGGGCCCGTGCCGCCGCCCGCCCCGAGCTGGTGCTGCCGGTGCCGCGCGCCTCGCCGGAGCGGATACCCGAACCGGAGCCGCCGCGCCGGACCGAGCGCCGGACCGAGGCCCGCGCCCCGGCCGTGCTGGTGCCGCTGCCGCGTCGGCCCGCCCGCGAGCCCGGCGCCTTCGGCGAACCCGACGAGCCCGACGAGCCCGGCTACCGTCTCATCCCCGACGGCCGCCCGTCCGACCTGATCCTGACGCGCCTGATCGCCGGCCTGGAGGCGCTGTGATCAGAGCGCTGCTGGACCTGCTGCGCCGCCAGCCGCCTGCCGGGCCACTGCCAGAAGCACTGCCAGAAGCACTGCCCGCACTGCCCGACCGCACCGAGCGCGACATTCCCGAGATCCGGAAGAGAGGCGGTGTGGTGGACACCGAGAGTCCCCTGTTCGTGGAGCTGCGTGAGCTGCGGCTGCGCGTGCCGCACGTCACCGGCGTACTGGTGGCCAGCGTCGACGGCATGCTCATCGCCCAGGACACCCCGGGCATCGAGCCCGAGGTGTTCGCGGCGATGTCGGCGGCCCAGCTCGGCCTGGGCCAGCAGCTGGTCGCGACCCTGCGCACCGGTGACTTCCGCGAGACGGTCACCGCCGCCACCCACGGCTACGTGGCGACGTTCGCGGCGGGCCCGGCGGCGCTGCTGACCGTCGTCGCCGGACCGGAACTGAACGTGGCCCGCCTGCACCACGAGGCGCGGCCGGTGGCCGCCCGGATCGGGCAGCTCGTCGCGACCGCCTACCACCCCGCCTGACAACCGCACCACCGATCACCCCTCAACGCAGGGCAAGAGGAGAAACGAGGCACCGATGTCCGACATGGAGAGCTCGCTGCAGGAGGCGATGCAGATCGAGGGCGCGATCGGCGTCGCGCTCGTCGACTACACCAGCGGTATGGCGCTGGGCACGCTCGGCAGCTCGAAAGACTTCGACCTGACCATCGCGGCGGCCGGGAACACCGACGTGGTCCGGGCGAAGCTGCGCACGCTGGAGATGCTCAAACTCAAGGACACGATCGAGGACATCCTGATCACGCTCGGCGGGCAGTACCACGTCATCCGCCCGCTCACCAGCCGCAACACCCAGGGCCTGTTCCTATACCTGGTGCTCAGCCGGACCCGGGCCAACCTGGCCATGGCCCGGCACAAGCTCAAGAGCATCGAAGAGGAACTCCAGATGTAAGGCCGGAGCCCCTGCCACCCCGCGGTCATCCTCCCGACCGCGGGGTGTTCCTGTCCTCGTCTGCGCGCCGGGCTCGCCAGGAGGCGGCCTTGGCCCGGTTCTGGCAGGTCAGGCCGCAGAAACGGCGGGAGCCGTTGCGGGTGGCGTCGTAGAAGACGCGCTCGCAGCCGTGCGCGGCGCAGCGCCCGAGCCGGGCGGTGCGGTCGGTCCCGATGATCATCGCGAGACCGGTGGCCATGTCGGCCACGCGCGCGTCGGCCGGGCCGGAGCTGGGGGAGTGGAACGCCAGGACCAGCGCCCCGCCCGGGTGGCCGTGCAGGTTCGGCCTGGCGCGGTGCCGTTCGAGCAGCTCGTTGAGCAGCCGGGCGGCGGTCGGGACGTCGCCGTCGACACACGCGTCGACCGCCCCGCGCAGGGCGCGCACCGCGACCGCCAGTTTCTGGGCCTCGGGCTGGTCGAGCGGGGTCCAGCGCTGGTGGCGGGTGGCGGTGGCGCGTACCCCCAGGGCCTGGTTCACCGCCGCGACGTCCAGGTCGGACGCGGCGACGGCGCGGCCGAAGGCCTGGCCGAGCGCGAGCTCGTTGATGAGGTACAGCGCGAGCGCCGTGTGTTCCTCGATATAACTGTCTAATGTCTGTTGACTGGTGATGTCGGAGCGCCCTACCGTCACTGTCGTATCTTAACTAGACAGTGACGACAGGAGTACACCGTGTCTGTCCTCGAACTCGGCGACGCCAGCCGGACCATCGCCGGGGTCGTGCTGCTGACCATCGTGACCATCGAGTTCGGTGGTTACTTCATGACGAAGATCGTGCGCGGTCAGGTGCCGATGACCGATTTCCAGAAGGCGTTCGCGCGCGCCGGGCACGCCCATGCCGGGGTGCTGGTCACGCTGAGCCTGATCTGCCTGGTGCTGGCCGATGCGACCGGCCTGGGCGGGTTCTTCGGCTGGGTCGCCCGCGTGGGCGTGCCGCTGGCCGCGATCCTCATGTCGGCCGGATTCTTCGCCGCCTCGGCGGGCAGGGGCCGCACCGAGCCCAACGGCGCCATCGCCGTCCTCTGGCTCGGCGCCGCCTCCCTCGCCGCCGGCACCCTAACCCTAGGCATCGGCCTCCTAACCGCCTGACCCCCGCCCCCCGGCCCCCTGACCCCCACCGTCGATCATGAACTTATGGCGCTGACACGCCGTCGAGCCGTGCCATAAGTTCATGATCGACGGGGATGGGGGTCGGGGTTAGGGGCGGGGGGTGACGGTTAGGGGGCGCATCATCTCGTTGTCCTCGTGTTCCAGGATGTGGCAGTGCCAGACGTACTGGCCCGGGAGGTCGAAGGTGGCTTTGATGCGGGTCACCTCGCCGGGGTAGGTGAGGACCGTGTCCTTGCGGCCGGACTCGGTGGGTTCGGCGGGGCGGGGCTTCTGGAGGAAGACGTTGCGGTCCAGGACCTCGAACTGGACCTGGTGCAGGTGCACCGGGTGGGCGTGGTCGGTGAAGTTGAGGATCTCCCAGGTCTCGGTGTCGCCCGCGGTGGGAGTCTCGGTGGCGTCGTCGTGCCAGTGCAGGGGCTTCTGCTTGCGGTCGGTGCTGACCGTGCCGAGCATCGCGACGCGGCCGCCGACGCCGGTCAGGACCGCCGAGTCGAGCTCGTCCAGCATGACGCGGCGGGTGACGGTCGAGGCGGGGCTGGCCGCGACCTTTGGCAGGGACAGCTGGTCGGCGGGCACGGTGGTGTCCTTGCCCTTCAGCGACTGGACGTCGAAGCGCAGCACCTGGCCGGTGGTGGCCGGGTCGGCCGCCTGGTATGCCGTGCCGAGCTGGCCGCCCGCGAACGGGCCGTCCGGGCCCTCGTTGATCAGGAACAGCGGCGTGCCGGCGTAGACCCCGCTGAAGTCGACGATCACGTCGGCGCGCTCACCGCTGGCCAGCAGCAGCTGATCCAGCCGCACCGGCTTGGCCAGGTAGCCGCCGTCGGCGCCGATCTGCCAGAACGGCACCGCGGCGGGCGCGGGCCGGGCGCCGGTCGCGGCCGAGGCGATCTTCAGGATGAGGGTACGGGAGTTGCAGGCGTTGAGCAGCCGCAGCCGGTAGCGCCGGGGCTCGACCGGCACCCGGGGCCAGGTCGCCCCGTTGACCACCATCGTGTCGCCGGCGAACCCCGGGTTCCACATCGGCGCCATGTCGCTGTCCGGGACGTACGGCCCGGAGAAGTGATCGAAGAACTCCGCGCGGCTGCCGGGGTAGTACAGCGAGCCGTCAGTGTGGAACGAGCGGTCCTGGATGATCAGCGGCAGCTCGTAGTGGTCCGTGCCGTCCTTGTCGCCGGGTTCGGGCGCCGGTCCCGGCAGGACGCCTGCGGGCAGGTCGGTGTCGCCGCCGCGCAGCAGGTAGAAGCCGACGGGGCCGGCGTACACGTTGAGGCGGGTCATGCCGAGGCTGTGGTCGTGGTACCACAGCGTGCCCGGCTCCTGGTCGTTGGTGTAGCGGCAGACCGTGGTGCCCGCCTCCCAGGTGCTGCCCTGCTGCTTGGCCCGATCGCGGTACACGTCGTGCAGCGTGCCCGTGGCGGCGTACCCCTTGGGCAGGTTCTTCGCGGCGGGCAGCGTCCACGCCGACGGGTGGCCGTCGGACTCCTCGCCGGTGTGCGCCCCGTGCACGTGCGTCACGATCGGCACCGGCCCCTTGTACGGCCCCGGCGTCTTGGTGAACGTGGCGCCCATGTCGCGGCCGTCCTTGCCCCCGGCCGGGTTGGCCCAGTGCAGCGTCGGGTCCACCGCGAACAGGTGCGGGCGGAAGTGGCCGTCCTTGTCGTACAGCTCGTTGGCCCAGGTCACCTGGACTGGGCGGTCGACCGTCGCCTCGATGGTGCAGGCCGGGTAGCCGAACGAGGCCGAGTGGCCGATCGCGCCGTACCCCCAGACCGTGGTCTTGGGCATGCCGGGCGGCAGCACCTGTCGGCGCAGCTGGCGCACGGCGATGCGGTACACGTCGGTGTCGCCCTTGCGGCTGACCGCGGGCATCGCCCCCGGGATCGGCAGCCGCACCTTGTACTTGGCGATCTTCGCTGCGTCCAGGCGCACCTTCGCGGCGGCCCAGGCGGTGCGGCCCGGTAGCAGCAGCGCCGCTGCCGTGCCGAGAGTTGCGGTGGTCAGCAGCTGCCGTCGATACATCGATCGTTCCCCTGTTCGGCCGGGTGCCTGGAGGTCCGGGCGTCAGGTTTCGACCAAATGTCGTTATTGCCCGGAACCGTCGGTCACCCTAGCCGCCCCCGCTGACCAGCACAAACAGCCACACCGCCCGACCCCCGACCACCTCTCCCCACCGCCGTGTCGTCGCGCTCCTCGGCGCACGCGAAGTTGCCGGGCAATCGGGCGTATCAGAGGTCAAGATACGCACGATTGCCCGGCAACTTGGCTGATCTTGGGGTGTTCCCCCGACGGGTGGGACGGGTGGGGTGGGGCGTGGGTGGGTCAGCGGGTGAGGACGAGGGCGGCGTTGAAGCCGTGGGTGCCCCGGGCCAGGACCAGGGCGCAGTGTGGGTCGGTCTCGCGGGGAGTGCCGACGACCAGGTCCAGGTCGGGATAGGCCGGTGAGGTGATGTTCGGGGTGGGCGGGATGACGCCGTCGCGCAGGCTCAGCAGCGCGGTGGCGACGTCGAGGCTGCCCGCGCCCGCCGCCAGCCGCCCGGTGGCCGCCTTCGGCGCGGTCACCGGCACCCCGTGCGGGCCGAACACCTCGGCCAGCGCCGCGACCTCGGCCCGGTCCCGCTCGGGCACCCCGGCGGCGTCGGCGAAGACCACGTCCACGTCGGCGGGGGCGCGGCCCGCGTCGGCCAGCGCGAGCCGGATCGTCCGGGCCAGCCCCGGGCGGCGGCCGCTGCCCGGCGGCGGGTCGAACGTCGCGGCGTACCCGCTGACCTCGCCGTAGATCTGGTGTGCCCCTCTGGCGGCCGCCGCGCGGGCGTCCTCGACGATGAGGATGGCGCCGCCCTCGCCGGGCACCCAGCCCGCGGCGTCGCGGTCGAACGGCAGGTACGCCCGCGCCGGGTCGTCGCGGTCGCTGAGGTGCCCCTCGGCGAGCTGGCCGATCCAGCCCCACGGGCACAGCGAGCCGTCGACGCCGCCGGTGACCGCGAGCGCGGTGCCGCCGCGCAGGTGGCGCCGGGCCTGCCCGACCGCGTCGAGACCGCCCGCCGAGTCGGTGACCAGCACGCCGCTGGGCCCGCGCCCGCCGTGCCGGATGGAGATCTGGCCGGTGTTGACGGCGTAGAACCAGGCGAACGACTGGTACGCCGAGACGTGGTCGCTGCCCTTGGCCCACAGCTTCTCCAGCTCGTTCTGGCCGAACGCGAACCCTCCGGCGGAGCTGGCGGTGACCACGCTCATGCCGAACTCGGGCAGCGCGGCCGGGTCGACGCCCGCGTCGGCGAGCGCCTGCTCGGCGGCGGCCAGCGACAGGCGGGTGACGTGGTCGGTCTGCGGCAGCAGCCGTTCGGGCAGGTGGGAGGCGGGGTCGAAGTCGCGGATCTCGCCGGCCAGGCGCGCGGCGTAGCGGCTCGGGTCGAAGCGCTCGATCCGGCCGATGCCGTTGCGCCCGGCGAGGGCCGCCTGCCAGAAGTCGTGCGTGTTGAGGCCGGTCGGGGCCATCACGCCGATGCCGGTGACGACCGCGCGGGCCGAGCCGGTTTCGCGGTGCTGGGGGTGGACGGAGGTCTGGGTGCTCATCGGGTCGCCTCCGGGCGGGCCAGGACCATCGCGCTCTGGAAGCCGCCGAAGCCGCTGCCCACCGACAGCACCGCGTCCAGGTGGCGGTCGCGGGCCTCGTTCGGCACGTAGTCCAGGTCGCATTCGGGGTCGGGTTCGTGCAGGTTGGCGGTGGGCGGGACGACGTTGGAGGAGATGGCCAGCGCGCAGGCGGCGACCTCGATCGCGCCGATCGCACCGAGCGAGTGCCCGATCATCGACTTGATCGAGCTCATCGGGGTGGCGTACGCGTGGTCGCGCAGGGCCAGCTTCACCGCGGCGGTCTCGTGGCGGTCGTTCTGCTTGGTGCCCGAGCCGTGCGCGTTGACGTACCCGATGCGGGTGGGGTCGAGTCTGGCCAGGCCGAGCGCGTGCGTGATGGCCTCGGCCATCTCGCGGCCGTCGGGGCGCAGGCCGGTCATGTGGAACGCGTTGCAGCGCGAGGCGAACCCGACGATCTCGGCGTAGACCTCGGCGCCGCGGCGGCGGGCGTGCTCGAACTCCTCCAGCACGAACATGGCCGCGCCCTCGCCGAGCACGAACCCGTTGCGGCTGTTGTCGAACGGGCGCGAGGCGTGCGCCGGGTCGTCGTTGCGCGGGGTCGTCGCCTTGATGGCGTCGAAGCAGGCCACGGTGATGGGGGAGATGGGCGCGTCGGTGGCGCCGCCGACCACGATGTCGGCGCTGCCCTCGCGGATCAGCTCGACCGCGTGCGCGACCGCGTCCAGCCCGGAGGTGCAGCCGGTGGAGACCACCGCGGCCGGGCCCTCGGCCCCGACCGACCAGGCCACCTCGGCGGCGAACGAGCCGGGGACGTAGTAGTCGTACAGGTGGGGCGAGGTGTGCGTGTTGTCGACCAGCCAGTGCCTGCCGTGGTCGGAGGCGATGACGTACTCGCGCTCCAGGCTGGTGGTGGCGCCGACGGCGCTGCCCACGACGGTGCCCAGCCGGGTCGGGTCGAGCTCGGCCGGTTCGATCCCGGCGTCGGCGACCGCCTCGGCCGCGGCGACCACGGCGAACTGGGCCGCGCGGTCCATCCGCAGCACCTGCGCCGCGGTCAGGCCGTGCGCGGCCGGGTCGAAGTCGCACTCGGCCGCGACCTGCGAGCGGAACGGCGACGGGTCGAAGAAGGAGATGGTGCGGGTGGCGGTCCGGCCGCTGGTCAGCAGCTCCCAGAACGCCTTGGTGCCGATCCCGCCGGGGGCGACCACGCCCATCCCGGTGATCACGACTCGTCGGTGCATACGGGCCTCCTGTGTCGGCTTTGATCGAGTGGCGTCCAGCCCCGGCTGGCGACCGCTGGAGAACGGCTTCAGCGCGCGCCCGCGCCGGCCAGGACCCCGGCCTCGGCGTACGCGGGCGAGGTGTCCAGGGCGGGGTCGGCGGTGAGGATGGCGTGCTGGATGGACTGCATCCGGCGCGACGGCTCCAGGCCGAGGTCGTCGAGCAGCACCCCGCGCAGCTGATGGAACGCGGCCAGGGCGTCGGTGCGCCGCCCGGCCCGGTACAGCGCGATCATGTACTGGGCCTGGAGGTCCTCGTGCAGCGGATGCCGGGCGGCGAGGCTGCTCAGCTCGCCCAGGATCTCGTGGTGGCGGTCCAGGGCCAGGTCGGCGTCGATGCGCTGTTTCCAGATCGAGAGCCGGTGCTCCTCCAGCCGCCGCACCTCGACCCGCAGCACCGCGCCCACCCGGACGTCGACCAGTGCGGCACCGCGCCACACGTCGAGGGCCTGGCCGAACAGGTGCGCGGCGCGGGCGTGGTCGCCGCACGCGGTGGCGAGCCGGCCGTCGGCGGCCAGGCGCTCGTACGCGTGCAGGTCCAGCTCGTCGCCGCAGGCGCCGGGCCGGTCGCGCACGCACAGCCGGTAGCCGTCGGACGCGGTGACCAGCAGGTCCCGGGCCACGGCGGCCGAGTCCAGCGCGAACGCGCGGGCCAGCATCCGCCGGATCTGCAGGATGTAGGTCTGGAGCGTGGTCTGCGCGCTGGCGGGCGGTTCGTCGTCCCACAGCTCGGTGGCGAGCACGTCGGTGGGCACGACCCGGTCGGCGTGCATCAGCAGCAGGGCCAGCGCCTTGCGGGGCTTGGGTGCGGTGAGCTCGCCGGTGGCGACGGCCGACCGTACGGTCAGCGGTCCGAGTACCCGAAACAGCATGTGTAACCCCCGGAGGACACTGGCGAGCCGGTCGGTGCGGTGGGAAGACCCACCTCCCCCACTATTGGCGTTTCATGAGCTCTTGGTCGGATTTCCACATAATTGGCCGTTTGGGTTTTTCTGCGACCCATGTGGCCTGACCTGGGCATTCAAGTCGGACTCGACCGGGCCTCAAGCCGCGGACTGCGACGGTTTCTCACAGACCGGTCCGCCGCGCCACCGTGCGGCCCACCAGATCCGAAGGAGCACCCATGTCCAAGAGCACCAACCGCACCGAGACCCGCACCGCGACGCTGAAGGCACCCGCCGCGGTGGCCTTCGAGATCGTCACCGACCTGCGGCACTGGCCGCAGTTCTTCCCCGACGGCGTCTACGCCGAGGAGGACGGCGACATCGTGCGCTGGTGGGCGCTGGAGGGCGACGGGGTGCGCCACTGGTCCAGCCGCCGCACCCTGGACCGCAGCGGCCTGACCGTGACCTACGACCAGGTCGACTGCGCCGCCCCGCTGACCGCGTCGAGCATCCAGTGGCGCTTCCGCCCGGCGGCCGACGGCACCTGCGAGGCGGAGCTGACCCTGCGCGCCGACAGCCAGAACAGCAACGCCGGCCGCGAGGCCGTGGCCGCGCACCTGGCCGCCGCCGACGAGCTGATCGCCCGGGTCGGCCAGATCGCCGAGAACTGGGACCAGCTCAAGGAGCTGGTGGTCCACTTCGAGGACCCGCTGTTCATCGCGGGCAGCACCGACGCGGTGTACGGCTTCCTGTACGACGCCGACAAGTGGCCCGAGCGGGTGCCGCACGTGACCGCGCTGACCATGACCGAGGACCAGCCCGGCGTGCAGTTCTTCGACATGGACACGGTGACCCCGGAGGGCCGCGCGCACACCACCCGCTCGGTGCGGATCTGCCTGCCGCACAAGATCATCTACAAGCAGATCGGGCTGCCCAAGCTGCTCGACGCGCACACCGGGCACTGGCACTTCCAGACCACGCCCGAAGGCGTCACCGTCACCGCCCGGCACACCGCCACCATCAGGCCGGACGCGCTGAACCTGCTCGGCGCGGACACCACCGTCGCCGACGCGCGCCGCTACCTGCGCCGCGTGCTCAGCACCAACTCGCTCCAGACGCTGCGCCACGCCCAGGCGTTCGCCGAGGAGCCGGCGCATGCCTGAGTCCACGGTGGCCGGTGCGCCGCCCGACCCGGCCCTGTTGCGCGGGGTCCTGCCCGGGGCGGTGCTGACCGATCCGGACGACGATCCGGCGCGGCGGCTCGCGGCGGTGCTGGAGCGCGGCGGGGGAACCCTGGACGGGATGCTGCGCCACGCCGCCCGGACCGCGCCGGGCCGGGCGGCGATCAAGTCGGGCCTGCGCACGGTGTCGTTCGCCGCGCTCGACGCGGCCGCGGACAACTTCGCCGCGGCGCTGCTGGAGCTGCTGCCGCAGCGGCCGCACGGCGCCACCGCGCTCGGCGGGGCGTCCATGGTCGGGGTGGCCGCCGCGCTGGACCCGGCGTTCGCGGTCGCCTACTACGGCACCGTCCGGGCCGGACACGTCTGCGCGGTGGTCAACCCGCTCCAGGGCGCCGACGAGCTGCACTGGGTGCTGGAGTCGGCCGACGTACGGGTCCTGGTCGCGGTCGCGGACATGGCCGACCGGCTGCGCGCCATCCGGCTCGACCTGCCCAACCTGCGCCACGTGGTCTACCTGGACCGGCCCGGCGAGGGCGGCCTGTTCACGCTGGCGGGCATGGCCCGGCGGCACCGGCCGGCACCCGCGCCCGAGCACCGGTCTGATCCGGACGCGGTGGCGGTCGCGCAGTTCACCAGCGGCACCACCGGGCGGCCCAAGGCGGTGCTGCTCAGCCACCGCAACGCCGTCTACAACGCGGCGCAGGTAGCGCTCGCGCACGGGCTCGGGGCGACCACGGTCGGCCTGAACCACCTGCCCACGTACCACCCGATGCACCTGAACTCGGCCGTGTGCGCCGGGTCGACCCAGGTGCTGTGCCCGGCCGGGGACCCGGCCGAGGCGGTGGCGCTGGCCCGCACCACCGGGGCCACCCACTTCTACAGCCTGCCGGTGCGGCTGGCCCGGATGGCCGGCGACCCGCGCCTGCCGGGCTGGCAGCTGCCGACGACGCGGGCCGTGCTGTCGGGCGGATCGGCACTGTCGCCGTCCGCGGCGGCGCGGCTGTCGACCGCGCTGGGCGTGCCCGTGATCCAGGGGTACGGCCTGGCCGAGACCTCGCCGCTGACCCACTGCGACCGCATCGACGCGCCGCAGCCGGGCTCGGTGGGCCGACCGGTCCCGGGCACGGAATGCCGGGTGGTCGACCTGGACACCCGGCAGCCGCTGCCGCCCGGCCAGCCGGGCGAGGTGCAGGTGTCGGGGCCGCAGGTGATGGCCGGCTACCTGGCCGCCGACGGCTCGGTGCACCGGCCCGTCGACGCCGGCGGCTGGTTCGACACCGGCGACGTGGGCTACGTCGACACCGAGGGGACGCTGTTCCTGGTCGACCGGCTCAAGGACGTCTTCAAGTGCGACAACTGGCTGGTGTCGCCGGTCGAGGTCGAGCGCACCGTCGCCCGGCATCCGGCCGTCGTGGACTGCATGGTCGTCGACCTGCCCCACGCCGAGCGCGGCGCGGTCGCGTACGCGCTGGTCGTCACCGACGACGAGGACGTCACCGGCGACGAGGTCATGGCCTTCGTCAACGGGCAGCTGCCCGACTACCAGCACCTGCACGGCATCGAACTGGTCCGGGAGATCCCGCGCTCGGCCACCGGCAAGGTGCGCCGCCGCGACATCCGCACCCAGCTGCATGGGCGGCTGCTCGCCGCCCCCACCCACCAGAACACCGTCTGAAGAGGAGAAACACCATGGTCACCTTCATCAACCGGCTCACCGTCCGCGGCGACGTCGCACAGTTCGAGCACGTCATGCGCAACCTGAACAACTACATGTCGGCGCAGCCGGGGTTCCTGGGCCGCCAGTGCTACCGCTCGCGGCGCGAACCCAACGTGTTCGTCGAGACGGTCCAGTGGGCCGACGCCGCCGACCACGCCAAAGCCGTGGCCACCGACGGGTTCCGGGGGCACGTGCGCGAGCTGGCCGCCGTGGCCGTCCCGGAACACGACCTGTACGACGCCGTCGTGGAGCCCGTCAACGCCTGATCTCGCCGAAGGAGGTTCTGCCATGTCCACCATGTCCGAGTTCACCATCGAGGACGTCCGGCGCGTCCTGCGCGACGTCGCCGGGGCGTCCAGCGTCGACCTCGACGGCGACATCAGCCAGACCAGCTTCGCCGACCTGGGCTACGACTCGCTGGCCCTGCTGGAGACCACCGCCCGGCTACAGCGCGACCTGAGTATCAAGCTGCCCGACGACGCGGTGCTCGCCATCCGTACGCCCGCGCAGCTGATCGATCTGGTCGGCACGGCCCGGTCGGTCCGGTCGTGACCGGGGCGCAGCCCGCGGACCCGCCGGTCCCGTGGGTGTCGTGCGGCCGGTGCCAGGGCGTGAGTTACGCCAAGCGCCTGTCGCGCAGCCACGGCGTGTGCCCGCGGTGCGGGCACTGCCAGCCGCTGAGCGCCCCGGACCGGCTGGCCATGCTGGCCGATCCCGGCTCGGTGGACCCGCTGGACCCCGTCACCGTCGCCGAGGATCCGCTGGGTTTCGTCGACCACAAGCCGTATCCGCAGCGTATCGCCGACGCCCGGCACGCCACCGGGCTGCCCGAGGCGGTCGTCTGCTGCCGGATGCGGATCACCGGGGTGCCGGTGGTGGCCGCGGTGATGGACTTCCGGTTCCTCGGCGGCAGCCTGTCCGCCGCGGTCGGCGAGCACATCACCCTGGCCGCCGAGACGGCGCTGGCCGAGCGCCTGCCGCTGCTGCTGGTCACCGCCTCCGGCGGGGTACGCATGCAGGAGGGCGTCATCGGCCTGATGCAGATGGCCAAGACGGCGCAGGCGCTGCACCAGCTCGACGAGGCGGGACTGCCGACGCTGTGCCTGGTCACGGACCCGACCTACGGGGGCGTCGCGGCGTCGTACGCGATGCTCGGCGACGTCCTGGTCGCCGAGCCCGGCGCCCGGCTCGGCTTCGCCGGGCCGCGGGTCATCGCGCAGACCATCGGCCAGCAACTGCCGCCGGGCTTCCAGACTGCCGAGAAGCTGCTCGAACACGGCTTCCTGGATCTGATCTGCCCGCGGCCGGCGCTGCGGCACCGGCTCGGGCGGCTGCTCTCCATCGCCGCCCGGCGCCCGGCCGACTCCCCGCCCGACCCGGTCGCGCCCGTCGTCGTGCGCGAACCGGAACTGCTGCCCGAGCGCCGGGCGTGGGAGGTGGTGCGCCGGGCGCGCGACATCCGGCGGCCGACCACGTCGGACTACCTGTCGCTGATGCTCGACGACTTCGAGGAGCTGCACGGCGACCGGGTCGGCGGCGACTGCCCCGCCATCATCGGCGGCGTCGGGCGGCTCAACGGCAGCCCGGTGCTGGTCATCGGGCACGAGAAGGGGCACACCACCCGGGACCTGGCCGCCCGCAACTACGGCATGGCCCACCCGGCGGGCTACCGCAAGGCCGCCCGGCTGCTGCGGCTGGCCGCCAAGTGGGGGCTGCCGGTGGTGACGCTGGTGGACACGCCCGGGGCGTACCCGGGGGTCGACGCCGAGGAGCGCGGGCAGGCCACCGCGATCGCGGAGAACCTGCGCCTGATGGGTTCGCTGCCGGTGCCGGTGGTCACCGTGATCACCGGCGAGGGGTGCAGCGGCGGTGCGCTGGGCATCGCGGTGGCCGACCGGGTCCTGATGCTCGAAAACGCCGTCTACACCGTGATCAGTCCCGAGGGGTGCGCCGCGATCCTGTGGCGCGACCCGGCCGCCGCGCCCGCGGCCGCCCAGGCGCTGCGCATCGACGCGCGGTCGCTGCTGGAGCTCGGGATCGTCGAGGGCGTCATCTTGGAGCCGCCCGGCGGCGCCGAGGCCGACCACGCCGCCGCGGCGCTCCTGCTGCGCGACGCGGTCCATGCCGAACTGAGCGAGCTGGCCGGATGCCACGGGACCGCACTGGTCGCCGCGCGCCGCGCCCGGTTCCGCCGGTTCGGCCGCCGGCACCAGCACGCCGAAGAGCTGCTGGTCAGCACCGAAGGAGGGGTACGGTGACCGGTCTTCTCGATCCGTCCATGCCCGCGATGACCTGCCCCGGCGACCAGATCGCCGGACTGCCCGAGGTGACCCGTACGGTCGCCGACGACCTCGACGACGTCCGCCGCAGCGCCCAGCAGCTGCTGGCGCAGGTGGACGTGCAGCCCAGCGCGCTGCGCATCCGGGCGGGGGAGGTGGTGGTCGAGATGGAGTGGGCCACCGCCGCACCCGCGGCGGCGCCCGCACCGTTCGTGGTGCCCGCGCCCGCCGTGCATCCCGCGGCGCTGTCCGCGGCGCCGCCCGCCCCGGCGCAGGCCGCACCGTACGAAGCGGTGGAGGCGCCGGCAGCGCCGCCGGCCGGCCAGCGCGACCTGTGCGCCACCACGGTCGGCACGTTCTACCGGTCACCGGAGCCCGGGACGGCGCCGTTCGTGATGGAGGGCGACGTGGTCCTGCGGGGCCAGCAGGTCGCGATCATCGAGGTGATGAAGCTGATGATCCCGGTCGAGGCGGAGTCCGACGGCCGGATCGTGGCGATCCACGCCGCCGACGGCACCTCCGTCGAGTACGGCGACCGGCTGTTCAGCCTCGCCGCCGGACACCAGCGGTAGCGGGGGAGCGCCGTGTTCACCACCGTGCTCATCGCCAACCGGGGCGAGATCGCCCTGCGGATCGCGCGCACCTGCCGGGAGCTGGGGCTGCGGGTCGTGGCCGTCTACTCCACCGAGGACCGGGACTCGGCCGTGGTGCAGGCCGCCGACGACGCGGTCTGCATCGGGCCGGGACCGGCCCGCAGCAGCTATCTCGACATCGCCGCGATCCTGGAGGCGGCCCGGCGCACCGGCGCCGACGCGGTGCACCCGGGCTACGGCTTCCTGTCCGAGGTCGGCGACTTCGCCGAGGCGTGCGAGGCGTACGGCATCACCTTCGTGGGGCCGCCCGGACCTGTCATCGACCGCCTGGGCGACAAGGCCGTCGCCCGCTCGACCATGGCCGCGGCCGGGCTGCCGGTGCTGCCCGGCAGCAGCGGGCCGGTGACCTGCCCGGACGGTGCGGCCCGGCTGGCCGCCGAGATCGGCTACCCGGTGATGGTCAAGGCCGTCGCCGGGGGCGGCGGGCGCGGCATGGTCGCGATCACCGATCCGGAGAAGTTCATCGCGCAGTTGCGCGAGGCCCGGTGCACGGCGCAGAGCCTGTTCGGCGACGACCGGCTCTACCTGGAGCGGTTCCTGCCCGCGGCCCGCCACGTCGAGGTCCAGGTGCTGTGCGACCAGTACGGCAACGCCGTGCACCTGGGGCAGCGCGACTGCTCGGCCCAGCGGCGCCGCCAGAAGATCATCGAGGAGACCCCGGCGCCGCTGCTGCCGGAGGCGACCAGGCAGGCCATGGGCGAGGCGGCGCTGCGCGGCGCACTGGCCGCGGGCTACGTCGGGGCGGGCACGTTCGAGTTCCTGGTCGACCCCGACGGCGGCTACCACTTCATGGAGATCAACTGCCGGATCCAGGTGGAGCACCCGGTCACCGAGCTCACCCACGGTGTGGACATCGTCCGCCAGCAGCTGCTGGTCGCCGCGGGCGAGCGGCTGGAGCTCACCCAGGACACGCTGGTCCCGCGCGGGGCGGCGATCGAGTGCCGGATCAACGCCGAGGACCCGGCCCGGGGCTTCGTGCCCGCGCCGGGGCGCATCGAGAAGCTGCGGCTGCCCGGCGGCCCGTTCGTCCGCGTCGACACCGACGCGTACGCCGGGGGCCGGATCTCGCCCGCCTACGACCCGCTGCTGGCCAAGCTGTGCGTCTGGGCACCCGACCGGCCGCAGGCCCTGGCCCGGATGCGCCGGGCCCTGGCCGAGTTCCAGGCCGAGGGGCCGGGGCTGGCGACCAACCGCGACTTCCTGCTGACCGTGCTGGACCATCCGCGGTTCATCGCGGGCACGCACGACACGTCGCTGGTCGGCGAGCTCACCGCCGAGCCCGTCGCGGTCTGACCCGAGTTCCGAGGAGAGGAGGCGGCGCCATGGCGACCCTGTCGACCGACGTCTGCGTGGTCGGGGCCGGACCGGCCGGGCTGGCCATGGCGCTGCTGCTCGCCCGTTCCGGGGTCGACGTGGTGCTGGCCGAGAAATCGGTCTCGTTCGACCGGTCGTTTCGCGGCGAGCTGCTGCAACCGGGCGGCCAGGCGGTGCTCGACCAGCTCGGGGTGCTGGAGCCGGCCAGCGCCCGGGGCTGCCACGCCCACGACCGGCTGCGGCTGCACCGGCACGGCGCACCGGTGCTGGACGTCGACTACCGGGCGCTGCCGGGCCCGTACGCCCGGCTGCTCGGCATCCCGCAGCCGCACCTGCTGCGGGAGCTGCTGGCCGCCTGCCGGCGGCAGCCGCTGTTCCGCTACCTCGACGGGCACCGGGTCACCGACCTGCTGCGGACCCCGCAGGGGGTGCGCGGCGCGGTGTTCACTGGGCCCGGCGGCCTGGTCACGGTCAACTCCCGCTGCGTGGTCGGCGCCGACGGGCGCTACTCCAAGACCCGGCAGCTCGCGGGCATCCGCTACGACCGCCGCGAGGCGGCCGACTTCGACCTGCTGTGGTTCCGGCTGCCCGCGCCCGGCGGCGCCCCGACGGCGCTGACCGTACGCGGCGGGGGCGGGCGGATGCTGCTCAGCCATGGCGCCCACCCGGACGCGGTGCAGCTGGGCTGGGCGCTGCCGCACGGCGGCTACCCCGCGTTCGCGGAGCGGCCGTTCGAGCGGTTCCGCGAGGAGCTGTACCGGGCGGCACCGGAGTACGCCGACGGGGTCCGTACCCACATCCGGGGCCTGGCCGACCTCAGCCTGCTCGACGTCTTCACCGGCACCGCGCGGCGCTGGGCCCGCGACGGCCTGCTGCTGCTCGGCGACGCCGCGCACACGCACGGCCCGCTGGCGGCGCAGGGCATCAACCTGGCGCTGCAGGACGCGGCGCTGGCCCACCCGGTGCTGGTCGAGCAGTTGCGCGAGCCCGGCACCGACGTGGTCCGCGCCGAGGCGCTGCGGTCCTACACCGAGCCGCGGCTGGCCGACGCCCGCCGGGTGATCCGGCTCCAGCAGCAGCACGCGCGCGGCGTGCTGGGCCGGGGCGTCGCCCCGTCGGCCCGGCTGGCCGCGACCGCCCTGATCGGGCGCACACCGCTGCGCCACCGCCTGGCGCGCCTGGTCTGCTTCGGCAACCCGCGCGCCCAGGTACGCACCGACCTGTTCACCACCACCTGAGGAGCACACATGCACATGATCGACCTGTCCTCACCCGTGGACGCCGCGGCCTGGGAACCCGAGCCGGTGATCCACGAGATCATCACCCCGGCCCAGGGCGCGGTGCACATGGCCGAGGAGATGAAGCTGCACTTCGGCGTCGACTTCGACCCGTCGGCGCTGCCCGGCGGCGAGCTGCTGTCCATCGACACGCTGCGGCTGACCACGCACACCGGCACCCACATCGACGCCCCGTCGCACTACGGCAGCACGGCGGCCTACGGCCCGCCGCGCCACATCGACCAGATGCCGCTGGACTGGTTCCACCGCCCGGGGGTACGCCTGGACCTGACCGCCGCCGACGGCGACACCGTCGACGCCGACTACCTGGACAAGGAGCTGGCGCGCATCGGCTACCGCCCCGAGCCGCTGGACATCGTGCTGCTGCACACCGGAGCGTCGGCCTGGGCCGGGACCCCGCGCTACTTCACCGACTTCAAGGGCCTGGACGCCTCGGCCACCAACTTCCTGCTCGACCTGGGCATCCGGGTCATCGGGACGGACGCGTTCAGCCTGGACGCGCCGTTCGGCAAGATGCTCGCCAAGTTCAAGGAGACCGGCGACCGGGGCGTGCTGTGGCCGGCCCACTTCACCGGCCGCGACCGCGAGTACTGCCAGATCGAGCGGCTGGCCAACCTGGACGCCCTGCCCGAGCCGTACGGCTTCACGGTCTCCTGCTTCCCCATCAAGATCAAAGGCGCCGGGGCCGGCTGGGCCCGCGCCGTCGCCCTGCTCTGAGCCGCCCAGCTCACTGTCGCCCAGCTCACTGTCGCCCTGCTCCCTGTCGCCCTGCTCTGAAAGGACCGCACATGGCACTGACCGCCTTCAACCAGACCCTCGACACCGCCCCGCTGTACGTCGCCGTCCAGCAGTTCTACGCCCGCCACATGCAGCTGCTCGACGAGGGCGACCCGGACCAGTGGGCCGCCACGTTCACCGAGGACGGCAGCTTCCACGCACCCGGCCTGCCCGAACCCGTACGCGGCCGGGCCGTGCTGGCCCAGGCGGTGCGCGACACCCGGGCCAAGCTCGCCGAGCAGGGCGAACTCCGGCGCCACTGGCACGGCATGGTCAAGGTCGCGCCCGCCGCCGACGGCTCCCTGGACGTACGCTGCTACGCCATCGTGATCCAGGTCGCCGCCGACGGCACCCCGCGCCTGCACCGCCACTGCGTCTGCCAGGACAACCTGGTCCCGTCGGTCGACAGCCCCGACGGCTGGCAGGTCCGCTCCCGCCAGGTCACCCTCGACCCCCTCGCCACCGCCTGACCCGCTTCTGCCTTGAGGCCAAGTTGCCGGGCAATCGGGCGTATCGGGACCGCTCATACGCCCGACTGCCCGGCAACTTGCGAGGAGGGGTGTTGTCCCGGGGGCGCGGGCGGGTGGAGTTAGGTAGATTGAATCTACGTAGATTCAATCTACCTAAGGTGGCGGTGATGGCGGAGGCGTTCGTCGGGCGTACGGCGGAGCTCGGCTACCTGGGCAAGCGGCTCGACCGGATCCGGTCGAACGGGGCCGGGGTGGCGGTGGCGCTGCGCGGGCGGCGGCAGGTGGGCAAGTCCCGGCTGGTCCAGGAGTTCTGCGACCGGGCCGGGGTGCCGTACCTGTTCCACACCGCGGTGAAGGGGTCGTCCCAGATCGAGGCGCTGGCGGCGTTCAGCGCCGAGCTGCGCGAATCGGGGCTGCCCCGCGACCGCGAGCTGATCCCTGCCGCCGGGGCCGCCAACTGGCCCGACGCGTTCCGCCTGCTGGCGGGCGCGCTGCCCGGCACGCCCTCGGTCGTGGTCCTCGACGAGGTGCCGTGGCTGGCCGAGCAGGACGACCAGTTCGACGGCGCGCTCCAGGCCGCGTGGGACCGGCTGCTGCGCGACCGGCCGGTGCTGCTCCTGCTGCTCGGCAGCGACCTGCACATGATGGAGCGGCTCACCGCGTACGACCGGCCGTTCTACGGGCGGGCCGACAACATGGTGCTCGGGCCGCTGAACCCGGGCGACGTCGCGGGCGCGCTCGGCCTGAGCGGCGGCGACGCCATCGACGCCCACCTCGTCTGCGGCGGCCTGCCCGGCATCCTGCGGGCCTGGCCGCACGGCACCCCGCCGCAGGCCTTCGTGGAGGCCGAGTGCGAGGACCCGGCCTCGCCGCTGTTCAGCATCCCGGAGTCGGCGCTGATGGCCGAGTTCCCCGCCCCCGACCAGGCCAAGCGGGTGCTGGAGGCGGTCGGCAGCGGCGACCGCACCCAGGCGAACATCGCGGCCAGCGCGGGCGGCCGCCAGGGCCCGCTGCCCTCAGGCGTGGTGTCGCCGCTGCTGCGCCGGCTCGCGGAGGAGAAGCGGGTGCTGGCGGTCGACGAGCCGCTGTCCACCCAGCCCGGCAAGCCGAACCTGTACCGGATCGCCGACAGCAACCTGCGCCTCTACCTGGCCGCGCTGCGGGCGGCGCAGGAGCAGGCCCGGCGCGGGCGGCCCCAGGCCGCGTACACGGTGGTCAAGCGCCGGTGGGCGTCGTGGCGCGGCCGGGCCGTGGAACCGCTGGTCCGCCAGGCGCTGGAGCTGGCGGCGCTCGGCGGCGAGCTGCCCTGGCCGGGTGCCGAGGCGGTGGGCGGCTGGTGGAACCGGCAGTTCGATCCCGAGGTGGACCTCGTCGGCGCCGACCGGGCGCCGGTCGCCCAGCGGATCTGGTTCGCGGGCTCGGTCAAGTGGCTGAACACGCCGTTCGACGGCCACGACCTGGCGGAACTGGTGCGCGGCGCGGCGCGGATCCCCGGGTTCGAACCCGGCGTGTCCGGGCTGGCGGCGGTGTCGCTGTCGGGGGTCGCGCCCGACGCCGCGAGCCGGCTCGGGCTGGTGTGGGGCCCGGAGCAGGTGCTGGCGGCGTGGCGCTGACGCGCCATATCCGAGCGATCCGGCCGGGGGCGCCTGGCAGGATGGCCCGGTGACGTTTGAGGTACGGGCGCTGACGGCGCAGGACCAGAAGCAGGCGTGGGACCTGGGCAGTCTCGCCTTCGGATACCACGATCAGCCGATGCGGGAGGGCTGGGTCTCCGACAGCCCGGGGCGGTTCACGCTCGCCGCGTTCGACGAGTCCGGGCGGATGGTCGCCAAGGCCGTCGACCGGACCCAGGAGCAGTGGTTCGCCGGGCGGCTGGTGCCGACCTGCGGTGTCGCCGGGGTGGTGACCGCGCCGGAGCTGCGCGGGCGCGGCCTCGGGCGGCTGGTGCTGACCCGGCTGCTGGAGCACGCCCGGCAGCGCGGCGCCGTGATCAGCACCCTGTTCGACACCACGCCGCTGCCGTACCGGGCGCTGGGCTGGGAGGAGGTCGGCTCGCTGGACTACCACGCGTTCCCGACCCGGGTCCTGGCCGCGGTCCGCCCCGATCCGGCGATCACGCTGCGCCCGGCCGTCGAAGCCGACGTGCCCGCGATCCACGAGGTCTACCGGCGGGTCGCCCGGACCGGCACCGGCATGCTGGAGCGCTCCGGGCCGCTGTTCGCGGGCACCCCGGCCGACTTCCTGGGCGACTACAACGGCGTGACCGTCGCGGTGGGCGCCTCCGGCGCCGTCGAGGGGTACGCCAGCTGGGACCGCGGCGCCGGGTACGACGCGGGCGGCAAGATCACCGTCGACGACCTGATCGGACTGACCCCGGGCGCGACCGCCACGCTGGTGGCGATGCTCGGCGGCTGGGCCAGCGTCGCCCCGACCACGGTCATCCGGCTCGGCGCCGCCGACCCCGTCCGCAGCCTGCTGGCCAGGGTGGACGGCAAGGTGGAGTCGTCGCAGCCGTGGATGCTGCGCGTCGTCGACGCGCCCGGGGCGGTCGCGGCCCGGGGCTGGTCCCGCCACGTCGGCGGGCAGGTCGACCTGGACCTCGCCGACGCCGAGTGCCCGTGGCACGCGGGCGCGCACCGGCTGGTGCTGGACGGCGGGCAGGCCCGGCTGGAACCGGGCGGCGCGGGCACGGTCCGGCTGACCCCGCGCGGCCTGGCCGCCTGGTACGCCGGCGCCGCCACCCCCGACCAGCTACGCCGCAGCGGCCACCTCACCGGCGGCACCCCCGACACCGACGCCTTCCTCCAGTCGGCCACCGCCGGCCCCACCCCCACCCTCCACGACTACTTCTGACCCCGGAGGTTCGTGCAGTTTTGGGGAAAGTGCGCGAATGGCGGCCAAGATTCCAGCGTTTCCCCCGAAACTGCACGAACGGGCCTGCATCAAAGGCGAAGGGCGCCACCCCGCACGGGGTGGCGCCCTTCGTTCGGTGCGGTGTTACAGGGTCAGCGACCAGGTGTCGATCCGGCCGGTGTCCGCCGTGGCCGCGTCCTGCACGCGCAGGGTCCAGGTGCCGTTGGCGGCCTCCGAGGACAGGTTCACGGTGAACGTCTGGATGATGTTGTCGGCGCTGCCGCCCGCCCGGTTGGACAGGGTGTAGACAGAGCCGTCCGGCGCGACGAGGGAGACGACCAGGTCACCCTTGTACGTGTGGTAGATCGTCACCGGGACCGAGCTGGTGGCCGACGCGTTGCGGTTGCAGCCCGAGATGACGATGGTGCTGGTCACCGTGGTGTTGTCCGGGATGGCGACATCGTTGCCGTTGGTGCCGGTGCAGCCCGGGGCCCCGTTGACGGTGAGCGAGTACGTGGTGGTCCGGGTCGAGCTGGCGCCCGTGCCTGTGACCGTCACCGCGTACGTGCCCGCCGGGGTGGCGGCGGTGGTGGAGATGGTCAGCGTGGAGGTGCCGCCGGCCGAGGTGATCGACGCCGGGCTGAAGCCGGCGGTGGCACCGCTGGGCAGGCCGGACGCGGACAGCGTCACGGTCTGGGCCGAGCCGTTGGTCAGCGTCGCGGTGATGGTGCTGGTGACCGCGCTGCCCGGGTTGACCGAGCCCGACGCCGGGGAGGCGGCGAGCGAGAAGTCGTTGCCGACCGGGCAGGCCGTGTCGGTGCTGGCCACGTTCACCGCGGTCCACGCCGCCTGGACGGCCTTGTACTCGGCCGAGCAGGAGCCGTAGAGGAAGGTGGCCGCCGCCAGGGTGTGCAGGCGGGCGTTGTTGGCCGGGGTGCTGGTGTTGACGTACGCGGTGCTGGAGGTGAAGTTCACGTCCAGCGCGCGGTACCAGATCTTCTCCGCCTTGGCGCGGCCGATGCCGACCACGGCCGGGGCCGAGCCGCAGACCGGGCTGGTGCCGTACGACGTGGCGCCGGTGCCCTCGGCCAGGTTGAAGAAGAAGTGGTTGGCCACACCCGAGCTGTAGTGCACGTCGACGTTCTTGGTGCTGGTGGACCAGCAGCTGTGCGACGAGCCGTCCAGCGACGGGTTGTACATGTAGCGCAGCGGCGTGCCGTTGCCGTTGATGTCGATCTTCTCGCCGACCTGGTAGTCACCCGGGTCCGACGGCGCGTTGGCGTAGAACTCGACCATGTTGCCGAAGATGTCCGAGGTGGCCTCGTTCAGACCGCCGGACTCCGCCGAGTAGGTCAGGCCCGCCAGGGCCTCGGTGACGCCGTGGCTCATCTCGTGGCCCGCGACGTCCAGCGACACCAGGGGCTTGGCGTTGCCCGAGCCGTCGCCGTAGGTCATCTGCGCGCCGTCCCAGAACGCGTTGACGTACGCGCTGCCGTAGTGCACCCGGCTGGGCACGCCCGTGCCGTTGCCGAAGATGCCGTTACGGCCGTGCACGTTCAGGTAGTAGTCGAACGTCTTGGCGGCGCCGAAGTGCGCGTCCACACCCGCCGACTGGCGGTTGGAGTTGCTGCCGGTGCCCCAGGCGTTGTCGGCGTCGGTGAAGGTGGTGCAGGTCGACGTCCCGTTGTTCATGTCACAGGTACGGCCGCTGCCGCGCACCGGGTCGATCATCGAGTACGTCGAGCCCGACAGCGTGGTGTCGATCGACACCGCGCCGGTGTAGATGCCGTTGCCGGTGCCCGCGACCGTCTCGATCTCGTCGAACTTGCCGATGTGCGCGCCGGTGACCGCGTCCGTGACGACGTGCAGCTTCGACGGGGTCTGGCCGTCGGCGGCCCAGCCGTTGACGACGCTCTCCCAGGCCAGGCGACCGCTGCCGGACGTCGCGTCCACGAACAGCTCCGTGGAGCCGGTGGTGGTGATGGTGCCGGCGAAGTAGGTCGTGGCCGTGGCCATGGCCGTGCCCGCGCTGATCTTCGGGGTGATGCTCAGCGTGAGCGGCGAGGCCAGGCCGTTGGAGGCGCCGGTGAAGGCGCCGCCGGGGGCCGAGTGGACGACGAAGTCGCCACCGGAGACCCGAAGGCCCTGGTAGGTGCGGTTGTACCTGGTGTGCGCGGCGCCGTTGGCGTCCTTGACGACGCGCTTGACGGTGTAGCCGTCAGCCGCCGAAGCGCTGATCGACGCGGCGGTCGCACCGACGGAGCTGGCTTTGCCGGCAGCTCCGCTCGGTGCGGCAGCGCCGCTGGACGCTGCTGTTGCCACGAACGCGGCCGCGGTGACGGCCACGCTCGCGACGGCGAGGAATTTCCTCACGAGTCCTCCCCGACTCTCCAAAGGGTCATGCGGCGGTAGCCACAAGTTCTCTCTGGATACACGAAAGTCGGAGTCAAGGAAAGACTTACATATTGAGATACGTGTGTGACAGACTGAGTGACTCCGCTGGTGAAACGGGTCTCAGTGTGCCTTATACAGCGGATTCAGGGGTCCACCCGTGCAATCGCGCAGCCAGATCGGCGGGCACCGTCCACAGTGCTCGCGGCAGCACCGCGTTGCTGCCGGAGAACACCAGCCGCAGCCGGGGCTCGTCCCCGGCGAGCTCCAGCGCCACCTTGGGCTTGCGCTGCTGGCCCAGGCCACCGAGTCCGAACAGGATCACCGGCTCCTTCACGGGCAGGCCGAGCGCGGCCCGGCCGTCGCGCCACACCCGGTAGGCGTGGCCCAGCCGCCACGGCGCCGACTCGCCCAGACCCTGGTAGAGCCCGTGCACCCAGGTGTCGGTGAGCTCGGCCCGGAAGGCGCGGCTGGGGCGGCCCGCGAGCAGGCTCGCCAGCTGGTCGTCGACCCGCACCCCGGACAGGGCCAGCGCCTGCGGCACCTCGCCCCGGCGCAGCGCCTCGAATGCGGGCGCGGCCAGCCCGGCCTCGGCCACCTGCCAGCGGTCGGTCGCGGGCGTGCCCGCGTGGCGGGCGTGCCACAGCCACGGGGTGGCGTCCCAGCGGTACCGCTGGTTGGCGCCGATCAGGTCGGCCACGGACAGGATCAGGCAGTCGTCGGCGGTGCGCACCGTCAGCCAGCTGCCGCGCAGGTGCGGACGCACGTTGCCGTACGGCGCGAGCGCGACCACCGCGTTGCGCTGGAAGCGCCCCGACTGCTCGCGCGGGAAGTGCCAGCACAGCGCCGCCGGGTCCAGCACGGCCACGTCCGCGGCGGCGTGCGCGGGCAGGACGCCGTCGACGGTCACCCGGGGCGCGGCCGCGGCCGCCTCGCGGTGCTCGAAGCAGCGGCGCTGGCGCCGCAGTTCCCGGGCGGCGTCGGGCACCGGCGTCCGGGTGGTGAACAGGCCGGTGCGCCGGGCCCACAGGATCAGCTCGTCGGCGGCCGCCTGCGCGGTCCCGTGCAGCCGGTACAGCACCAGCGGGCGGGTGCTGTGGCCGCCGGAGCCGTCGTCGTCCTCGTGCACCTGCACCTCGTAGACCAGCTCGCCCGCCGAGTCCAGGTCGTATCCGGACTCGGGGCTGCGGGTCCAGCTGTGCCCGCCCCACTGGTGCTCGGCCGGGATGCGGTGCGCCCGCACCACGGTGACCACCGCCGACCAGCAGCCCTCATCGGCCTGCGAGAGCAGCGCGCGCACCGTCGCGCCGCGCTGTCCGGTGAACTCGCCGACAGACACGGAGACGCCCGCCTCGGCACACAGCCGCGCCACCGGCGCGAGCAGTTCCGAGCGGCGGGCCGCGTGGACGTCTTCAAGGTTGGGCATGGCCGGGATTCTCCCTCAGTGCTGCGACACCGGCGGGCTTCTTCCGGTTCTCGATCGGGTGGGTGAACGCCCAGGGCGCCGGCGTTCCCGTCACGACTCCGCGCGCGGCGACAGGTCGGCTCCGCGTCCAGAAAGAGCCCTCTGACAAGGTACTTCCTGTCGTCGGCGCGCGCCATCGCATCGAGGTATAGGTGGCGGTCTACGGACGGCCGCCGCGGCGCCGTCCGGATCGGCGCGACCTGCGCAATCAGGTATCCGTCGCGCCGGGCCACCACTCTGCGTCATCCTGCCGACACAGAATTGGCATATCCGGTCGGCGGTAACTCGGATGACCTTGGGCCGGGCGCGGGCCTATCCTCGGCGAGCCGAGAGGACATGCCGGAAAGGTCGCCCGCGATGGACGAAGTCATCCTCACCGCGGCGCAGGCGCGCGCTCTGGACCACGTACGCGTGCGCGCCCGTGCCGGCCGCGGGGACGCCCTGGCCGCACTCGACCGGCTGCTCACCGGGACCGGGCACGGCCCGGCCGAGGTGATCGCCGCCGCGCTCGGCCGCGCCCGGATCACGCTGAACTTCCACCCCGACCGCCTCGCCGCCGACGGCCGCAGCGTCGCCCGTGCCCTGGCCGAGGACGGGATCTACCGCAGCCAGTTCGAGACCGGCATCTCCAACGGCGCCCGCACCGCGTACCCGGGCGGCGGCCGCGACGTGTGGGAGGAGTCGCTGTTCGGCGGGGCGTACCACAGCCCCGAGGTCACCGGCGCCGACCGGCCCCGCTACGGCGGCCTGGACCTGCTGGCCCACCCCGACGGCGCCTGCCCCCGCTTCGGCTCCTGCTACCTGCGGCTGCGCCCGCACACGCTGGCCCGCGCCACGTTCTGCGTGGGGGACAGCCATCTCGGGCCCGAGCACCTGGGCACCGCCGACGCCGCCGAGGCGGTCCTCGCCGCGCTGCTGCGCACCGCCGCCGACACCGGGACCGCGCTCGGGGTGGCCGGGCTGACCGTCGCCGACCTGGTGGCGCGCCTGCACGAGCCGCGCCCGGCCGCACCGCACGGCGCGGCGGCCCGCTCACTGGACGACTACCTGGAGGTCCAGGTGCACGGGCCGGTGCTGCTGGCCCGCGACGTCGAGGCGGTCGTGGCCGATCCGTCCTTCCGGGACACCCCCAGCGGCAAGCACCTGGCCGAGCTCGCCGACCGGCACGGCGTGGAACTGCACTGGCACGGCGGCTTCCGGCTGCCGGTCGACGGCGTCGACGCCGACTTCCGCGGCCCGGCGATCCCGGTGCTGGCGCGCCGGGTGCACCGGGAGTTCGCCGGGCCCGGGGCGCCGGTCGACGCCGCGCTGGTCGGGCTGGCCGCCGCCTCGGCGACGACCGAGCCGGGCCGCTGGGCCGACCACGGCACCCAGGACGAGACGCTCCAGCACCTCAAGCAGCTGTGGCACGTCCTGGTCCGCTTCGGCACCCCGGCGGCCGCCTGAGCGGCCCGCTCAGCCCTCGGCCTCCTCGGCGGCGCGGGCCAGCCAGAACGGCACGTCGTCGGCGTGGTACGGGTGCTCGGCCGGCTCGATCGCGGTCACGAATCCGGCGTACACGGCGGCGTTGCGCAGCGCGACGACCGGCCGCAGCAGTGCCACCGCCCGCGCCGGGTCGCTGCCCGGCACCGCCGCGCGCCACCGGCGCACCCACGCCTCGACCAGCGGCGCGGCCTCGTCCGCCGGGAGCCGCTCGGTCAGCCGCAGGATGTCGAAGGCCGGGTGGCCCAGCACGCAGTCGCCCCAGTCCAGGATCACCCGGTGCGTCGCGTCGCCGCGCGCGTTGCCCGGGTGCAGGTCGCCGTGGACCAGCGTGTCCGGCAGCCCGCACGCGGCCACCTCGGCCAGCCGGGCGTCCAGCCCGCGGGCCAGCGCGCGCACCCGGTCGTCGGCGTGCTCGGGGTGCGCGGCGACGACCCCGGCGCACAGGCGGGCCAGCGCCGCGCCGCGCCGGTCCGGGACCCCGAGCGCGCGCAGGGTGTCCAGTTCGGTCGCGGCGGTGAGCTGGATGCCGTGCAGGTCGGCGGCGATCGCGTCGCGCACGTCGGCGCCCGCGCCGTAGAGGTCGTCGCCGGGCAGGTGTGCCAGCAGCATCCGGCCGTGCTCCCCGGCGATCAGCGGGGGTACGAGCGAGGCGTGCGGCCCGGCACCCAGGTGCCGCAGCACGGCCGGTTCGTGGGCGAAGAAGCGCGGCACCTGCTTGAGCCACACCGGCCCGGCGGGCGTGTCCAGCCGCCAGATCGCCGACAGGTTCCAGGTGCGCTGCTGGGCCGCGTGTGTGAACGCGGGCCGCCCCGCCCCGGCCAGCGCGGCGGCCGCCCAGCGCAGCGTCGCGGCCGGGCCGCCCGGCTCGGCGTACGGGGCGCGGTGGGGGTGCGGGGAGAGGTCCAGTTCGGGCCCCGGTCCGAGGTCGGCGGGGGGCGCGACGGCCTGGGCCAGGTAGGTGACCGCGCCGCCGGGCGGGGCCGAGCGCTCGTGCGACAGCAGCCGCAGCACGGTGACGTCGAGGCCGAACCGCTCCCGGGCGGCGGCGACCACGTCGGAGCTCTCCTGCCAGTACGGCAGCGCCACCTCGAACGGCGGCAGCGTCCCGCGTACGGCGCCGTCGGCGTCGACCAGGACCAGCGTGACAGTACGGGACACGTCCGCCGAGGCTAGCCCCTGCGCTACCCCCCGCCCACCGGATTTCGGGCCGGTGCCGGACCCGGGGCGGGGTCGCCGCGGGCGTACTCGGCCAGCAGGGCGAGCTCGCGGTCGTGGCGCGGGAACAGGAACCAGACCAGGGCGATGCCGCCGAGGATGGCGACGATCGCGGCGGCGTAGGCGCGCTGGTCGCCGTGCAGGAACGCCGCGCGGGCCGCGGCCGTGATCTGGTCGGCGTACGCGGGGTAGCGGGCGGCGGTGTCGGCGGCCGCGGCGAACGACTTCTGCAGCTCGGCCTCGGTGGCCCGGCCGACCCTGGCCGCCTCGGGCGAGGCGGCCACCTGCCGCGCGAACGAGGCGGCGTAGCCCGCCGTGAGCAGCGCGCCCAGCACCGACTGGATGACCGACCCGCCCAGGTCGCGTTGCAGGTCGGCGGTGCCGGAGGCCATCCCGGCGCGCGTGACCGGGACCGAGTTGGTCAGCGAGCGCGAGGCGGGGGTCCCGGCGAAGCCGACCCCGGCACCGAGCAGGGCGTACGCGAGCCCGACCCGCCAGTATCCGGCGTGCTCGTGCCACAGCAGCAGCATCACGGTGAACGAGAGCAGGCAGCAGGAGTAGCCGACCAGCAGCGTGAACCGGGCGCCGTACCGCTCGGTGAACCTGGCCGAGGCCGGTGCGCACAGCGCCATCAGCACGGGGGAGGGCAGCACCGCCGCGCCCGACTGGAGCGAGGTGTAACCGAGCACGTTCTGCATGAACTGCTGGCCGATGAACAGCGCGCCCATCAGCGAGCCGAACACGACCATCCCGGCCAGGGCGGCGACCCAGAAGACGCGCCGGGAGGCGATGGCGAGGTCGTACAGCGGGAACCGGGCGCGGCGCTGGCGCAGCACGAACGCGATCCCGGCCGCGGCGGCGACGACGGCCAGCGACAGCACGGCGGTGCCCTGGCGCGGCATGGGCGCGAAGTTCACCGCCAGCACCAGGCCCGCGATCGTGAACACGGACAGCACGCCGCCGAGGTGGTCGACCGGCTCGCCGCCCTCGTGCACGTGCGCCGGGACGTACCGCAGCGCCATGGCCAGCGCGACCACCAGCATCGGCAGGGTGAGCAGGAAGACCGCGCCCCACCAGAACAGCTGGAGCGTCGCACCCGCCGCCAGCGGGCCCAGCGCCGAGATCGCACCGCCGATGCTCGACCACAGCGCGATCGCCCTGGTCCGGGCCGGGCCGGTCCAAAGGGCGGCGATCAGCGACAGCGTCGTCGGATACGCCATCCCGGCCGACAGGCCGCCCAGCACCCGGGCGCCGAACAGCACCGTGTCGGTCGGGGCGTACGCCGCGAGCAGGCACGCGGGCACCGACAGGCACATGCCCGCGACCAGCATCCGCTTGCGCCCCCGGCTGTCGCCGACCGCACCCAGGTACAGCACCGAGGCCGCCAGGCCCAGCGAGTAGCCGACCGCGATCAGGTTCAGCACGGACTGCGAGGAGTCGAACGCGCGGCCGATCTCCGGCAGCGCCACGTTGGCCACCGACAGGTTCAGATTGGCCACCCCGGCGACGAGGACGAGCGCCACCAGCACCAGTCCGGGCCGCGCGGGCGAGGTGCCGGCCGTGCTGGTATCCGCCATCGTGGACCTCCGCCGCCGGACCGTCCCCTCGAACCTAAGCCGACGCCCCCGACCTCGGCAGGCGAACAGCGCGGGTTGCTAAGGTCAGCCCGACAACGGACCCCTCGACAGCCATGAGGCCGTATGACCATCAACGAGCACATCAGCCGGTTCGCCGGGCTGCCGGTGACGGCGTTCGACCCGCACCTGGACGTCCCGGCCGACCCGGCCGCGTACGCGTGGCGCGTCGACACCGACTACGACGGCGGGGCGGAGCTGTTCAAGCTGCGCTTCGACGGGCTGGTGAACGCCGACTGGGCGCACCGGGTCACCGCCCTCGTGATCGGTGAGTGGGGCGAGGCGTACGACCACACCGCCCCGATCGACGCCCTGGTCGCCGCGGCCGACCGGCTGCCCGCGCTGCGGGCCCTGTTCGTCGGGGAGATGACCTTCGACGAGCAGGAGATCTCCTGGATCCAGCAGGGCGACGTGACGCCGCTGCTGCGGGCGTACCCCCGGCTGGAGATCCTGTCCGTGCGCGGCGCCGAGGGCCTGCGCCTGGAGCCGCTGCGCCACGACCGGCTGCGCGAGCTGACCATCGAGTCCGGCGGCCTGCCCGCCCACGTCGTACGCGCGGTCGGCGAGTGCGAGCTGCCCGCGCTCCAGCACCTGGAGCTGTGGCTGGGCACCGACAACTACGGTGGCGACGCCACGGCCGACGACCTGGCCCCGATCCTGTCCGGCACCCGGCTGCCCGCGCTGACCTCGCTGGCCCTGCGCGACGCCGAGCTGGCCGACCAGTTCGCCGCGGCGGTGGCCGGGGCGCCGGTGGTGGCCCGGCTGGAGCGGCTGGACCTGTCGCTCGGCGTGCTCACCGACGTCGGCGGCGCCGCGCTGCTCGCGGGCCAGCCGCTGACCCACCTCAAGCAGCTCGACCTGCACCACCACTTCCTCAGCGAGACCATGATGGACCGGCTGTCGGCCGAGCTCGAGGCCGCGGGCGTCGAGCTGGACCTCGGCGACGCCGGCGACCCGGATGACGACGACCGCTTCATCTCCGTATCGGAGTGAGCCGCGCCTGGCGGTGGTCGGCAACCCCGGCAACCGCCGGGTCGCGCTCTTCCTCGACGCGGTACGGGCGGCCGGGCTGCCCGCACCGCACGTGGTGCCCTGGCACGCGGTGGCGGCCGGGGCGCCCTTCGGCTTCCCGGCCGGCTCGCTGGTGCGGGTGGACTCGCCCGGCGAGGACGCCGAAGTCGACCGCCTGCTGCGCGGTGCGGCCGAGCCCGCCCGCCACGGCGAGATCATCGGCCTGCGCGCCTGGTACGGCGGCTTCGGCCGCGCCCTGACCCGGGTGGCCGACGCCGCCGCCCGCGACGGCGCCGTGCTGTTGCACGATCCCGCCGAGATCGGGGTCCTGTTCGACAAGGCCCGCTGCCACGCCCGTCTCTCGGCCGCGGGCGTCCCCGTCCCGCCCGCCCTGCCCGTCCCGGAACTCGACGCGGCCGCAGCCGCCGCAGCCGCCGCAGCCGACTCGGGCGGCCCGGATAGCGCGGGCGATGCCGGTGGCGCGGGCAGCGGGACGTCGTCGCGCGCCGACGGGGCGTGGGCCGGGCTGCGGGCGGCGATGCGCGAGGCGGGCTGGCACCGGGTGTTCGTGAAGACGCGGCACGGCTCGTCGTCGTCCGGCGTGCTCGCGGTACAGGTCGCCGGTGCCCGCTGCCAGGCGGTGACCTCGGTCGAGCTGGCCGCCGACGGGCTGTTCAACTCGCTGCGGGTGCGCACCTACCGCGACGAGCGCGACGTCGCCGCGATCGTGGCGCGGCTCGCGCCCGAGGGCCTGCACGTGGAGCGCTGGTTCCCCAAGGCCGGGTTCGGCGGCCGCACCATCGACCTGCGGGTGCTGGTCATCGGCGGCCGCCCCGCGCACACCGTGGTCCGGGCCAGCCGCCACCCGATGACGAACCTGCACCTCGGCGGCGTACGCGGGGATCTGGCCGCGGTGCGCGCCGCCGCCGGGCCGCACTGGGACGCGGCCATGGACAGCTGCGCCCGCGCCGCCGCCTGCTTCCCGGGCAGCCCGCACGTCGGCGTCGACCTGATGTTCGGCCCCGGCTGGCGCCGCCACGCGATCGCCGAGGTCAACGCCTTCGGCGACCTGCTGCCGAACCTGCTGCACGACGGCCGCGACACCTACACCGCCCAGCTCGCCGCACTGCCCGGCTCCGGGGCACCATCACGCCGCACGGCCCACACCACATATGGTGTGGCCACATCACGGGTGGTGTGACGGCGGCACAGGTGGTGTGACGGCAGCGCGGACAGGCTGCGCGACCCGGGCGACGGTCGCGCCGGAGCGGAAGGTGACCGGTGACCGGGACCGAGCTCGACCATCCGCTCGACCACGCGGCGGCCCCGGATCACGCGGCGGCGGTGGACCCCGCGGCGGGCACGGCGGCCGCGGCGGGCACAGCGGTGGACATGAACGCGCTGCTGGGCGGGCATGACATCCTGTTCGTCACGCTGGACACGCTGCGCTACGACGTCGCGGCGGAGGCGGTCGAGCAGGGGCGCACGCCGCAGCTGGCCCGGGTGCTGCCGGGCGGGCGGTGGGAGCGGCGGCACACCCCGGCGAGCTTCACGTACGCGGCGCACCAGGCGTTCTTCGCGGGTTTCCTGCCCACGCCGACCGTTCCGGGGCGGCACGAGCGGCTGTTCGCGGCGGCGTTCCCCGGCAGCGAGACGTCGACCGGTCGGACCTGGGTGTTCGAGGAGCCCGACGTGGTGACCGCGCTGCGCGGTGCCGGATACCACACGCTCTGCCTGGGCGGGGTCGGCTTCTTCAACCGCGCCTCGGCGCTGGGCAGCGTGCTGCCGGACCTGTTCGACGAGGACCACTGGCGGCGCGAGTTCGGCGTCACCCACCCCGACCCGCTGCGCGCCCAGCTCGACCAGCTCCGGGCCAGCGCCGCCGCGCTGCCCGCCGACCGGCCGCTGTTCACGTTCCTCAACGTGGCGGCGCTGCACCAACCCAACCGGCACCACCTGCCCGGCGCGACGCAGGACAGCCGGGACAGCCACGCCGCCGCGCTGGCCTACGTGGACACCCGCATGCCGGAACTGTTCGCCCTGGTCACCGGGCGGGGGCGGCCCTGTTTCGCGATCGTCTGCGCCGACCACGGCACCGCGTACGGCGAGGACGGCCACACCGGGCACCGGCTCGGGCACGAGGTGGTGTGGACGGTGCCGTACGCGCAGTTCACGCTGCGACCAGGGGAGTGGTGACGATGCTCGGCGGCTCGCCCTACCAGGGCTACCTGTACGCGTACCCGCACAAGACGGCGTACCGCCCGCTGCGGCCGCGCCCGGCGCTGCGCGAGGTCTGGGCCGGTGAGCCCGTCGACGCCCTCTTCCTCTACCTGCACGTGCCGTTCTGCGAGATGCGGTGCGGGTTCTGCAACCTGTTCACCCGGGCCAACCCGCCCGCCGAGCAGGTCGGGGCGTTCCTGCGCCAGCTGCGCCACCAGGCCGCGGCGACCGCCGACGCGCTGGACGGGGCCGGGTTCGCCCGCGCCGCGATCGGCGGCGGCACGCCCACGTACCTGACCGCCGACGAGCTGGAGGAGCTGCTGGCGATCCCGGCCGGGCTGGGCGTGGACCTGCCGCGCGCCGCGTTGTCGGTGGAGACCTCGCCCGCGACCGCGACCGCCGACCGGATCGCGGTGCTGGCCGGGCACGGGGTGCACCGGGTCAGCATGGGCGTGCAGAGCTTCCTCGACCCCGAGGCGCACGCGGCGGGCCGCCCGCAGCGCCGCGCCGAGGTCGACGCGGCCCTGGACGTGCTGTTCGCCGCCCCGATCCCGGTGCGCAACCTGGACCTCATCTACGGCATCCCCGGCCAGACCGCCGCCACCTGGCAGTACTCCCTCGACGAGACGCTGCGCCGCCGCCCCGAGGAGGTCTACCTCTACCCGCTGTACGTCCGCCCGCTCACCGGCCTGGCCCGCCGCCACGAGACCGCCGCCGACCCGGCCTGGGACAAGCAGCGCCTCGACCTGTACCGGCAGGGCCGCGACGTGCTGCGGGCGGCCGGATACCGGCAGCTGTCCATGCGGCAGTTCCGGCGGGCCGACGTGCCCGACCCGGACGGCCCCGACTACTGCTGCCAGGACGACGGCATGGTCGGCCTGGGCTGCGGCGCCCGGTCGTACACGCGCGAGCTGCACTACTCGTTCGACTACGCGGTCGGGGTCGGCGGGGTGCGCGCGATCATCGACGACTACCTGCGGCGCCCGCCGGGCGACTTCGCCTTCGCCGAGCACGGGTTCGCCCTGGACGCCGTCGAGCAGCGGCGCCGCTGGCTGCTCAAGTCGCTGCTGCGGGCCGACGGGCTGGACCTGTCGGCGTACGCGAAACGGTTCGGCACCGCCGCGGGCGACGACTTCCCGGCCCTGCCCGAGCTGGAGGCGCGCGGCTGGCTGACCGCCGGGCCGGGGCTGCTGCGGCTGACCGACGACGGGCTGGCCCACTCCGACGCGATCGGGCCGTGGCTGGTGTCCGGGCCGGTGCGCGAGCTGATGGCGGGGCACGCGCCGCGATGAACCTGTCCATCCTGTATCGCGGCCCGCTGGCCTCCTGCGACTACGACTGCCCGTACTGCCCGTTCGCGAAGCGGCGCGACAGCCGGGAGCAGCTGCGCGCCGACCGGGCCGCGCTGGACCGCTTCGTCGACTGGGTGCGCGCCAACCAGGCCGGTGACACGATCTCGGTCCTGTTCACACCGTGGGGCGAGGGGCTGGTGCGGTCCTGGTACCGCCGCGCGCTGGTCGAGCTGTCGCACCTGCCGCACGTGGACCGGGTCGCGATCCAGACCAACCTGTCCGGGCGGCTGGACTGGCTGCTCGACGCCGACCGCGAACACGTCGCGCTGTGGGCGACCTACCACCCCGGCCAGGTGACCCGGGACCGCTTCCTGGCCAAGGCGGCGTGGCTGGCCGCCCACGGCGTCCGGCACTCGGTCGGCATGGTCGGCCTGCCCGAGCACCTCGCCGAGGCGCACGCCGTACGGGCCCTGCTGCCGGAGTCGACCTACCTGTGGATCAACGCCGCCGAGGGGCACTCCTACGACGCCGGTGCGGAGGCCGCGTGGACGGCGATCGACCCGCTGTTCGGGTACAGCGTCCGCCCGCACGCCTCGCTCGGGCACGAGTGCCGCGCGGGCGAGACGGCGCTGTCCGTGCTCGGCGACGGCACGGTGCGCCGCTGCCACTTCCTGCCCGAGCCGCTGGGCAACCTGTACGACGGCTCGTACCGCGCCGCGCTGGGGCCGCGCGGATGCACGAAGGCCGAGTGCGACTGCCACATCGGCTACGTGCACCTCAAACGGCTGGACCTCTACTCCGTCTTCGCGGGCGGCGTGCTCGAACGCATACCGGCCGGCCCCGGGCCGACCTGGGGCGCCCCGGCGGCGGCTATGTCTGCACCAGCGGCTGATACTCCTCCTCGGTGACCCCGAACGTCCACGCCACCCCGCCCCGGGCGGTGCGCGTGGTCGGCGGCACCCGCAGGAAGTACGTCCGGAAGCTGCCGTCCGGCTCGGCCGTCGAGTTCACCACCTCGACCATCACCAGCGGCTCGTCGCCGGGCAGCTCCACCCGCCACAGGATGCCCGTCTCGTCGCGGTGCAGCTCGCGGGCCTTGGACTCGCGCAGGTAGCGGTCGTAGCCGAAGAACTCCAGCATGACCCGGCGCACCTCGGCGTTGTCCTCGGCGCGGATGCGCTCGATGGTCAGCCGGGGCAGCTCGGCCGCGACGTCCGGCGGGATCGGCATGCCGCGCCAGGCGTACAGCGCGAAGCCGTCCGGGTAGGACAGGGCCGGGCCGGAGCCGTGGTGCAGGCGGCCCAGGTTGTCGCGGTGCAGCGCGGTCGGGCGCTCGGTGAGGATCGCGACCTGCTCGTACGCCCACCACCAGCCCGCGCTCGCGGCGACCGCCGCCAGTCCGGACAGCTCGCCGTCCACGGCCGCGCCGGTGAACGCGGGCAGCCAGGCCGCGTCGTGCTGGCCGTGCACCACGTCCAGCAGCGCCGCCCGCGCCGCCTGCCCGAGCGGGCCGGTGTCGGCGGCGAACTGCGCGTCCAGCCGGGTCCGCAGCGGGGTGGCCAGCTGCTCGTTGAGCTGCTGCCACGGCCGCCGGGCGCTGGCCGCCCAGTGCCGGGCGAAGCCGACCCCGCCCAGCCGGGCCGACAGCGCGGCGCGGGCCCGCGCCCACGGCGCCGTGCGCACCTGCGGCCGCACCGAGCGGCCGAGCTGCTGCGTGCCGGGCGCGCAGCCCTGCGTGAGCAGCCGCGTGCGCACCAGCTCCGCCCCGGCGGGCAGCGTCCCGGCGGCGCCGGTGGTCAGCAGCGCGACCGCGACCGCCCCGGCTTCGGGCGAGCCCAGCCACACGATGCGCGCCGGTGCGGGCAGCCCCGCGGCCGCGTACGCCTGGCGCACGCCCGCCTCGGCGGCGGCCCGCTCGGCCGGTTCGGTGCACAGGCCCGAGCCGAGCCACGCCTCGGCCCGCTGGGCCAGGTCCATGTCCTCCAGCAGCATGTCCGCGCCTCTCAGTCCGCGACCGGGCGGATCGCGCCGGGGAGGTACTCCCGCTGGCGGATCACCTTGTAGCTGCCGACCGGCAGCCCGATCGCGCCGTGCTCCTCGTGGCCGAGGCGGCCGTAGCCCTCGACGATCACGTACAGCGTGCCGGGGTCGTCGGGCGGGCACAGCAGGCTCACCCGGTCGCCGGTGAGCACGTGCGCGTGGCCGGTGGCCTCGCCGTACGCCAGCACCATCCGGTTGCCGCGGTCGCGCGGCGCGTCGACCAGCCCGACCGGCAGCGCCTCCCGCGCCATCGGCTGCACCAGCACATCTCCCTGTCGGTACATCGCTTCCGCCCTCATCGCTCCACCATGGACGCGCCCGACGCTATCCCCACCCTCCGACAGCGGCGTCAAGAAGGGCACCTTCTACCTCGCAATGCGATAAGAAGGTGCCCTTCCTTACGTCCTTCGGGGTTAGGCGAAGGCGGGCTCGGCGGGGGCGGCCGCCTCGGCCGGGGCGTGGCCCTGGCGGGCCCGCTTGGGCAGCGCGAACGCCAGGCCGAACGCGGCCACGGTCAGCGCGGCGGCGATCAGCGTGACCCGCTGCGCGGCGGTGAGGAACCCCGCCCCGCCGGAGGCGGCGCCGACGGTCGAGAAGAACACGGTGCCCAGCGCGGCCACGCCCAGCGACGAGCCGAGCTGCTGGATCGACTCCAGGATGCCCGCGGCCGAACCGACCTCATGGTCGGCGATCTCGCCCATGACGACGTCGAACAGCGGCACGAAGATCATGCCCATGCCCGCGCCGTACACCAGCAGCGGCACGCCGAGGTGCCAGCCGCCGATGCCCATGCCCTGGCTCGCGAACGCGGCGTACAGCAGCACCAGGCCCACGGTCATCACGGCCAGGCCGAGGTGCAGGATGCGGCGGCCGAGCTTCGCCATCGCCCCGGCGCTGAAGCCCGAGCCGAGGAACGCGCCGATCGCCCACGCCGCCATGGAAAGGCTCGCCCCGATCGGGCTCTTGCCCTGGCCGAGCTGGAGGAACAGGCCGACCGCGAGCGAGAAGCCGACGATGGCGCCGAAGAAGACCAGCACGAACAGCGCACCCGAGGTGTATGACCGCTTCGCGAACACGCTCAGCTCCACCAGCGGCGTGCCCCCGGACGCCTTGCGGCGCAGCTGCTGCACGGCGAACAGGCCCAGCACCGCCACCGACGCGGTCAGCATCGCCCAGGTCCACGCGGGCCAGCCCGCCTCGCGGCCCTGCATCAGCGGGTACACCAGCAGGAACATGCCCGCCCCGGCCAGCAGCGCCCCGGTCGGGTCCAGCCGCCGCACCGCCACCGCGACGCGCCCGGCGGGCAGCGTACGCAGGCCCGCCAGCAGGGCGAACGCGCCCAGCGGCAGGTTGATGCCGAACACCATGCGCCAGCCGGTGCCGAGGATGTCGGCGTCGACCAGCGCCCCGGCCACGATCGGCCCAAGGATGGTGGACAGCCCGATCGCGGGCCCGAACGCGCCGAACGCCTTGCCCAGGTCGGCCGGGCCGAACAGGTCGCGGATCAGGCCGAAGCCCTGCGGGATCATCACCGCCCCGAACAGGCCCTGCACCACCCGGGCCGCGATCAGCGCACCCGGCGACCAGGCCGCCGCGCACAGCAGCGACGCGGCCACGAAGCCGGCCACGCCGAGCAGCAGCATCCGCCGCCGCCCGAACATGTCGCCCAGCCGCCCGCCGACCAGCAGCCCGACGGCCAGGGCCAGGGTGTACCCGGCGGCGATCCACTGCAGGTCGGCGTAGTCGCCGTGCAGGTCGGCCAGGATCGACGGGGCGGCCACGTTCACCACCGTCGCGTCGAGCAGGTTCATGAGGGTGGCGGCCAGGATCGCGAGCAGGCCGAGCCAGCGGCGGCCGTTGCTGATGTTCGTCATGCGGTGAACCCTGCCAGCATATTAGGAACGGTTCGTTCCTGATGAAGTGGCAGGATGAAAACATGTTGGAGACCTCAGCCCGCCTGCTGCGACTGCTGTCGCTGCTGCAGACCCCGCGCGAGTGGAGCGGCCCCGAGCTGGCCGGCCGCCTCGACGTCAGCACCCGCACCATCCGCAACGACGTGGAGCGGCTGCGCACCCTCGGCTACCCCGTGCACGCCACCCGCGGCGCGGTCGGCGGCTACCGGCTCGGCGCCGGGGCGAACCTGCCGCCGCTGCTGCTCGACGACGAGGAGGCGGTCGCGGTCGCGGTGGGGCTGCGTACGGCGGCGGGCGGGTCGATCGCGGGGATCGAGGAGACGTCGCTGCGGGCACTGGCCAAGGTGGAGCAGGTGCTGCCGGTGCGGCTGCGGCGGCGGGTCAACGCGCTCCAGTCGTACACGGTGGCGGTGCCCTCGGCCCGGCGCGGCCCGCAGGTCGACGCCTCCGTGCTGACCACCCTGGCCGCCGCCTGCCGCGACGCCGAGCGCGTCCGGTTCGACTACCGTGCCCACGACGGCACCGCCACCCGCCGCGACGTCGAGCCGTACCGCCTGGTCAACTGGGGTCGCAAGTGGTACCTGGTCGGCTACGACACCGCTCGCGGGGACTGGCGCACGTTCCGGGTCGACCGGATCGAGCCGCGCACCCCCGGCGGCCCGCGCTTCGCCCCGCGCCCGCTGCCCGCCGAAGACCTCGCCGCGTACGTCTCCCGCGGCGTGTCCACCGCCGCCTGGCACTACCGGGCCCGGCTGATCGTGCACGCGCCCGCCGACGTGATCGCGCAGCGGCTGCCCGCCTCCGCCGGGTCGATCGAGGTCGCCGACGAGCACACCTGCGCGGTCACCGTCGGCGCCGACAACGCCGAGACCATGGCGCTGTGGCTCGGCCTGCTCGACGCCGACTTCACCGTGGTGGACGCCCCGGAGCTGTCGGCCGCGCTGCGGTCGCTGGCGGAGCGGCTGCACCGCGCCGCCGGATAGCCGTTGCTTCCGGGCCGCCCCGGCGCAAGGATCGGGTGGAGATGTCCTTCATCCTTCACGAGAGCACGCGGCTGGGATACGCCGCGGACAGCCTGGCGGGACTCACCGTCGGTGACGCGCTGGGAGCGCAGTACTTCACGGTCGGCCCCAAGGTCGACGATCTACTGGCGGGGATCGTTCCGCCTCCGGTCTGGGAGTGGACCGACGACAGCGAGATGGCCTGCTCGGTGCTGTGGATGCTGCGCCGGGCCGGCCGGATCGACCCCGATGAGCTGGTGGAATCCTTCGCCCAGCGCTGCGAGCCGAACCGGGGCTACGGTGTCGGCGCGTTCGTGCTGCTGCACAACGTCCGCCAGGGCGTGCCCTGGCAGCGGGCCGCGGCCGAACTCTTCGACGGGCAGGGTTCCTGCGGCAACGGGGCCGCGATGCGGGTGGCGCCGCTGGGGGCGTACTTCGCCGCCGACCCGAGCCGGGCCGCAGCGCAGGCGGTGCTATCGGCGCAGGTCACGCACGCGCACCCGGAGGGGGTGGCAGGCGCCGTCGGGGTCGCGGTCGCGGCGAGCCTCGCGGTCGCGGGCCGCCTGTCGGGGGTACGCCCGAAGCCCGGCCCCTTCCTCGACGCCGTCCTGGAGTACCTGCCGCGCGGAAAGGTGCGTCAGTACACGGCGGCGGCGCGGCGGATGCTGCACGTCCCGGTCGCCGAGGCCGCGTACGTGCTGGGCAACGGTTCGGGCGTCACCGCGCAGGACACGGTCCCGTTCACGCTGTGGGTCGCGGCGCGATGGCTCGACGACTACCCGGCCGCGATCCGGGCCTGCGTCAGGGCGGGCGGCGACATCGACACGACGGCCGCGATCGCGGGCGGCATCGTCGCGGCGTACACGGGCCGCGACGGCATCCCCGCCGACTGGCTGGCCGCCCGCGAACCCCTGCCCGCCTGGCTCGACGAGTAGCGCGGCGGTGATCCGAAATCGTGGACGCGGGGTGTCGCTCTGGCAGCACCTGGCGTCCACGATCCGCAATCTTGCTGCTTTCTTGTGGTGTCGACCACTTGGGATGCGACGGCGGGCCGGGCGGGGTAGTTTTCTTTTCGTGACATTCAGCGCGCTCGCGGGTCCACTTCGGTGGGTCGCGCGCCTGTCGCTGCGTCTGCTCGCGGCACTGGTGCTGATGTCGCTGCTGTCCAGCCCGGCGGCCGCCTGCCCGACGCTGTCCACCGAGGACATGCGGGTGGTTCCCGCGACGTCCGGTTCGGCCGCCGCAGTCGAGTTCGCCCCGGCCGGACCGGCCGCCACCGTCGACCGCGCCGCCCCGGCCCCCTGCGACGCCGCCCCGGTGGTGCGGCTGCTGCTCGGGCCCGGTGAGCCCGTCGCACTGACCTTCGGGCCGCACACCTGCCCGCAGCCGATCGGCGACCCCTTCGCCGACGGCCGCACCTCCCGCGCCCCGCCCGCCGCGCACTGAGCCGGCGGCCCCTCGCGCCGCACCCGTCCTCCACCGCGCTGACGCGCACCCCCAACACCGTGCTGCCCGCCGCCTGACGCCGCCGCGTCGCGGCCGTATGCGCGCACCCCTCGCCCACACCGCTCACCCCGAGGTGTCGAACCATGGACGTCGTCTTCGCCAACCTGCTGCTCGGCCTGTCCCACGCCGCCCTGATCTGGCTCGGGCTGGCCGTCGCCGCCGCCCTGGCCGCGATCGCGCTGGCCGCCTACCACCGCGTCACCGTCGACCGCGACGACGACGTGCCCACCTCCCGCGCGACCGCGCACCGCGACGCGTTCGCCCCGCACCGCACCGCCTACGGCGTGGCCACCGGTCGCGACGGCGACGCCCGCGGCAGTGCCGCCTTCGTCCGGCGCGGGGTCACGGCCGTGCGCGACAGCGCCGTGCCCGCCGTGGCGCGGCCGCTGCGCCGCCTCGGCGAGCTGCTGCGCGCGGCGTTCACCGGGGCGGTGGCGGTGGAGCCGGAGCCGGTCCCCGCCGGTCCGTCCACCGGACAGCTCCTCGCGGCGCACACCCGTACGCTCCAGCAGCGGGCGAAGGAGGCGGGGCTGGCGGCCGACCGGGCCGCCGCGGTCGCCGGTCGCCGCCGCGACGAGTGGCTGGCCGCCCAGGACGCCGCCGAGCGCGCCTGGCACGAGTTCGACGCCGCCGACACCGACGCGCGCCGGGTGCTGGCCGCCAGGGCCATCCCGCTGCCGCGCACCCCGCAGACCCCCGCCGAGTACGCGTTCCGCGAGCGCTTCCTGCACCGCAACGCCATGTCGGCCTCCGCGCACAACCGCCTGTCGGCGCTGGAGCTCAGCGACGCGCTGGCGCACCGGGCCGGTTGGGACCCGCGCCGCCACCCGATCGAGCAGGAGGCGGAGCTGTGCCGGGCGGCCCGGCAGAGCCTGCGCGACGAGTACGGCCGCGCCGCCGCGCGGGAGAAGACGGCGTGGCTGGCCAGCGAGGCCGCGGCCGCCGCGGCGGACAGCCTGCGCCGGGCCGCCGACGCGGCGGGCAACCGGGCCCGGTGGGCACAGCGCCGCACCGCGCCCGCCACCGCCGCGCCCGCCCTGGACCAGACGATGGTGCTGCCGGTGATTCAGGCGGCGGCCAACCGGTCGCGCTGACGGTCGAGGTGGGCCGCGTCGGCCTCGTACAGGTCGGCGTGGCCCTCGGCCAGGTGCCGGGTGAACGCCGGGTGCCCCAGCGCCGCCTGCGCCCGGATGTGCCCGGCCAGCGCCCGCACCCGGCGCGCGGCGGTCTCCGGCAGGCGCCCCCGCTGGCCGGCGTCGAGTCCGTACGCGTCGGCCAGCAGCCGCAGCCGCCGGACCTGCTCGCCGATCGGCGCGGTGAAATCGGGGTTCTCCGGAGCGCTCAGCGGCACGAACCGGTACGCCGTGTACGCCAGGTCCCACAGCCGCGGCCCCGGATGCGCGGTGTCGAAGTCGATCGCCGCGACCAGTTCCCCGTCCCGGAACACGCAGTTGTACGGCGCCAGGTCGCCGTGGCAGACGACCTCGGCGGGCTCCCGCGGCGGCAGCTGCCAGACCGCGCCGGGCGGCGGCGTGAACCCGGCGCTCGCGTCGTGCAGGCGGCGCAGCAGTTCCCCGACCGCGACCAGGGTCCGGTCGGCGCGCACGTAGCCGGGCAGCGGGTAGTCCGGCACCTCGCCCGCGACGAAGTCCAGCACCTCCCGCCCGGCGGCGTCGGTGCCGCGTACCGCCGGGGCCTGGGTGAATCCGGCCGCCCGCAGGTGCCGTAGCAGCGCGTGGACCGCCGGGGTCCACGGCCCGGCCGGCCGGTGCACGGCGTCCCCGATCCGCTCGACGACGTTGACCCCGCCCGCGAACCGCTTCCCACCCGCATCCACGCCGCGAACGTACCCGCACACCCTTCCCGCGTGCCGCCCACCCACGCGACGCCCACGCGATGCCCGCCCACGCGATGCCCGCCCGCCGCCCGCCCGCCGCCCGCGCGATGCCCGCGCGATGCGCGACGGTGACGATCATGCAATTTCGGGGAAACTGCACGTAAAGGGCCCAAGATTCCAGCACTTTCCCCGAAAGTGCAGCCTCGCGCGGCCGCTCGGCGGCGAGCGGGGGCGCGAGGGGGGCGAGCGGGGGTGGGAGTGGGAGGCGACACAGGGTCAGCGGGGTAATGGGACGCTGGGGACGGCGGGGCACACATCCCCGGGGACGATTCGGGTGCCGGGGGCGGCAGGTCGGCAACCGGGCGACGCGGTAACCCATTAGATATACGCTGCGTAGTCGAAGGGCCTACAGAAAGTAAAAAAATCTTGGGTTTGCCCTGGACGATGGCCAGGTCGGCGACGTAGCGTGATCGGCAGGCACGAAGCTCGAGGAAAGCCCGGAGCTCGAACAACGTTTCGAGGGTCCCGAAGGGCGAGGCCCGGCTGGAAGCTCTTCCGGCTGGTGGCGCCGAGCCGAGTGCCCGGGGGATGGGTGGCACGCCGTTGGGGGACGGCACCACCCGAACAGATGGTGGCCGGTGGCGGCGCTAACGGGGGTGAGCGCCGCCACCGAGCCACCTTTTTCGTGCGTAGGCAAGGGCACCTTCCGATCGCTTTCCGTACCGGAATGGCCCCTTTTCCGCTCTTATGCGTCGCTCGCCGAACGGGCCGCGTCGAGGCTGGTACGGGTGAGCAGGGCCGTCAGGGCGATGCCGTGCCCGGCCAGGGCCGCCGCGCCGCCCTCCTCGCGGTCGATGACGCATACCGCCTGCTCGATCACCGCGCCCAGCTCGCGCAGCTGACCCGTGGAGATGACGATCTGGCCGCCGGAGGTGACCACGTCCTCGACCACGGTCACCCGGCGCCCCGCGACGTCGGCGCCCTCGGTCAGCCGCGCGGTGCCGTACGGCTTGGCGGCCTTGCGGACGAACGCGCACGGCAGCCCGGTGTGCCGCCCGAGCGCGGTGACCACGGCGATCCCGCCCATCTCCAGCCCGGCCAGCACCTGCGTGCCCGCGGGCACCAGCGTGGCCAGCTCGGCGGCCAGGGCGTCGAGCAGCACCGGATCGGCCTCGAACTGGTACTTGTCGAAGTACTCGGTCGCGGTGCGCCCCGACCGCAGCAGGAACTCGCCCTGCAGGCGGCAGCGCCGGTCGACGGCGGCGGCCAGCTCGTCAGTATTCATGGTGATCATCATGCCAGCCGCCCCGGGCGGCGCCGCCGGCCGTGCAGGGCTTCAGCGGGCGCCGCCGGCCGTGCGGGGACTCCCGCAGGCGCCGTCAGCCGTGCAGGAACTCCAGCAGCAGCGGGTTCAGCGCGGCCGGGTCCTCCAGGCTGGGCAGGTGGCCGGCCCAGTCCAGCGCGAGGTGCCGGGCTCCCGGGATGTGCGTAGCCAGATGCTCGGCGGTCTGGGTGAAGAAGTCCACGTCGTGGGCGCCGGAGACGACCAGGGTGCGCGCCGTCACCGCGCCGAGGTCGTGGTCCTGATCGGACCGGCCGTGGTCGGCCCCGCCGAGCTGCACCTCGAAGTTGTGCAGCTGCATCGCGGTGACGAGCTCGCGGGTGGCCGCGTCGGCGCGCGGGCCGACGAACAGGGCCAGGTTCAGCGCCGTCGCCCCGGCCAGGTCACCGGCCTCGACCAGCTTCTCCTCCTGCTCGGAGAAGGCCTCGATGGCCGCGGTCGGCTCCTGGCCGCGCCGCGCCGCGCACAGCAGGGCCAGCGTGGTGACCCGGTCCGGCCAGCGGGCGGCGACCTCCTGCGACACCCGGCCGCCGTACGACGCCCCGACCAGCGCGAACCGTTCGATGCCGAGCGAGTCGAGCAGGGCGATCACGTCCTCGGCGTTGTTGTACGGCCCGGTCGGGTACGCCGAGTCGCCGAAGCCGCGGAAGTCGGGCGCCAGCACCCGGTATCCGGCCGCCAGCAGCGGTTCGCGCTGCGGCTGCCACATCCGCCGGTCGCACACCGAGGAGTGCAGCAGTACGACGGTCTCGGCCCCGTCGGGCCCTTCAAGATCATATGCAAGAGGCATGCGGCCGACCCTACCGGCGCGCACCAGCCCCGGCGCCGTCATTTCGCGCCCGGGGGCGCGCGATGATCGTCGTCTGCGGTCGGAAACCGGCCCCACGCAACGGTTTCCGACCGCAGACGACGATCACCCCCACCCCACCGGCGAGTCGGAGGTCACGGGAACCAGGGTCGCCCCGGGGACGGGTGCGCGGCCGCGTACGGTCGGGGCGCCGAGGACGGACAGGACCATCGTCTGGTCCGGTTCGGGGGCGGGCGCGATGACCGCGACCACCTCCCGGTGGTGCCGCCCGACCCGCGGCCGCAGCCGCATCCCCTGCCGGGGCAGGTCCTCGACCCAGCCGACCAGCCAGCACACCGTGCCGATGAGCAGGCACGACAGGAACAGCTTCAGCGCGATCGCGAGCGGCTCGTTGTTCAGGCTCCACACGTGCGACTTCTCCAGCAGCAGGATCGCGGTCATCACCGCGAGCTGGTGCCACAGGAACATGGTCAGCGACCGCCCGCTGATCCACTCGATCAGCCGCCGGAACCGGGTGCGGGCCGCCAGCCAGGTCAGCTTCGGGTCCCAGTGCAGCATCGGCACGATGAACGCCGCGCACCACAGCAGCTGCCCGACCGGGCTGGCCTGTAGCAGCCCCCGCTCGGGCGGGAACGCCTGCAACCAGGCCAGGGCCGTGCCGACCAGGAGCCCGGCCAGCCCGAGCACGATGCCGCGCCGTACCCGCTGGAGCCGACCGGTGGCGTGCCAGTAGCCGAGCACCCAGCACGGCGCGTAGATGCCCAGCGTCTGCATGACGTCGCCCAGCCACGAGCTGAACCCGATGTGCGGGGCCACCAGCAGCAGCGCCGCCGGGGCGAGCGTGGTGAGCACGGGGCGGCGGCGGTAGCAGTACCACAGCAGCGGCGCGAGCAGGGTCAGCCACAGGTAGGTGCGGATGTACCAGAGCACGCCGGTGATGGGCACGGCCCAGTCGTTGCCCGGCGGGTCCGACAGCGGGAAGACCCACGCGAGCACGGCGGTCTCGTTGAAGGGCCGCGCGTCGCGGCCGTCCCACCCCATCACCCACATCAGGGGTACGAGCACGAGCCCGGCCGCCCACACCGCGGGCATGACCCGGCGCCACCGGCTCCAGATCGCGATCTCCGGCCGGTCCTTCGCCTTGATCATCGACCGGGCCATCAGTGATCCGGCCAGGGCGAACATCACGCCCATCGACGGCAGCGCGAATCCGAGCCAGGCGAACCCGGTGGCGTGGAAGGCCACCACCCGCACCATCGCCAGCGCCCGCAGCAGGTCGAGGTAGAACAGCCGCCCGCTGCTGACCACGACCGGCTCCAGTTCGGGCCGCGACCCCTGCTTGGCCTCGTTGCGGGTCTGCCACGACTTGTGGCGCAGGTTCATCAGCCCGGCCAGCACCGCAGGACCGACCACCACCAGCTGGAACACGTACAGCGCGGGGGTCAGGAACAGCCAGGTGGTGAACCGCTCGCCCAGCGGCACGCCTTTGCGGTCGAACAGGTAGATGGTGGTCTGCGCGTACAGGAAGACGACCCACAGCCCGACGCCGACCCACGGCACCCGCCACTGCGCGAACGGGAACACCATCAGCGCGCCCAGGATGAAGATCGGGGCCAGGCACATCAGCACGAAGTCGAACGTGCGCAGCCAGAACGACCAGCCGCTCAGGTACCGGATGTCCAGCGCGGTCACCCGGTAGTAGTCGCGCGCCCAGCGGATGCGCTGCCGGAACAGGTCCGGGGCGTTGTCGGGCACGGCGGTGTGCACGATCGCGTCGGCGACCGCGGCGGTGGTGCCGCGCCGCTGCGCGAAGTGGGTCAGGTGCCGGTCGTCGGCGACGCCGCGGCGCAGGTACTCGGTGAGGTTGTCCATGACGACCTCGGACCGCCACACCGCCAGCGCGCCGGAGGCGGTGAAGATGTCGCCGGTGGCCGACAGCCCGTCCCGGATCACCAGGCAGCTGTGCAGGTAGTGCAGGTCGGTGACCTTGGTGATCAGGTTCTCGGCCCGGTTCATCGCGTACACCACGCCGGTGACGCCCTGGATCTTCGGGTCGGCGAAGCGGCGCAGGCAGCGCTCCACGGCGTGCCGGTCCACCACCGAGTCGCTGTCGACGGTGACCACGAAGTCGAAGTTCTCCAGCTCGGCCGCCAGCGCGGTGGCCTGGGCGTGGTGCTTGCCGCCGTTCTCGCGCTTGTGCCAGATCACCCGGGCGTGCTGGAACGGCGGCAGCTCCGAGGCCGACCCGTCGTCCACGACGTGGATCACGTCGGGCACCACCGTCCCGTTGAGCAGGCTGCGGACGGTGTCGTGCAGCATCTCCGGGTCCTCGTTGTACGCCGGCACCACCGCGATGATCCGTCCCTGCGGCAGCGGCAGGTTCCGGTGGCGCCGCAGCAGGCCCGCGACCAGGATGCCCAGCGAGTACAGCAGCACCACCAGCGACAGGATCCGCTCGGCGGTGTCGACCCCGACCAGCTTCACGTAGGCGACGGTCACGGCGGCGCAGGCACCCGCCGCCGCGAACCGCGCCCACTGGCTACCAGCGCGCACCGGGGCCCCGTCCATCCGGCCGGACGCGGGCCCGGCCCACGGCCCGGTGCCGCGCGGGCGGCCGCGCCGTGATCACCGCCCGCTCGCGCTGGCTGTACATGCGCAGCAGCACCACGCCGACCAGCACCGCGCTCAGCGCGGCCGAGATCACTTTGAGTACGACACCGGGCGCGAGCAGCATGCTCACGCCCGTCACCGGCAGGATGTGCTGGCTAGAGCCGAACGCCATCGAGAGGCTCCCCTGTGCGGACGCGCCGGGGGAAGCGGCGCGTCGATGTTGGTCCGTAGTGGACCTGCGGAATCTATCGGCGACAACGATGCGAAAAGGCCCTGCGACAGGGTGTGGCGAGACGATCCATGCGTCGGGATTAGGTCACTCATAGGCGCGTGAACAACGTGAGGTACCGGTACCGGGTTGGCCGAACGGCTGAGTGTCGAACTTGCGGCGAACCGGCCATCGACCTCTGTTGACGTACGGTGTCGGGTTGCGGTCAGTGGCATGTGGATGGTGGTCGCGACTCATCCGGAATCCATTGCCCGACTGGACTAACCCCATCGGGCGGAACTTCTGGCGAATGCGATTTCGGGCGGCTTTTCGCACGTCCTGCCGGTGCCGTCCGCTGATAGCCATCGTGACGTCCACCGCCCCGCCGCACCGACAGGAACGCGATGACCGCCACCGTGTACGAAGCCCCGCCCGCGCCCGATCCGGCGCCCGCGCCGACACGCCCGCGGCGGCCGGACCGGCAGCCCGCCTTCCGCCCCGACGTCGAGGGGCTGCGGGCGCTCGCCGTCACCATCGTGGTGCTGTTCCACGCCGGGGTCGGCGTGCTGTCCGGCGGCTACGTCGGCGTCGACGTCTTCTTCGTCATCTCCGGGTTCCTCATCACCGGCCACCTGCTCAAGGAGGTGCGCCAGACCGGCACCATCTCGATCACCGGCTTCTACGCCCGCCGGGCGCTGCGGCTGCTGCCCGCGGCCACCTTCACCGCCGCGGTCACGGTCATGGCGGCGTGGCTGTGGCTGCCGCCGGTGCGGTTCGCCCAGATCGCCGGCGACGCCCTGGCCACCACCTTCTACGGCATGAACTACCGGCTCGCCGTCCAGGGCACCGACTACCTGGGCGCGGCGCAGACCCCGTCGCCGCTACAGCACTTCTGGAGCCTCGCCGTCGAGGAGCAGTTCTACGTGGTGTGGCCGCTGCTGGTCATCGCCGCGGTGCTGCTGACCCGGCGGCGCCCGCACCTGCGCGGGCGGGTCGTGCTCGCCGTCTTCGGCCTCATCGCGGTGGTGTCGTTCGGGTTGTCGGTGTGGCAGACGGGCGTGTCGGCGCCGTGGGCGTACTTCGGGATGCAGACCCGGGCCTGGGAACTGGCCGCGGGCGGGCTGGTCGCGGCGACGGCGCACCGGTGGGAGCGGCTGCCGGTGCGGCTGGCCGTGGTGCTGCGCTGGCTCGGCCTGGCCGGGATCGTCACCGCCGCGCTCGCGTTCACCGAGGCCACGGCCTTCCCCGGGTACGCCGCGGCGCTGCCGGTGCTGGCGACCGTGCTGGTGCTCGGCGCGGGCTGTGCGCACCCGTGGTCGGCGGTGCTCAGCCTGGCCCCGGTGCAGCTCACCGGGCGGCTGTCGTACGGCTGGTACCTGTGGCACTGGCCCGTGCTGATCATCGCGCCGTACGTCCTCGGCGAGCTGCCCACCGGCAAGCTGGTCGTGCTCGCCGGGCTGTCGTACCTGCTGGCCGCCGCGACCCTGCGCCGGGTCGAGGACCCGGTGCGTTCGGCGCCCCGGCTGCGCCGCCGCCCCTGGCACGGCATCGCGCTCGGGGTCGGGCTGTCGTCGGTGCTGGCCGCGGCCGCCGTGGCGGCGCCGGTGCTGGTGCCGCCGTCCACCACGGGCACCGGCACCGCGCTGGACATGTCCGCCGCGCTGCGCGACGCCACCGGCGCCGAGCGCGAGCTGATCAACGCGGTCGCCGCCGCCGCGGACACCACCACCGTGCCCGCCAACCTGACCCCGGCCGTGGAGCATGCCGAGGTCGACGTGCCGCAGCTCTACCGCGACGGCTGCGACCCGGCGTTCACCGAGTCCGACGTGCGCAAGCCCTGCATGTACGGCGACACCTCCGGGGCGGTCACCATGGTGCTGTTCGGCGACTCGCACGCCGGGCACTGGTTCCCGCCGCTGGAGCAGATCGCGAAGGACCGGGGCTGGCGGCTGGCCGTGGTCACCAAGTCGGCCTGCTCGGCCGCGTCGACGCTGATCTACATGCCGAACCTGAAGCGCGACTACACCGAGTGCGTGCAGTGGCGCGACGCGGCGGTGGAGTACATCCGCTCGCTGCACCCGGCGCTGGTGGTGATGTCGTCCAACGGCAACGGCGACGCCGTGGACGTCGGCGCCGACCAGGCCGCGGGCTGGGCCGGGGCCTGGCGCAAGACGTTCGCCCGGCTCGCCCAGCCCGGCACCCGGCAGGTGCTGATCAGCGACACGGCCTGGCCCGCCGGAGACGCCCCCGAGTGCGTGTCGGCCCATCTGACCAGCGTCGACTTCTGCCACCGGCCGACCCAGGCCGCAGTGGGCGACGGCAAGCGCCGCGCGATGGTCGCCGAGGCCGCCCGCCTCGACGGCGTCACCGTGATCGACCCGCTGCCGTGGCTGTGCACCCAGGTGCGCTGCCCCGTCATCGTCGGCAACACCCTGGTCTACAAGGACAACAGCCACCTAACCGCCACCTACGCCCGCCTCCTAACCCCCGTCCTAGCCCCCCACCTCCCCCTCCCTACCCCCTGACCCGCCGCCGCCCCACCGGGCGCTCGCACCAGGGCAAGATCGCCGGTTGCGGTCGGAAGGCGGTCTTCAGAGCCACGCCGTGACCCGAAACGCCGATCTTCACGCGTTTCGGAGGCGGCCCGGAGGGCGGTGGCGGGTGCGGGTGGGGAGCGGGGTGGGGATAATGCCTGGATGCAGCTGACCAAGACGTTCACCGACGAGCAGTACGCGCGGGCCCTGGAGTCGTGGGCCTGGCTCGACCTGGCCGGGCGCAAGCCGGTCTTCACGTCGCTGTTCGGCGACGTCTTCCTGGCCGGCACCGACGGGGTCAGCTACCTCGACGTGATCGAGGGCCGCCTGCTCACCGCCGTATGGCCGACCGGCGCCGACCTGGAGGCGTCGCTGAACACCGAGGAGGGCGAGGACCGCTACCTGCTCGGCGGCCTGGCCCTGGGCGCCCAGGCCCGCGGCCTCACGCTCGGCCCCGACCAGGTCTTCACGTTCATGCCCCCGCCGGTGCTGGGCGGCAAGGTGGGCCTGGAGACCATCGAGGTGGCCGACTTCGTCATGGCCGTGGACATCGCGGGCCAGATCCACGACCAGGTCCGGGCCATGCCCCCAGGCGCGTCGATCAACATCAAGATCGCCTGACCGCGGCTCCTCACCCCGAGCAACCGCGAGGACATCTCCCGCGCTTCGCCACCGCCCCACCCGTTTCTCATAGACGTTGGCCTATGACATCGATTGGGCGTAGATCCTTCTCGACGTCATAGGCCAACGTCTATCAAGAACGGGTGGGGTGCGGCCGGGGCGGCGGGTCAGGTGATCAGGTGTGGGGTGAGGTCGGGGTCGGCGAGGGTCGGCAGGGTGGCCGGGGTGATCCTGGTCGACAGCGTCTTCGCCCAGGTCGCGAGCTCCGCGGCGGCGATGCCGTACGGCGCCCGGTCGCGGTATCCCGCGATCCGGTCGGCCGCCCGGTCGAGCAGCCGGGCGGCCCCGGCGGCGTTGCCGCGCCGGGCGTGGGTTAGCCCGACCGCCAGCTGCGCCAGCCCCCGCCACAGCTCCCGCTCCGGCTCCGGCGCCGCCTTCCACGCCGCCTCCAGCACCTCGTGCGCGTGGAACGCGTGCCCCGCGTCGAGCAGCCGCTGCGCCTGCGCCAGCGACTCGGCGGGGGACAGGTGCAGGTCGTCAGGTGTGGTCGCCATGCCCTGCGCCCCGCGCGGCAGCGGTCGTCCCAGCTCGTCGCGGGGTCGGGCGTTGCGGGGACGTCCAGCGTCGTCGCGGTCGCGTCGTTCGGCCATACCCCCATCTTGGCGCCCGCGCCCCCACCCCTCGAAGTTGCCCGGCAATCGGGCGTATCTTGGCCGTTCTTTCCCCCGATTGCCCGGCAACTTGGCTGATCTTGGGTGGGCGGGTCAGGGCTGGGCGGGGCGGAGGGCGTGGCGGGAGGCGAGGTCGGAGAGGACCGCGTTGAGGGCGTCGACCTGCTCGTGGGTATGCGCCGAGGTCAGCTGGAGCCGGAAGCCGACCTGGCCGCGGGGCACCAGCGGGTACGCGGCGAGCGTGACGTAGACGCCGCGCCGCCACAGCAGGTCGGCGACCTCGGCCAGGTCGTACCCGTCGGCCAGGGGCAGTTCGAGCACCGGCGTGCCGTGCCGGTTGGGCGTGTGCACGCCCAGGTCGCGCAGGTGGTCGAGCACCCGCCTGGTCAGCTCGTAGAGGTGGGCGCGCAGCGTCTCGCCGCGCTTGGCGTTGACGTCGAACCCGGCCAGCACCCCGCCCAGCGACGCGGTCGGCGACGGCCCGGAGTAGAGGTACGGCGGCGCGGCGAGCTTCAGGTGCTCCTTCACCGCCGTCGGCGCCGCCACGAACGCCAGCAGCGCCGAGTACGCCTTGGAGAACCCGCCGATCAGCACCAGGTTGTCGTAGGTCTCCCCGCAGTGGCGCACCACCGCGTTGCCGCGCGAGCCGTACGGGCTGCTCTCGTCGCCGCCGCGCTCGCCGATGACGCCGAAGCCGTGGGCGTCGTCGACGTACATGAGGGCGTCGTGCTCGCGGCAGATCGCGGCCAGGGCGGGCAGGTCGGGCACGTTGCCGGTCATGCTGTTGACGCCGTCGAGGCAGACGACGCGGGGCCGGTCCGGGTCGGCCGAGCGCAGCAGCCGCACCAGCTCGTCGGGGTCGCTCATGTGCCAGCGGTAGAGCCGGGCGCCCAGGCCCCGGGCGTACGCGCCGCCGTCGTAGATCGTCTTGTGCGCGTTGGCCTCGACGAAGACGGTGCCGCCGTCGACCAGCGCGGGCAGCACCGACATGTGGATGTGCGTGATCGTCGGCAGGACCAGCGTGTCCGGGGCGCCGAGCAGCTCGGTCAGCCGCTCCTCGATCTGCGGGTAGAGGGACGGGTTGCCCAGCAGCCGGGACCAGCCGGGGTGGGTGCCCCAGCGGCGCATGGCGGCGGCCGACGCCTCGATGATCTCCTCGTCGAGGTCGAAGCCGAGGTAGTTGCAGGAGGCGTAGTCGACCAGCCAGTGGTCGCCGATGCGGATGCGGCGGCCGTCGACCTCCTCGATCACCGCGTCGTACATGCGGGTGCCGGCGCGCAGCCGGTCGAGCTGGTCGGTCGAGGGCACGCGGTGGGCGTCAGGGATGTGGACTCCGGATGATGCGGGACTCACGCGCGTCTCCCTACTGCTCGTCCGTCAGGCCGGCACGTGCTGGGCGGTCATGAACTTCAGGGCGTCCTCGCTGGTCAGCGGCCGGGCGAACAGGAAGCCCTGGCCGTACCGGCAGCCGATGCGCGACAGCAGGTCACGCTCGACGGTGCGCTCGATGCCCTCGGCGATCACCTGGAGGCCGAGCGTGTGCGCCAGCCGCACGATGCCGTCGACCAGCGCCGCCTGCTGCGCCGAGGACGCGATGGTGCTGGTGAACAGGCGGTCGATCTTGACCACGTCCAGCGGTACGTGGCGCAGGTAGCTCAGTGAGGAGTAACCGGTGCCGAAGTCGTCGATGGCCACCCGGACCCCGGTGGTGCGCAGCTCGGTCAGGTCCTCCCAGACCTGGTCGTCGTCGCGCAGCAGCAGGCTCTCGGTGATCTCCAGCATGAGCTGGTGCGGCGGCAGCCCCGCGTCGGTGAGCGCGTCGTGCACGCTCGCCACGAACCCCGGCGCGCGGAACTGCCGGGCCGAGACGTTGATGCTGACGTACGGCGAGTCGGCCCCCGCCTCGCGCCGCCACCGGGCCGCCTCGCAGATCGCCTTGCGCAGCACCTGGTCACCGATGGACACGATCTGGCCCGACTCCTCGGCCACCTCGATGAACTCGCCGGGCAGCAGCCGCCCCCGGGTCGGGTGGTACCAGCGCACCAGCGCCTCATACCCGGAGGTGATGCCGGTGCGCAGCTCCACGATCGGCTGGAACTCCAGCGTGAAGGACTGGTCGGCGATGGCCTGGTCGAGCTCGGTGCGCAGCTCCAGCCGCTCCACGATCGCGGTGTGCAGTTCCGGCAGGTAGCGGCGCCACTGGCCCTTGCCCTCGCCCTTGGCGACGTACAGCGCCATGTCGGCCTGGCGCAGCAGGTCCTGCGCGTTGCCCGCGTCGGCGCTGGTGGAGATGCCGATGCTGGCCATGCCCGAGACCATCCGGTTGTCGATGGTGAACGGCTCGCTCAGCGCCGCCACGATCCGCCCCGCCACCTCGTCGATGGTCGCGGCGTCGTGCGCGCCCTCGATCAGGGCCGCGAACTCGTCGCCGCCCAGCCGTGCGGCGATGTCGTCGGCGCGCAGCACCTCGCCCAGCCGCTCGCCGACCGCCCGCAGCAGCTGGTCGCCGTGCTCGTGGCCGAGGGTGTCGTTGACCACCTTGAAGTCGTCCAGGTCGATGAAGAGCACGCCGACCACGGTGCCGTCGTGCTCGGCGCGGGCGATGGCCTGCGAGATCCGCTCGGAGAAGCGGACCCGGTTGGCCAGCCCGGTCAGCGAGTCGTGGTACGCCAGGTGGGTCAGCTCCGCCTCCAGCCGCCGCTGGTCCGTGACGTCGCGCAGGGTCACCACCAGGCCGCCGACCGTCGGCTCGTCGCGCAGGTCGCGGCAGGAGACCTCGACGCGCACCGAGGTGCCGTCGGGGCGGCGCACCGTCCAGTCGGCGGTGTCGACCGCCTCGTCCTCGGCCGCGGCGAGGGCGAGCAGGTCGGTCACGAGGGTGTGGTGCGGGCTGTCGACCAGTTCGCCCAGGTTCTTGCCGTCGAGGTCGGCGATGCCCAGCACGGTGGGCGCGGACGGGCTGGCGTACCGGATGCGCCCGCTGTCCGGTTCCACGATCAGGATCACGTCCGCGGTGTTGTGCACCAGGGTGCGGAAGTACTGCTCGCTGTTGTGCCGGGTGATCTCGATGTTGAGCACGATGCGCTCGATGGCCAGCGCGGCCTGCGAGGCGACCACCTCCATCGGCAGCTGGAGGTAGCTCAGCGACATCTCGTCGCTGGCGAGCAGCAGCACGCCGATGTTCGGGTCGCCCATGGGCCGGTCGTCCAGGGCCAGCGGGCACAGCAGCGTGATCTCGTAGTCGCCCAGCTGCGACGCGAGCTCCGGCGGCAGCGAGCGGGTGAAGCGCATCCGCGAGCCGGTGGCCGGGGTCGGCGGGAACAGCTCCGGCTCGCTGCCGTCGTTCATGACCATGACCGCGCGGTACGACGTGCCGGACGGCAGCAGCCGCTCCGCGGTGCGCTTGAGCACCCAGGTGACCCCGTCGACGGTGGTGGCCGACATCAGCGCGGCGTTGCTGGACCGGATGCCCGCGGTGCGGATGGTGTTGCCGCGGTAGCTGTTGATCACCCCGAACAGCCGGATCATCGCCAGCAGGAACGTGGCCACCACGAACGCCACGATCACCATCGGGTACTTCAGCCGTCCCTGGCCCACCCCGTAGATCAGGACGATCAGCGGGACCAGGACGAAACCGGTCAGCAGCACCTGGTGGAAGGTGGTCATCTCGCGCGGGCGGACGACGCGGGGCGTGGTCAGGTCGGCCATCGACGGGTGCAGCCCGGCGGCGCCCCAGCAGGCGTAGAAGACGATCCAGCCCAGGTCCACCGGGCCGCCGACGCGCCAGAGGCCGTGCAGCTGGACCAGGCCGTAGAAGACGTCGGCGGTGAGCAGGCCGATCGAGCCCGCAGTGAGCAGGGCGACGGCCGGGCTGAACGGCACCACGGCGATCAGCCGGCCCACCGTGGCCAGCAGCAGGATGTCGCCCAGCGGGTAGGCCACCGACACCAGGCGCTGGCTCATGGTCAGTTGCTCGTTGAGGATCTGCGGGCTGATCAGGAAGATCCACGAGAGCAGGCCGAGCCCGGCCGTGACGATCATGGCGTCGAGCGGCACGGTGCGGTCGCGGCTGGCCGCCCCCGCCTTGGACAGGCCCAGCATGCCGATCGTGACCAGCGGATACATGGCCAGGTAGAGCATGTCCGACAGCGAGGGGAAGGGGTTGACCTCCCCGTACAGGTCGGTGAGCACGTTGTAGAGGGTGTCGCCCACGCACAGCAGGGCCATGCCGAGCATCAGCCACAGCCAGGGCGCCCAGCGGCGCGGCCGGTAGCGGACGATGCCGTAGACGATCGCCCCGACCCCGCTGAACCCGATCAGGCTCCAGATCAGGATGTGCTGGTCCGGGAACCGGTAGAAGGCAGCGGCCAGGAGCGCCATCCAGGCGCCGTACCAGGCCATCACCTTGCGGGCGGACACGCTCCTCCTTCCGGCGCGGCCAGGCCGGGTCCTGCCAGGCCCGAATTCACCGATTATGACACGTTTTCATATACGTTATCGCGATCCGAAGGGATACGCCGGTGATATGCGAGGTTGTCGACGCGATTTGTCGGGTTCAACCCGATCGTCCAGCCTCGAAATGACCCTGTGTAATCGCCGTCTGGCATGAAGTGATCATGCCTGAGACCTGCTTCACAAGGGGTACCCATCCGACATGTCGGACCTGCACTCTTGGTTGCAGCACTTCGTACGTGAACGCACTTCGTACGTGACACCCAACGAAGGGATCTCCACCCGTGGTCAACGTCGACCTGATCCGCAAGCACATGCCCGCCGTCAAGCGCGCGAGCGTTCGCGCCGTTCTTGCCGCGACCGGCATGGCCGTGCTGACCGGCTTCGCCGCTCCGGCGACCGCAGCGCCGCAGGCCAACGACGCCAAGCCCGTCGTGAAGTCCGAGCAGACCCAGACTCACAAGAAGGCCAAGAACGTCAAGGTGCCGACCGCCGCCGACCTGATGCCGCTGGGCGTCGACGCGGAGCAGACCGCGTTCGCGCCGACCGCCGAGCAGAAGGCCAACGCCGAGGCGATCATCAAGGTCGGCCAGGACATGAAGCTTCCGCCCCGCGCGTGGGTGATCGCCCTGGCGACCGCCGCGCAGGAGTCGACCCTGAACAACCTGGGTAACCTGGGCGACCAGAACGACCACGACTCGCTGGGCCTGTTCCAGCAGCGTCCGTCGGCCGGCTGGGGCACCCCGGACCAGCTGACCACCCCGGAGTACGCCGCCCGTGCCTTCTACCAGGGCCTGGTCAACGTGCCCGGCTGGCAGGACATGGCGCTGACCGACGCCGCGCAGGCCGTCCAGGTCTCGGCGTTCCCGTTCCACTACGCCAAGTGGGAGAAGCTGGCCGCCAACCTGGTGCTGGCCAAGTACGGCAAGGGCCCGCTGGCCGGCTGACGACCTGCCCATCCCTGAAACACCCCAATACACCCCTCGCGAGAGCCCCCGGGAAACCGGGGGCTCTCGCGTGTCGTTTTCCAACCTCGCCGGACGCCGCCGCCGTGAAGGAGGGACGTGAGTAGCGTTCGGCCGACGGAAGGGCGGCGATGGTGGACGACGACGGATTCCGCGACTTCGTGCACGCGAGGATGAAACGGCTGTCACGGTTGGCTTACCTGCTGACCGGCGACTATCACGGCGCGGAGGACCTGCTGCAGACCGCGCTGGTCAAGCTGGCCGCGAAGTGGCCCGCGGTGGCGCGGGCGGGCGAGCCCGACGCGTACCTGCGCAGGATCCTCTACAACGAGCACGTGTCCCTCTGGCGGCGCAGCCGCCACCTGCGCAACGAGTACTCCGCCGAGCGCCTGCCCGAGCGGGCGTCCGGCACCGACGTGGCCGCCAGCACAGTGCGCCGGGTGCTGCTGGAGCAGGCGCTGGCGAAGTTGAGCCGCAAGCAGCGCGCGGTGATCGTGCTGCGCTTCTTCGAGGACCTGTCCGAGGCCGACGCCGCCGCCGCGATGGGCGTGTCGGTCGGCACGGTCAAGAGCCAGACGTCGTACGCCCTGGGCAAGCTGCGCGAGCTCGCCCCCGAACTGCACGTGCTGATCCGCGAGCCGCAGGAGGTGCGGGCATGAGCGACCTGAGGGAACTGCTCGACGACATCGCCGACCGCGCCCCGGCCCTGGACCTGGCCGAGCGGGCCCTGCACCTGGGCAGGCGCCGCCGCCACCGGCGCCGTGCCGGGGGCGTGGCGGCCGCCGTGCTCGCGGTCGCGCTGGTCGCGGGGGTCAGCCTGTGGCCCCGCGGCACCCACCAGGCCGTCGAGCCGCTGGCCCCGTCCCCGTCGGCGGCCCCGGCCGCACCCCCGGCCCTGCCCGCGTCCTGCACCGTGGCCCGCCTGCCGCTGCCCGCGGGGCTGCGCGGCGGCGCGGCGGGCACCGTCGACCCGACCGGCCGCTACGTGATCGGGTCGGCGATCCTCAGCGTCACGCAGACGGCACTGCTCTACTGGGACGGCGACAGCGTCCGGCGCGTCCCGCTGGCCGGCCAGTCGCAGCGGTTCGTCGACGTCAACGCCGCCGGCACGGCCGTCGCCACGACGGTGCTGAACGAGCGTGAGGAGACGGCCTGGCTCTACCGCGACGGCAGGATGACCAGGCTTAAGGGGTCCGACGTGTCGCCGGTCGGCATCAACGGCAGCGGCGTGGTCGTGGGTAACGCGCTCGTCGAGGGGAAGGGGCTCGACTTCCCGAAATCGCAGCCCGTACGGTGGCTGACCCCGGACGCCGACCCCGAGCCCCTGCCGCAGCCGCCCGGCCACTGGCCGACCGGCGCGGGCGTGATCGGGATCGACGACGACGGCACCGTGCTCATGCAGGTCGGCGGCAATACCGACAGCCACTCGTTCGCGCTGCGCCCCGACGGATCATGGCAGGAGCTGAAGCCGTCACTGACCATCGACGGCCGCCACGGTATCGGCGCGTACGGATCCGACATCCGCAACGGCTGGGTCGTCGGCGAGATGTTCTTCGACGGCCCGCTGCCGTCGCGGGGCGGACCGAAACTGGCGTTCGTCGTCTGGAACCTGCGCACCGGGGAGGTCCACGACCTGCCGTCCGGGCTCTGGCATGACGTGGTGAACGCCCGGGGCTGGACGACCAGAGGCGTCGGCGGCCCGGCGCTCGCGTCAGCCGGGAGCCTGCTGCCCCTGCCGGTCCCGCCGGAGACGAGGATGCCCGACTTCTATCCCGAGGCCTCCGGCCTCAGCGACGACGGCCGGGTGCTGGTCGGCGGCCTCCAGCTGCGCATCAACGAAGACGGCATCCCCCTGCGCTGGCGCTGCTCCTGAGGCGGCGCTGCTGAGGGAAGGGCACCTTCGTCGGCTCGCGTCGGCGAGACGAGCAGTAGCTCAGCTCGCATCGCGCAGCAGAAGGTGCCCTTCTCGACCCCCGCGTGCGGGGCGCGTACCCATCCGATACGGGCGATTGTACCGATGCGCCGGGAGTGCCCGACCGCAAAGACTGGCGGCTGTCAATGCGGACCGGAGCCGCCCGGCGGTTCCATCGTGGATGGAGGCATCCCCGTGCAGTCAACGCAACCAGGTACGCGCCGCTCCCTCGGCGTACGGGCCCTGCTCGCGCTCACCTTCGCGCTGGTGGCGGGCGTCGCCGCCGCGGCACCGGCGCAGGCCGCCGACAACCCGTACGAGCGCGGCCCCGCCCCCACCAACGCCAGCATCGAGGCCGCCCAGGGCCCGTTCGCCACCTCCTCGGTCAGCGTCTCCCGGCTGTCGGTCACCGGCTTCGGCGGCGGCGTGATCTACTACCCGACCACCACCGGCGCGGGCACCTTCGGCGCGATCGCGCTGTGTCCTGGCTACACCGCGAGCTGGTCCAGCATCAGCTGGCTCGGCCCGCGCCTGGCCTCGCAGGGCTTCGTCGTCATCGGCATCGAGACCAACTCCGTGTACGACCAGCCCGACAGCCGCGGCCGCCAGCTGCTGGCCGCGCTGGACTACCTGGTCGGCTCCAGCGCGGTCCGGTCCCGGGTGGACTCGTCGCGGCTGGCGGTCGGCGGCCACTCGATGGGCGGCGGCGGCACCCTGGAGGCGGCCCGGTCCCGGCCGTCGCTCCAGGCCGCGGTGCCCCTGGCGCCGTGGAACCTGACCAAGTCGTGGTCGACGCTGAGCGTGCCCACGATGATCATCGGCGGGGAGAGCGACACGGTCGCACCGGTGTCGTCGCACTCGATCCCGTTCTACAACAGCATCCCGAGCTCGACGGAGAAGGCGTATCTGGAGCTCAGCGGCGCCAGCCACTTCTTCCCGCAGGTGTCGAACACGACCGTCGCGAAGTACATGATCTCCTGGTACAAGCGCTTCGTGGACAACGACACCCGCTACGACCAGTTCCTCTGCCCGGCCCCGAGCGGCTCGTCGATCGAGGAGTTCCGCGTCACCTGCCCACTGGTGGGCTGACCTCCTCGGCCGTTCCACCCGCCCCGCCACTCTCGGGCGGCCAGCCCCGCACGCCCCGTTTTCCACAGACGTTGGCCTATCTCATCGAGTAAACGGAGATCGTTCTCGATGAGATAGGCCAACGTTTATGAAAAACGGGGTGGGAGCGGGGGCGGGTGGGACGGTCGGGGTCAGCGGGCGTGGGCGGGGGTACGGGCGCTGCGCCCGTCGATCAGGTCCTCCGCCCGCCCGGCCGCCCCGTCGCCCGCATCGGCGTGGTAGTCCTCCGGCCGCGTCAGATCCGCCCCCGCCGGCACCCGCAGCCCCCGCAGCACCACCGTCGCACCCACCACCACCAGCAGGTTCACCGCCAATGCGAGCACCCCCACATACACCGCCCCGCCCCACCCGAGCCCCAGCTCCGACAGCGGCAGGTTCGACCCGCCGAAGTGCGCCCTGACCACCGCCCCGTCCGCCCCCCGCTGCGGCACCCGCCACAGCAGCAGCACCCCGGCCGCCAGCCCCGACAGCAGCCCGCCGATCAGCGCGAACCGGTGGAACCAGGCGGTCCACAGCCCGAGGACCACCGCCGGCACCGTCTGGAGCACGATCACCCCGCCGACGAGCTGCAACTCCACCGAGAACCGGGGGTCGAGCAGCACGATGAAGGCCAGCGCGCCGACCTTGGCCAGCAGTGACACCCACCGGCTGACCAGGGCCTCCTCGGCCGAGCTCGCACGCGGACGCAGGTATTCCCGGTAGACGCCCCGGGTGAACAGGTTCGCCGCGGCGATGGACATGACCGCGGCCGGGATGAGCGCGGCGACGGCGATGGCGGCGTACGCGATCCCGGCGCACCAGGCCGGGAACGCCTCGTGGAACAGCTGCGGCACGACGGTGTTGAGGTCGCCGCCGACCGGCCGCACGCCCTGGCCGATGGCGAAGAAGCCGAGCAGCGCCAGCAGGCCCAGGGCCAGGCAGTAGACGGGCAGGGCGGCGGTGTTGCGCTGCACGGTGGCCCGGTCGCGGGCGGCCAGGATGCCGGTGAGCGCGTGCGGGTACGCGAAGATCGCCAGCGCCGACCCGAGGACCAGCGTGAGGTAGCCCGGCGCCCCGCCCTGGGGCAGCAGCAGCCCGGTGGCGGGGGACAGGTCGCCGTCCAGCCGCGTCGCCGCGCCCCGGAACGTCGCCGTCCAGCCGCCGGACATGGCGATGAGCAGGGCCACCGACAGCAGCAGCCACAGCAGCAGCGCGTCCTTGGCGATGGACAGCAGCGCCGGGGCGCGCAGCCCGGCCCGGAAGGTGCACGCCGAGGCGACGCCGACGGCCAGCAGCAGCGGCCACTCGCCGGTCACGCCGAGCGTCTTCAGCATCGCCTGCAACGCGATGAGCTGCACCGCGATGTAGGGCAGCGTGGCCACGATGCCGGTGGCGGCGACCAGCGCAGCGAGGCTGCGCGAGCCGAACCGGGCGCGGGCGAACTCGGCCGAGGTGACGAAGCCGTGCGCGTGCGACACCGACCAGGTGCGGGTGCTGATGACGTACGCCATGGGGGCGGTGACGATCGCGAAGGGCACCGCGAAGAAGCCGACCGCGCCGGCGCCGTACATCAGGGCGGGCACGGCGATGTAGGTGTACGCGGTGTACATGCTGCCGCCGAGCAGGAACCAGGTGACCCAGTTGCCGAACGCGCGGCCGCCCACGCCCCACTCCTCCAGCGAGTGCGGGGTGTGCGGGCGCCGCCAGCGCGCGGCGTAGAACCCGAGCAGCAGCATCAGCGCGAGCAGGGCGGCGAAGACGCCGATCTCCAGTTGCCGGTCGGTCATCGGCGCCGCCCCTTGGCCGCCTGGTACACCACGGTGATCACGAGCATGGCCAGCAGCGCGTCGGCGAGCTGGTACCAGTAGAAGAACGGCATGCCCCACAACCGGGGTTCGGCGCGGTTGTAGAGCCCGACCGGCAGCGGCGCGAGCACCGGGACCAGTAGCAGCAACTGCCAGGCGCGCCCCCGGCGGGCGGATCCGGGACGGTCGACCACGGTGGCTCCTCTCAGGACGGATCGGGACGCAGGGTGATCAGCGCAGTGTCGGCCGGTAGCGGGGCCGCGACATCGGCGAAATCACCGGTCTGCCGTACTGCCTGGTGAAGGCCGGTATGCCGGGGCGGCTCGGGGCTTCCCAGGCGGCGGCGCCTGCCCTATATTGCACTCGCAGTGCAAATTCTTCGAAGGCGGGGTATGCGTGGACGACACGGTCACCGACGGCGAGGCGCGCCGCCGGGTGGAGCGGTTCCTCGCCGCGCAGCCGATCCCGGCCCCGGGCGACGACGACGGCCGTCTGGCGTTCCTGCGCGCCCGCTTCGACGCGGGCCTGGCCTGGCTCCACCACCCGGTCGGGCTGGGCGGCCTGGCCGCCGCCCGCGAGCTGCAACCGGTGGTCGACGGGCTGTTCGCGGCGGCGGGCGCGCCCGACAACACGCCCCGGCGCATCGGCATCGGCCTCGGCATGGCCGCGCCGACGATCCTGCGGCACGGCACCGCCGATCAGCGTGAGCGCTTCCTGCGTCCGCTGTGGACCGGCGAGCAGCTCTGGTGCCAGCTGTTCAGCGAGCCCGGGGCCGGGTCGGACCTGGCCGCGGTGGCGACCCGGGCGGTGCGCGACGGCGACGGCTGGCTGGTCACCGGCCAGAAGGTGTGGACCTCGATGGCGCACCGGGCGCGCTGGGGGATCCTGCTCGCGCGGACCGACCCCGACGTCCCGAAGCACCGGGGCCTGACCTACTTCGTCTGCGACATGCACGCCCCCGGCGTCGAGGTGCGGCCGCTGCGGCAGCTCACCGGCGAGGCCGAGTTCAACGAGGTGTTCCTGACCGGCGTGCGGCTGGGCGACGAGCTGCGGCTGGGCGAGGTCGGCCAGGGCTGGGCGGTGGCGCGCACGACGCTGATGAACGAGCGGGTCGCCATCGGCGGCGCGCCCGTGCCGCGCGAGGGCGGGCTGGTCGGCCTGCTCGCCGACACCTGGCGCAAGCGCCCTGAGCTGCGCACCCCGGCCCTGCACGACGAGCTGCTGAAGCTGTGGGTGCGGGCCGAGGCGGCCCGGCTCACCGGCGTACGGCTGCGCCAGCAGCTGGCCGCGGGCGAGCCCGGCCCGGAGGGCTCGGCCGTGAAGCTGGCCTTCGCCGGCCTGGCCCAGCAGCTGAGCAGCCTGGAGGTGGAGCTGCTCGGCGAGGCCGGGCTGCGCCACGACAGCTGGGAGTTCAGCCGCCCCGAGGTCGTCGACTTCACCGGCCGGGGCGCGACCTACCGCTACCTGCGGGCCCGGGGCAACTCGATCGAGGGCGGCACCTCGGAGATCCTGCGCAACATCGTCGCCGAGCGGGTGCTCGGCCTGCCCGCCGAGCCCCGCACCGATCTGGACGCCACGTGGAAGGACCTGCCCCGATGAGCCTGGACCTGCGCTACGGCGAGGTGGAGGAGCAGCTGCGCGCCTCGGTGCGCGCGGTGCTGGCCGACCACTGCCCGCCGTCGGCCGTGCTGGCGGGCCTGGAGCAGCCCGGTCCGGCCGACCCGCGCCTGTGGCGGCTGCTCGCCGTCGAGCTGGGCCTGGCCGGGCTCGCGGTGCCCGAGCACCTGGGCGGCGCGGGCGCGGGCCCGCGCGAGCTGGCCGTGGTGCTGGAGGAGCTGGGCCGCGCGGTCGCGCCGGTGCCGTACCTCGGGACGGCCGGGACGGCGGTCGCCGCCCTGTCGGTCTGCGCCCAGGTGCCGGAGGCGGCGCGGCTGCTGACCGCGATCGCGGGCGGCGCGGTGGTCGCGCTGGCGGTGCCGTTCAGCACCGCGCCGGGCGGCAGCCTGGTCACGACGGTCGCCGCGACCGGGGACGTGCTGGCCGGGACGGTCACCAGCGTCGCCGACGCGCTCGGCGCGGACGTGCTGCTGGTGCCCGCCGCCTCCGGCCTCCAGACCGGCCTGTACGCGGTGGACGCCGCCGCGCCCGGGGTGCGCCGGGCCGCCGTGGTGTCGCTGGACCAGACCCGGCCGCTGTGCGACCTGACCCTGTCGGCGGTGCCCGCCCGGCCGCTGGCGCTGGGCGCGACCGCCGCGGCCGCCATGTGGGCGGCGCTGTTCACCGGGGCGGCGCTGCTCGCCTCCGAGCAGCTGGGCGTCGCGCAGTGGTGTCTGGACGCGACCGTCGCACACCTGCGCGAGCGGCGGCAGTTCGGGCGGGTGGTCGGGTCGTACCAGGCGCTCAAGCACCGCCTGGCGGACCTGTGGGTCGAGCTGGCCCAGGGCCGCGCCGTGGCCCGCTACGCCGCGGCGTGCGCGGCGGCCGGGGACCCCGACGCGTCGGTGGCGGCCGCGCTGGCGCAGGCGCACTGCTCGCCGCTGGCGGTACGGGCCGCCGAGGAGTGCGTGCAGCTGCACGGCGGGATCGGGTTCACCTGGGAGCATCCGGCCCACCTCTACCTGAAGCGGGCCCGCAGCGCGGCGCTGGCGCTGGGCGGCGCGGGGCGGCACCGGGCGCTGCTGGCGGAGCTGGTCGACCTGCCGCCGGGCTGATCTTCATGCACCGCTGATGCGGTTAGATCGCCGGTCGAGCCGTCCGGCTGCCAGCTGAGCAGCGGCGATGACGGCACTGTAACGAAGCTATTGACGAGACGTTGCACAAACATACACTCCAAGTGTAATTAGTTGATCCCTTCCGGCCCGCGTCCACATTGAGGTGACGATGACACCGCCCGACGAATCAGCAGGTCTGGCCCTGCGCGGCATCACGGTGCGGTTCGGCGGCCTGACCGCGCTGGACGACGTGTCCCTGCGCGTGCCGCCCGGCCGGGTGGTCGGCGTGATCGGCCCCAACGGCGCCGGCAAGACCACCCTGTTCAACGTGGTCTGCGGCCTGGTCCGGCCCACCGGCGGCACGATCGCCCTGGACGGCACACCGCTGATCCCGCGCCCGCACCGGCTGGCCCGCCTCGGCATCGCCCGCACCCTCCAGGGCGTCGGCCTGTTCAAGGGCATGACGGTGCTGGAGAACGTGATGACCGGCGCCGGGCACACCGCGCGCGCCGGGTTCTTCTCCGGCCTGTTCGGACTGCCGCGCGGCGACCGCGACGAGCGGCGGCTGTGCGAGGAGGCGCTGTCGCTGCTGGACCGCTTCGGCGTCGCGGAGCACGCGGACGCCCTGCCGGGCACGCTGCCGTACGCGGTCGGCAAGCGCGTCGCGCTGGCCCGTGCCCTGGCCGCCCGCCCGCGCCTGCTGCTGCTGGACGAGCCCGCGGGCGGCCTCGGGGCGGGCGACATCGAGGAGCTGGCCGAGGTGATCACCGGCCTGCCGGCCGCGAGCGGCTGCGCGGTGATGCTGGTCGAGCACCACATGGACCTGGTGATGCGGGTCTGCGACCGGATCGCGGTGCTCGACTTCGGCCGCCTGCTGGCCGAGGGCACCCCGGCCGAGATCCGCGACGACCCCGCCGTGGCCGAGGCCTACCTCGGCGCGGCGGTCGAGGAAGGGGCGCAGGCGTGAGCGAGCTGCTGCGGGTCGAGGGCCTGACCGCCGGGTACGGCGCCGCGCCGGTGCTGCACTCCGTCGACCTGACCGTGCCCGCCGGGACGATCACTGCGGTGCTCGGCGCCAACGGCGCGGGCAAGACGACGCTGCTGCGTACGCTGTCGGGCCTGGTGCGGCCGTCGGCCGGGCGGGTGCTGCTGGACGGGCGGCCGCTGACCGGCGTCGCCGTGGAGAAGCTGGTGCGCCTGGGCATGGCGCACGTGCCCGAGGGCCGGGGCGTGGTCGCCGAGCTGACCGTCGAGGAGAACCTGCGCCTGGGCGGCCTGTGGCGCCGCGACCGCGCCGACGCGAACAAGGCCCTGGCCGAGGTGTACGAGCTGTTCGAGCCCCTGGCCCAGCGCCGCCGCAGCGCCGGGCACCAGCTGTCCGGCGGCGAGCGGCAGATGCTGGCGCTGGGCCGCGCCCTGGTGGCCCGGCCCCGGCTGCTGCTGCTCGACGAGCCGTCGCTCGGCCTGGCCCCCAGGGTGACCGCGCAGATCATGGCGCTGCTGCGGCAGCTGCGCGACCGCACCGGGCTGACCGTGCTGCTCGTGGAGCAGAACGTGCGCAGCGCGCTGTCGGTCGCCGACACCGGCGTGGTCCTGGCGCTGGGCCGGGTGGTGGCCGCGACCGGCGCCGACCGGCTGCGCGACGACGAGGAGCTGCGCCATGCGTACCTGGGTTTCTGACCGTCCGACCCCGAGGGGAGGTGCCTGGTGGACCGGTTCGTGTTCCTGACCTTCGACGGCCTGTCCAAGGGTGCGGTGCTGGCGGCGTTCGCGCTGGCACTGGTGCTGATCTGGCGCGCCGCGCGCATCGTCAACTTCGCCCAGGGCGCGATGGCGGTGGCCGCCGCGTACGCCGCGTACAGCGTCACCGCCGCGACCGGGTCGTACTGGCTGGGCCTGCTGGCCGCGCTGGCCGGCGGGCTGCTGCTCGGGGCGCTGGTCGAGCGGGCCGTGATGCGGTTCGTGGACCACCGCTCACCGCTGGCCGAGGTGATCGTCGCGCTCGGGCTGGTGCTGGTGGTGCAGGCCGGACTGGGCATGGTCTACGGCAACGAGTTCCGCGCCGTGGCGACCCCGTTCAGCCGCACCGCGCTGGAGGTCGGCGGCATTCCGCTGCTGTCGCGGCACGACCTGTTCGTCTTCGGCGCGGTGCTGCTGGTGCTGCTCGGGCTGGCGCTGCTGTTCACCCGTACCGCGATCGGCCTGCGCATGCGCGCCGCGGCGTTCGCGCCGGAGGTGTCGCGGCTGCTCGGGGTGGACGTCGGCGGCATGCTGACGCTGGGCTGGGCGCTGGCCTCGGCCGTCGGCGCGCTGGCCGCGATGCTGGTGCTGCCGACCGAGCTCGGCCTGCACCCGCACGCGATGGACCTGGTCTTCGTCTCGGCGTTCACGGCGGCGGTCGTCGGCGGGCTGGACAGCCCGCCCGGCGCGGTCGTCGGCGGGCTGTCGGTCGGGCTGATCCTGTCCTACGTCAGCGGCTACCTGGGCAGCGACGTCACCCCGATGGCGGTGCTGGCGCTGCTGCTGGTGGTGCTGCTGGTCCGGCCCGGCGGCCTGTTCGCGGCGACCGCGGCGAGGCAGGCGTGACCCGGCTGCGCGCCCTGCTGGGCGCTTCCACGCTGCTGCGGCACCTGGTGCTGACCGCGCTCGCCGGGTTCGCGCTGTACCTGCTGACCCTGGAGCTCGACCCGTTCCGCAATTTCCAGCTGGCCACGGTCGCGGCGTACCTGTGCGCCACGGCGGGGCTGACCGTGCTGACCGGGCTGAGCGGGCAGCTGTCGCTCGGGCACGGGGCGCTGATGGCGGTCGGGGCGTACACCGTCGCGCTGTGCCAGAACGCGCTGGCCGAGCACGACGTCACCGGCAACGGCGTGCTGCCGCTGTCGCTGCTGGCCGGGGTGCTGGTCACCATGGCCGCGGGCGCCGTGATCGGGCTGGCCGCCGCGCGGCTGCGCGGGCCGTACCTGGCCGGCGTCACCCTCGCGGTGGCGGTGGCGGTGCCCGCCGCGACGGTCACCTTCGCCGAGCTGTTCAACAGCGAGCAGGGCCTCGGCGTGTACGTCGAACCCCCGCCCCCGGCGCTCGGGCCGTACTTCCCGAACGAGCGCTGGCAGGCGTGGCTCGCCCTGCTCGGTGCCCTGCTGACCATGCTGCTGCTGGCGAACCTGACCCGCGGCCGGTTCGGCCGTACGCTGCGCGCCGTCCGCGACGACGAGGTGGCCGCGCGCCTGTCCGGCATCGACGTGGCCCGTGCCCAGGTGCTGGCGTTCGTGGTCAGCGCGGCCGGGGCGGGCCTGGGCGGCGGGCTGCTCGCCGTGCTCGCCCAGAGCGTGTCACCGGGCGCCTTCTCGCTGACGCTGTCGCTGTTCCTGCTGATGGCGGTGGTCATCGGCGGGCTGGGCAGCCTGGCCGGGGCGGTCTGGGGCGCGCTGCTGCTGGTGGCGCTGCCGGACCTGGCACACGAGCTGAGCAGCGGCCTGGTCGCCTCCTCGCCCGGCGCGGCGCAGCGGCTGGAGGGCAACCTCCCGCTGGCCGTCTTCGGGCTCACCCTGATCGTCGTCATGATCGCCCTGCCGGACGGGGTGCAGGGCCTGCTGCGCCGCCTGTCCGGCCGGGCCCGGCGGCGCCTGCCGAGCCGCTGACCCCGACGTTCCCGCTCATCCGGCAGGGCTCCACGGATATACATCGATAATCATCAATTTATTACGAGAGAAGGGTGTCGTCATGAACCGCCTGATGCGCCGTACCCTGGCGCTCGCCACTGCCGCCGCGCTGCTCACCGCCGCCGCGGCGTGCAGCGACGACGGCCAGACCCCGCCCGCCGGGGCGGAGGTCCCCGGCGTCACCGCCACCGAGATCGTCGTCGGCACGCACATGCCGCTGACCGGTCCCGCCTCGGCCGGATACTCCGAGATCGCTCCGGCGAGCAAGGCGTACTTCGACTACGTCAACGCCAACGGCGGGGTGAACGGCCGCAAGATCACATACAAGGTCATGGACGACGGGTACAACCCGGCCAACACGCAGACCGTGGTGCGCCAGCTCGTGCTCCAGGACAAGGTGTTCGCCGTCCTCAACGGCCTGGGCACCCCCACCCACAGCGGCGTGCTGGACTTCCTCAAGACCAACCGGGTCCCGGACCTGTTCGTCGCCTCGGGCAGCCGCAACTGGAACCAGCCCGACAAGTACCCGGGCACCTTCGGCTTCAACACCGACTACACCGTCGAGGGCAAGATCCTGGCCACGCACGTGAAGACGGCCTTCGCGGGCAAGAAGACCTGCTTCTTCGGCCAGGACGACGACTTCGGCCGCGACAGCCTGGTCGGCGTCGAGGCCGTCCTGGGCGCCGTCGCCGCCAAGGAGAAGTACGTCGTCACCAACCAGAACGTGGCCCCGCAGCTCGGCGCCCTGAAGGCGGCCGGGTGCGAGGTCGTGGTGCTGGCGACCGTGCCCGGCTTCACCGCGCTGTCGATCGGCACCGCCGCCCGCATCGGGTTCAAGCCGCAGTGGGTCGTCTCCAACGTCGGCTCGGACTACCAGACCCTGGCCAAGCTGCTCGGCGACGGCAAGGTGCTGCTGGAGGGCGCGGTCGGCGCCTCCAACCTCCCCTCGCCGCTCGACCTGGACGACCCGTGGACCGCCATGTTCAAGAAGATCCACGACAAGTACAACGGCAGCGCCCCGTTCAACGGCAACACCGTCTACGGCATGTCGGTCGCGTACACCTTCGTCCAGGCCCTCCAGGCCGTCGGCAAGGACCTCACCCGCGAAGGCCTGCTCGCCGCCGTCGAGAAGAACGGCTTCACCGGCCCCGGCTACGCCCCCTTCCGCTACAGCAAGACCGACCACTCCGGCTACGCCGGCTACCGCCTAACCAAAATCGAGGCCGCCACCCAACTGTTCTTCGGCCCCGTCTACACCACCGACGACACCCCCACCACCCCCGTCACCGAATACCCCACCCCCCGCCCCCAGCCCCCGGCCGTGACGTTGTCCTGACACGTCGATCATGAACCTATGGCACGGCTCGACGGCGTGTTGCGTGCACGGGTTCCTGATCATCTAGCCGGACCGCCCCGGCACCCGAGATGGGTGCCGGGGCGGTCGGCCTGCGTTATGACAGGCGTTCCAGGATCATGGCCATGCCCTGGCCGCCGGCGGCGCACATGGTTTCGAGGCCGATGGTCTTGTCGTGCCAGGTCAGGGAGTTGAGCAGGGTGGTGGTGATGCGGGCGCCGGTCATGCCGAACGGGTGGCCGACCGCGATCGCGCCGCCGTTGACGTTGAGCCGGTCCCAGTCCAGGCCGAGCTCGCGGGCGCTGGGCACCACCTGCGCCGCGAACGCCTCGTTGATCTCGACCAGGTCGACGTCCGTGACGGACATCCCGGCACGGGCCAGTGCCATCCGGGACGCCTCGACCGGGCCCATGCCCATGACCTCGGGCGACAGCGCGGACAGGCCGGTGGACACGATCCGGGCCAGCGGGGTGACGCCCAGCTCGCGGGCTCGCTTGTCCGACATGACCACCACGGCGGCGGCGCCGTCGTTGAGCGGGCAGCAGTTGCCCGCCGTCACCGTGCCGCCGGGCCGGAACGACGGCGCCAGCCCGGCCAGCGCGGCCATGGTGACCCCGGCGCGCGGGCCGTCGTCGGCGCTGACCACGGTGCCGTCCGGCCTGGTCACGGGCGTGATCTCGCGGGCCCAGAAGCCTGCCGCGATGGCCTGCTCGGCGAGGTTCTGCGAGCGGCAGGCGAACTCGTCCTGCTCCTGCCGGGAGACGCCGTAGCGCTCGGCCACGTTCTCGGCGGTCTGGCCCATGGCGATGTACACATCGGGCAGTGCGCCGTCCGCGCGCGGGTCGTGCCACGGCTCGGCGCCCTCGGCCGCGCGCCGCTCGCTGCGCGCGACGGCGTCGTCGAAGACCGGGTTGCGGGTGCCGGGCATGCCGTCGCTGCGGCCGTTGCCGTAGTGGGAGACCAGCTCGACGCCGACGGACAGGAACGCGTCGCCCTCCCCGGCCCGGATCGCGTGCAGGGCCATGCGGGTGGACTGGAGCGACGAGGCGCAGTACCGGTTGACCGTGGTGCCGGGCAGCCGGTCCAGCCCCAGCAGCACCGCGACGACGCGGCCCAGGTTGTGGCCCTGCTCGCCCGCGGGCTGGCCGCAGCCGAGCACCAGGTCGTCGAGCTCGCGCGGGTCGAGCTGCGGCACGGCGGCCAGGGCGGCGCGCACCGCGGTCACGGCCAGGTCGTCAGGGCGTACGCCGACCAGCGAGCCCTTGTTGGCGCGGCCGATCGGCGTGCGGGCCGCGGCCACCACGACAGCTTCAGGCACGGGGGTGTCCTTTCGGGAGTACGGGCAAACTTTATGCACTAACGCTGCGACTTCTCTTCCGCGGCTGTCAACATCCGACCCCGGTGGACCATGTCACCATGCGGCTGACCTCGCCTCAGGCCTGGCGCCAACCGCCGCCCGCCGCTACAGTCAGCACTGGCAGTGCATCTATCTCCCCACCTCGATACCCCCACCGCGACTACACTCTGCGAACACCTCTGCGGCGGACCGCTCTGGCGGTGATCACGGCGCCAGGGTGGGGACACGCCGTCGAACACTTCGCTAGTGGCTCGTCTCGGTGTCCCGCCTGAACGGCGGGCCACCGTCGACTCCCCACCAGCGACCATAAGTTCATGATCGACGGGGAGAAAGGGCGGGGCGGCATGGCTGGCACCGACGGGCGGGTCGACGGGCGGACGGCGCGGGCCGAGCGGACCCGGGCGGCCATCGTCGACGCGCACCTGGCGCTGATCGCCGAGGGCGACCTGCGGCCGACCGGCGAGCGCATCGCCGAGCGGGCCGGGGTGTCGCTGCGCGCGCTGTGGACCAACTTCGCCGACATGGAGACGCTGTTCGAGGCCAGCGGCCGCCGGGTGCTGGCCCAGCAGGACGCGGCGTTCCAGCCGGTGCCGCCGGGGCTGCCGCTGCGGCGGCGGGTGGACGGGTTCTGCGCCCAGCGGGTGCGGCTGCTCCAGCTCATCGCGCCGATGGCGCGGGCGGCCCAGCTGCGCGAGCCGTACTCGGCGCAGCTGCACCGCAACCGGCTCAAGCACATCGAGCGGGTGCGCGAGGAGGTCGAGGCGCTGTTCGCGCCCGAGCTGGAGATGGCGGGCGCCGGTCGCGACCAGCTGCTGCACGCGCTGATCGCCTCGACCATGTGGCCCGCCTGGGCGATGCTGCGCGACGGGCTGGGGCTGGACGAGGAGCAGGCGGCGGCGGTCATGGCGCGTACGGTCACGGCGCTGCTGCTCAACGCCATGGCGACGGGCCTGGGCTGACCGGTCGCGCCGACCCGGCACGTTCACACTCTTTCCATCGCGTTACTTATAGGTAACACTGACGGGCATGGTAAATGCATCGTCAGTGCACATACCTATGCCACGCGGACGCCAGCGCGTCCAGGAGGCCATCTCCGACCTGCTGGTACGAGCCGACGCGGGTGCCGGCGGCGCGCTGCTGCTGCCCGGTGACCCCGGCTCCGGCCGCACCACCCTGCTCCGCGACGCCGTCTCCCGGGCTCGCGACTGGACGGTCCTCGGCGTCGGCGGCCTGTACGACGAGGCCGACCTGCCGTACGCCGCCCTGCACGGCCTGCTGCAACCCGTCGCCGACCAGCCCGGCGCCCTGCCCGCGCACCAGGCCAGGGTGCTGCACCGGGTGCTCACCGGCGGCGGCTGCGCCGGACCCGACCGGCTCGCGCTGTCCATGGCGGTGCTCAACCTGCTCACCGCGCTCGGTCGTGAGCGGCCGGTGCTGTGCTGCGTCGACGACGCCGACGCGCTGGACCGGCCGTCCCTGGCGGTGCTCGGCTTCGCCGCCCGGCGCCTGCGCGGCCAGCGGGTCGCCATCCTGCTCACCGCCAGCCCCGGCACCACGCTGGCGGGCGTGCCGCAGCTCGGGCTCGACCCGCTCGACCACGACGCGGCCCGGCAGCTGCTGGCCGACCTGCTCGACGACGGCGGGGCACCGCTGGACTCCGACGACGCCGCCGCGCTGGCCGCCGTCGCGGCCGGCAACCCGCAGGCGCTGGCCGAGCTCGCGCACAGCCTCACCCCGGCCCAGCGCGAGGGCGACGCGCCGCTGCCGACCCGGCTGCCCGAGGACAGCGTGCTGCGCCGGGCATACCGCGAGCGGCTGGACCGGCTGCCCGCCGACACGCGCTGGCTGCTGCTGCTGGCCGCCGCCGACGAGGAGACCGACGCCGCCGGGCTGCTGCGCGCCGCCCGCGCCGACGGCGTCGACATCGCCGCGCTGGCCCCCGCCGAACGCCAGGGGCTGGTCCGGGTCAGCCGGGGCGCGGTCGTCTTCGCCCAGCCGCTGGTGCGCGCGCTGGCGTACGAGGAGGCGCCGCTGGCCCGCCGCCGCGCCGCCCACCTGCACCTGGCCGAGGTGCTCGACCCCGGCCGCGACCGGCTGCGCCGCGCCGTGCACCTGGCCGCCGCCGCCAACGGGCCCGACCCGGCCCTGGCCGAGGAGCTGGAGCACGCCGCCGCGGCGGGCGGCACGGCCTGCGGCGGCTACTCCCGCGCCGCGACCGCGCTGGAGCACGCCGCGCAGCTGTCCGACGAGCCCGTCGGGGCGGCGATCCGGCTGGTCACCGCCGCCCGGTACGCCTGGCAGTCCGGCAGCCCGCAGCGCGCCCGGCGGCTGCTGCGCCAGGCCCGCCCCGCCGCCCGGGACCGGACCGTGGGCGAGAGCGAGGTGCTGGCCGGGGAGATCGAGCTGCGCGCCGGGGCCACCGCCACCGCCGCCGACACGCTGCTGGCCGCCGCCGACCGGCTCGCCGCCGCCGACCGCGACCCGGCCGACCGCGACCTGGTCGTCCGCGCCCTGCTGCGGGCGGGGGAGGCGCTGTGCTTCTCCGGCGACTACCCCCGCTACGCCGAGGTGGCGCTGCGGGCCGCGAAGCTGCGGCGGCCCGGCGATCCGCCGTACCTCGACGTGATCTTCGAGCACTTCGCGGGCTTCGCGGCGACCTTCCTCGGGCGGCACGACCGAGCCGTGGCCCCGCTGCGGCGGGTCATCGACCTGGCCGGGCAGCTCGACCGGGCCACCACCCTGACCTGCGCCGCCGCCAGCGCGCTGCTGCTGGCCGACGACATCGGCGCGCACCGGCTGGCCGCCCGCGCCGCCGAGGCGGCCCGTGACGTCGGCGAGGTGTGCGAGCTGCCGCTCGCGCTGGAGATGACCGCGTACGCCGAGTACTGGCTCGGCCGCCACGAGGCCGCCGCCGCCACCAGCCTCCAGGGGCTGCGCGCCGCGCGCGCCGGCGGCCAGGACAACTACGCCGCCGACCACCTCGGGATGCTCGCGGTGCTCGCCGCCGTACGCGGCGACCGCGACGCCTGCCTGCGCCGCGTCCGCGAGATCGAGCTGGCGCCCGGCGCGGGCCGGTCCAACCGCCCCAAGGCGCTCACCCAGTGGGCCCAGGCCGTGCTCGACCTGCTCGGCGGCCGCCCCGCCGACGCGGTCACCCGCATCGCCGCCATCGCCGACCCGGTCACCGGGCGCGGGCACGTGGTGGTCCAGGCGCTGGCGACCCCGTGGCTGGTCGAGGCGGCCGTACGCGCCGACGAGCGCGAACGTGCCCTGCCCGCCCTGGACGGCTTCGAGAGCTGGGCCACCGCCACCGGCGACCCGGCCCGCCGGGCGCTGGCCGCCCGCTGCCGGGCCCTGCTCGCCCCGCGCGGCAGCGCCGAGGCCGACGAGCGGTTCCGTGCGGCCCTGCTGCTGCACCGGTCGGCCGAATCGGACTTCGAGCGCGCCCGCACCGAGCTGCTGTACGGCCAGGAGCTGCGGCGCAGCCGCCGCCCCCGCGACGCCCGCGAGCACCTGCACCGGTGCCTGGAGACGTTCACCCGGCTGGACATGCCGACGTGGATCGAGCAGGCGCGGGCCGAGCTGCGCGCCGCCGGGGAGGCGGTGCGGGCGCCGGAGGTGCTCGCGGCCGAGGTGCTGACGGCGCAGCAGCTCCAGATCGCCCGGCTGGTCGTCGACGGGGCGACGAACCGGGAGGTGGCCGCGCAGCTGTTCCTGAGCACCCGCACCGTGGACCACCACATGCGCAACATCTTCAGCAGGCTGGGCATCCGCTCCCGCATCGAACTCCACAAATCTCTGACCTGACCCACCGCCCCGCTCGCCCGCCCCGCCCGGCTTAGCATCGACGCTGGCCTATCCAGAAGGCAGTTTTCGGAGAATCGTCTTCTAGATAGGCCAACGTCGATAAAAAACGGGGTGCGGCGGGTGGGGCGGTGGTCAGGGGAACTGGATGATGGAGCGGGCACCCTCGCCGCGCGACATGCGGGTGAACGCGTCGGGGGCCTCGTCCAGCGTGATGCGGTCGGTGACCAGCGGTGACAGGTCGAGGGTGCCGTCCAGCACGGCCTCGGCCAGCGCGGGCACGTCGCGGTCGGGGTCGGACGAGCCGTACACCGAGGCGCGCAGCGTACGCGCGTTGTGGAAGATCTCCAGCGCGCCGAGCGTGAGCAGATCGTCCTTGGCACCCATCCCGACCACGGTCACCGCGCCGCCGCGCCGGGTGGCCCGCCACGCCGCCCGGATCGCCGCCGCCCGCCCCACGCACTCCAGCGCGTGATCGGCGCCGCGCCGCCCGGTCAGCGCCCGTACCCCCGAGGACAGCTCGTCGCCCGAGATCAGGAAGTGGGTCGCGCCCGCCGCCAGGGCCAGCTCCCGCTTGGCCTCGGACAGGTCGGCGGCGATGACCGGATCGGCCCCCGCCGCCCGAGCCGCCATGACGGCCGCCAGCCCGACCCCGCCGAGCCCGATGACCAGCACCGACTCGCCGGGACGCACTCCGGCGGTGCGGTGCACGGCCCCGGTCCCGGTCAGCACGGCGCACCCGAGCAGCGCCGCGTCCGCGAACGGCAGCGCGGCGGGCACCTCGATCACGGCGGTGTCCGGCGCGACGACCTCCTCGGCCAGCGCGCCGAGCCCCAGGGTGACGTGCAGCGGCTGCCCGTCGAGGCTGCCGCGCAGCGCGGCCGGGGTGCCGCCGGTCTCGCACAGCCACGGCTGCTCGTGCGTGCAGAACCAGCAGGTCCGGCACGGCGGCGCCCAGTCGAGCACCACGTGCGCGCCGACGCCGACCCGCGCCCCGGGCCCGGCCTCGACCACGACCCCGGCCGCCTCATGCCCGAGGACCAGCGGGTACGGCGCCGACAGCGTCCCGTTGACCATCGACAGGTCGGAGTGGCACACCCCGGCGGCGGCGATGCGCACCCGCACCTCGCCCGGCCCCGGCGCGGGCAGTTCGATGCCGGTGACCTCCAGGGCCGCGCCGGGTTCGCGGCACACCAGGGCCCGTACCCGGGTCATCGCTGGATCGCCTTGGTCTCCAGGAACTCGGCCAGCCCGTGGGCGCCCAGCTCGCGGCCGATGCCGGACTGCTTGTACCCGCCGAACGGCGCGAGCGGGTTGAACGCGGCCCCGTTGACGTCCACGGCCCCGGTGCGCAGCCGCCGGGCGACGGCCAGCGCGCGGTCCTCGTCGGCCGACCAGACGGCCCCGGCCAGGCCGTACCGGGAGTTGTTGGCGATGGCGACCGCTTCGTCGTCGTCGTCGAACGGCAGCACCACCAGCACCGGCCCGAAGATCTCCTCCTGGGCGACGGTGCTGTCGGGGTGCACGTCGGCCAGCACGGTCGGCGCGACGAAGTAGCCGGTCGGCGGCACGGGCGCGTCGAGCCCGCCCGCGACCAGCCGCGCCCCGTCGGCCAGCCCTCGGGCGATGTAGCCGCGCACGGTCTCGCGCTGGGCCGCGCTGGACAGCGGGCCGAGGCGGGTGCCCTCGTCGAGCGGGTCGCCGAGGGTCTGCGCGTTCGCCGCCTGGGCGGCCAGCGTCAGCGCCTCCTCGTAGCGGGAGCGGTGGACCAGCATGCGGGTCCAGGCGGTGCAGGTCTGGCCGGAGTTGAGGAACGCGTTGGCCACGCCGGTCTTGACCGCGCGGGTCAGGTCGGCGTCGTCCAGGATCACGTTGGCGGACTTGCCGCCCAGTTCCAGGGCGACGCGGGCGATCCGGTCGGCGGCGAGGTGGCTGATCCGGGCGCCGGTGGCGGTGGAGCCGGTGAACGAGACCAGGTCCACGTCCGGGTGGGCGGCGATGGCGCCGCCGACGGTCGAGCCGGGGCCGCTGACCAGGTTCACCACCCCGGGCGGCAGCTGCGCCTCGTGTACGGCGTCGAACAGCAGGTACGCCACCAGCGGGGTCAGGTCGGCCGGCTTGAGCACCACCGTGCAGCCCGCCGCCAGCGCCCCGGCCACCTTGGCCATGATCTGGTGCAGCGGGTAGTTCCACGGGGTGATCGCCCCGACCACGCCGACCGGTTCGGACACGATCAGCGAGTTGCCGACGGTGTGCGGGGCGGGCGGCGCGGCGGCCAGCTCCACATAGCCGCGCAGCACCGTGAGGGGGAGTCCGGCCTGGACCCGGGTGGCCACCCGCAGCGGGGTGCCCAGCTCGCGGGCGACGGTGGCGGCGATGTCGGCGGCGCGGGCGCTCAGCGCCGCGTGCAGCCGGTCGAGATGGGCGGCGCGTTCGGCCGGGGCCAGCCCCGACCAGCTCGGGAACGCCGCTTTCGCGGCGGCCACGGCCCGGTCGACGTCGACCGCGTCCCCGGCGGGCACGTGCGCGATGACCTGCTCGGTGGTGGGGTCGACGACGGCGATGCGGCCGGTGCCGTGCGGGGCGGCCCACTGCCCGTCGAGGTAGAGCTGCGTACGGTCGGCGATCGGGGTGGCCCGTCCGGGATGCGCGACCGCGGTGTCGAGATCCATGCTTTCCTCCCGTCGAGCGGCCAGCCGCACACGTGCGGGGGAGGGGCGGGCCGCTAAAACTAGCGCTGCAAGTTTCGACTGTAGTACGTGTCGGCGCCCGGCTCCAGAGGCGGGAGGGGGCCGACGGTCGCCTCGTACTCGGCGGCCAGGCCGGTGATGAGGGCCTGCAGGCCCAGCCGGAAGGCGCCCTCGTCGACGCTGCGCTGGTGCCCGGCCAGGCGGTGGGCCTGGCTCAGGTGCGGGTAGTGGGCCGCGTACAGCTCGGGGTCCTCGACGAAGCCGCGGGCGAACGAGCCGAGCGCGGAGCCGGCGACCAGGTAGCGCATGACCGCGCCGATGTGGGTGGCCCGCGCGGGCGGCCAGCCCGCCTTGACCAGGCCGCCGTAGACCGCGTCGGCCATGGCCAGCGCCGCCGGGCGCCGCCCCGGCCCCTGGGCCAGGTACGGGACGATGTTCGGGTGCTCGGCGAGCGCGTCGCGGTAGGACGTGCCCCAGCCCAGCAGCGCCTCGCGCCAGCCGTGGGTGGCGAAGACCGTCACGTCGACCTCGGCGATCACCGCGTCGGCGACGGCGTCCAGGATCTCGTCCTTGCCGGCGAAGTGGTTGTACAGCGACGGCCCGCGCACCCCCAGCTCGGCGGCCAGGCGGCGGGTGGAGAACGTCTCCAGTCCGTCGGCGTCGATCAGCCGGGCCGCCGTCTCGACGATGCGCTGCCGGCTCAGCAGCGCCTGGCTCGGGCGGGGCATGGCTCTCCTCCTGGTCGGGGGCGTGGTCCGGGGGTGGGAGAACAACTCTCCCATATCGGGGTCTGGACGAAATAAAACTTCCAGCGTTAGTTTTATTTCGTGGACCTGACACTGTCTGCCGAACACACCGCGCTGCGGCGCCTGGCCGCCGACTGGGTCGACCGCGAGGTCGTCCCGCACGCCGCGGCCTGGGACCGGGCCGAGAGCGTCGACCGCGGCGTGGTCCGGCGCCTCGGCGAGCTCGGCTTCCTCGGCCTGACCGTCCCGGCGGAGCTGGGCGGCAGCGGCGGCGACCACCTGGCGTACTGCCTGGTGCTGGAGGAGCTGGGCCGGGGCGACTCGGCCGTGCGCGGGCTGGTCTCGGTCTCGCTCGGGCTGGTCGCCAAGCCGATCGCCGCGTACGGCACACCCGAGCAGCGCGGACGCTGGCTGCCCGGACTCTGCGCGGGCGAGCTGCTCGGCTGCTTCGGGCTGACCGAGCCCGGCACCGGCTCCGACGCCGGGTCGCTGGCCACGCGGGCGGTGCGCGACGGGGACGGCTGGACCGTGCACGGTTCGAAGGTGTTCATCACCAACGGGACCTGGGCCGACGTGGTGCTGCTGTTCGCGCGTACCGGCGAGCCGGGTCCGCGCGGGGTGACCGCGTTCCTGGTGCCGGCCGACACGCCGGGCCTGGTCCGGCGCGAGATCCACGGCAAGCTCGGGCTGCGCGGGCAGCCCACGGCCGAGCTGGTCTTCGACGGCGTACGGATTCCCGACGGCGCCCGCCTCGGCGAGGTCGGCCAGGGCTTCCGCATCGCGATGTCGACCCTGGACAAGGGCCGGATGTCGGTCGCCGCAGGCTGCGTCGGCATCGCCCAGGGCTGCCTGGACGCCGCCGTCGCCTACGCGAAGCAGCGCACCCAGTTCGGGCGGCCCATCGCGGGCTTCCAGCTCGTGCAGCAGCTGCTCGCCCGCATCGCCGTCGACACCGCCGCGGCGCGGCTGCTGGTCTGGCAGGTCGCCGACCTGGCCGACCGGCACGAGCCGTTCGCCACGCAGGCGTCGATGGCCAAGCTGTACGCCAGCGAGGCCGCCGTCCGCTGCGCCAACGACGCGCTCCAGGTCTTCGGCGGGTACGGCTACGTCGACGAGTACCCGGTCGGCAAGTACCTGCGCGACGCCCGCGTCACCACCCTCTACGAGGGCACCAGCCAGATCCAGCAACTCCTCATCGGCCGCGCCCTGACCGGCGTGAACGCCTTCGTCTGACCAACTGGAGGAACAGCATGAGCGAACGATTCGACGGACGGGTCGCGGTGGTGACCGGGGCCGCGCAGGGGATCGGGGCCGCCACCGCGCGGCGGCTGGCCGCTGACGGGGCCAAGGTGGCCGTGGTGGATCTGAGCGGCGAGAAGGCCGAGGCGACGGCGGCGGAGATCGGGGCGGGGGCGATCGGGATCGCGTGCGACGTCACCGACGAAGCCGCGGTCCGGGCGATGACCGAGCGGGTCGTGGAGGCCTTCGGGCGGCTGGACATCCTGGTCAACAACGCCGGGATCACCCGCGACGACCTGCTGCACAAGATGAGCTACGCCGACTGGAACGCGGTGCTGCACACCAACCTGACCAGCATGTTCCTGTGCTGCCAGGCGGCGCAGCAGCACATGGTGGCGGCGCGGTACGGCAAGATCGTCAACCTGAGCAGCCGCTCGGCGCTGGGCAACCGGGGCCAGGCCAACTACGCCGCCGCCAAGGCCGGGGTGCAGGGCCTGACCGCCACGCTCGCCATCGAGCTGGGCCCGTTCGGCATCACCGTCAACGCCGTCGCCCCCGGGTACGTCGCCACCGCCATGACCGCCGCCACCGCGCAGCGCGTCGGCTCCACCCCCGAGGCGCACCAGGCGTGGGCCGCCGAGCACACCCCGCTGCGCCGGGTCGCCCAGCCCGAGGAGATCGCCTCGGTGGTCGCGTTCCTGAGCAGCGACGACTCCTCGTTCGTGACCGGCCAGACGCTGTACGTCAACGGCGGCGCCCGCTAACCGAAAGGACCACCGTGGACTTCTCCCTCACCGACGAGGAGCGGGCCATCCGCGACACCGCGCGCGCGTTCATCCGTAAGGAGGTCGTGCCGCTGGAGGTGGAGCTGCTGCGCCGCGAGCGGGCGCATGAGCCCGGTCTGCGCCGCGACGAGCTGCGCGAACTCCAGGCGAAGGCGCGCGCGTTCGGCTTCTGGGGCCTGGCCACCCCCGCCGCGTACGGCGGGATGGACCTGCCCGCCGTGCTCCAGTCGCTGATCTGGACCGAGATCGGGCACACCCTGGTGCCGTTCCGGTTCGGCGGCGAGGCCGACAACATCCTGTTCCACGCCGACGCCGCCCAGCGGGAGGAGTACCTGCTCCCCACCATCGAGGGGCGGCGGATCTCCTGCTTCGCGATCACCGAGCCGGGGGCCGGGTCGGACGCGGCCAACATCAAGCTGAGCGCGCGCCGTGACGGTGACGACTGGGTGCTGAACGGCGAGAAGACGTTCATCACCAACGGCGACGACGCCGACTTCGCCATCGTGGTCGCGGTCACCGACCGGGACAGGGGGGTACGCGGCGGCGGCACCACGGCGTTCCTGGTGGACCGGGCGATGGGCTGGCGCTCGGAGTTCATCGCCACGATGGGCGAGGGCGGCCCGGCGGCGCTGGTCTTCGACGGCGTACGGGTGCCGCATCGCAACATCCTCGGCGAGGTCGGCCAGGGTTTCGAACTGGGCATGAAGTGGATCGGCAAGGGCCGCTACATCATCCCGTCGCACGCGGTCGGCATCGGCGAACGGGCACTGCGGATGGCGGTCGACTACGCCAACACCCGCGAGACGTTCGGGAAGAAGATCGGCGAGAACCAGGCGATCCAGTGGATGCTCGCCGACGCCGAGACCGAGCTGGAGGCGGCGCGCTGGCTGATCCTGCGCGCCGCGTGGACCGTCGACCAGGGCATGGACCCCCGGCACGCGTCGTCGATGGCGAAGCTCTACGGCGCCGCGATGATCAACAAGCTGGTCGACAGCGTCATGCAGATCCACGGGGGTATGGGCTACACCCGCGAGCTGCCCATCGAGCGCTGGTACCGCCAGGTGCGCCTGCTGCGCATCTACGAGGGCACCGACGAGATGCAGCGGCTCATCATCGCCCGCGACCTGCTGCGCGGGTACACCAAGATCGGAGGTCACCTGGCATGAGAGTCTTCCACTCCCCGCAGGAGCTGGCCGCCGCCGTGGGCCAGGTCATCGGCCCCGGCCCGTGGCACCAGATCGAACAGGGCCGCGTCGACGCGTTCGCCGACGCCACCGGCGACGACCAGTGGATCCACACCGACCCGGAGCGGGCGGCGGCGGGCCCGTTCGGCGGCACCGTCGCGCACGGGTACCTGACCCTGTCGCTGCTGCCGCTGCTGGTGCGTGACCTGTACCGGTTCGACGGCGCCAGCATGGGCGTCAACTACGGCCTCAACCGGGTGCGGTTCGCCGCCCCGGTGCGGGTCGGCGCGAAGGTGCGGCTCACCGTGCAGATCGTGTCGGTCGAGCCGGTGCCGGGCGGGGTGCAGCTGGTCGCGCAGGCCACCGTGCGCACCGACGACAGCGACAAGCCCGCGTGTGTCGCCGAGACCGTCAGCCGCGTGTACTACCCCGAGCAGGTGCGGTCGTGAGCACCCTGTCCCTGGCCGCCGTCCTGGCCGAGGGCGCGCGGCGGCACCGCGGCAAGACCGCCGTCGTCGACGGCGACCTGCGGGTCAGCTACACCGACCTGTGGCAGCAGGCCCTGGCGTACGCGGCGGGCCTGCGCGAGCTCGGCGTACGCAGGGGCGACGTGGTCGCGCTGATCGTGCCGAACACGGTCGAGTTCCCGCGCGCCTACTACGGGGCGCTGGCCGCCGGTGCCGTGGTGGTGCCGGTGCACCTGCTGCTCACCCCGTCCGAGGCGGCGTACGTGCTGCGCGACAGCGGGGCCACGGTGCTGGTGTGCCACAGCGCCCTGCTGGCCCTGGGCGCGGCGGCCGCCGCCGAGGCGGGCGTCCCGCTGGTCAGCGTCGGGCCGCGTCCCGACGGCGGGGCGCTGCCTCCCCGGCTGGAAGACGTCGGCGCGGGCGTGCCGCCGCTGCGGTCGTACGAGTCGACCGCCCCGACCGACCCCGCCGTGATCCTCTACACCAGCGGCACCACCGGCGAACCCAAGGGCGCCGTGCTCACGCACCTGAACCTGGTCATGAACACGATCGTCAACGTGTTCGACTGCAACGACGCCCGCACCACCGACGTGGTGCTCGGCTGCCTGCCGCTGTTCCACACGTTCGGGCAGACCGTCGGCATGAACGGCGCCTTCCGCATCGGCGCCACGCTGGTGCTGCTGGCCCGGTTCAGCGGCGCGGCGGCGATCGACCTGATGGTGCGGGAGAAGGTCGACGTCTTCCACGGCGTACCCACGATGTATCTGGGGCTGCTCGAAGCCGCCGCCGGCCGCACCGACCTGCCGCACCTGCGCCTGTGCATCTCCGGCGGCGCGTCGCTGCCGGTCGCGGCGCTGGAGCGCTTCAGCACCGTCTTCGCCACCACCGTGTACGAGGGCTACGGCCTGTCGGAGACCTCGCCCACCGCCACCACCAACCAGCCGCACTTCGGCGTGCGCCCCGGCACCGTCGGCCACACCGCCTGGGGCGTCGAGACCGAGATCGCCCGCGCGGACCTCGACGACCGGGTCGAGCTGCTGCCGCCCGGCGAGCTCGGCGAGATCGTGATCCGGGGGCACAACGTGTTCGCGGGCTACCTCAACCGGCCCGAGGCGACCGCGCAGGCCGTGGTCGACGGCTGGTTCCGCACCGGCGACCTGGGCACGAAGGACGCCGACGGGTTCGTCACCATCGTCGACCGGAAGAAGGACCTGATCATCCGGGGCGGCTTCAACGTGTATCCGCGCGAGGTGGAGGAGGTGCTCGCCCGCCACCCGGCCATCGCGCAGGTGTCGGTCGTCGGGATGCCCGACGGGCTGCACGGCGAGGAGATCTGCGCGGTCGTGGTGCTCGATCCCGCCGCGGCCGCGCCCACCGCCGCGGAGCTGACCGAGTGGTCGCGCGAGCGGCTCGGGCGGCACAAGTACCCGCGCCGGTTCCGGTTCGTCGCCGAGCTGCCCATGGGCCCCAGCCTCAAGGTGCTCAAGCGCGAGCTGCGCCGGATGGTCGCCGAGGAGACCGGCACCGCCTGACCCGGTCCCGGCCGCACACCGGACAGCCTCCGCCCCAACCATCGGGGCGGGGGCTGTCGTCTAGGAAGCGACAACCGGACGGTCGGCGGAGGGAGGCGGGAGTGGACGAGGAGTTCGAGCAGTTCGTTCACGCGGGGCTCGCCCGGTGGTCACGGGTGGCGTTCCTGCTGACGGGCGACCACCACGCGGCCGAGGACCTGCTGCAGAACGCGCTGTTCAAGCTGTCCCTGCAATGGCGCAGGGTGCGGGTGGAGACGCCGGACGCGTACCTGCGCAAGATCATGTATCACGAGCACGTGTCGCTCTGGCGCCGCAGCCACCACCTGCGCCGCGAACGCAGCACCGACACGCTGCCCGAACCCGGGGCCGCGCGCGACCACGCCGCCGACACCGTACGCAGGCTGCTGCTGCGCCAGGCGCTGGAGAAGCTGACCCGCAAGCAGCGGGCCGTCATCGTGCTGCGCTACTTCGAGGACCTGTCCGAAGCCGACGCGGCCGAGGCGCTCGGCGTCTCGACCGGCACGGTCAAGAGCCAGACCTCGGCGGCGCTGGCGAAGTTGCGCGAGGTGGCGCCGGAGCTGCATGTGCTCGTCGGCCGGGCGCGGGAGGCGTGGGCATGAGCGACCTGAAGGAGCTGCTCGACGGTATCGCGGCGCAGGCGCCCCGCTACGACGTGCTGGACGGGATCCGGGCCCGCCGGCGGCGGCGCACGCTGCGGCTGCGCGTCGCCGGATCGGGTGCGGGCGCGGCGGCCTTCGCCGCCGTCGCGGTGCTGCTCGCGGTGCACCTCGGGGTGCACCCGAAGCCGGACCCGGCCACCCCGACCCCGTCGGCCTCGGCCACCTCGTCGCCCGCGCCCAAGCCGGTGCTGAGCACCTGCGAGGTGCGGCAGCTGCCGGTGCCCCGGGGCTATCCGCCCAAGAGCGTCCTGACCGCGGGTGATCCGACCGGCCGGTTCCTGGCCGGGCGGGCCTACCCCGGGGACGGCCGCCCGCGCCTGCTGATCTGGGACGACGGCAGGGTGCGCGCGATCCGCGAACCGGGCGCCGACGCCGGTTTCGAGGCGATCGCCGCCGACGGCACCGCCGTGGTGACCGCCTTCGAGGGCGACACCAAGGCGGCCTGGCTCTACCGGGACGGCCGGATGACCCGGCTCGCGGGCGCCGACCCGATCATCGCGGCGGTCAACACCGCCGGTGTGATCGTGGGCATGTCCGGCGGCCGCCCCGTCGTCTGGCGGCCACCCTACGGCGCCCCGCAGCCGCTGAGCACGGCTGGCGGGGTGCCCGTGGACCCCACCTCGATCGCCGAGGACGGGACCATCGCGGGAGTCCTGCGCGACTCCGCCGTGGGTCCGGTGCGGGAGCCGAACGAGGACCTGCCCACCGCGCACGACCAGGCGGTCCTGCTGCTGCCCGACGGCACCGAGCGGGTGCTGGAGCTGCCGGAGGAGATCGACGACCGGCCGCTGAAGGGGGTCCGTGGGGTCCAGCTGGGCGACGGTTTCGTCACCGCGCTGCTCTACGCCGGTTCGAGTACGGACACGGTGGTCCGGCTCGCACGATGGGAGCTGGGCACGTTCCAGCTCCGGTTGCAGCGCATGCCCCACGGCGGCAACCTGCTCGGCGCCGACGGCTGGACGGTCGGTGCCGAAGGCCTCGGCAACGTGCTGGTGTCGCCGTCGGGCACCGTGGCGCTGCCGAACCTGCCCGGCGCGTCGGACGACCCGTACGACCGGCCGAACTTCCGGGCGATCAGCGCCGACGGCCGGACCGTCGGCGGTTATGTGACGATGCCGGGCGAGGGCGTGCTCGTGGTCGCCGTGCGGTGGCGGTGCGGGTGAGCCCGGCTCACAGGTCGTCGGAGCGGAACTGGTCCACGACCCGGTAGCCGAGCTTGTCGTACAGGTTGCGGGCGACCGTGTTGCTGCCGAAGACGTTCAGCCCGAGCTGGACGTCTCCGGCGGCCGCGGTCGCCTGCTCACCGAGCAGCATCACCGCGCGGCCGTAGCCCTTGCCGCGCTCGGCGTCGTAGACGTTGACGCCGAAGACGAACCCCATGCCCGGCATATGGCCGTGGCGCAGCCAGATGTGGGCCACCGCCCGGTCGCCGTCGCACAGCGTCCACAGGCTGTGCCCGGCCGTGCCCAGGCCCTCGGGCAGCAGCTCGGCGAACTCGCGTGCCGAACGCTCCCGGGCGGCGTCGAGGGTGGCCGACCCGGAGTCGGCGATGTCCTGGGCGTAGCCGACGATCTCGCCGTCCAGCCAGGGGCCGTACTCCGCGGCCGACATCGGGCGGCCGGTGAGGCCGTCGGCGAGCACGGCGGGCTCGGACAGGTCCTTGACCATCTGCTGCGCCCGCAGCGGGTACGGCCCCAGCAGCGCGTCCACGGCCGGGTCGCCGGTCGGGGTGACCGCGCCGAGCCGCTGCACGCCCCGGTCGGTGGCGAACCGGTACGCCTGGTCGTGCAGGGCCCGCGCCGCCGCCTCCCGGCCGGGGGCGCGCAGCTGGAAGATGAACGCCTCGGTCGGGTCGGCCGTGGGCGAGACCCCGATGGCGAGGTGGCCGACGACCCGGCCGTCCTCCTCGGCGACGTACACGGTGCCGTGCCGGGTGCGCTGCCACGCGCCGAGGCGCCGGTCGACCAGCTGCCGCCGCGCGGCCGGGTCGGAGTACCCGGCGTAGTGCGCGGCCAGGTGCTCCTGCCAGCCGTCCTGCCACGACTGCGCCTCGGCCTGCGTCGCCGCCCGTACGATCGTCATGACGGCGACCCTATGCCCGGCACCGCAGCGGCGCCAACGCGTTCCAGCGGCTTGACAGCGCCCGCGCCGGCATGATGGCTTACCCGCGTGGACTGCCTGGTGCTGTGGGACATCGACCGTACGCTCATCAACGCGGGCGGCAGTGGTAAGGCGATCTTCCTCGCGGCGTACCGGGAGGTGGTCGGAGCCGAACCGCCCGGCCTGCCCGACTTCGGCGGCCGTACCGACCACTACCTCTTCACCACCGCCCTGGCCGGGCACGGCCACCCGGTCGACGAGCGGGTGGTGGCCCTGTTCCTGGACACCCTCGCGGCGCACACCGAGGCCGCCCGCGAGCAGATCCGGGCGGACGGGGTGGCGCTCGCCGGGGCGGCCGCGGCGGTCGCCGCGCTGGCGCAGGTCCCGGGGGTGGTGCAGACCGTGGTCACCGGCAACGTCCGCGACGCCGCCCGGATCAAACTGGCCGCCTTCGACCTGCTCGGCCCGATGGACCTGGACGTCGGCGGATACGGCGGCGAGCACCCGGTCCGGTCGACGCTGGTGCGGCTGGCCCGGGAACGCGCCGAGCGCAAACACGGGGTGGCCCTGCCCGGCCACCGGGTCGTGGTCATCGGCGACACCCCGCACGACGTCGAGGGCGCCCTGCACAACGGCGTGACCGCGATCGCCGTGGCCACCGGCGGTGCCACCGCCGCCGAGCTGCGTGCTTCGGGCGCGCACACCGTGCTCGACTCGCTCGCCGACACCGCCGCGCTGCTGCGCGCGATCGGCCTCGGCTGACCACCGTGTAACCGGTTCGACAGCGACCGCCCCGACCAGCATGATCGGCCCCATGACGCGAACCGATCTGCCGTCCAGCTGGGACGAGCGCACCACGCTGACCACGTTCCTCGACTACGCCCGCGCCACCGTACGGGCAAAGTGCGAGGGCATCACCGAGGAGGCGGCCCGCACCGCGCCGCTGCCCGGCTCGCCGCTGATGACGGTCGCCGGGCTGGTCAGCCACGTCCACTGGGTGGAGTACTCCTGGTTCCAGGTGATCTTCCTGGGCGAGGAGGACGCCGGGCCGTGGACCGAGGAGGAACCCGACCGCGAGTTCACCATCGCCCTCGACCTCCCCATCGCCCAGCTGCTCGACGAGTACGACGCCCAGTCCGAGCGCTACCGCGCCCTCGTCGCCGCCACCGATCTCGACGCGCTGTCGCAGCGCAGCATGCGCCGCAACGGCGCCCCGGTGACGCTGCGCTGGATCCTGTTCCACCTGGTCGAGGAGATCGCCCGCCACAACGGCCACCTCGACGTCGTCCGTGAGCTCGTCGACGGCACCACCGGCGTCTGACCTGCGCGTTTCCCCGGCCCGCCCGCCGCCGCGCGCGTAGCGTCAATCGCCATGGAGCAGGAGCTGGCGGGCAGGGTCGCGGTCGTCACCGGGGCGAGCAAGGGCATCGGGCTGGCGGTGGTCCGCGCGCTGACGGCGCAGGGGGCGCGGGTGGCCGCCGGGGCGCGTACCGTCTCGGCCGAACTGGCCGAGCTGACCGCCGGCGGGGCGGTGACCGCGCTGGCGGTGGACCTGGGCACGCCGGACGGGCCGGGGGAGCTGGTCGAGGCGGCGGTGTCGGCGTACGGCGGGCTGGACGTGCTGGTCAACAACGTCGGCGCGGTGTTCCCGCGGCTGGGCGGGTTCACCAGCGTCACCGACGAGGACTGGCTGGCCGGCTTCAACATCAACCTGATGTCCGCGGTACGGGCGACCCGGGCCGCCGTGCCGCACCTGCTCGCGCGCGGCGGCGGCGCGATCGTGACGGTCAGCTCGATCAACGCGTTCTACCCCGACCCGGCGATCATCGACTACACCTCGTCGAAGGCGGCCCTGACCAACTTCTCCAAGGCCCTGTCCAAGGAGCTCGGGCCCAAGAACATCCGGGTCAACACGGTCAGCCCCGGGCCGGTCGCCACCCCGCTGTGGCTCGACTCCGGCGGCGTCGCCGACCAGTTCGCCAAAGCCTCCGGCGCCACCGCCGAACAGGTCAAGCAGCAGGTCGCGGCCGCCGCCGCCACCGGCCGCTTCACCACCCCGGAAGAGGTCGCCGACGTGGTCGCCTTCCTCTCCGGCCCCCGCGCCGCCAACCTCACCGGCACCGACCTCACCATCGACGGCGGCTACACCCCCACCCTCTGACACCCACCCACCCACCCACCGCCGCCCCGCCCCGCCGCCCGCCCTTCCCGTCGATCATGAACTTATGGCACGGCTGGACGGCGTGTCAGCGGCACAGCTTCCTGATCGACTGCGGCGAGGTGGTCGTCGCACACCGTCGTCGCAGCAGTTGTTGACCAGGAAGCTGTGCCGCTGACACGCCGCCGAACCGTGCCATAAGTTCATGATCAACGGGGAGGGCGGGGTGGGTGGGGGTGGGGCGAGGTGGGGGTTAGGGGGTGGGGCCGGGGCGGAGGACTCGGGTGAGGACGGCGGGGGCGAAGAGGCGGGGCGGGGCGGACATCAGGTTGGCGACGCTGAGGAAGGCGTGGCCGACGTGGGCGTGGCGGGCGGCGGCGACGTGGATCTTGCCGACGTACGCGTTGAGGAAGTTGCCCTTCGCCGTGCGCTTGCCGACCACCGCGTCGTAGCGCAGGTCGGCGCCGACGGCGATGTCCCAGGGGACGTCGATGACCTTCGCGGCGGCCTTGAAGAAGCGCCGCTGGAGGTCCTCGCGGCCCTCGGCGAGGCAGTCGCGCAGCACCGCGGCCTCGGCGGCGGCCACGGTCATGCCCTGGCCGTACGCCGGGTTGAAGCTGCACACCGCGTCGGCCACGGCGAGGAAGCCCAGCGGCAGCCGCTTCATGTGCTCGTAGCGGCGGCGCACGCTGACGGGCAGGCGCATCCGGTGCGGCGGGCCGAGCGGCTCGGCCACGCTGAGCAGCTCGTACAGCTCCTGGCCGGGGAACTGCTTGGCGAACTCGTGGTAGGTGTCCGGGTCGCCCGACGGCGCCTCGGCGCCGCCCGCCGCGATGAAGGTGACCATCCAGCGGTCGCCCTCGGCCGCGATCGCGACGCCGCCGTACGGCTGCTGCGGCGACGGGCTGCACAGGAACGCGGCGAAGTCGCCCTGCCCCGGCACCCGCTTGTAGTTGCGCGACATGTAGACGGTCTTCGGGTCGACCAGGTCCTCGACCGGCTTGTCGTAGCCGAGCTCGGCCAGCCAGGTCGGGCCGCGGTTGCCGCGCCCGGTGGCATCGACGACCAGGTCCGCCTCGTGGTGCTGCTCCTCGCCGCCGCCGACCGGCAGCACCCGCACCCCGGTGATCCGGGCGCGGTCGTCGGTGGCGAGCAGGCCCAGCGCCTCGTGCCGCGGTCGCAGCTCGACGTTGGGCAGCGCCAGGACCCGGGTGCGCACGTACGACTCCAGCGCGGGGCGGCTCACGGCCAGCCCCTCCAGGCCGGTCGCCTCGCGCACCATGCGGTGCCCGTCGTTGAACCACACCACGTCGCCCTGGATGTCCAGCGGCACCGCGCCCGCGGCGGCGAGGTCGGCCGCGAAACCGGGGAACAGCTCCTCCAGCACCTGGCGGCCGCGCGCGAGCAGGCCGTGCGAGTGCTCGCCCTGCGGCACGCCGCGCCGGTCGGTGTTGGTGGTGGGCAGCTCGTCGCGGTCGAAGACGGTGACCTTCGCGTACGACTCGCTGAGCGCTCGGGCGGCCAGTAGGCCGCCGATGCTGGCGCCGAGCACGATCGCGCGCCCGGACTTCTCCTTGGCAGACAAGGCAATTCTCCGTATCGATGAGGGGTGTGTACTCACGGTAGGGAGCGGTGGCGCAATCATGAAAACGAATATCGCGTCCGGAAAGCGACACTGTGTGCGCGCTCACCGGCACTCTCCGCCACGAAATCCGTTGCGCGAGCCCGGTTGGGCGACATCAGTGCGGCAGTTTCGGGGAAACTGCGCGAATCGGCGCCGGGATTCCGACACTTTCCCCGAAAGCGCGGGCACGGCTCCGGCCGTACCCGCTAAAGAATCTTTGAAAGATTTTGCAGTTTCTAGGAGGGAGCTGGGGGCGGGGATCTGGGGTGATGGGCGGCGCCGGGCCGCCCGGGGCTGATCGGTTGTAAGTGAGGCCGGTATATGTCCTGATAGAAGCGATCTGTCGGGCGAGGACGAGCTCTTCACTGCTCGGGTAACGCGGGGCTAACATCCATGAAACTTGCGCAAGAGTTTCCAGCCCCGTCCCCTCCCTGACCCCAGGAGGAAACTCGTGACCACCCGCACCCGTCCCCTCGCCGCAGCGGCGCTGTCGCTGCTGCTCGCGGCCGCGCTGGCCGTGATCGCCGGCTGGCAGCCGGCACCCCGCCTCACCCCGGCCAAGGCCGACGCCAACCCCGGCTCCCACGACGTCATCGTGCACCTGTTCCAGTGGCCGTGGAACTCGGTCGCCAGCGAGTGCACCAACGTGCTGGGCCCCAAGGGCTTCGGCGCGGTGCAGGTCAGCCCGCCGCAGGAGCACGTCGTGCTCAGCGGCTCCGGCTACCCGTGGTGGCAGGACTACCAGCCGGTCAGCTACCAGCTGATCAGCCGCCGCGGCGACCGCGCCGCGTTCGCCAACATGGTCAGCACCTGCCACGCGGCGGGCGTGAAGATCTACGTCGACGCCGTCATCAACCACATGGCGGGCGGCGCCTCCACCGGCACCGGCTCGGCCGGGTCGACGTACTCGCACTACAACTACCCGAACCTGTACTCCAGCGCCGACTTCCACCACTGCGGCCGCAACGGCAGCGACGACATCGTCAACTGGGGAGACCGCTGGGAGGTGTTCAACTGCGAGCTGGTCGACCTGTCCGACCTGGCCACCGAGACCTCGTACGTGCGCGGCAAGCTCACCGCGTACCTCAACGACCTGATCTCGGTCGGCGTGGACGGGTTCCGGGTCGACGCGGCCAAGCACATCCCCGTCGCCGACCTCCAGGCGATCTACGGCGGCCTCACCGGCAACCCGTACATCTACCAGGAGGTCATCGAGGACACCGCGTTCCCGCCCACCGAGTACGCCGGGCTCGGCGACGTCACCGAGTTCCGCTACGGTGACGTGGTCGGCAACGCGTTCCGCGACGCGAACCTGTCCAACCTGAACAACCTCGCCTCGCAGATGGCCCTGGGCAGCGGCGACGCGGTCAACTTCGTGGACAACCACGACACCCAGCGCAACGGGCGGGCGCGGCTGACGTACAAGGACGGGCAGACCCACGCGCTGGCCGCCGCGTTCAGCCTGGCCTACCCGTACGGCACCCCGGCGCTGATGAGCAGCTTCACCTTCAGCAACAACGAGGCCGGTCCGCCGTCGACCAACGGCACCACCAACCAGGTGGTCTGCGGCTCCGGCTGGGAGTGCGAGCACCGCAAGACCACGGTGGCCAACCTGGTCGGATTCCACAACGCCGTCACCGGTACGGCCGTGACCAACTGGACCTCCCCGGCCGCCAACCGGATCGCGTTCGGCCGCGGCGCCACCGGCTTCGCCGCGTTCAACCGCGACAGCGCCACCTGGAGCACCACCTTCAGCACCGGCCTGCCCGCGGGCACCTACTGCAACATCGCCGTCGCGAACTTCTCCGGCGGCACCTGCTCCGGGGCGACCGTGACGGTCAGCTCCTCCGGCCAGGCGACGGTCAGCGTGGCAGGCAACACCGCGCTGGCGATCCACACCGGTGCGATGGTCACCGGCTCGCCGTCGCCGACCACCTCGGCCGGCCCCAGCCCCACCTCGACCGCGTGCAGCAGCGTCGCCGTCACGTTCGAGTCGAACACCACCACGACCACCGGGCAGAACGTGTACGTCGCGGGCAGCATCGCGGCCCTGGGCTCGTGGAACACCGCCAGTGCGGTGGCCATGTCCAGCGCGTCCTACCCCGTGTGGCGGGCGACGGTGAACCTCCCGGCGGGCACGTCCTTCGAGTACAAGTACATCAAGAAGGACGGGTCCGGGAACGTGACCTGGGAGAGCATCGGCAACCGGAGCCACACCGTGCCGACGGGGGTGTGCGCGGTGACCTACAGCGAGACGTGGAACACGGTCGGCGGGACCAGTCCGTCGCCGTCGGCCTCGCCGACCGGGTCGACCTGCTCGGCCGTCACCGGGGCGTTCGCGGTCAACGCGACGACGGTGTGGGGGCAGAACGTGTACGTGGTCGGGTCGATCGCGGCGCTGGGCTCGTGGAGCACGGGGAGCGCGGTGGCGCTGTCGAGTGCGTCGTACCCGGTGTGGACCGGGTCGGTGTCGCTGCCGGCGGGGACCTCGTTCACGTACAAGTACATCAAGAAGGACGGGTCGGGGAACGTGACCTGGGAGAGTGACCCGAACCGGTCGGCGACCACCCCGACCACGGCCCCGTGCACGGTGAGCCTGTCGGACACCTGGCGCTGACGCTCCCGTTTTAGATAGACGTTGGCCTATCACATCGACTGAGACGAGATCGAAGTCGATGAGATAGGCCAACGTTTATTAAGAACGGGGTGGGGAGGCGTGGCCAGGAGCGGCGGGTGGCCAGGGGTGGTGGGTGTGGGAGTTGCGGCGGGTCAGGCCGACTCGCGGGGGACCAGTTCCGTCGGCAGGACCACCGGTTCGACCTGTTCCGCCCCGTCGATCAGCTCCAGCAGCATGCGTACCGTCTCCGTCGCCACCTGCTCCAGCGGCTGGCGCACCGTGGTCAGCCGCGGGTGCGTGGACCCGGCCACGGCCGAGTCGTCGAACCCGCCCACCGCCACGTCCTCGGGCACCCGCAGCCCCCGCGCGCGCAGTGCGGCCAGCGCCCCGGCCGCCATCAGGTCGGACCCGACGAACACCGCGTCCAGGCCGGGCACCCGGTCCAGCAGCTCGTTCATGGCGGCCTCGCCGCCGTTCCGGGTGTAGTCGCCGTGCGCGATCAGCTTCTTGGCCGCCTTGCGGCCCAGGACGTCGCAGAATCCTTCGAGCCGGTTCAGGCCGCCGGGGGTGTCCAGCGGCCCGGTGATCGTGGCGATCTTCTTCCGGCCCTGGTCGACCAGGTAGCGGGTCATCTGCCGGGCGCCCTCGCGGTCGTCGGCGGCCGCGTACGGCAGCCCCTCGCGCCCGAGCACCGCCCCGCACGCCACCGCGGGCAGCGCCAGGCTCTCCAGCTCCTCCAGCAGCGGGTCGCCCGCGTGGGCCGACAGCAGCAGCACCCCGTCGGCGTGGCCGCCGCGCAGGTAGCGCACCACCCGCTCGCGGTCGCCGTCGTCCCCGGCGACCATCATGACCAGCGCGACGTCGCGCTGGGCCAGCCGCCGGGTGGCCACCCGGAGCAGGACGCTGAAGTTCGGGTCCTCGAACAGCTTCTCCTGCGGCTCGGACAGCACCATGACGACCGTGCCGGTGCGCTGGGTGACGAGGCTGCGGGCGTTGCGGTTGACGACGTATCCGGTCTCGGCGACGGCGCGTTTCACCGCGGCCAGGGCGGCGGTGCTGACGTAGGGGTCGCCGTTGAGGGCGCGGGACACCGTGCCCCGGGAGACTCCCGAGGCACGGGCCACGTCGTGGATCGTCGGCCGCCGCCTGCTGTTGGTCACAGGCATCAGCTTTTCACAGACCCGCCGGAGAGGTCAGTGCGCCAGTACCGCTGCATGGTGAGGAACAGCGCGATCAGCGGAATGATCGACAGCAGCGCGCCGGTGATGACGAGGTTGTACAGGGCGGGCTGGTTGGCACCGGTCACCAGCAGGGTGTAGAGCCCCACGGTGAGCGGGAACCGGTGGTCGTCGGCGAGCATGATGAACGGCAGCAGGAAGTTGTTCCAGATCGCGACGAACTGGAACAGGAAGATCGTCACCATGCCCGGCCCCATCAGGGGCACTGCGACCACCCGCAGCAGCCGGCTCTCGCTCGCCCCGTCGATGCGCCCGGCTTCGAGCAGGGCGTCGGGGATGGCGGCGGCGGCGTAGATACGGGCCAGATAGATGCTGTACGGGTGCAGGATGCTGGGCAGCAGCACCGCCCAGTACGTGTCGGCCAGGCCCGCCTTGGCCAGCAGCAGGTACTGCGGGACGGCGAGGACGACGGACGGCACCAGGATGCCGCCGATGAGTATGTTGAAGATCAGGTTCTGGCCGAAGAAGCGGAACTTGGCCAGGGCGTATCCGGCCAGGACGGAGACGGCGGTCGACAGCACCGCGCCGACTCCGGCGTAGAGGGCCGTGTTGGCCATCCACTGCCAGAAGATGCCGTCGCGGTAGGCGGACAGGTCGGACAGGTTCTCCAGCAGCCCGGTGCCGGGGGCGAACGCGGTGGTGGAGAACAGCTCGCCCCGGGTCTTGCTGGCGGCCACGAGCACCCAGGCCACCGGGAGCAGGCAGTACAGCGCCCCGAGCAGCAGGACGGCGGTGGGCATGATGCCGAGCGGGCGGCGGACCCGGCCCGCCCCGCCGGCGGAAGTGGTGATGCTCATCGTTCCTCCCCGAACGCGCGGCGGCGGACCAGCCGCAGGAAGCCCAGCGAGGGCACGAGCGCGATCAGCGCGATGACCAGTGATGTCGCCGAGGCGGAGTAGAGGTCGCCGGTGACGAAGGCGTCGCCGTACACGTTCATCAGCGGGCTCCAGGTCGAGCTGACCGAGTTGGAGAGGGAGCGCAGGGTGGTCGGCTCGGTGAACACCTGCATCGTCGCGATGATCGAGAACACGGTGGTGAGCACCAGGGCCGGTGCCAGCATGGGGATCTTGATGCGCAGCGCGATGGCCAGCTCGCCCGCGCCGTCGATGCGGGCGGCCTCGTAGTAGTCGCGGGGCACCGCCCGCAGCTGGGTGTAGAGGACCAGCATGTTGAAGCCGGTGCCGCCCCAGACCGCCACGTTGACCATGGAGAAGACGACGGTGGACGGGCTGAGCAGGTCGACGCCGTCGACGCCGACGGCGTGCAGGGCGGCGTGGATCGGGCTCAGGCTGGGCAGGTAGAGGAAGCCCCAGAGCAGGGTGGCGACGACGCCGGGGACGGCGAACGGCAGGAAGATGGCGATACGGGAGAAGCGGGGCAGCCGTGCCCTCGCGGAGTCCAGCAGCAGCGCGAACAGCAGCGCCAGGCCGAGCATGAGCGTGAGCACCATCGCGGCGTAGCCGAGCACCCGCTCCCAGCCGGCCCAGAACTCGCCGTCGGCCAGCGCCGCCCGGTAGTTGTCCAGCCCGACGAAGATCTCGGTGCGCGACCGCTTCCCCAGGCCGAGGCCGGAGAACTTGACCCGGCGCAGGCTCAGGTACGCGGTGTAGCCGATCGGCGCGGCCACGAACAGGGCGAACAGCGCCACCGCCGGGGCCAGGTAGAGGTAGGGGGTGGCGCCCGCGCGCGATGCGCGGGCGCCCTTGCGTTGCGTGGTCATCGGTCAGGGCACCAGCGTGAAGCCGGACTTCTTCATGTCGGCCAGGGTGGCCTCCTGCACCGCGGTCAGCGCGGCCCCGAACGAGGACTTCTGCTGCACCGCCTTGTCGAAGGCGTCCTTGTACGCGCTGTAGGCGACGTTGACGTTCGGGCCGAAGGTGAAGCCGCGCGCCGAGGACGAGATCGCGGTGGCCTGGGCCCAGAAGTCGGGCTGGTTGGCGAAGTAGTCCGGCGCGGTGGTGAGCAGCGCCTGGCCGCCCTTGGCCGCCGGGTAGATCGCGGCCTCCTTGATCAGCAGGTCGAGCGCCTTGGCGTCGGTGTTGAGCCAGGTGGCGAACTGCGCGGCGGCGGCGCGGTGCTTGGAGCCCGCGGCGACCGCGATGGAGGAACCGCCCCAGAAGCCGCTGTACGACTCCCCGGCGCTCCACTGCGGCAGCGGCGCGATGGCCCACTTGCCCTTGCCGTCGGGGGCGTTGCTGCTCAGCACGCCCGGCGCCCACACGGCCGAGGCCCAGGACAGCAGCTTGCCGCCGTTGAGCGCGGCGTTCCACTCCGGGGTCCACGCGGCCTGGGTGTCCACGACGCCCTCGGCGGCCAGGCCGCCCCAGAAGTCGGCCACCTTGCGGGTCGGGCCCTCGTCGATGCCGACCTTCCACGCGTCGCCGTTGATCGACCACCACTGGCCGCCGGCCTGCTGGGCCAGGCCCGCGAACCAGCCCGGGTCCTTGCTGGAGAAGCCGCCCAGGTAGACGCTCTTGTCCTTGGCGTGCACGGTGCGGGCCGCGGCGGCGTACTCGTCCCAGGTCTTCGGGACGGCGATGCCGTACTTGGTGAACAGGTCGGTGCGGTAGTAGAGCATCATCGGGCCGCTGTCCTGCGGCAGGCCGTACACGCCGTCGGTGCCCAGCGTGACCAGGCCCCAGATGCCGTCGCTGAACTGCGCCTTGGCGGCGGAGACCTCGGTCTTGATGTCGGCGACGGCCTCGGCGGCCACGAACGACGGCAGCATCTGGTATTCGGCCTGGATCAGGTCGGGCGCGTTGCCCGCCTTGGCCGCGGTGAGGAACTTGGCGGCCGCCTCGTCACCGCCGGCCTGCTTGCTGACGGTGACGTGGATGTCGGGGTGCGCGGCGTTCCAGACCGCCGCGATCTTGTCCATGTTCGGTGCCCAGGTCCAATAGGTCAGGTCGACCGGCCCGGTCTCCTGCGGCGCCGCCTCGTCCGGGCTGCTGGAGCAGCCGGCCGCCAGGGCCCCGACCAGCAGGGCGGTGAGCACCGTCCTGAGCCGTTTCGTGCGCATGGGTCCTCCGTTGAAATGGCGAGTTTCTGTGAACGTTCACAGTGCGCAACAGTGTGGATTGGCCGTTACACACCCGTCAAGGTACGTTCGCAAACTCGTTACATGGCCAGGTTTCCCGGTGTGTCGGGCTTCCGTGTGCCGGGCGCTTCCGCTACTGTGCACGTTCACAGAACTAAGGGGGATCGGTGGTCGACAGCATCAGCACCCGGCTCGGGGGCCTGGCCTACGGCGGGGACTACAACCCCGAGCAGTGGCCCCGCCAGGTGCACGAGGAGGACGTGGCGCTGATGCGCGCGGCCGGGGTCAACCTGGTCAGCCTCGGCGTCTTCGCCTGGGCGCGGCTGGAACCCGCCCCGGGGCGGTACGAGTTCGGCTGGCTCGACGAGGTGGTCGACCGGCTGCACGCCAACGGGATCGCCGTCGACCTGGCCACGCCGACCGCCGCCCCGCCGCCGTGGTTCTCCCGGGCCCATCCGCACACGCTGCCGGTGAACCGCGAGGGTGTGCGCGTCGGCGTCGGCGGCCGCCAGCACGCCTGCCCCAGCGCCCCGGAGTACCGCGCCGCCACCGCCGGGATCGCCCGCGCGCTGGCCGAGCACTACCGCGACCATCCGGCCGTCGTCCTGTGGCACGTGCACAACGAGTACGGCGCCCCGCTGGGCGAGTGCTACTGCGAGGCCAGCGTCACGGCGTTCCGGGGCTGGCTGCGTACCACCTATCAGGACCTGGACGCCCTCAACGACGCCTGGGGCACCGACTTCTGGGGCCAGCGCTACGGCGACTGGGACGAGATCGACGCCCCGCGCGCCAACCACACCGCGGTCAACCCGGCCCAGCGGCTGGACTTCGCCCGGTTCACCTCCGCCGAGCACCTGGCCTGCTTCACGCTCCAACGCGACATCCTGCGCAAGGTCACCCCAGCCGTCCCGGTGACCACCAACTTCATGACCACCAACTGCAAGTCGATGGACCTGTGGCGGTGGGCGCCCGAGGTGGACGTGGTCGCCAACGACCAGTACCTGACCGCCGAGCGCCCCGACAACCACATCGAGCTGGCGATGTCGGCCGACCTCAGCCGCTCGCTGGGCGGCGGGGCGCCGTGGCTGCTCATGGAGCACTCGACCGGCGCGGTCAACTGGCAGCCGCGCAACCTCGCCAAGCTGCCCGGCCAGCTGCGCCGCAACAGCCTGGCGCACGTGGCGCGCGGCTCGGACGCGGTGCTGTTCTTCCAGTGGCGGGCCTCCCGCTACGGCGCGGAGAAGTTCCACTCGGCGATGCTGCCGCACGCGGGCACCGACTCGCAGGTCTGGCGCGACGTGGTGGAACTGGGCGCCCAGCTGCGACGGCTGGCGCCGGTGCGCGGCGCCCGGGTCGCGGCCGAGGTGGCGGTGGTCTGGGACTGGGAGTCGTTCTGGGCCCTGGAACTGGACTGGCGGCCCAGCGTGGAGCTGCGCTTCCGCGAGCGGCTCGACGCCTACTACGCGGCGCTGTGGCGCGAGCACGCGACCGTCGACTTCGTGCACCCGGGGGCGGACCTGTCGGCGTACCGGCTGGTGGTGGCGCCGAGCGCGTACCTGCTGGGGGAGGGGGCGGCCAAGAACCTGCGGGGGTACGTGGAGTCGGGCGGGCACCTGCTGGTGTCGTACTTCTCCGGGATCGTCGACGAGCACGACACGGTGCATCCGGGGGCGTACCCGGGGGCGCTGCGGGAGGTGCTGGGCCTGTCGATCGAGGAGTTCCACCCGCTGCGCGAGGGCGAGGCGGTCGAGCTGTCCGACGGCTCGCGCGGTGCGGTGTGGTCGGAGCGGGTGCGCCCGGCCGGTGCGGTGCCCGTGGTCGAGTTCGCCGCCGGGCCCGACGCGGGGCACCCGGCCGTCACCCGCCACGACCTGGGCCGAGGCGCGGCCTGGTACGTAGCGACCGCCGTCGACCGGCTGCGCCCGCTGCTGGTCGACGCGCTGGACGCCGCCGGGGTGCACCGCCCCCGCCACCTGCCCGACGACCTGGAGTACGTCCGCCGCGGCGACGTCGTGTTCCTGATCAACCACGGCGAGCAGGATCTGGCGGTCCTCGACGTCGGCGGCGTGGACCTGCTGGACGGCAGCATGTGGACGGGCGGGGTGACGGTCCCCGCCGGTTCGGTCCGGGCGGTCAGGCGGACGGAGCCGACCGTCCACTGAAGACCCGCAGGTCACGCCGCTGCTGGTGGTGAAGGGCGTTTTCGCTTTCGCAATGCGAGGCGGAGACGCCCTTCACGCGTGTAGGACTTCTGTGGCCGATCTGGAGCGTTCGTAGCCATTCTGAGTTCACGAAACATCAAGATTATGTTCATATGTATCAATGAATCTACGGCCCATGAACCCCCTTGGTCGTCGCACATTCGTCCTGGGCGGACTCGCCGCAGTCGGATCCGCGCTCACCGCCGGCAGCCTCGCGTACGCTGCCGCGCCCTTTCCCTTCAAACTCGGCATCGCCTCCGGCGAGCCTGACGCGAGCAGCGTGGTCCTGTGGACCCGCCTGGCCCCGTCCCCGCTCAACGCCGACGGCCAGGGCGGCATGGCCAACGCCGACGTCGCCGTCGACTGGCAGGTCTCCACCACCTCGACCTTCGCCACGCTGGTCGCCTCGGGCACGGTCAACGCGCGCTACGCCGACGCGCACTCGGTGCACGTGGTCGCGGGCGGGCTCAACCCGGACAGCGACTACTACTACCGCTTCCGCGCCCAGGGCCACATCTCGCCGGTCGGGCGCACCCGCACCGCCCCCGCGGTCGGCACCTTCGGCCGCGACCTGGTGATGGCCTTCGCCTCCTGCGCCCACTACGAGTCGGGCTACTACACCGCCTACCGGCGGATGGCCGAGGACAACCCCGACCTGATCCTGCACCTCGGCGACTACATCTACGAGGACGCCGCCACCGCCGGCTCGGTCCGCGAGCACGTGGGCAGCGAGATCGTGTCGCTGGCCGACTACCGCCGCCGGTACGCCCTGTACAAGTCCGACCCGGATCTCCAGGCCGCGCACGCCGTCGCGCCGTGGCTGGTCGTGCCGGACGACCACGAGGTCGAGAACAACTACGCCAACATGGTCCGCAACGACAGCAGCCCGGCGCTGACCACCGCGCAGTGGACCCAGCGGCGCACCGACGCCTACCGGGCGTACTACGAGAACATGCCGCTGCGGCCCGCCCAGGCGCCGGTCGGCAACAGCATCCCCCTCTACCGCCGGGTCCGCTGGGGCAACCTGGCCACGTTCCACATGCTCGACACCCGCCAGTTCCGCAACGACCAGGCCTGCGGCGACGGCTGGAAGGTCTGCGCCGACGCCGACCTGGCCAGCCGCAGCCTGCCCGGCACCGCCCAGGAGGCGTGGCTGCTCGACGGCCTGGCCCAGCACTACGGCACCTGGGACATCCTGGGCCAGCAGGTCTTCTTCGCCCGCCGGTTCGACACGGCGGGCGCGTCCAGCATGGACGCCTGGGACGGCTACCGCGCCTCGCGCGCCCGCATCCAGCAGGGCTGGCTCGACCGGCAGGTGCGCAACCCGCTCGTGCTCACCGGCGACGTGCACGCCGCCTGGGCCAACAACCTCAAGGCCGACTACGCCAACGCCGGCTCGGCGACCATCGGCACCGAGCTGGTCTGCACCTCGATCACCTCGGGCGGCAACGGCACCGCCACGACCGCCATCCCGGACGTGGCGACCAACCCGCACCTGAAGTTCTACTCCGACCGGCGCGGCTACGTGCTCACCACGATCAGCCAGAGCCAGGTCCGGGCCGACTTCCGCTCGGTGGCCACCGTCACCGAGCACGGCGCGCCCGTGAGCACGCTGCGCTCGTACGTCATCGCCGACGGCCAGCCCGGCCTGCAGCAGATCTAGGAGAACCCGTACCCATGACCCGCTTCGCACCCCTGGCCGGTGTCTCGCTGACCGCCGTCGCGCTCAGCCTGGCCGTGGCCGTCCCGGCCCACGCCGCACCCGCCACGGTCACCTGGTCGACCGCCAACAGCGTCGCCACCGGCGACCAGGACGGCGCCGCCGTCGCCACCAACCGCAACGGCTACGTCGCCGTGGTGTGGGAGGACGACCGCGACACCACCGCCCCGGCCGACAACGCGCACTCGGAGATCTTCCTGCGCCTGTTCAAGGACGGCACCGCCGTCTACGAGAAGCAGCTGTCCACCGGCGGCACCGCCGGGACCAGCTGGAAGCACATCACCCCGGACGTCGCCCTCGACGACAAGGGCAATGCCGTGGTGGTCTGGGCCGACGACCCGGACGGCAACGGCGCCTTCAACATCCCGTACCAGGTGGTCGGGCCGACCGGGACCGTCCTGGGTTCCGGGCGCGCCAACGCGAGCACCGCAGGCAACCAGATCGTCCCGAAGGTGGCGGTCGACCCGGACGGCAGCCCGAGCAGCACCACCGCGGTCGCGTTCACCGTGGTGTGGGAGGACATCGCCGACGGCGCGACCGTGTCCACGGTCAAGGCCGCCGGGTTCACCAACGTCACCACCAAGGCGTACGAGGTGACCGCCAGCCAGACCACCGGCACCCACCACCGCCCCGACGTCGCCGTCTCCGCCTCCGGTGACGCGCTCGTCGTCTGGGACGAGGACGCCGACGCCAACGCGTACTACAACATCGGCCTGGTCCGCCTGGCCCGCGCCAACGGCGCCGTGAACCTGACCCGGCGCGCCGCCAACTTCAACGGCGGCAACCAGCAGTGGCACGCCTCGATCGCGGCGGACTTCACCGGCGACTTCACCGTCGCCTGGGAGTCCGACCACACCGGCACCGCCGGGGTGTGGGCGCGCTCGTTCAAGGCCGACGGCACCGCCCGGCACAACGACGTCGAGGTGTCCAGCGAGGCGGGGGCCGTCTCGCCGAGCGTCGGTATCGACGACCAGGCCAACACGGTGGTCGCCTGGACCACCCCGGCCAACGGCCTGGACGTGTGGGCGCGCGGCTACAACCCCGACGGCACCACCGCGGGCCGCCTGGCGGCGCAGTCGTACACCGACACGACCACCGGGCGCCAGGAGCAGGGCGTCGTGGCCGTCTCCGCCTGGGGCGAGATCGCGCTGTGCTTCACCGACGACAACGACGGCAACCTGTTCGACCAGATCCGCATGGGCCTGGGCGGCCTCAACTCCGACTGGTGACCCGTCGCTGATCGACACTGCCGGCCGCTGACCCGTTTTAATCGACGCTGGCCTATCCAGAGGACGATTTTCCAAGATCCGTCTTCTGGATAGGCCAGCGTCGATGCTAGGCGGAGTGCCCCGCGCGCGCCGGCGGGCGCCAGGGCCGGCTGGCCACGGTGACCAGGCGCTGGGTGGCGCGGGACAGGGCGACGTACAGCGTGCGGCGCCCCGCGTCGGTGCCGCCCGTGATCGCGGCGGGCTCGACGAGCACGACGGCGTCGTACTCCATCCCCTTCGCCTCCAGCGCGGTGACCACCCGCAGCCGGTCCTGCTCGTGCTCGGCCAGCCACCCGCGGACCTCGGCGCGCACCCGCGCGTCGGCGGTGATCACGCCGACGGTGCCCTCGACCTCGCCGAGCTGCCCGGCCACCGCCTCCCGCACCGCCCGCTCCAGCGCCGACGGCTCGACCACGCGGTGCACCGGGGCCACGCCGGTGCTGCGCACCGCCCTGGGCAGCGGCAGGTCCGGCGAGACCTGGCGGATCACCTCGGCGGCGACCTCGAAGATCTCGGTGGAGTTGCGGTAGTTGGTGGTCAGCCGGTGCGGGTGCCGCTTGCGGCCGCCCAGCGCCTCGTCGCGGGCGCGGCCCGGCTCGCGCGGGTCGCCGGTCCAGGCCGTCTGGGCCGGGTCGCCGACGATGGTCCAGCTCGCCGCGTGCCCCCGGCGGCCGATCATGCGCCACTGCATCGGGGTCACGTCCTGCGCCTCGTCGACCACCACGTGCGCGTAGTCGCGGTAGTCGCGCGCGCGGGGGTCGGCGGCCAGGCTGGCGCGGGCGCGCTCGTACGCCGTGGCGACCTCGCGCACCCCGCCCACCGTGTACGCCTCGCGCCGCCGCCGCTTGGGCACCGGCTGCGTGCCGACCAGTTCGAGCAGCTCGTCCAGCAGCGGCACGTCGTCGATGCTGGGCCCCTGCTCGCGCAGCGGCGCCAGGGCGCGGGTCAGCAGCCGCTGCTCCTCGCCGGACAGCGTGCCGTCGGCGTAGCGGCGCAGCCGCTTCGGGTCGGCCAGCCAGCCCAGCACCTGCACCGGCGACACGATCGGCCACCACGCCTTGAGGAAGGTGCGGAAGCCCTCGTGCTCGGTCAGCTCCTCGTCGAACTTCGACTGATCCAGCCGGGCCAGCTTCGACCTGGCCTGCGCCCAGAGCTGGTCCAGCACCGCGCCGAACGCCTTGGCCCGGATCTCGTTGCGCCGGTTGCCCCGGCCCACCCGGCGCCGGATGTCCTCGGTCTGCTGGCGGGTCAGCACCAGCCACTCGCCCCGGTAGCGGACGCGCAGGCCGTCCGGGTCGCTCGGCGGGGCGTCCTCGGCCGCGCGGCGCAGCACCCGGCGCATGCGCAGCGAGCCCTTCACCGCCCGCACCGCGGACGTCTCCTCGCGGGTGGCGTTCACGCCCACCACGAGCTGGCCGGTCGACTTCAGCGTGGCCGAGTCCTCGCCCAGGGCGGGCAGCACGGTCTCGATGTACTCCACGAACACCGGCGACGGCCCCACGATCAGCACGCCGCCCCCGGCGAACCGGGCCCGGTCGGCGTAGAGCAGGTACGCCGCGCGGTGCAGCGCCACCGCGGTCTTGCCGGTGCCCGGACCGCCCTCGACCAGGGTCACCCCGGACGCGGGGGAGCGGATCGCCAGGTCCTGCTCGTGCTGGATGGTGGCGACGATGTCGCGCATGCCGGTGCCCTTGGCCCGGCTCAGCGCCGCCAGCAGGGCGCCGTCGCCGATGATCGTCATGTGCTCCGGCGCGTTGGCCGGGTCGAGCAGGTCGTCCTCGATCCCGGTGACCTTCTCGCCGAACGACGAGATCATGCGGCGGCGGATCACCCCGAGCGGCTGCGCGGCGGTGGCCCGGTAGAACGCGGCGGCCGCCGGGGCGCGCCAGTCGATCAGCAGCGGCTCGGCGTGCTCGGTACGCACGCCCAGGCGGCCGATGTAGCGGGGCCGCTTCTCCCAGCCCGCCGCCTCCGGGTCGGTCTCCGCGTCGAACCCCTCCAGCTGGTTCGGGTGCAGGTCGAGGCGGCCGAAGACCAGGCCCTCGTGCTCGGCGTCGAAGGTGTGGCGGCGGCGCGCGGCGTGGAAGACCATCGCGTCGCGCTCGACCAGGGCGCCGTAGTTGCCGACGCGCGCGAGCTGGTAGCCGTCAGCCTCGGCCTGCGCCGCCTCGGCGCGCAGCCCGGCGAGCCGGGCGTACACCCGGTCCACGTGCTGCTGCTCGATGGCGATCTCTTCATGCAGGGTGTTGTCAGACATGGGTCTCCCGGGCCGCGGGCAAAGGTGCCCCGATAGGGTACGGGCTCCACCCGCACCGAAGATCGATCACCGGGGCGATGCGGCCGACAGAGCCACCCGATAGGCTGGAAGTCAGCCGACCCGCTCCTTGGCCGGCTTCTTCGCCCGCGGGGTGCTCTCGGCGGCCGCGACGTCCGGCTCGACCGCCTCGGCGCCCGCCTCCACGGCGCCGTGTGCGCGGCGCTTGAGGTACCAGGTGGTGCCCAGGCCGAAGACGAGGGCCAGGATCAGGGCCGCCCAGGAGAAGCGCTTGAGCCAGTGCTCGGCCACCGCGCCCAGCGCGTAGATCGCGAACGTGGTGCCGAACGCCCAGACGATGCCGCCGGCCGCGTTGGCGACCAGGAACCGACGGTACGGCACCCGCAGCGCCCCGGCCATCGGCCCCGCCAGGATGCGCAGCAGCGCGACGAACCGGCCGAAGAACACCGCCCAGGTGCCCCAGCGGCCGAACATGGTCTCCGCGCGGGCGATCTGCGCCGGGCCCAGGTGCTTGGGGAACCGGCGGCCCAGCCGGTCCAGCAGCGGGCGGCCGCCGCGCATGCCCACGGCATACCCGATCGAGTCGCCCGCGATGGCGCCGATCGCCGCACCGATCGCCACGCCCCACGGCGAGGCGTAGTCGGTGGTCGCCGCCAGCAGCGCCGCGCTGACCAGCACGATCTCGCCCGGCAGCGGGATGCCCATGCTCTCGGTGCCGATGACCAGGGCCACGATGAGATAGATCACGAGCGGGGGCAGGGTCTCCAGCCAGGCGGTGACGGAATCCACTGGGCACCCTCCCTCGACAGCCCGCGCCCGGCGCCCGATGGGCGGCGCGGCAGCGGTCGCGCCGGGTCGGCGCCGCCAAAAGATACCCGACCGGGGCATGCCGCGGCACCGGCCAGACAGCGCTCAGGGCCGATTTCCGGGTTCTCCCGGAGTCGGATTTCCGGCGGCGGCCGGGGTTGCGCGCGGCCCGCTCCTGGTTCAAACCGGTGAGAATCGTCGCACTACCCTCGCGTAACCTTCCCGCGCCCACCCGGCACCGGCGAGAGTAAGGGCATGACGCTGTCCGAGACTGCGCCGACGAAGCCGGTCACACCGCTCCAGCCCCGCCCGGGGCCGGCCGAGGCGCTGGCAGACCTGCTGGCGGGCAACCGCCGATTCGCGGCGGGACGACCCCGCTACGGCCACCACATCGCCGAGGCGGCCGCCCGTTCCAGCACCCAGGAGCCGTACGCGGTGGTCCTCGGGTGCATCGACTCCCGGGTGCCGCTGGAGGCGGTCTTCGACCAGAACTTCGGCTCCATCTGCGTGGTGCGCGCGGGCGGGCACGTGCTGGACCGGTCGGTGGTCGGTTCCGTCGAGTTCGCCGTCACCGAGCTGCACGCGCCGCTGGTCGTCGTGCTCGGGCACGAGCGGTGCGGCGCCGTGGCCGCGACCGTCGAGGCGCTGCGCACCGGGGTCCGTCCCGACGGTTCCCTCGGCTACCTGGTGGAGGAGATCAGCCCCGCCGTCGCCGAGGTCGGTGTGGACGATCCGGAGGCGGTGGACAAGGCGCTGCGCCGCCACGTCCAGCGGACCGTGGAGCAGCTGCGGGCCGCCAGCCACCTGGCCGCTCCCATCGCGGCAGACAAGATCCAGGTCGTCGGCGCCGTGTACGACCTGGACACCGGCGTGGTCACCCTGCTCTGACCCGCCGCCCTCGACTGCCCTGCCACGGGCATGAAGAAGCCCCGGCCACCATCAGGTGGCCGGGGCTTTCACGTTCCTGAGATTCAGCCGACGGCCTCAGCCGCGGGCGGTCTCGGGAGAGTTCACTCGCCGAAGACGCCGGCCGCGACCAGGCGCTGCTCGGTGGCGTCCCAGCCGTGACCCGGGTGGGCGGTGTTCAGCGCGGCGAGCTCAACCCGGATCTTGGTGGCGTGACCGGCCCCGGCCAGCACCCGGATCTCCTCGACGAAGGCGTCCGACGACGTGCTCAGGTGCACGGTCTTGCCGTTGGTGAGGTTGCGAACGTAGGCGTGCTTGCCGTTGTTCAGCGGGATGATGTACTTGAACTCACCGAGCACGCTCAGCGCGCCACCCTTGGCCTCACCGGCCCGGACTGAGGCGCGCGCGGTCTTGGAGGTGTTGCTCGCCACGACGTACTCCTTGAAAGTCTAGTTGACCCGCCAACTCTACACGACAGCCGTGGTGACCTCGCCAGGCGGCGGGCCGTCCGGTGACGGACGTAGGTGCGCCGCAGTCGGGGCGGGACCCCGGTAGCCCGCACGGACAATTCATCCGGCGAGTTTCGCGATTCGCTGGCGCCACATCCGCCCCAGCCGTCATCATGGTGGAGATCGTCCGCGACACCAGGCCGTAGGGGAAGACGAGCCTGACCAGTCTCGGGAGGTCAACGTGCCCACGCGTGGCGTCGTACACGTCCACTCGAGCCCGCTCGCCGTGTGTCCTCACGTCGAGTGGGCGATTTCGCGCGCCCTGAAAAGCGGCGCGGCGAACCTGCACTGGACCGTGCAGCCCGTCGAGCCCAGCGCCCGGCGGGCCGAGTGCGGTTGGTCCGGCCGTCCCGGCAGCGGGGCGGAGATCGCGCACGAGCTGCGCCAGTGGCCGATGCTCCGGTTCGAGATCACCGAGGAGCCCAGCCCCGGCGTCGACGGCGAGCGCTTCATGCACGTGCCCGGCCGCGGCCTGTTCCGCGCGGCGATGGGCGCGGCCGGCGACATCCAGCTCGGCGAGGACCGGCTGCGCAGCATCATCGCCTCGGCGCGCAGCCCGGAGGCCCTGGCGCACGCCCTCGACCACGCGATGGGCACCGCCTGGGACGCGGAGCTGGAGCCGTACCGCTACGCCGCCGAGGGAGCCCCGGTAACCCTGTTGACCAGGGCGGGTTAGCCGAAAGTAGCCAGGTCAGGATCGTCCGTAAGGATGATGCGGATCGCGTGTAACGGTTGACCCCGCACCACCCGGCTGGTGGGATGTCGGCGTGACCTCGTCGACGCGGAAACTCAGAGGATTCGTTGCCGCTGTCTGTGCGCTGAGCGCCGTGGCGGTCGCGGCCGGCGGGTGCGGGACCGCCCCGAACGACAGGGGTGCGCTGCCCATGCAGGATCCGGCGGACCTGTCGGCCAAGGTCGCGGCCATCGTCAAGCACATGTCCGACGAGGACCTGGCCGGCCAGGTGCTGATGCCGTACGCGTACGGCCGCTCCGCCACCGACGTCGCCCCCGGCACCGCCACCGGCAACCGGGCCCTGGCCGGGGTCGACACCCCCGCGCAGATGGTGCAGAAGTTCCGCCTCGGCGGGATCATCCTCATCGGTTTCGGCGGCGCCGACCCGACCTCGGCCAACCAGCCGGTCAACAACGTGGAGAACCCGGCCCAGGTCCGGGCGCTGACCACCGGCCTGCAGAACGCCGCCGCCGGGCTGACCGCCGACGTGCCGCTGCTCATCGGCACCGACCAGGAGTTCGGCGTGGTCACCCGGCTCACCACCGGGGTCACCATGCTGCCCAGCGCGATGGCGTTCGGCGCCGCGGGCAACCCGGGGCTGACCGAGACCGCCTGGCGCGCCGCCGGGGCGGAGCTGGCCGCCGTCGGCGTCAACGTCGACTTCGCGCCTGTCGCCGACGTGCTCGGCCCGGCGGGCAGCGCCGTGATCGGCTCCCGGTCGTTCGGCTCCGACCCGCGCGCCGCTGGCGAGCAGGTCGCCGCCGCCGTGCGCGGCCTGCGCGCCGGGGGCGTGGCCGCCACCCTCAAGCACTTCCCCGGACACGGCCACACCACCGCCGACAGCCACACCGACCTGCCCGTGCTCAAGCAGACCCGGCAGCTGCTCGACAGCGACGACCTGACCTCGTTCAAGGCGGGCATCCGCGCGGGCGCGCCGCTGATCATGGCGGGCCACCTGGACGTGCAGTCGATCGACCCGGGCGTGGCGGCTACGTTCTCGCACAAGGTGCTCACCGACCTGCTGCGCGGCGAGCTCAAGTACGACGGCGTCGTGGTCACCGACGGCATGAACATGGCCCCGGCGATGAAGTTCTCGCCCGGCGACGCCGCCGTCAAGGCGCTGCTCGCGGGCAACGACCTGATCCTCATGACGCCGAACGTGGCCGCCGCGCACAAGGGCATCGTCGACGCGATCCGCGCGGGCGTGCTGCCCCGCGCCCGGATCGTGGAGGCGGTCAGCCGGATCCTCAAGCTCAAGCTCGGCCTGGACCGCGAGGCCCCGGCGCTGTCGAGCGTCGGCACGCACGGCCAGCAGGTGGCCCCGGCCGCGGCCGCCGCGATCACCCTGCTGCGCGGCGCCTGCGGGCAGCCGCTGGTCACCGGCCCGGTCCGGGTCACCGCGGCGAAGGGCCGGGACAAGGCCAAGGCGCGGCTGACGGCGGCGCTCAAGGCGGCCGGGGTCACCGTGGTGGAGACCGGCGGCAGCGTGGTGCACCTGGTCGGCTACGGCGACGCCAAGGCCGATCTGAACACCGAGGCGGCGGTCACCGTCGCCATGGACACGCCGTACCTGCTGGGGCAGTCGAACGCGAAGGCGCTGGTGGCGACGTACTCCTCCAGCGACCTGTCCATGGACGCCCTGGCACAGGTCCTGGCCGGCAAGGCCAAACCCACCGGCCGCGCCCCCGTCGAGGTCGCCGGCCTGCCCCGCACCACCTGCGCCTGACCGCGCGGTTCGTTCGCAAGTTGCCGGGCAATCGGGCTTATCCGGTGTGGTGACATGCCCGACTGCCCGGCAACTTGGACGATCTTTTAGAAGCTGAAGCCGCCGGGGCGGCGGTTGCGGTCGGCGATGAGGCCGGCCAGGGTGGCCACGGCGATCTCGGCGGGGGTACGGCTGCCGATGTTCAGCCCGATCGGGCGGTGCACCCGGGCCAGGCCCGCCTCGTCGACGCCCAGCTCGCGCAGTGCCGCCACGTGCGGGGCGGTGTGCCGGGGGCTGCCCATGACGCCGATCCAGCGGGCCGGGGTCTGCAGGGCGGCGTACAGCAGCGCGCCCAGCTCCGGGCGGTCGTGATCGGTCACCACCACGTCGGCGTCGTGGTCGGCGAAGGACGGGTCCACGCTGCTGGCCAGCCGCGCCGGGCCGCCGTGCGCGCCGTCGGCGACCAGGCCCAGGTCCGGCTCGACCAGCACGGTGCGGTAGCCGAGGTCCCGCGCGAAGTGCAGCAGGTGCGCCGCGACCGGCGAATCGAAGACCGCGACGAGGGTACGGGTGCCCGCCGGTTCGGGCGCGTCGCCGTGCGCCGCCGCGCAGGCCGGATCGGTGTGCCGATGTCCCACGCTGCCCACCCTACGGTCTCAGAGGGGGATGTTGCCGTGGGCGCCGCGCGCCGCGGGCGCGCCCGCCAGTGCCGCGGCGATCCGCCGCCGGCTCTCCACAGGCTTGATGACGTCGTCGATCACGCCGATCTCCACGGCCCGGTGCACGCCACCGGCGACTCTCGTCTGCTCGTCGACCAGCCGCAGCCGCAGCTCCTCGCGCTGCTCGGCGGGGACGGCGGCGAGCCTGCGGCGGTGCAGGATGTTCACGGCCGCCCCGGCGCCCATGACGGCGACCTCGGCGTCCGGCCACGCGAAGACCGCGCTGGCGCCCAGCGCCCGGCTGTTCATGGCGATGTACGCCCCGCCGTACGCCTTGCGGGTCACCAGGGTCACCCGGGGTACCACCGCCTCGGCGAACGCGTGCAGCAGCTTCGCGCCGCGGCGCACCACGCCGTCCCACTCCTGGCCCAGGCCCGGCAGGTAGCCGGGCACGTCCACCAGCACGATCAGCGGCACGCCCAGCGAGTCGCACATGCGCACGAACCGGGCCGCCTTCTCGGCACTGGTCGCGTCGAGGCAGCCGCCCAGCCGCATCGGGTTGTTGGCCACGACGCCGACGGTGCGGTTGGCGAAGCGGCCCAGCACGGTCACCACGTTCGGCGCCCACTTGCCGTGCAGCTCGACGCCGGGGGCGTCCAGCAGCGCGCCGACCACCGGCTTCACGTCGTACGCCCGGTTGGTCTGGGCGGGCATGCTCGCCGACAGGTCGCGGTCGTCGGCGACGTCGGCGGGGGACAGGCGCCCCTGGGCGCCCAGCAGCTTGGCGAGCCGGCGGGCCTCGGCCAGCGCCGTGCCGTCGTCCTTGGTGGTCACGTGCACCACGCCGGAGCGGCGGCCGTGCGGATCGGGACCGCCCAGGCGCTCCATGTCGACCTGCTCGCCGGTGACGCTGCGCACGACCTCGGGGCCGGTCACGAAGATCCGGCCCGCGTTACTCATGATCACGATGTCGGTCAGCGCCGGCCCGTACGCCGCACCGCCGGCCGCCGGGCCGAGCACCACAGAGATCTGCGGCACCCGGCCCGAGGCGCGGACCATCGCGGCGAAGACCTGGCCCACCCCGTCCAGGGCGGCCACGCCCTCGGCCAGCCGGGCACCACCGGAGTGCCACAGCCCCACCACCGGCATCCGCTCCCGGACGGCGGCGTCGATCGCGTCCACCACGTGCCGGCAGCCCTCGGCCCCCAGCGCGCCACCCATCCGGGTGGCGTCGGTGGCGAAGGCGATCACCGGCGTGCCGTCGATCTCACCGCGGGCGCTGAGCACCCCGGAGTCGTCGGCGGCCGCCAGCGTGCGTACGGTGCCCGCGTCGAACAGTGCGCGCAGCCGTGCCAGCGGATCGCGGTGATCGACCGTCGACTCGCCGACGGACGCCGGGGTGGTGGCCATCCGGAACTCCTAGGGCAGTGCGGCCGCTCCGACCCGGATCAGGCCCGGGTGAAGATCAGCGCGACGTTGTGACCGCCGAAGCCGAACGAGTTGTTCAGCGCGGCAGGGATCTGCAACGGGCGGGCCTTGTGCGCTGCCACGTCCATCGTCAGGGCCTCGTCGGGGTCGTCGAGGTTGATCGTCGGCGGCACGACGCTGTCGCGGATCGCCAGGATCGTGGCGATCGACTCCAGCGCGCCCGCCGCGCCGAGCAGGTGCCCGGTCATCGACTTGGTCGCGGTCAGCACCGGGTGCTCACCCAGTGCGGCCCGCAGCGCCGCGATCTCCGCGATGTCGCCCACCGGGGTGGACGTGGCGTGCGCGTTCACGTGCACCACATCCGTCCTGGCGATGTCCGCGTCGCGCAGCGCCTTCGCGATGGCCCGGGCGGCGCCCGTGCCATCGGGGTGCGGCTGCACGATGTCGTACCCGTCGGAGGTCATGCCCGCGCCGGCCAGGCGCGCGTAGACCCTCGCCCCACGGGCCGCCGCGTGGTCGGCCCGCTCCAGGATGATGACGGCGGCGCCCTCACCCAGCACGAAGCCGTCCCGGCCCTTGTCCCACGGCCGCGACGCCTTCTCCGGCTCGTCGTTGCGCGTCGACATGGCGCGCATCGAGGCGAAACCGGCGATGGGCAGCGGGTGGATGACCGCCTCGGTGCCGCCCGCGATCACGACGTCGGCCCGGCCCGAGCGGATCATGTCGAGACCCCAGGCGATCGCCTCGGCGCCGGTGGCACAGGCACTGGTCGGGGCGTGCACCCCGGCCTGCGCGCCGTACTCCAGGCCGACGAAGGCCGCGGGACCGTTCGGCATGAGCATCGGCACGGTGTGCGGGCTGACCCGCCGCGCGCCGGACGCCTCCAGGATGTCGTCCTGGGCCAGCAGGGTCTGCGCCCCGCCGATGCCGGAACCGACCACGACGCCGAGCCGCTCCGGGTCCAGGCCCGCGGCGGCCAGACCGGAGTCGGCCCACGCCTCGGCGGCGGCGATGAGCGCCGTCGCCTCCGACCGGTCCAGCCTGCGCAGCTTCACGCGGTCGATGACCTCGCTCGGCTCCACCGCCAGCTGGGCGGCGATCTTCACGGGCAGCAGCTCGGCCCACTCCTGGGGCATCCTGCCCACCCCGGAGCGGCCGGCCAGCATCGCGTCCCAGGTGGACGCGACATCCCCGCCGAGCGGGGACGTCGCACCCAGACCAGTGACGACAACGTCAGGCTTGGTCACGTCAGTTCTCGCAACTTCAGGAGTTGGCGACGATGAAGGAGACGGCGTCGCCGACGGTCTTCAGGTTCTGGACCTCGTCGTCCGGGATCTTCGCGCCGAACTTCTCCTCGGCGGCCACGACGACCTCGACCATGGAGAGCGAGTCGACGTCGAGGTCCTCCGTGAACGACTTCTCCTCGGAGACGTCGTCGGGGTTCACGCCGGCGACCTCTTCGAGGATCTCGGCCAGGCCGCTGACGACCTCTTCACGAGTAGCCATGGAACTGTGTTTCCCTTCGGTTGGTGGTTGCGATCCGTCCCGCGACGCGGGCCGGTCGTATCAGGGGCAGCGGATTACCTGACCGGCATAGGTCAGGCCGCCACCGAAGCCGACGAGCAGCACCGGCGAGCCGGACCGTACCTCGCCGCGCTCGATCATCTTGGACAGGGCCAGCGGGATGCTCGCCGCCGAGGTGTTGCCCGACTCGATGATGTCGCGGGACAGCACCGCCGGGTCCACGCCGATCTTGCGGGCGAGCGGCTCGATGATGCGCAGGTTGGCCTGGTGCGGGACGAAGCCGCCGAGCTCGGCCGGGGTGACCCCGGCCTTCTCGCAGGCCTGCAGCGCGATGCTCGGGGCGGTGCCGGTGGCCCAGCGGAAGACCTTCTGGCCCTCCTGCACGATGTACGGCTGCCAGCCCTCGATCGCGATCGCGTCGCTGGGGTCCGAACCCCACACGACCGGGCCGACCCCGGGCTCCTCGCCCTCGGCGGTGGCCGACACGACCGCGGCGCCCGCGCCGTCGGCGAAGATCACGCAGGTGGACCGGTCGGACCAGTCGGTGATCTGCGACAGCTTCTCCGCGCCGATGACGAGCGCGTGCCGGGCGGCGCCCGCGCGGATCGCGTGGTCGGCGTTGGCCAGCGCGTACGAGAAGCCGGAGCAGGCGGTGTTCAGGTCGAACGCAGCGGCGCCCGCGATGCCCAGCTTTTCGGCGACCCGGCAGGCCACGTTCGGGCTGCGGTCGATCGAGGAGCAGGTCGCCACGATCACCAGATCGATGTCGGCGGCGGTCAGGCCGGACGCGGCCAGCGCCTTCTCCGCGGCGAACCCGGCCATGTCGGCGACGGTCTCGGAGTCGGCGATGCGCCGCTCCTTGATGCCGACGCGCGACTGGATCCACTCGTCGTTGGTGTCGACCATCTGCGCCAGGTCGTCGTTGGTGACGACCCGCGAGGGCTGGTAGTGCCCGAAGGCGAGGACCTTGCTGCCGGTGGCGGTGGTGCTCATGAATGCTCTCCGATCCGAGCGAGGGGCTGGCCGGGCGCGACCGGGTCGTCCTGGTGCGCCAGCCACTCGACGAGGTGGCCGGGCTGGTGCGCGGTGACGTCCACGCCGCCCTGCCGGGTGATGACCTGACCGATGACCTGCCCGGCCTTGACCTGCGTACCCACGGCGAGGTCGGGGGTCGGCTCGAAGGTGCCGGCGGTGGCGGCCACCACGATGCGCACGTGCGGGGTGGGCTCGTGCGACGGGCTCGAACCGTGCCGGGCGATGAGGTCGCGGGCCGCGGCCAGGTCGTCCGGGGTGTTCAGGTTGACGATCTCCGGGGTGCCGGTCTTCAGCTCGCGCTTGACCAGGCCCGTCAGCGTTCCCGCGGGCGCCAGCTCGATGACGGCGGTCACGCCGAGATCGGCCAGGGCGCGCATGCACAGGTCCCAGCGCACCGGCGAGGTGACCTGGCGGACCAGCCGGGCGAGCACCTCGGCGCCCTCGCCGACGGCGGTCCCGTCGGCGTTGGACAGCAGCAGGCGGTCCGGCTGCGCGGGGGTGATCCCGGCGGCGGCCGCGGCCAGCCCGGCCTGCGCCGGAGCCATGTACGGCGTGTGGAACGCGCCGGCGACCTGAAGCTTGATCACGCGGGTCTTCGCGGGCGGCGCGGCGGCGAACGCGTCCAGCGCGCTCAGCGAGCCGGCGGCCACGATCTGGCCCGCGCCGTTGCGGTTGGCCGGGTGCAGGCCGTGCGCGGCGAGCGCGGCGATGATCTCGGCCTCGTCGCCGCCGAGGATGGCGGCCATGCCGGTGGGTTCGAGGGCGCACGCCGCGGCCATCTCCCGGCCGCGTACGCCGGCCAGCGTGACCGCCGCCTCCGGGGTCAGCACGCCCGCCAGCGCGGCGGCGCCGAGCTCGCCGACACTGTGGCCGGCGGCGACGGACACGTCGCCCATGGGCAGGTGGCCGGCGGCGAGCAGGGCCGCGGCCACCAGCAGCGGCTGGGTCTTCGCGGTGTCCTTGATCTCTTCAGCATCCGCCTCGGTGCCCAGATGCACCAGGTCCACCCCGGCAAGGTCCGACCAGGCGCGCAGGCGCGCCTCGGTTCCCTCGAGGTCGAGCCACGGTTTGAGGAAACCTGGTTTCTGGGCACCCTGGCCCGGGGAGAGTACGGCGAGCACGTATTCCACCCTGAGGGATCACGGGCGGGCGCGCCGTTGCCGCAGATGACTAAATCCTCCTACCGTTCTTGTGGGTACTGAACAAAGATCGGTAGGAGGGGGCGGAATTCTGTCCCGGTTTAGGAGTTCTTGGTGGCCTGTTCGCCCTGCGTACCAGGCTCCAGCCGGCCGAGCGCCAGCGCGATTTTGAGGGTGAACGCGTCACGGGGAGTCAGCGGCGCGAACCCTGTGACCTCAGCCACTCGCCGCAAACGGTAACGCACCGTGTTCGGATGTACGAACAGCGCCCGCGCCGTCGCCTCCAGCGCCCCGCCGTGGATCAGGAACGCGTCCAGCGTCTCCAGCAGCTCCCCGCTGGTACGCGCCAGCGCCCCGTACGCCGAGTGACGCAGGATGCGCCGCGCCTCCCCGTCGCCCGCCAGGGCCCGCTCGGCCAGCAGATCGTCGGCGCCGACCGGCCGGGGCGCCGCGGGCCACGCCGGCGCCGCCCGGTAGCCCGCCATCGCCGACCGAGCCGACTCGGTCGCCGCCTCCAGCGCCGGCACCGCCGGGCCGACCACCACCGGCCCCGGCCCGAACGCGGGCAGCAGCCGCTCGGCCGCCGACAGCGGGTCGACCGCACCGCCGACCACCACGACCAGCCGGTCCCCGTGTACGCCGCCCAGCACCTCGACGTCGGCGCGCCGCGCCGCCCGGTGCACCCCGTGCAGCACCACCGCCGCCTCGCCGCCGGGGGAGCGGCCGACCACGACCACCACCGGCGGCGCGTCGGTCCAGCCCAGCGCGGCGGCCCGGCTGGCCAGCACGTCGGCGGAGTCGCCGCGCAGCAGCGCGTCCACCAGCAGCGCCTGCAACCGGGCGTCCCAGGCGCCGCGGGACTCGGCGGCGCGGGCGTACACCCGGGCCGCGGCGAACGCGACCTCCCGCGAGTAGCGCAGCACCGCCTCGCGCAGCTGCTGCTCCTCGCCCTTGGCGGCCAGGTGCGGCACCTGCTCCTCGACGACGTCGATGGTCACCTTGATCAGGGCCACCGTCTGCTGGAGGTTGATGCTGCGCGCCAGCGCCCGGGGCGCGACGTCGAACACCTCGTCGGAGACGGCCTGCGGGCTGCCGCCGCTGCCGCCGCCCTGGCGCAGCCAGTTGACCAGCGACTGCACGCCCGCCTGGGCCACCAGCATGACCCAGGACCGCTGGTCCGCGGGCAGTTCCCGGAACCAGGGCAGGGTCTCGTCCATGCGCGACACGCTCGCGGTGGCCAGTGCCCCGGCGGCGCGCTCGATCTGGCGCAGCGTCGCGGCGAGCGGCTCCGGCCGCGCGAGGGTCATGCGCCCATGATAGGTAGCCCGCCGTCGGCGTTCCGGCCGTGGCCGCGGGCTCCGTCTTTCCAATAGACGTTGGCCTATCACATCGACTTCGATCTCGTCTCAGTCGACGTGATAGGCCAACGTCTATTGGAAAGCGGGCTGGGGAGGTTGCGTTCTTCGGGGTGTCCGGGGCGGGAGATCGCTGTTCGCGGTCAGAAGCCGCCCTCAGCGGCAAGGTCTCGACCGCAGACAGCGATCATCGCGGCGTGGCGCGGCGCGGCGCGGGGGCTGGGCTGGGCGGGGTGGGTCAGGGGTGGGTGGGTGGGGTGGGGTCGCTGCCGGGGTGGGTGGCGGGGTGGGGGTCGGCGTAGGTCGCCGGGTAGGCGGGGTCGGTGGGGGCTGCTGCCGGGTAGGCGGGGGTGGCTGCGGGGGCCGGGGTGGCGTGGCGGCGGCTGAGCCAGATGGCGAGCACGACGATGCCGACGACCACGGCCAGGCCCGCGACCCCGCCGACGACCGCGACGACCGCCAGCGGGAACGCCGGGCCCTCCTCGGCGACCGCCCGCAGCCGGTTGTTCTCGCCCAGGCCGAGGTTCCAGCTGACCCGGTGCCCGTCGACCTTCGCCTGCGCGTCGTGCTCGACGACGTCGCCGGGGAAGGTCAGCGCGATGGTGATCTGGATGCCGCTGAGGAACGGCCGCATCAGCTCGGCCTGGGCGCCGAGGCTGTTGGAGCCGGTCTTGAGGTCGGCCGTGAAGGTGTACTTCCCGTCGGCGTGCTCGATGTGCGGGGCGTCGGCCTTGCCGGAGTTGAAGGCCGCGAACGACAGGTCGTCGTAAATGATCTTCTTGCCGTAGAACTTGCCGTCGTCGTACACCTCGGTGCGGGAGCCCTTGGGCAGGTCCTTGACGCTGTCCTCGGCGCCTTCGAACGCCTCTTCGGGGCTCTTGCCGCTCATCATCAGCAGCGACCGGTCCAGCGCGACGACGACCGTCCCGTCCAGGGTGTCGTTGCTGTTGACGGTGAGGTCCATGTCGAGCTTCATGCAGCCGGACAGGCCGAACGCGACGAGCGCGAGGGCGGCCAGGGCGCGCAGAGGTCTACGGAGCTGTCGCATCGGGCCAGTATCCGCGAGCCCGGCCAGGACCGGAAGCAGGGTCAGACGCGGCGGCGCAGCACGTACGCGATGGCGAAGACGCCGATGGCGATGACGACCACGACCGCGCCGTTGAGGCCCACGAACTTCTGCCAGTCGCCGACCATCGCCTCGATGTCGGGCTCGGCCAGCGGGCTCTCGACGGTGCCGCCGCCGCCCCCGCCCTCGTTCGGGCCGGGGGTGCCCAGGGCGACGCCCGCGGCGCGCAGGCTCGACGGCATGCTGAGGCGGCCGTAGAACCACGCGGCGGCGACCTTGCGCTTGTCGGGCTGGGCCTGCGGGCGGAAGACGCGCGGGCCGCCGGCGGCGGTGGGGTAGAGGTCGTAGGCCTGCTTGGCCGCGCCGTTGACCGAGGTGACGACGGTGAACTTGGGGCCGAGCTTGTCGGCGGCGGGCGCCTTGAGCGCCGAGGTACGGGTGGCCAGCCAGTCGACCTCGCTGATCAGCAGCGCGTACACCCGCTGGTTGTCGGTGGAGCTGATCGTCAGCGCAGTGGTGATGCCGTCGCCGCTGATGGCGATGGTCTTCACGTCGGGCGAGGCGCTGGGCTTGGGCACACCGGGCTTGGGCACGCCCGGCTTGGGCACGGGAGTGGGCGCCGCCACATGGGCCGCCGCGTGCGCCGCAGGGGCGCCGAGCAGCAACAGGAATGCCGTGAACATCCCTGCGATTACCTTCTGGCCAATGCTCCGGCCCATGCTCGCCCCGTTCGCTGCGTCACCTGAGGACAGTGTGACTGGTGATACGAGTCAAAGACCTGTGCGGAGGGCCTCAGGTTGCCGAATGGATAGTCACGTTTAGGACACGAATTCCGGAAGGCCCTCCGTTCCGGACTCCGCGTGATCGTGATGTGCGCCACGGGTGACGGTCGGCGAAGGAGTGACGGAAAGCGGCCCGCCCGCCGGGAACCAGGCGCCGGGTACGGTCGACCAACCCGCCGACACACCTGCCGACCGACTGGAGAACCGCCGTGACCAACCCCGTCCAGCGCACCCGCACCTGGGCGTACGCCCTCGTGGCCGCCGTGGCGGCTGCCCTGCTGGCGCTGGTGGCGCAGCCCGCCTGGGCGCACAACTCGCTGGTGTCGGCCTCTCCGGCCAAGAACGCCGCGCTGACCGCCCCGCCCGCGCAGGTGACGCTGAAGTTCCTGGCCACGCTCAAGAAGGACGGCGCCACGCTGACGGTGACCGGCCCGGACGGTGCGGTCGCGGCGGGCGCGCCCGCGATCAGCGGCAAGAGCATCTCGGCGCCGTTCACCGGCACGGCCGGTGGCGCGTACAAGGTGGCCTACGAGGTGTCCTCGGAGGACGGCCACGTGGTGAAGGGCTCCTACACGTTCACCCTGGCGGGGCAGGCCAGCCCGTCGCCGGTCACCGAGTCGGCGGCCGTGCCGAGCGCGAGCCCGGCGGCCGAGAGCCCGTCCCCGGCCCCGTCTCCGGCGCAGGCGCAGCCGAAGAGCGACGACGCCCCGTGGTGGCCCTGGATCGGCGGTGCGGTGGTGGCCGGGCTGCTCGTCGGCGGCGTGATCAACCTGGTGAAGCGGCGCCGGGCCTGACGCCGTACCCGCGAAAGAAGCCGTACCCGCGAAAGAAAGAGGCCCGCCGGTCGCGACCGGCGGGCCTCTTCTCGTCTTGTCCCTGCTCAGGCGGCGGGGGTGACCTTCGCCAGGCGGGCGAGCGTGCGCTCGCGGCCCAGCACCTCCAGCGACTCGAACAGCGGCAGGCCCACCGCGCGGCCGGTCACCGCGACCCGCACCGGCGCCTGCGCCTTGCCCAGCTTGAGCCCGTGCGCCTCGCCGACCGCGACCAGCGTGTTCTTGATCGACTCCGCGTCCCAGGACGGCAGGTCCCGCAGCGCCGCCGTCACGTCGGGCAGGATGCCCGCGTCCTTCGACGCCTTGGCCCAGGCCGCCTCGTCGAGCAACGGCTCGTCCAGGAACAGGAAGTCCACGTAGGAGACCACCTCGGACAGCAGCGCGATGCGGGTCTGCACCAGCTCGGCCACCTGCGCGAACACCGCCGGGTCGTACACGGCCGGGTCCCACGGCGGCGCGACGATGCCGTAGCCGCGCTCGGCCCGCTCGGCCTCGGTCGGGAACGGCCCGGTCAGCCACGGCGTGCACGCGTCGGTGAACTCCGCCGTGCTCAGCGCCCGGATGTACTCGCCGTTGAACGCGCGCAGCTTCTTCTCGTCGAAGAACGCCGAGGACGGGTTGACCTGCTCCAGGCGGAACTCATCCTCGATCACCGACCAGGGCACGATCTCGCGGTCGCCCGACGGTGCCCAGCCCAGCAGCATCAGGTAGTTGCGCATGGCGGCGGCGAGGTAGCCCTCGTCGCGGTACATCTCCAGGGCCACCTTGTCGCGGCGCTTGGACAGCTTCTGCCGCTTCTCGTTGACCACCACGGGCACGTGCGCCCAGACCGGCGGCTCGTGCCCGAGGGCCTCCCACAGCAGCTGCTGCTTGGGCGTGTTCGGCAGGTGCTCCTCGGCCCGGATCACGTGGGTGATCCCCATGGTCACGTCGTCGACCACGTTGGCCAGCAGGAACACCGGGGAGCCGTCGCCGCGCGCGATGACGAAGTCCTCGATCAGCTTGTTCTCGAAGGTCGGCTCGCCGCGGATCAGGTCGACGACCTTGGTGACACCCTCGTCGGGCGTACGGAAGCGCAGCGCGCGCCCCTCGCCCGGGGTGAGACCGCGGTCGCGGCAGAAGCCGTCGTATCCGGAGAACTTGTTCTCGGTGCGGGCCTGCACGTCGTCGCGGGTGCAGTCGCAGTAGTAGGCCCGGCCGGCGTCGAACAGCTGCTGCGCGGCCTTGGTCTGCTCGGCGAGGTACGACGACTGGAACAGCGGCCCCTCGTAGGTGTCGCGGGCGATGCCGATCCACTCCAGCGCCGAGAGGATGCCCTCGGTCCACTCGGGGCGGTTGCGCGCGGCATCGGTGTCCTCGATGCGCAGCACGAACACGCCGCCGTGCTGCTTGGCGTAGACCGCGTTCTGCAGGGCTGACCGGGCGCCGCCGACATGGAACATGCCGGTGGGAGATGGGGCGAATCGCACACGTACCGTCACGGCCTCCAGGGTACGGCCCGACCCCCGCCACCCCGCCACGAGGTTATCGGCACGCGGCGCGCGAGCTGCGCGGTCTACGCTCGGAGCGGTTCCCCACCGGAAGGAGCGTGCCGGATGCGCGCGGAGTACGTGGAGATCACCTCGGAGGACGAGCTGCGCGCGCTGCTGGGCGAGCCGCAACCCCGCTCGGTGGCCAAGGAGCGGTCCCGGCTGCACGAGATGGACCGGCGCTGGCTGGCCGCCGCGCCGTTCTGCCTGGTCGCGACGGCTGGCGCCGACGGCACCTGCGACGTGTCGCCCAAGGGCGACCCGGCCGGGTTCGCCCACGTCATCGACGACACGACGATCGCGATCCCGGAGCGGCCGGGCAACCGCCGCGCCGACGGCTTCCGCAACGTGCTGGCCAACCCGCACGTCGGGCTGCTGTTCCTGATCCCGGGGCGCACCGACACGCTGCGCGTCAACGGGCGGGCCCGGCTGCTGCGCGACGCCCCGTTCTTCGACGAGATGACGGTCAAGGGGCACCGGCCGCAACTGGCCCTGCTGGTGGAGATCGAGCAGGTCTTCCACCACTGCCCGAAGGCGTTCCTGCGCTCGCACCTGTGGCAGCACGAGGACTGGAACCCCGACGCGGTGCCCCCGCACCCGGAGATCATCAAGAGCGTCCAGTACACCGCCGAGTCGCTGGACGAGCTGCGCGAGTACTACGGCCCCTCGTACGCCGACCGGCTGTACACCGCGCCCAAGCCCTAGGGCCGGGGCGCGACCGCCGCAGGTTCGGCTCCGGCCGGGACCTGCGGCCTCGGCTGCGGTGAGCGCTCCAGCAGCACCACGGCCACGCCCTGGGTGCGCTGCTCGAACCGCGCGGTGAACTCGGTACGCAGCAGCTCGGCGCGGGTGGCGGGCAGCCAGCCGTACAGGTTGGGGTCCGGGGCCGAGGTGACCAGCCACAGCCGCCGCACGCCCTGCGCGCAGGCGGCCGGGTCGGCGCACTCCACCGCGTTGAAGGTGCCGGTGGCCTGAGCCGGGACGCTGACGAACACGTCCCTGGGCGCGGTGACGCCGCGCAGCTCGAAGGCCATGCCGCGGCGGAACACCCGGGGGCCGCCGTGCGAGGTGCCGCCGTAGGCGATGGCGTCGCCGGGCTCCAGCCGCGCCTTGATGATCGCCGCGGCGGCGCGCAGGTCGGCCTGGTTGCCCGCGGGCAGCGTGCGCGCGTCGACCTGGCCCGGCAGCGCGAGCCCGCCCAGCACCGCCAGGCCCGCGGCCACCACGATCCAGGCCCGGCCACTGCGCGGGGACACGGCTGCGAACCGGCCCTTGGCGGCGGCCACGAACGCGGTCACGGCCAGCGCCGCGCCCCGCCGCAGCGTCACCGAGGCCAGCAGCACCCACGCGGGCAGCGTGAACAGCAGATACCGCGACAGCATCAGGTTGACCGCCGGCGTGGCCGCCAGCACCACCGCGGGCGGCAGCAGCGCCCAGGCCATCAGCAGCCGGCGGCGCGGGTCGGCCAGCCGGATCGCGAGCACGCCCAGCGTCAGCACCAGCAGGCCGACGGTGAGGGAGCCGAACACCGCGGTGACGAACGAGCGGATCGACTCCTCCCGGGTCTCGATCCAGCCGATCTGCCGGGTCTGGCCCCGGCCGAGCAGCAGCAGCGGCACCACCGGCAGGCCGCCGCAGGCGGCGGCGACGGTCCAGTTGCGCACGGCGACCAGGCGCGGCGCGGCGGTGGCGAGCACCACCAGGGCGTGCGCGCCGAGCACGGTGAGCGCGACCAGGTGCGACCAGCCGATCAAGGTCACCACCAGGGCGTACGGCACCCAGCGGCGCACCAGGTCGGGCCGCTCCAGCGCGCGCAGCAGCAGCAGGGTCGCCCCGGCGGTGGCGGCCAGCGCGAACGCGTACGGCCGGGCCTCCTCGCCGTACCGGGAGATCGAGGGGAGCAGGGCGAACAGCAGGCCCGCGACCAGGCCGGTGCCCGGCGAGAACAGCTTGCGCCCGAGCGCGCCGATCAGGGCCGCGGTGAGCGCCATCGCCAGCGCCGAGGGCAGCCGCAGGCTGGTCAGGCTGTCCCCGAACAGGGTGATCCACGCGCGGGTGAACAGGTAGAACGGCGCGAAGACGGCATCTACGTTGGACAGCAGGTGCTTGAGGTCGGCGGGGGACAGGGTCGCCGCGTACCAGGTGGCGTACTCGTCGCGCCAGAGCGCGCGCCGGTCGTGCCCGAGCAGGACGGCGAGCAGGGTCGCGAGCGCGGGGGCCGCGACGGGCAGGCTGCGCATCAGCCGGTGGTCGGCGTGCACGGATGGGCGGGTCACGCGTTGTCTCCAGTGCGGGGCAGTGCGCCTGGCGGCGCGGGGAACATGAAAAGTCCTTATTAGGGCAATACATCAGCTTTCGAGCCTTATCGCTTATGTTGGGTCGTTGTGAAGCAGATTGTCAAACGCCTCCTACCCCGTCCCGCGCTGCGCGCCGCCGCGTGCCGCCTCCCGCTGCGTCAGCGGGTCCGCATCGCGAAGCTGCTGGTCGGCGTGCCGAACCGCAGCAGCCGGGTACGCAGCCACGGGGTGCCCGCGGTCGCCATCGCGGGCGCGTCCCCGGCGACGGCGTGGCACGGCAACCTGCAGATCGTGCTCGGCCTGCTGGAGGACGCCGGGCTGGACTACTTCTGCGTGCCGCACACCGATCCGCGGTGCAGCGCCGTGGCCGTCGGGGTCGAGCACCGGGCCGCCGTGCTGCGGCTGCTGCGCACCCAGCCCGCCGCACCCGGCATGGTGGTGCGGACCATGGACACCGGCGGGCGCCGGACCAGCCCGCAGCGGTGCCGGGTGGTGCAGGTCTACCAGGCCGTGACCAGCCCGGAGGGCAACGCGCTGCTCGACGGGGCGTACGCCTGCGAGATCGAGTTCTGGGACACCGTGAAGGGGCCGGGCTGGGACGCCCCGCGCCTGGTCGGCCCGCGCAACCACCGCGTCGGCACCGTCGTCAGCGTCGACACCCCGGTCGAGTACGTCCCCGCCGGGCGGCTGTCGCAGTTCATGCCCACCGCGCCCGAGCCGCGCTTCCGCAGCCGCGCCGTCTACGCCGAGCCCGGCCCCAACGACGTGCGGTTCCCCGTCGACGTCGTCTACACCTGGGTCGACGGCGACGACCCGGCGTGGCAGGCGCGCAAGTCCAAGGCGATGGGCACCGACGACTCGTTCAACGGGCTCGCCACCAACGCGTCCCGGTTCACCTCACGCGACGAGCTGCTCTACTCGATGCGCTCGCTGCACGCCTTCGCGCCCTGGGTGAACCACATCTACCTGGTCACCGACGACCAGGTGCCGAGCTGGCTGGACCTGTCCTCGAACCGGGTCACCCTGGTCAGCCACCGGGAGATCTTCGGCGACGTCGGGGTGCTGCCCACGTTCAACTCCCACGCCATCGAGTCGCGGCTGCACCGCGTCCCCGGCCTGTCCGAGCACTTCCTGTACTTCAACGACGACATGATCCTGGGCCGCCCCGTGCTGCCCGGCCAGTTCTTCTTCGCCAACGGGGTGGCCAAGTTCTTCCCGTCAAGCTCGCTGGTCGACCTGAACCCACCCGCCCCGGCCGACCACCCGGTGGACGTGGCGGCCAAGAACAACCGGCGGCTCATCCAGGCGCGGTTCGGCACGCAGGTCTACCAGAAGATGCGGCACGTGCCGTACCCGCTGCTGCGCACCGTGCTGGAGGAGATCGAGACGGAGATGCGCGAGGAGTCGCACGCCACCGCCTCGCACCAGTTCCGCGACCGCGGCGACCTGTCCATCCCGTCGTCGCTGGCGCACTACTGGGCGCACAGCACCGGGCGCTCGGTGCCCGGCGGGATCGCCCACGTCTACATCGACCTGGGCCGCCTGGTCGCGCCGGTGATGCTGGCCCGGCTGGTGCGCCAGCGCAACACCGACGTGTTCTGCCTCAACGACACCAACTCGCAGGTGGCCGACCTGGACGAGCAGGCGCAGATGGTCCGGGAGTTCATGGACGCGTACTTCCCGTTCAAGGCCCCCTGGGAGCTGGCCGACGCCGCCGGCCGCATGGGACTGACCCAGCAGCGCCGCGACACCACCCCCACCCACCCCAAGGTCACCGCCTGACCCACCCCAAGATCGGCCAAGCCCCAAGATCGGCCAAGTTGTCGGGCAATCGGGGGAAAGAGTGGTCCTCTTTCCCCCGATTGCCCGGCAACTTCGGTGGTCTTGGCGACTGGGGTGGTCTCGGGGACTTCGGTGGTCTTCAGGAGAGGGTTACGGACTCGCCGAGGTCGATCCGGCTGTACTCCGTGTTTCCCTTCCAGTCGATCCAGCGGTCGACGCCGTTGAGCCCGCGCTCGCTGAGCATGGCGTCGTGGATGGAGTGGGCCCGCTGCGGCTTCACCGCCCGGACGAAGTCCAGCATCCCGGCCATGGTGAACCACGGTCCCGAGGTCGGCACGAGCAGCGTACGGACCTGCTGGGACGGCACGAAGAACGAGTCGCCCGGGTGGTAGACGTCGCCGGCCACGACGAACCCGACGTTGGCGCAGCCGGGCAGGCCCTCGTAGATCTCGGCGTGCAGGCCGCCGACGACCTCGACCGGCAGCCCGGCCGCGGTGACCGTGTCGCCGACGGCGACCGTGACCACCGTGGCGCCGCGCTCGGTGAGCTGGGCCGCGATCGGGTCGGGGGCGTAGACCCGCAGGTCGGCGTCGGCGGCGGCCGCGGCGGCGATCCGGTCGACGTCGATGTGGTCCGCGTGCTCGTGCGTGACGAGCACCGCGTTCGCCCCGGCCAGCGCCTCGTCCTCGCTCCAGGTGCCCGGGTCGATCACCAGCACCTGGCCGTCGTGCTCGATCCGGACACAGGCATGGGTGTACTTGATCAGACGCATGGGGCTCACAGTAACTCGAACGCGCGCTGGTGTTTGGCCAGTTCCCCGCGCATCGCCTCGGCGTACGGGTGCAGCTCCGCGTCCAGCCGCAGCGCCTGCTCGGGCGTCAGCACCACCGCGGCCTGCTGGAACGGCGCCGCCGTGAGCAGGTCGTGGCGCCGCCCCGGCGACGGGTGGCTGCTGAACAGCGAGGCGTGGGTGCGGTTGGACAGCTGCCGCAGCCGGGCCGCCCGCTCGGCGTTGCGCTCGCGGGCCAGCGCCAGCCCGGCCCGCCAGCGGGGCAGTGCCGCACCGGCCTCGACCCGGCTGTCCACCACGGGCGCGAGCACGGGCCACAGCGCCATGTCCGCCGTCAGCCGCAGCGCGGCGGCCGACCCGGCGGCCCGCGCCGCCCGCAGGTCGGCCAGCGCCTCGGCGTGCCGGCTGGCCCGCCCGGCCAACAGGTGCATGCTGATGTGCGCGCTGTACAGCAGCCAGCACAGCACCCCGCCGACCACCTGCCACACGGTCAGCACCAGGGCCGCCAGGTCCGACAGGCCGAGCTGCCAGGCGTCGCGGCGGGGCGGCCGCAGGGCGCGGGCGAAGGTGGCGAACATCGTGCGCGCGGGCTGGGTCAGCAGCCCCCGGCGGATGTCGGCGTTGCTGAAGTGGCTCAGCTCGTGCGCCACCAGCGCGACCGTCTGCTGCGGATCCAGCGCGACCAGCAGCGGGATGCCCAGCACCAGCACCCGGCGCCGCCGCAGGCCGACCTGCGCCGTCCACGCGTTCCACTGCTCAGCCAGCGCGACGTGGTCGGGCAGCGGCGTCCCGACCTCGGCCGCGGTACGCGCGATCAGGGCGAACAGCTCCGGCTGCTTGGCCGCCGAGAGCGGGTACGTGTCGTGCGTCTCGTCCTTCATCCGCCCGAGGCGGGGGCGCAGCCCGTACGCCGCGGCGAGCAGGAGCAGCCCGAGCAGGATCTGCGGCACGAAGCCGCCGCTGACGGCGATCAGCCACCCGCCGGCGGCCAGCAGGCCCAGCGGGATCAGCAGCAGCACCGCCGAGACCGCGACCAGCACGACCGTCCCCACCCGCAGCCTCGGCCTGGCCTCGGCGGTGGCCAGCTCGCCGACGAGCTCGGCGTCGGAGGCGTAACCCAGCCTGCGCTCGTGCCGGCTCAGCCAGCGGAACAGCCACATGGCGTCCGGCGGCGGGAAGTGGTCGAGGTTCCACTCGCAGCGTTCGCACCAGGGTGCTTCGCCGGTCTCACCGACCAGGCGCGACTGGCACCTGGGGCAGAGCACGGCGGTGGCGGTGTCGGTCGTGGTGGGAGGCACGAGGCAGTGTGATCATCCCGTGCCGCGCTGTCAACGCCTGGCGGCCCAGACCAGGCCGCGCTCGGTGAGCGTACGGATCTGGGGGACGTCCAGATCCGGCAGGTGGTGCCCGACGGTGGAGACGAAGATCCGTCCGGCGCCCCACTGCCGCGTCCACACCGCCGGGTGGGTGACCGGCTCCTGCCAGGGCTCGCCGTCCTCGACCGGGAACGTGATGGTGGCCAGCACGTCGTTGAGCGGGTCGGCCAGCAGCCAGTAGCGCTCGGTGTCCAGCTCGACCCGGTCGATCCCCGCCGTGATCGGGTGATCGGCGTGCTCGGGCAGCACGGTGAGGGTGTGCCTGACGAAGTTCGACGGGTGGCAGACGAACCAGGCGCCGGTCAGCCACTGGTAGCGGCGCTCGGTGAACGCGGCGACGATGCCGCCGTGCCAGCCCGCCAGCCCGGTGCCCGCGCGCACCGCCTCGTCGAGGTTGCCCGCGCGCTCGGGGGTGAGCTCGTCACCGCCCGCGGTCCAGCAGTTGACCACCAGGTCGGTGGCGGCGAGCAGGTCGCGGTCGTCGTACACGGCCAGGTCCTCGGCGACGGTGACCTCGAAGCCCTGCTCCTTGAGGAACGGCAGGAAGCTGTCGGTGGTGCCGACGGGGTCGTGGAACTCGGCTCCGCCCCGGACGATCAACGCGCTGCGCATGCCCGACAGGGTAAGCGTTTACCTCCCCCAGGGGAACCGCGGACCGGCCGCCGCTTACCGGTCGGCAGGTAGAGTCGGAGCATGACGGCGGAGACCCCCACCGCGCCCGAGGTCGGCCTGCGCACCCTCTGGCCCTACCTGCGCACCCACCGCACCTCGCTGCTGCTGGTGGCGGTGCTGTCCCTGATCACCACGGCCGGCACGCTGGCCCAGCCGGTGCTGACCCGCGACGTCATCGACGGGCTCCAGCACAGCGTACCCGTCACCTCCAGCGTCATCGGGCTGTGCGTGCTGCTCGTCGGAGCCGCCTCGATCAACGGGCTGCGCCACTACCTGCTCCAGCGCACCGCCGAGGGCCTCGTGCTCACCGCGCGCCGCCGCCTGGCCGGGCACCTGCTCCGCCTGCCCATCACCGAGTACGACAACCGCCGCACCGGCGACCTGCTCTCCCGCGTCGGCGCCGACACCACGCTGCTGCGGGCGGTGGTCACCTCCGGCCTGTTCGAGACCGTCACCGGCGCGATCACCGTCGTCGGCGCCGCCACCGCGATGATCGTGCTGGACCCGGTGCTGTTCGGCGTCACCCTGGTCGGCCTGGTCGTCGGCCTGTCCGGCGGCATCTTCTTCGCCCGCAAGGTGCGCGGCATGTCCCGGCAGGCCCAGGAGCGCATCGGCGACATGACCGCCGCCGTCGAGCGGTCGATCACCGCCGCGCGCACGATCCGGGCCAGCCGTGCCGAGGCCCGCGAGACCGCGACCGTCGTCCACAGCGCCGAGCAGGCGTTCCGCGCGGGCATCCGCATCGCGCGGCTGCAGGCGATCGTCGAGCCCGCCATGGTGACCACGATCCAGGGATCGTTCCTGCTGGTCCTGGGCGTGGGCGGGGCCCGGGTGGCCAGCGGCACCATCACCGTCGGCGACCTGGTGGCGTTCGTGCTGTTCGTGTTCTTCCTGGTCATGCCGCTGGGGCAGGCGCTCAACGCGTACACGCAGCTCCAGGCCGGGCTCGGGGCGCTCCAGCGGATGGAAGAGGTGCTGGTCATCCCGCTGGAGGGCGAGCAGGCGCCGCCGGTGCCCGCGCCGCGCGGGCCCGCCGACGCGCCCGCGGTCGAGTTCGACCGGGTCGGGTTCGCGTACGCCGCCCAGGACGGCGCCCCGCCCGCCCAGATCCTGCACGAGGTGAGCTTCCGCGCCCCCGCCGGGAGCCGCACCGCGCTGGTCGGCCCGTCCGGCGCGGGCAAGTCGACCCTGCTGTCGCTGGTCGAGCGCTTCTACGAGACCAGCTCGGGCAGCATCCGCGTCGGCGGCACCGACATCCGCGACCTCGACCACGACACCCTGCGCGGCCAGCTCGGCTACGTCGAGCAGGAGTCGCCGGTGCTCGCCGGGACGCTGCGCGACAACCTGCGCCTGGCCACCCCCGACGCCACCGACGAGCGGATGCGCCAGGTGCTCGACGCCGTCAACCTCGGTGAGCTGGTCGAACGCACCCCGCTCGGCCTGGACGCCCAGGTCGGCGAGGGCGGGGTGCTGCTGTCGGGCGGCGAGCGCCAGCGCCTGGCCATCGCGCGTACGCTGCTGGCCGCGCCGCCGATCCTGCTGCTGGACGAGCCGACCAGCAACCTCGACGCGCGCAACGAGGCCGCGCTGCGCGCCGCGATCGACACCGTCGCCAGCGGGCGCACGCTGCTGATCGTGGCGCACCGGCTGTCCACCGTGCTCGACGCCGACCAGATCGTGGTGCTCGAACACGGCCGGGTCGTGGCGACCGGCCGCCACCACGAGCTGCTGGAGACCAGCCCGCTCTACCGCGAGCTCGCCGCCCACCAGTTCCTGGTCGCACCGCTCGTCGAGGCCGACTGACCACTCGCCCGACAGGTGGATACGCCTCGGGGCCACACCTCCTGCGGTGTACGTACACCACAGGACGTGTGACCCCGAGAGCGGTACTGCTTAGGAGTCGCCGCCGGTCTCGCCGGCCGGGGCCGCGGTCACGTCGTCGATCGCGTACTTGCGGAACGCCTCGGCGGGCGCCGACGCCGGCACCTCACCGGCGCGGGCCAGCTGCGACAGCACGGCCACCACGACCGACTCCGCGTCCACGTTGAAGTGGCGGCGCAGCGCCGAGCGGGTGTCGGACATGCCGAAGCCGTCCGTGCCGAGCGACGTGTAGTCGCCGGGCACCCAACGCGAGATCAGGTCCGGGACGGCCCGCATCCAGTCGGAGACGGCCACCTTCGGGCCCGGGGCGCCTTCCAGCGCCCGGGTCACGTACGGCACCTTCGCCGGCTGGTCCGGGTGCAGCAGGTTGAACTGCTCCGCCTCGACCGCGTCGCGGCGCAGCTCGGTCCAGCTCGTCGCCGACCACACGTCGGCCGACACGCCCCAGTCCTCGGCGAGCAGCTGCTGGGCCTTGATCGCCCACTGCATGCCGACGCCGGAGGCCATGATCTGCGCCTTCGGGCCCTCCGCCGGGCCGGACGAGTACCGGTACAGGCCCTTGAGCAGGCCCTGCACGTCGATGCCCGCGGGCTCGGCCGGGTGCACGTACGGCTCGTTGTACACCGTGAGGTAGTAGAAGACGTCCTCCGGCGACTCGCCGTACATGCGGCGCAGGGCGTCCTCGACGATGTACGAGATCTCGAAGCCAAACGCCGGGTCGTACGCGACCGCAGCCGGGTTCGTCGCCGCGATCAGGTGCGAGTGGCCGTCCTCGTGCTGCAGGCCCTCACCGTTCAGCGTGGTGCGACCGGCGGTGGCGCCCAGCAGGAAGCCGCGCGTCATCTGGTCGGCCGCGGCCCACAGGCCGTCGGCGGTCCGCTGCCAGCCGAACATCGAGTAGAAGATGTAGACCGGGATCATCGGCTCGCCGTGGGTGCTGTACGAGCTGCCCACCGCGGTGAACGAGGCGACCGAGCCGGCCTCGTTGATGCCCTCGTGCAGGATCTGCCCGGCCGTCGACTCCTTGTACGACAGGAACAGCTCGCGGTCGACGGCGGTGTACTGCTGGCCGTGCGGCGAGTAGATCTTCGCCGTCGGGAACAGCGAGTCCATGCCGAACGTGCGCGCCTCGTCCGGGATGATCGGCACCCAGCGGTGGCCGATCTGCTTGTCCTTCATCAGGTCCTTGAACAGGCGGACGAACGCCATCGTGGTGGCGATCTTCTGCTTGCCGGAACCCTTCTTCAGGTCCGCGTACACCTTGTGCTCGGGCAGCTGGAGCGCCGTGTACTTGGTGTTGCGCTGCGGCAGCGAGCCGCCCAGCGCCGCCCGGCGCTCCAGCAGGTACGCCATCTCGTCGCTCTTGGCGTCCGGCTTGTAGTACGGCGGCTCGTACGGGTTGGCCTCCAGGACCGAGTCCGGGATGTCCAGGTAGAGGCGGTCGCGGAACGTCTTCAGGTCGTCCAGCGTCAGCTTCTTCATCTGGTGCGTGGCGTTGCGGCCCTCGAAGTGCGAGCCCAGCGTCCAGCCCTTGATGGTCTTGGCGAGGATCACGGTCGGCTGGCCGGTGTGCTCGGTCGCCGCCTTGTACGCCGCGTACAGCTTGCGGTAGTCGTGCCCGCCGCGCTTGAGACCCCAGATCTCGTCGTCGGACATGTGCTCGACCATCTTGCGCGTGCGCGGGTCGCGCCCGAAGAAGTGCTCGCGCACGTACGCCCCGGACTCCGCCTTGTAGGTCTGGTAGTCACCGTCGGGCGTGGTGTTCATCAGGTTGACCAGCGCGCCGTCGGTGTCGGCGGCCAGCAGCGGGTCCCACTCGCGGCCCCAGACGACCTTGATGACGTTCCAGCCGGCCCCCCGGAAGAAGGCCTCCAGCTCCTGCATGACCTTGCCGTTGCCGCGCACCGGGCCGTCGAGCCGCTGCAGGTTGCAGTTGATGACGAAGGTGAGGTTGTCCAGCTCCTCGCGCGCGGCCAGGCCGATCGCGCCCAGGGTCTCCGGCTCGTCCATCTCGCCGTCACCGAGGAACGACCATACTCGCTGGTCGGACGTGTCCTTGATGTTGCGGTGGTGCAGGTAGCGGTTGAACCGCGCCTGGTAGATCGCGTTCAGGCCGCCCAGGCCCATGGACACCGTGGGGAACTCCCAGAAGTCCGGCATCAGGCGCGGGTGCGGGTACGACGGCAGCCCGCCGCCCGGGTGCGACAGCTCCTGGCGGAACCCGTCGAGCTGGTACTCGGTCAGCCGGCCTTCCAGGTAGGCGCGCCCGTACATACCGGGGGAGGCGTGCCCCTGGTAGAAGATGTGGTCGCCGCCGCCGGGGTGGTTCTTGCCGCGGAAGAAGTGGTTGAAACCGACCTCGTACAGCGACGCGGACGACGCGAAGGTCGAGATGTGGCCGCCGACGCCGATGCCGGGGCGCTGGGCGCGGTGCACGGTCATCGCGGCGTTCCAGCGGATGTACGCGCGGAGCCGGCGCTCGACGTTCTCGTCGCCCGGGAACCAGGGCTCGCGCTCGCTGGGAATGGTGTTGATGTAGTCAGTGGTGGTCAGTGGCGGAACGCCGACCTGGCGTTCACGGGCACGCTCCAACAGCCGCAACATGACGTAGCGGGCGCGTTTGGCGCCGCGTTCGTCGATCACTCCGTCGAGCGACTCAACCCACTCCGCCGTCTCCTCGGGGTCGATATCCGGGAGCTGGCTCGGCAGGCCGTCGCTGATCACCGGGCGCTTGCGTTCGGTGGCCACAGGCGTTCCCTCGTAGTTGTAGTGATAGTCGGTCTTGCCAACAGAAGTTGTCTGTTCGCCCCATCCTGCCCCTTCGCCGGGGCATTCGTCACGCAGACAGCCGCCCGGTGCGATCCGCGACACGCATACTGACCAGTAACTTCCGGGTCGGATGGGCGACTGCGGCGCGATCACAACGGCGCTGATCGATTAGCCTGCCGCGCATGCGACGACTCCTCGGTCTGCTCCTGTTCCTCTGGGGCTGCCTGCTCGCGGTCAACACGACCTTCCCCCTGGTGGCCGAGGTCGGCGGTGACCCGGTCACCGCGGTCGCCGCCACCGGCCGGGACTGCTCGGCGCCGTTCGGGGCGCCGCCCTGGGCCGGCATCCACCGCCACTGCGACGCCACCTGGACCCACGGCAGCCAGCGCCAGCAGGGCAGGCTGGTCGGAGCCGGGGTCGAGCAGTCGCTGACCGCCCCGACCGGCGCCGACGCGTACGTCATTCCCGGCATGAAGGGTTACGCCTTCCTCGCGCCGACCGGTGCCGAGCAGGTGGCGGGCATCGCGGGCCCGATCGTCGCGCTCCTGGGTCTCAGTCTGCTGTTCGCCCGGCGCCGCCGCCACCGCCGCCGTGCGCACGGCGGCAGCCACCACTCGCACGGCGACTCCGACTCCGACCCCGCCGACTACGACTCCGACGACAGCGGCGATTCCGGCGGCGACTCCGACGGCGGTGGCGGCGGCGGTGGCGGCGGGGACGGTGGCGGCGGGGACGGCGGCGGCGGCGATTGAGGCCCCGGGCGCAGCGGGCGCGGCGACATCCTGACCGGAGAACGCGATCATCGTGACCTGCCGCCCGCAAGATCGGTGTCTGCGGTCAAGAGGCGCCCCGCTGGTGGAGATTCCGCCCGCAGACAACGATCATCACCCCACCCCGCCACGCCCACCCAGCCCAGCTCCGCCCAGCCCAGCTCCGCCCAGCCCAGCTCCGCCCAGCCCAGCTCCGCCCAGCCCAGCTCCGCCCAGCCCAGCCCAAGCTCCGCCCCAGCCCCACCCCAGCGCCGCCCGGCTCTTCGGGGTGGACTGGGGCGGGTGCGTACGGTGATCGCATGGACAGCATCGTGATCACTGTGCGGACCGGGTCGCGGCCCAGCGTGGTGGATCTGACCGCGCAGGCGGAAACTTTCACCAGCGGCCGGGGCGACGGCCTCCTGCACGTGTTCGTGCCGCACGCCACTGCCGGGGTCGCGATCATCGAGACCGGCGCCGGCAGTGACGACGACCTGCTCACGGCGTTGGAGCACGTGCTGCCCGCCGACGACCGGTGGCGCCACCGGCACGGCTCGGCCGGGCACGGCCGGGATCACGTGCTGCCCGCCTTCGTGGCGCCGTACGCGACGCTGCCGGTGCTCGGCGGCCGCATCATGCTGGGCACCTGGCAGTCGATCTGCCTGGTCGACCCCAACGGCGACAACCCCACCCGCCAGGTCCGCTTCTCCTTCCTCCCCGGCTGACCGCCCCTCCCGGCTTACCGCCCTGCCCTGCCCTGCCCTGCCCCGCCCCGCGGCGCGGCCGGGGCGGGGCGTGCTTGGCGGTGCCTGGCCTCAAGACCAGCCAACTTGCCGGGCAATCGGGCACTCAACGCGGCTCTATTCACCCGATTGCCCGGCAAGTTGGCCGATCTTGACGGGCCGGGGGCGGCGCGGGGAGGTGCGGGGAGGTGCGGGGCGGGGTGTCCCGGGGCGGGCTGGCCGGGCGGGCGATTGACACTCCGGAAACGCTACGGCAATAATTCATGCGCACGAATGGGAGCGCTCCCACTCCGCTCCTGCGGTTCCCGCAGGTGGGACCGCCTCCGTGCCTCTTTCGATGCACCACCCGATCGCTTCATCGAAAGGAACCCCAGTGCGCAAACCCGTTCTGATCGCCATCGCGGCGGTGGCCGGGCTCGTCGCCACGAGCCTCACCGCCGCCGGCGCGTCAGCCGATCCGCCCGAGCAGATCGTCAACGGCACCTTCGACTCCGGGCACGCCCCGTGGTGGGGGACCAGCAACATCGTGCTCGACTCCAGCGGCGGCCAGCTCTGTGCGGACATCCCCGGGGGCACCGTCAACCCGTGGGACGTCATCATCGGGCAGGACAACGTCCCGCTGGTCGCGGGCGAGACCTACCAGTACGCCTTCAAGGCGAGCGCCACCCCCGACAAGGTGGGCAAGGCGCTCATCCAGCTCCCGGTGGATCCGTGGACCCAGTTCCTGGCCGCGAATCCGCTGATGACGGGCACTGCCACCGGCTACTCGTACACCTTCACCGCGCCCGTCTCCCTACCGAACGCGCAGGTGGCGTTTCAGATCGGTGGCAGTGCCTCCCCCTGGCGGCTCTGCCTGGACGACATCTCCCTCAAGGGCGGCGCCGCGCCCGAGGTCTACAAGCCCGACACCGGCCCCCGGGTCCGGGTCAACCAGGTCGGCTACCTGACCAAGGGCCCGAAGGGCGCCACGGTCGTCACCGACGCCACGGCCGCCCTGCCGTGGCAGCTCAAGAACGGCGCGGGCACCGTGGTCGCCAGCGGCAGCACCACCCCGCGCGGCGTGGACGCCAGCTCCGGGCAGAACGTGCAGTCGATCGACTTCAGCTCGTACACGGTGGCCGGCACCGGATACACCCTGGTCGCCGACGGGGAGACCAGCCGCCCGTTCGACCTCGGCGGCGACCTCTACGCCGGGCTGCGCGACGACGCGCTGAAGTTCTTCTACCCGCAGCGCTCCGGCATCGCCATCTCCAACGACCTGCGCCCCGGCTACGGCCGCGCGGCCGGGCACGTCGGCGTGGCCCCGAACACCGGTGACACCTCGGTGCCGTGCCAGCCGGGCGTCTGCGACTACCGCCTGGACGTCTCCGGCGGCTGGTACGACGCGGGCGACCACGGCAAGTACGTCGTCAACGGCGGCATCTCGGTGTTCCAGATGCTCAACGAGTTCGAGCGGGGCAAGTACGCCGCCAGCGGCCAGGCGCCGTTCACCGACGGGCAGCTGAACACGCCCGAGAGCGGCAACGGCGTGCCGGACATCCTCGACGAGGCCCGCTGGGAGATGGAGTTCCTGCTCAAGATGCAGGTGCCGGCGGGCAAGCCGCTGGCCGGCATGGCGCACCACAAGATCCACGACAGCGAGTGGACCGGGCTGCCCCTTCTTCCCGACCGGGACGACAAGGTGCGCGAGCTGCACCCGCCGTCGACGGCGGCGACGCTGAACCTGGCCGCCACGGCGGCGCAGGCGGCGCGCGTGTTCGCCTCGTACGACCCGGCCTTCGCCGCGCGCAGCCTGGCCGCGGCCCGCACCGCCTACGCGGCGGCGCTGGCCCACCCGGCGATCTACGCGAGCACCGCCGACGGCACCGGCGGCGGCACGTACGACGACGCCAACGTGACCGACGAGTTCTACTGGGCCGCGGCGGAGCTGTTCCTGACCACCGGCGAGAACCAGTACCGCGACGCGGTGACCGCCTCGCCGCTGCACACGTCCGACATCTGGTCCGGCGGCGGCTTCGGCTGGCAGGGCGTGGCGGCGCTGGGCCGCATCGACCTGGCCACCCTGCCCAGCTCCCTGCCGAACCGGGCCGCCGTCCGGGCCTCGGTGGTGGCCGGTGCCGACAAGTACCTCACCGACGGGACCGCCCACCCGTACGGCGTGCCGTACGCCCCGGCGAACAACTCCTACGACTGGGGCTCCAACAGCGGGATCATCAACAACATGATCGTGCTGGCGGCCGCCTACGACCTCACCGGCCAGCGCAAGTACGCCGACGGCGTGGCCCGCGGCATGGACTACGTCCTGGGCCGCAACGCCCTGAACATGTCCTATGTCACCGGCTACGGCGAGGTGAACTCGCACAACCAGCACAGCCGCTGGTACGCCCACTCGCTCAACCCCGACCTGCCCAACCCGCCCAAGGGCACGCTGTCGGGCGGCGCGAACTCGTCCATCCAGGACCCGGTCGCGCAGCAGAAGCTGACCGGCTGCACCGGCCAGTTCTGCTACATCGACTCGATCGACTCGTGGTCCACCAACGAGCTGACGATCAACTGGAACGCCCCGCTGGCCTGGATCGCCTCGTTCCTGGCCGGTCAGGGCGACGGCACGGCCCCGGCCGCGGCGAAGTGCCAGGTGACCTACACCAAGCACGCGCAGTGGGACGGCGGCTTCAACACCCAGATCATCGTCAAGAACACCGGCAGCACCGCCGTCAACGGGTGGACGCTGCGCTGGTCGTTCCTGGGCGGCCAGTCGGTCGGCAGCGGCTGGAGCGCCGCGTACGCCCAGGCGGGCGCGCAGGTCAGCGCCAGCAACCTGGCGTACAACAAGGTCATCGCCCCCGGCCAGTCGCTGACCTTCGGGTTCATCGGCACCCCGGCCACCGGCGCCAACCCCGACCCGGCCCTGTTCACCCTGAACGGCGCCGCCTGCTCCTGAGCATTCACTCCTCCCTGGAAACCGGGGCGGTCGCGCGGCCACGAGCCGCGGGGCCGCCCCGGCCCCGTTGCGCCGCGAGCGCTGGCCAGGTTTCGGTAGCCTCGGCTTATGAGCCTCGAATCCCTCGACGCACCGATCACTGCCGTCACGGTCTTCCCCGACCGCGCCCGGATCACCCGGCGGGGCACCGTCACCCTCCCCGCGGGCGAGCACCGGGTCGCCTGTGGACCGTTGCCGCTCGGGCTGCTGCGCGACTCCGTCCGGGTCTCCGGGCACGGCCCGGCCGCCGTGGCCGGGGTCAACGTGATCACCAGGCGCGAGGCGGCGAGCGACGACGCGGCCGTGACGGCACTGGAGGCGCAGCTGCGCGAGCTGGAGACCCGGATCGGGGAACTGCTCGACGCCGACACCGTGGCCACGGCCCGGGAGCGGTTCCTGGCCCGGCTGGCGATGCGCGGCGCGGGCAACCTGGCGCAGGGCGAGGTCGCCGCGGCGGCCCGGTTCGCCGACGGCCTGGACGAGCAGCTGACCGCCCTGCACCGCGACCGGCGCTCGCGCGAGCTGGAGCGCACCGACCTGCACCGCCGGCGCGACGCCGTGGAGCGCCGCCTGATGGACCTGCGCGGCAGCGCGCGGCCCGACCGGCTGCTGGCCGAGATCCTGCTGGAGGTGGACTCCGGCGGCGGCGAGGTCGAGCTGGAGCTGACCTACCTGGTCCCGGGTGCGAGCTGGATCAGCGGGTACGACCTGCGCCTGGCCGGGGACCGGCTCGCCCTGACCTGGCACGGCATGATCACCCAGCGCACCGGTGAGGACTGGCCCGAGTGCCAGCTGCGCCTGTCCACCGCCCGCCCGGCGGGCGCGCTGACCGTCCCCGAGCTCGACCCGTGGTTCGTCGACGTGTTCCACCCGGCGCCGCCGCAGGTGTACGGCATGACGGTCGGCGGGGCGCCGATGGCCGCCGCCGCGATGCCCGCCCCCGCCCCGGGCGCCGCCCCGATGCAGGCGATGGCGCCCAAGGCGCGGGCCGCGGTGCGGGAGACCAGCGCGGCGGTGGAGGAGGGGCCGGTCGCGGCGACGTACACCCCGCTCAAGTCGGTGGCGGTGCCCGCTGACGGCACCGCGCACCGGACCCTGATCGCGACCTTCGACCTGGAGGCCAAGCTCGACCACATCACCGCGCCGGTGCGCGCCCAGGAGGCGACGCTGCGGGCCACGGTGCGCAACACCTCCGGCCACACGCTGCCGCCCGGCCAGGCCGCGCTGTTCCACGAGGGCGACTTCGTCGGCTCCACGCGGCTGGAGCCGTGGGCGCCGCTGGAGGAGCGGGAACTGGCCCTGGGCGTCGACGACCGGGTGCGGGTGGAGCGGGAGCTGGTGCGCCGGGCCGCGAGCCGGGCCACGCTCGGCTCCACCCGGCGCACCGACGCCGAATACAAGATCACCATCGCCAACCACAGCCCCCGGCCGATCTCGGTGACCGTGCTGGACCAGCTGCCGGTGTCGCGCGACGCGCAGATCGCCGTACGGGAGCTGCACGCCAAACCCGAGCCCGCCGAGCGCTCCGACCTGGGCGTGCTCACCTGGAAGCTGGCCCTGCCGCCCGGCGCCGGGGCCGAGATCCAGTTCGGCCTGCGCGTCGAGTCGGCCAAGGGCGTCGACATCGCCGGATGGCGCGACTGACCTGGCCGGACGGGGCGACCGGCGTGTCCGATCGGCGATCCGAGTGGTTGCCGGTCGCCCTCCTGGGTCATGCTGTGCTGCGTGAGCACCTCTCATGATCTCGACGAACGGTTCCGCGGCGCGCTGACAGCCTGGTCCCACCAGCCCACCACGACACCGGCCGCCGATCCCCATGCGACGGTGCGCGGTGACAGCGCCCTGACCGCCGCCCAGGCGCGCGAGCTGTTCGACGCCCAGGTCACCAGCCGCCACCTCGACCTGGCCGCGCGCCGCCTGCGCGCCGACGGGGCCGGTTTCTACACCATCGGCTCGGCCGGGCACGAGGGCAACGCGGCCGTCGCCGCCGCGCTGCGGCCCACCGACCCGGCGCTGCTGCACTACCGCTCCGGCGCATTCTACTGCGCCCGCGCCGCCCAGCTGCCCGACGGCAAGGTCGACCCGATCCGCGACGTGCTGCGGGGCATCGTCGCCAGCGCGGCAGAGCCGATCGCGGGCGGGCGGCACAAGGTCTTCGGCAGCACCGAGCTGAACATCATCCCGACCACCTCGACCATCGCCTCGCACCTGCCGCGCGCGGTCGGGCTCGCGTTCGCGATCGAGCGGGCCCGGCAGGGCGGCGACGCGCTGCGGGCCGGGCGGCACGCCGCGCCCGAGGCCGACGTCGCGCTGCCGCCGTGGCCGCGGGACGCGATCGCGGTGTGCTCGTTCGGCGACGCCTCGGTCAACCACGCCAGCGCCACCGCCGCGTTCAACACCGCGGGCTGGTCCGACTTCACCGGCCTGCGGCTGCCGCTGCTCTTCGTGTGCGAGGACAACGGGCTGGGCATCAGCGTCCGCTCGCCCGCGGGCTGGGTCGGCGCCGCGCTCAAGGCCCGCCCCGGCCTGCGCTACCACCACGCCGACGGCTGCGACCTGGCCCAGACGTACGCGGTGGCCCGCTCCGCGGTCGCCTGGGTGCGCCGCCACCGCCGCCCCGCCGTGCTGCACCTGCGTACGGTCCGGCTGATGGGCCACGCCGGGGCCGACGCCGAGCTGGCCTACCGGGCGCCCGCCGAGATCGAGCACGACCTGGCCCTGGACCCGCTGCTGCGCACCGCGCGGCTGCTCATCGACTCCGGCCAGGCCACCGCGCCGGAGCTGCTCAGCCGCTACGACGAGCTCGGCTGGCGGGTGCGCCACGCCGCCGCCCAGGTGCGCGAGGAGCCCAAGCTCGCCTCGGCGGCCGAGGTCGTCGCCCCGCTGGCCCCGCGCCGCCCGCTGCGGGTGGCCCGCAGTGTCACCGGGGCGGGCGAACGTGCCGCCGGTGCGCTGCTGGCGGCCCGTACCGAGGCGTTCGGCGGCACCGCGCCCGAGCGCGGCGGGGCGCTGACCCTGGCCCAGAGCATCAACGCGACTCTGACCGACCTGCTGCTGACCCACCCGCAGGCGCTGGTCTTCGGCGAGGACGTGGCCCGCAAGGGCGGCGTGTACGGCGTCACCAAGGGCCTGCGCGACCGGTTCGGCCCGGCCCGGGTCTTCGACACGCTGCTGGACGAGACGTCCATCCTCGGCCTCGGGCTGGGCGCGGGGCTGGGCGGCATGCTGCCGATCCCCGAGATCCAGTACCTGGCGTACCTGCACAACGCCGAGGACCAGCTGCGGGGCGAGGCGGCCAGCATGCGGTTCTTCTCACAGGGGGCGTACCGCAATCCGATGGTGGTGCGCGTCGCCGGGCTGGCGTACCAGAAGGGCTTCGGCGGGCACTTCCACAACGACCACTCGGTGGCCGTCCTGCGCGACATCCCGGGCCTGGTCGTGGCCGCCCCGGCGCGGCCCGACGACGCCGCCGCGATGCTGCGCACCTGCGTGGCGGCGGCCGAGGTCGACGGCACCGTCAGCGTCTTCCTGGAGCCCATCGCGCTCTACCACACCCGCGACCTGCACACCGACGGCGACGGCGGCTGGACGGCGCCCTACGCCCCGCCCGCGCGCTGGGGCGACACGCACGTGCCCGTCGGACGCGCCCGCGGCTACAGCTTCGGCGCCACCGACGAGCTGACCATCATCACCTTCGGCAACGGCGTACGCATGTCGCTGCGGGTCGCGGCCCGCCTGGCCGAGGCGGGCCACGGCTGCCGCGTCGTCGACCTGCGCTGGCTGGCCCCGCTGCCGGTCGCCGACATCGTCCGCGAGGCCGCCGCCACCGGCCGGGTCCTGGTCGTCGACGAGACCCGCCGCACCGGCGGCGTCGCCGAGGGCGTGCTCGCGACCCTGGTCGACGCCGGATACGTCGGCCTGGCCCGCCGGATCGCGGCCGTCGACACGTTCCTGCCGCTGGGGCCCGCCGCCGACCACGTGCTGGTCGGCGAGGACGCCATCGAGCGGGCCGCGAGAGCGCTCCTGGCGGTGTGATCGGCGCCCGCCTTCGCGGGCGCGGGGGCATGGGCGGCGGATTTTCGGGACCCGCCCGGTGCGCCACTTGCGCTGGGAGCTAGAACTGTGTGGACTACCGGCAGTCGGCTGTGACGCCGACGACAATGGCAACAGAACGCGAAGGGCACGTTAACCCGCCGCAGCGGCGGGCGTGCGCGAACGGAAGAGGAGGCACGCGACAGTGAGCGCGACCGCTGGTCAGGCCGCCGAGGGCGTACGCAGCCTGGCGGACCGGTTCGGTATCGAGCCGGACATGGTGGTCATGGAGATGGGGTACGACGACGACGTCGACTTCGAGCTCCGTGACGCCCTGGCCGACGCATGCGGATCAGATCTGGTCGACGAGGACACCGACGAGGTCGTCGACGCGGTGCTGGTGTGGTACCGCGAGGACGACGGGGACCTGGTCGACCTGCTAGTCGATTCCATCGCCCCACTCGCCGAGAGCGGCGTGGTGTGGCTGCTGACGCCCAAATCAGGCCGGCCCGGACACGTCGAGCCGAGCGAGATCGCCGAGGCGGCACCCACCGCCGGGCTCACCCAGACTTCCACCCTCAGCGCCGGCAAGGACTGGAGCGCGGCGCGGTTGGTGGCACCGAAGGCGGCGCGCGCCCCCAAGCGCTGACAGCCGGCCGCCCGTCGTAGCGGCCTGCCCCACCCGGCAGGCCGCCAGACCGGGCTGCGATCATGAGCAGCGGCGCGGCCGGCCGGCGGCACTGCCCGCGCCTGAGGCAGCGGCCGCCGAGCTTTGGGGGAATCGCCATGATCGAGGTCGGGACGCAGGCACCGGACTTCGTGCTCAAGGACCAGAACAACCAGGAAGTGCGGCTGTCGGACTTCCGCGGCGGCAAGAACGTCCTGCTGGTCTTCTACCCGCTCGCCTTCACCGGCATCTGCCAGGGTGAGCTGTGCTCGGTCCGCGACAACATCGGCGACTTCGCCAACGACACGACCCAGGTCCTGTCGGTGAGCGTCGACTCGGTCTTCGCCCACAAGGTGTGGGCCGACCAGCAGGGTTACGACTTCCCGCTGCTGGCCGACTTCTGGCCGCACGGCGCCGTCGCGCAGGCGTACGGGGTCTTCAACGACGAGCGCGGCTTCGCCAACCGGGGCACCTTCGTCATCGACCGCGAGGGCGTCGTGCGCCACGCCGAGATGAACCTGCCTGGTGAGGCGCGTGACCAGGACGGCTGGCGCAAGGCGCTCGCCGCGCTGTGACACCTCGGGTGCGCCGGGGTTTCGAGATCCCGGCGCACCGTCAGGTAGGATGTCCGGGTTCCGTGCGGGCGCCTGCCCACCGGGCGCGTAGCTCAGCGGGAGAGCATCCGCCTTACAAGCGGAGGGTCGCAGGTTCGAACCCTGCCGCGCCCACTTCACGTGCTTCACGTGCCGAGTCCGGCCAGACCAAAAGGTGATCATGTCCAGCGCTCCGAAGACCACCGTCGTCGTGCCGACGTTCAACGAGCGGGAGAATCTGCCCAAGCTGGTGGAGCTGCTCGCGGCGCTGAACATCCCGAACCTGGGCGTGCTGGTCGTCGACGACAACTCCCCGGACGGCACCGGCGAGGTCGCCGACAAGCTCGCCGTCGACGGGCCGATCCCGGTCAGCGTGCTGCACCGCACCGAGAAGAACGGCCTCGGCCGGGCGTACGTGGCGGGCATGACCCGGGCCCTGGCCGAAGGTGCCGACATCGTGATCCAGATGGACGCGGACCTGTCCCACCCGTGCTCGGCCATCCCCGGCATGCTGGACAAGCTCGCCCACACCGACGCCGCCGTCGTGCTCGGCTCGCGCTACGTCCCCGGCGGCGCGCTGGCCGCCGACTGGCCCTGGCACCGCAAGGCCCTGTCGGCCTGGGCGAACTTCTACGTCAACGCGATCCTCCAGCTCAGGGTCAAGGACGCCACCGCCGGCTTCAAGGCGTGGCACGCCGACACCCTGCGCGCGATCGACGTCGCGTCGGTGCAGAGCAACGGATACGCGTTCCAGGTGGAGATGAACTACCGGGTGGTGCGGCAGGGGCTGCGGATCGACGAGGTGCCGATCCGGTTCGAGGAGCGCGCCGAGGGCGTCTCCAAGATGAGCCTGGGCGTCCAGCTGGAGTCCGCGATGGTCCCCTGGAAGCTCCGCTTCGGCAAGAAGCCCAGCTGACCCTGGCACCGAGCTGACCGCACACCAGCTACTCCGCGCCCCGCTCTCCGGCGCCCCGCTTTGTCATAGACGTTGGCCTATGACGTCGACTTCGATCTGCGTGGAGTCGATGTCATAGGCCAACGTCTATTGAGGGCGGGGTGTCAGGGCATGGTGAGGTTCGCGTGCGCCCGGCGGAGCAGGGCGTTGAACTGGGCCATCTCGGCGGGGGCGAAGTCGGCGAACATCCGTCCGACCGTACGCCCGAAGATCGGCGGCACCAGCGGCAGCAGCGCCCGCCCGGCCGGGGTCAGCTCGATCACCACCGCCCGCCGGTCCTCCGCGTGCGGGGAGCGCCGCAGCAGGCCCTTGCTCTCCAGCCGGTCGACCAGCCGGGTCATGCCCGCGGTGTCGGTGCCGAGGTCGGCCCGCAGGCTGCTCGGGGTCACCGGCCCGCCCGCCGCGTGCATGAGCAGGGCTGCCTGCTGCGTCGTCAGGCCGTGCTCGGCGAACTGCCGGTCCAGCAGATTGGTGAGCTCCCGGGAGACCTGGTGCAGCATCGAGCCGCCGCCGAGGGCCGCGAAGTCGGGTAGGCGCTTGTCCATGACCTGATGCTAGCTGTCGCGACGGCTGCTGTCATGACGGTTGCTGTCGTGACAGGTATGCCGTTAGTCTCACCGGCATGAACGACACCGTCATCCCCGCCCGAGGAGGAGACCCGCTGCACGTGATCATCGCCGGCGCCGGCCTCGGCGGCCTGTGCCTGGCCCACAGCCTGCACCGCAGCGGCGTCAGTGCCGCCGTCTACGAGCGCGACGCCACCGCCGAGTCCCGCGACCAGGGCTACCGCATCAGCCTCAAGGGCACCGGCGCCCAGGCGCTGCGCGAGTGCCTGCCGCCCCACCTGTACGACCTCGCCCAGGCCACCGCCATCCGCCAGGCGCGCCTGATGGCCTTCCTGGACGACCAGCTCGTGCCGAAGTTCGCCAAGGACATCCCGCCCGCCACCGACGGCGGCTTCGGCGTCAACCGGCGTACGCTGCGGGAGATCCTGCTGGCCGAGCTGCCTCAGGTGCACTTCGGCCGGGCCTGCCGCGGCTATGCGGCCACCGCCGGCGGGCGGGTCGAGGCCCGCTTCGGCGACGGCTCGGCCGCCGTCGGCGACCTGCTGGTCGGCGCCGACGGCACCGGCTCGGCCGTGCGCGCCCAGCTGCTGCCCGACGCCGGGCACGACGACCTGGGCTGGGGCCTGTACGGCCGCACCCCGCTCACCCCGGACCTGCTCGCCGCGACCCCGGACGTGCTGGTCGACAGCTTCAACCGGGTGACCGCCGCCGACGGCAGCGCGTTCGCGGCCGCCACCTGCCGCCCGGTCACGCCGTACGCCGAGGCGGTGGCGCGGTTCGCCCCGCACGTGCGGCTGACGCCGGTCGCGGACTGCTTCGCCTGGACGATGACGGTGAACGCGCCCCTGCCCAGCGGCGTGGACGCGGCCGGGCTGCACGCGCTGGCGGTGCGGACGGCGGCGGGCTTCCATCCGGCCGTACGCCGGATCGTGGCCGAGGCCGACGTGGCCGCGACCTTCCCGGTGGTGCTCAGCTCGGCGCGGCCGACGGGGTTCTGGCGCGAGCCCGCGGTGACGCTGCTCGGCGACGCGATCCACACCATGTCGCCGGGGCGCGGCGACGGCGCGAACATCGCGCTACGCGACGCGAGCCTGCTGGGCGCCCTGCTCGCCGACGCGGCGCGCGGCACGATGCCGCTGCTGCGGGCCAAGCAGGAGTACGAGGCGCAGATGCTGGAGTACGGCTTCGCCGCCGTCGACCAGTCCCGCACAGCCCCGTTCGCCCCACCGCGCCCCGCCCCGGCCGGCGTGCCGACAGGCGCCCCGACCGGCCTGCCCCGTTCCTACGCCGCCCCTGACCACCCGCCGCCCCTGACCACCCGCCGCCCCTGACCACCCGCCACCCCTGACCACCCGCCACCCCTGACCACCCCTCACCCCACCCCGTTTGCCATTGACGTTGGCCTATCACATCGACTTCGATCTCGATGCAGTCGATGTGATAGGCCAACGTCTATAGAAGAAGGGGTCGGGTGGCGCGAGGTGTGCCGAGGTCACCGGTGCGGTGAAAGGTCTTTCAAGCCGTGTGGCGTGCCATTCCACTGTCTACACGTTGACCTGACGGCAAGCCGCTTGTAACTTTGCTGAAAGATTTCAGCCAGGTTTCCATCGTGTATGGAGTGTCCCCATGAGACGACGCAGGCTCCTCCCACTGGCGCTGACGGCCGTCCTGGCCGCGAGCGCCGTCACCGGCCTCACCGGCCTCACCGCGGCCGCCCCCGCCGCGGCCGCCCCGTCCGGCACCAAGGACGTGATCGTCCAGCTCTTCGAGTGGAACTGGCCCTCGGTCGCCGCCGAGTGCACCAACTTCCTCGGCCCGCGCGGCTACGGCTACGTGCAGGTCTCCCCGCCGCAGGAGCACGCGACCGGCCAGCAGTGGTGGGTGGCGTATCAGCCGGTCAGCTACCGGATCGAGTCGCGCAAGGGCACCCGGGCGCAGTTCCAGTCGATGGTGACCACCTGCCACAACGCGGGCGTGAAGGTGATCGTCGACGCGGTGGTCAACCACATGACCGGCGTCGGCTCGGGCACCGGCTGGGCGGGCTCGACCTACACCTCGTACACGTATCCGGGCATCTACCAGACGCAGGACTTCCACCACTGCGGCCGCAACGGCAACGACGACATCGTCAACTACAACGACCGGTACGAGGTGCAGAACTGCGAGCTGGCCAACCTGGCCGACCTCAAGACCGAGAGCGACTACGTCCGCACCAAGATCGCGGGCTACCTCAACGACCTGCTGAGCCTCGGCGTGGACGGGTTCCGGCTGGACGCCAGCAAGCACATGCCCGCCGCCGACATCGCCGCCATCAAGGCGAAGCTGTCGCGCAGCGCGTACCTCGTGCAGGAGGTCATCTTCGGGGCGGGCGAGCCGATCCTGCCGACGGAGTACACCGGCAACGGCGACGTGCACGAGTTCCGGTACGGCAAGGACCTGGGCCGGGTGTTCCGGTACGAGAAGCTCGCCTATCTGAACAATTTCGGTGAGCCGTGGGGCTACATCTCCACGTCCAAGGCGGTCGTGTTCACCGACAACCACGACACGCAGCGCGACGGCGGGGACATCCTCACGTACAAGGACAACGGGATCTACGCGCTGGCCAACGCGTTCATGCTGGCCTGGCCGTACGGGTCGCCCGCGGTGATGAGCAGCTACGAGTTCAGCAACCGCGACCAGGGCCCGCCGTCGAACGCCGCGGGCAAGACCAACGACGCGACGTGCTTCACCGGCGGCTGGCGCTGCGAGCACCGCTGGCAGGTCATCGCGAACATGGTCGCCTTCCACAACGCGGTCAAGGGCACCACGGTCGTCAACTGGTACGACAACGGCAACAACCACATCGCGTTCGGCCGCAACGGCAAGGGCTACCTGACGATCAACGACGAGGACGCCGCGGTCAACGGGCGGTCGTACCACACGAACGTGCCCGCCGGGCGCTACTGCGACGTCATCCACGGCGACTACACGGGCAGCGCCTGCACCGGTCCGGTGATCACGGTCGACGCCAACGGCTGGTTCGTCGCCAACGTGGCGGCCCACGACGCGATCGCGATCCACGTCGGCGCGAAGATCGGATAGCGTTCCCGATAGCGGTATGAAACACGCGCCCCGGCCCTCCCCGGCCGGGGCGCGTGGCACTCTGGGGTGATGAGCGCCGCCGGCACGGACCTCCGCTCGACCGCGTCCCGCCCTGTGGACGAGGACTGCGACGTCGGCCTGTTCGGGCCCGACTCGGTCACCTGGCGCGTGCACGCCGAGCCGATCCTGTACGTCGCGGGCGTACGCTCCCTGTTCCTGCAGGCCCTGCACCCGCGCGCCATCGCCGGGGTGGTGCAGAACTCGAACTACAAGACCGACCCGTGGGGCCGCCTGATCCGCACCGCCGAGTATGTCGGCACCGTCGTCTACGGCACCACCGCGCAGGCCAGGTCGGCCGGGCGGCGGGTGCGCGGGGTGCACGCGCGGATGCGGGCGGTCGATCCGCGTACCGGCGAGCAGTTCCGCGTCGACGAGCCGGAGCTGCTGCGCTGGGTGCACGTGACCGAGGTGGAGTCGTTCGTCGGCACCGCCCGCCGGGCCGGGCTGGCGCTGACCGACGCCGAGGTGGACCGGTACTTCGCCGAGCAGCGGGCGGCGGCCGCCCTGATCGGCCTCGACCCGGACACCGTGCCCGGCAGCGCGGCCGAGGTGGCCGCCTACTACCGGGCGATGCGCCCCGGCCTGGCGATGACCCGCGAGTGCGCCGACACGCTGCGGTTCCTGATGGCCCCACCGCTGCCGTGGCACCTGGGCCTGACCCCGGCCCGGCTGCTCTACACCGGCCTGGCGGCCACCGCGTTCGCCCTGCAACCGGCCTGGGCCCGCCGCGTCTACGGCACCATCGCCCTGCCCACCACCGACGTCTCCGCTTCCATCTCGGTCCGGGCACTCCGCCTGGCGGTCGGCGTCCTGCCCGAACGCCTCCTGCACGGCCCCCTCTACCGCGACGCCCTACGCCGCGCCGTGAACGCCGGTCTGCGCGGCTGAGCAGGCTCCCCTCAGGTCCAGGCGGGGGAGGGGGGCTGGGACTGCTGGGCTTCGGGGGAGACCCGGGGGTCGGCGGCTTCGTGCGCCTCCCACCAGCGGACTCCGGCGGCGACGAAGGTGGTCAGCGGGATCGGGGAACCGTCGGCACGCTCGATCTCCAGCCGCTCGAACCGGATGTCGCCCTCGATGCAGTAGCCGATGTCGCCGCCGGGCTCGGCGCGGCCGCACTCGCAGAACCAGTACAGGGTGTGCGTGCCGGGGCCGTCGGCGGGGCCGTTGGGCGAGGTCAGCGTGAAGCTCAGCTCCTCGGGCCAGCCGTGGGTCAGCTGCGGGTCGTCGACGAAGCTCCAGCCGTACATCGGATTGGACCAGCCGACCGAGGCCAGGAAGCGGTCCGCGTCGTCGGCGTCGGCCAGCGTGATCGCCTTGCTGTAGTCGCGGTTGTTGCTGCGGTCGGTGCGCAGCAGCACGCGCAGCTGGGAGACGCCGGTGAAGATCAGTGCCCGCCGCGTGTCGGGATCGGCCGGACCGAGCTCCGGCAGCGCCAGCACGTGCAGCAGCAGCCGTACGGTGCGGCCGGGCCAGTAGACGCGCAGGCCGACCACGTCGGCCTCGTTCAGCGCGGTGTTGAGGCCCGCCACGACGGATCGATCCTGGAGCATGGCCACATCATCGCGCGGCAGTGACGTTCGCGCATGGACCGATCGACCCCATCGACAGTACACCTGGCCGAACGGCGGGTAACGCCCGAGCGAGCGGGCCTCTCGCCGCACGGCCGAGATGGCCCTAAGGTGTCCGCATGCGAGTTAGGGGATACGCACCGGCCACGCCGTGCTGGGCGGAGTACGCCGCAGCCGACGTCGCCGGAGCGACGGCGTTCTACGCGGCCATGTTCGGGTGGGAGCCGGGGGAGGTGTTCTCGCTGGACGGCAGGGCCGTGGCGGGGATCAGACCGGGCACGCCGGGACGGCCCTCCGCCTGGCTCGGGTACGTCTCGGTGGTCAGCGCGGACGACGCCGCGGTGACGGTGGCGGACGCTGGCGGCGCCGTCCTGGCGGGACCGAGCGACATCGGCCCGCGTGGCCGTACAGCGCTGTGCGCCGATGCGGAGGGGGCCGTGTTCGGGCTCTGGCAGAAGGGCAGCTTCGGCGGTGCCGAGCTCGCCAACGAGCCGGACACCCAGTGCTGGACCGAGGTCGTCGCGCGCGACGAGTCGGCCGCGGTGTCGTTCTACGGCAAGGCGTTCGGCTGGTCGGAGCGTAAGGGCGAGATCGTCGAGGGGGTGCCGTACATCGAGTGGCTGAAGGAGAGCCGGACCGTCGGCGGCCTGTCGGTCATGGATGCGCGCTACCCGCTGGACGCGCCCGCGCACTGGCGGGTCACCTTCGAGGTGAGCGACTGCGCGCGAGCGGTGGCGCGGTGCCGGGAGCTGGGCGGGCAGGTGCTGACCGGGCCGCTGGAGATGCCGGTCGGCAACTACGCGATCCTCGCCGACCCGCAGGGCGGCATGTTCGCGATCATCGAGCTGTCCGAGCTCGTCCTGGAGACGATGGGGCGCTGATGGGAGACCGGCTGCGGGGGCTGTGGGACTTCGGCGATCTCGACACCACGTGGCAGCGGTTGTCGGCCCGGCTCGACAGCGAGCCGGGCGACACCGGCCGTGCGGAGGTGCTGACCCAGCTGGCCCGGGTGCACGGGCTGCGCGGTGAGTTCGCCGCCGGCGACGAGCTGGTCGACCGGGCGGAGGCCCTGGCCGGGTCGGTGCCGGTGGTGCGGGCGCGGGTCTGGCTGGAGCGCGGGCGGCTGCGGCGCAGCGGTGGCGACCCGGCCGCGGCGCTGCCGCTGTTCCTGGGGGCGTACGAGGCGGCGCGGGCCGACGCCGACGCCTCGGCCCCGTTCGTGGCCGTCGACGCCGCGCACATGGTGGCACTGGTGCAGCCCGAGGCCGCCGACCGGCGCGCGTGGACGCGCACGGCACTGGAGCAGGCCCGGTCCTCCGCCGACGCCGAGGTGCGCCGCTGGCAGGGCTCGCTGCTCAACAACCTGGGCTGGGACCTGCTGGAGGCCGGCGAGCCCGACGCGGCGCTGGACGCGTTCCGCCAGGCGCTGGCGCAGCGCCTGGCCCACCCGGACTCCCCCGCCCTGGTCCCGATCGCCCGGTACGCCGTGGCGAAGGCGCTGCGGCTGCTGGGCCGCCCGGCCGAGGCGCTGCCGGAGCTGGAGACGGCCGTCGCCGAGTCGGCGGCCCCGGACGGCTGGCTCTACGAGGAACTGGCTCTGTCGTACGCCCTGGCGGGCCGCGACGCCGACGCGGCCGCACCGGCCCGCCAGGCGCTGGAGCTGCTGCCCGGCTGCGACCCCGCGTTCGCCGCCGACTCCGCCCGCACGGATCCCCTCCACCGCCTGGCCGGGCGGTAGCGGGCAGCTCAGACGGCGGTGCGCAGGCGGGCGCGCAGGGCCGCGAGGTCGGCCTCGGGCAGGCCCGCGCCGAGCAGGTAGGCCTCGATCGAGCCGTGGTGACCGCGCAGCTGCGTCAGGAAGGTCAGCATCGCCTCGGCGGGGGTGCCGGCCAGGTACGGCTCCAGCGGCGGCTTTCCCGGCCGGTGCTCGTCGCGCCAGGCCAGGAAGCGGGCCGTGCCCTGCTCGGTGCGGTGGTAGTCGGCGGCGATGTCGGCGTCGGCGACCCCGCACAGCGCCAGCACCAGCGCGATCACCACACCGGTCCGGTCGCGCCCGCCCCAGCAGTGCACCACCGCCGGGCCGCAGCCGGGATCGGCCAGGATGCGCACGGCGCGCACGATGTCGTCGGCGGCGTGCCGGGCCGCCTCGTGGTAGCGCTCGACCAGGAACGCGGCCACGCCGTCGGCGGGGGAGTAGTCCTCGTGCCGCCACATCGGGTTGTTCAGCGGCACGTTGTGCCAGCGCTCGCAGGCCCACTCCGGCGCCCGCCCGTAGCGGTCCAGCTCGACCTGCTTGCGCAGGTCGACGACGGTTCGGATGCCCAGCGCGGCGTACGCCTCCCGGTCGGCCTCCGCCAGGTCGCACAGCGCGTCGGAGCGGTACAGCAGCCCGGGGCGCACCGCGGCCCCGTCGGCGGTGGGGACGCCGCCCGCGTCGCGGAAGTTGAAGACCGTACCCGTGAAATCGAGCATCTCGCCGGTCATCGCTGGAGCAGCCGGTCGCGCAGCATGGCGATCCGGTCCGGGTGCAGCCCGGCCGCGACCAGGTACTCGCGTACCGACCCGTACCGCCCGCGCAGCTCGTGCAGGGTGATCAGCATCGCCTCGGCCGGGGTCTGCTGGTAGACGATCGGGGTCGGCTGCTGCGCCTGCTCGGGGTGGGTCTGGAGGAACCAGCGGGTGAACGCGGCCTCGCTGAGGCCGGTCAGCGCGTAGTCCTGGGCGATCTCGTCGTCGCCGACCCCGAGCAGCTCCAGCGTCATCGCGACGATCAGGCCGGTGCGGTCCTTGCCGGCCAGGCAGTGCACCACGGTGGGGCCGTTGTCGGCGTCGGTGAGCATGCCCACGACCCGGGCGATGTCGCCCCGGCCGAAGTGCGCCAGCTCCAGGTACCGGTCGGCCAGCCAGCGGGCCACGCCGGTCTCGGCGGTGTACGTGCTGTGGTCCCACAGCGGGTGGTCCAGGTGGTTGTGCCGCCACACCACCCCGGTCCACTCCGGCACCCGCCCGTAGGCGGCGACCTCGCTGGGGCGGCGCAGGTCGATCACGGTACGGACGCCCAGCGCGCCGAAGGAGTCGCGGTCGGCCTCGATGAGGCGGCTCAGCGTGTCCGACCGGTACACGGTGCCCGGCCGGACCACGGCCCCGCCGCCGGCGGGCAGCCCGCCGAGGTCGCGGAAGTTGAAGACGGCGGTGAAGGCGATGCTGCGGTCGGGCGTGATCGTCACGCCCCTACCGTAGTGTCCGTCCGGGCGCCCGTTCCACCGCCGCCCGCCTCGACGCGTCGCCCCGTCAGCCGACCTGGATCGACCGCTTGGCCAGCCCCATCCAGAACCCGTCGATGATGCTGCGCTGGCTGTCCAGGTCGGATTCGCCGGCCCCCAGGGTGACGAACAGCGGCGCGAAGTGCTCGGTGCGCGGGTGCGCCATCCGGCCCGCGGGCGCGGCGTGCAGGAAGTCCAGCAGGCCGTCGACGTCGCCGGCGGCCAGCGCCCGCGCGCCCCACTCGTCGAACTCGGCCGACCAGCCCTGCACCGGCGCGTCGGCGCCGAGGAATCCGTACTGCATGGCGGCGCGCAGGTTGTGGGTGAAGAAGCCGCTGCCCACGATCAGCACGCCCTCGTCGCGCAGCGGCGCCAGCCGCCGCCCGATCTCCATCAGCTCGCGCGGGTCGAGGCTGGGCATGGAGATCTGGAGCACCGGGACGTCGGCGTCGGGGTACATCTCCTTCAGCGGCACGTACGCGCCGTGGTCGAGGCCGCGGTCGGGCACGTCGACGACGGAGCGGCCGGGGCCGCGCAGCAGCGAGCGCACCTTGGCGGCGAGCTCGGGCGCGCCCGGGGCGGGGTAGGTGACCTCGTAGTAGCGGCGCTCGAAGCCGCCGAAGTCGTACACCAGCGGGACCGTCTCGGTGGCGCCGAGGGCCAGCGGGGCGTTCTCCCAGTGCGCGGAGACCATCAGGACCGCGGTGGGGCGGGGCAGCCCGGCCGACCAGTCGGCCAGCTGGCGGGTCCACAGCGGGTCGTCGGCCAGCGGCGGGGCGCCGTGGCTGAGGTACAGGGCGGGCATGCGCTCGGTCATGTGGACCAGAATACTTGAGCGTTCAACAATCGCCCAGCCGCGAGGCGGAGCCAGGGCGCACTGTCGTGACCTGCGGATTACGCAATCGTGCGCTGTGGCATCAGACACAGCACCCGTGGCCTGCCCAGTCGCGTTCGAGGGGCGCCACGGCGTCCCGGAATACGGGAGCTTGCTGGCCTGGGCACCGCAAAAGTGGGACGCTACCGAACGTGATCCGCCCCGTACTGATTATTCGCACCTAGCGTGCCGGCCCGCCTGGACCCCCAGGCCCCTCGCCGACGCGCAGACCTCCCGCGACCGCGGGGGGTCTTTTGTTTTTGCCGATCCAATGATCGGCGTCAACGTCCCATCCATGCGGCATGCGGCTCTAGGAGGAGCGACATCATGCAGATCTTCGACACCACGCTGCGCGACGGGGCACAGCGGGAGGGGATCACGTACTCGGTGGCCGACAAGCTCGCGGTGGCCCGGCTGCTCGATCAGTTCGGCGTCGGCTTCATCGAGGGCGGCTGGCCCGGCGCCGTGCCGAAGGACACCGAGTTCTTCGCCCGCGCGCAAACCGAGTTGCAACTCAAACATGCGGTCCTGGTCGCGTTCGGCTCCACCCGCAAGGCGGGCACGCCGGTCGCCGACGACCAGCAGATCGCGGGCCTGCTCGCGGCGAACACCCCGGCTGTGTGCCTGGTCGCCAAGTCCGACCGGCGCCACGTGGAGCGGGCCCTGCGCACCACGGTCGAGGAGAACCTCGACATGGTCCGCGACAGCATCACCCACCTGCGCGAGCACGGCCGCCGCGTCTTCGTGGACTGCGAGCACTTCTTCGACGGCTTCCGCTTCGACCCCGACTACACCGCCGAGGTGGTGCGCACGGCGCTGGCGGCCGGCGCCGAGCGCGTGGTGCTGTGCGACACCAACGGCGGCATGCTGCCCTCGCAGGTCACCCGGGCCATCGAGGCGCTGTGCGGCATGCTCGGCATCGACGCCGACGTGCTCGGCATGCACGCCCAGAACGACACCGCCTGCGCCGTCGCCAACACCATCGCCGCGGTGGAGGCGGGCGTACGGCACGTGCAGGGCACCGCGAACGGCTACGGAGAGCGCCCCGGCAACGCCGACCTCTTCGCCATCACGGCCAACCTGCAGCTCAAGCTCGGCATGACCGTCCTACCGGACGGGTGCCTGGAACAGATGGCGCACGTCTCGCACGCCATCGCGGAAATCGCCAACATCGCACCCGACACCCACCAGGCCTACGTCGGGTCCGCCGCCTTCGCCCACAAGGCGGGGCTGCACGCGAGCGCGATCAAGGTCGACCCGGCGCTCTACAACCACGTGGACCCCGCGGTCGTCGGCAACGACATGGCGATCCTCGTCACCGAGATGGCCGGCCGGGCCAGCATCGAGCTCAAGAGCCGCGAGCTCGGGCTGGACCTGGCCGCCCATCCGGACACGCTGTCCAAGGTCACCCACCGGGTGAAGGAGCTGGAGGCGGCGGGCTGGTCGTTCGAGGCGGCCGACGCCTCGTTCGAGCTGCTGGTGCGCCAGTCGCTGGGCGAGCAGACCACCCCGTTCGCGCTGGAGTCCTACCGCGTGAGCGTGGAGCACCGCGAGGACGGGGCGGTGGTCAGCGAGGCGACCGTCAAGCTGCGGGTGCGCGGCGAGCGGGTGATCGCCACCGCCGAGGGCAACGGCCCGGTCAACGCGCTGGACCACGCGCTGCGCCAGTCGCTGTCGCGGCACTACCCGCAGCTGGCCGGGCTGGAGCTGGCCGACTACAAGGTGCGCATACTGGCCGGGTCGCACGGCACCGACGCGGTGACCCGGGTGCTGGTCGAGACCGTCGACACCGACGGCCGGGACTGGACCACGGTCGGCGTGCACGAGAACGTGGTCGAGGCCAGCTGGCGGGCCCTGGTCGACGCGCTGGCGTTCGGCGTGACCGCAGCGGGCGACGGCGGGCGGGTGCGTTCCGGGCACTGAACGTGCAGGATTACTTCATGAACACATCAGTTCATGTAAAGTATTGACATCGACGTACGTGGTTGGCATGGTTTCGCCATGCCCCCTCGTACCCTCAGAAATGCCCTTATCCGGGCACTGACCGTGCTGGTGATGGCGGCCGTCGGCTCGACGGCCGCCGTCGTCGTCGGTGCCGCCCCCGCCCACGCCGACGGCTGCTACACCTGGACGCGCAACCTGTCCACGGGCACGTCCGGCGAGGACGTGCGCCAGCTCCAGATCCGGGTCGCGGGCTGGCCCGGCTACGGCGGCTTCATCACCATCGACGGCGTGTTCGGCCAGCAGACCCACGACGCGGTGGTCCGCTTCCAGTCCGCGTACGGCCTGGGCGCCGACGGCATCGCCGGGGCGCAGACCTACAGCAAGATCTACTCGTTGCAGGACGACGACTGCACCCCGGTCCACTTCGCCTACAGCGAGCTGAACACCTGCAACAGCACCTGGGCCGGCGGCAACGTCTCGGCCGCCACCGCCAAGGCGAACGCGCTGAAGGTGATGTGGCGCCTGGAGGCGCTGCGGCACGCGCTGGGCGACCAGCCCATCCGGGTCACCTCCGGGTTCCGCAGCCAGGCCTGCAACGCCGCGGTCGGCGGCGCCTCCGACAGCCAGCACCTGTACGGCAACAGCGCCGACCTCGGCGCCGGGTCGCACACGCTGTGCACCATGGCCAAGGAGGCCCGCTACCACGGGTTCAACGGCATCCTCGGGCCCGGCTACCCCGACCACAGCGACCACGTGCATGCCGACATCCGGGCCAGCCGCCTCTGGTCGGCCTCGCAGTGCTTCTGACCTGACCGTCCCGCCGATCCGGTCCGGATCGGCGGATCGGCCGAACCCCGGCCCGTGGTCCGCGGCGCTACGCTGCGAGCCACGGGCCACCCCTTGCGCCCGGGACGGAGGCGGCAATCCCATGCGCGACAACCCCTACCAGGCACCCGCGAACCCGGCGGCGGCCACCGCCGTGGCCGAGGCGCCGGTGCCCGTCGCGCCGGCCGACCCGAACCAGGTGCGGGCCCGGCAGATGTGGCGCGGTCTCGGGCTGTCCGCCCTCGGCCACCTGGGCACCGTCCTGGCGGCGACGGTGTTCGCGCTGGCGTTCGGCAGCGGCCCCGACTACTACGGCTCCGACATCGAATCGGTCTACGCCGTCACCGGGCTGATCAGCCAGGGGCTGCTGGCGGTGGCGGCGGTGACGTACAGCGTCGTGCGCCTGGTCCGCCGCGACACCGGCACCGGCACCGGCGTGCTCGTCGGCTGGGGCGTCGGGCTGATGGTCACGCCCGTCGTCGCGGTCATGGTGCTCGTCATCCTGACCCGCTGAGACCCTCACGCCGCTGACGGGGCAGACCGCGCCGCCGGGACCTGCTACCGTGCTCGGCCGTAGCCGATCATGAGGAGTGCCGTGGCCGTCCTGGAGCCGCCCTGCGGGGGCTGTTTCGTCTGCTGTTCCCCGGCGATCTGCTGCGATCTCCACAGCCAGGCATGGCTGCACCTGCCCGAGGTGGTGTTCCGGGCGGTGGCCGGGTTGTTCACGGCCGCGCCGGTGGCCGGGCCGCGCCCCGGCGTCGCCACCCGGCTGGCCGAGAACCTGATCCGCGAGTACCAGCTGCGAATCTCCGCGCGCACCCCGGCCCACTGCCGGTTCACCCCGAGCTGTAGCAACTACGGCCTGGAGGCGGTGCGCCGCCACGGTGCGTGGACCGGTGCGCGCATGATCGCGCAGCGGCTGCTGCGCTGCCGTGCCACCGTCCCGGTCGGCACCGCCGACCCGGTCCCGTCGGCCGCCTGAGCCGCGCTAGGCGGCGGCCGCCGCGACCGTGAGCGTGCCCGCGTCGACGTCGAGCACGGCCCGGGTGCCCAGCGGCACCGCGGTGTGCTGGGCGCCGTGGCCGACCGGCAGCCCGCCGAGCACCGGCAGGCCCAGCCCGGCCAGGCGCTCGGCGACGACCTCGGCCACGGTCACCGGCCAGCCGTCGGCGCAGTCGGTGAACTGGCCCACCGCGATCCCGGCGACCCCGTCGAGCGCGCCGCCGCGGCGCAGCTGGGTCAGCATCCGGTCGATGCGGTACGGGAACTCGCCCACGTCCTCGATCAGCAGGATCGCGCCGGTCAGGTCGGGGGAGTGCGGGGTGCCCAGGGTGCTGGCCAGCAGGGACAGGTTGCCGCCGAGCAGCACGCCCTCGGCCCGCCCGGAGGTGCGCACCGGGTAGGTCTCCTCGGCCGGGTCGGCCGCGACCACCACCGGCTCACCGGTCATCAGCGCGTGCCGGGCACCCAGCGCGGTCGGCGAGTCGGCGCCCTTGTCGAACTGGGCCGCGACCGGCCCGTGCACAGTGGCCAGCCGGGCGCCCTGCCACAGCGCCAGGTGCAGCGCGGTGATGTCGGAGAAGCCCATCACCAGCTTCGGGTCGCGCAGCACCGCGTCGAGGTCGATGCCGTCGACGATGCGCTGGGCGCCGTACCCGCCGCGGGTGCACAGCACAGCCCGCATCCGGTGGTCGGACAGGGCCGCGTTCAGGTCGTCCAGGCGCTGCTCGTCGGTGCCGCCGAAGAAGCCGTGCCGGGCCAGCACGTGCGGGTACACATGCGGGCGCAGTCCCCAGCCGGTCAGCACGGCCACCGCCGCGTCCACCCGCTCGGCGGGCACCGGGCCCGACGGCGAGACCAGCGCCACCGTGTCGCCGGGCCGCAGCCGGTCCGGGTGCAGGGTCGGCAGCAGGGCGGGAGCGGCGGACGGGGCGGCCGGGGCGGTCATGGGGGCAGAGCTTAGCTCTGCACACAACCTTCACAAAGGCGGCCCCCGAGCTCGGGCGCCGCTGCCTAGAGTCCGAGCACATGCGGAGCTTCCTGCGGTTCACCGTCCGGTCCGTGCTGCCGTGGCTGCTGGTGCTGCCCGGCGCGATGTGGGCGCTGCTGCGCCTGACCGGCGCGGACGAGTGGTACCCGATGACCCAGCTGATCGCGTTCACCCCGTACGTCGCGCTCGGGGCGCTGGTGCCCCTGGCGGTCCTGCTGGTGTGGCGGCGCTGGCCCGCCGCGGCCGCCGCAGGCCTGGTGGCGGTGCTGCTGGCGGCCGTCGTGCTGCCCCGGATGACCGCAGACGGCGACCCGCTCGCCGGGGCGAAGGGCCCTGAGCTGAGGGTGCTGACCGCCAACGTGCTGGCGGGCTCGGCCAGCTCGGCCGGGCTGGTGGCACTGGTGCGCGAGCAGCGGGTGGACGTGCTGGCGATCCAGGAGATGACGCCGACCTTCGTCGCGGAGCTGGAGGCGGCCGGGCTGCGCGACACGCTGCCGTACTGGGTGACCTATCCGGACCCGAACGTGGGCGGCTCCGGCCTGTTCGCGCGGTATCCGCTGCGTGACGCCGGGATGCGGCTCAACCCGTGGCACTTCGGGCAGGCCAAGGCCGTGCTGACCATGCCGGGCGGGCAGGAGGTGGCGCTGGAGTCGATGCACCCGACCGCGCCGTCGACCGAGGTCGCGGTGCCGCCGTGGCGGACCAGCTACGCCGACCAGCAGCCGGCCACGCCGGACGGGCCGGTGCGGGTGCTGCTGGGCGACTTCAACGCCACGCTGGACCACCACTTCGTGCGCGACCTGGTCGACTCCGGCTACCGCGACGCCGCCGACGTGACCGGGCACGGGCTGATCGGCACGTGGGGCCCGTACGACGGGGACCGGATCCCGCCCGTGGTGCTGGACCGGGTCCTGGCCGACCGGCGCGTCGGCATCCGCGACTACCGCGTGCTCTCCCTGCACGGCAGCGACCACCGCCCCGTCCTGGCCGAACTCGTCCTGCCCTGACCCCACCCGGGGGTCGGGGGGTGAGCTGGGTCGCAGGTGACTTGAGCGATCGCTCAAACATGGCTACAGTCTGAGTTGACCGATCGCTCAAATCGCGCGGAGGGAGGGCGGTATGCGGCCGATCTACGTGGAGACGCTGGTGCGGGCCGGGCTGGAGCCGCTGTGGCGCGCCACCCAGGACCCGGGCGAGCACCAGCGCTGGGACGCCCGCTTCGGGCGGATCAGCTACCTGCCCCGGCCGGACGGGCAGCCGCAGCGGTTTCGGTACGCCACCACCGTGCTGCCCGGACTGACCGTCCACGGCGTCGGCGTGAGCGCGGGGGAGCGCGTGCGCCCCGACGGCACCCGCACCTCGGTGCTGCGGTTCCGGGCGGAGCACCCGCTGTCGCTGGTCGACACCGGGTCCGGCTACTGGCGGTACGTCCCGGTCCCCGGCGGCACCAGGTTCCTCACCGGGTACGACTACCGCCCCGGCTGGGGCCGCCCCGGCACGGTCGCCGACCGGCTGTTCCGGCCGGTGTTCGGCTGGCTCACCGCGTGGTCGTTCGACCGGCTGCGGCTGTGGCTCGACCACGGGATCGACCCGCGGCGCTCGCTGGCGCACGCCCTGGCCGAGACCGCCGTCCGGGCGGCCGTCACCGTGGCCGCCGCGCTGCTGGGCGGGCCGGTGGCGGGGCTGGCCGCCGGGGTGCTGGCGCTGGCCGTGCCCCCGCATCCGGCCACTCCCGCCGCCCGCCGCTGCCTGCGCCGCCCACCCGACCGCACCGCGGCCACCGCCCCCGCCCGGCTCGACCCCCTGGAGCAGCCATGACCTCGATCTTCCAGCGCGCGCTTGGCGCCGACTTCGACCGCCTGCACCCGCAGTTGCGCCGCCGCTTCGGCTTCGCCAGCGACGACCGCACCGCCTGTGTCGGCACCGGGGTGATGGCCGAGATCTGGCGCGGGCGCGCCTTCACGCTGCCGTTCCTGTACGCGGGCGCCACCCGCAACATCCTGTTCCCCGAGCGCGGCCGCGACGTGCCGTTCACCATCCAGAACTTCGCCTACCGCGACTCCCACGACCGCGAGACCGTCACCTTCGTCCGCACCTTCGACCTGGGCGGAGTGCGCCGCCGCTTCGACGCGACGATGATCTACAGCGCGGCCCGGGGCCGGGTCGTGGACTACCTCGGCACGCACCAGCACCTCGCCGTCGACCTCGACCTGCGCGTGGACGGCCAGGGCGGCCTGCACATCCGCACCGGCAGCCAGCGCTTCCACGAAGGACTCATCGGCATGCGGCTGCCGCTGGCGCTGTCCGGCACCGCCCGCGTCCACGAGTGGTACGACGACGACGCGGGCTGCTTCCGGATCCAGGTCGACGTCGCCAACAGCAGGTTCGGGCCGCTGTTCGGATACCGGGGCGCGTTCACGGCGACCTATCTCGACACCGCCGCGTCGCCGGTGCCGGATTCTGTCAGACCCGTGCGCGAGAGTCTCCGAGACTGAGTCGGATAACAGACTTCGGGCGGCGCCGGCCACAAAGGCAACGGGGGGTGGCCGGCGCCGCCCGGGACCTCTACCTAGGCTGGACGGGCGGAGAGGGGAACGATGTCCGACACCAAGCAGCGGCTGCTCGACGGTGCCATGGCCACGCTGCGCGACCACGGCATCGCGGGCGCGTCGGCGCGCACGATCGCCACCGCCGCCGGGGTCAACCAGGCGCTGATCTTCTACCACTACGGCAGCGTCGAGGACCTGCTCGTGACCGCCTGCCAGACCGCCACCGCGGCCCGGGTCGAGGCATACCGGCAGCGGCTGGAGTCGGTCACCTCGCTGCGCGGGCTGCTCGACGTCGGCCGCGCCCTGCACGAGGAGGAGCGCGAGCTCGGCAACGTCGCGGTGCTGGCACAGATGCTGGCCGGGGCGCAGCACGGCGGCAAGCTCACCGAGACCACCGCGCAGGCGCTCGCACTGTGGACGGTCGAGATCGAGCACGTGCTGCGGCGGGTGCTGACCGGCTCGCCGATCTCCGAGATCGCCGACGTCCCCGGGCTGGCCACGGCGGTGTCGGCCGCGTTCATCGGACTCGAGCTGTACGAGGGCGTCGACCGCGACGGCGCCCAGCGGGCCATGGCGGCGCTGGAGCAGCTCGCGGTGCTGGTCGAGATGGTCGAGGACCTCGGCCCGGTGGCCCGCCGCGCCCTGCGCGCCCGCATCGCGAAGAAGACCTCCCGCCGCCCCTGACCCGCCCGTGTCCCTTCGGGCACACGGGATTGCGCCCCGCCGCTACGCTTCGCCGCGACGAACGGGGCGACGCATGCGGCGATGGCACGACATGAGGGCGGCGCGCAAGGCGACCGCGGTGGGCATGGGCTTCGTGCTCGCCGCCGCGTCTTTCGGCCTGCAGCATGCCATCGTCGGGGCCGAGGTGCCCCCGGCCGATCCACTGCCCCGAGTCTGCGGCCTCATGCGGCCCGAGCTGCTGGCGAGCCTGCTGCCGGGCGGCGCGGAACCGGACGAGTTGTGGGGCGAGAAGAGCGACCGGCGCTGGGCGGCCTGCATCGCCGGGAGCCGGGAGGTCGCCGGTGCGAAGCTCTCGGTGCAGGTCACGCGCTTCGGCAGGGGCGAGCACGGCGGCCCGGCCGACCAGGCGAAACACGCGCACGGCGGCTTCCTGGCGGCGGACAGGGACATTCCCGTGTCAGGTCTGGGCGACGCGGTCCGCTGCTGGATGGACCACGACTTCACGGAGGCCTACCTGATGGTCTGGTCCGGTACGTACGTGCTCTACCTGCACTACAAGAATCCGCAGGCCAGAGGCAAGCAGCTGGTCGAGGGCGTGCTACTGACGGGGCAGGAGGTGCTCGCCGCGCTATGACGTACGGTCACTCACCCGTTCCGGCGGTGACGAACCTGCGCGACAGCCTGCCGCCGCGCCATCGGCTCACCCGGTTCGAACGCAAGGTCGCGGCCCTGGTCCTGGTCGCGACGCTGGCCGCCGGGTTCGGCGGGTACGGCCTCGGACTGCTGGTCGTCGGGAGGCTCACCCAGTGGCAGATCGTCGTCGAGGACGGCATGCGGGGCCGCCCCCAGCGCCCCGTGCTGCCCACGGCCCCGTTCCGTGGCGCGTCGCCGCGCCCGACCGGCACCCCGGGGCCGACACCCTCCTGACCGGGCGGGCTAACCTCGTCGGCGTGGCGACCGCACTGGTGATCGAGAACGACCCGACCGACGACCTGCGCCGACTCGGCGACTGGCTGACCGAGGCCGGCCTGGACCTGGCCGTGCTCCGGCCGCACGCCGGCGAGGAGCTGCCCGACGACCTCGCCGGGTACGACGCGTTCGTGGTGCTCGGCGGTGAGCAGGACGCGTTCCCGACCGGCGGGGTGCCCGGCGCGCCGTGGTTCCCGAAGCTGGAGGGGCTGCTGCGCAAGGCCGTCAAGCACCGGGTGCCGACGCTGGCGATCTGCCTCGGCGGGCAGCTGCTCGCCCAGGCGCACGGCGGCACGGTCGAGCGGTCCACCACGGGTCCCGAGATCGGCGCCCGGCTGGTGGCCCGGCGCGACGTGGCCGAATCCGACCCGCTGTGGTGGGCGGTGCCGTTCGCGCCCGACGTGATCCAGTACCACTTCGACGAGATCACCGAGCTGCCGATCGGGGCGACCCTGCTCGCGGCCTCGCCGCGCTACCCGCACCAGGCGTTCCGGCTCGGCGACCGGGCCTGGGGCACCCAGTTCCACATCGAGTGCGACCTCGACATGTTCGCCGGGTGGATCGAGAACAACCGCGACTGGATGACCGAGCAGGGCTGGCAGCCCGACGGGCTGATCGCGGGCGTCGAGGCCACGCAGGAAGACGTGGCCGAGGTGTGGCAGCCGTTCGCGCGGCGCTTCGCCGACCTGGCGCTGGGGCGTACGCCCGAGGTGGACGTGCGCCGGGATCTGCCGCTGCTGGGCTGACCCCCGGCCAACCGATAGCCTGGGCGCGTGGCGGGCATCGGCAGGCTGGCGCGGTTCGGCTTCACCCTCGGGGCGACCGGGCCCGACCCGGTGGTGCTGCTGCGCGGGCTGCGCCTGTGGGACCCCGAGGCGCAGCGGCCCGTCGACGAGGAGAGCGCGCTCGTCCTGGAGCAGCTCGGCCGCGCCGCCGACCCCGACCTCGCGCTGCGCCAGCTGCACCGCATCTGGGAGCGCGACCCCGAGGTGCTGGAGCGGCTGGGCGCCGACGAGGACCTGCGCATCCGGCTGCTCACCGTGCTCGGGGCGTCGTCGGCGCTGGGCGACCAGCTCGCGGCGCAGAGCGGGCAGTGGCGGGTGCTCACTCACACGGTGCCGCCGCGCTACGAGGTGCACAGCGGGCTGGCCGACGTGCCCGCGCTGCGGCTGGGATACCAGCGGGGGCTGCTGCGGATCGCGGCGGCCGACCTCGCCGACGGGGTCGACGTCGAGACGACGATGGCCGAGATCACCGCGCTGGCCGACGCGACGCTGCGGGCGGCGTACCGGATCGCGCTGGGGCGGGTGCCGACGCGGCCGAGGCTGGCCGTGATCGCGATGGGCAAGTGCGGCGGGGACGAGTTGAACTACGTCTCCGACGTGGACGTCATCTTCGTCGCCGCCGAGGACGAGGACCTCAGCGCCGGTACGACCGTCGCGGCGGCGCTGATGGAGATCTGCGGGCACGTGGCGTGGCCGGTCGACGCGGCGCTGCGGCCCGAGGGCGGGCGCGGCCCGCTGGTGCGTACGCTGGCCAGCCACCTGGTGTACTACAAGCGCTGGGCGCGGACCTGGGAGTTCCAGGCGCTGCTCAAGGCGCGTCCGGTGGCCGGGGACGCGGGGCTGGGCAAGGCGTGGCTGGCCGCACTGCAACCGCTGGTCTGGCACGCCGCCGAGCGGCCCGAAGCCGTCGAGGACGTGCGGGCCATGCGGCGGCGCATCATCGACCAGGTGCCCCGCAACGAGGTCGACCGCGAGATCAAGCGCGGGCCGGGCGGCCTGCGCGACATCGAGTTCGCGGTGCAGCTGCTGCAACTGGTGCACGGCCGCGGCGACGAGTCGCTGCGCTCGGGCAACTCGCTGCGCGCACTGCGGGCCCTGGTCGCGGGCGGGTACGTCGGCCGCGGCGACGGCGAGGCGCTGAGCAAGGCGTACCGGTTCCTGCGCAACGTCGAGCACCGGCTGCAACTGCAGCGGCTGCGGCGTACCCACACGGTGCCCGCCGACGACGGCGCCGCCGGGACCGCCGCGCTGCGCTGGCTGGCCCGCGCCATGAACTACCGGCGCGAGGAGCCCGCCCTCGGCGTGGGACGCGCCCGCGAGGGCGCCGGGCTCGACCCGGTGGCGGCGTTCCGCGCAGACTGGGTCACCCACGCCGCCGAGGTGCGCCGCCTGCACGCCAAGCTGCTCTACCGCCCGCTGCTGGCGGCCGTGGCCCGGGTGCCCGCCGACGGCCTGTCGCTGCGCGCCGAGGGCGCCCGGCGCCGCCTGGAGCTGCTCGGCTACGCCGACCCGGCCGGGGCGCTGCGCCATATCGAGGCGCTGACCGCCGGGGTGTCGCGCACCGCCGCGATCCAGCGGACGCTGCTGCCGGTGCTGCTGGCCGAGTTCGCCGACGCGCCCAACCCCGACGCCGGGCTGCTGGCCTACCGCCAGGTCTCCGACACCCTCGGCAGCACCCCGTGGTACCTGCGGCTGCTGCGCGACGAGGGGCCGGTGGCGCTGCGCCTGGGCCGGGTGCTGGACAGCTCCCGCTACCTCACCGACCTGCTCACTCGCGACCCGGAGGCGCTGCGGCTGCTCGCCGACGACACCGAGCTGGCGCTGCGGGCCCGCGAACCGCTCTGCGACGGCCTGGCCGCCGCCGCGGCCCGCCACCCCGACCCGCGCTCGGCCGTCGCGGCGGTCCGCGCGATGCGCCGCCGCGAGCTGTTCCGCATCGGCAGCGCCGACCTGCTCAGCGGCGCGGGCGAGCTGGCCCCCGCCAGGCCGCTGGACGTGCTCGAGGTGGGACAGGGCCTGGCCGACCTCACCGACGCGACCCTCGGCGCCGCGCTGGCGGTGGCTCGTCAAGCGGTCGGCGCGCCGCCGGACTTCCGCTTCGCGATCATCGGTATGGGCCGCCTCGGCGGCGCCGAGCTGAGCTATCCCAGCGACGCCGACGTGCTGTTCGTCTACGAGCCCGCCCCCGGCATGCGCGACACTGAGTCGACTGCTCGTCGCATGCGCGACGACGAGGCCAACGGCGTCGCCCTGGCCATCGCCGAGCAGCTGCGCACGCTGCTGTCGGCCCCGGCGCCCGACCCGCCGCTGGGCGTCGACGCCGACCTGCGCCCCGAGGGCCGCCAGGGCCCGCTGGTGCGCAGCCTCGCCGCGTACCAGCGCTACTACGCCACCTGGTCGCAGGTGTGGGAGGCGCAGGCGCTGCTGCGGGCCCGCCCGGTGGCCGGCGATGCCGACCTGGCGCGCCGGTTCACCGCGCTCGTCGATCCGATCCGCTACCCCGCCGACGGGCTGCGCCGGGAGCAGATCACCGAGATCCGCCGGATCAAGGCACGGGTCGAGAGCGAGCGGCTGCCCCGGGGCGCCGACCCGCTCACCCACACCAAGCTGGGCCGGGGCGGCATCGCCGACGTCGAGTGGACGGTGCAGCTGTGGCAGCTGCGCCACGGCCACGAGGTCGAGGGCCTGCGCAGCACCCGTACCCTGGTCGCGCTGCGTGCCGCGCACGAGGCCGACCTGGTCTCGGTCGAGGACGCCGAGGTGCTCGACGCGGCCTGGACCCTGTGCTCCCGGGTCCGCAACGCGCTCACGCTGATCCGCGGCCGGGCCGTCGACCAGCTGCCCCGCCACGGCGACGAGCTCGCGGGCGTGGCCCGCATCCTGGCGGCGGGCGACCCCGGCGAGTTCCTGGACGAATACCTCAAGACCACCCGTCGCGCCCGCGCCGCCGTCGAGCGACTGTTCCACGCGTGAGCCCACACCTCATGCGGTGTGTCCACACCACATGAGGTGTGGACCGCGATGAGGAATACGCCGCCGACCGTGTTCCGGCCGTGATCGTTTTCGAAACGCGCCTGGCGTACTGTGTGCCCCGTGACGCTGTATGTGGTCGGTGACGTGCATGGACACCTCGTGCCACTGACCCGGGCGCTGCGCGGGACAGGCCTGCTCGACGAGCACGGTGCCTGGTCCGGCGGCGACGCGCGGCTGTGGTTCCTGGGCGACCTGACCGACCGGGGCCCGGACGGGGTCGGCGTGATCGACCTGATCCGGCGCCTGCAGGGCGAGGCCGCGGCGGTCGGCGGCGAGGTCGGCTGCGTCATCGGCAACCACGACATGCTGCTGTACGGCAGCAGGCACACGCCCCACTCCGCCGTCACCGACCTGCGCGACATCATCGGCGTCTGGGCCCTCAACGGCGGCCAGGAGGCCGACCTGGCCGGGCTCGACGACGGGCGCTCGGACTGGCTGGCCGCCCTGCCCGCGGTGGCGCTGGTCGAAGACCACCTGCTCATCCACGCCGACACCATGGCCTACCTGGAGTTCGGCGCCACGATCGACGAGATCAACGCCGCGGTACGGCAGATCATGCTCGACCGCGACCCGGAGACGTTCGGGCGCAACACCCGGCTGCTGTTCCGCCGCTTCGAGTTCCTGTCCACCGGCGGCCCCGACAACGCTCGCGACCTGCTGTCGCGGCTCGGGGGCAGCCGGATCGTGCACGGGCACTCCACCATTCCGGAGACGTTCGGGGTGCCGCCGGAGGTGGTGTGCGCGCCGGTCGTGTACGCCGAGGGGCTGGCGGTGGCCGTCGACACGGGGATCTCGCTCGGCGCGGCCTGCCTGGTGGTGCCGCTCCCGCTTCAGCAGGCCTAGAGACCGCTTCAGCAGGCCTAGAGACGAAGGAGGGGCACCTGCTTGCAGGTGCCCCTCCTGACCTCTGGCGGCGGACGCTAGGGCGTCAGCGTCAGGGTCTGCTCGGTCTCCTTGTCGGTGCCGAAGCGGAACGGCAGCAGCTGGCCCGTACGCCACAGCTCGAACTGGTCGAAGTAGTTGTCGTGGAACGCGTGGCCCGAGTTGCCGGTCAGCTGCACCCAGCGCGAGTCGTCCAGGTCCGCCAGGTTGACGATCATCCGCATCGACGGCACCGCGTCGACCTCGTACCCGTCGCCGGCGCTCCAGCCGGTCGCGTTGACGATCGAGTCGCCGCCGGAGACACCGGCCGCGGGCTCGTTGAACAGCCACTCGATCGGGCCGATGCCCGACTCGCCGAACGTCGCGTGGGTCGGGGTCAGCGTGTGCATGGCACCCCAGCGCCACTGCGACACGTCCTCGCCCTGCGCCTCCGACAGCTCCTTCACCGCGTCCGACATGGCCCGGACCAGGATGTCGTCGCGCTTCTCCACCGCCGAGGTGGACTTCACGTCCCAGTACGGGTCGTCCGGCTTGTCCAGCAGCGCCCGCACCACCTCGAACCACCGGTCGCCGCCGTCGGGGGCGTAGTCGGCCGGGATCTCGTCGAAGGTCAGCAGCAGCAGGTTGCGCCAGATCGCGTTGTAGTACGCCGCGGCCGCCGAGCCCTCGCCCTGCTGGAAGTCCCAGCCCTGGAGCAGCTTGTCCGCGTCCTGCTCCACCTTCGAGCGGCCCGCCCGCTGGTCGGCCTGGAGCACCGGGATCAGCGTCGGGGCGAAACCGTTGCGGTTGTCGAACTGCATCTGCTGCACGTCGTCCAGCGTGATGCCGGACTTCGCCTTGATCATGTCGTTGATGCGCTGGCTGCGGTAGCCGAAGCTCCAGTCGTCGGTCAGGTGGTGCTGGTACTGGTCACCGATGACCTTCTGGTTGGCGGTGGCGACGTACCCCTGCTCCGGGTTGAACACGCTGGGCAGCTCCGCGAACGGGAGGTAACCGGTCCAGTCGTACTTGCTGTCCCAGCCCTGGGCGAACCACCTGCCGTCGCCCTGGGCGCCCCGCACGGGGATGCGGCCGGGGGACTGGTAGCCGATGTTGCCGTCGACATCGGCGTACACGATGTTCTGCGCCGGGACCTCGAACAGTGACGCCGCCGACCGGAACTCGGTCCAGTCCTTGGCCTTGTTCAGCGAGAACAGGGCGTCCGCGGTGCGGCCGGGGTCCAGCGCGGTCCAGCGGATCGCCAGGCCGTACTGGCCGCCGAGCTTCTTCAGGCTCTCGCTGGCGTCCGACAGCAGCGGGCCGTGCTTGCTGGAGCGGACCGTGATGGTCACGTCCTGGCCGCCCGCGACCTTGATGACCTCCTGGCGGGTGGTCAGCGGCTCCCAGGCGCCGTCGACGTTCACCTTGTCGCCGTCGAGCTTCTCCAGGTACATGTCGATCACATCGGGGTCGAGGTTGGTGAAACCCCATGCGATGCGGTCGTTGTGGCCGATCACCACGCCGGGCACGCCGGAGAAGGTGAAGCCCGCGACCTTCAGGCCGCACTCGCAGAACAGGCCCATCTGGTACCAGATGCCGGGCTGGCTCGGGCTCAGGTGCGGGTCGTTGGCCAGGATCGGCTTGCCGGTCGCGGTCAGCTTGCCCGAGATCACCCACGAGTTCGAGCCGATGCCGTCGCCGTCGGCGTTGCCCATCAGACCCGGCAGCTTGGCCAGGCCGTCGGCCAGATCCATCAGGCCGCCCGCGGGCAGCGGCACCGTGTCGGCCTTCGGGGCCGAGGTGGTCGGCTCGCCCTTCGCGTTCTGGTCGAACGCCCCGTTCACCACGGCGCCGCCGGGCACGATCGGCACGTTGCGGTCCACCGGGTACGCCGGGTAGAGCTGCTCCACCTGCTCGACCGTCAGGCCCTCGGCCTTGAGCGCCTCGCGGCGGATCTCGGTCTCCATGTTGCCGCGCAGGTCCCACGCCATCGCCTTGAGCCAGGCGAGGCTGTCGGCGGCCTGCCACGGCTCCACCACGTAGTCGGAGTTCTGCAGCCCGAGGATCGAGTACTCCAGGCTCAGCGCGCCCGAGGCGGCGAAGCCCGCACCCTTCTTCTCGGTGTTGGCGGCCAGCCACGCGTTCACGCCGTCGGCGTACGCCTTGAGGCCCTGCTGCGCCTGCGGCGACAGCAGCCCCACCTCCTGCTCGGCCACCCGGCGCCAGCCCATGGTGCGCAGGTACTTGTCCGTGTCGAGCTGGCTCGCGCCGAACAGCTCCGAGATCCGGCCCGCCGTCACGTGGCGGCGGAAGTCCATCTCCCAGAACCGGTCCTGGGCGTGCAGGTAGCCCTGCGCCCGGTACAGGTCGTCGGCGGTCTTCGCGAAGACCTGGGGGATGCCGTGCCCGTCGCGCTTGACGGTGACCGGCGCGGACAGGCCCGGCAGGGACAGGGTGCCGTCCTGGGTGGGGAAGGCCCGGCGCACCGACCACACCCCGAGCCCGGTGGCGACGATGGCGAGCACCACCACCACACCGAGGGCCCAGAGCGCGACCTTGCGCAGGCGGCGCAGGAAAGTACGTGGGGGTTTCACGTTGGCGGAGTCTACGCACCAGGTGTGATCGTCGTTACCGCCAGGTAACGGAAATCCTACGGACGGCTGGCCGAGGCTGGCCGAACCGCCAGCAGGGCAGGTGGGGGCAGGTGTCGTACACGCGACGCCTCCCGGCGACCCGAGGCATCTAGGCTCATGCGCGTCTTCGGGCTTCACCCCCCTTTAGGGAGCAACCGCATGTACCTGCTCAACAAGCAGTTCTGGATCGGCACCATGGAGCGTGCGATCAAGACCTTCGTCCAGGCGCTGATCGCGGCGTTCGGCGTCGGGTCGGTCAGCGGCGCCATCGGCGCCGACGTCACCGCCATCGAGTGGCGCGGGGCGCTGTCGCTGGCGGTCAGCGCGGCCCTGCTGTCGGTGCTGATGTCGGTCGGATCGGGCCCGATCGGCGCCCCGAACAGCCCCAGCCTGGTATCGCTGGCCGCCCCGGTCCTCGGCGCCTCCCCGGCCGCCGTCGCCCTGGCCACCGCCACCGCCACCGCCCCCGCTCCGGCCGCCCCCGCGCCCGCCGCCCCCGCCGCCCCGGCTCCGGCCGCTGCTGCTCCGGCCGCTGCTGCTCCGGCCGCTGCTGCGGCGGCCCCGGCTGCGCCCGCTGCCTCCTCCGCCGCGTCGGCGCCGACGGCCTGATCCACCGGCCCGGATCGGGTCGGCGTCGCCTTTCGACGTCACCGGCCCGGAGACGGGCCCGGTTGGCGACGCGATGGGTCCGGCGAGGCGAAGAGTCGGCGACGCGACGGCTCCGGCGACCTGCGCGGGACCGGCGACGTACGCGGGTCCGGCGACCTGCGCAGGTCCGGCGACGTACGCGGGACCGGCGACGTACGCGGGACCAGCGACCTGCGCAGGTCCGGTGGCGTGCGCGGGACCGGTGGCGTGCGCGGGACCGGTGGCGTGCGCGGGACCGGTGGCGTGCGCGGGACCGGCGGTCACCCGGGCGGGTCGGACTGCGGCTTCAGGCGGTTGATCGCCGTCTTCGGTCGAAAGGTGGGCTGGATGCCCAGGCCGCGACCGAAGACGGCGATCATGCGGACACCCGGCAGCCGCGAACGGTGTTTGACGCCGGAAAGCGGTCGGCTGCTGCGGCGATCGTCGCGATGCGGCTCTGATGATCGCTGGTTGCGGTCGCGAAATGAACTCTGAGCGCATCCGATGACCGGAAACCCCGATCTTGGCGCGAAGGCCTGGCAGAACGCGGGGCCTGGCAGAACGCGGGGCCGGCGCGGTGCGTGTTGGTGGAGCGCGTGGCGGCTAGAGCGCGGACGCCGGCGGGCGCCAGGCCGGTGGCGCGGAAACCCCGGCGGGCGCGGAAACCCCGGCGGGTGCGGAAGCTCGTGGGCGCGTGGCGCGGTGGCGCGGTGGAATGTCGTGGCGCGGTGGAATGTGGTGGAAGAGGGAGAGGGCCGGGCGTTTGACGCCCGGCCCTCTCGCCGTGGTGCAGCGGCTGCTGGAATCAGCAGTCGAAGTACATCTGGAACTCGTGCGGGGTCGGGCGCAGGCGGACCGGGTCGATCTCGTTGGACCGCTTGTAGTCGATCCAGGTCTCGATCAGGTCGCTGGTGAACACGCCACCAGCCTGCAGGTAGTCGTTGTCCTTCTCGAGCGAGTCGAGCACGTCGGACAGCGAGCCCGGCACCTGGGTGACGTTCGCGACCTCCTCCGGCGGCAGGTCGTAGAGGTCCTTGTCGATCGGAGCCGGGGGCTCGATCTTGTTGCGGACACCGTCGAGACCGGCCATCAGCATCGCCGAGAACGCCAGGTACGGGTTCGACGACGGGTCCGGGCAGCGGAACTCGATGCGCTTGGCCTTCGCGTTCGTGCCGGTCACCGGGATACGGGTGCAGGCGGAGCGGTTGCGCTGCGAGTACACCAGGTTGACCGGCGCCTCGAAGCCCGGCACCAGGCGGCGGTACGAGTTGACCGACGGGTTGGTGAAGGCCAGCAGCGACGGCGCGTGGTGCAGCAGACCGCCGATGTACCAGCGGGCCATGTCCGACAGGCCGCCGTAGCCGGTCTCGTCGTAGAACAGCGGCTCGCCGCCCAGCCAGAGGCTCTGGTGGGTGTGCATGCCCGAGCCGTTGTCGCCGAACAGCGGCTTCGGCATGAAGGTCGCGGTCTTGCCGGCCTGCCAGGCGGTGTTCTTGATGACGTACTTGAACAGCTGCATCTGGTCGCCGGAGGCGAGCAGCGTGGAGAACTTGTAGTTGATCTCAGCCTGACCGGCGGTGCCGACCTCGTGGTGACCGCGCTCGACCGTGTAGCCGAGGTTCACCAGGTTGGTCACCATCTGGTCGCGCAGGTCCGCGTAGTGGTCGGTCGGCGCGACCGGGAAGTAGCCGCCCTTGTAGCCGGGCTTGTAGCCGCGGTTCGCCGAGCCGTCGGCGTTGGTCGCCGCACCCGTGTTCCAGGCACCCTCGATCGAGTCGATGTGGTAGAACGCCTGGTTCGGCTGGGTGGAGTAGCGGATCGAGTCGAAGATGTAGAACTCCGCCTCGGCGCCGAAGTACGCGGTGTCGGCGAAGCCGCTGGCGGCCAGGTAGGCCTCGGCCTTCTTCGCCACGTTGCGCGGGTCACGCGAGTACGCCTCACGCGTGAACGGGTCGTGGGTGAAGAAGTTCAGCGCCAGGGTCTTCTGGACCCGGAACGGGTCGATGAACGCGGTGGTCACGTCCGGCAGCAGCATCATGTCCGACTCGTGGATCTGCTGGAAACCACGGATGGACGAGCCGTCGAAGGCGAGCCCGTCAGTGAAGACGCTCGCGTCGAACGACTGCACCGGCACCGTGAAGAACTGCATCACGCCGGGCAGGTCACAGAAGCGGACGTCGACGAACTTGACGTCTTCGTCCTTGAGGTACCGAAGCAGTTCTTCGGAGTTGGCGAACACACGTCCTCCTGGCACGGATGGTCTCTGGGAGAGCTACGGCCCCCACTCAGCACATCTCTCGGGGGCTCTTCCCTGGGAAACGCGGCCGACGGCGCTGCGTTGCGTCGGGTGGCCATTGGCTGGTCGCGACGCTAGAACCGCGGCGTTGCCCGGCCGTGTCAGTTTTGTTTCGGCCGTGTTACGTCACCTGTAAACCGGCCCGATGAGCTGCCCCAGACCCGGGCGGTACGCTCACCGGGTGACAGACGCCTCGCTACCTGCTGTTCCCTCGCTGGCCAGGCGGTTCGGCGCCCTGCTGCTCGACTGGATGCTGTGTGTCCTCGTCGCCGGGTTGTTCGCCCGTCCGATGGTGGACGCCTGGGCCCCGGTTGTCGTGCTCATCGCCGAATACACCTTCTTCGTCGGCCTGTTCGGCCAGACGCCCGGCATGCGCCTGGCGAAGATTACCTGCCTGGGTGAGCAGACGGGTCAGCCGGTCGGCCTACTTCGCGGTGCCGTCCGCGGCATCCTGCTCGCGCTGGTCCTGCCGGCCCTGCCGCTGGACGCCGAGCGCCGCGGCCTGCACGACCGCATCACCGGCACCCTGATCCGCCCCGCAGTCTGAGCGTTCCCGGCGCCCGCCCCCGCGGAACAACCTGGAACTGACAGCTCCCGCTGCGGGCTCCACCCGCACGACCACCGCTTCCGCGCGACGCGCCACGAACCCCCGTTGCGCCACGGACCTCCGTTTTTCATAGACGTTGGCCTATCACATCGAGCCCGACGGCGTGCCAACTCTTTGTAATAGGCCAACGTCTATGAAAAACGAGTCTGTCAGGCGGCTGCGCCGGTCAGGGTGGCGCCCCGCAGGGCGGGGACCGCGACGCACAGGGCCGCCGCCACCAGCTCCAGTGACGCGCTGCCCGCGAACGTCGCCACCGTCCCGAACGTGCCCGCCGCAGCGCCGACCGCCGCGATCGCCAGCGGGGTGACCCCCAGGCTGGCCAGCGTATTCACACTGGCGATCCGCCCCCGGTGGGTGTCGGCCGTGTGCCCCTGCACCAGCGCCGACAGCAGCACCCCGAGCGGCCCGCTGGTCAGCCCGACGACGGTCGTGGCGGCCACCGCCCACCCCGCCGCCGGGGCCAGCGCGACGGAGAACACCGCAGCCCCCTGTAGGGCCGCGGCGGCGGCCAGGACCGGGCCGAGGCGGCGCTTCGGGCGTACCCGCAGCATGGCCAGGCTGCCCACCGCGGCGCCGGCGCCGAATCCGGCGAGCATGGCCCCGATGCCGCCTGCGCCCCAGCCCCGGTCGTCGGCGACCAGGGCCAGGCCGACGTTCATCGGTCCGACGAAGCCCACGTTGACCAGCAGGGACACCCCGAGCGTGCTGCGCAGGACCGGGTGGCCCGCCAGGTGCCGCAGGCCGTCGCGGATCGAGGCGGCCAGCGGTGTACGGGCGGCGGCGGCCGGGGCGGGCGCGGGGCGCACCGACCAGAGCGCGAACACCGATACGGCGAAGGTGGCCGCGTTGACCAGGCAGGCCAGCGGCAGGCCGCCGAGCGGCAGCAGCAGGCCGCCCAGCGGGGCGCCCAGCGTGAGCGCCAGGCGCGCGGCCAGGCCGGACAGGGCCAGCCCGCCGGTGAGCTGCGCCGGGGCGAGCAGGCGCGGCGGCATCGTGCCCGCGGCGGGCAGGAACAGCGCGTCGGCGACGCCGAACGCCAGCGCGACCAGCACCAGCAGGGTGATGCTCGGCTGGGCGAGCGCGATGGCGGCGGTGGTCAGCGCGATCGCGCCCCGGGCCAGGTCGCTGCCGATCATGAGGCGGCGGGGGCCGTACCGGTCGACGAACGCGCCGCCGAACAGCAGCAGCAACAGCCGCGGCACCGAGGAGACGGCCAGGACGGCACCGGCGGTGGCCGGGTCGGCGAGCTGGACGGCGGTGTACGACAGCGCGACGTACCAGACCTGGTCGCCGAGGACGGAGACGGCCTGACCCGTGACGTAGCGCAGGTAGGCGGGTTCGCGGTGGGCGGGGCGGGCCGGGGTGGTGGCCGGGGCGGGGGCGAGGGTGGCGGTGGTCATCGGGGGCTCCAGCCGGTGCTCAGGGACGCTCGGGGAAGGCGTGGAAGAAGAGGAAGACGTGCTCGCGGTCGGGGTCCGGGTCCGGGGCGGCGGCACGTTCGCGGCCGCGGCCGGCCCAGCGCACGAGCACCTCGTGCAGTTCGGCGGTCAGCTCGCCCAACTCGTCCGGGGTGAGCCGGAGGAACGAGTCGCTGCTGGTCGCGGCGGCCTGCCACTGGGGGCTCCAGGTGTCGCGGCCGCGCTCGTACGCGCGCACCCGCTCGAACTCGTCGATGACGACCTGGGCCTTGGCCGCCGCGGCGACGGCCTGGCCCTCCGGGGTGGGGAAGTCGACGTGGGCCCAGCCGGTGGAGCCGGGCACGGCGCGCCACCAGCGCTCGCGGCGGTCGCGGGCCAGCTCGGGCACGTCCTCGACGAAGCCGTGCCGGGCCAGCTCGCGCAGGTGGTAGCTGGTCTGCCCGGGATCGGTCCCCAGCCGCTTGGACAGGGTCGCGCCGGTCGACGGCCCGAGCTGCACGAGCAGCCGGTACAGCTTCTGCCGGATCGGCTGGGCGAGCCCCTTGAGCACCTGCGGATCGGTGATGCGTCGCATGCCGTAGACGTTAGATCCAGTAGAACTCTTCCGGAAGCTTTCTACTGGATCTTATAGATATCGATGAACTGAAGCATAAGAAAGGGCACCTTCCACCGCGTCAAGCGATGAGAAGGTGCCCTTCCGTACGTCAGCGTCAGCGCATGCGGCCGCGGGGCATCTTGGGGCGGAACTCCTTGGGGAGGCCGCCCTTGGGCATCTGTGGGCGGGCCGTCAGCGCGGTCAGCGCGCGGTCCAGGGCGTTGATGTCCTTGCCCTTCAGGCGGGGAGGCAGGCGCAGCAGCGTGGTACGCAGCTTGCGGATGCTCAGCTGGCCCTCTTCGGTGCCGATGATGTAGTCGTACAGCGGGGTGTCGCCGATGACCTTGGCCAGGCGGCGCTTCTGCTCGCCGAGCAGCGGCTTGACCCGCTGCGGGGCGCCCTCGGCCAGCAGGATGATGCCGGGCTTGCCGATCACCAGGTGCACCACGTCCATCTGCGCGGTGGCGCTGACGGCCTGCTTGACCCGCCAGTCACCGCGCATCTGCTCGACGAGCTGGCCCGCCGCGCCCGGCTGGCCCTCCATCATGTTCATCATCGCGGTGTTGGACCGCAGGTTGAGCACGATGAGCACCGCGAGCAGCGCGAACAGGATGCCGATGGGGAGCCACATCCAGCCGGCGCCGAGCAGCACGGCGGTGATCGCCACGGCCAGCGGGATCAGCGAGGCGGCCGCGACCAGCGGCACGAACCAGCGGTCCTGCTTGGCGGTGAACGAGAACACCATGCCGATCTGCTTCAACCGCTGGAAGAAGGAGACCTTTTCTTCGGCCTTTGCCATGGGTGTGGATCCTAAGGGTCGATGTCGACGGTTCAGGCGGCGGTACGGGCTGCCAGGGCCTGACGGTACAGGCGTCCGGCCCGGTACGACGAGCGAACGAGCGGACCGCTCATCACCCCGGCGAAGCCGATCTCGGTCGCCTCGGCGCTCAGCTCGACGAACTCCTCCGGCTTGACCCACCGCTCGACCGGGTGGTGGCGCGGGGTCGGGCGCAGGTACTGCGTGATGGTGATCAGCTCGCAGCCGGCCGCGTGCAGGTCGCGCAGCGCCTGCGACACCTCTGCGCGCTCCTCGCCCAGGCCCAGGATCAGGTTGGACTTGGTGACCAGTCCGGCCGCGCGGGCCTTGGTGATCACTTCGAGGGAGCGCTCGTACCGGAACGCGGGCCGGATGCGCTTGAAGATGCGCGGCACGGTCTCCACGTTGTGCGCCAGCACCTCGGGCGCGGCCGCGAACACCTCGGCCAGCTGCTCGGGGACGGCGTTGAAGTCGGGGATGAGCAGCTCGACGCCGCAGCCCGGGACCAGGTTGTGGATCTGGCGCACGGTCTCGGCGTACAGCCAGGCGCCGCCGTCGGGCAGGTCGTCGCGGGCCACCCCGGTCACGGTGGCGTACTTCAGGCCCATGGTCGCCACGGACTCGCCGACCCGGCGGGGCTCGTCGGCGTCGAACTCGGCGGGCTTACCGGTGTCGATCTGGCAGAAGTCGCAGCGACGGGTGCACTGGTCGCCGCCGATGAGGAAGGTGGCCTCGCGGTCCTCCCAGCACTCATAGATGTTCGGGCAGCCCGCTTCCTGGCAGACCGTGTGCAGGCCCTCCCGCTTCACCAGCGAGTGCAGCTGGGTGAACTCCGGGCCCATCTTCGCTTTAACCTTGATCCACTCGGGCTTGCGCTCGATCGGCGTCTCGGCGTTGCGGGCCTCTACGCGCAGCAGGCGGCGGCCCTCAGGAGCGACGATGGTCATGCGGCCAGCGTACGCGCCGACGACCCCTTGATCTCAGCATGGGTAACGGACGTCTCAGCGCCCGACACGGCCCGAAAACGGTTGCCCACGGCGCGGCGGACCGCTAGCGTCGTCGCTCAACAGCTGGGACGGGGCGAATCACCGGAGTGACGCCCGGGTCGAGCCGGTCAGACCGTGCTCGTGTGGCTCCGAACCCGCTGCAAGAGGCCCCGATCCGTCCGGATCGCGGGTGAAGGTGTGGTGGCACCGCGGGTTCCCAAACCGCCCACACCCCTTTGGGGATGGCGTTGCGGAAGAACCCGGAGGTAAACACCCATGCAACGCATCCTTTCCGCTGAGCTGCCCGCGCACGTGGGCGCACGGATCACCATCGCCGGCTGGATCCATCGCCGCCGGCTGCTCAAATCGGTCGCCTTCCTGATCGTGCGCGACGCCGCAGGACTGAGCCAGGCCGTCATCGCCGAACCCGGGCTGCGCGAGCTGGTCGAGACGCTGCCCGAGGAGACCGTCGTCGCCGTCGAGGGCACGGTGACCGCCAACCCGGCGGCTCCCGGCGGGGTCGAGCTCACCGAGGTGGGCGTACGGCTGCTCGGCGAGCCCGCGCAGGCGCCGCCGTTCGACCTGTACCGGCCGGTGCTGACCGCGGGCCTGCCCAGTCAGCTCGACCACGCGCCGGTGTCGCTGCGCCACCCGTCCCGCTCGCGCGGGCTGCGGGTCGCCGCCGCCGCCACGGGCGGGTTCCGCCGGACGCTGGACTCCCTCGGCTTCACCGAGATCCACACGCCGAAGATCACCGCGACCGCGACCGAGTCCGGCGCCAACGTCTTCGCGATCGACTACTTCGGCCGCCCGGCCTACCTGGCCCAGTCGCCGCAGTTCTACAAGCAGATGATGGTCGGCGTCTTCGAGCGGGTGTACGAGGTAGGGCCGGTGTTCCGGGCCGAGCCCAGCGACACCACGCGGCACCTGGCCCAGTACACGTCGCTCGACGCGGAGCTGGGGTTCGTCGGCGACCACCGGGACGTGATGGCGGTGCTGCGCGAGGTGGTGGCCGGGATGGTCGGCCGCGTCGGCGAGCTGGGCTTCGAGCTGAACCTGCCCGAGGTCCCGGCCGAGATCCCGGCCCTGCACTTCAGTGAGGCGCTGAAGATCGCGGGCGCGCCGGAGGACGAGCCGGACCTGGCGCCCGCGCACGAGCGGGCGATCGGGGACTGGGCGGTGCGCGAGCACGGCAGCGAGTTCGTGTTCGTCACCGGGTATCCGATGGTCAAGCGGCCGTTCTACACCCACCCCGAACCGGGCGACCCGCGCTGGTCCAACAGCTTCGACCTGCTGTTCCGGGGTCTGGAGATGGTGACCGGCGGTCAGCGGCTGCACCGGTACAGCGACTATGTCGCGGCGCTGGCGGCGCACGGCGAGAGCCCGGCGGCGTACGAGTCGTACCTCCAGGCATTCCGGCACGGCATGCCTCCGCACGGCGGCTTCGCCATCGGGCTGGAGCGCTTCACGGCGCGCATCACCGGCGCCCCCAACATCCGCGAGGTCACCGCCTTCCCGCGCGACCTCAACCGCGTCACGCCCTGACCCGGCGACCGCGCCGCGCCCGTTCGCTCCGCGTTCGACCGCGCCGTGTCCGGCCGGGGCGCGGCGCGGCCGTTCGGGCTGCGCTTGACTGCCCTGCCCTGCCCCGCTGCGCCCTGTCCGCGCCGCACTTAGCATCGACGCTGGCCTATCTAGAAGACGGATTCTTTGAAAATGTCCTCTAGATAGGCCAGCGTCTATGAAAACGGGCTGGGCGGCCGGGCGGCCGGTCGCCCGGGTGGCTGGGCGCTGGGTGGGCCGGAGTCGGGGGCCGGGATGGTCAGCCGAGGATGGCGGGGAGGTGGTGTTCGACGATGGGGAGGACCTCGTCGACCGTCACGTCGCGGCCGAGTTCGGCCGTCAGCGAGGTCACCGAGGCGTCCTTGATGCCGCACGGGACGATGCGGTCGTACCAGGTCAGGTCGGGGTTGCAGTTGAGGGCGAAGCCGTGGAGGCTGACGCCGCGCGCGACGCGGATGCCGATCGCGGCGACCTTGCGGTCGGGGCCGCGCTCGTCGGCGCGCACCCACACCCCGGACCGGCCCTTGACCCGCTCGGTGGCCAGGCCGAGTTCGGTGCAGACGTCGATGAGCATCTGCTCGGTCCGGCGTACGTGCGCCACGACGTCGGCCAGGCCGCCGCGGATGACGGGCAGCTTGACGATGGGGTACCCGACGATCTGGCCCGGCCCGTGCCAGGTGATCTTGCCGCCGCGGTCGACGTCGACGACCGGGGTGCCGTCGAACGGTCGTTCCCAGGGTTCGGTGAGCTTGCCGGCGGTGTAGACGCTCGGGTGCTCCAGCAGCAGCACGGTGTCGGGCTCGGTGCCCGCCACGACGCCCTCGTGCAGGCGGCGCTGCTCGTCCCAGGCGGTCAGGTAGTCGACGGTGCCCGCGCGGCGTACGGCGAGCGTGGGGATCGCAGTGCTGGTCACGTCGCCAGGCTACTCGCGCGGCGGGTCGCGGCGGCCGACAGTGGCGGGGGTCACCCGCACCCGTGAATGCGTGCCCCGCTCGCGATCGGTAATGTGAGCCACAAGCGTGCTCGTGAAAGTTTTCACAAATAGTGGCACGTACTGCCATCTTATGAAGTTGACAGGGAAGGCTCGCTATGACGGCGACGCGGGAGAAGAAGGAGCCCCGGGTGGGCGACCCGGGCACGGGCGAGGACCGGCCGGGTCCGGCCCGGCGGCTGCACTGGGTGCTGCCGGCCGTGGCCCTGGTGCTGTGGCTGCTGGTCGGCGGCGGCATGGGCAGCCTGGCCCAGAAGGTCAGCGAGGTGCAGAAGAACGACAACGCCTCGTTCCTGCCCGAGAGCGCCGAGGCCACGTCCGTGCTCGACCTGGCCCAGAAGTTCGCCGGGATCGAGGCCGTGCCCGCGCAGCTGATCTACGGCCGGAGCACCGGCCTCACCGCGGCCGACGAGGTGACGATCGCCGACCAGCTCCGTGCGATCAAGGCGGAGCTCGGCGCGCACCTCGTCGACGTCCCGCTGATGCCCGAGCGTTCGACCGACGGCAAGTCGATGCAGGTCACCGTGCTGTTCTCGGAGACCGACGCGCAGAAGAACGTCGAGTACGTCGAGTGGATCCGCGACCACACCGGCACCGCCGACGGCCTGGAGGCGCACGTCGGCGGCCTGGGCGGCATCCTCACCGACATGATGGCCGTCTTCGGTTCCATCGACGGGCTGCTGCTCGGCGTCACCGTCGGCATCATCGCGGTCATCCTGCTGATCGTGTACCGCAGCCCGATCCTGCCCGTGGTCGTGCTGGTCGGCGCCGGGCTGGCGTTCGCCCTGGCCAACGGCGTGGTCTACCTGCTGGCCAGGAACGACGTCATCACCGTCTCCGGCCAGAGCCAGGCCATCCTGGACGTGCTCGTGCTGGGCTCCGCCACCGACTACGCGATGCTGCTGGTCTCCCGCTTCCGCGAGGAGCTGCGCCGCACCGAGAGCCGGTATGACGCGATGCGGGTCGCCCTGCGCGCCTCGTTCGAGCCGATCCTGGCCAGCGGCGCCACCGTCATCCTCGGCCTGCTGTGCCTGCTCGTGTCCGACCTCGCCTCCAACAAGGGCCTGGGCCCGGTCGGGGCCATCGGCATCGCCAGCAGCCTGCTCGTCTCGCTGACCCTGCTGCCCGCCATCCTGGTCCTGCTCGGCCGGGTCGCCTTCTGGCCGGTGCGCCCCAGGTTCGGCTCCGCCCCCGCCGAGGAGCGCGGCATCTGGGCGAAGGTCTCCGCCCTGGTCGGGCGCCGCGCCCGGCTGGTCTGGATCGCCACCGCGTTCCTGCTGCTGGCTGGCGTGGCCGGGCTGACCCAGCTCAAGGCCGACGGCATCCCGCAGACCGAGGGCTTCACCGGCCACCAGGACTCCGTCGCCGCCCAGGAGCTGACCAACGCGCACTTCCCCGGCGGCACCGGCAGCCCCGCCGAGATCGTCGTCCGGGCCGACAAACTGGACCAGGCCCTGGCGGTGGTACGGCAGACCGCCGGCGTCGCCGAGGCGCACGTCTACACCGGCCCGTTCCCGATCCCGGGCGCGCCGCCCAAGGTGGTCGACGGGCTGGTCCGCATCGACGCCACGCTGGCCGACGCGGCCGACTCGCCCGCCGCCACCGCGGCCGTCCAGCGGCTGCGCGACGGCGTGCACGCGATCGAGGGCGCCGACGCCAAGGTCGGCGGGTTCACCGCGATCAACATGGACGTCCAGCACACCTCGCAGCGCGACCGCAACGTGATCATCCCGCTGGTGCTGGGCGTGATCTTCCTGATCCTGATGGTGCTGCTGCGCTCGATCGTGGCACCGCTGCTGCTCATCGCCACGGTCGTGCTGTCGTACCTGGCGACGCTGGGCATCTCCGGGTTCGTGTTCACCGACATCCTGGACTTCCCGGGCGCCGACTCGTCGTACCCGCTGTTCGCGTTCGTGTTCCTGGTGGCGCTCGGCGTCGACTACAACATCTTCCTGATGACGCGGGTCCGCGAGGAGGCCGGGAAGATCGGCCACCAGGCGGGCACGCTCAAGGGCCTGGCGGTGACCGGCGGCGTGATCACCTCGGCGGGCGTGGTGCTGGCGGCGACGTTCGCGGCCCTGGCCGTGCTCCCGCTCGTGTTCGTGGTCGAGATCGCGTTCGCGGTGGCGTTCGGCGTGCTGCTGGACACGCTGCTGGTGCGGTCGCTGCTGGTCCCGGCGCTGACCGTGGACCTCGGCCGAGTGGTGTGGTGGCCGGGCAACCTCTGGCGCCAGTCCCGCTGACCCAGGCAGCAGAAAGGGCACCCTCTACATCGCATTCGATGAGAAGGTGCCCTTTCTGCCGCCCGCCGGTTCTACTGCCCGCCGGGGCGCTGGTAGCGCCAGCGGCGGACCCCGCCGGTGACCGGCTGCGCGAAGTCGCCGGTGACCGGGTCGTGCCCGGTCGGGTCGATGCCGTCGATCCGCCCCAGGTGCGCGCCGCCCGCCGGGTCCCAGACGTCCACGCCGGACCCGCCGGCGCTGAACAGGTGCCAGCCATCGCTGAACAGCGCACCCTTCGGCCCGTCGAACCGTGCCGTCTCGGCGCACCAGTCGTGGCCGTGCCGCCGCTGCGTGCGGGTCACGTCGTAGACGGCGACATCGGGACGGCCCGGCTCGCCGCCGCCGCCCAGCGCGACCGTGTGCGCGTCCAGCCAGAGCATGGGCGCGTTCCAGCCGTAGTCGCGGTCGCACACGTCGACGCGGCTGCGGCCGTCCTCGGACTCGTACGGGTCGAGCTCCAGCCACCGGCCCAGCTCCCATACGGCGGGCAGGCCCACCGGGTGCCACATCCAGCCGCTGTCGAGCACCCGGGCGCCGTTCGGGCTGACCAGTAGCGCGCCGTGGAAGTAGTCGAGGTAGTGGGCGCTGTCGCCGTCCGCCGGCGACTCCCGGGCGGTGAGCAGTTCACCGGTGGCCGGATCGCTCACGTCCAGCCGGTTCCAGGCGGTCCGGTGGAGCACCACCGGCCGCCCCCGGTGCTCGGCGAACGCCAGCGAGAACGGCACGGTCTCCGGGTTGTCGTCGTCGGCGGACAGCTCCATCGTGACCCGGCCCCCGGCCAGGTCCAGCACCTGCCCGCGACTGCCGCCGTCGAGCACGACCGCCGCGTACCGCCCGCGCGGGTCGGCATGCAGCCGCCGCCCGGGCCGGAAACCGTGCTGGGGTGCCTCGTCGTCGTCCGGTGCGGGCACGCTCGACTTGGCGAGCAGCCGGTACGCGCCGAAGTCCCGGTCGCACCACCCGATCCGGCCCGAGGCGTCCAGCACCAGCCAGCCCCGCCCGCGCCGGGCGTCGACCGGCACCAGGTCGGCCACCCCGCCCACGGCGTCGGGCAGTTCGATCTCGTCGACCACCCCGGACCAGTCCGTGCACAGCCCGTCGAGGATCAGCGACGCCCGGACCGGCTCCTCGCGCGCGTCGCCGCCCTGCGTGTCGCCGTCCATCCGCTGCCGCCGTTCGTCGTCGTCGCCGTCAGACCGCCCGGGTGACCGGTCCCCACATCCTCGCTGTCAGGCGGGGACGTGCCAGAGCCAGACGTCGTCGACGCGCTCGGGGGCGCCGAGCAGCGCGGTCATCGTCTGGAGCAGGGCGGGCTGGTACGTCTGCCAGTGGGCGCCGTGCACGTCGTCGGCGAGCACCACGATCGAGCCCTGCCAGTACCGCAGGTCCTCGCGCAGCGCGGTGCGCTCGGCGTCGCCGATCGGCGGGACGGTGCCGGTCTTGGCGACCTCTTCCAGCAGGGTCTGCGTCGGGCGCGGGACGGGGCCGATGCGGCCGGTGCCGTTGGGGCCGCCGGGGCCGAGGAAGAACCCGGCGGGCAGGCGGAACACGCTGCCGCCGTCGGTCAGGGCGGCAGCCTGCCAGCGCTGGCCGTCGGGGAGCAGGTCGTTGGTGATCGGTACGGGCACGACGGTGCCGCCGTCGGCGACGTACTGCCGCCAGGTGCCCGCGGCGAAGAAGTGCGGCACGGGGGCCCGGTCGCGGGCCAGCAGCGGGGTGGGCACCAGCGGGACCAGCGCGACCGCGAACGCGGCGACCCAGGCCCAGCGCGGGCCGGGCAGCGGGCGGGCGGCGCCGGGGCGGGTCAGCGCGGTGCCGAGCCAGGCCAGGATCAGGCCGAACACCGGGGCGACGATCAGGGCCAGCCGGGACGGCAGCGCGGCGTTGAAGACGGGCAGGCCGCCGACGAGCGCCTCGGGCATCGGCACTCCGGTGAGGTGGTGCAGCCAGCGCAGTTCCGGGCCGAGCGACAGCAGGGCGAAGGCGCCCGCGACGACCGCCAGGGCGCGCAGGGTGGCCCGGTGCGCTCCGTCGGCGCGGCGCCACAGCAGCACCAGGCCGACGGCGATCAGCACCAGCAGCGGGGCGCCGAAGAACGAGTTCTCCTCGGTCGGGTTGGCGGCGAGTTCGGCGTTCAGGCCGAGTGCCCCGGCGAGCGAGCGCTGCGGCCAGGCGGCGTACGCGGCGAGGTCCTCGTTATGGATCTTCGGGTCGAAGCCGGTGCCGTGGTAGCCCTGCGGGCCGAGGAAGTGCAGCCACAGCGGGTATGCCAGCAGGACGCCCGCGACCAGCGCGGCGGTGCCCAGCCCGGCCAGGGCCGGGCGGACCAGCGACCGCGCCGCCGTGCGCTGGGACAGCGCCCAGACCAGCGTGAACACGCCGAGGGCGAGGGCGGTGAAGAACAGCGCCTCGGCGGCGATGGAGAAGCAGACCGCGATCAGCAGGCCCAGGATCACGCCGTCGCGGACCGGCCTGCCGCGGCGGACGAGCAGCAGGCAGCGCCCGATGATCAGCGGGATGACCCACTGCGCGGTCCAGTTCAGGTGCGCGTTGGCGTGGGAGATCATCGCGGGGGCGAAGCCGCAGAACAGGCCGCCGACCGCGGCCGCCCAGGGGGCGGCGCCCAGGTGCCGGGTGAACAGGCGATACCAGGCGAAGGCGCTCAGGGCCAGGTTCAGGGTGAGGATGACCAGGAAGGTCACGGCCGGCCCGGCCAGGTAGGTCAGCGGGGCGAAGGCGACCGCGTACACCGTGATCGAGGTGTTGACGGCGAGGTTCACGCCGTCGGGCACGTTGAGCAGGTGGGTGAAGAGCGGGTCGGCGCCGTGGCCGACCGCCCACGCGCCGTACGACAGCAGCCACTCGAAGAACGCCTGGTCGCCGGAGTTGACGCCGCTGGCGCGGTGCGCCGGATCGGCCCACAGGGAGCTGGTGACCCACAGCGCGGTGAGCAGCGACACGGCTGCGACCAGCAGATCCGCGCGCCAGGCCCGGGGACGGGCCGGTGCCGGGTCCGCGGGCGGGGTGCTCGGCTCGGACGCGGGCGGGTTCAGCGGGGCGTGCTGCGGGGCGATCGACACTCGGCGCAGTTTATCAGCGGGGACACGCCGGGCCGGTGGTGGTTGAACCCTTATTGAAAATGGGTATCAATAGCAGTATGAAGATGGCATTCGTTGGCAAGGGCGGTAGTGGCAAGACCACCCTTGCGGCGCTGGTGGCCCGGCACCTGGCCGCGGAGGACTCCGCGGCCCTGCTGGCCGTCGACGCCGATATCAACCAGCACCTGGCCGCGGCCCTGGGCATCAGCGAGGACGAGGCGGTCCTGCTGCCCTCCCTCGGCGACCACCTGGGCCAGATCAAGGAGTACCTGCGCGGGGACAACCCGCGGATCTCCTCGGCCGCCGCGATGGTCAAGACCACCCCGCCGGGGCGCGGCTCGCGCCTGCTGCGGGTGGCCGAGCCCAACCCGCTCTACGACCGGCTGGTCCGCCGCGTCGGCGGGGTCCGGCTGGCGGTGACCGGCCCGTTCGCCACCGAGGACCTGGGCGTGGCCTGCTACCACTCCAAGGTCGGCGCGGTCGAGCTGCTGCTCAACCACCTGATCGACGGGCCGGGGGAGTACGTCGTGGTCGACATGACCGCCGGCGCGGACAGCTTCGCCTCGGGGCTGTTCACCCGCTTCGACGCCACCTTCCTGGTGTGCGAGCCGACCCTGCGCAGCGTGGGGGTGTACCGGCAGTACATCGGGTACGCCCGGGAGTTCGGGGTGCGGGTGCACGTCGTCGGCAACAAGATCGACGACGACTCGGACGTCGACTTCCTGCGGGAGCACGTCGGCGCGGACCTGCTCACCTGGATCGGGCGGTCGTCGTTCGTGCGCGCCGCCGAGCGGGGCGTCGCGCGCCCCATCGCCGAGCTGGAGCCCGCCAACCGGGCCGCGCTCGACCGGATCCGCGCCGCCGTGGACGGCAGCGTCAAGGATTGGGCCCGCTACACCGCCCAGGCCGTCGAGTTCCACCTGCGCAACGCGCAGGCCTGGGGCAACGCCCGCAGCGGCGAGGACCTCGCCGCCCAGGTCGACCCCGGATTCGTGCTCGGGCCGCAGTGGCTCGAGCTCGCCGAGCACCACCGCTGAAGAGAGGAAAGTCCATGTCCCTTGAGGTGCCCGTGGCACTGCTGGAGCGCGCCGAGGCCGGTCAGGTCGACGACGCCGAGTTCGTCGACTGCGTCCGCCAGTCGCTGCCGTACGCGTGGGAGGTGTTCACCGTCGCCGCGCAGCGCCTGGCCGACGAGCCGGGTGCGGCGTTCGGCGAGCACGCCGTGCCGCCGCCGAGCGAGGCCGAGCGCGGTCAGCTGCTGCGCGCGCTGGCCAGCGACGCGATCCGGGGCGGGGTGGAGCGGCACTTCGGCGTGAAGTTCGCGTTCCAGAACTGCCACCGGGTGGCGGCGTTCGCCCTGTCGGCCGTCGGCGGCCCGGAGTACGTCGAGTTCGTCTCGCCGCTGGCGCAGGTGCGCAACCAGTCGCCGGAGCTGCGCGACTGCTGAACGGCGCGACCGTCGCGTGCGGCCGGGGGATGGTGCATCCCCCGGCCGCCGTAACGTCCGGGCCCGTTTCATCGATGAATGAGAGGGCCACTCGCGTGAGTGGACAGGCTGAGGTTCAGTGTCATGTATGCATTGATGCAACTTGCTATATGATTGACTAAGTCAAGTTGGTAGCGCTGTACTCGGGCGCCCAGCCGGAGAGGAGCCGGCCATGTCGACCGTCCGCGCCGTACCCACGATCGCTCCCCGCGCCACCGGCACCACCCGCACCGCACTCACCGAGCCCGCACCGCTGCGCCAGCGTTTCGACGCCGCGCTCGCGCACTTCCTGAACCACCGCGCCGACGAACTGGGCGCGCTCGAAGCGCAGACCCCGGCGACCCGGGCGTCCGGGCTCGCCGAGGCGATGAGCCTCATCCGCCGCTTCGTCCTGGCCGACGGCAAGCGCCTGCGGCCGCTGTTCTGCTACTGGGGCTGGCGCTGCGCCGGGCCGGACCACGACCCCGCCGCCGAGGACGCGGTGATCGCGGCCGCGGCCGCGCTCGAACTCTTCCACAGCTTCGCGCTGATCCACGACGACCTCATGGACGCCAGCGACCTGCGCCGCGGCGAACCGACCCTGCACCGTGCCTTCACCGGGCTACCGCCGCTGAGGGGGGCGAAGGCCGAGCGCGAACGGCTGGCCGCGAGCCTGGCCATCCTCGCGGGCGACCTGTGCGCGATGTGGTCGGACCAGATGTTCGAGGAGGCCGGTGCCGACCGCGACCGCGTCGTGGCCGCCCGGCACTGGCTCGCGCTGATGCGCAGCGAGGTGATGGTCGGGCAGTACCTGGACCTGACCGTCGCGGGCGGCTCGCTGTCCCTGGCCGAGCAGGTCATCAGGTACAAGACGGCGCGGTACACCGTCACCCGGCCGCTGCAGATCGGGGCCGCGCTCGCGGGTGCGCCCGCCGAGCTGCTAGACGGCTTCGAGCGCTTCGGCGACCCGCTGGGCGCGGCGTTCCAGCTGCGCGACGACCTGCTCGGCGTGTTCGGCGAGCCCGAGCAGACCGGCAAGTCGGTCGTGGACGACCTGCGCGAGGGCAAGCCGACCGTGCTCATCGGACTGGCGCTGGCCCGCGCCGACACGGCCCAGACCCGGACCATCACCTCGCTCTACGGCCGCGCCGACCTGACCGAGCGCGCCGCTCGGCGGCTGCGTGCGGCCATCGCCGCCACGGGTGCGCCCGAGGCGGTCGAGATGCTGATCGAGCAGCGCTGGGCACAGGCCCTGGCGGTGCTCGACGAGCTGCCGGTCGCCGCCGACGCCCGTGCCGCGCTGTGTTCCCTGGCCGCGGCCGCCGTCACCCGGCGCCGCTGAGCCCGACCGGCGCCCGGCCGCGCACCCTGCGCGGCCGCGGCGCTCACCGCGGGACGGAGGTGGGCAGGGGGTCGGTCAGGGCGGCGCGCAGCGCCAGGGACAGGGTGCGGTGCTGGTACGGGTACGCCGTCTCCTTGAGCACCGTCGGCAGCACCCGCAGGCTGCGGAAGGCCTCGTTGCCGAACTCGCCGTACAGCATCTTCAGGGCGGCCTTGGGGATGGGCAGCAGGGTGGGACGGTGCAGCTCGGCGCCGAACGCCTTGGTGAACTGGGTGTTGGTCACGGGCTCGGGGCCGACCATGTTGACGGGGCCGTCGATGCGGTCGTCGCCGAGCACGTGCAGCGCCGCGCCCAGCCAGTCGGCCAGCGAGATCCACGGCACCCACTGCCGCCCGCTGCCCAGCCGCCCGCCCACGCCCATCTTGAACGGCACCAGCTGGGCCTTCAGGAACCCGCCGTCGCGGTGCAGCGGGTAGCCGGTGCGCAGCAGCACCACCCGGGCCCCGGCGTCGGAGGCGGGGCCGGTCGCTCGCTCCCAGTGCTGCGACACCTCGGCCAGGAAGTCGTCCCCGGCCGGGGACGACTCGGTCACCTCGCGGTCGCCGGTGTCGCCGTAGTAGCCCACCCCCGACGCGTTGACCAGCAGCGGGATGCGCTGCTCGGCCACGGCCCGGGCCAGGGTCGCGGTCGGCACGATCCGGCTGGACAGGATCAGCGCCTGGTACTGCTCGGTCCAGCGGCGGTCGCCCACGCCGACCCCGCACAGGTTGACCACGGCGTCGGTGCCGTCCGGCAGCCGGATCGGCCCGGCCGGATCCCACTGGCGCTCCGACGGATGCCCGGCCGGGCGGCGTACCAGTTGGACGACCTCGTGGCCGTGTGCCTGCAACGTCGCCAGCAAGGGCTGTCCGAGGAAGCCCGAGGCTCCCGCCACCACGATCCGCATACGACAATCATGCCCGAGGGGCGGCGCCGCGCGGAGCAGGCACCGCCCGGTTCGGCCGGTCGGCCGGGTGCCGGAGACGGCGCAGGGCGCCCCGGCCGAGGCCGGGACGCCCTGCGCTGACGGTGGCTCTACAGGCCGAGCTCGGCCTCGAAGTTGCCCGCCTCCAGGCGCTCCTTGACCGCGCTGAGGAACCGGGCCGCGTCCGCGCCGTCCACCAGGCGGTGGTCGTAGGACAGGGCCAGGTACACCATCTGCCGGGGCAGGATCAGCTCGCCCAGGTCCGGGTCGTCCACGACCACGGCGCGCTTGACGACCGCGCCGGTGCCCAGGATCGCGACCTGCGGCTGGTTGATGATCGGCGTGTCGAACAGGGCGCCCCGGCTGCCGGTGTTGGTCAGCGTGAAGGTGCCGCCCGACAGCTCGTCCGGCAGGATCTTGTTGGTACGGGTGCGCTCGGCCACGTCGGCGATGCGACGCGACAGCCCGGCCAGGTTCAGGTCGCCCGCGTTGCGGATCACCGGGACGATGAGGCCCTTGTCGGTGTCCACGGCCATGCCCAGGTGCTCGGCGTCGTGGTAGGTGACCGTGCCGGCCTCCATGTCGATCGACGCGTTCACGTTCGGGAACTGCCGCAGCGCCTCGATCGCCGCGAGCGCGAAGAACGGCAGGAAGGACAGCTTCACGCCGTGCTTGGCGACGAAGTCGGCCTTGGCCTGCTCGCGCAGCCGGGCGATCCGGGTGACGTCGACCTCGACGACGGTGGTGAGCTGCGCCGAGACCTGCAGCGACTCCACCATGCGCTTGGCGATGGTGGTACGCAGCCGCGACAGCTTCTCGGTGCGGCCCCGCAGCGGGCTCGGCGCGGCCTTGGGCGCGGCGGCCGGGGCGGCCTGCGCCGGGGCCGCGGCGGCGGCCGGAGCCGGTGCCTTGGCCTTGGCGGCGGCGTCCAGGACGTCCTGCTTGCGGATGCGGCCGCCCACACCGGTGCCGGCGAGGGTGTTCAGGTCGACGCCGTGCTCGGCGGCGAGCTTGCGCACCAGCGGGGTGACGTACCCGTCGGCGTTGCCCGCGGCCGGGGCGGCTGCGGGAGCCGCGGCCACCGGGGTCGCCGCCGGCGCGGGCGCCGGGGCGGCAGCGGCGGGGGCAGCCGGAGCCGGGGCGGCCGGAGCCGCGACGGGTGCCGGGGCGGCCGGAGCCGGGGCCGGAGCAGCCGGGGCGGGCGCGGGCGCGGCCGGGGCGGCGGGTGCCGCGGCGGCACCGGCCGCGCCGATGAGCGCGAGCTGCGCGCCGACGGCGGCGGTCTCGTCCTCGGCGACGGTGATCTCCAGCAGGGTGCCCGCCACCGGGGACGGGATCTCGGTGTCGACCTTGTCGGTGGACACCTCCAGCAGCGGCTCGTCGACCTCGATGGTCTCGCCGACGGCCTTGAGCCAGCGGGTGACGGTGCCCTCGGTGACGCTCTCGCCCAGGGCGGGCATGCGCACCGGGGTGCCCGCGCCGGCCGGAGCGGCCGGGGCCTGCGGGGCGGCGGCGGGCGCGGCCGGGGCCGCAGCCTGCGGGGCGGCGGGGGCGGGCTCGGCCGCTGCGGGCGCCGCCGGAGCGGGCGCGGCGGCGGCTGGGCTCTCGCCCTCGCCCGAGATGACAGCGAGCTCGGCCCCTACCTCAGCGGTCTCGTCCTCACCGACGAGGATCTTGCTGAGAATGCCGGCAGCCGGCGACGGGATCTCGGTGTCGACCTTGTCGGTCGACACCTCGAGCAGCGGCTCGTCGACCTCGACGCGGTCACCCTCCTGCTTGAGCCACCGGGTGACGGTGCCCTCGGTGACGCTCTCGCCGAGCCGCGGCATGGTTACCGATACCGGCATTGCTTCAGACTCCTCAGTTGATGCAGATCCGCAGTATGGAATAGGACGAGGCGAGCTTAATCGCTCAGTTGTGCGCGTGCAGCGGCTTGCCCGCCAGGGCCAGGTGAGCCTCGCCCAGCGCCTCGTTCTGAGTCGGGTGGGCGTGGATGAGCTGCGCGACCTCGGCCGGGAAGGCCTCCCAGTTCACGATCAGCGAAGCCTCGCCGACCTGCTCGCCCATCCGGGCGCCGATCATGTGGATGCCCACGACCGGGCCGTCCTTCTGGCGCACCAGCTTGACGAAGCCCTGGGTGTTGAGGATCTTGCTCTTGCCGTTGCCGCCGAGGTTGTAGTTGTACGACTCGACGTTCTCGGCGCCCAGCTTCTCCTTGGCCTGCGCCTCGGTGAGGCCCACCGACGCGATCTCGGGGTCGGTGTAGGTCACGCGCGGGATGCCCGACTCGACGACCGGGGCGGGGTTGAGGCCCGCGATCTCCTCGGCCACGAAGATGCCCTGGGCGAAGCCGCGGTGGGCCAGCTGGAGGCCGGGCACGATGTCGCCGACGGCGTACACGTTGGGGAGGTTGGTGCGCAGGCGCTCGTCGGTCAGCACGAAGCCGCGCTCCATGGTGACGCCCTGGGCCTCGTAGCCGCAGTTGGCGGTCGCCGGGCCGCGGCCCACCGCGACCAGCAGCAGCTCGGCCTCGAGCGTGTCGCCGCCGGCGATGGTCACCTTGACGCCGGTGTCGGTCTTCTCGACCTTCTCGAACGGCTTGCCGACCTTGAAGTTGATGCCGCGCTTGCGGAAGGTGCGCTCCAGCTGCTTGGAGATGTCCGGGTCCTCGGCGGCGACCAGGCGCGGCAGCGCCTCGATGATGGTCACGTCGGCGCCCAGCGACTTCCACGCGCTGGCGAACTCGACGCCGATGACGCCGCCGCCCAGCACGATCGCGGAGGCGGGCACCCGGTCCAGCACGAGCGCGTGCTCGCTGGCCATGACCTTCTCGCCGTCCAGCTCCAGGCCGGGCAGGCTCTTGGAGTACGACCCGGTGGCCAGCACGATGTTGCGGCCGGTGTAGCGCTGCCCGTTCACCTCGACGGCGTTCGGCGCGACCAGGGTGCCGGTGCCCTCGACGTAGGTGACCTTGGCGGCCTTGATCAGGCCCTGGAGGCCCTTGTACAGGCCGGCGACGACGCCGTCCTTGTACGCGTTCACGCCGGCCATGTCGATCTCGATCAGCTCGGCCTTGATGCCGACGTGGCCCGCGTCGCGGGTGTGGTCGGCGACCTCGCCGGCGTGCAGCAGCGCCTTGGTGGGCACGCAGCCCCGGTGCAGGCAGGTGCCGCCCAGCTTGTCCTTCTCGATCAGCGCGACGGACAGGCCCAGCTGTGCCGCTCGCAGCGCGGTGGCGTAACCGCCGCTACCGCCGCCGAGGATGACTACGTCAAAGGTGTCGCTCACGATCGCTCCAAGGTCGCGTCATTGCCACTGTGAGGCCCAGGGGCGGGCCGCGCCAGCGTGTGCTCAGCCCACCACCGGCCATCTTGTCACTGCCGACAGCGCTGCGGTGCACCGAGGTGCTGAAGGACACGTCTGGCTAGTCTTGTGTCCCATCGGTAGGTTCACTCCGACGCCGTCGCGGAGAAGGAGAGGCACAGTGGGCTGGTTCCGCCGTCGCGGCAGCGGTCCCTCGGGCGACCGTCCGGCGAATCCGTCAGATCTACAGCATCTGGAGCAGTTCGTACGATCTCGCCGGGGGGTGGAGGCGTTCATCGAGCCGCGTACCACGGTGACGGGCACCACGGTCATCCTCATCGCGTACGACGGGGAGTGGACCCGGCGCAACATGCCCAGCCCCGGCGCGGTGCGGCAGTTCGCGCAGCGGCTGGCGATGCCGGTGTACGACGTCCAACTCGTCGGCTACCCGCAGCGGATGCGCGACTACAACGCCCGGCAGAAGCGCACATAGCGAGTAGTGGCCGCTTGCGCCGAAGCGCACATAGCATTGATGCTGGCCTATCTAGAGGACTGTTTTGGAGAAAACGTCCTCTAGATAGGCCAGCGTCAATGTAAAGCGGATCCGGTCAGCCGTTCGCGACGATGTCGTCGAGCAGGGCCAGCAGGGTGCGGACCGGCACGCCGGTGCCGCCCTTGCTCCAGTGGCCGGTCGGCTCACCCGAGTGGAACGACGGGCCCGCGATGTCGATGTGCACCCACTCGACGCCCTCGCCGACGAACTCGCGCAGGAACACGCCGCCCTGCAGCATGTGCCCGGCGCGCTCCATCCCGGCGCTGACCTGGAGGATGTCGGCGACGTCGGACTCCATGGTCTTGCGTACGTCGTCCGGCAGCGGCATCGGCCAGGTGGGCTCGCCCACGACCTCGCCCGCGGTCTTCACCCGCTGCGCCAGCGCGTCCGAGCCCATCACGCCGGAGATCTTCTTGCCCAGCGCGACGACCTGGCCGCCGGTCAGCGTCGAGGTCTCGACCAGGTAGTCCGGGTTGCTCTCGCAGGCCAGCGTGATCGCGTCGGCCAGGACCATGCGGCCCTCGGCGTCGGTGTTGAGCACCTCGACCTTCTTGCCGCCCCGCATGGTGATCACGTCGCCGGGCCGGTAGGCCTCACCGGACAGCATGTTCTCCGCGATCGGGATGTACGCGCTGACCGCGACGGCGGGCTTCAGCTCGGCCAGCGCGATCATGGTGCTGGCCACGGCCGCGGCACCGGCCATGTCGGACTTCATCTCCCACATGCCCTGCGGCGGCTTGATGGACACGCCGCCGGTGTCGAAGGTGATGCCCTTGCCGACCAGCGCGACCGACTTCGTCGACGACGCCGGGGTGTAGGTCAGCTTGACCAGGCGCGGCTTGGCCGCCGAGCCCATGCCGACGGCGAGCACGCCGCCGAAGCCGCCCTTGATCAGGTCCTGCTCGTCGAGCACCTCGACCTCCAGGCCCGCCTTCGCGGCGGCCTCGGCGATCTCGTCGGCGAAGTTCGGCGGGCGCAGCAGGTTGGCGGGGGCGTTCACCCAGTCGCGGGTGCGGGCGACCGCGGTGGTCACCACGGCGGCGCGCTTGAGCTCGCCCTGCGCGCCCTGCTCCTTGGCGTCGGGCACCAGCACCGACACCGCGGAGACCGGGTCCTTGCGGGTGGGGGCAGGCTTGGCCTTGTAACCGGCGAAGCGGTACGCGCCCAGGGCCGCACCCTCGGCGACCGCGCGCAGGGCGGGGGCGCCGGTGTCCTCGGCGTCGTCGGAAAGGGGCAGGGCCAGGGCGACCTTCTTCGCGCCGGCCAGGGCGCGCACGGCCGCGGCGGTGGCGCGGCGCAGCGTGTCCGGTGCGGGGGCGGCACCGACGGGCTCGGCGCCCAGCCCGACGGCGACCAGCACCGGCGCGGCGATGGTGCCGAAGGTGGCCACCTTGGTGACCTCACCGGCGCCCCCGGTCGCGCCGAGCGCCGCCAGGGTAGCGGTGAGCTTGCCGTCGAACGCCGCCGCGATGCTCTCTGCCCCGGACGCCAGCAGCAGCTCGCCACCTGCGCCCTCGGCGCCGTCCTGGCTGTGCACGCCGATGACGACGGCGTCCACGGTCAGGTCTGCGGGATCGGTGTCGGCGAGGCTCAGCGTAGGCAGAGCCGTGGTGGGCGTGGTCACAAAGTTCTCCTGATGGACGTGGGTTGCTGCGCCGATGCTAGCCAACCGTATGTGCCAGGGTAAGTTGCGCTCATGACCGACGTGGGTTCAAAAGACTCAACCGCCCTGCTCAGGTCGCCGCTGCACGAGCGGCACGCTGCGCTGGGAGCCAAGTTCGCCGCGTTCGGCGGCTGGGACATGCCGTTGGAGTATGCCGGGGGCGGGGTGCTGAAAGAGCACGCCGCCGTACGCGAGGAGGTCGGCGTCTTCGACGTCAGCCACCTCGGCAAGGCCCGGATCGCGGGACCCGGCGCGGCCGAGTTCACCAACGCCTGCCTGACCAACGACCTGGGCCGGATCAAGCCCGGCAAGGCCCAGTACACGCTGTGCTGCGACGAGGCGAGCGGGGGCGTGGTGGACGACATCATCGCGTACCTGCACGGCGAGGACCACGTCTTCCTCATCCCGAACGCCGCGAACACCGCGGAGGTCGTCCGGCGGCTGCGCGCCGCCGCGCCCGACGACCTGGAGATCACCGACGAGCACCGCGACTTCGCCGTGCTCGCGGTGCAGGGGCCGCGCTCGGCCGAGCTGCTGGCCCGCCTCGGGCTGCCCACCGAGCACGAGTACATGAGCTTCACGACCGCGCGCCTGGACGGCGTCGAGCTGACCGTGTGCCGCACCGGCTACACCGGCGAGCACGGCTACGAGCTGGTCGTCCCGGCCGCCGACGCGGTCAGGGTGTGGGACGCGCTGTTCGGCACCGACCTGCCGGTGCGCGCCTGCGGCCTGGCCGCCCGCGACACCCTGCGCACCGAGATGGGCTACCCGCTGCACGGGCAGGACCTGTCGTCGGACATCACGCCCGTGCAGGCCCGCTCCGGCTGGGCGGTGGGCTGGAGCAAGCCCGCGTTCTGGGGCCGGTCGGCGCTGGTGGCCGAGAAGGCCGCGGGCCCGCGCCGGACGCTGTGGGGCCTGGTCGCCACCGACCGGGGCATCCCGCGCCCGCACATGCAGGTGCTCGCCGGCGACCAGGTCGTCGGCGAGATCACCAGCGGCACGTTCTCGCCCACCCGCAAGATCGGTATCGCGCTGGCGCTGCTGGACAGCGCCGCCGGTCTGTCCGAGGGCGACACCGTCGAGGTGGACGTGCGCGGCCGCCGCTCCACGATGACCGTCACCAAACCCCCGTTCGTCCAGCCCTCCGTCCGCTGACAGACGCGGGGGAGGGGCCATGGCGGTGACGTACGAGCAGGTGCGCGACTGGGTGCTGGCGCTGCCCGGTGGCGAGGAGGTCATGGTCGCCGAGTGGGGCCACCCCACGCTGCGGGTCAACGGCAAGATGTTCGCCGGCGGCGCCCCCGACAGCCCGACCATGTCGCTCAAGGCGAGCAAGGAGGAGCAGGCCGCCCTCATCGCCGGTGCGCCGCACGTCTACTCCGTCGCCGCGTACGTCGGCCGGTACGGCTGGGTGCGGGTGGAGCTCGCCGGGGTCGACCCCGGCGAGCTGCACGAACTCGTGGTGGAGGCGTGGCGCCGCACCGCCCCCAGGAAACTGGTGCGGCAGTACGACGCCGGGTGAACCGCGTCAGGCACCCAGCTGCTTGGCGGGGGCGACGCGGGACAGCCAGGCCGCGGCCTGGTCGGGGCCCATCACCTCGTCCAGCGTGATCCACGCGGGCATCAGCGGGAAGCGCCGCGCGTTGTCCCAGGTCCGCTCGTAGGGCGGCGGGTCGAGCACGACCACGCGCACGCCGTCGAGCAGCGGGACGTCGGCCGGGGTGCCCTCGTTCCAGATCCAGTTGCCGTGCGCGTCGACCAGGTTGAACTGCCCCCGGACCGGCCCGCCGAACGCCGAGCGGGGCGCGTCGGCGGCCACCGCCGTCCACGCCGGATCGACGGCGTACCCGGTCAGCAGGCCCTGCTCGGCCGGGCCGGACAGCTTCCCCGCCAGCAGCGTGTGCAGCTGGAAGTTGTCGCCCACCCCGCCGATGCTCACCCGGTAGCCGCGCCGCTGCGCCCGGTGCAGCACCACCAGCTGCTCGCCGTCCATGACCTCCAGCAGTGCCGACACCCAGGTCATGTCCTCGCGGTGGGCCTCCAGCTCGGTCACCATCGAGCGCAGCGCCGGATCGGTACGCAGGAACTGCCGCGCCATCGGCGAGGTCTGCAGCAGCGTCGTCGCGCAGCGCAGCCACGAGATCAGGGAGAACCACGCCTCGGTCAGGCGGGAGGCCTCGTCGGGCGCCATCCGCGCGTCCAGCAGGTCCAGCGCGGTGTCGAAGTTCTCCATGTCGGGCTCGGGCAGCGCGACCCCGGGCGCCTCGCGCGCCCAGGCGTCGGTGAAGCCGACCGCGTCGTTCAGCACCCCGGGCAGCCGGACGGCCAGGACCATCATGAGCGGGTCGGACATGGCGCCGATCTCGATGAGCGCGCCGCACAGCACCGCGAACTCGCCGCCCATGCTCGCGTCGAGCACCGCCAGCAGCGGCGCGACGTGCGCCAGCGCCGCGGTGAGCTCGTCCGGGCCCGCGTTCTGCGCCGCGGCCCACAGCGCCTCCAGCGCCTCGTCGAACGCGTCGGAATCGTGCGCGGCGCGCGCCTCGATGAGGGTGTCCGTGGCGCGTAGCAGGGGTGACTCGATCATTCCCGGGATGCTAGTGGCTACCGGCCGGGAAGAGAACCGCCGCCAGCAGGGTCACGGTGGTCGCCGCCTCGGACAGGAATCCGAGCACGTCGCCGGTGACGCCGCCGAGGCGCCGTACGGCGTGGGCGCGCAGCCCCAGCGCCAGTGCCGGCGCGGCCAGCACGGCGAGCGGTCCCTGCCAGGGGCGCTGCGGCACGGCGGGCACGGCCACGGCCGCCACGAGCAGCGTGTTCACGGCCAGGGCGGCCGGGCCGACCGTACCGGCGACGAGCGCGCCCATGCCGCCGGGCCTGGCCGCGGGCACGCCCCGGGCGCAGCCCACCGCGATCGCCAGGCGCCCTGCCGCCACCGCCGCGGCGACCGTCGCCAGCAGCGCGGGCAGCGGGCGGTCGGCGACAGCCGCCAGCGCCGCCGCCTGCGTGCCCAGCACCAGCACCAGCGCCACGACCCCGAACGGCCCGACCTCCGGCGACTTCATGATCTCCAAGGCCCGCTCCCGCGACCGGTACGACCCGATCGCGTCGACGGTGTCGGCGAGCCCGTCCAGGTGCAGCCCCCGGGTCAGCAGCGCCGCCAGGCCCACCGCGAGCAGCCCGGCGAGCAGCGCGGGCAGCCCCGCCGCCAGCAGCGCCAGGGCACCGCCGAGCAGCAGCCCCAGCAGCACGCCGACGGCCGGGGCGAGCCGCATCGCCACGCCGCCGACCGCCCGGTCCAGCCGCTGCGGGCCGGACACGGGGGCGACGGTGAACGTGGTCAGCGCCAGCCGCAGGCCGTCACTCCACCGCGGACGGTCGGCCATCGGCGTGCTCGGTCTCCGGCTCTGCCGCGGTCGGCGCGTCGGTCGGGTGGTCCACCTCGGCGACCGCCGGGGCGTCGTCGGCCGCGGCCGGGTCGGCGACCGGGGACTCCGGCTCCTGCAGGTGCTCCGGCGGCGCGTCCAGCACCGGCGGCAGCGCGGGCAGCGTCGCGGCCAGGGTCAGCGCCGAGCGCATCAGCGGCAGAGCGAGCAGCGAGGTCGCGCCCTCGCCCAGCCCGGCCTGCACGTCCACCAGCAGCGGCACGCCGAGCACGTCGGCGGCGAGCATCGTGGTCGGGTGGCGGCCGTGGTCGGCCATGCCCAGCCACAGCCGCGACGGGCTGCCCAGGTCGCGGGCGATCAGACCGGCGGCGACGCCGACCGGGCCGTCGATCAGCACCGGCGTACGGCGGGCGGTCGCGCCCAGGATCACCCCGGCGGCCACCGCGAGGTCCGCGCCGCCCAGCTCCGCCAGCATCTCCTTCGGCGACAGCATCCGGCCGCGCACCCGCTGGAGCGCGTCGCGCACCGCCCCGCAGCGTTCCATCCAGGCGGTGTCGTCGACGGCGCCGTCGGGGCCGACCACGCGGGCCAGCAGCGCCGGAACCTCCGCGCCGGTCACCGCGGACACGATCGCGGCGGAGGCCGCCTCCGCGCCCGCGCCGCACGAGCCCAGGATCAGCAGGTCGACGCCGCCGTCAGCGGCCTCGTCGGCCAGCTGCCAGCCCTGCCGCAGTGCCGCCTCCACCACGTCGAGCGAGGTCGCCGCCTCGAACTCGATCGGGGCGGCCGGTGCCGCCCCCACCACCTGCAGGCTCACCGCGTACTCACCCGCGAGCAGGCCGATCGGGCCGCCGCCCTGGCGCGCCTCATCGGCGATGCGGGCCGAGCGGGACGCGGACTGCCCCGCAGCCACCCCGCCCGCGTGGTCGCCGTGCAGCAGCAGCAGTCGCGGCCTGCTCCACGGGGCGGGCACCGCACGGCTCTGCGCACCGGCGGCGAACAGCACCACCTCGGTCAGCCTGCCCAGCCCGCTGCCCGCGATGTCCAGCAGGTTCAGGTGGTCGCGGGCGGCGTCGCGGGCGTCGCCGTCCGGGATCGGCAGGTCCATGCCCTGCTGGATCACCAGACCGGTCGCCACGATCGGCAGCGCCTGCGTGCGCTCCTGCATCGCCTGCGAGGGAGCCGCCACGGCCGGCGTCGGGGTCACCACCTCCGGGCTGGCCACCGGTGCGCTCGCCACCACCGTCGGCACCGCCGCCACCGGCGCGGCAACCGCCGCCGCACGCGCGGTCGCGGGCACCTCCGAAGTCTCCAGCGCGTCCGTCGCGCCCGGCCGGCGCAGCCACGACGGCTGCCCGGCGACGACCAGCACCACCGAGTCGCAGGCGGCGGCCACGGCCTGGTTGGCCAGCCCCACCAGGTCGGCGAAGCGGACCCCGGCCTCCGTCGGCGGCACCACAGACAGGCCCACCTCCGGGCTCACCAGCACCAGGCGGGCGCGGCAGCCGCGTACCGCGTCGGCGAGCTCGCGCACCCGCTGGTCGGCGCCGTCGGCCCCCAGCAGCGCCGCCGCCCAGCCGCCGAGGTCGTCGACGAGCAGCGTCTCCTCCGGCAGCGCCTCCACCAGCGCCCCCAGCAGCACCGCCGGGTCGCCCTCGGTCTGCACCGTCAGCCAGCTCTGCGGCCGGCGCTGCCGGTGCGCGGCCACCCGGGCCGCGAACGACTCGTCGTCGCCGATCACCGCCGTCGCGAGGTAGCGCACCGAGGGTGCGTCCGACAGCAACGACTCGGCGAACTCGCTCTTGCCCGAGCGGATACCGCCCAGCACCAGCACCCGCGCCCCGATGTGTGAGGGCCACCCGTCATGCGACATGCCCGAACTCTACTGTCGGCGCCCGCCGAAGGCTGGCGCGGGCTTGCGTCTGCGGTGGGTGAGGCCGGGGGCGGACTAAGCTGATCGCCATGACGTGGAGCTGGCGGTACGAGGACGCGGAAGGCAAGCCGGTCGAGGGCCCGAACGAGACGTTCACCAACCAGGCGGACGCCGAGTCGTGGCTGGGTCAGGTCTGGCGGGAGCTGGTCTCCGCCGGTGCCACCGATGTGGTGCTGGTGGAGGGCGACCGGGAGGAATACCGGATGAGCCTGCAGGGCGCGCAGTAGCGCGGAGAAGCTTCTCAGACGCCGCGAGCCGCGGGCACCGTTCCGGATGGACGGTGCCCGCGGCTCGCCGCGTGTAGGCCGGACGCGCTCAGGGGCGCTGCGCGGGCGACTCGGTCTTGGCCGGGTCGCGTTCGGTGACCGGCTCGACGATCTCGTCGATCGCCTTGAGCAGGTCGGCGTCCAGTTTGACCCCGGCCGCCTTGACGTTGTCGTACACCTGCTCGGGGCGGCTGGCGCCGATGATCGCCGAGGAGACGTTCGGGTTCTGCAGCACCCAGGCGACGGCGAGCTGGGCCATGGTCAGCCCGGCCTGGTCGGCCAGCGGCCGCAGCAGCTGCACCTGGGTCAGCACGTCGTCGGCGAGCCAGCGTGAGATGAAGTTCGCGCCCGACTTCTCGTCCGTGGCCCGGGAGCCGGCCGGCGGCGGCTGGCCGGGCAGGTACTTGCCGGACAGCACGCCCTGCGCCATCGGCGACCACACGATCTGGCCGAGCCCCAGCTCCTCGCAGGTGGGGACGACCTCGGTCTCGATGACCCGCCACAGCATCGAGTACTGCGGCTGGTTGGACACCAGCGGGATGCGCAGCTCCGTGGCCAGCGCGTGCGCGGCGCGGATCTCGGACGCCTTCCACTCCGAGACGCCGATGTAGTGGGCCTTGCCGCTGTGCACGATGTCCGCGAAGGCGACCATGGTCTCCTCCAGCGGCGTGCTGTAGTCGTAGCGGTGCGCCTGGTACAGGTCGACGTAGTCGGTCTGCAGGCGGCGCAGCGAGCCGTCGATCGACTCCATGATGTGCTTGCGGGACAGGCCCCGGTTGTTGCGTCCGGGGCCGGTCGGCCAGAACACCTTGGTGAAGATCTCGACGCCGTCGCGGCGCTCGTCCTTCAGCGCCCGGCCGAGCACCTCCTCGGCGCGGGTGCCCGCGTACACGTCGGCGGTGTCGAACGTGGTGATGCCGCTGTCGAGGGCCGCGCGTACGCACGCGAGCGCGGCGTCCTCCTCGACCTGCGAACCGTGGGTGATCCAGTTTCCGTACGAGATCTCGCTGACGAGCATCCCGGAACGGCCCAAGTGCCGAAACTCCATGGCCCGACCCTAGACCAGCACGGAAATCGCTCTCCGGGCCGGGGGATGGACTGCGGGTGGCGTCAGAGCACCGGCTTGGTGTCGGCGAGCAGGCGGTCCAGCTCCTCCATCACGACCTGGCGGCTGGGCAGCTCGGGGTCGATGAAGGGGCGGCCCTTGCGGTCGAGCGCGCCCCACCGGCCGGTCGGCCCGGCGATGAGGAAGGCCACCGGGTGGATGACCAGCGCCGGGTGCACGGGCGGGACCACGACCGCACCGGTACGGTCCACGACGCCCTTGCGGCCGCCCGCGTCCACGATGGCCAGACCCTCGTCGGAGAACCCGTCGACGTAGCGGCCGTCGGTCAGCGCGGTGGCGAACCCGGTGAACTGGAACGGCACCACGACCCGGCCCTGCTTGTCGACCGCGCCCCAGCCGCCCCGGCGCACCGCGGCCAGGCCGCGGCGGAACGGGCGTACGTCGTCGAAGCCGGTGGAGATGACCACCCGGCCCTGCTTGTCGATGGCGACCCAGCCGCCCGCGCCGTCCCGCGACACCCAGGCCAGCCCGTCGGAGAACGAGCCGACGCCGAGCCATCCGGCGCGGCCGTCGATGAGCCGGTTGCCCGCCTCGTCGATCAGCTCCCAGGTCTCCATCTCCGGGCGCCGCACCCAGGCCGCCCCGTCCCGGAACGGCTGCACGTCGGCGAAGGCGGGGGAGATCACGGTGCGGCCGTCGGAGCCAGCGAAGCCCCAGCACTGCACCCGGTCGTCGAAGCGCGGCACCGGGGGCTTGCTGACCTGGAGGATCTCGTCGGAACTGCGCGGGTACGGCCCCATGCCGTTCTCGGCGATCTTCATCGAGACGGCGTCGAGGGCCATCTCGGTGCGCGCGATCAGCTCCGGGTCTTCGACCTTGCGCAGTTCGAGAGCCTTCTCGAAGTGGTTGAACGCCTCCATGTAGCGGCCCTGGTCCAGGCAGGACCGGCCCGCGTGCTCGTGCATGGTGGCGCGCAGCCGGTCGGGCAGCTCGCTGGAGTTGGCCTCGGCGAACAGCTTGTCGGCCTCGGTGAAGTCGCCGCGCCACTGGAGCACATGCGCCAGCCGGGCCTTGGCCAGCGCGATCCGGCGCAGCTCGCCGGTCGCCTCGGCGTGCACCAGCGCCATCTTGCCGTCGGACATGGCCTTGCTCAGGTCGCCGAGGATGCGCGACACGACGGCGCGCAGGCTCAGCAGCCGGGCCCGGGTCGGGTTGTCGGTGGCCGGGGTGAGCTTCTCGGTCAGCTTGTCGCGGATCTCGCGCAGCTCGTCGGGGCTGTCGACCAGCTCGCGCAGCGTCTCGTGGTGGAAGCGCCACTGGTATGCCGCGAGCACCTGCTCCGGGTCCGGCCCGCTCTCGGTCGGCTCCGGCGTCTCGTCGGCCGCGGCCTCCTGCGCCGCCGCCGTGGTGGCCGGGTCGGGCTCGGCCGCCGGGGCCGCGCCGGGGCGCACCAGCGGGTGCAGCATGGTCGGCGCCGACAGCGCCGTCGCCGCGCCCGCAGCGACAGCCGCGACGGGCAGCACCGTGTCAGGGCTGGCCACGACCGGTGCCGACGGCGTCGCCGGGGAGACCGGGTTGACCGAGACGGGGGCGGCGGAGACCGGCGCGGGGGAGACCGGGGCCGCTTCGGCGGCCGGGGTCTGCGCCGTCGGCGCCGGGGTGTCGTCGGTGATGGCGGCCATCATGCCGGTGTCGGCGGTCGAGTGCCGTCCCCGCTTGCCGGGCGCGGCGGGCGACACCGGGGCGGCCTCGGCCGCCGAAGGTTGCGCCGGGGCCGGCGGTGCGGTCACCGGCTGCGCGGCGATGACGGCGGCAGCCGCGGCCTGGGCCGCGGCGGGCTGCGCGGCACCGGGCTGGGCCGGGGCCTGCGTGCCGGCGCCGGGCACGGGAGCATTGGCCACGGGCGCACCGGGTGCCTGCGCGGCGACGCCGGGCTGGCCGGGCACGGGCTGAGCGCCCGTCGGCTGGCCGGGCTGCGGCGGCATCGGGTGGCCGGGCTGGCCGGGACGTCCCGGCGGCATGCCGGGCTGGCCCTGCGGCGGCTGGCCGTAGACCTGGCCCTGCTGCGGCGGGCGCGGGCCCTGCGGCGGGCCGTACTGCTGACCGGGGCCGCCCTGCTGACCGGGCCCACCCTGCTGGCCGGGCGCGCCCTGGGGGCGCCCGTAGACCTGGCCCTGCTGGGGCGGGCGGGGGCCCTGCGGGGGCTGGCCCTGCCGCTGCTGCGGCGGACCGTACTGCCCCGGGCCGCCGGGCTGGCCCTGCGGCGGCGGACCCTGCGGGTGCTGCGGCTGGCCGTAGACCTGGCCCTGCTGCGGACCGTTCGGGCCGTTCGGGCGGAACTGGGGCTGACCGGGCTGCGGCGGCATCGGGCCGGGGCGGCCGCCCCGCTGCGCGTTGGGGTGGCCGGGCTGGCCGGGGCGCTGGCCGGCGGCGGGCGGGAACGGGCCGGGCGGGTTCTGGCCGGGCTGCTGCTGGCCGTACTGCTGCGGGGCACCCTGTTGGGGTGCGCCGTACTGCCCCTGCGGGGGCTGCTGGGCCTGCTGCTGCGGGGGCTGCTCGCTCTGGGCCTCGGCGGGCGGACGCTGTCCGGGCACGCGCGACCACGGCGACGTTGGCGTGCCGGCCCAGGCCGGGGTGCCGCGGTGCCGCTCGTCGGTGCGCTCGTCGCTCACGCCCCACCTCGCCTGTCTAAGTGCCACTGCCGCGCAAACGCATCGCGGCCCGGAAGGACGCAAGGGTATGGTCTTCCGGCCCGGAAAAAGAATGCGGTTGCGAGTGGAGGGTACGGGGTGGGCTTCATCACCGCCACTGCGGATCGGCCCACAATCCGAAACTTCACCGAGATGGCCGCGCTAATACGGACATTAGGCGCATCAGGCTTCCGCAGATTCGCCACCTACCGGCAGGCCACCGTGGCGGCGACGGTCACCAACTCGGTGTTCGGCCTCCTGCGGACGTACGTGATGCTCGCCGTCTCGGCCGCCGCGACCGCCACGGGCGCCGCCGCCGCCGGGTACAGCGGCGAGCAGCTGGTCCTCTACGTCTGGGCCGGGCAGGGCCTGATCGGCGTGGTGATGCTCTGGGGCTGGACCGACCTGGCCGACCGGATCCGCTCCGGTGACGTGGTGATCGACCTGCTCCGCCCGGTCGACCCGGTCTTCGCCTTCCTCGCCGCCGACCTGGGCCGCGCGCTGTACGCCGTGCTCACCCGCTTCGCCGTGCCCATCGTGACCGGCGCGCTGATCTTCGACATGTACCTGCCGCGCCGCCCCGCGACCTACCCGCTGTTCCTGCTGTCGGCGCTGCTGGCGACCGTGGTCAGCTTCGCCTGCCGGTTCCTGGCCAACGCCACCTGCTACTGGCTGCTGGACTACCGGGGCGTGGGCATGGCCTGGGCCGTCTTCTCCGGCCTCTGCGGCGGCCTGTTCTTCCCGATCCGGTTCCTGCCCGACTGGGCCGCCGCGCTGCTGTGGTTCGGCACCCCCGGCCCGTCGCTGCTCCAGGCGCCGCTGGACGTGCTGACCGAGCGCGACGGCTGGGCCGTCCAGCTCGGCATCCTGGGGATCCAGGCGGCGTGGGCGGTGCTGCTGCTGTGGCTGTGCCGGGTCGTGCAGCGGCGCGCCGAGCGCAGGCTGGTGGTGCAGGGTGGCTGAGCGGCTGCGGATCTACCGTGAGCTGGTCCGCGCGCAGGTGCGCGGGCAGGCGTCGTACCGGCTGAGTTTCGCCCTGGACCTGCTGGGCAACCTGCTGTTCTTCGGCTCGGACCTGATCGCGGTGCTGGTGGTGTTCCGGCAGGTGCCGGCGCTGGGCGGGTTCAGCCTGCGCGAGACGCTGGTCGTGTTCGGCCTGGCCGCGACCGGGTTCGCCCTGGCGGACCTGGCCGTCGGCAACATCGAGCGGATGAAGATGTACGTGCGCACCGGCCTGCTCGACGCGGTGCTGATCCGCCCGCTGGGCGTGCTCGGGCAGCTGCTGGCCCTGGACGTCGGGGTGCGCCGGATCGGCCGGGTGGTGTACTCGATGCTGCTGCTGGTCGTCGCCCTGGACGCCGCCGACGTGCGGCTGACCCCGGTGCGGGTGCTGATGCTGGTGCTCACGCCGCTGTCCGCGGCGGTGTTCTTCTGCGCGTTCTTCGTCGCCACGTCCACGGTCGCGTTCTGGTGGGTGGAGTCGGGCGAGCTCAGCAACTCGCTGACCTACGGCGGGCGCGACTTCACCTCGTACCCGATGCCGGTCTACGGCACCTGGCTGCGCCGCTTCTTCGGCTTCGCGCTCGGCTTCGGCTTCGTCAGCTACTACCCGTCGCTGGTGGTGCTCGGCCGCGCCGACCCGCTCGGCGCACCGGCCTGGCTGAGCTGGTCCGGCCCGGCCGTGGCCGCGCTGGCCGCCACCGTGGCCTGGCTGATCTGGCGCACCGGGGTGCGCCACTACCGCAGCACCGGCTCGTGAGGGGGAGCGCGATGAACGTCATCGAGGCGTACGGCCTGCGCAAGGAGTTCGACGTCCGGGTCCGCACCGGGCGGTTCCGCCGCGAGCGCCGCACCGTCGAGGCGGTCGCCGGGGTCGACCTGGTGGTCGAGCGCGGCGAGATGCTGGGCTACCTGGGGCCCAACGGGGCCGGGAAGTCGACCACGCTGAAGATGCTCACCGGCGTGCTGCACCCGTCCGGCGGCCGGGTCTCGGTGTGCGGGCTGGCCCCGGTGCCGCAGCGCATCAGCCTGGCCCGGCGCATCGGCGTCGTGTTCGGCCAGCGCTCGCAGCTGTGGTGGGATCTGCCGCTGCGCGACTCGTTCGAGCTGCTGCGCCACATCTACCGGGTGCCCGCCGCCGAGCACGCCGCCCGGCTGCGCCGCTGCCGCGACCTGCTCGACCTGGACGCGTTCCACGACACCCCGGTGCGCCAGCTGTCGCTGGGCCAGCGCATGCGCGGCGAGCTGACCGCGGCGCTGCTGCACGGGCCGCGGATCCTGTTCCTGGACGAGCCCACCATCGGCCTGGACGTGGTCAGCAAGCAGGCGGTGCGCGGCTTCCTGGCCGAGCTCGGCGCCACCGGCGACACCACCATCGTGCTGACCACGCACGACCTGGCCGACATCGAGCGGCTGTGCCGCCGCATCGTGGTGATCGACCACGGCCGGGTGGTGCACGACGGCTCCATCGAGGCCCTGCACGCCCGGTACGGCTCGCAGCGCCGCCTGGTCGCCGAGCTGGACGAGGTCCCGCCCCGGCTGCCCGACCTGCCGGGCGTGCGGCTGGAGTCGGCCGAGGGCGGGCGGCTGACCTTCGCCGTCGACCGCACCGCACCGATCGGCACGCTGGTGGCGCAGCTCACCGCCACCGGCGCCCTGCGCGACCTGTCCGTCACCGAACCGGAGATCGAGGCGGTCATCGCCCGGCTGTACCAGGGCGCGCAGGTGCCCGCGCCCCGGGAGTGAGGACGCCGACAGTCCCGCCCTTAACCGATCTTGGCCGGGTACAGTGGTCGGCGCACAGGGCCGCAAGGGGTGCGTCGGTTGGGTGGGACGACGCGCATGACCTGCGTCGTACCTGGAGAGATCTTGTCGGCCCCTCGTGCCTCCTACCGTGAACTGGTCCAGCTGACCGGACCCTGGTTCCTCGTCCTCGCCTTCCTGGCCCGGCTGCCCGCCGCCATGGGCCCGCTCGGCGTGATCACCCTGGTCGTGGCCGCGACCGGCAGCTACGGCACCGCCGGTCTGGCCGCGGCCGCGTTCGGCCTCGGCGCCGCGGTCGGCGGCCCCGTCGTCGGCACCCTCGCCGACCGGTACGGCCAGCGCGCCGTCGGCGTCGCCGCCGCCGGGCTCGACGCCCTCGCCTACGCCGCGCTCGTCGGCGCCGTCCTCGGCGGCCACCGCACCGCCGTGCTGCCGCTGGCCGCGCTGGCGGGCTTCGCGATGCCGCAGGTCGGCCCGCTGGTGCGGGTCCGCTGGGCGGTGCTGCTGGGCGAGCGCGGCCAGCAGCGCAGGCTGCCCACCGCGATGGCGTACGAGGGCGCCGCCGACGAGGCCTCGTTCCTGGCCGGACCGGCGCTGGTCGGAGTGCTGGCCCTGACCGGCCGAGCGGCTGCGCCGCTGCTGGTGGCCGCCGTGCTGACCCTGCTCGCCGCGATCCCGTTCGCCCTGCACCGCACCGCGCCGCCGGTGGTACGGCTGCCGCGCACCCCGGGCCGGCCCGACGCCGGGCAGCGCCTGCCGGTCGGCCGGGTGGCGGTGCTGGTCGCCGCGATGTCCGTGATCGGCGTCGTGTTCGGCGCCACCCAGACCGCCGTCACCGCCTTCGCCGACGCGATCGGATCCGCCGGTTCGGCCGGGCTGATCTACGCGGTGCTCGGCGTCGGCAGCGCCCTGTCCGGACTGGCCATGGCCTGGCTGCCCGCCACGTTCGGCCCGGTCAGCCGATATGTCGCCGCGGCCGCCGCGCTGGTCGGCGGGGCGGCGGCGCTGCTGCTCGCCGGGTCGATCGCCACCGCCGTGGTCGCCGTGATCGTGCTCGGGGTCACCGCCGCCCCGTACCTGATCTCCGGGTACGCCCTGGCCGGCCGGCTCAGCCCGCCGCGCCGCGCGGGCATGGTGATGACCCTGCTGGCCAGCGGCGTCGTCGCCGGGGTGTCCCTGGGCGCCGCGATCGCGGGCCGCTTGGCTGACACGGCCGGTTACCGGGGCGCCTTCGCCGTTCCGCTCGCCGCCGCCCTGCTGGGGCTGGTGCTCGCCCTGCTCGCGGCGCCGCGCCTACGACGCGCGCTGTCGACCCCCGAGCCCGCACCCACCCACCCCGCCCTGGCTCCCGCCCACTGAGGGTGGAGGGGCAGACCTCCACCCCTCCACCCCTCCACCCCTCCACGCCGCCACGCCCCGTTTTTCATAAACGTTGGCCTATCTCATCGAGTTTGATCTCGCCCCATTCGATGAGATAGGCCAACGTTTATGGAAGGCGCTCTCTTGGCGCGCGTCTCGCGCGGTGGTCCAGGTGATGGGACCGGCGGTGCGGGGGACGGGGGCGCGGAGGGGTCCGGTTAAGGTGGGTGTAACTACCGGACAACCCCAGAGGTGGTTACAGAGTGGGCTCCACTGAGCGTGCCGACGGTGCGGTACGGGACACGGCGCTGCTGCGCGACGCGCTGGCGATCGGGGCGGCGGCCGGGGTCATCGGCCTGTCGTTCGGCGCCATCGCCGTGGCCGGCGGCCTGCCGCTGTGGGCACCGGTGCTGATGTCGCTGGTCGTGTTCGCGGGCGGGTCGCAGTTCCTCGCCGTGGCGTTCGTGGCGGCCAGCCCCGTCGCCGCCGTGCTCGGCGGCATCCTCGTCAACGCGCGGCACCTGCCGTTCGGCCTGGCCGTCGGCGGCTCGGTCGGTGACACCCTCGGCGCCCGGCTGCTCGGCTCGCACCTGCTGATCGACGAGTCGACGGCGTTCGCGCTGGCCCAGCGCGACCCGGCCCGCAGCCGCCGGGCCTTCTGGGCGGTCGGCATCGCGATCTTCCTCACCTGGAACATCGGCACCGTGGCCGGAGCGCTGCTCGGCGGCGCCGTCGGCGACCCCGCCGTGTACGGCCTCGACGCCGCGTTCCCCGCGGGCCTGCTCGCCCTGCTCATGGCCTCACTCAAGGACCGCCCCACCCGGTACGCCGCCCTCGCCGGCGCCGCGATCGCCGTGCTGACCACCCCGCTGCTGCCCGCCGGGCTGCCGGTCCTCGTGGCGCTGGCCGGGGTGGGCGCGGCGCTGCTGGTCCCCACCCCGCGCCCGCGCACCGCCGCGGCCGCCGACCCCGAGCGGGAGACGGTATGAGCACCACGACGACGACCCTGCTGGTCATCTTCGGGCTGGCCGCGGGCACGTACGCGTTCCGGGTCGCCGGGGTGCTGCTGCGCGACCGCCTGGTGCTGCCCGAACGCCTGCGGCACCTGCTGCCCATCGCGGCCACGACGCTGCTGGCCGCCCTGGTCGCCACCGCCGTGTTCACCGAGTCGGGGCGGGTGGCGCTGGGCTTGGCGCGGCCGGTCGGGGTGCTGGTCGGCGCGGTCCTGGCCTGGCGCCGCGCCCCGTTCGTCCTCGTCGTCGTGGCGGCCGCCGCCACCGCGGCCCTACTCCGCCTGGCCGGCCTCCCCTGATCCGGCTCGGCCAGGACATCGCGCGTTGAGGTGACCGGAAATCGCGATCTTCGGGCCCGGTCCGGTCGTTGATCGGCATCTCCGGTCGGAACCTGGCCCTCCAGCCGAGATTCCGACCGCAGACCGCGATCATCGCGGCCCGCGGGTTAGAGCCAGCCGGCGGCGCGGGCGGCTTGGACGGCTTCCATGCGGTTGCGGGTGTTGGTCTTGCCGATGGCGGCCGACAGGTAGTTGCGGACCGTGCTCTCCGACAGGTGCAGCCGTGCCGCCAGATCGGCGACCGTGGCGCCGTCGGCGGCGCTGGCCAGCACCTCCCGCTCGCGCTCGGTGAGCGGGCTCGGCCCGGCCGACAGCGCCGCCGCGGCCAGCGCCGGGTCGATCACGGTCTCCCCGGCCAGCACCCGCCGGATCGCCGCGGCCAGCGACTCCACCGGCCCGTCCTTGACCAGGAACCCGCGCGCTCCGGCGTCCATGGCCCGGCGCAGGTAGCCGGGGCGGCCGAAGGTGGTCAGGATCAGCACCCGGCACTGCGGGGCCTGCGTACGCAGCAGCGCGGCGGCGTCGAGGCCGGACAGTCCCGGCATCTCGATGTCGAGCAGTGCCACCTCGGCCCCGCTGCGCAGCGCCGCGTCCACGACCTGGTCGCCGCGGTCGACCTGCGCGACGACCTCCAGGTCGGGTTCCAGGTCGAGCAGCAGCGCGAGCGCGCCGCGCATCATGCCCTGGTCCTCGGCGAGCAGTATGCGGGTCATCAGGCTGCCTCCGGCGCGGTGGCGCGCAGCACGAAGCCGCCGCCGTGGCTGGTGCTCAGGTCGATCACGGCCAGCACGCCGCCGACCAGGGCCAGCCGTTCGGCGAGTCCCCGCAGCCCGTTGCCGTGGGCAGTGGGGTCGGCGCTGCCGCCGCGACCGTCGTCGCGCACCTCCAGCTGCCACTGCCCGGGGCGGCTGAGCGCGATGACGCAGGTCCCGGCGCCGCTGTGGCGGATCACGTTGGTGGCGGCCTCGCGTACGACCCACGCGAACGCGTCGTCGAGCTGCGGCGGCAGCGCCTCCTCGGTGGTCTTGACGGTGGTGTCGATGCCCGCGTCGGCCAGGGCGGCGCCGGCTCCGGCCAGCTCGGCGGTGAAGGCGCGGGTGCGGTACCCGGTGATGGCCTGGCGCACCTCGGTCAGCGCGGTGCGGCCGATCTGCTCGATGTCGCCGGCCTCGCGGGCGGCGGCGGCCGGGTCGCGTTCGGCCAGGCGCCGCACCACCTCGGCCTTGACCACGATCACGGACAGGCTGTGGCCGAGCAGGTCGTGCAGGTCGCGGGCGAAGCGCAGCCGCTCCTGCTCCACGGCGGCATGGGCGAGCTGGTCGCGGGTGGTGCGCAGCTCGCGGACCAGGCGCATGAGACGGCGTACGACCAGGACGAGCGCACCGGCCATGACCAGGTTGAAGGCGTTGTCGCCGAGGTCGGACCAGTGCTGGCCGTGCAGGTGGCCGACGCCCACGAGCGCGGCGACGCAGCCGACCAGCCACAGGTGCGCCCACGGGGTGGGGTAGAGGGCGGCGCCCGCGGCGGCCAGGTAGAGGGTGAGGCCGGTCCAGCCGCCGGGCTGGGCGCCGTACGCCAGGGCCAGGGCGAGGCCGAGCACGGTGAGCAGCCCCAGCATCACGTGGTCGCGGGGTTTGGGCACCGGGTCGGGGTCGCCGAACCCGCGCACCACCACGGTCAGGTAGAGCGGGATGAAGGCGATCAGCCCCAGCACCGCGAACAGCACCGGGTGGACGTGCCCCTCCAGGATGGCGCGGAAGGTGGGCACGAGCGGCCAGAGCCAGATCGCGGCGAAGACCACGCCCCGCCGCATGCCCCGGCGGTGCGCGGTCTGCTCGTCGACGCCCGAGGGCGGATACGGCACCGCCGTACCCGCCCCGCGCGTGAACAGTCCGATCACTTCTGCGCCGCCGAGCGGCGGTACATCAGGGCGGCCAGGCCGCCGAAGACCAGGGTCCAGCCGACCAGGATGGCCACGCCGCCCAGCGGCGGCGCCTTGTCCCCGGCGACCGACCAGCCGAGCTCGGCGTACCGGTTGCTCGGCAGCCAGGTTGCGATCTTGGCCAGCGCGGTCGGCATCGCCTCCACCGGCACGAACAGGCCACCCAGGAACGCCAGGCCGAACACGCCGAGCATGCTGGCGGGCTGGATCAGGTTCGGCGGCAGCGAGAAGCCCAGGGCCAGGCCGAGCGCGGCGAACGGCAGGCTGCCCAGCCACAGCAGCCCCACCAGGGAGACCCACTGTAGGGCCGACAGGTCCACCCCGTTGCGGGTCGCGGCGATGATGCCGACCGCCGCGACCGACGGGATCGCCATGATCGAGGCGAGCACCGCCTTGACGACGACGACCTGCCCGGGAGCCAGCGGGGAGATGCGCAGCTGGCGCAGCCAGCCCGCAGCCCGTTCGTGGGCCACGCCGATGCCGACCGACATCACGCCGACCAGCGCGCCGTACGCCGCCATGCTCACCATCAGGTATGCCGCGACCTTGACCGAACCGATCTTGTCGGCGGCACCGGCGCTGCCGGTGCTGATGAAGTAGATGAGCACCGGCAGCACGATCGTGAACACGATCACGCGCGGGTCGCGGATGAGGCGCCGCAGCTCGAAACGCAGGTAGGCGATCATCGGGCCGGCTCCATCTCGGGCTTGGCGGTGAGGGTGAGGAAGGCTTCTTCGAGCCCGGCGCCGGTGACCTCCAGGTTGACGACCCGGTGGCCGCCCTCGAACAGGGCGCGCACGGTCAGGTCGGAGTCGTCGCAGCGCAGCACGACCCGCTCGCCGCGGGCCTGTGCGGAGACCACCCCGGGCAGGTCGGCGTAGGCGTCCGGCTCTCGGCCGTCGCGGTCGAAGCTGACGGTACGTCCCCCGGCCAGCTTCTTGATCTCGGCGCCGCTGCCGTCGGCCACCACCCGGCCGCCGGAGATCACGATGACCCGGTCGGCGAAGTCGTCGGCTTCCTCCAGGTAGTGCGTGGCGAACAGCACGGTGCGGCCGGTGGCGGCGTAGCGGCGCATCGCGGCCCAGAACTGCTGGCGGCTCTCGACGTCCAGCGCGGCGGTGGGCTCGTCCAGGATCAGCAGCTCGGGGTTGCCCGCCAGGGCGAACGCGAACCGCAGCCGCTGGGACTGGCCGCCGGAGAGCTTGTCCGAGCGGCGGTCGGCGATCGAGGCGACGTCGGCGGTGGCCATGATCTCGGCCAGGGGGAGCGGGTCGCGGTAGAGCGAGCGGGCCAGCTCGACCAGCTCGCGTACGGTCGCGCTGGCGGGGAAGCCTGACTCCTGGAGCATGGCGCCGACCCGGCCGGCCCGCACCGCGTCGGCGGGGGAGGTGCCGAACACCTCGACCGTGCCCTCGGTCGGCGTCAGCAGGCCGAGGATCATGCTGATGGTGGTGGACTTGCCGGCACCGTTGGGGCCCAGCAGGGCCACGGTCTGGCCCCGGGCGATGGACAGGTCCACCCCGTCCACCGCCCGGACCGCGCCGTAGTTCTTTGCGACCGCGTTCAGCCGCACCGCGTCTGTCATGGGCCCAACGTTAGATTCGCGCCGTATCGGCGGGCAGAGCCGCTGATACGGAGTGCGGCAGGACAGATGTCCTATGCCTACTTCTGCGCGACGACCGGGTCGCCGATCTTGACCTGGCAGTTGGGCATGCGCATGCGGCGGAAGCTGATCGCGCGCATGATGCCGTAGAAGTACAGCGAGCCCATGCGCTCGGTGTTCTTCGGGAAGTTCTGGCTGACCAGCTTCTTGATCTTGCGGCTCAGGATGAAGCTGTCCACGATCACGGCCAGGCCCAGCGCCAGCCAGGCGATGTTGCCCGCCAGCGCCACGCGCGGGTCGCGCCACATCATCAGGAAGAAGATGATCAGGGTGGCGCCGAAGAAGTAGCTGCCGATGTTGCGGCGCGAGTCGACGATGTCGCGCACCATGCGGCGCACCGGGCCCTTGTCCCGCGGCATCAGGTGGCGCTCGTCACCGCTGCGCATGCCCGCCATCGCCTCCTGGCGGTCGGAGCGGGCCTGCTCGCGGGCGAGGCGCTTGGCCTCGCGGCGCTCCTCCGGCGTACGCGGCTGCTGCACGGCGGCGACGCGGCGGCGCTGCGCGGTGCGCTTCGGGGTGGCCTTGCCCTTGCTGGGCGTGTAGGCACGGGGACCCGCCGCCGCCTCGACCTCAGCCTCAGGCTCGGTCACGGTGGGGGCGTTGCTGGTTTTACGGGAGAACAACGGCACGCCAGCAAGGGTACAGCGGCATCGGGGGGTGGTGACACGGCGTCACGTGCGCCGGCCTCCCCCGGAATGTCGCAGGTCACATGAGTGGAGAAGGGGCCCTTCCCCATCGCGGCGCGATGAGAGGGGCCCCTTCCTCAGCTCGTCAGCGCGAGACCGTGGCGCCGAGACCGGCGAGCTTGGCCTCGAAGTCCTCGTAGCCCCGGTTGATCAGGTCGACGCCGTGCACCCGCGAGGTGCCCTCGGCGGCCAGGGCCGCGATCAGGTGGCTGAACCCGGCGCGCAGGTCCGGGATGACCAGGTCGGTGGCGTGCAGCTTGGCCGGGCCGGCGATGACCGCCGAGTGCCGGAAGCCGCGGCGGCCGAAGCGGCACGGGGTGCCGCCCAGGCACTCCTGGTAGACCTGGATGTTCGCGCCCATCTGGTTGAGCGCGCTGGTGTAGCCGAAGCGCTTCTCGTACACCGTCTCGTGCACCACCGACAGGCCGTTGGCCTGGGTCAGCGCCACGACCAGCGGCTGCTGCCAGTCGGTCATGAAACCGGGGTGCACGTCGGTCTCCAGCGCCACCGCGCGCAGGTCGCCGCCGGGGTGCCAGAACCGGATGCCGCCGCCGACCGGGTTGTCGTCGATCTCGAACTGGCCGCCGATGCTGCGGAACACGTTCAGGAACGTGGTCATGTCGGCCTGGCGGGCGCCGCGGACCAGGATGTCGCCGCGGGTGGCCAGCGCGGCCGAGGCCCAGCTCGCCGCCTCGATCCGGTCGGGGATCGGCCGGTGGCTGAAGCCGCCCAGGTGCGGCACGCCCTCGATCTCGATCACCCGGTTGGTGTGCACCTTGATGATCGCGCCCATCTTCTGCAGGATGCAGATCAGGTCGATGATCTCGGGCTCGACCGCGGCGTTGCTCAGCTCGGTCACGCCCTCGGCGCGTACGGCGGTGAGCAGGATCTGCTCGGTGGCCCCGACCGACGGGTAGTTCAGCTCGTACTTGATGCCGTGCAGGCCGTCCGGCGCGGACAGGTGCAGGCCCTCGGGGGACTTGTCGACCACGGCACCGAAGCGGCGCAGCGCCTCCAGGTGGTAGTCGATCGGGCGCGGGCCGATGTGGCAGCCGCCCAGGTCGGGGATGAACGCGTGGCCGAGCCGGTGCAGCAGCGGGCCGCACAGCAGGATCGGGATGCGGCTCGACCCGGCGTGCACGTTGATCTCGTCGACGCCCGCGCGCTCGACGTTCGACGGGTCGAAGCGCAGCTCGCCGTCCAGCTCGCCGTCGACCACCTTGACGCCGTGCAGCTCCAGCAGGCCGCGGACGATCTCGACGTCGCGGATGCGCGGCACGTCGTACATCACGCTCGGCGACTCGCCCAGGACCGTGGCCACCATCGCCTTCGACACGAAGTTCTTGGCCCCGCGGACCCGGACTTCACCCTTCAACGGGTTTCCGCCGGTGACGACGAGCATGTCCGACAAGGCAGACCTCCTGGGTATGAGACACGGGCCGGGCAGCAACTTTACGGCGGGGCCTGGTGGGCAACCTCGGCAGCATAGCGCTGAGTGATGTGTGACGGAATACACGCGAAGCTTAAACAAGTACGAGCGCCGCTAATCGGACACGGCGCCCGTACGCAGAGTTACAGAACGCCTACGGCAGGGCCAGCATCTGATCAAGCGCCACCCGCGCGTGGTGCGCGGTGTCCGGGTCGACCGTGATCTGGTTGGGCACCCGGCCCGCGACCAGCTCCTCCAGCGCCCATACCAGGTGCGGCAGGTCGATCCGGTTCATCGTCGAGCAGTAGCAGACCGTCTTCTCCAGGAACATGACCTGCTTGTCCGGGTGCATCCCGGCCAGGCGGCGCACCAGGTTCAGCTCGGTGCCCACGGCCCACTTCGAGCCGGGCTCGGCCGCGTCCAGCGTCTTGATGATGTACTCCGTCGAGCCCACGTAGTCGGCCGCGGTCACCACGTCGTGGCGGCACTCCGGGTGCACCAGGATGTTGACGCCCGGCACCTGCTCGCGCATCGCCAGCACGTTCTCGCGGGTGAAGCGCCCGTGCACCGAGCAGTGCCCGCGCCACAGGATCATCTTCGCGTCGCGCAGCTGCTGGTCGGTCAGGCCGCCGTTGGGCTTGTGCGGGTCGTAGAGCACGCAGTCGTCCAGCGAGTAGCCCATCTCCAGCACCGCGGTGTTGCGCCCCAGGTGCTGGTCCGGCAGGAACAACACCTTCTCGCCCTGCTCGAACGCCCAGTCCAGGGCGCGCTTGGCGTTGGACGAGGTGCACACCACGCCGCCGTTGCGGCCCACGAACCCCTTGATGTCGGCCGAGGAGTTCATGTAGGTCACCGGCACCGTCGACCCGGCGATGCCGAGGTCGGACAGCAGGTCCCAGCACTGCTCGACCTGCTCCAGCACCGCCATGTCCGCCATCGAGCAGCCCGCCGCCAGATCCGGCAGCACCACCTTCTGCGCCTCGGAGGTGAGGATGTCGGCCGACTCGGCCATGAAGTGCACGCCGCAGAAGACGATGAACTCCGCGTCGGGGCGTGCCGCCGCCTCGCGGGCCAGCTTGAAGGAGTCGCCGGTGACGTCGGCGAACTGGATGACCTCGTCGCGCTGGTAGTGGTGACCCAGCACGAAGACGCGGTCGCCGAGGGCGGCCTTCGCGGCGCGGGCCCGTTCGACCAGGCCGGGGTCGCTGGGCGCGGGCAGGTCGCCCGGACAGTCGACGCCGCGCTCGGAGTCGGGATCCTTGCCGCGACCGAGCAGTAACAGCACAGGGGCCGAGGTTGATGCAGTCACGCGTCCATACTCGCACCAACCCCACCCGTCGTCGTCGCCCGCGGCGCTGTGGCCTGCCCCACGGTCTCGGCGCGCGGACGGGAAAGCGCTTTACTAGGGTGCTGGCATGCGCGTGCTGATCTGTCCCGACAAGTTCGCCGGCACCCTGAGCGCGGTCGAGGCCGCCCAGGCGGTCGCCGCGGGCTGGCACCAGACCGCCCCCGGCGACGAGCTGGTCTGCCGCCCGATCGCCGACGGCGGCCCCGGGTTCGTCGAGGTGCTGCACGCCTCCGTGGGCGGGCAGCTGGTCGAGGTCGACACCACCGACCCGCTGGGCCGCCCGGCGGCCGCGACGGTGCTGCTGGCCGGGACCACCGCGTACGTCGAGAGCGCGCAGGCCTGCGGCCTGCACCTGGTGCCACCGGCCGAGCGCGACCCGAGGACCGCCTCCTCGTACGGCCTGGGCACCCTGATCCTGACCGCCGTCGACCGCGGCGCCACCCGGGTCGTGGTGGGCCTGGGCGGCTCGGCCACCAACGACGGGGGCGCCGGACTGCTGGCCGCCCTCGGTGCGGCCGGCCTCGCCGCCGACGGGGCGCCGCTGGCCCCCGGCGGCGCGGCCCTGGCCGGGTGCGCCTCGCTGGCCGTGGACGCCCGCCCGCTGCCGGCCGGGATCGAACTGGTCGCCGCCACCGACGTCGACAACCCGCTGACCGGCCTGCACGGCGCCTCCGCCGTGTACGGCCCGCAGAAGGGCGCCACCCCCGCCGACGTCAGCCTGCTCGACCGGGCGCTGGCCCAGTGGGCGCGGGTGCTCGAACGCGACCTGCCCGGGTGCCCGGCCGGGCTGGCCGAACTGCCCGGCGGGGGAGCCGCCGGGGGCCTCGGCGCGGCGCTGCTGGCCCTGGGCGGGCGGGTCGCCTCCGGCATCGACCTGGTCCGCGAGCTGACCGGCCTGGACGAGGTGATCGAGTCGGCCGACCTGCTGATCACCGGCGAGGGCTCGTTCGACCACCAGTCGCTGCGCGGCAAGGCCATCTCGGGGCTGGCCGGGGCGGCCCGCGACCTGGGCATCCCGTGCGTGGTGCTGGCGGGACGGGTCACCACCGGCCGCCGGGAGCAGGGCGTGGCGGGCGTCACCGAGGCGTACGCCCTGGTCGACCACTTCGGCGACGTCGCGACCGCCCTGGCCGAACCCGCCCGCGGCCTGCGCGAACTCGCCGCCCGCCTGGCCCGCCAGTGGTCCCGCTGACCACTCCCGCACCACCGCCGAGTCGGTGACAGTGAGGCGGGATGGGGAATCAACCCGGCCCGCGCTAGCGTTACCTCCAAGGATTATCCGCACTTCACGCTTGGGGAGCACCACGTGACGACGCCCGACATCAAGACGGACGGCATCAACCTCACCGAGGTCGCGGCCGCGAAGGTCAAGGCCCTGCTGGAGCAGGAGGGTCGTGACGACCTCCGGCTGCGGGTCGCCGTGCAGCCGGGCGGCTGCTCGGGGCTGCGCTACCAGCTCTTCTTCGACGAGCGCTCGCTGGACGGCGACATCGTCAAGGAGTTCGGCGGCGTCGAGGTCGTCGTCGACCGCATGAGCGCGCCGTACCTGAACGGCGCCTCGGTCGACTTCGCCGACCGGATCGACGCTCAGGGCTTCACGATCGACAACCCGAACGCGGGCGGCTCGTGCGCCTGCGGCGACTCCTTCCACTGAGCCGAAGCTCAGGGGAAGCGAAGGCTCTGTCACTGAGCCGAAGGCTCAGGGAAGAAGCGAAGGCGCGCCACCAGGGCGGGCAACACGCAGCGGCACTCGGCAACGTGCGAGTGCCGCTGCTTCGTGTCCGGCCTATAGGCTTTGCGGGCCCCCGCCCCAAGCCGACCCCGAGGTCAGTCATGAACAAGCTGTGCATTACCGGATCCATCGCCACAGATCACTTGATGCACTTTCCGGGCCGCTTCGCGGACCAGCTCATCGCTGACCAGCTCGACAAGGTCTCGCTGTCCTTCCTCGTCGACGACCTCGTGATCCGGCGCGGCGGCGTCGCCGCCAACATCGCCTTCGGCCTGGGCAAGCTCGGCCTGCGCCCGGCGCTGGTCGGCGCCGTCGGCGCGGACTTCGCCGACTACCGCTCGTGGCTGGAGCGCCACGGCGTCGACTGTGACTCGGTGCACGTCAGTGAGGTCGCCCACACCGCCCGCTTCGTGTGCACCACCGACGAGGACCTCTGCCAGGTCGCGTCGTTCTACGCCGGTGCGATGAGCGAGGCCCGCAACATCGAGCTCAAGCCGGTGTACGACCGCCTCGGCGGCCTCGACCTCGTCATCGTCGGTGCGAACGACCCGGTCGCGATGGTGCGCCACTCGCAGGAGTGCCGCGAGCGCGGCTACGCCTTCGCCGCCGACCCGTCGCAGCAGCTGGCCCGCATGGGCGGCGAGGACGTGCTCCAGCTCATCGAGGGCGCGCAGTTCCTGCTCACCAACGAGTACGAGAACTCCCTGCTGGAGGCCAAGACCGGGCTCACCGCCGACCAGGTGCTGGAGCGGGTGCAGATCCGGGTGACCACGCTGGGCAAGAACGGCGTCGTGATCACCGGCCGGGAGATCGGCACGATCCGGGTGCCCGTGGCGCGCGAGATCCAGGCGTACGACCCGACCGGCGTCGGCGACGGCTTCCGCGCCGGCTTCTTCGCCGCCCTGTCCTGGGGCCTGGGCCTGGAGCGGGCCGCCCAGACCGGCGCCCTGCTCGCCACCCTCGTCCTGGAGACCGTCGGCACCCAGGAGTACGACGTCGACCCCGACAACTTCCTCAAGCGGATCGCCGAGTCGTACGGCGAGGCCGCCGCCGCCGACCTGCGCCCCCACCTGGGCGCGCCCACCCTCTGACCCGCATCGCCCACGCCGCCTGAGCCCTGCCGTGCCGCACCCGGCACGACCGTGGCCCGGGCGGCGTTCGCGTGTGCGGCTGTCGCGGGTGCGCTGCGGGGGCGACGGCTCAGCTGAGGCGGCGTACGTCGAAGGCGGGCCGGCCGCCGACCGAGACGGCGCCGACGTACTGCTGGGCGCGCATGCGGCACCACGCGGGGATGTCGACGGCGGCGGCGGGATCGTCGGCCAGCACCCGGACCACCGCCCCGACCGGGATCGACGGGAAGCGCCGGGCCAGCGCGATCACCGGCAGCGGGCAGCGCTGGCCCAGGCAGTCGAGTGTCTCGACCGGGTCGGCGGGGGCGGCGGGCACGGGGGGCTGCCCGGTCACATCCCCACCTCCGCGCGCAGGGCCGCGACGATGCCGGGCAGCTCGGCCAGGAAGCGGTCGACCTGTTCGGCGGTGGTGCCGCGGTGCAGCGACAGCCGTACGTTGCCGTGGGTGAGCACCCCCATGGCGGCCAGCACGTGGCTGGGCACCAGCGTCGAGGAGGTGCACGCCGAGCCGGACGACACGGCGAAGCCGCGCCGGTCCAGCGCGGACAGCAACGCCTCGCCGTCGACGTACAGGCAGGAGAAGGTCACCACGTGCGGGAGCCGGTCGACCGGGTCGCCGACGATCTCCACATCGGGCACGGTCGCCGCGACGGTGGCGCGTACGCGATCGACCAGGGCGGACAGGCGGGCCGCCTCGGCGGCGGACTCGGCGTGCACCGCGTGCAGCGAGGCCGCCGCGGCGACGATCGCGGGCAGGTCGGGAGCGCCCGCGGCGCGGCCGGACTCCCGGTCGTCGGCCGGGTACGGCGAGACCCAGCGGGTGCCCTTGCGCAGCACCATCAGCCCGACCCCGGGCGGCCCGCCCCACTTGCGGGCGCTGCCGGTGAGCAGCTGCCAGCCGCCCGGCACCGGGACCCGGCCCAGCGACACGGCCGCGTCGACCAGCAGCGGCACCCCCGCCTCGGCGCAGGCGGCGGCGGCTTCCACCACCGGTTGCACCGTGCCGACCTCGTGGCTGGCGCTGATCAGGCAGGCCAGCGCGGTGCCGGGGGCGGCGACGGCGGCCCGCCACGCGTCGAGGTCGACCCGGCCGAGCCGGTCGACGGGCACTTCCACCTCGGTCCCGCCCGCGGCGGTGTGGCGCTGCCCGGCGTGCAGCACGGCCGAGTGCTCGATCGCGGAGCGGACCAGCGCCGCCCCGGCGCGCCTGCGCCCGGCCAGTCCACCCAGGACGGCGGCGTGCACGGCGGCGGTGCCGCTGGCGGTGAAAGTCACCTCGTCGGGCCGTACCCCCAGGACTTCGGCGACCGTGGCCCGCGCCGCGTCCAGCAGGCGGCGGGACCGCCGGGCCTGCGTGTAGAGCTTGCCCGGGTCGGCCCAGCCGTCATCCAGTGCCGCGAGCAGTGCTTCTCGGGCCGCGGGGTGCGGCGGTGCCGCGGTGGCGGCATCGAAGTACGCCGCCGGTATGTCGTCGCCGCGGCCGATAGGGCCAACCTGCCGGGGATCTGCCACCCCCCGACGGTATCGTGATCTAGCAGTGGCGGCGCGCGCCGCCGTCGGTGAACCCGCGGACACGCCGGTTTTCCGGGCCGACCCCAGGCCCGGCCGGAGGCCCTGGGTCGAGTACTCTGCGACCGTCGGTCACGCCCTCAGCGGTGCGTCCGAAGGTGACGCTGCTAGAGAGGCAGGAGCAGGTGGTGGCAACACGAGCCCGCAGACGAGCCGTCGGCCTGAGCGCGATGTCGGTCGCCGCGGTGACACTGCTCGGTGGATGTGACGTCGGTTCGGCCTTCGGCGGCTTCGGCTGGCCCCAGGGCGGGATCACCGAGCAGTCGCAGCGCATGTACGACCTGTGGATCGGTTCCGTGGTCGCCGCCATGCTGGTCGGCGTATTCGTCTGGGGCCTCATCTTCTGGTGCATCGGCATGTACCGGCGCGGCAAGGTCGGTTCCGAGCTGCCGACGCAGACGCGGTTCAACCTGCCGATCGAGATCCTGTACACGGTGCTGCCGTTCCTGGTGATCTCGGTGCTGTTCTACTACACGGCCGTGATCCAGACCGACGTGAACAAGGTGTCGGCCAACCCCGACGTCACCGTCGACGTGGTCGCGTTCAAGTGGAACTGGCAGTTCAACTACCCCGAGGGCAACGCGATCGACGCCCCGGTGGTGGAGAGCACGGTCGGTGACAGCAGCTACATCCCGATCGTGGTCATCCCGATCAACCGGACGGTGCGCTTCCGCGAGCACAGCCAGGACGTCATCCACTCGTTCTGGGTGCCGGAGCTGCTGTTCAAGCGCGACGTCTTCCCGGGCAGCGTCTACAACGAGTTCCAGGTGACGGCGACGCAGGAGGGCCACTTCGTCGGCCGCTGCGCCGAGCTGTGCGGCACCTACCACTCGATGATGAACTTCGAGCTGCGCACGGTGACCCCCGAGAAGTTCGCGCAGTACGTCGCGGCGCTGAAGGCGGGCAAGACCACGCCGGAGGCCCTGACCGCCATCGGTGAGGCGCCGTACGCGACGACGACCGTGCCGTTCCCGACCAAGCGTGACGCGGACAAGGGCTGAGCAACCATGAAGACGGAATACCGCATCTTTGTCGGCGTCTCGCTGTTCCTCATCGTCACCGCCGCGGTCTACGGCTGGTGGACGAACCACACCCTGGGCGGCGTCGAGTGGATCGGCGTCGTGGCGCTGATCATGTCGACGCTGCTGTGCGCGATGTGCGGCGGCTACTTCTGGTTCGTGTCGCGCCGCATCGACCTGCGCCCGGAGGACCGGCTCGACGCCGAGATCGCCGACGGCGCCGGTGAGCTGGGCTTCTTCAGCCCCGGCAGCTACTGGCCGTTCGGCATCGCGGTCTCGGCCCTGATCGCCTCGCTCGGCCTGGTGTTCTGGATGTGGTGGCTGATCGCGCTCGGCATCATCTGCGTGCTGCTGTCGGCCTCGGCGCTGCTGTTCGAGTACTACACCGGCACCCGGCGCACCGCGGAGCACTGAGGACATACGACGAAGCGGCCCGGTTCCCCCAGGGGAGCCGGGCCGCTTCCGTATGTGCCGTGGGACGGGGAGAGCGGGCCTAGACCGCGTACTTGGCCTCGGTCGCGGCCGTGATCCAGCGGTCGAGCGTGGCCGCGGCGGCACCGGAATCCACCGCGGCGGCCGCGCGCTCCAGATTGGCGCGTACGGCGTCGGCCAGCTCGGCGGCGACCGTGTCCGGATCGGCCGGGCCCAGGCCCTGCTGCGCCCAGTCGTGCGCGGTCAGCGCCACGGCGGTGTTGGCCAGCACGGCGTCGCGCACCGGCCCGGTCTCGCCGCCGACCAGGCGGCGCACCACCTCGGCGTTGTAGGACACGTCGCCGCCGCTGAGGTCGCCGGAGCCGGCCCGGGGCACCCCGAGGTCGACCAGGTCGAGCACCAGCGGGGTCACCCGCCCGCCACGAGCCAGCCAGAGGCGCGTAGGCGCCGCGGTGGTCACCTCGTCCAGGCCGTCCTCGCCGCGGACCACCAGGACCGTGTCACCGCGTTCGGCGAACACCTCGGCCATCACCGGCGCCATGCGCACGTCGGCGCAGCCGACCGCGGCCGCGCGCGGGCGGGCGGGGTTTGTCAGCGGGCCGAGGAAGTTGAACGCGGTCGGCACGCCCAGCTCGCGGCGGGGGGCGCCGGCGTGCCGCATGCCCGGGTGGAACCGGGCGGCGAAGCAGAAGCCGATGCCGACCTCGTCGGCGACCCGGGCGACCTGCTCCGGGCCGAGGTCGAGCGGGATGCCGAGGAACTCCAGCACGTCGGCGGTGCCGCAGGACGACGACGCGGCCCGGTTGCCGTGCTTGACCACGCGCGCGCCCGCGCCGGCCGCGACGATCGCGGCCATGGTGGAGATGTTGACGGTGTGGGCCTGGTCACCACCGGTGCCCACGATGTCGAGGGTGGCGAGCCGCTGCTCGTCGGTCTGCGGCATCGCGGCCGAGGCCGCCATCATCGCCGCGACCAGGCCGCGCATCTCGCTGGGGGTCTCGCCCTTGGCCCGCAGCAGCAGCGCGAACCCGGCGATCTGGGCCGCGGTCGCCGCGCCGTCCATGACCTCGCCCATGGCCCAGGCGGTGTCGTCGGGGGTCAGCTCCTCCCGGCGCAGCAGCGCGCCGAGCAGTCGTGGCCAGGTGTGCTGATCGCCCATAGGGGCCTCCCGTAACAGGTGCGCCCGCCGCCGCGGCCGGGCCGGTCCGCGCTCGGCGGGGGCACCGGCGGCCGCGGCCGCGGGCTCGCAGATGGAGGGGCGTGGCGCTCCTCGCGATCAGGCCGCGACGGCCTGGTCTGACGCCACTTCGCGGTGCAGGATGTCGGCGATGACGCGACCGGTCTCGATCGGGTCGAGCGGGTGCACCAGGGTCGCGTCGACCCGGGCGTACGCGGCGAGCCAGCGGTCGGCCGCTCGGGCGATCACGACGCAGGTGGGCGGGCAGTCCTCGATCTCGTCTCTGAGCTGGCGCGCCACGCCCAGGCCACCACCGGGGGTCGCCTCGCCGTCCAGCACCAGCAGATCGATCTCGTAGTCGTCCACGAGCTTGACGCACTCGGCGTAGGTGGACGCCTCGACGAACTCGACGGTCAGGTCCTGCGCGGGGTGCTCGCCGATGGCCAGCCGCATCCGGTCGCGGACCTTGGCGTCGTCGCTGTAGAGCAGGACGGTCTTGGTACTCATGGGCACATCCTAGAGGTTGGCGTGATCCAGCGGTTGCTCGGTGCGCGCGGTGGCGGCCAGCGCTTCCTCGCGGTCGAGCTGGCGGTCGATCCGGGCCGCCTCCAGCCGCGACTGGCGGATCCACTGGGCCACGAGGATGCCGAGCATGGTGACCGACACGAGTTCGCCGCCGGCCCACAGCACCCCGCCCGCGGTGACCTGGTCGGCCCACGGATCGGCCCAGCTCAGCCCCAGTGCGGGGTACCAGTCGCCGCCGAGCAGGGTCTTGGACTGCATGATGGTCAGCCCCAGGACCGTGTGGAACGGCACACTGAGGAGCATCAGCAGAGCTCGCGCCGGGTACGGCCAGCGTCCGGGCAGCGGGTCGCGCCCCAGCAGCGGCCAGAAGAACAGGCAGCCGGTCGCGATGAAGTGCGCGTGCATCACCTCGTGCAGCCACTCGTGGCGCAGCGTCAGCTCGTAGAGGCTGGTGAAGTACAGCGCGAACGGGTTGGCGACGAAGATGGCGAAGGCCGTGAGCGGGAACGCCAGCACCGCCGCGACCCGGCTGTGCAGCACCGCCAGCAGCGTGCGGCGGGGCCGCGGCGGCAGCGTGCGCAGCGCGAGGCTGACCGGGGCGCCCAGGGCCAGGAAGATCGGGGCGACCATGGACAGCGTCATGTGCTGGACCATGTGCACGCTGACCAGCGTGGTGTCGTAGGCGCCGACGCCGGTGACGGTGACCACGGCGATGAGGGCCAGGCCGCCGAGGAAGGCCAGGGTGCGCCCGGCCGACCAGCGGTCGCCGCGGCGGCGCAGGGTGTGCGTGCCGTACAGGTACAGCGCCCCGGAGAGCACCAGACCCACCGCGAGCCACGAGTCGAGTCGGGTCTGCGTGAAGACCGTCGTGAGGCCGAACGGCGGCAGCGGGTCGCCGGAGACCGCAACGATCGAGGTCAGAGCGCTGAAATGATCGACAGGGGGCACGAGTCGAGGCTAGACCGTGGCGCCGGACACGCCGAGGTCGGGCCACGACACGCCGCCAACCAGGCACCCCGACGCTCGCCGATGCAGGTCGGGGGCAATAATGACCGCGTGACTGCCGCCTCAGCCATCGACAAGAGCAGGATCCACTCCCTGACCAGGCCGAACATGGTCAGCGTCGGGACGATCGTGTGGCTCTCCAGCGAACTCATGTTCTTCGCGGCGCTGTTCGCGATGTTCTTCGCCATCCGCGCAGCGGACTACGGCCAGTGGGAGAGGCACTTCCACGTGCTGAACCTGCCGTACGCGCTGACCTTCACGACGATCCTGGTGCTGTCTTCCATCACCTGTCAGATCGGCGTGCTGCGCGCGGAGCGCGGCGACGTGTACGGCCTGCGGTTCTGGTTCACCATCACGTTCCTGATGGGTCTGACCTTCGTGCTGGGCCAGGTGAACGAGTACATCCACCTCGTCCACGAGGGCATCAAGATCAACGCTGACGGCTACGGCTCGATGTTCTACCTCACGACGGGCTTCCACGGCCTGCACGTGACGGGCGGTCTGATCGCCTTCATCATCTACTTGATCCGCACCACCATGGGCCGGTTCACGCCGGCGCAGGCGACCTCGGCCATCGTCGTGTCGTACTACTGGCACTTCGTGGACGTGGTCTGGATCGGTCTCTTCTTCATGATCTACCTGCTGGAGCGGATGTGAGCTCGGCCATGAAAACCGAAAACGCCGTGCCGGCGCCGGGTGCCCCCCGGCAGCGCGGCCGGGCCCGCCGCCGGATGTCCGGCGCCCTGCGCATGCTTGTGGCGCTCGTGTTCGCCGGCGGCCTCTACACGACCTTCGCCCCTGGCATCCAGGCGTCCGGGGCCGCGCCGCTGAGCGACGCCGCCCAGGCCGGCCAGGCGCTGTACGACACGTCGTGCATCAGCTGCCACGGCAACAACGCCCAGGGCGTCGACGGCCGCGGCCCGAGCCTGATCGGCGTCGGCTCGGCGGCGGTGGAGTTCCAGGTGGAGACCGGCCGCATGCCGGCCGCCCGCCAGGAGGCGCAGGCGGAGCGCAAGCAGCCGCAGTTCACCAGCGACCAGTCGCGCCAGCTCGGCGCGTTCATCCAGGAGCTGGGCGGCGGCCCGCAGCTCCCGGCCGGGGAGGACTTCGCCAGCAAGGGCGACGTGTCCCGCGGCGGCGAGCTGTTCCGGATCAACTGCTCGTCCTGCCACGCGTTCTCGACCGGCGGCGGCGCGCTGTCCAGCGGCAAGTACGCCCCGACGCTGAGCGAGTCGACCGACCGCCAGCTGTACGCGGCGATGCTGACCGGCCCGCAGAACATGCCGGTCTTCGGTGACACGGAACTCACCCCGCAGGACAAGTACGACGTCATCGCCTACGTCCGCGCCCTGCAGGACGACCAGGACCCGGGCGGTTGGGGTCTCGGCCGATTCGGTCCCGTCACCGAGGGTCTGGCCATCTTCCTCGTCGGCGTCGTGGCCCTCGTCTTCGCGGCCCTCTGGATTGCAGGTAAGTCATGAGCGAGTCGAACACCCCGGTCCTGGTGGACCTGGACGACCCGAACCTCACCACGTTCGACATCGTCCGCGAGGGCGCCCGTCGGGACGGGATCGAGATCGTCCACTACGAGCCGCAGTACCCGGCGGGCTCGAAGGGCGAGCGGCGCATGGTGCGCATCGTCTCGTTCTTCTTCCTGCTGACGGGTATCGCCTCCACCGCTTTCGTGGTCGCCTTCATCTGGTGGCCGTGGGAGTACGAGATGGGCAGCAACCCCAGCAAGGTCTACACCCCGATCCTGGGCCTGACCCTGGGCCTGGCCCTGATCGGCGTGGGTCTGGGCATCCTGACCTGGGGCAAGAAGCTGCTGCCGCACGAGATCGCGATCCAGGACCGGCACGACGGCCCGTCCGACCCGGTCGAGCGCAAGATCACGGGCGAGACGCTGAAGTTCATCGGCAGCGAGCTGAGCGTGGCGCGCCGCCCGGCGCTGAAGCTGTCGCTGCTCGGCCTGCTGCCGCTGGGCGCGGTCGCGGCCGCGGTGCCGATCGGTGCCATGATCAAGGACCCGCACCACCCGGACGTCCTGTTCAAGACCGGGTTCGCGGGCGCCACGCCGGAGAACCCGATCAAGCTGGTCCGCGACGACTACACCCCGATCCGGCCGGAAGAGGTCAGCACCGGCGGCCAGATCACGGTGTTCCCGGGCATCCCGGGCGGCGTGAGCAACAAGTACGCCGACTCGCCGACGCTGCTGATCCACCTGCGCGAGGACGACGCGGAGGTGCTGCGCCAGAGCCTGTACCAGATCAACAACGGCAGCCCGTGGCAGAGCTACGTGGCCTACTCGAAGATCTGCACCCACGCGGGCTGCCCGGCCTCGCTGTACGAGCAGCAGACCAACCGCCTGCTCTGCCCGTGCCACCAGTCGCAGTTCCTCATCACCGACAACGCTCGGCCCGTCTTCGGCCCGGCCACCCGGTCGCTGCCGATGCTGCCGATCACGGTCGACAAGGATGGCCACTTCGCGGCCACCAGTGACTACAAGGTGCCGGTCGGCCCGGCGTTCTGGGAGAAGTCATGAAGCGTCGGAAAGTCGATCTGAAGGCCCTGCCGGGGAAGACGGCCGAGGAGGTCGACGCCCGGCTGCACGTGGCCACGCCGCTGCGCTCGCTGCTGAACAAGGTCTTCCCCGACCACTGGTCGTTCCTGCTGGGCGAGATCGCGCTGTTCTCGTTCATCGTGCTGCTGCTGACCGGCACCTTCCTGGCGCTGTTCTTCGAGCCGTCGATGCAGGAGACGCACTACAACGGGTCGTACGTCCCGCTCCAGGGCGTGCAGATGTCCCGGGCGTACGAGACGGCGCTGAACCTGTCGTTCGACGTGCGCGGCGGCCTGATCATGCGCCAGATGCACCACTGGGCGGCGCTGCTGTTCATGGCCGCGATCGTGGTGCACATGATCCGCATCTTCGTCACCGGCGCGTTCCGCAAGCCGCGTGAGCTGAACTGGATCATCGGCCTGTCGATGTTCTGGCTGGGCTTCACCGAGGGCTTCGCCGGCTACTCGCTGCCCGACGACGCGCTGTCCGGCACCGGTCTGCGCATCGCCTCGGCGATCATGCTGTCGATCCCGGTGGTCGGCTCCTGGGTGACCACGTCGCTGTTCGGCGGCGAGTTCCCCGGCGAGATCATCCTGTCCCGCCTGTACATCCTGCACGTGTTCCTGCTGCCGCTGATCCTGCTCGGCCTGGTCACCATCCACCTGGCGCTGGTGTTCATGCAGAAGCACACCCAGTGGCCGGGGCCGGGCCGGACCAACAGCAACGTGGTCGGCGAGCGGATGTTCCCGCGGTACGCGCTCAAGCAGGGCGGCTTCTTCATGCTCGTCTTCGCGGTGATCGCGCTGATGGGCGGCCTGTTCCAGATCAACCCGATCTGGCTGTTCGGCCCGTACGAGGCGGCGGTGGTCTCCGCGGGCAGCCAGCCCGACTGGTACGTCATGTTCCTGGACGGCTCGACGCGTCTGATGCCGGCCTGGGAGATCAGGGCGTTCGGCTACACCATCCCGCCGCTGTTCTGGCCCACGGTGGTGCTGCCCGGCATCCTGACGGTGCTGCCGATGGCGTACCCGTGGATCGAGGCGCGCTGGAAGAAGGACAAGGGCCACCACAACCTGCTCCAGCGTCCGCGTGACGTGCCGGACCGCACCGGTCTGGCCGCCATGGCGCTCACGTTCTACATGGTGCTGACGATCTCCGGCGGCAACGACATCGTCGCCGACAAGTTCCACATCAGCCTGAACGCGATGACCTGGGCGGGCCGCATCGGCATCCTGATCCTGCCGCCGCTGGCGTACTACATCGCCCGCCGCATCGCGCTGGGCCTCCAGCAGCACGACCGCGAGGTGCTGGCGCACGGTGTCGAGACCGGCATCATCAAGCGCCTGCCCAGCGGCCAGTTCGTCGAGGTGCACCAGCCGCTGGCGCCCGCCGACGACCACGGCCACACCGACCTGCCGTACGTCGGCTGGACGGTGCCGAAGAAGATGAACCGGCTCGGGGCCCTCGGCCCGGCGGTCCGGGGCTTCTTCCGGCCGGTCGAGCAGGCCGCCCCGCCGGCCCAGGAGCAGCCGCCGGCCCGCGAGGAGATCACCAGCGGCAAGCACTGACGGCTCAGGCGCAGTCACACACACGGAAGGGCGATCGCTTCGGCGGTCGCCCTTCCGCTCTATCCTTCCCGTGGGGGAGGTGCCCATGGACGCACTGGCCGCGATACAGACGCTGGCGACCGCCGAGGGCCGCGCCGACCCCTACCCGCAGTACGAGCGGCTGCGCGCGGCAGGCCCGGTCGTGGCCCTGGGGGAGGGCTTCTTCGTCGTCACCGGGCACCAGCAGGCCGACCGCGTGCTGCGCGATCCGTCGTTCCTGGTCACCGACGAGGCGGCACTGGAGCGCACCCTGCCCGGCTGGCGGTCGTCGGCGGCCTGGCGCTGGCTCGGCCGGACCATGCTGTGGCGCAACCCGCCCGACCACGGGCGGTTGCGGCGGCTGGCCGGCGCGGCCTTCACCGCCCGCCGCACGGCGCAGCTGCGCCCCGACGTCGTACGGCTCGTCGACGGCCTGATCGACGCGATGGGCGGCCCCGGGCCGGTCGACTTCATGGACGCGTTCGCGTTCCCGCTGCCGGTGGCGGTGATCTGCACGCTGCTCGGGGTGCCCGAGTCGGACCGGGACTGGTTCCGGCCCCGCGCCCACGACCTCACCCTCGCGCTGGAGATGTTCGCCGCGGACCCCGACAGCATGGCCCGCGCCGACGAGGCCGCCACCGACCTGGAGGACTACTTCGTCGGGCTGCTCGCGCACCGGCGCGCCCACCCCGGCGACGACATGCTCAGCGACCTGCTGGCCGCGGGTGCCGCCGGTCAGATCGGCGGCGCCGAGATGGTGGCGCACCTGGCGCTGCTGCTGGTCGCGGGCTTCGAGACCACCGTCAACCTGCTCGGCAACGGCCTGTCCGCCCTGCTCGCACGGCCCGCGCTCACCGCCGAGCTGCGCGCCCACCCCGAACTGGCCGGGGCGTACGTCGAGGAGATGCTGCGCTTCGATCCGCCGGTGCAGGCCACCTCCCGCTTCGCGGGCCAGGACACCGACCTCGACGGCGTACGGATCCCCGCCGACGGCGAAGTCATGGTGATCCTGGCCGCCGCCGCCCGCGACCCGCGCCGCTACCCCCGGCCGGAGCGGTTCGACCCGCACCGGGACTCGGTGCCGTCCCTGTCGTTCGGGGCGGGGGCGCACTACTGCCTGGGCGCGCCGCTGGCCCGGCTGGAGGCGCAGACGGCCTTCCCGATGCTGCTGCGGCGCCTGCCGCGGCTGCGCCTGGCCGGGCCGGCGGTCCGCCGCGATCGGCTGGGTTTCCGCGGCTTCGCCGAACTGCCGGTGCTCGACGGCTGAGCGCGCCGTCGGCGAGGGCGGGACGGGTCAGGAGGGCTGGCGGGCGGGCAGCCAGGCGGTGATGCGGGCGGCCAGCGGGGCGCCGGCTTTGACCCATACGAAATGGTCGAGGGCGAGTCCGGCCTGGTCGCTGGTCAGGTGCTCGCGCTGGACCGGGGCACCGGACAGCAGGGCGGCGAGGTGGTCGACGACGCCGCGCGGGGTGTACCGGTCGTTGTCGACGCTGACGACCAGCGCCGGTACGTCGATCGCGGCGAGCTGCGCCGGGGTGCACACCGTCGCGGGGAACCGGCCCCAGCGTGCCGAGTAGGCCCAGTCCCGGATGACGCCACGCGCCTGGCGGCCGCCGAAGCCCCAACCCGGCCACACCCGCAGCAGCGCCGACACCGCGCCGACGGTCTGGGTCATGGCCAGCACGCCCAGCCGCTGCCCGCGCGGATAGTCGCGCCAGTACGGCAGCCCGACGGCGATCAGGACCAGCCCGTCGACGTCGGCCGGGCCCCGGCGGGCCAGGTGCATGACGCAGGCCTGGCCGCCCAGGGAGTGTCCGAGCAGGATGGTGCGCCGGCCGGCGCGGTGCTCGGCGAGCGCGTCGAGCACCGCGGCCACGTCGTCGACGGTCTCGGGGTAGCCGTAGCGGCTGGACCGGCTGGGCGCGGGCGTGCTGGCGCCGGTGCCGCGCAGGTCGGCCACGGCGACACCCAGACCGGCCGCGTTCAGCGCGACGGCGAACCGCTTGTAGTAGCCGCCCGGCACGCCCATCGCCGGAAACACCACGACCAGCGGCGCCGCCGGATCGTCGACGGGGTGCAGGTGCACCGCCAGCCGGTCGCTGCCACGCTCCACGCTCAGCTGCATGCCCGGCAGCCTAGCGAGCCGAGGTTACTCCCCGGTAGACACCGCCGGTGTGACACTTCCCGCCGCTCAGAACCCGATCGCGAACGCCTGCTCCAGATCATGCCGCGAGTAGGACCGGAACGCGATGTGCGTATCGGTGTTCAGCACCCCCGGCACCTTCGAGATCCCACCCGCGATCACCTCCGCGATGTGGTCGAACTCCCGCACCCGCACGATGGCGATCAGATCCACCCCACCCGCCACCGAGTAGACCTCACTGACCCCTTCAAGGTTGGCCAGCTCCTCCGCCACCTCCGGAATCGCGTCCGTGGCGCAGTCGATCAGCACAATCGCCGTGATCATCTCTGTTCTCCAATCTTCATCCCGTCGATCATGAACTTATGGCACGGCTCGACGGTGTGTCTCGGGCACAACCTCATGATCGATGGTGGCTAACCCGCGGGGACGGTGAGGGAGGTGCCGACGCGGACGGCGTCGGTGAGGGACTCCTCGGGGGCGACTTCGGCGCCGGGCCAGAGGACGCAGCGGGTGACCTTGCCGTGTACGCGAGCGCCGGAGCCGACGACACTGGCCGTGGCGGCGCCGGTGAGCTCCACCCCGGGGGCGATCAGGTTGTCGCCGCCCGCGGCGTGCAGGTTCGCGGCCAGGTAGTCGGCGGGGGTGCCGCAGTCGAGGTACAGCCCGCCCAGCGGGACGATCTCCAGCCGCCCGGCGCGCTCGGCCGGGCGCCACGTGGTGCGGGCGAGCTCGGCGGGCAGGTCGGACAGCACGGCCGCGTCGGCGGCGGGCAGCAGCGAGGCTCCGGCGAAGTTCCAGCCGAGGAACGGGTCGGGCTTGTCCGCGCGTACGCCGTGCAGCCGGATCCGCTCGCCGTCCCACCCCGCCAGCAGCGCACCGAGGTCACCGCTGTCGGTGGCGACGTACGCGTCGGCGTTGAGCACCATCACGGCCCGACCGGCGATCCAGCGGCGCAGGTTGCCCAGTGCCCCGGCCGTGCCCAGCGGCTGCTCCTCCACGCTGACGTGGGCCCGTGCGCCGACGTGCCGGACGACCTCGTCGGCCAGCCAGTGCGCGTTGACCGCGACCCGGTCGGGGCCGGACAGGCCCACGGCGGCCAGGCGCGCGAAGGCCCGGTCCAGCAGCGGCACGTTGCCGACCGGCACCAGCGCCTTGGGCAGCAGCGACGTCAGTGGGCGCAGCCGGGTCCCCAGACCGGCGGCGAGCACCACGGCGCACACGTCGGCGGGGGCGGGGTGCCGGGTCATCGGGCGGCCGTGCCGATGACCGGGCGGCCCTGCGCCTCGGGGCCGATGCCGAAGTGGCCCAGCAGCCGGGCCGTCGCCGGGGTGATCACCGGCAGCTCGTCGAGGGAGTGCCAGCGGGCCTCCCACACCTCGGCGCCGTCGACGCTGAGCTCGGTGCTGGCCGCGGGCACCCGGGCGGTGAACACCGTGTCCACCCAGTGGCCCCTGGTGTGCACGACCGCGTTGGGCACGGCGGGCTGGATCTGGTCGGGGCGCAGCACGATGCCGGTCTCCTCCGCGGTCTCGCGGCAGACGCCCTCAAGGGGGGTCTCGTGGCGTCCCAGCAGGCCCGCGGGCAGGGTCCACCCGCGGCCGGGGGGCTGGCGCAGCAGCAGGATGCGTCCGGGCTCGGCGGCCTCGCTGTCGAACATGAGCATGACCGCGCCCACCGAGTAGCGGGCCGTGGCCAGTTTCACCAGCCGCTGCCGCCACCGCGGCGGGATGCGGTAGAACACGCCGTAGCCGAGGGACACGAGCCTGGTGCGCAGCGGCGAACGGCTTCGGATCACCTGGACAGGGTAGACGACTTGCGACGCTGCGCCGCGTCACCGGCCTCGCGCGTTGACGGCACCAGATTCGCCTGCCGGTCCCGCAGCGCGTCACCCTGCAGGTCCACGCTGGCGATCAGCTGGTCGACCACGGTGTCCGCGGTGATCTTGTGTTCGGCCACGGCCATCAGCAGGGTGTCGAGATCCGGATAGCCCATCGCCACGGCGAGGTCGGCCAGCCGCTGCTCGTCGGCCAAGGCCCGGTCGTGGCGGCGCAGCGCCAGCCCGATCGCGGCCCGGCCCAGTTGCAGCCGGTCGCTGACCGTGCCCGCGGCGACCTCGGGCTCGGTGAAGCGGCGGCTCAGCCGCAGCCGCGCGTTGGGCGACTTCACGAAGTCCAGCCACTCCTTGCGCGGGCCCGGGTGGTTGCGAGCCCGGCTGACCAGGATGTCGACCACGTCGCCGTCGGTGAGGGTCGCGTTGAGCGGGGTGAGCACGCCGTTGACGGTCGCCGCGACGCAGCGGTCGCCGGTGCGGGTGCCCAGCTCGTACGCGACGTCGACGGGGCTGGCCCCGGCGGGCAGCAGCAGCTGGCGGCCCCACGCGAACACCTGGATCTGCTGCTCGGCCAGGTCGCAGCGCAGCGTCTCCACGAACTGCACCGCGTCGGGGGCGGCCTGCTCCAGGTCCAGCGCCCGGCGTAGCCAGGCGTGCTCGCCGCGGTGGCGCTGCGGCGGTGCCGCCTGCTTGCCCGCCGCGCGCGTGCTGAACAGGTTCAGCGCGGTGCTGCGGCGCGAGGGCCGGGTGGGGTAGCGGTACGGGGCGACGACGCCGTACTCGACCGCGCGGTGCATCTGGTCGGTGCGGATGAGCACCTCGACCATCTGGTCCTCGGGGCCGAGGACCGTGGTGTGCAGCGAGCGGTAGAGGTTGTTCTTCGGGGCGGCGATGAAGTCCTTGAACCGGCCCGGGATCGGCTTCCACTGCTGGTGCACGGCGCACAGCGCGGCGTAGCAGTCGGGGTCGTCGCCGTCGAGGATCACCACGATGCGCGGCAGGTCCATCGGCACCGGGCTGCCGGCCTGCTTGGTGTCCTTCCAGATCGAGTAGTAGTGCCGGGGCCGGGGCTCCACCAGCCCGCTCAGCTTCTCCTTGCGCAGCGCCGACGTCCCGACCGAGACCACGTCCGCCATGTAGTCGTTCCAGCCGGGCCGGTTGGAGACCACGGCGTCGATGCGCTGGTATTCGTCCGGGTCGAGGAAGAGCAGGACCTTGTCCTCCAGCTCGCGCTTGAGGGCCTGGATGCCGAGGCGGTCGCAGAGCGGCACCAGCACCTCGCGGGTGGCCCCGGCGATGCGGGCGCGGGAGGAGGCCGAGCGGGCGTCGAGGGTCTTCATGTTGTGCAGCCGGTCGGCGAGCTTGATCACCAGTACCCGGATGTCCTGGCCGGCGGCGACGATCATCTTGCGGATCGTCTCGGCCTCGGCACGGGCGCCGAAGTGCGCCTTGTCGAACTTGGTGACCCCGTCGACCAGCAGTGCGATGTCGGGCCCGAAGTCGGCGCGCAGCTGCGGCAGCGTGTAGCTGGTGTCCTCGACGGTGTCGTGCAGCAGCGCCGCGACCAGCGTGGTCGTGTCCATGCCCAGGTGGGCCAGGATCTCGGCGACGGCCAGCGGATGGGTGATGTACGGATCACCGCTCTTGCGCATCTGCCCGTGGTGCATGCGCGCGGCCACCGAGTAGGCCCGGCGCAGCAGGTTGGCGTCGGAGCCGGGATGGACCCGGCGGTGCGCCTTGATCAGAGTGGTCACCGGATCCGACGAGGTCTCCTTGGCCCCGGACCAGCTGAGCATGGCCCGTAGCCGGGTGGTGAGCAGGCTCTCGCCCGCCCGGCCCACCGGGACCGTCGGCAGCGCCCCCGCGTCCGCGTCCACTCAGGACACCCCCCTCGACGTGCGGAGGTGTTCCGGACCGCGACGGTGGTGGATCTTCGCCCGGTGCGGGACGGGACACGTCCGCGAGATTCCGAGATATCGGTCCATAGCCTAGTAACGAACGTCGGCGCCGATCGGTCAAGAGTTTTCATGCATTCGGACACGCTTCGGACACGGAATACCCGAACGGTCAGGCCGCCGTCGCCGGAACCGGTTGGGACAGGCGGCGCCAGCGGGCCGCGCCGCGCACCGGGGACGCCCAGCCGTCGGTGGTCTCCACCAGGCGCGTCTCCGGCCGCTCCAGCCAGTCCAGGATGCGCTCGGTCTCCTCCGGGGTGGCGCAGGGGACCGGCCCGAGGCCGCCGAGCACCGTCTCGGCGGTGGGGCGCAGCGCGTCCAGGACGCGGCGCGGGTGCACGCGCGGGGCGGAGGTGGCGGCCGCGGCCAGCCGTCCATACCGGATGATCGCGATCTCCCAGCCGCCCTCGGCGTTGCGCCGGGCACCGATCAGCTCGGCGATGCCCGTCAGCGCCGACAGCCGCTGCATGCGCACCGCCGCCCGCAGGAACGCCGCCAGCCGGTCGCGCACCGCCGCCGCGTCCTCGAACCGCTCCGCCTGCGACAGCACCCGCATCCGGGCCAGCAGCGGGTGCACCACCGCGTCCGGGTCGCCGCTGAACGCGGCGCGCACCGGGGCGGCCGCCACGCGGTCGTACTCCTCGGGCGAGATGGCCAGCAGGCAGGGGGCCGGGCACTTGCCGAGCTCGGCCAGCGCGCACGCGGCCGAGGCCCGGCGCGGCGACAGCCGCGGCGAGCACTGCCGCAGCGGCAGCGCCTCGTGCAGCGCGTCCACGGCCGCCTGCGCGGCGTGCCGCCCCGCGAACGGGCCGAGGTAGGCCCCGCCGTCGGCGGCCAGCGACCGCACCACCGACAGCCGCGGGAACGGCTCGTCGGTCAGCTTCAGCCACTGCACCCGCTCGGGATGCTTGGACCGCCGGTTGTACGGCGGCGCGTGCGCCGCGATCAGCCGCAGCTCGCGCACCTGCGCCTCCAGCGCGTGCGCGCACTCGACCGCCTCGACCCGCTCCGCGACGTGCAGCATCTCCTTGATCCGGGCCCGGCGCTCGGCGGCGGTGAAGTAGCTGCGCACCCGGGTCCCGATGTCGTTGGAGGTGCCGACGTACAGCGGGCGGCCGTCGCCGGCGCGGAACAGGTACACCCCGGGGGCGTGCGGCAGGCCCTCGGCCAGGTGGCGCTTGGCCCGCTGGGCCGGGCTGACCGCCTTGACGAACTCGATGGTCTCGCCCAGCGTGTGCACCCGGTGCCCGCCCAGGCGGGCGATGAGCGCGTGCAGCACCCCGACGGTCGCCTTCGCGTCGGCCAGGGCGCGGTGGTTGGGCTGCTCGGGAATGCGGAAGTAGGCCGCCAGCGTGCCCAGCTTGCGGTTGGGCACCTCGTCGCGCAGCAGCACCCGGCGGGCCAGCGCCACCGTGTCCACCACCCGCGGATTCGGCCAGGTGTAGCCGTGCGCGGCGCACGCCGCCTTGAGGAAGCCCACGTCGTATGGCGCGTTGTGGGCGACCAGGACCGCCCCGTGCAGGAACTCCAGCAGCGGCGGCAGCACCGCCTCGATCGGCGGCGCCGTCACCGTCATCGCCGTGGTGATCCCGGTCAGCACCGTGATGAACGGCGGCACCGGCACGCCGGGGTTGACCAGCGTCGCGAACTCGCCCAGCTCCTCGCCGCCGCGCACCTTCACCGCGCCGACCTCGGTGATGCCGCCGCCGTCGGGCGCCCCGCCGGTCGTCTCCAGATCCAGCACCACGAACGTGGTGTTGCGCAGGTCCAGTTGCAGCGGATCGGCCAGCATCGCGTCCAGCGTCGGCTGCTCGAAAGTCTCGCCGGGGGCGCGCTGGCCCGGCGCCGGGCGGTTCGGGGACGGCACGGACCGCACGCTAACCGTCCGGTGTGACAGTGCTGCGGTCGGCGCACGGGAACAGCCGCGAACCTGAGCGACAAGATCGGTATGTCGGTGGAAGACTAGGAGCATGTCGGCCGCTGAACTTTCGTTCGAAGCTTCCTCCGGGGAGCCGCTGGAGGCTGCCGACTTCGCCCCCGAGCCGATCCTGCCCGAACCCGTCCGCCAGCGCGTCATCGCGATGGCCGCCGCCGTGCTGACCTCGCTGCCCGGCGACGAGCTGCCCGTGCCGCTGCGCAAGGTCGCCAAGTTCGCGCCCAACCGGCGCGCCCGCCTCGGCGGCGCGCAGATAGCCACCCAGCTGTCCGGCGACCCGCTGTTCCGGCAGCGGATCAGCGGCAAGGTGCTCGCCGACACCGGCGAACTGGGCGCGGCCGTGCTGGGCGGCGTCGCCCCGGCCGCCGCCGACCCGATCGAGGTGGCGGCGCTGGCATACCTGGCCAGACCCGAGGGCTGGCGCGGGCTGCTCGACGTCGCCGGCCAGGCCGTGACCGCCGAGGCGGAGAGCTCGGCCGTGGCCGAGCAGATCCGCGACGCCCAGGCCAGGTCCGCCCGCGCCGAGCACGACCGGGCCGTGGCCCGGGTCGAGGCCGACAAGCTGCGCGACGAGCTGGCCCGGGTCCGCGAGGAGCTGGGCCAGGTGCGTGAGGAGGCCCGCAGCGCGGCCAAGGGGCTGCGTGAGGCCCAGGCCGCCCTCAAGCGCGCCAACGAGCTGCTGGCCATCGAGAAGGGGCGCGCGGCCAAGGGCCACGGCGACCACGAGGCCGAGCTGCGGCGGCTGCGCTCCCGGGTCGCCGATCTGGAGGCCGCCGCCGGGGACGCCCGCCAGGCGGCCCGCGACACCCGCGCCGTCGACGACGCCCGGCTGTGGCTGCTGCTGGAGACGATCGGGCAGGCCGCCGTCGGGCTGCGCCGCGAGCTCGCCCTCGACCCGGCCAAGGTCCTGCCCGGCGACACCGTCGCCGCCGCGTACGCCGAGACCGCCGGTGCCCCCACCGCCGCCAACCGCGCCCTGGACGCCGACGACCCGGCCCGGCTGGCCCAGCTGCTCGCCCTGCCCAAGGCGCACCTGGTCGTCGACGGCTACAACGTCACCAAGCGCGGTTTCGCCGAGATGTCGCTGGAGCAGCAGCGCAACCGCCTCATCACCGGCCTGGGCGGGGTCGCCGCGCAGACCGGCGCCGAGGTCACCGTGGTCTTCGACGGCGCCGACCGGGTGCACGGCCTGCCCGCCCCGCCCCGGGGCGTGCGGGTGCTGTTCTCCCGCAAGGGCGAGACCGCCGACGAGGTGATCCGGCGCCTGGTGCGCGCCGAGCCCGCCGGGCGGCCCGTCGTCGTCGTCTCCTCCGACCGCGAGGTCGCCGACGGCGTGCGGCGCCACGGCGCGTACCCGATGAACTCCGAGTCGCTGGTCCGGCGGCTCACCCGCAGCTGAGGCGCTGTGACATGGGCGCCCCGCTACGCGGCCTTAATCGGTGTCATCCTCCGCTGCGCTGCGGATGACACCGAGCGGCCGCTTCGGCGGGGCGCCTAGGATCGGGCGGTGAGCAGTCGTGGCTGGGCGTGGGTGTCGTTCGTCGTGCTCGGGATCGCGCTGGTCGTGGTCGCGGCGGTGCTGGTGCCGTGGCACCGGCCGCCCGCGCCGCGCGCCGACCAGCTCGACGCGCTGGCGCAGCTGCCCGCCGACCGGGTGGCGCGGGCCAGGGCGCTGCGGGGCGAGACGCGGCTGATCTCGTACCCGAGCATGCTTCTCGGCCTGGTCGTGGCGCTGCTGCTGGGGCTGACGCCGCTCGGGGCGAAGATCGTCGACCTGGTCCCCGGGCCGTGGCTGGCCAAGGTGCTCGTCGGCGGCCTGCTGGTGCTGCTCGTGTCCGACCTGGTCACCCTGCCGTTCGCGGCGTGGGCGCACACCGTGTCGGTCCGCTACGGACTGTCCACCCAGAGCTGGGGGCCGTGGGCGGTCGACCAGCTCAAGGGGTACGGCGTCGGCGCGGTGATCGGCGCGATCGCCCTGCTCGGCTTCTTCAGCCTGACCCGGCTGGCCCCGAACTGGTGGTGGGCCTGGGCCGCCGCCGGCGCCGCCGGGCTGGTGGTGCTGCTCAGCTTCGTCTACCCGGTGCTGGTCGAGCCGGTCTTCAACAAGTTCACCCCGATGGAGCCCAGCCCGCTGCGCACCGAGCTGATGGAGCTGGCCCAGCGGGACGGGGTGCCCGTGCGTGACGTGCTGGTCGCCGACGCCTCCCGGCGCACCACCGCCGTCAACGCGTACGTCAGCGGCATCGGGCCGACCCGGCGCATCGTCGTGTACGACACGCTGCTGCGCGAGGCGCCGCCGGAGGAGATCGTCTCCGTGGCCGCGCACGAGCTGGGCCACGCCAAGGACGCCGACGTGGTCATCGGGACGGTGATCGGCGCGCTGGGCGCGGCGCTGGCGGTGATCGGGCTGTTCCTGCTCGGCGGCTGGTCCTGGCTGCTGCAACGGGCCGGGGTGGCCTCGATCGGGGAGCCGCGCGCGATCGGGCTGCTGCTGGCGGTGGTGACGGTGGTCGGGCTGTTCGCGGGGCCGGTGCAGTCGTACGTGTCGCGGCTGATCGAGGCGCGCGCCGACGAGCACGCGCTGCGGCTGACCGACGACCCCGCCGCGTTCGAGCGGATGCAGCAGCGGCTGTCCCTGGTCAACCTGAGCGACCCCGACCCGCCGGCCTGGGAGCAGACCCTCTTCGGCAGCCACCCGACCACGGTCGAGCGCATCGCCGCCGCCCGCGCCTACGCCCGAGGCGAGCGCTAGATGACTGATTCCTAATGGTCGTACGCGGTCAGTGATCGTTTCTCGGGTGCGTCGGTCAGCCAGTTGTGCCAGATCACGGCTGCGAGGGCGGCCAGGCGTTGTGCGATGCGGGCGTGCACCCCTGCGGGTGTGCGCCCGCCGTGCTGTTCGAGGCTGAGCTGACCTTTCAGGGTGTCGAAGATCGATTCGATGCGTTGACGGACCGGGGCCAGGTTGCCGTGGCGTCGGGCTTCGTCGCGGCGGTCGGGGCGTATGAACACGATTTTCAGGTCGCGTGTCTGTTGCTCGAACGCGCGGCCGGCGAAGCCCTTGTCACCGATGAGCACGACTCCGGCGGGTAGGAGGCCGTGGTCGCGGGCGTGTTCGAGCAGTTCGGCGGCGACTTCTCGTTCGCCCAGGCTCGGGGTGGCCAGGCACCAGGTGACCGGTGTGCCGTCCAAGGCGGTGACGAGGTAGAGCTTCAGGCCCCAGATCCAGCGGGAGTGCGATCTGCAGTAGCCGTACCCGGCCCATCCGGCCAGGGCCGAGCCGATCGCGGTCTGGCGGGACATCCCGCACGGGATCACGGTGGCGTCGATGAGGCGGATGCCGTCGTGGCCGGCCGGGGTCTGGGCGGCCAGGCGTGTGATGACGGTGGTGATCAGCGGCGCGGCCGCGGTGACGCGTTTGTGGTAGCCGGCCTGTTTGGGCAGGTACGGGAACATGCGGCCGAGCCTGCCGTAGCAGAACCGCAGCCAGTGGTGCTGCGACGGGAACCCGAGCAGGACCTGCGCCACGGCCAGGCAGACCAGCTCGGCGTCGGTCAGCTTCTTCGGGCGTCCGGGACGGCGCCGGGACGCGGTGATGACATGGTCATCGACGAACACGTACAGTGCCGTCAGAAGGGTATCGAGGTCTGTCTTCACACACTGACATCGATACCCTTCCCCATACCCGCGTCAAGACCACGGACCAAACCAACCCTGATTAGGAATCAATCATCTAGCCGCCTCCGCGGCCCGTGATGATCGCCAGTTGCGGTCAGAACCTGCCCTCCAGAGCCATGTTCTGACCGCAGACGGCGATCATCGCTTCCAGCTGGGCCCGGGACCCGGCCGGGTGGCCGGGCGGGGCCGGTAGGCTGCGCGGATGCGTACGCTGCTGGTGACCAACGACTTCCCGCCCCGCCCCGGCGGCATCCAGCAGTTCCTGCACAACCTCGCGCTGCGCCAGCCCGGCGGCGAGCTCGTCGTCTACGCCTCCACCTGGCGCGACCCGGCCCCCTTCGACGCCGAGCAGCCCTACCCGGTGATCCGCGAGCGCACCGGCGTGCTGCTGCCCACCCCGCAGGTGGCCCGGCGTGCGGCGGAGATCGCCCGCGCCGAGGGCTGCGACCGGGTCTGGTTCGGCGCCGCCGCCCCGCTCGGCCTGCTGGCCCAGGGCCTGAGCAAGCGGGCCGGGGTTGAGCGCGCGGTCGGCGTCACCCACGGCCACGAGATCGGCTGGGCGGCGCTGCCCGGGGCGCGCAGCGCCCTGCGGCGCATCGCCGACGGCTGCGACGTGCTCACCTACCTGGGCGAATACCAGCGGACCCGGCTGGCGCGGGCGCTGGGGGAGCGCACCGAGCTGCGGCGGCTGGCACCGGGCGTGGACGCGGCCGCGTACCACCCGGACGTGGACGGCTCGGCGGTGCGGGCCCGGCACGGGCTGGCCGGGCGGCCGGTGATCGTGTGCGTGTCCCGGCTGGTGCCGCGCAAGGGCCAGGACACGCTGGTACGGGCCCTGCCGCTGGTCCGCCGCGCCGTCCCCGACGCGGCCCTGCTGCTGGTCGGCGGCGGCCCGCACCGGCCGACGGTGCAGCGGCTGGCCCGCGAGCTGGACGTCGCCGACCACGTGGTGCTGACCGGCTCGGTGCCGTGGCGGGAGCTGCCCGAGCACTACGCGGCCGGGGACGTGTTCGCGATGCCGTGCCGCACCCGCAGCGGGGGCCTGGACGTCGAGGGCCTGGGCATCGTCTACCTGGAGGCGTCGGCGACCGGGCTGCCGGTGGTGGCCGGCGACTCCGGCGGGGCGCCCGACGCCGTGCGCGAGGGCGAGACCGGGTTCGTGGTCGGCGGCCGGGACGTGGCGGCGCTGGCCGCGCGCCTGGTCGAGCTGCTGGCCGACGACGCGCTGCGGGCGAAGATGGGCGCGGCCGGCCGCTCCTGGGTCGAGCAGGAGTGGGGCTGGGACCTCCAGGCCGCGCGCCTGCGCGAGCTGCTGGCCGGCAACTGACCGGCTAGGCCGCGACCGGCCACTCGTGCACGGGCAGGTTGGCCTGCATGTGCTCCCGGTACGCCGCGAACATGCGGTTGAGCGCGTCGGGCCGGGCCACCCCGTTCGCCTCCAGCGCCCGTACCGTCTCGATCTGCCAGGAGGCGCCGTTGCGCTTGCGCAGGCAGCGCTGCTCGATGATGCCCAGCAGCCGGTCCCGGGTGGCCGGGGCGACGCCCCAGCTGTCCAGGCCCTGGTGGGCCAGGCCGAGCAGCTTGCGCAGCACCAGCTCGGTGGCGGTCAGGTAGCCCAGGTCGGGCCAGAACAGGTGCGCGTCGATGCCTTGCCGGGCCCCGGTGTAGAAGTTCTCGTCGGCGGCGCTGAACGGCATCCGCGACCACACCGGCAGGCCGCCCTCGGCCAGGGTGCGCACCAGCCCGAACCAGAACGCCGCGTTGGCCATGATGTCGGCGACGGTCGGCCCGGCGGGCAGCACCCGGTTCTCCACCCGCAGGTGGGGCAGGCCGTCGGAGACGTCGTAGACCGGCCGGTTCCAGCGGTAGATGGTGCCGTTGTGCAGCCGCAGCTCGGCCAGCTCCGGCACGTCGCCGGAGGCCAGCACCTGGGCGGGGTCGTCCTCGGCGCACTCGGGCAGCAGCGCCGGGAAGTAGCGCACGTTCTCCTCGAACAGGTCGAACACCGAGGTGATCCAGCGCTCGCCGAACCAGACGCGCGGCCGTACGCCCTGGGACTTGAGCTCCTCGGGGCGGGTGTCGGTGGCCTGCTTGAACAGCGGGATGCGGGTCTCGTGCCACAGCTGGTGCCCGAACAGGAACGGCGAGTTGGCGGCCACGGCCAGCTGCGCCCCGGCGATGGCCTGGGCCGCGTTCCAGTACGCCCCGAACTGGGCCGGGCTGACCTGTAGGTGCAGCTGGGCGCTGGTGCAGGCGGCCTCGGGGGTGATGCTGTCGGCGGTGACCGACAGTGGGTTCTCCCCGTCGATGCGGATGGCGACGTCCTCGCCCCGCGCCGCGAACACCTGCTCGTCGATGAGCGCGTAGCGCGGGTTGGCGGACAGGTTCTCCTTGACCAGGTGCTCCAGCCGCAGCGTCGGCAGGATGCCGATCATGACCAGGTGGGCGCCCACGGTGTGCGCCTTGCCGTCGGCGGCGTTGACCATCGCCCGGACGTCGGTCTCGAAGACGTCGAGGCCGGCCCCCGCCAGCTCGCGCGGCGGCACGTTGATCTCGACGTTGAACTGGGCCAGCTCGGTCACGAAGTTCGGGTCCCCGATGGCGGCCAGCACGTCGGCGTTGCGCATCGCGGGCTGCCCCAGGTCGTCGACCAGGTTGAACTCGACCTCCAGCCCGCTGAGCGGACGGTCGAAGTCGAACTGGGACTCCCCGAGCATCAGGGCGAAAACATCCAGGCAGGTGCGCACCTTGCGCCGGTAGCGCGCCCGATCGGCACGGGTGTACACGTGCTGCTTGACGTCGCTGCCCATGGGCCCGCACCGCCCTTCGCCGCTGTGGGACGCGTACCGATCCTCGGCTAATGTCCCATACATCCAGGTGGAGTGGGGCGTGGTCCGGACAAGCGACGGCGCCCGCACTCCGTATGTGCACGGAATGCGGGCGCCGTAAACGCGTTCACACGAGGCGGGCGAGCTCCGCCGTGATCGCCTCGCGGAGGTGGTCGAACTCCTCGGCCCGGGCGGACACGAGGGTGTCGTTGTCCTCCGAAAGGCGTACCTCGTTCGGGTAGCGCCACACCGGGCCGTCGCGGAACTCCCGGGCCTCCCACGAGTAGCGCGGGTGGATGTGGGCGTGCAGCTGGTGCAGCGAGTTGCCGAGGATCTCGTAGTTGAGCCGCCGGAACGCCGGGTCGAACCCGTTGCACGCGGCGAAGACCGCCTCGCCGAGCAGCCCCATGTCGTCCAGGAACGCGGTGCGCTGGGCGCGGGTGAGATCGGTGAGGTGGTCGGCCCCGTCGACGTCCGACAGCAGCACGCAGTACCCCGGGAGGTGCTGCGTGTCGCCGAAGACCGCGTAGCCGCTGTTGAGCTTGGCCATGACCAGCGGGTTGTCTCCCCGCCGGGCCGCGCCCAGCCGGTCCGAGCGCCAGTCGGTGAGCAGCAGGTCGTCACCGCTGGACTGCGCGTGCCGGCCCATCAGGACAGGTTCGGGGCGTCGGGAGCCTGCAGCAGGCCCAGGCGCAGCGCCGTCATCAGGGCCTGGGCCCGGTTGGCCGCGCCCAGCTTCTCGTACAGCTTCGAGATGTGGGTCTTGGCGGTCGACTCGCTGACGAACAGCTGCTTGGCGATCCCGGACACGCTCATGCCCTCGGCCAGCAGCTTGAGCACCTGGCCCTCGCGCGGGGACAGCTGCGGGCCGCTCGGGGTCAGCCGCCGCTTCATCGCCTCGGCCAGGTCGGCCGCGGTGAACGCGCTGGGCGCCGAGGCGGCGTGGCGGGCCGCCGCGACGACCTCGTCGGCGGGGGCGGTCTTGGGCACGAAGGCGCTCGCGCCGGCCTCCAGGGCGCCGAAGAGCTGGTCGTCGCCGGCGTACATGGTCAGCACGACGATGCCCATGGTGGCGCTGGACTTGCGCAGCGTGCGGGTGGCCTCCAGGCCGCTGCCGTCGGGCAGGCGCAGGTCCATGATGACCACGTCCGGGTGCAGCGCACCGGCCTGGCGTACAGCCTCGGCGGCGGTGCTCGCCTCGCCCACGACCTCGAACTGGCGGTCGCGCTCGAACGCGTGCCGCAGACCCTTGCGGATCAGGTCGTGGTCGTCGACGAGCAGGACCTTGGTACGGCCCGTCGGCACAGTGCTGGTAGTCATGCCCGCTTTACTTCCCTTCTGACACCCCCGCTGCCGCTGAGGAGTGTCACACGTTATCGCGTCGCCTTGGCATCCTGTCGAGGGGAACCGCCCACGACCACGGCAACCGTGGTCCCGACCGGGTCCCGAGGTCGAATTTCGAGCCGGCCACGGATACGTTCCGCCCTCTCCGCCATGATCGCAAGACCGTAGCGCCCGTCCGTGCGCTCGTCAGGGATGCCGCGGCCGTCGTCGGACACCTCGATCAGGCCGTACGGCGGGTCGACGGTGCAGGTCACCCACAGGTTGGCGGCGTTGGCGTGCTTGCGCGCGTTGGTGATGGCCTCCTGCGCGATGCGCAGCAGTTCCGACTCGATCGAGGCGGGCAGGCGCCCGGCCTCGTCCAGAGACAGATTCACCTTCAGGCCCGCCTGGTTGCCCGAGATCCGGGCGAACTCGGCGATCGCGGCGGTCAGGCCGCCGTGCCGGTCCACCTCGCTGCGCAGCTCGAACAGGCTCAGCCGCAGCTCGGTGATCACCCGGGTGATCTCGGCGCGCAGCACGCGCAGCTCCGCGGCGGTCTCCTCGGTGCCCTCGGGCAGCGTGGCCTGGGCGTTGTCCACGCCGTACCCGATCATCACGAGCTCTTGGGCGACGCCGTCGTGGATCTCGCGGGCCAGCCGCTGCCGCTCCTCGTTCGTGGCGATCGAGCGGACCTCCTCGAACAGCAGCGCCGCCTCCAGCCGCAGCGCGGCCGGGGTCGCCGCGTTCACGATCCGGCCGGTCAGGGCCTGCGGGTAGCCGTTGGTCCCGTCGCGCTCCAGCGCCACCAGGCCGACCGTGCGTACGCCCGCGACCAGCGGCACCACCAGGGCCGACACCGGCCCGTTCTCCTCGCGCGAGCGCAGCTGGGTGCGCCCGGAGACCTGCGCCTGCTGGCTGGCCCAGGCGTCGGCCACGGCCGTGTCTGAGTCGAGGCTGGTCTCCCAGGCGGCCCGGGTCGACTGGTCGTCGGCCTCGACGCCGAACTGGGCCAGCACCACCAGGCGGCCCGCGCCGCTGGCGGCGAAGACCGCGGCCCGCTGCGGGCGGCCCAGCGGGCGCAGCTCCTCCAGCAGGTGCTCGGCGATGCTGCCGGGGTCCAGGGTGGCGCCGGGCAGCTGCCGGGCCACCTGGCGCAGCTGGGTCAGCAGCCGGGTCGCCTCGGCATACGGCTGGGGCGCGCGGCGGGCCAGGGCGGCGCGCTGCATCGCCCCGGTCGTGATGGTGCCGATGGCGGCCAGGATCAGCCACTGCGCGCACATGGCGAGGTAGCCGACGCTGGCCAGCTGGCGGGTGCCCTCGGGGGTCATCGTGAACCAGCCCGCGGCGGTCAGCGTCAGCGTCGCGACGCCGAGCAGCCCGGCCGACTCCAGCGGCCGGTTCTGCAGCATCGCCGCGGTGATCGGCACGGCCAGGTACGGCAGCAGCGCGGCCGCGCCGACGCCGTCGGTGACCGTGCCGGCCTGGTCGGCGGCGAGCGCGACGGCGCTGGCGCCCAGCCCGACGAGGATGACCTCGGCGAAGCGGCCCAGCGGCGCGGCGAAGCGGTGCCGGGGCGCGAGCACGGCGGGCAGCCCGGCCAGCACCAGCAGCACGACCCAGCGCAGCTCCGCGACGTCGCGCGTGGCGGCCAGGATGAGCACGGTGACCAGCGCGAGCATGATGCCGCGTACGGCGATCGCGGTTATCTGCGAGGCGGGGATGCGGCGCAGCAGGGGTCTGCGGTCAGCGGTGGTAGATGGCATCGATCTCGTCCGCGTACTCCTTCATCACGACCGCGCGCTTGACCTTCAGCGACGGGGTCAGCTCACCGGTGGCCTCGGTGAAGTCACGGGGCAGAATGCGAAACACCTTAACGGCTTCGGCCGCCGACACGGCGCGGTTGGCTTCGGCCACCGCCAGTTGGATCTCCGCGCGCAGGTCGGGGTCGTCGCACAGTTGCGAAACGGGCGTGTCCGGGCGGCCGCGCTCGGCCAGCCAGCCGGGCAGCGCCTCCGGGTCGACGGTGATCAGCGCGCCGATGAACGGCTGCCGGTCGCCGACCACCATGCACTGGCTGACCAGCGGGTGCGCCCGCACCCGGTCCTCCAGCACGGCCGGGGCGACGTTCTTGCCGCCCGCGGTCACGATGATCTCCTTCTTGCGCCCGGTGATGCTGAGGAACCCGTCCTCGTCCAGGGAGCCCAGGTCACCGGTGTGGAACCAGCCGTCGGCGTCGACCGCCTCGGCGGTGGCGGCGGGGTTGTTCCAGTACTCCCGGAAGATCACCTCACCGCGGGCCAGGATCTCGCCGTCCTCGGCGATGGCGATGGTGACGCCGGGCAGCGGCTTGCCGACGGTGCCGATCTTCTGGGCGTCGGCGCGGTTGAACGTGATCGCGGGGGAGGTCTCGGTCAGGCCGTAGCCCTCCAGCACCCGCAGGCCCGCACCCCGGAAGAAGTGGCCCAGCCGCTCGCCCAGCGGGGCGCCGCCGGAGATGGCGCTGTGGCAGCGGCCGCCCAGGGCGGCGCGCAGCCTGGTGTAGACGAGCCGGTCGAAGACCTTGTGCTTCAGGCGCAGGCCCAGGCCCGGCCCGCCGGGGGCGTCCAGCGCCCGGCTGTACGCGATCGCGACCGCCTCGGCCCGGTCGAACACGCCGCCCTTGCCGCCGGCCTGCGCCTTCTGCCGTGCGCTGTTGAACACCTTCTCGAACACCCGCGGCACGCTCAGCAGGAACGTCGGCTGGAACGCGCCCAGGTCCTCGACCAGGTTGCGGGTGTCGGCGGTGTGCGAGGTCTTCACCCGGCCCTGCACCACGCCCAGCTGGAGCAGCCGGGCGAAGGCGTGCGCCAGCGGCAGGAACAGCACGGTCGAGGCGCCGGGGGCGAACAGCACGTCCAGCGCCGGGATGGCGTTGCCGATGTCGGAGAGCATGTTGCGGTGCGTCAGCACGCAGCCCTTGGGGCGGCCGGTGGTGCCGGAGGTGTAGACGATGGTCGCCGGGTCGTCGACGCTGCCGCCGCTGCGGCGCTTCTCGATCTCCTGGACGTCGACGTCGCCACCGAGGCTGACCAGGGTGGGCAGGTCGCCGCCCTCGATCCGCCACACCCGGCCCAGGCCGGGGGCGGCCTCGCGGACGAGGGCCTCGTGCGCGGCGGTCTCGGCGAAGCAGCCGACCGCGCCCGAGTCGGCCAGGATCCACTGCACCTGCTCGGTGCTGGAGGTCTCGTAGATGGGCACGGTGACCGCGCCGGCGGCCCAGATCGCGTAGTCGATCAGGGTCCACTCGTATCGCGTCTTGCTCATCAGGGCGACCCGGTCGCCGGGGTTCACCCCGGCCGCGACCAGGCCGCGGGCGGTGGCGACGACCTCGGCGTGGAACTGGGCGCAGGTGACGTCGTCCCAGCCGCCGGCGGTGCGCCGGGAGAACTGGACGAGCTGCGGCACCTCGGCCGCGTTGGCCCAGACCGGATCGGTCAGGCGCGCGGTGTCGCCGATCGTCACCACCGGGGCCTGCGAGAACTGCCGCACCATGCGCTCCTTTGCACTCACTGGGGCGCGCGGCCGCGAGCGGCCCCGTCCCTGGGCACTGTAGCGCTGCGCTGCTGGCGCCCGCCTTCGCGGGCACGGCTTAGCATCGACGCTGGCCTATCTGGAGGACGGATCTTGGAAAATAGTCCTCCAGATAGGTCAACGTCAATGCTAAAACGGGCTTTCGGGGCCGGGCGTGGGGCGGTGGTGGTGCTCTCGGGGCGCCGCGTCGCGACCGCGCCGGGTTCGACCGGTAGCCTGCTGGTCATGGCGGATTCCTCCTCCCAGTCGATCGTGATCAACGCGGACCCGGCCCGCATCGCCGAGGTCATCTGCGACTATGCCTCGTACCCGCGCTGGACCCAGGCCATCAAGGTCGCTGAGGTGCTGGAGGAGTACGAGGACGGCTACCCGGCCACCGTGCGCTTCGTCATCGACGCCGGCATGGTCGCCGACGAGTACACGCTGCACTACGACTACGCCGAGGACATCTCGCGGATCGAGTGGCACCTGGTCGCCCCGTCGAAGATGCAGAAGGCCCAGGACGGGTCGTACGACATCGTCGACAACGGCGACGGCACCTGCACGGTGACCTACACGCTCTCGGTGGACCTCAGCATCGGCATGCTCGGCATGTTCAAGAAGAAGGCCGAGAAGGCGATCATGGACACCGCGCTCAAGGAGCTCAAGAAGCGCGTGGAAATGGCGGCCTGAGCGAGCATGGACATCTCCCCCGGAACCGCTCGCGAGGAGGCCGAGCGCCTCGTCGCCGCCGCGCTGGCCGCCGCGACGCTGGCCGCCAACGCCAACCCGCACCTGGCCACCGGCTCGGCCGAGTGCTGCATCTGCCCGCTGTGCCGGGTGATCGCCGCCGTACGCGACCCCGACCCGGAGTTCGTGGAGCGGGTCGCCACCGGCGCCGGCGACCTGGCCGCCGGGCTGGCCAGCTTCCTGCGCAGCGTGTCGACGGCCCAGCCCGGCGCCGACGACGTGTGGCGCCACGCGACGCACCGCCCGCCCGGCCACGACACGCCGGGCGCGGCCGCCTCCGGCGCGCCGGAGGGCGACACGCCGACCGCGGCGGCGGCGCCGCCCGTGGCCAAGAAGGTCGCGAAGAAGATTGCCAAGAAGGTTGTCGCGAAACAGACACCGGGAGTTTCCGAGCCGGAAACCCCGGTGACCTCCGAGCGTGTCAAGCCAGCTAAGAAGGCAGTCCGGAAGGCGACACCGCACCCGCCCGCCGAGCTCTGACGTCGATCTTTGCCGGGCGAGGCTTGTGGCGGCTGCCCGCGGCGTTAGGGTGTGCCCAAGTAGTTGTGGTCCCCGCGCACGCGGGGGCGGTCCGTACGGCGTGGGCACCCTCAGCGTCACCGCCGGCACAGCCCAGCAAGGAAGGGTTCGGCCGTGGCACTCACCATCGGCGTGGACATCGGTGGCACCAAAGTGCTCGGCGGTGTGGTTGATCCTGACGGCACCGTAATCGCGACCTCGCGTCGCGACACCCCGGCCGGCGACGTCGCCGCGACCCGGGACGTGATCATCGATGTGGTGAAGGAGTTGTCCGCCGATCACTCGGTGGACGCGGTCGGCATCGGCGCCGCCGGTTGGATTGACGCCAGTCGGTCGACGGTGCTCTTCGCACCCAACCTGGCCTGGCGAGACGAGCCGCTTCGGGAGTACGTGGCCAAGGCGGTCAACCTGCCCGTGGTGGTCGAGAACGACGCCAACGTGGCCGCGTGGGCGGAGTTCCGCTACGGCGCGGCCGCCGACGCCGAGGACTCGATGGTGATGTTCACCGTCGGCACGGGCATCGGTGGCGGCATCGTGCTCGGCGGGAACCTGGTCCGCGGCGCGCACGGCATCGCGGCCGAGATCGGGCACATGCTGGCCGTGCCCGACGGGCACAGGTGCGGCTGCGGCCGCCACGGCTGCATCGAGCAGTACGCCAGCGGCAACGCGCTGGTGCGCTTCGCGCGCGCCGGGGCGCAGGCCGAGCCCAAGCGGGCCGAACTGCTGCTGTCGAAGGCGGGCGGCCGGGTCGAGGGGATCAGCGGTCCCATCGTCACCGCCGCCGCGCACGCCGGGGACGAGGTGGCGATCGAGTCGTTCGGCCAGATCGGCTACTGGCTCGGCCAGGGCCTGGCCGACCTGGTGCAGATCCTGGACCCGCAGGTGCTGGTCGTCGGCGGTGGCGTCATCGACGCCGGTGACCTGCTGATGACCCCCGCCCGCCAGTCCTACCTGGACGCGCTGGCCCAGCGCGGCCGCCTGCCGGTGGCCGAGCTGCGCGCGGCCAAGATGGGCAACGTCGCGGGCCTCGTCGGCGCCGCCGACCTCGCCCGCCGCTAGCACCCCCGCCACCGGCCTCAGTCGCCGGTGGCGGGCCCCCTTCCCCGATTCGGGGGCCGTCCCCAGGCCTCACGCGGGCGACTCGGCCTCCGCGAGTTCGCGCAGTTTCAGCGAAACTGCACGAATCTTGGCCCGCTTTCGAACACTTTCCCCGAAACTGCACGAGTCCCGACCGCGATCGCGGCGGGAGCGCGCGTCGGCGTGTCGGCGTGTTGCGGTGGGTGGGGGAGGGCGAGAGGGGGTAGAAGCGTTGGGCATGACTCTGCGCGTCGTGTCGTACAACGTGCATTCGCTGCGCGATGACCTCTCCGCGCTCGCCGCCGTGGTCCGGGGGCTCGACCCGGACGTGCTCATCGTGCAGGAGGCGCCGCGCCGCTGGCGCTGGCGCACCAAATGCGCCCAGCTGGCCGACTCGTTCGGCCTGGTGATGGGCGCGGGCGGGCTGCCCAGCCTGGGCAACGTGATCATGACCAGCCTCCGGGTGCGCGTACGCGAGACCTGGTGCCTGCGCTACCCGCTCACGCCCGGCCGGCACATGCGGGGTGCTGTCTTCGCCCGGTGCGAGGTGCCCGGCCGCGAGCCGTTCACGGTGGCGGGCTCCCATCTGTCCACCGACGACGCCGAGCGCCCGCGCCAGGCGGCGCTGCTGGCCCCGGCGCTGGCGGCGGTGCGCGAGCCGATCGTGGTCGGCCTCGACCTCAACGAGACCCCGGACGGCAGCTCGTGGGGCCTGCTCACCGAGCGGCTGGCCGATGCCGCGGTGCTGGCCGGGCGGGGGGACGCGGGCACCTTCCCGTGCCGGGCGCCGGACCGGCGGCTGGACGCGGTCCTGCTCGACCCGTGCTGGGAGCTGCGCGACTACCGGGTGCACGAGACCGCGCAGGCGGTGCTGGCCAGCGACCACTACCCGCTGGTGGTCGACCTGGCCTGAGCGAGCGTTTCGCCCCGCCGCCCGGTATGGACAACCGCGCCCGCCACCCGGAAAGATGCACTGCGTCTTTCGGTGCCAGGCACAGATGTGGAGGTCGCGGGTGAGTTATTCAGCGGGCTACGGTGATCCGGAGCTCGGCGGTCCCGCGACGGCGTGGCGGGACGGCTGGCCGGTCTACGACCGCAGCGGGGCGGTCTGCGTGATCGGCGCGGGTCCCAGCGGGCTGACGGCGATGAAGAACCTCAAGGAGCACGGGTTCGGCGTCGACTGCTACGAGCGCGAGACCAGCGTCGGGGGTGCCTGGAACTGGCGCCACAACCGCAGCCCGGTCTACGCCAGCACCCACCTGATCTCGTCGAAGCCGTTCACGCAGTTCCCCGACTTCCCGATGCCGGACAGCTGGCCCGACTACCCCAAGCACACCCAGGTGCTGGAATACCTGGAGCACTACGCCGACCACTTCGACCTGAAGAAGAGCATCTGGTTCGGCACCGAGGTGGTCAAGGTCGAGCCCGCCGAGGGCGACCGCTGGGACGTCACCACCCGCTCCACCGGCGGCTTCGGCGGCGAGCGCATCCACCGGTACGCGGCGGTCGTGATCGCCAACGGGCACAACTGGTCGCCCAAGCGCCCCGCCTACGAGGGCCTGGACGACACGAAGATCGAGGTCATCCACTCGGCGCAGTACAAGGACGCCGCGCAGCTGCGCGGGCGCAAGGTGCTGGTGGTCGGGGCGGGCAACACCGGCTGCGACATCGCGGTCGAGGCGGCCCAGCAGGCGAGCAGGTGCTGGCACTCCAGCCGCCGGGGGTACTGGTACACCCCGAAGTTCACCCTCGGCCGCCCCACCGACCAGGTCAACGACCTGATGCTGTTCCTGCGCCTGCCGCTGAAGGCGCGGCAGTTCATCGCGCACCGCACGCTGAAGTCGACCGTGGGCGACCTGACGCGGTTCGGGCTGCCCAGGCCCGACCACAAGATCTACGAGACGCACACCATCGTCAACAGCCAGCTGATCTACCACCTGGGCCACGGCACGATCACGCCCGTGCCCGACATCGCGCGGTTCCACCGCAGCGACGTCGAGCTCAAGGGCGGCGAGGTGATCGAGCCGGACCTGGTCGTGCTGGCCACCGGGTACGAGACGAGGTTCGACTTCCTCGACCCGGCGCTGCTCGGCATCGACGCCACCGGGCGCCCGAAGCTGGCGCTGCACGCGTTCCCGCGCCGTCAGCCGACGCTGGCCGTGGCCGGGCTGCTCCAGCCCGACTCGGGCCTGCTCCCGCTGGTGCACTGGCAGATGGTGCTGTTCGCGCGGATGCTGCGGCTGCGCGAGGCGGCCCCGGCCAAGGCGGTCGCCGTCCAGCGCAAGCTGGAGGGCGAGCTCGACCGGCGCTGGACCTCGGCGAAGGTCAAGGACTCGACCCGGCACTGGTTCGAGATCAGCCACACCACGTACCTCAAGGCCGTGCAGCGGCTGCTCGACGAGGTCAGCGTCGAAGGGGCGGCCCGATGAAGGTCATCCGCGTCCGCGAGTGGGCGTTCCCCGTGCCGCCCGCGCGGCGCGAGCTGCGCCGGGCCACGCCGGAGGTCGACGAGGGCAAGCCGCCGGTGCTGTTCGTCCCCGGCTTCGGCCACGGGGCCTGGGTCTTCGCCGAGCACTGGCTGGAGCACGCCGCCGACCGGGGCTTCGCCGCGTACGCGGTGAGCCTGCGCGGGCACGGCGAGAGCGCCAAGGTGCGCAAGGCGGACCTTCGGGCGTACGCCCACGATGTGGCCCAGGCCGCGGCGAGCCTGCCGCGCCGGGCCGTGATCGTGGGCCACGGCGCCGGCGCCCTGGTGACCGCGCACGCGCTCGCGCGCTACCCGGCCCGCGCCGCGGTGCTGCTGTCGCCGGTCTTCGGCGGCCTGGGCACCGCGCTGCGCAACCCGACGGTGAGCCTGCCGGCGGCGTTCGGAGCCGGGCTGCGGCTGCCCGCCGGGCAGTTGTTCAGCCGGGAGCTGCCCGCCAGCGCGGGCCGCGCCTACGCCGCCCGCCTGGGCCGGGCCTCCAGCCGCGCCCAGTGGCAGCTGCTGGCCGGACGCAAGCCCGAGCCGCCGGTGGGCGACCCGCCGGTGCTGGTCGTGGGCAGCCCCGACGACCGGATCGTGTCCGCGTCGGCGCTGCGCCGGGTGGCCCGTCACTACGGCGGCGCCCCGCTGCTGTTCCCGGGCATGGGCCATGACCTGATGCTGGACACGCGGTGGCGCGAGCCCATCGACGCCATCCTCGACTGGCTGGAGAAGTCGAGCTGACGGCGCCGGTCACCGTCCGGCCGGGTATCCGGCCGGACGGCCTGTCGGGCCCCGGGCGGTCAGACCACCGCGCCGTCGTCGTGGGGCTGCTCGTCGTCCTCGTCGCCGGGGCGCAGCCGCAGCACCAGCGCGGTCGCGCCGCCCAGGATGCCGGTGAGCGCCAGCAGCATGTTCACCCGCTCGTTGAGCGGCAGCAGGCTGGTGTCGAAGAACAGCACGAAACCGAACACGATCGACACCACGGCCAGGACCGCCGCGAACGGGACCCGGGGCAGCGGCGGGGGCGGCGGCGGGACGAACTCCTCGGGGGCGTCGTCGGGCAGCCCGGAACCGAACGTGTCCAGCCCGTCGAGCAGCGACGGGTCGTGCGGTCCGGCCGCGCGCGGGTCGCCGGACAGTGCGGGGCGGTTCAGCATGGGCCCGCCGGCAGGCCAGATCGGCCCGGCGGTGGTTCCGCTGCTCGGGGCTTCCTCGGGCGCGGGCCAGGTGGGGGTGGCGACCGGGCGGTCGAAGGCGGCCACGATCCGCGCGAACTCGGCGTCCACCTGCTCGGGCGTGGCCTGGTCGCCCGAGTGGCCGCCCCGGGCCGGCTCGGCCGGGGTGCGGTCCGGGTCGTCGGTGGCTGGCACCTGACACACTCCTTGGCGGCTATGGGGCTCGATCGGCGCCGGTGGGCACCGCATCAAATCCTGACACGTTTCCCCCGAGTTGCGGCAGTAGGCTCTGCGATGCATGCCACGTTCGCCCAATCAGACCTGGACGGGACTAAGTGCTCTACTGGCTGCTGAAGTACATCATCCTGGGGCCGCTGCTGAAGTTGATCTTCCGTCCGCAGGTGGAGGGCCTGGAGCACGTGCCCGACACCGGTCCGGCGATCCTCGCCAGCAACCACCTCTCCTTCTCGGACTCCATCTTCATGCCACTGGTCGTGAAGCGGAAGGTCACCTTCGTGGCCAAGGCGGAGTACTTCACCGGCAAGGGGCTCAAGGGCTGGCTGACCAAGATGTTCTTCGTGGGCACCGGGACGATCCCGGTGGACCGCTCCGGCGGCCGGGCCGCGCAGGCGGCCCTGGACACCCAGCTGCGGGTGCTGCGCGCGGGCGGCCTGGCCGGCATCTACCCCGAGGGCACCCGCTCGCCGGACGGCCGCCTGTTCCGCGGCAAGACCGGCGTGGCCCGGCTGGCGCTGGAGAGCGGCGCGGTGGTGATCCCCGTCGCGATGCTCAACTCCGACGTCGTCCAGCCGACCGGCAAGATCATTCCCCGGGTGATGCGTGTCGGCATCCGCTTCGGCGCCCCGCTCGACTTCTCCCGCTACGAGGGCATGGCCGGCGACCGCTTCGTCGAACGCGCCGCCACCGACGAGATCATGTACGAGCTCATGGAGCTCTCCGGCCGCCAGTACGTCGACATCTACGCCGCCAAACTCAAGAACGCCCCCACCCCCACCCCGGCTCCCGCCGCCTGACCTCCCGGCCCGTCGATCAACGGGGTGGGCGGGTGCGGCGCGAGGGGCGGGCGGCACCGGGGCGGGTGGCTGAGGCCGTAGGGGGCGGGGGGAGCAGGCCCGGCGCGTGGTTGCGGGCGGCGAAGTCGTGCAGTTCGGTGAGCAGCGGCTGGTCCAGGCCGCCGGTGCGGGCGGCCCAGGACAGCGACAGCGCGCGGTCGCTGGCGTCGCCGATCCGGGCGAAGTGCGCCGCGGCCGCCAGGTGGTCGCCGGTCACGGTCGCCAGGGCGGCCTGGACCCACGGCGTACGCCGCGGCGACAGCTCCAGCATGGTCCGCACCCGCACGGCCGCCTCCGCGCCCAGCACGCTGCCCGCGTGGCCCGCCGCGGCCGCCCACTCGCCGTACGGCAGCATCACCCGGGCCCGCCAGTCGCGGTCCAGCTCGCCCAGCAGCGACACGGCCTCCTCGGCCCGGCCCTGCAACGCCCGGCACAGGGCCGCGTGCGCCGCCGCCCCCCGCAGCACCCGGTGGAAGCCGCTGCGCCGGGCCAGGTGCAGCACCTGCTCGATGGCGTCGTCGTCGGTCGGCTCGCCGCGGAGCACCCGGATCCATGACGAGGTCAGCACCGAGGTCGGGTCCCACTCGGCGGCGTTGGTGCGCATGGTCTCGCTGATCGCCCGCACCTGGGTCACCCAGTCGCCCGCGAAGTACGCGTCGGCGGCCTCCTTGTGGAAGCTGGTGGCCAGGCTCAGCCCGCCCGCCACGTCCACGGTGCGCTGCTCGGCCAGCAGCCGGTAGTGCCGGGCCAGGTCGCCCTCCTCCAGGCAGGCCCAGGCCAGGTTCTGCACCGCCCGGCGGCGGCTGGTCAGCCGGTGCTCGCGGCAGTGGTCGGTGAGCACCTCCAGGTCGGCGAAGCCGGTCGGGTCCCCGGCCATGTACCGCGAGATCGCCGAGGTGATCCGGGCGTTGGCGCGCGCCTCGGCCAGCCCCAGCCGGTCGGCGATGTCGGCGGCCGCCTCCGACGCGGCGATCGCCGGCTCGGTCTCGAAGTTCATCATGTGCACCCGGGCCAGTTCGAGCAGCGCCTCGGCCTTCTCCAGGGTCTCGGGCAGCTCCTCGTACCGCTCGACGGCGGAGTCCAGGTAGGCCAGGGTCGCGGCGCGGTCGGCCCGGCTCCAGGCGACCGTGCCCAGCAGCGTCAGCGCCCGCGCCGCGGCGGCCCGCTCCCCGGCCCGGGTCAGCTCCTCGGCGAGATCGGCCAGCTGCTGCACCCCGTTGTCGCGCCCGAAGGCGGCGGGATCGCGGAACAGCGCCAGCTCGATGGAGAACAGCTCCAGCACCGGGTCGCCGTCGAGCTTCAGGCTCAGCGCCCGGTCGACCAGCATCGCCGCGGTGTCCAGCGCGTGCAGCGCGTACGCGCGCAGGGCCGCCCGGTGCAGCGCCGCGCGGGCGGGCGGAGCGTACGGCGTCGGGTCCATGCCCAGCGTCCGGGCGATCTCGTGCGCGGCCCAGCGGTGGTTGGCCAGCACCTCGGCCAGGTCGGTGGCGCGGTTGTCGCTGATCTGCTCCAGCCAGTCCGCGGTGCGCTGGTGCCGGCTGACCCGCTCGGCCCGCGGCAGCCGCTGGTAGCAGACGTCGCGCACGAGCACGTGGCGGAAGCCGTACTCGGGCTCGCCCGCCATGGCGGAGGCCGGGTGCTCGGCCACGATGTCGCGCTGCTGAAGCCGCCGCAGCGAGCGCACCACCACGTCGGGGGTGACGTTGAGCGCGGCCGCGACCGGGCCCGGCCAGAACTGGGTGCCGACCACCGCCGCGGCCTGGAGCACCGCCCGGTCGGTGGGGTCGAGCAGGTCGAGCCGGTTGGCGATGACGGCCTGCACGGTCTGCGGCATCGGGGTGGTGTCGCCGCCCGCCAGCGCCCAGTTGGCCCCGACCGGGCGCAGCTCGCCGCGCTCGACCAGCATCCGGACGAACTCATGGGCGTAGAGCGGATTGCCTCCGGCCAGCTCCACCAGCGGCTTGACCCCGGTGCTGGGGAAGACGGCCTGACCGAACATCAGCCGGTACATCGCCGCGATGTGCTCGTCGTGCATCGGGCCCAGCGACACCGACACCGCGCCGGTGACCGCGCTGGTCCAGTCGGGGCGGCGCTCGCGCAGCTCGGGCCGGGCCGTCGCGATGACCAGCAGCGGCACCCCCGGCCCGATGCTGCCCAGCATCTCCACGAAGCGCAGCATCGCCTCGTCGGCCCAGTGCATGTCCTCGAAGACCAGCACCGTCGGCGCCGCCTTCGTCATCGCCAGCAGGAACCGCCGCCACGCCGACTCGGTCTCGCCGGGGCTCAGCCCCGCGCCGGGCAGGCCGACCAGGGGGCCGAGCGCGTCGGCCAGCCGCGCCGCCTCCAGCTCGCCGACCATCGCCCGCAGCGCGGTCTCCAGCCGGGTGCGCGCGGTGCCCTCGTCGTCGGTGTCGAGGATGCCGACCTGCGCCTTGACGATCTCGGCCAGTGCGGCGAACGTCACGTTCTCGCCGAAGGGCGGGCAGTGGCCCACCCGCCAGGTGACGGCGGTGTCCGGGATGCGCTCGGCGTGGCGGGACAGCTCGCGCAGCAGACGGCTCTTGCCGATGCCCGCCGGGCCGAAGACGGTGACCAGCTGGGTGCTGCGGTCGCGGATGCTGCGGTGCAGCGCGGTGACCAGCAGCCCGCGCTCGTGGTCGCGGTTGACCATCGGGGTGGACTCGTCGCGGTCGCGGCGGCGCAGCCGGGCGGAGACGGCCAGGAACACCCGGCTGCTGGCGGTACGGCCGCGCAGGGTGCGCGCGGGGCGCTCGTCGTACTCGATGTCCTCGGCGGTGGTCTGGGCGGTCTCGGCGCACACCAGCACCGAGCCGGGCTCGGCGGCCGCCTGGAGCCGGGCGGCGGTGTTGACGACGTCGCCGGCGACGATGGCCTGCCCGCCGTCGCGGGCGGCGCCGACGTCGACCAGCGCCTCGCCGGTGGCCACCCCGGCCCGGAAGGCGACGGCGGTGCCGAGGCGGCCGCGGCCGAGCACGCGCTGCGCCTCCAGCCCGGCCCGCACCGCGCGCAGCGCGTCGGTCTCGGTGGCCACGGGTGCGCCGAAGATGGCCATCACCGCGTCGCCGATGTACTTCTCCACCACGCCGCCGTACTGGCGCACCACCTGGCGCACGGTGGCGAAGTATTCCTGCTGGAGGGTGCGGACCTGCTCGGGGTCGGCCTGCTCGGAGAAGGTGGTGAAGCCCACCATGTCCAGGAACAGCACGCTGACCTGGCGCCGGTCCTCGTGCACGACGGCGGCGACGGGCGCGGTGAGCGGGCTGCCGCAACCGGTGCAGAAAGCGTCACCGAAGGCCACCGCGCGTCCGCAGTGGACGCACGGTGGAGTGAGGCTCGCCCCGCAGCCGCCGCAGAACCTGTCGTCCGGGCCTGCCACTCGGGAACAGTGCACGCAAGTTGGGGTGTTCACGTCTCCGCCAGTTCGCCGGAGGTCCAGTATGGCCTGACCTCCGGGAATGTTGTCGTCCTGGTGTAGCTAACTCGACAAGGGGCATACGGCAACACCGCCGCGCGGCTACAGTTTCGTGCACGCAAGACCGTGACGCTGGTCGTGGTCTTGTGGATCGCTGTCCGATCGAATTATGCCGATCGCGGGGGAGGCCGAGCAAACGATGTTGGTGCGACTGGCGGTCGCCTGGACCGACCCCTTCGGGGTCGCGCACGGCGTTGGCGAGCTTGTCGACATCGACGCGGTCACCCTCGCCGAGCTTGAGGAGCTGGGAGTGGTGGAGAACGTCGACAAGGTGTCCGAGCCCGACAAGTGGGTCGGCCCTGGTTCCCCGACGCCGGACAAGTGGGTGGGCCCCGGTGCGCCGACCCCGGACGCGGAGGCCAACGGCTGGGTGGGTCCCGGCTCGCCGACGCCGGACGACCCGGAGGACCCGGAGAAGCCCTGATTTCGTGAAGAAGGCGGGCCGGTTCGGCCCGCCTTCTTGCTGCGCTCAGCTCACGCGGTGGCGCAGGGCACGCCGTTGAGCTTGACGTTGCTCGGCGCGGTGGTCGGGCCGGCACCGGTGAAGCTGGCGGTCCAGGCCTGGCCCGGGGCGAGGTTGGGCGCCCAGGCCGGTGCGGTGATCGTCACATTCGAGCCGCTGACGGTGAACGTGCCGTTCCAGCCGTTGACCACGGTCTGCCCACCGGCGAGCGTCAGCGTCAGCACCCAGTTGGTGAACGTGGTGGTGCCGGTGTTCGCGATGACCAGCGAGGCGTTGAAGCCGCTGGGCCACGAGCTGTCGATGCGCCAGGTGACCTTGCAGGCCGCCCCGGTCTGCGGGCTGGCCGACGGGCTCGGCGAGGCGCTGGCCGACGGGCTGGCACTGGGCGACGGGCTGGCCGAGCGCGAGGGGGAGGTGCTGGGCGACGGGCTGGCCGAGCGGGACGGGCTCGGGCTCAGGGTCAGGTCGACCACGCCGGTCTTATTGATCATGTTCTGCGAGTGGGTACGGAACACCGCGTGCTCCGCGCACCCCTCCCCGGAGTCGAACCCGCCGCAGCTGGTGTTCGCCGGGTACCACCAGAACGCGTCCCCGTCGCCGCCGCTGGCCTCCATCTCGGCGTAGATCTCGGTCCACCAGGTCGTCTTGTCGTCGTGGGCGTTCCACTCGCCGAGGAAGAACGGCTTGCCGACCAGGCTGTGCGAGTCGCTGATCCACTTCTTGAGCAGGGTGCGCGCCGAGGCGAAGTTCAGCCCCGCCCAGCCCTCGGTCGGGTACATGTGCGCCGAGGTGAAGTCGATGTAGGGCGACTGCTGGATGTAGACGAACGGGCCGCCGGAGTCGCCGCCGTAGCCGTACGCCGTCTGCTGGCCCTCCTGGCCGGTGCCGAGCAGGTGCTTGGGGTCGAGGCTCTTGACGTACGCGCCCATCTCGTCGACCCAGGCCCGCAGCGTGGTGCCGGTGGTGTTCTCGTTGGGGGTGGCGTCGGGGTAGCGGGGCTCGTTCATGAGCTCCCAGGCCAGGATCGTCGGGTCGTTCTTCCAGGCGACGCCGGTGATCGAGTTGACCCGGGTGAGCGCCTTGTTCACGTAGTTCTTGTACTGCGTGAAGCAGCCGGGGCAGGCGGTCTTGTTGAAGAAGCGCCAGCGGTTGGCGTATCCGGTGGGCAGGCCCTCCCAGGCCAGGCGCTTGTCGATGCCGCCGTACGCCTCCCAGAAGTTCTCGAACACCGGGACGAGCCGGAGGTTGTGCTCGCGCGCGGACTTGATGACGTAGTCGAAGAGGACGAACGCCTCCTCGGTGTAGACGCCCTTGGCCGCCTCGAAGCCCATCCAGTCCTCGTGGCTGAACATCCACAGGCGCAGCACCTGCACCTTGTCGTTCTGCAGCCGCAGCATGTGCGCGTCGATCTTGGCCTTGTCGACGTACTGCTCGCCGGGCAGCCAGTCGTAGCCGAAGGTGAACACGTCGTAGGTGTTGGTGCCGGCGAAGTAGTACGGCCGGTTGTCGAGGCAGAAGCGGATGCCGCAGCGGGTGATGAAGCTGTCGCGCGGGTCGGCGGCCTGCGCGGCCGGGGCACCCACGAACGGCAGTGCCAGGGTGACGGCCGCGAGCATCGCCGAGAGCGCGGCGAGCAGCGACCGTCGGAGGTTTCGGGACATGCGGACTCCTCGGGGAACGGCGCGGCGGTCCCCGTACGCGGTCGGGCAACCGCGGGGCAGTGGGAACCGCTGTCGATGGAAGCGCTCCCATGCTAGACCGGTCCCCACCCTTGGTAAAGCGGTTCAGTTCCACCCTGCCCCGCTCCGCCTGCCCCGCTCCGCCCGCCCCGCCGGGCCAGCGCCGCCCCGGCGCGGCCAGTCGTGAAGCAAAGTTGCCGGGCAGTCGGGCGTATCAGGTGCACTGATACGCCCGACTGCCCGGCAACTGCGCGATCTTGAAGCCGGTGCGCGGCCGCTCGCCCCCCGGCGGGCGGCCGCGTGAGGGCTAGCGGTCCTGCATGCCGGCGCGGCGGCGCAGGGCGGGGACGTCCATCACCACGATGCGGCGCCCCTCCGTACGCAGCCAGCCCCGGCTGGCGAACGAGCCGATGGCCTGATTCACGCTCTGCCGCGAACCGCCCGCCATCTCGGCCAGCTGGCTCTGGTTCAGCTCGATCGTGATCATCGGAGCCTGGCTCTCGCCCGCCAGCCGCACCAGCGTCTTGGCCACCCGGCCCGGCAGGTCCAGGAAGACGTGGTCGGCGTTCTGCTCGGTCAGCCGCCGGATCAGCGCGCCCAGCGAGCGCATGACCGCGTCGAGGATGCGCGGGTTCGAGTGCACCAGTTCCATGAACGCCCCGCGCGACAGCGCCAGCGCCGTGCAGTCCTCCAGCGCCTCGGCCGAGGCCGAGCGGGCCGATCCGTCCAGAAGCGACACCTCGCCCAGCGTGTCCGGCGGGCGCAGCACCGACAGCACGGCGCGCTCGCCGGTCGGGGAGGTGCGGAACACCGCTACCGAACCGCGCTTGAGCACGATCAGGGTCTCGCCGGGGTCGTTCTCCACGAACAGCAGCTGGCCCTTGCGGAAGGTGCGCGGCACCGCGGCGGCGATCACCCGCTGGCGCACCTCCGGCTCCAGGCCAGCGAACATCTCGACTCCGGTCAGCGCATCCGCGGCATCCGGAATGCGAATCTCCACCGCCTACCCCTTCCGTCTCCCACCCCGACCGACCAGTCCACGGTCGTGAGCGGTCGGCGTAACCCTGGACAGATCATCGCTTGAGTGAGCCGTTGAGTCCACTCCGTGGACCGACCACCGGCGGATCTGCCGGATCGCGGACACCGCCGATGGATATGGCGGCTGGGCTGGCCATGTGATAATCCGCCCGTGCTGGCTGACGATACGTTCCGCACGACACTTCGGACGGCATGGCATCTTCAGCCGGACGGCTTCACTCCTCTGTCCGGTGGGATGACGTCGACCACCGTATCGGTCAGTGCCGGTGGCCTCCACTACGTCGCAAAGGCCGTCCGACCTGCGCAGAAAGCGCAATTCGAAGCTGGTCTGTCCGCCGCCGAGCACCTGTCGCGCCACGGCGTCGACGCGGGCGCCCCGCTGCGTACCGCCGACGGCGCGCTGACCGTGCCCGTCGGCGACCACGTGCTGGCGCTGCTGCACCACGTGCCCGGCCGGGAACTGGAGGCCGACGATCCCCTCGACCAGCAGTGGTGGGGCGACCGGCTCGGCGCCGTGCACCGGGTGCTGCGCGAGTTCCGCCACCCGGGCCTGCCGGCCTGGCACTGGGTACGCCCCGACGCGCCGCACCTGGACGTCGAGGACTGGGTGCGTCCCGCGGTCGCCGCCGCCGTCAACACGCTGACGAAACTCCAGGTCACCGACCGGCTCACGTACGGGGCGCTGCACGGGGACCCGTGCCACGGGGCGTTCCTGCTCGACCCCGGCACCGGCCGCATCGGTGTCATCGACTGGGGCTCGGCGGGGGCCGGGCCGCTCATGTACGACGTCGCCTCGGCGGTCATGTACGCGGGAGGCTCGGACCGGGCCCGGGAGCTGCTGTCGGCGTACGCCGCGACCGGGGTGGTGCCCCGCGCCGAGATCGAGGCCAGCCTGGACGTGCTGCTGCGCTTCCGCTGGGCGGTGCAGGCCGACTGGTTCGCCGCCCGCATCGCCACCGGCGACCTCACCGGCGTGGCCGACCAGTCCGACAACCGCCGGGGCCTGCACGACGCACGCGACGCCCTGCTCGGCTGATCTTGCGTCCCCCGCGCCGCCGCAGCCGACCGCAACTGCGGCCATGGCTGCGGCTGTGGCGCTGAAGATCACTGCTCGCGGTCGAGGACTTCGCTCGCGTCCCGTGGGCTGGCCGCAACTGCGGCTGTAGCTGTGGCTGTTGCGCTGAAGATCGCTGTTCGTGGTCGGGAACTTAGCTCACGGGCCGCGCGCTGGCCGTAGCTGCGGCTGTGGCGCTGAAGATCGCTGTTCGCGGTCGAGAACTTCGCTCGCGGCCCACTTCGTGACCGGAAACCACGATCTCGCTTGAAGATCGGCGTCCGCGGTCGGAGCGTGGGCTGTTGGGTCGGCAGCTGGACGTCGGGGTTGACTCGGGCGGCGCGGTGGCGGCAGGCCGTCCCTGACCGCAGAGCGCGATCTTGGCCACGCTGACGGTGAAGATCACCGTCTGCGGTCAGAAACGGTGCTGTCATGCGAGCTTTCGACCGCAGACGACGATCTTCGCCGCTGCCGCTGCCGCTGCCGCCGCTGCCGCCGCTGCCGCTGCCGCCGCAGCCGCAGAGCGCAGCCGCAGAGCGCGAAGGCGCAGGCGCGGGCGATGGCGCGGGCGCGGGCGATGGCGCAGGCGCAGCCCGGGGTGGGGTGGGGTGGGGTCAGGTTGTGCGGAGGTGGGTGAGGACCAGGGGGTCGATGCGGCCGGGGACCAGGCGTTCTTCGAGGTTCTCCACGCCGGCCCAGGAGGCCAGGGCGGTGTCGAGATCGGAGTGGGTGTGGCCGCGGACCGTGAGCAGGGTGCGGATCTCGGTGGCCAGGTCGCCGTCGAGGTCGAGCAGGGTGGCCGGGTCGGGGCGGTCGAACAGGAGGGAGTGGATGCCGAGTAGGCGGGCCAGTTCGGCGCACGGGGCGGGGTGGTCGTCCACGCGCAGGTCGACGACGGTGTCGCCGGTGCCGCCGTACCCCTGGCCGGGGCTGACCACCAGCAGGGCCGCACTCTGCCGCCCGCGCTTGTCGCCGCCTGCCGCGTCCCCGGCGCGCAGCGCCGCGAGCAGCCGCCGGGCCAGGGGAGCGGCCGGGTCGCCGGCCAGCCACGCCAGCCGCATCGCCTCGACGACCTCGGGTCCGGTCAGGATGTTGCCCTGGATCGCGAAGCCGTCGCCGTAGGCGCCGCCGGCCCAGCCGTGGCAGCCGGGGCCGGTCCAGCCCGCGCCGTCACCGCCCGTACCCACGACGCCGAGCTGGCGTTGCGCCCGGCCCGGATCGGCGGCGGTGAGCCCGGCCACGACGTCGGCCGCCGCCGTGCCCGTGCGCAGCAGGGCCAGGCCCTGCGGGCGGTAGGCGAGGTTGGCGTAGGACTGCGTCGCCAGTGCCCCGACGGCCGCCTCGGCGGCGGGCACGGCCGCCCCGACGGCCAGGAATTTGCTCGCCACGGCGACCCCGTGTGCGGTGCCGTCAGCCGAACGCGCGACGATCGAGAACGTCATCGCGTCAGGGTAGGCGCGGCGTCGGCGCGGAGGGAAGACCGGTTCACATGGCGTATCGCTACTTCTACGACTGCGAGTTCATCGAGGACGGGACCACGATCGACCTGGTCTCGATCGGCGTGGTCGACGAGTACGGCCGGGAGTTCTACGCGGTCTCGACCGAGTTCGACCCGGCCAAGGCGATCCCGTGGGTGCGCGACAACGTGCTCAACCTGCTGCCGTCCCCGGCGGACAAGGCGTGGCGCTCGCGCGAGCGCATCCGCACCGACCTGCTGGAGTTCCTCAGCGAGCCGGTCAAGGGCCGCCCGAACGAGACCCTGGAGCTGTGGGCCTGGTACGGCGCGTACGACCACGTCTGCCTGGCGCAGCTGTGGGGCCCGATGGTGGCCCTGCCCCGGGTGATCCCGCGCTTCACCAAGGAGCTGCGGCAGCTGTGGGACGAGACCGGCCGGCCGGGCCTGCCCGAGGCGGCCACGGCGCGTCACGACGCGCTGGTCGACGCGCGGCACAACCTGGCCCGCTGGCAGGCGATGACGGCCCGCAAGCGGTGACCGCGGCACGGTGAGCCGCGCCACCACGCCCTGTCAACGGCGAGTAACCTCGTCATTGCGAGGCTGTTGCGCCCTCCTGGTACGGAATTCGCCGCCCCGACATCCGCCTGACATTCGGACGTGGGCGGGGCGTGCTGGCCCTATCCGGGTGGTCGCAGTACAGTGCCCATTTGCGGCCCGCCCCGGCCGGCAGCGTAGCCGTGTTCACTCGTCATCCCGGGGCTAGGCAATGTGACTACCCGTATTCGGGAGGACGAGAACAATGCGTATCGGCGTACTCACCGGCGGCGGCGACTGCCCCGGTCTCAACGCGGTCATCCGCGCCGTGGTCCGCAAGGGCGTGGGCACCTACGGGCACGAGTTCGTCGGGTTCCGCGACGGCTGGAAGGGCCCGCTGGAGGGCATGACCCGCCCGCTGGGCATCCCGGAGGTGCGCGGCATCCTGCCCCGTGGCGGCACGATCCTGGGCTCGTCCCGGACCAACCCGTTCAAGATCGAGGGCGGCGTCGAGCGGATCAAGGACAACCTCGCCAACCTGGGTGTGGACGCCCTGGTCGCCATCGGCGGCGAGGACACCCTCGGCGTGGCCACCAAGCTGACCGACCTGGGCGTGAACGTCGTCGGCGTGCCGAAGACGATTGACAACGACCTGGGCGCCACCGACTTCACCTTCGGCTTCGACACCGCGGTCAACATCGCGATGGAGGCCATCGACCGGCTGCACACCACCGCCGAGTCGCACCACCGCACCGTGGTCGTCGAGGTCATGGGCCGCCACGCGGGCTGGATCGCGCTGCACGCCGGCCTGGCCGGCGGCGCCAACGTCATCCTGCTGCCGGAGCAGAAGTTCGACCTGGAGAAGGTCGTCGAGCACGTCGAGACCCGCTTCAAGACCAACTACTCGCCGATCATCGTCATCTCGGAGGGCGCCATGCCCACCGACGGCGACCTGATCACTCTCAACGGCGAGCTCGACGCGTTCGGCCACGTCCGCCTCGGCGGCATCGGCAACTGGCTGGCCGACCAGCTGGAGAAGCGCACCGGCAAGGAGGCGCGCGCGGTCGTGCTGGGCCACGTCCAGCGCGGTGGCACGCCGACCGCCTTCGACCGGGTGCTGGCCACCCGCTTCGGCCTGCACGCGATCGACGCCGTGCACGAGGGCGACTTCGGCAAGATGGTCGCGTTGCGCGGCACCGAGATCGTCCGGGTGCCCCTCATCGAGGCCACCCGCGAGCTGAAGACCGTCCCGGTCCACCGCTACAACGAGGCCGAGGCCTTCTTCGGCTGATGCCGCCACCCGCGGCCCGCACCACCGGTGCGGGCCGCGGGCCCCTCTTCCCGTTGATCATGAACTTATGGTCGTGTTCGACGGTGTGTCGACCCCCATAACTTCATGATCAACTAGTCGAGGCGGGAGTGCGGGAGGCGTGGCGGTGCGGACGGTTGCGGTTGTCGGGGCGGGGAAGATCGGTGAGGTGCTGCTGTCCGGGCTGGTGAAGGCTGGGTGGCCGGTGGATCGGCTGGTGGCTACGGCGCGGCGGGTGGAGCGGGCTGAGCAGTTGCGGGAGCGGTACGGGATTCGGGTGCTGGACAACGCGGCGGCCGTCGAGGCGGCCGATGTGGTGGCCATCGCGGTGAAGCCGCAGGACGCCGGGGCGCTGATGGCGGAACTCGGGCCGCTGATCCCGGCGGGCAAGCTGGTGGTGTCGCTGTGCGCCGGCCTGCCGACGGCGTTCTTCACCAAGTGGCTCAACGACGCGGTGCCGATCGTACGGGTGATGACGAACACGCCCGCGCTGGTGGACGAGGCGATGACGGCGATCTCGGCGGGGCCGCACGCCACCGCCGAGCACATGGCCGTCGTGGAGGAGCTGTTCACGCCGCTGGGGCGGACCATCCGGGTGCCGGAGAGCCAGCAGGACGCGGTCACCGCGCTGTCCGGCTCGGGCCCGGCGTACTTCTACTACCTGGTCGAGGCGATGACCGACGCGGGCATCCTGCTCGGCCTGCCGCGCCAGGTGGCGCACGACCTGATCGTGCAGACCGCGATCGGCTCGGCGATCATGCTGCGCGACTCCGGCGAGCACCCGGTGAAGCTGCGCGAGGCGGTCACCTCGCCCGCGGGCACCACCATCTCGGCCATCCGCGAGCTGGAGAACCACGCGGTACGAGCCGCGCTGCTGGCCGCGCTGGAGGCCGCCCGGGACCGGGCGCGGGAGATCGCCGAACAGGCCGCCTGAGGCGGTCATACCCCCGCGGGTGTGCGAGATTCATCGCGCGGCCGCAGGTCACGCGCATCATTCACGCCTGTGGGGGTTCCGGCTCCGTCCACCCCCGACTTAGGCTCGGACCTGGGGATTCATCCAGCCCCACCCCGCCGAGCTGCTAGGAGGCGGCCATGCGACGCGCCCTGACCATCCTCGGGACCACTCTCGCCGCAGTCATGATCTCGGCCCCGGCGTACGCGTACGCGCACGACCGGGTCCACAACCCCTACCTGCACGCGCTGCTCGACGTGCTGACCCTCGCCGTCGTGACGGCACCGGTGTGGACGGCCTTCACCTGGTCCCGGGGCCGCCGCACGCCGATGCTGCTCGTCCTGATCGGCCTGGTGCAGATCCCGGCCGGGGTGCTGGCCTTCGCGCCCATCCCCGATCCGGTGCTGCACACGGTGGCCCTGGTCACCAGCCTCGGCATCACCGCCACCTCCATCGTGTACGTCCGCCGCGAGGCCCGCGCCGTGGCCACGGCCGAAGTGGCCAACTGAGCCCGCCGGTCAGCCAGGCAGGCCCGCGCCGGTGGCGCACAGCGAACCGCTGACGGCCGGATGCGATCCATCGTGTACGGCCGTCAGCGCCACAGCACCGACGTCCGACCCGGCCGGTCCGGGCCGGGCGTCGGCGTGCTCAGGCCAGGCAGCCTCGGGCGAGGCGGCCTGCACGGGCAGCGCGATCCGGGCGCGGCCGGTGTCCACCAGCAGGGTGCCTGCCTCGCGGCGGACCCGGGGGCAGCCCTCGTGCGGTGCGGTCCAGCCGTCCTCGCCGCGGTAGGCGGTCCACCGGCAGTGCGCCTCGCCGACGAAGCCCCACGCCATGAACAGCTCCGCACCCCGGTACCGGTAGAGGCCGACGGTCGCGACGCGGTCGCCGTCGGGGCGGCGGAAGAACTCGCCGGTCAGGCCGGGCACCACGTGCCCCTCCAGGTCGATGTCGGGCACGGTGCGGTGCGGGCGGTAGTCGGCCACGCGCGGCAGTACGGTCATACCTGATCAACGATCCCAGGTTGCGGGACAGCCGGTGCTGTTCTCGGGGCGTAGCAGGACTGGTGACGTGCCGCGCCCAGCCACCTTGTGGGATGGGGCCATGTCGGCGGCGGCCGCCGGGTGCCCCGGCCGTACTCTGAGCGCATGCGCCACGAATGGCATGACCTCCGGCACCCCGGCCTGGAACTGGCCGGCGTCCGCCAGTACGGCGAGACGGGCGTCAGCATCGCCCGTCCGGCCACCGACAAGTCCGCCGAGGACCTCGGGCTCGACCACTGGCGGACGCTGCCGCGCGCGCAGATGCCGCCGTGGGAGGACTACGCCGAGGTCGAGAAGGTGTGCCGGGTGCTGGACACGGTGCCCTCGGTCGTCGCGCCGTACGAGGTGGACCAGCTGCGCGACCGGCTGGCCCTGGTCTGCGAGGGCAAGGCGTTCCTGCTGCAGGGCGGCGACTGCGCCGAGACGTTCGCCGACAACACCGAGAGCCACCTGCTGGCCAACGCGCGCACCCTGCTGCAGATGGCGGTCGTGCTGACGTACGGCGCGAGCATGCCGGTGGTCAAGGTGGCCCGCGTCGCCGGGCAGTACACCAAGCCGCGCTCGCAGCCGCTGGACTCCCTGGGGCTGCCCGCGTACCGCGGCGATATGATCAACTCGCTGGAGCCGACCGCCGAGGCGCGCGTGGCCGACCCGCAGCGCATGATCCGGGCGTACGCCAACGCGGCCGCCGCGATGAACATGCTCCGGGCATACCTCGGCGGCGGCCTGGGCGACCTGCACGCCGTGCACGACTGGAACCGCGACTTCGTGCGCACCTCGGCCTTCGGCGAGCGCTACGAGGCCATCGCCCGCGAGATCGACCGGGCGCTGGCGTTCATCCGCGCCTGCGGCATGACCAATGAGGAAGCGCTGCGCACGGTCACGCTGTACGCCTCGCACGAGGCCCTGGCGCTGGAGTACGACCGGGCGCTGACCCGCATCGCCGACGAGAAGGCATACGGCCTGTCCGGGCACTTCCTGTGGGTCGGCGAGCGCACCCGCGAACTCGACGGCGCCCACCTGGACTTCATCTCCCGCATCGCCAACCCGATCGGCGTGAAGCTCGGCCCGTCGACCACGCCCGACTACGTGCGGCGGCTGTGCGAGATGCTCAACCCGCACAACGAGCCCGGCCGGCTCACCCTGATCAGCCGCATGGGCAACCACCAGGTGCGCGACAGGCTGCCGAACCTGGTCGAGACCGTGCGCGACAGCGGCGCCAAGGTCGTCTGGCAGTGCGACCCGATGCACGGCAACACCCACGAGTCCTCGAACGGGTACAAGACCCGCCACTTCGACCGGATCGTGGACGAGGTGCTGGGCTACTTCGAGGTGCACAAGATGGCCGGGACCCACCCGGGCGGCATCCACGTCGAGCTGACCGGCGAGGACGTCACCGAGTGCCTGGGCGGCGCGCAGGCCCTGGTCGACGCCGACCTGCCCGGCCGGTACGAGACTGCCTGCGACCCGCGCCTGAACACCCAGCAGTCGCTGGAGCTGGCGTTCCTGGTCGCGGAGATGCTGCGCGGCTAGATGATTGATTCCTAATCAGGGTTGGTTTGGTCCGTGGTCTTGACGCGGGTATGGGGAAGGGTATCGATGTCAGTGTGTGAAGACAGACCTCGATACCCTTCTGACGGCACTGTACGTGTTCGTCGATGACCATGTCATCACCGCGTCCCGGCGCCGTCCCGGACGCCCGAAGAAGCTGACCGACGCCGAGCTGGTCTGCCTGGCCGTGGCGCAGGTCCTGCTCGGGTTCCCGTCGCAGCACCACTGGCTGCGGTTCTGCTACGGCAGGCTCGGCCGCATGTTCCCGTACCTGCCCAAACAGGCCGGCTACCACAAACGCGTCACCGCGGCCGCGCCGCTGATCACCACCGTCATCACACGCCTGGCCGCCCAGACCCCGGCCGGCCACGACGGCATCCGCCTCATCGACGCCACCGTGATCCCGTGCGGGATGTCCCGCCAGACCGCGATCGGCTCGGCCCTGGCCGGATGGGCCGGGTACGGCTACTGCAGATCGCACTCCCGCTGGATCTGGGGCCTGAAGCTCTACCTCGTCACCGCCTTGGACGGCACACCGGTCACCTGGTGCCTGGCCACCCCGAGCCTGGGCGAACGAGAAGTCGCCGCCGAACTGCTCGAACACGCCCGCGACCACGGCCTCCTACCCGCCGGAGTCGTGCTCATCGGTGACAAGGGCTTCGCCGGCCGCGCGTTCGAGCAACAGACACGCGACCTGAAAATCGTGTTCATACGCCCCGACCGCCGCGACGAAGCCCGACGCCACGGCAACCTGGCCCCGGTCCGTCAACGCATCGAATCGATCTTCGACACCCTGAAAGGTCAGCTCAGCCTCGAACAGCACGGCGGGCGCACACCCGCAGGGGTGCACGCCCGCATCGCACAACGCCTGGCCGCCCTCGCAGCCGTGATCTGGCACAACTGGCTGACCGACGCACCCGAGAAACGATCACTGACCGCGTACGACCATTAGGAATCAGTCATCTAGTCCAGGCAGTCCTCTCCGGGTGTCTGGAAGGCGATGACGGGGTCGAGCGCGAGCTGCTGCTCGCGGTCGACCCCGAGCACCGTGTAGCGCACCGGCAGGGTTCCCCACCACGTCCGCGAGCACCCGTCGACCACATCGACGTCCTCCACCCGCACGGTGAGGTGTACGAGCACCGCCTGCTGCGGGGCGAGCGTGAACGGCGCGAACGGCTGCCCCGAGGCCAGGTCGCCGACGGCGTCGCGGTTCACCTCGATCGAGGTTATGGGGAACATCGACTGCGGCCACTCATGCGGGTCACCGCCGAACCCGGTCACCCGCACTGGCAGCGGGCCGGGGTTGCGCATGGAGACCGAGATCCGATGCGACGTCCCGTGGACCAGCGGATAGCGGTACTCATGTATGCCGCCCGCGACATGCTCCACGGCTTCGGGCGCCCGCAGGCCGAAATACCCCGGCTCCAGCGCGTAGGTGCGCGCGGCGGCCTGCCAGCCGCCCAGAGCCAGCACCGCGACGGCGAGCAGCGCCCAGGCCAGGGCGGCGCGGCGGCGGCCGCCGGGTCGGGCGGCGGGAGCCGCGGCAGCCGTGGCAGGGGTGATCGTCTCGGTCATGGCGGGCAGCGTAGTGGCGGACTGCCCCGGCCGCTGTCCCATGATCTGGTCCCGTGGACGCCAGGTGCTGCTCTGGCGACACCGGGCGTCCACGATCCTGGATCTTCGCAGGCCGTCAGAAGCGGCAGTCGGCTCCGGGCGTCTGGTAACTGATGGTGCGCTTCAGCGAAAGCGTCTGCTCGCGCTGGAGTCCCAGCACCGTGAACTTCACCAGGATGCTGGCGAACCACCGCCGCTGGCAGCCGCCGACCGAGGAGACGGCTGCGGTCCGGACGGTGATGTAGACGAACACGGTCTCGTCCGGGTGGATGACCGTCGGCCCGAAGGCGACCTTGTCGGCTGGGGCGCAGCAGCCGTCGTGCCACCGGACGACGTCCATCCGCTCGACCGGGAACATCGGCGGCGCGACTTCGAAGCGCGAGCCCACCTCCGTCAACGTCACCGGGGCCGGTCCGGGATTCGTGATCGGGATCCGGAACTGGTGCGACCCGCCGTCCAGCGGGATGACGTATTCGCTCCTGACGCCGAGGACCTGTTCGACCGCGCTCGGCGGAGCGCTGCCGGCCTCGCCCGCAGCCAGAGTGTAATTACGGGCGGTCAGCTGCCACGCGGTCAACGCCGACAGCAGGAGGGCGGCCAGGGACAGCGCCAGCACGATGCGGCGCCGGGAGCCGGTTCGCGCGGTGGGGGCGAGGGCCGCCACCTGGGCGGTCGGCTCGGTCATGCCCGGCAGCGTAGCGATCGTCCGCCAGGCATGCCGTCCTCCCGGCGAGAAGCAGGGGTGGCCAGCGTGCGGCCGGGGCGATGCGGTAGGAACGAGGGATGACGCAGCTGGTTGACCTCCGCAGTGACACCGTGACCAAGCCGACCGCCGCCATGCGCGCGGCGATGGCGAACGCGGAGGTCGGCGACGACGTGTACAGCGAGGACCCGACCGTGGTCGCGCTGGAGCAGCGCGTCGCCGCCATGTTCGGGCACGAGGCGGCCCTGTTCGCCCCGTCGGGGTCGATGGCCAACCAGATCGCGCTCCAGCTGGTCGTGCCGCCCGCGCAGGAGCTGCTGTGCGACGCCAACGCCCACGTGGTGACGTACGAGTTCGCCGCAGCCGCCGCCATCGGCGGCATCTCCAGCCGCACCTGGCCGTTCGCGGGCGGCGAGATCGACGTCGACCTGGTCGCCTCCATGATCCGCCCGGACGGCTACTGGGCCGTGCCGACCCGCGCCATCGCCGTCGAGCAGACCCACAACCTGGGCGGCGGCTTCGTCATCGGGCTGGACACCCTGCGCGGCCTGCGCGCCGCCGCCGACAGCGCCGGGATCGCGCTGCACTGCGACGGCGCCCGCATCTGGCACGCCCACGTCGCCACCGGCGTCCCGTTCGCCGAGTACGGCGCGCTGTTCGACACCATGTCGGTGTGCCTGTCCAAGGGCCTGGGCGCGCCGGTCGGCTCGCTGGTCGTGGGCAGCGCGGAGAAGATCGCGCGGGCGCGCTGGATCCGCAAGCGCATGGGCGGGGGTATGCGCCAGGCGGGCATCCTCGCCGCGGCCGGGCTGTACGCGCTGGACCACCACGTCGAGCGGCTGGCCGACGACCACCGCCGCGCCCAGCGGCTGGCCCAGGCGCTGGCGCCGTACGGGGTGGTGGACCCGGAGCGGGTACACACCAACCTGGTGGTGCTGGACCTGGCCAAGACGGCCGTGGACGCGCCCGCGCTCGGGGCGGCGGCGCGGGAGCGGGGGGTGCTGATGAGCGTGCTCGGGCCGCGTACCGGCCGCCTGATCACCCACCTGGACGCCGACGACGCCGCGGTGGACCACGCCATCGAGGTCCTGACGGGCATCCTGTCCGCCTGACCCGCCCGCCCGTCCCGGCTGTGGCGGACTCCACCCCGTTTTTCATAGACGTTGGCCTATTACATCGACTTCGATCTCGATTCAGTCGATGTAATAGGCCAACGTCTATGAAAAACGGGGTGGGGGCGGGGGTGGGGAGTGTGTGGCGCGTCGGTCGGCACTCGGTCGGGGCGGCCGGTGTGGGCGCCGTCCGGTCAGGCTTCCGGGTGTTCGGTGACGTTCTGGAGGTACAGGGCCTCGCCGAGGCTGGCGATGAGGCCGAGCTGGGTCTCCAGGTAGTCGACGTGCGACTCCTCGTCCCGGAGGATCTCCTCGAAGATCTTCGCCGAGGTCACGTCACCGACCGAGCGCATGTAGTCGATCCCGCCGCGCAGCCGCTCGACCGCCTCGACCTCGACCTTCATGTCGCACTCGAACTGCTCCTTGACGGTCTCGCCGATGCGCAGCGCGAACAGCTTCTGGTAGTTCGGCAGGCCTTCGAGGAACAGGATGCGGTCGGTGAGCACCTCGGCGTGGCGCATCTCGTCGATCGACTCGTGCCGGGTGTACTTGGCGAGCTTGGTGTAGCCCCAGTTCTCCTGCATCTTGGCGTGCAGGAAGTACTGGTTGATGGCCGTGAGCTCGGCCGTCAGCTGCTCGTTGAGGAACTCGATGACCCGGGCGTCGCCTTGCATGGAAAAGAAACCCCCCAGAATTTACGGTATAGGGGGCAATCTACGCCATATTGTCCGTTACGCCGCACTGACCGCGAGCGTGTCGGCGCCCTCTTCCTCGATCAGGTCGCAGATGCGGTCGAGGCAGGTGCCGCAGCCGGTGCCCGCACCGCAGGCGGTGCCGACGCTCTCCTCGCAGCGGTTGCCGGCGCGGATCACGGAACGGATCTCGCACTCGCGCACCCGCTCACAGATACATACGAACACGGACATACCCTTCGGCCGAGGAGTGGGCCGCTCTGCTCAAGCTAGCCTTGCCTCAGTAAGGGTGCCCTAATGGTTATTCGTCGCGCAAGCCCCTGAGCAGGGAAATGTCAGTGGCATGCAGCTCACCGGGGGTCTCGACGATCACCGGCACGCCCGCCACGGCCGGATGCCGCATCAGCTCGGCGAACGCGGCCGCGCCGATCGTGCCCCTGCCGATGGTCTCGTGCCGGTCGCGCAGCGACCCGCAGGTGTCGCGGGAGTCGTTCGCGTGCACCAGCGCCAGTCGGCCCTCACCGCACACCGCGACCAGCTCGTCCAGCGTCTGCGCCATGCCGCCCGGCTTGGCCAGGTCGTGCCCGGCCGCCCAGGCGTGGCAGGTGTCGAAGCAGACCGCCAGCCGGGGGTGGAAGTCGACCGCCTCGAAGTACGGCCCCAGGTCCTCGACCCGGGCCGCCAGCGACCGGCCGCCGCCCGCGCTGGGCTCGACCAGCAGCCGGGGGCCGTCGTCGGGCAGCGCGTCCAGCAGCGGCAGCAGCACCTCGCGCACCTGCCGGAACGCCTGCGGCGCGTGCTCGCTGTCGACGGCCGACCCGGCATGGAACACCACTCCGGCGGCACCGATGCGCGCCGCGCGCAGCAGGCCGTGCGTCAGCGTCTCGCGGGACTGCTCGACCGTGGCCTCGGTCGGCGAGCCGATGTTGACCAGCAGCGACGCGTGCACGTACGCCGGGATGGCCCGCTGGTGGCAGCCCGCCGCGAACGCCTCGTCCTGCGCCGGGTTGCCGGCCGGGCGGGCCCAGCCCCGTGGATTGCCCACGAAGACCTGGACCGACCCGGCCGAGACCGCGTCGACGTACGGCAGCGCGGCTTTCGCCAGCCCGCCCGCGACAGGCGCGTGCGCGCCGATGCCGTGCGACATCAGATCTTGCACCTGATCCGGACGTGCTGGCCCGGCTGCACCGGGACGCCCGCGTCCGGGGTCTGCCGCTCGACGTGGCCGACCCACTTCTCCATGTCGTTGCCGGCGACCTCGACGTCGAGCTGCATCGCGCGTAGCTGGTTGGCGGCGTCCTGGCAGCCCATGTTCTGCACCGGCGGCATGGGGGTGCCGGTCGGGTTGTTGCTGACCTTGAGGTGGATCACGGTGTTCGCCTCGACGCCCGCACCCGTCGGCGGGTTCTGCTCGACCACCTCGTCGTACGGCTTGTCCGAGGTGACCTGCTCGGTCTCGACCCGCAGGCCCATGCCCTCCAGGATCTCCCTGGCGTCGGTCAGGTTCTTGCCGACGACGTACGGCACGGTCAGCGGGGCACGGCCCTTGCTGACGATGACCTCGATGTCGGCGCCGGACTTGACCTCGGTGCCCGCCTTCGGGTTGGTCTCCAGGACCACGCCCTTCGGGATCAGGTCGTCGAACCGGTCGGCACCCTTCTTGACCTTGAGCTTCAGCGGGTCGGCCTGGAGGTCGACCAGGGCCATGTCGTAGGTCTTGCCCGACACGTCCGGGACCATGTAGCGCTCGGGACCGAGTGACAGCGTCAGCGTCACCACGCCGCCGCGCACCACCCGGTCGCCCACGGGCGGGTCCTGGATGAGCACGACGTCCTTCTCGACGTTCTCGCGGTACTGCCCCGGGGCGTACTTCACCGTCAGGCCCGCCTGGGTCAGCGTCGCCTCCGCCTGCGACCTGGTCATGTTGACCAGCTGCGGGGTCACCTCGTACCGGCCGAAGCCGAGCCACCAGCCGCCGACGAGCACGAGCAGGGCGACCACGACGGCGCCGGCGATCAGCGCCATGCGGCCGCGCGGATCGCGCATGAGCTGCTGGTACGTGGTCCTCATCCGGTCGAGCGGGCTCTCGGGGGCCGCCTGCGCGCGCCGCCGGGTTCGGGGGGCCGGCTGCTGCGGCGAGGGCAGCTTGGCCCACGCCGGACGCTCTGCCGGGGAGACCTGGCTGACCACGACCGTGGCCTGCTCCATGACCGGGCGCAGCCGCTGCGTGGCGGCGCCGGACACGACCGACTCGCGGGCGCTCTGGGCCGCGACGAGCAGCGCTCCGGCGTCGGTGGGCCGGGCCGAGGCCTGGCGGCGCGTCGCCGAGGCGACCAGCTCGTCCAGCGCCGGCGGCAGACCGGGCACGAAGCGCGAGGGCGGCGGCACGTCGCGGTCGACGTGCTGCCAGGCCACGTCGACGGGGCGCTCGCCGTCGTAGGGCACCCGGCCGGTGAGCATCTCGAACAGCACGATCCCGGCGCTGTACACGTCGCTGCGCGGGTCGGCGTGGCCGTCGCGGACGAGCTCCGGCGCGACGTACGCCACGGTGGCCATGAGCTGGCCGGTGCCGGGGTCGTCGGCGGCGCTGGCCTCCACCGCGCGGGCCAGCCCGAAGTCGGCCACCTTCGCGACGGCGTCGATCAGGTTGTGGCTGCCGCCGCTGGGGGCCTCGGCGACGAGCACGTTCTCGGGCTTGACGTCGCGGTGCACCAGGCCTGCCCGGTGCGCGGCGCCCAGCGCCGACAGCACCTGCTCCAGCACCGCCAGCGCCTCGACCGGGCTGAGCCGGCGGCGCTCGGCGAGGATGTCGCGCAGGGTGCGGCCGCGGACGTACTCCATCACGAGGTAGGGCAGGCCGTTGTGGGTCCCCTGGTCGTATACGGCGACCACGTTGGGGTGGGTCAACCGGGCGATGGTCTTGGCCTCGTCGGTGAACCGGTCGAGGCTGAAGGATTGCCCGTTCGCGTCGCGCACCTGTGCCGGGTGAATGATCTTCAGGGCGACTGTGCGTTCCAGTCGCTCATCCACGGCCATGTACACCGTCGCCATGCCACCACGGGCCACGCGACCGCGAATGCGGTAGCGCCCGTCGACGAGTGTGCCGAGCAGCTGATCGGCGACCTGAGTGTTCATCGCAGCGCAGTCTAAGTCAGGGAAGGCCCAACGGCGTACACCCGAGGGCGCGACCGTATCCCGACCGGGCGTTTCGGGTGCTGATCATTCGAGCCTGCCCGGGTCCGGGGCGAGCCGGCCGGGCTCGGTGACCCGCGGGGCGGCGGGGGTGGACTCTGCTGTGTCCGGGCTCACTGACGGCGACGGCGACGGGCTGTCCGACGGCGAGGGCTCCGCCGACGGGCTCGGCGACGGCGTCGGGCTGGGGCTCGGCGAGGCGCCGCCCGGCGGGGTCGGCCGCGGCGACGGGCGGCGGGTGCTGGGCAGGCCGTGCGCCGGCACGAGCTGCGACCCGGCCGACGGGGTCGGGCTGGGCCGCCGCGGCGTCGGGCTCGGCGCCGGTGTCGGCACCGCGCTGCCGGTGGCCGGGACCCGGGGCAGGGCGCTGGGCGGCGCGCCGTCGCCCAGCAGCGCCTCCAGCCCGCCCGCGACCGCGTAGTAGCCGCCGACGCCGGTCGAGACCATCAGCAGCGCGCCGGTGGCCAGCATCACCCGGCGGCGCCCACGCGGCGCCGGGCCGTCGGTGTCCATGCTGATCACGGCGGTCCGTTCGTGGGTCCGGCGGCGGTCGAGGTCGTAGCGCACCGAGCGCCGGGCGCCCTCGATCTCGCGCCGGATGAGCTGCCAGGGATTCATCGGTCGCTCCTTTCCCGCGGATCCGGGGCGGGCGGGGTCGGGTGTTCAGGGGGGATGCGGTGGTGGGCCCGGCCCGCGACGTGGCAAGGTGTGGAGGTGGCCGAGACTTCGCAATCGACAGACACCGGGCAGGCGACCTTCGCACCGGAGGGCTGGCTGCCGCTTCCCGACGTCGCCGAGCGGCTCGGGCTGTCGATCATCAAGGTGCACCAGCTGATCAAGGACGGCATGCTGATCGCCGTACGCCACGAGGGCGTGCGGCAGGTGCCCGCTGAGCTGGTGGCGAACGACACCGTGCTCAAGCACCTCCCCGGCGTCCTGACGTTGCTGCGCGACGCCGGGTACAACGACGAAGAGGCGCTGCGGTGGCTGTACACGCCCGACGACACGCTCCCGGGCACCCCGGCCAAGGCACTGGGCGGCGACCGCGCCCGCGAGGTCAAGCGCCGAGCCCAGGCCATCGCCTTCTGACCGCGTGTACGCCTACCTGGCCGTGCTCGGTGGCTGCCTGCTGTGCGCGCTGTGGCTGGAGCCGGTGCTGAAGGTGGGCGTGCTGCGCCAGCGGCGGCGGCTGGCCGTCACGGTGCTGCCGGTGGCCGCGGTGTTCCTGCTGTGGGATCTCGCCGCGGTCGCCGCCGGCCAGTGGAGCTTCGACCCCACCCAGCTCCTGGGGGTATGGCTGCCCGGCGGCCTGCCCCTGGAGGAGGTGCTGTTCTTCCTGGTCGTGCCGCTGTGCGCGATCCTGGGGTTCGAGGCGGTCCGCACCGTGCTGGCGCGGCGGCGATGAGCTACACCGTGGCCGCCGCGCTCGGTGTCCTGGCCGCGGTTCTGCTCGACCTGGTGCTGCTGCGCACCCGGCTGCTGCTCGGGGTGGCGTTCTGGGCGACGTACCCGATCGTGCTGCTGTTCCAGCTGCTCAGCAACGGGGTGCTGACCGGGCGCGGGGTGGTCCGCTACGACCCGGCCGCGATCACCGGGCTGCGCGTGGCGTACGCGCCGGTCGAGGACCTGCTGTTCGGGTTCGCGCTGGTGCTGGTCACGCTGTCGCTGTGGACCCGCGCCGCAGCCGTACGGCGGCCCACACCACCAGGCCGGTGACGGCGAACGCGCCGACCGTCTTGGTCAGCACCGGCACGCCCAGCCCGTTGGGCAGGGTGAGGCAGGCACAGACGATCGCGGCCACGGCCAGCGCCCGGCGGCGCCCCGGGTCGGCCTCGACCGCGCCGAGCAGGGCCAGCGGCACCAGCGCGTACCAGGGATAGAAGACCGGGCCGAGCAGGGCCGCCGCCGCGGCGAGCCAGCCGCAGGCGGCCAGGACACGGGCCGGTTCACGCCGCCCCCGCCACGCCGAGCGCAGCGCGAGCAGCGCCGCCGCGGCCAGCGCCAGCAGCCCGAGGACCCGCCCGGCCGCGACCGCCCCGTCGAACCAGCCGCCCCGGCCCGCGACCCGCAGCAGGTAGCCCGCGGCCATGCCGACCGCCGTCGGCGGCGAACTCCACTGGGCCAGCTCGCCGGTGCCGCGCAGCGCGGCCACCCAGCCCAGGCCGAGGCCGGTGCCCAGGCTCAGCCCGGCGAACGCGGCCACCGCCGCGCCCAGCGCCGCCCACCAGCGCCGCCCGGCGAGCAGCAGCAGGAACGGCAGCGCCACCAGCGCGGTCACCTTGATCGCGACGGCGCCGGCGAGCAGCACCCCCGCCAGCACCGCCCAGCCGAGCCGAGGACCGGACCCGCCCGGCGCCGTCCCCGCCTCCGGTGCCATCGTGCCGTCCGGTGCCGTCCCCGCCTCCGGTGCCGCCGTCGCGTCCGGTGTCGTCCCCGGCTCCGGTGCCGCCGTCGAGTCCGGGCGGCTGGGTGCCGCGTCGGTCGCGCGGAGCGCCGCCACGGGCAGGGCGGTGGCCAGGGCGGCGACGGCCAGGCCCGCCACCAGGGCGTCGTTGTGGGCGCCGGAGAGGGCGTGCACCGCGACCAGGGGGCTGAGCAGGGCGAGCCAGTAGGCGGCGGCCGGGGCCACGCCGCAGGCGCGGGCCAGCCGGGGCACGCCGGCCGCGACCAGCACCAGCCCGGCCACGGCCAGCAGGCGCAGCCAGGCCACGGCGGCGAGCAGGTTCGCCCAGGTACCGGCGCCGGACAGGGCGACCGCGAGCGGGCCGTACGGCGTCGGCGTGTGCCACCACAGCTGCGGGACGGCGTCGGTCCAGGGGCAGCCGCCGTCGGCGACCCCGAGGGCGTACGGGTCGAGCCCGGTGCGCCACAGCCAGCCCTGGCAGGCGTACGCGTAAACGTCGCGGCTGCCCAGCGGTGGCGCGACCAGCAGCGGCACCGCCCACAGCGCGCCCCGCGCGAGCATCCGCCGCGCGGTGGACCCGGTCCGGTCGGCGGGCTCCGGGCCCGGCTCGGCAGGGCGCGACCACCACCAGGCCAGCGTCCAGCCGGTCAGCCCGGCCAGCCAGCAGGCCAGCCCGAGCAGGAACGGGCCGCCGACCGCGCCGAACCCGCCGGTGCGCAGCCCGGGGCCGGGGTCGCCGCCGGGCAGCGCCCCGGACAGGTACGCCGAGACCGCCAGCAGCACACCCGAGACGCAGCCGAGGGGGAGCGCGGCACGCCGCCTGCCGTGGGGGAACACCGGTCGATGATCGCACGGTTCTTGATCGTCGGCGGCGCAGCCCGCACACTGCCTGGTGTGGACAGGCAGGTATCGCGGCGCACGCTGACCCTGGCCGCCGTGGCGGCGGTCCTGCTGGTGGCGGTCATGGCGGTGGTGGGCTTCTGCGCGCGTACCGCGCTGTCGCCCGAGCCGTCGGCGGTGCCCGGCGGGCCCAGGGCGACCCCGGTGTCGGGGCTGGGCACGGTGCCGCTGCGCGACCTGCCCCCGGAGGCGGCGGCGACGCTGGCGCTGATCGACCGCGGTGGGCCGTACCCGTACCGCAAGGACGGCACGGTCTTCGCCAACCAGGAGAAGCTGCTGCCCGCGCGGCCCAACGGGTACTACCGCGAGTTCACGGTGCCCACGCCGGGCTCACCCGACCGGGGCGCCCGCCGGATCATCGCCGGGCGCGACGGGGACCTGTACTACACCGGCGACCACTACGAGAGCTTCCGCCAGATCCTGCGCTGACCTGGCCTGCGCCGACCCGGCTTGGCCCACCAGGCTTGCGCCCACCGGCTTGCGCCGACCCGTTTTGATCGACGCTGGCCTATCCAGTGGACTGTTTTCCAAGATCCGTGCTTCAGATGGGCCAGTGTCGATGCTAGGTGGCGCGGCGGACCGCCGCGTCGGCCAGCGCGCGCAGCACCTCGGCCGCCTCCGGCTCGACCGGTGCCGCCGCCAGCGCCGCCAGCGCCGTGTCCGTCAGCTGCCGGATGTACGCCTCCGTCTGCGCCAGCGCCCCCGTGTCGGTGATGATCTGCCGCAGCCGGGCCACGCCCGCCTCGTCGAGGTCCGGCCGCCCCAGCCCGGCCGCCAGCGCCGCCCGGTCGTCCGGCCCGGCCCCCTCGAACGCCTTCGCGATCAGGTACGTCCGCTTGCCCTCGCGCAGGTCGTCCCCGGCGGGCTTGCCGGTCGCGGCCGGGTCGCCGAACACCCCGAGCACGTCGTCACGCAGCTGGAACGCCTCGCCCAGCGGCAGCCCGAACGCCGAGTACGCCTCGCTCAGCTCCGCCGGGGCCCCGGCCAGCGCCGCCCCGAACAGCAGCGGGTGCTCGACCGTGTACTTGGCGGACTTGAACCGCGCCACCTTGCTGGCCCGGCTCACCGAGGTGTCGGCGCTGGCCTGGGTCAGCACGTCGAGATACTGGCCGACCATGACCTCGGTGCGCATCAGGTCGTACACGGGGCGGGCGTGCGCGACCACGGCCGGGTCCAGGCCGCTGCCGTGCAGCAGCTCGTCCGACCAGACCAGGCACAGGTCGCCGAGCAGCAACGCCGCCGCGGCGCCGAACCCGCCCGGCTCGCCCTGCCAGCTGCGCTGCCGGTGCAGCGCCTCGAAGCGGCGGTGCACCGACGGCTCGCCCCGGCGCGTGTCGGAGGCGTCCATCAGGTCGTCGTGCATCAGGGCGCTGGCCTGGACCAGCTCCAGCGAGGCGAGCGCCGTGACGACGTCGTCGCGGTCGTCCCCGCCCGCGCCCCGGTAACCCCAGTACGCGAAGGCGGGGCGCAGCCGCTTGCCGCCGCCGAGGATGAACGACTCGACGGCGTCGGCGAGGGGGAGCAGGCCGTCGTCGATGGCGGCCATATGCGTACGGCGTTCGGCAAGGAACACCGCCAGCGCCTTCTCCACCCGCGGGCGCAGGGCGGCGCGATCCACCGGGTGCATGGTCATGAACATGAACTTAGACGAGTCGCCGCAGGCCCCGCGCGCCCGGGAGGTAGGACGTGACGTAGCTGATCAGGTCACTCAGCTCACGCACCGCCCGCACGTCCTGCCTCGGGGCCAGCCGGGCGGCCAGTTCCCGGGTCTGCTCGGCGGCGCGCACCGAGCCCGACCGCACCGAGGCGATGACGCCGCCCGCCCCGACCGCGCACGCCTCCTCCAGCTCCCCGACGCCGAGCAGAGCCCGAGCCAGCCACCCCGAGTAGACCGCGACCGAGCGCGGCTGCCGCGAACCGCGCAGCTCCGGGCGGGACAGCAGCGGCAGCGCGCGCAGCGGCCGGTCCAGCACCACTAGGCAGCGGCCGGTCATCGCGGCCAGTTCCGCCTGGTCCAGCCAGTAGAGCCAGGGCGGTTCCCGCTCCGGGACGAGGCGTTCGCCCAGCCGCTGCGCCACCAGCAGGCAGCCGTGCGCCGCCCGCCGGTCGCCGCACCGCGCCGCCGCGTACGCCGCCCGCTGCGCCAGCAGGGCCCGCAGCCCGGCGCTGCCGTGCGCCCGTGCGCCCGCGGCGGCGACCCGGGCCAGCTGCCAGGCCGATCCCGGCTCCTGCTCGCCCAGCAGGTGGCTGGCGCTGCCCAGCAGATGTGCCCCGAGCTGCCGGTCCCCGGCCTCCATCGCCAGCACCAGCCCCTCCCGGTAGGCCCCCAGCGCGGCCCGGGGCTGCCCGGCGTCGGCCGCGGTCCAGCCCGCCAGTTGCGACAGCTCCACGGCGGGTGCCAGCAGCAGCCGCCGGCCGGTGCCGCGCGCCGGGCGCAGGGCCGCCAGCGCCTGCCGCCGGTGCCGGGCCGCGAGCGGAGCCAGGTCGGCCCCGCCCACCAGGTCGTCCATCCGCCGCAGCGCACCGATGCCGGGATCGGGCGCGGCCGCCTGCGGATCACCACCTGGATCCTGCCGCAGCCAGCTCCCGGCGAGCAGGCACAGATCGGTGACCTCGGCGGTCGAGACCCGGCGCAGGTCCGGCCCGGCCGCCAGCCCCAGGCGGGTGGGGGACAGGCCGAGCACATGGGCCAGCCAGCCCAGCCACTGCACACCGGGCAGGCGCTCGCCGCGTTCCCAGCGGCTCACCTCGTGCCGGGTCACGGTCGGGCTGCCCGCGGCGGCGCACAGCAGTTCGGCTAACCGGGCCTGGCTGTAGCCGCGCAGCCGACGCTGCTGCGCGATCAGCCGACCCAGCGAGGACGGTGACATGGCGGCCTCCCACCCCGTGGTGTTCCTGCAGGCCGACCCCCGGCGCTGACCCCGTGCGCCGCCACCCTTCCTACCGTCCAGGTACGACAACCCCCGGCTGTCTGTCCCGGGCAGCTGCTGCGGCGGCGACCTCGCGTGTGCCGACCTCGCAGTCGAGCAGGGCGGGCCCGAGGGCGCGCTGGGCGCGGACCGGGTCGACGGCGAGCATGGCGCGCAGGACGGCCGCGCGCTCGTACGAGTGCGGCGTCCATCGCCATACCCCGGTCAGCCCTGGCATCGCCTCGGCGGCGGCCGTGCCGAACCGCGCGAAGCCGTCGGCGAGGCGGTCGAAGCCGCACCAGTCGTCCGGCCGGTCCCGCAGCCAGTTCCACGCCTCCAGCAGCCGCGGGAGGTCGGCGGCGGTGCCGTGCCTGGCCAGCACCAGGTTGCCGAACCAGTACCGCTGCGCACCCAGGTCAGGCGTCCAGCCGCGGGCCCGGTCGACCGCGGCCGCGCCCAGCCGCCGCAGTGATCGGGCCAGCAGCGGCAGGTCCAAGCCCGCGTCGATCAGGTCGAGCAGCCGGGGTTCGGGTTTGCCGAGACGTTCCAGCTCACGCAGCGCTGTCAGTTTCCGGTGCCGGGGGACGTCGGGGTCGGCCAGCACCGTGACCAGTTCATCGGAGCTTCGGTCCGGAATCGCCGAGCGGGCGTGCGGACCACGCTGCTCGTGCCGACGCAGAATCCCGGCCAGGCGCGGTTGCCGGGGCGCCCAGCGTGCGAGGGCCAGCGGACAGGAGAAGGCGAACTCGTCCTCATCCTGTTCGGACAGGCGCGCCACGCACACCGCGTCGAGATCGTCCCAATCGTCGGCCGGCCACTGCGACTCGATGCGGGAGAGTACCGACGACCAGCATGTGCCTTCGGCGAGATAGGCACGCAAGACCGCGACGGCGGACTGGTCGCCGCCTCTGCCGAGCGCGGTGAGCACGTCGGCGCCGAGTTGGAAGGTGTTGTCGGGATCCACGTCCGGGTCGACGGGTTCGTATAACTGGTCGGCGATCGGGGTCAGGTCCAGGTCCAGGTCGCGCACCAGGCGGGCCAGATAGTCGGCACGGTCGTCGACCTGCTGGTCCCAGCGGTGGTCGCGGCGGATGCAGGCGTAGACAGCCTCGGGCGCTGCGGGATCCCGCAGCGCCATGAGGGCGCCGATGCCGCGACCGCGCTGCAGGGCGCCGTCGAGGGTGTCGGTGTGGGCGTACCGCCACGAGGGCGGCTGTTCGTCGGTATCGCTCATCGCGGCCCAGGATGGCTGCCAGCCCCGTTCCGCCACCACCAATTTGCCGCGCACGCTTTGTGGGAGTGGCTTGATCCGTTCTTGTGGACGCTGGGTGCTGCTATAGCGACACCAGGCGTCCACGAAAACGGATCTTCGCGCTTCTCCGGCGGCGGTCGGCGGGAACTGCGAGTGGTTTGGTGCCGTAGAGTGCGACTGTTCCGAAGGATGAGGGGTGGTCCGGCGCGATGGCGGGCGAGCAGGCGGCGTACCGGCGGGTGGCCGATCAGCTCCGCCAACGGATTCTGTCCGGAGAATTGCCCGAAGGCGCCCGGCTGCCGTCGCTGCGCGAGATAGCCGCGCAGTACGACGTCGCAGTGGGTATCGCCACCCGTGCCCTGGACGTCCTCCGCGCCGACGGCCTGGTCATGTCCCGTCCGGGCGCGGGCACGTTCGTGCGTCGATTCGAACGGATCATCCGTAGCTCGCCTGGTCGGCTGGCCCAGGCGCGGTGGGGTGCGGGCGCCTCGATCCAGGACCATGACACCGGTCCTCGACCGCGTACGGTCGATGTCGTCGTCGGCGACGTGCCGGCTCCGGAATTCGCGGCGAGTGCGCTGGGCGTAGACATCGGCGACACGGTTCTCTCCCGCTCCCGGCGTTTCGCGGTCGAGGAGCGGGTGGTGCAGCTCGCCGTGTCCTACCTGCCTACGGAGCTGACCCGCGGCACGCGCATCGAGCACACCGACACCGGGCCGGGCGGCACCTACGGCCGTCTCGCCGAGCAGGGTTGTGCGCCCGACCGGTTCACTGAGCGGATCATCGGCCGCAGCCCGACACCAGACGAGGTCGTCGCGCTTGATCTGGCTGCTGATGGCGCCCGTGTACTGGAGGTGACGCGGGCAGCCTACTCGGGGGAGCGTTGCGTCGAGGTCACCCGAATGATTCTCGACGCTGATGCCTACGAGCTGGAGTACTCCTTCCCTGCCTGACAACTGTTCCGAACAGTGTTGATTGTTCGGAACAGTTGTGCTTGACAGATGTCACACCGTCCACAAAGGAGGCCGGGTGACATGGGCGAACCTGTCGGCGAGCTCGAATTCCAGTCGTATGCCGAAGCCCATGCGGCGCGGGCCAGGGGTCTGCTGCGGGTGCATCGGCGTGACGGCTCGGGCTGCTGCCGCAGCTGCGGTAGGCCGCATCCGTGTGAGGTCCGGACGTACGCGGGCCGCCTGATCGTTCAGTTTGAGGACTGGGCGCCGTACCCATAAGTGTTTTTTGTACCTTCTGGGTTGGTGGTGTAAGGACTCAAACGCCGCTGGCCCACATACAGCTGGCCCCTCCCAAGGCGCGCTGGATGCGCTTTGCTGAAGACACCTGCGGCGGTCGACCACTCCCATGGCCCGGACGCAGGTGCCGGGACGGCGTGTCATCTCCCAAGTGCTCGCGCCGTCCCGGTCCCCCCTTCCTGGAGGTCCGATGGAGTTGCCCCCGGTCGACTGGGAGAACCCGCCGCTCGACCCGCCCGACGGGGTCGCCCAGCCGCTGATGTGGCGGCTGGCCGCCCGCCTGCTGCACGACCATGTGACCGCCGCCGGCTCATGGCCGGTGGCCCGGTGCCGGGTGTGCGAGCTGGCCTGGCCGTGCCCGGCCCGGCGCTACGCCGAGCGGGGCCTTCTCGCGGCGTGCCGACATCCGGTGACGGGCCGGGGCGCGGCCGCGTTCACCGACTGGTTCCTGGCTGCTGACGAGCCGCCGCGCGGTGCCCGGTGATCACGATCACCAGGAGGTACGCCCGCCACACGCTGAGATGGCACGGCCGGCCGTACCCGATCGCCGATAGAGTCGGCAGGGTGACACTGCGCGCTCCCTCCACCATGCCGGGGCCCCGCCCGACGGTCCGAGACCTGCTGTCGTCGGGGGAGCCGACGTTCTCGTTCGAGTTCTTCCCGCCGAAGACGCCCGACGGTGAGCGCCTGCTCTGGCAGGCCATCCGTGAGCTGGAGTCGCTACAGCCGTCGTTCGTCTCGATCACGTACGGCGCCGGCGGCAGCACCCGGGACACCACCGTGCAGCTCACCGAGCGGATCGCGACCGAGACGACGCTGCTGCCGCTGGGGCACCTGACCGCGGTCAACCATTCGGTCGCCGAGCTGCGGCACGTGATCGGGCACTACTCCGACGCGGGCGTGCGCAACGTGCTGGCGCTGCGGGGCGACCCGCCGGGCAGCGACCCGCAGGCCCCGTGGACGGCGCACCCCGAGGGGCTGCACTACGCCGAGGAGCTGGTGCGGCTGCTGAAGGAGAGCGGCGACTACTGCGTGGGCGTGGCGGCGTTCCCGGAGAAGCATCCGCGCTCGCCCGACCTCGACTCCGACGTGCGCCATTTCGTGCGCAAGTGCCGGGCGGGGGCCGACTACGCGATCACGCAGTTCTTCTTCAACTGGGAGGACTGGGCGCGCCTGCGCGACGCGGTGCACGCGTCCGGCTGCGAAGTGCCGATCATCCCGGGCGTGATGCCGGTGACCAACGTCAGCCAGATCGAGCGGATGGCGCAGCTGTCCGGGGCGGTGTTCCCGGCCGATCTGGCGCAGCGGCTGCGCGCCGTCGCCGACGATCCGCAGGCGGTGCGGGCGATCGGCGTGGAGTTCGCGACCGAGCTGTGCACGAAGCTTCTCGCCGAGGGCGCACCCGGCCTGCACTTCATCACGTTGAACCGGTCGACTGCCACGCGCGAGGTGTGGCAGCGGCTTCGGGTGGGCGCCACGGTGTAGCCCCGCCCGGGCCGGCCGATCCCGGCCGGGAGTGGGGGGCATGACGACACCGACGACACCGACGACACCGGCGCCGCCGCAGGCCGCAGCGGCGCCGATGAGCTGGGACGGATACGTCGCCGGCTGGTCGAGCACGCACGACGGCTTCGACCCGCGCCACGCCGGTCCCCTGCTGCGGCGGTGGCTGCGGATCGCGTTCACGGCCGGCGGGGTGCTGGCGCGGTTCGGGCTGCGGCCGTCGTACCCGATGCTGGTCGCCGCGGCGTGCGCGCCGCTCGTGCCGCTGCTGGCCGCCCGCGGCGGTGCCTGGCCCGCGCTGGCGGCCCTGGTCCTGCTCGCGGGCGTCGCCGCCGACACGGTCGCGCAGACGCTGGCCGTGCTGCTGCGGCGGTCGACCCGGCTCGGCGGGTTCTACCGGGCGATGCTCGACCGGATGAGCGAGATGTGCTGGCTGGCGGCGCTGGCCGCGCTCGGCGCGCAGCAGACGGTGGTGCTGCTGTGCGGGGCGCTGGTCTGGCTGCACGAGTACGTCCGGGCGCGGGCCGGGGCGGTGGGCCTGCGGGCCGCCGGGTCGGCCACCATCGGCGACCACGCCACCCGGATCTGGCTGGCCCTGCTCTCGCTCATGCTGGCCGCGGTGACCGGCACCCAGATCGGCGCCGACCTGGCCGCAGGTGTGGTCACCATGATGCTGGTCCTCTGGATCACCCTCGCGGTGCTCGGCCTCGGCCAGCTCCTGGGCATCGTCCGCAAGGTCCTCGCGTAGCCGGGCACCGATCCTGCGCACAGCCGATCGGCCAAGTTGCCGGGCAATCGGGCGAATCATGGACCCGTTTACGCCCGATTGCCAGGCAACTTGGCCGTCGCTCGCTCGCTCGCCCACCTGCCCCGTCTTTCATAAACGTTGGCCTATCTCGTCGACTTCGATCTTGTCCGAGTCGATGAGATAGGCCAACGTTTATGTAAAACGGGTCACGGGGTGGGGGTGCTGGGCGGGGTCGGCAGGGGGAGGGTGTTGCCGAGGATGGCGAAGGGGCGGGGGTCGCCGGGGAACAGCAGGTGGCGGCAGACGTCGCTGAAGCCGGTGCGCCGGTAGAGCCGCCACGCGCGTGACGCCCGCTCGTCGGCCTCGGGGGTGGACAGCAGCGTGGTCCGGGCACGGGTCATCGACAGCAGTGCCCGCAGCTGGGCCTCGCCCAGGCCGTGACCCTGCGCGCTGGGCCGTACGTGCAGCTCCACGACCTCGAAGCAGTCGGTCATCCAGTGGGTGCGCTGGGCGTCGGTGAGCACGGAGCTGACCACGTCGTGCCACCACTGGCCGGGTGCGGAGTGGTAGCCGTAGGCGAAGCCGAGCAGGTGGCCCTGGAGGCTGAGCGCGGCGATGGCCCGGAACTGCGGCCGCCGCAGGTGGGCGGAGATGTAGCCGCGCCGCACCGCCAGGGCGTCGGCCTGGTACGACATCGCCTCGCCGAACACCGACAGCACGTCGTCCATGCGCCGGGCGAGGTCGTCCGGCGTCCAGGGCACCAGCCTCATGCGGCCGCGACCTGGGCCGGGGTCGCCGAGGTGACCCGCAGCAGCTCGGCATACGTGACGGGGAAGACCGCGCGGGGCACCCCGCCCGCGGCCCAGATCTGGTCGTAGTCGGCCAGCGCGGTGTCGATCAGCGTGCGCACCGGCTTGGGGTGGCCCAGCGGGGCGACGCCGCCGATGGGCTGGCCGGTGTGCTCGCGGACGAACTCCGGCGTGGCCCGGTGCAGCTTGGACACGCCCAGGTCGGCGGCGACCTTCGCGGTGTCGACGCGGTGGCGGCCGGAGGTGAGCACCAGCAGCGGCTCGCCGTCCACCTCGAAGATCAGCGAGTTGGCGATCTGGCCGACCTCGACCCCGAGCGCCTGCGCGGCCGCGACCGCGGTGTGCACGCCGTCGTCGAGTTCGATCACCCGGCAGCCCGCGCCGGCGGAGTCGCGCGCGTCGGCGGCGTCAAGGGCGTGCTGGACTGCGGTCACGTTCGGGTGCGACATGGGTCTCATTCTGCCCCAGCGCTGATGGGGAGACGTCGATGGTCCGCCGTTCAGGCAGGCTGTCAAGGCGAGCCGCCGGTGCGGGCGGCGCCGCGGGCATCCGGGCGGTCTCGGCGAGCACCACCCCGGCCAGCACCAGCGCCCCGCCCGCGAGCTGGGCCGGGTTCAGCCACTCGCCGAGCACCAGCCACGCGGCGGCGGTGGCGAAGACCGGCTCGACCATGCCGAGGATGCCGACGCTGGTGGCGGGCAGGTGCCGCAGCGCCCCGGCGACCAGCAGGTACGGCACGATCGTGCCGAGCACGAGCAGGTAGGCCGCCAGCAGCCACAGCGGTGTGCCGCCCGCGGTGTGCCCGCCCAGCGCGCTCCAGTCCGGGGCGGCGCCGGTGACCAGGCGGAAGGCCAGCCCGGCCACGGCCGACACGCCGAAGGCCCAGCCGGTGAGCGAGACGGTGTCACGGCTGCTCACGCCCTTCGCGCCGAAGATGTAGTAGCACGCGAGCAGGGCGGCGGCGCCGAGCCCGGCGGCCAGGCCGAGGCCGTCCAGGTGCAGGTCGCCCCATACCTCGGCGACGCAGGCCAGGCCGAGCAGGCACAGCGCCAGCCCGGCCCACAGCCGGGGCCGGACCGGCTGGTGCTGGCCGAAGCGGGCCCACAGCGCCACCAGCAGCGGCGCGGTGTACTCGAACAGCAGCGCGATGCCGACGGGCATGCGGGAGATGGCGACGAAGTAGAGCATCGGCACGCCGAGGAAGCCGGTCAGGCCGTACGCGATGAGCAGCGGCAGCTGCCCGGCGGTGACCCGGAAGCGGCGCCAGCCGGGGCGCAGCGCGGCGCCCAGCGCGACCAGGCCGAGGCAGGCGCCCAGGGCCCGCAGCGTGGTCAGGTCGGGCGCGCTGACGCCGCCGCGCAGGATCAGTTTGGAGACGGTGCCGTTGAGTGCGAACAGGAGTCCCGACACCAGGACCATGAGCATGCCCAGCGCGGGGCGGGGACGGAACGGCACTGGTCGAGGCTACCTGGTGTCACGTGCGAATCTCAATTTGGTCCTTACCGGGCGGGTCAGGGTTTACAACCCGGGGTTATCGAACTAATGTTCTACTCGTTGTTCGGACAGGTGTTCGAGACAATGATGTTGAACTGACAAAGATGTTGAACTGAGATGAGTTCTCCAGGGCGAGCGGTTCGCGACGCGGACCCTGGGACGGTGTTCGCGACACCGTCACCGATCGGCGGAGATTCGCGGCTTCGCTGATCAGCAGGCGGGACGCCGCACGCTGCCCACCGACCCCCGGGCAGCGCGCGGTGCGCCCGACCGGCGTGCCGGTCCGGGCGTGGCGTGGGGAAGCTCCACGCCCGACCGGCACCGCAACTCCACGCTCTTCCTCCGTGGCTGGTGAGACAGCTGTGAACGTGGGCATGTCGTCAGTAGCCGTGCGACGCCGCACGGTGGCGGCACGCCCAGGCGCTGGCCGCTCGCGGCCGACGAGGAGGGAACGCCGAGATGAGAGCAACGACGACGGTGCCGGCGCACACGTTGCCGCACCGCACCCCGATCGAGCTGATGCACCTGGCCCACCGCGGCCTGGCCGAGGCGCGCGACGCGGACGAACACGCCCAGCAGTACGCCGCTGCCCACCTGGCCGCCCTGCGTGCCGCCGCCGCGGTCATCGCCGCCCGGGCCACTCCCGCGCCCGCCCGCCGCAAGCAGATCACCAGCGTCTGGGTCCTGCTGAGCATGGTCGCCCCCGAGCTGACCCCCTGGTCGACGTTCTTCTCCGCCGGTGCCGCCAAGCGGTCCGCGGCCGAGGCGGGCATCGCGCGGGTCACCGCCGAGGAGGCCGAGACGATCGTGCAGCAGGCCGGGCGCTTCATCGAGCTCATCGAGCAGATGCTCGACCTCGCGGCCTGACCGCCCCCGACCCGCATCGGGCCGCGGCCGCGGGAAGGTGCCGCCATCGGCGCCCCCCGAAGCACGGCTTCCCGCAGACCGCGGCCCGGCACCACCACACTTCACCGATCGCGACGACACCGAGCACGACGACAGGGGGCGGACACCATGGCGGGGCTGAGCCTGGCCCGGTCAGTGGAGTTGCGGCACGGATCGGTGCGGCGCGCCAGCGACCTCACCGACGCCGACGCCGGCCTCAGCACCGACCGTACGCTGCCGGTGCTGCCCGAACTGCGGGCGCTGCTGCCCGGCGGCCTGCGCCGGGGCAGCACGGTCGCGGTCGCCCCCAGCCCCGACCCCGGCTGCGGCGGGGCTACCTCGCTGCTGCTGTCGCTGCTGGCGGCGGCCTCGGCGGCCGGCTCCTGGTGCGCCGTGGTGGGCCTGCCCACCCTGGGGATGGCCGCCGCCGCCGAGCTGGGCATCGTGCTGGAACGGTTCGCGCTGGTGCCGCACCCGGGACCGCAGTGGGCCACCGTCGCCGGTGCGCTGCTCGACGGGTTCGACGTGGTCGTGGTCGCCCCGACCGGCTCGGTCGCCCCGACCGTGCGCGGCCAGCTCGCCGCGCGGGCCCGCCAGCGCGGCGCCGTGCTGGTGCCGTTCTGCGCCCCCGGCCGCGCCTGGGACGGCGCCGACCTCACCCTCAACCTGGTCGACGGTGCCTGGCAGGGCCTGGGGCCGGGCCGGGGCCGCCTGCGCGGCCGGGAACTGAGCGTCAGCGCGTCCGGCCGCGGCGCCGCCGCCCGCCCCCGCCGGGCCACGGTGTGGCTGCCCGCCACCGCGGGCCTGGCCGCGACGCTGTACGGCAAGGTCAGCGCCGAGGTGTCCCCGCCCCCGGCCGCCCCCCGGCACCCCGAGACGCCGACCCGCCGACTGCACCTGGTGTGAGCGGGATGCGCGACGCCCTGCGCACCATGCTCGTCTGGTGCCCCGACTGGCCCGTCATCGCCGCCGACCTCGTCGACGGGGTCCCCGCCGACCGCCCGGTGGCGGTGCTGCACGCCAACCGGGTGGTGGCCTCCTCCGCCACGGCCCGTGCCGAGGGCGTACGCCGGGGGCTGCGCAAACGGGAGGCGCAGGCCCGCTGCCCGCAGCTGATCGCCGTCGACCACGACCCGGTGCGCGACGTGCGCGCGTTCGAGCCGGTGCTGGCCGCGGTCGAGCAGGTGGCCGCCTCGGTGGCGGTGCTGCGGGCCGGGGTGTGCGCGTTCGCCGCCCGCGGCCCGGCCCGGTACCACGGGGGCGAGGAGGCCGCCGCCGAGCGGATCGTCGAGCAGGTGGCGCAGGAGTGCCGGGTCGAGGCCCAGATCGGCGTCGCCGACGGCACGTTCGCCGCGCTGCTGGCCGCGCGGACGGGCCGCATCGTCCCACCGGGGCAGACCCCGCAGTTCCTGGCCGCGCTGCCCGTGGCCACGCTGGAACGCCCGCAGCTGGTCGGGCTGCTGCGCCGGCTCGGCATCACCACCCTCGGCGCGTACGCCGCCCTGCCGCCGGGCGACGTGCTGGCCCGGTTCGGGCTGGACGCGGCCCTGGCCCAGCGGCTGGCCGCCGGGCGCGACGACCGGCCGCTGGCGGTCCGCCAGGCCCCGCCCGACCTGGAGGTCGACGAGCGCTTCGACGAACCCGTGGACCGGGTCGACACTGCCGCGTTCGCGGCCCGCGCCCTGGCCGAGCGGCTGCACGAGCGGCTGGCCGGATACGGGATGGCGTGCACACGGCTGGCGATCGGCGCGGTCACCGCCGACGGCCGCGAGCTGCACCGGGTATGGCGCCACGACGGCATCCTGACCGCGGGCGGCATCGCCGACCGTACCCGCTGGCAGCTCGAAGGCTGGATCACCCAGCGGCGCCTGAACCAGGGCATCGTCGCGCTGCGGCTGATCCCCGACGGGCTGGTGCACCAGGTCGGGTTGCAGGCCGGGTTGTGGGGCGACCCCGGCGCCGAGCGCGACCGGGCCCACCGCGCCCTGCACCGGGTGCAGGGCATCCTCGGCCCGGAGGCGGTGGTCACCGCGGTGCTCGGCGGCGGCCGCGACCCCCGTGAGCAGGCGACCCTGGTGCCGTGGGGCGACGAGCGGATCGCCGCCCGCGCTGCCGGGCCGTGGCCGGGGCGGCTGCCGCCGCCGTCGCCCGCGGTGGTGCTGGACCAGCCGCAGCCGGCCCGGCTGCTGGACGCGTCCGGGCAGGTGGTGGGGGTCAGCGCGCGGCTGGAGCTGACCGCCGACCCGGCCCGGCTGATGCTGGACCGGGGCCCGGCCGAGGTGGTCGGCTGGGCCGGGCCGTGGCCGGTGGACGAGCAGTGGTGGGACTCGCGCCGGTCGGTGCGCGCGGTACGCCTCCAGGTCCTGCTCGCCGACGGCCGCGCCCTGCTGCTCACCCTCGCCGCCGCCGAATGGACCATCACCCTCCACTTCGACTGACCACCCCACCCACCCCACCCGCGCCGCCCGCCCCGCCCGCCTCGGGCGAGCGGCCTCCGGCGATGCTGCAGTTTCGGGGAAACTGCACGAATCACGGCCGGGATTCCCGCACTTTCCCCGAAACTGCACGCACCCACCACGGCGCCCGGCGCTACGCGCCTCGCTTTTCATCGACGCTGGCCTATTACGTCGACTGGGGCGAGATCGAACTCGACGTGATAGGCCAACGTCGATGAAAAGCGGGAGGGGCCCGGGGTGCGCACCCGACGCGGGTGCCGGACTCCCCGAACCCCGCGCATTCATGATCGACTCAGTAGTACACTTGTTCGAATCATGGGATGGAGCAGTAACGACAAGTTGTCGTGGGCCGAGCTGGAGCGGCGGATGCGGGGCGGCAAGGTCGTCGACCCGCTCGCCGACGGCGGCGACGCGCCCGCGTTCTCGCGCAAGCGGGAACCGTACCGGCCGGTGCCGGTGGCGCGCCCGCGCGCGGGGGTGCCGTACGCGGAGCTGCACTGCCACACGAACTTCAGCTTCCTCGACGGCGCCAGCCATCCCGAGGAGCTGGTCGCCGAGGCGGTGCGCCTGGGGCTGGGCGCCCTGGCGATCACCGACCACGACGGCCTGTACGGCGTGGTCCGCTTCGCCGAGGCGGCCCGCGAGCACGACCTGCCGACGGTGTTCGGCGCCGAGCTGAACCTGGCCGGGCTGCCCCGGGGCGGCGTGCCCGACCCGGTCGGGGAACACCTGCTGGTGCTGGCCCGGGGCCCGCAGGGCTACGCCAACCTGGCCAGGGCCATCGCCAAGGCGCACCTGAAGGGCGGCGAGAAGGGCCGCCCGAGCTACGACCTGAACGAGATCGCCCACCACCTGGACGGGCAGGGCGTGGTGCTGACCGGGTGCCGGAAGGGGCTGGTGCCCCGGGCGTTGCAGGCCGGGCTGCTGGCCCCGCCGGGCAGCGGGGGCGACGGGGGTATGAGCGCCGCCGCGAAGAAGCTGGCTGAGCTGGTGGGCCTGTTCGGCCAGGAGAACGTGGTGGTGGAGCTGACCGATCACGGTGATCCGCTGGACGGCGACCGCAACGACGCGCTGGCGCAGCTCGCGGCCGCCGCCGGGCTGCCGGTGCTGGCGACCAACAACGTGCACTACCACGCGCCGGGGCGGCGGCGGCTGGCCACGGTGACCGCGGCGGTGCGAGCCCGCAGCAGCCTGGACCAGCTCGACGGCTGGCTGCCGGCGGGGGCCGCCGCGCACCTGCGTTCGGGCGCGGAGATGGCGGCACGGTTCGCGGCGTACCCGGGGGCGGTGGCGTACGCGGCGCGGCTGGGCGAGGAGCTGGCCTTCGACCTGCGGCTGGTGGCGCCGAAGCTGCCGCCGTTCACCTACCCGCCGGGCGTCGAGGTCGACGAGGCGGCGTTCCTGCGGGAGCGGGCGTACGAGGGGGCGGCGCGGCGGTACGGGCCGAGGCAGGCCTACCCGGAGGCGTACGAGCGGATCGACCGCGAGCTGGCGATGATCGAGCAGCTGGAGTTCCCGGGCTACTTCCTGGTGGTGTGGGACATCGTCGACTTCTGCCGCCGGGAGAAGATCTACTGCCAGGGGCGGGGGTCGGCGGCGAACTCGGCCGTCTGCTACGCGCTGCGGATCACCAACGTGGACCCGCTGGGCCCCGACGGGGGGCTGATGTTCGAGCGGTTCCTGGCCCCGGAGCGCGACGGGCCGCCCGACATCGACGTCGACATCGAGTCCGACCGGCGCGAAGAGGTCATCCAGTACGTGTACACCCGCTACGGGCGGGAGCACACCGCGCAGGTGGCCAACGTGATCTCGTACCGGCCGCGCTCGGCCGTGCGCGACGTGGCCCGCGCCTTCGGGTTCTCGCCGGGCCAGCAGGACGCCTGGAGCAAGCAGATCGACCGCTGGAACGGCATCTCCGCCGCGGATGTGGAAGGCATCCCGCAGCATGTGCTCGACTACGCCGGGCAGCTGCTCCAGGCGCCGCGCCACCTGGGCATCCACTCCGGCGGCATGGTGATCTGCGACCGCCCGGTGATCGAGGTGTGCCCGGTGGAGTGGGCCCGCATGCCCGGCCGCACCGTGCTCCAGTGGGACAAGGACGACTGCGCCGCGATCGACCTGGTCAAGTTCGACCTGCTGGGCCTGGGCATGCTGTCGGCGCTGCACTACGCCCACGACTTCCTCGGCGACGAGCTGGACCTCGGCGACCTCAAACCGGACGACCCCGAGGTGTACGAGATGCTCTGCCGCGCCGACACCGTCGGGGTGTTCCAGGTGGAGAGCCGCGCGCAGATGTCCACGCTGCCCCGGCTGCGCCCGGAGCGCTTCTACGACCTGGTGGTGGAGGTGGCGCTGATCCGGCCGGGCCCGATCCAGGGCGGCTCGGTGCACCCGTTCATCCGGCGCAAGAACGGCCTGGAAGAGGTGGACATCCCGCATCCGCGCATGCGCAACTCGCTGGCCCGGACGCTGGGGGTGCCGCTGTTCCAGGAGCAGATGATGCAGCTGGCCGTGGACGTCGCCGACTTCACCCCGACCGAGGCCGACCAGCTGCGCCGGGCGATGGGCTCCAAGCGCTCGATGGAGCGGATGGACCGGCTCAAGGACCGGCTGTTCGACGGTATGGCCCGCAACGGCATCACCGGCGAGCTGGCCGACGACATCTTCAACAAGCTCGCCGCGTTCGCCAACTACGGCTTCCCGGAGAGCCACGCGATGAGCTTCGCCTACCTGGTGTACGCCAGCGCCTGGCTCAAGCGCTACCACCCGGCGGCGTTCTGCGCGGCGCTGCTCGGGGCGCAGCCGATGGGCTTCTACTCGCCGCAGTCGCTGGTCGACGACGCGCGGCGGCACGGGGTGCGGGTGCTGCGGCCCGACGTCAACGCCAGCGGGGTCAGGGCGGCGCTGGAGGGCGATCCGGGCACGCGGTGGGGCAGCGCCCCGGGCGAGCCGCCCTCGAAGTGGGGGCTGGGCGGTCCGGCGGTGCGGCTGGGCCTGGACACGGTGCGCACGCTGGGGCAGGAGGCGGCCGAGCGGATCGTGGCGGGGCGCGGCGACCGGCCGTACACGGACATGACCGATCTGGCCCGGCGCACCGGTCTGGCCGCCGCCCAGCTGGAGGCCCTAGCCACCGCGGACGCCTTCGCCTGCTTCGGCCTGGACCGGCGCGCGGCGCTGTGGGCCGCCGGGGCCGCCGCCACCGACACCCCCGACCGGCTGCCCGGCACCGCCGTGGGCGTGCACGCGCCGATGCTGCCCGGCATGGACGAGGTGGAACGGCTGGTCGCCGACGTGTGGGCGACCGGGCTGTCCCCGGACGACCACCCCATCCGCCTGGTACGGCCGCAGCTGTCCGCCGACGGCGTGCTGCCCGTGGCGCAGCTGTCCGGCGTCGAACCCGGCGCCCGGGTGACCGTCGGCGGCCTGGTCACCCACCGGCAGCGCCCGGCCACGGCGGGCGGGGTCACCTTCCTCAACCTGGAGGACGAGACCGGGATGCTCAACGTGGTGTGCTCGCCGGGGCTGTGGCTGCGCTACCGCCGGGTGGCCCGGACCAGCGCCGCGCTGGTGGTACGGGGCCGGCTGGAGTCGGCCTCGGGGGTGCGCAACCTCGTCGCCGACCGGCTGGAGCCGCTGGCCATCGCCACCCCGGGATCGTCACGCGACTTCAGGTAGTCCGCTGATTACTGCTAGTCCATATCAGACGTGAGAAAGTCTTGTGTGGACCGCATGGTGCCGATACCGTCTGTCCGTCCCACACCCTCAAGACGATCGGACACCGGCATGAGGAGATCGCTGCTTGCCGCATCTACCTGCGGACTAATGCTGGCCGTCCTTTTGGGTGATACGGCCCAGGCAGCAGCGATCGCAGCCCCGGCATGCAGCGTCGACTCCCGGCCGGTGACCCTGGACGGCTCGCTGGTCGCCGACGAGCTCCCCCGATACGAGGCGTGGCTGACCGACGCGAACGCGATCGAGTTCAACCACCGGATCCAGGCCGACCGGGACGCGGCGCTGAACCTGACCCCGGCGACGAGCCTGACCGAGCAGCTGTCGTCCGGGCTCATCGGCACGGTCCTGGACCACACGACGCAGACCGTGGTCACGGTGCTGGCCCCGGAGTTCCGCGACGTGCCCGGCCTGCGCAAGCGGCTGTCCGCCACCGCCGGAGGCGTCCGGGCCGTCGGGGTCAAGACCCGGACCATGGTGGGCTGCCACAGCGCCGCCGACCTGCTCCGGGCCGAGAAGGTGCTGGACGGGCGGGCCTGGCACGCCGACGCGGCCAAGGCGACGTTCAGCTACGGCCTCGACGCGCGCGACTCGCGCTTCCACGTCGGTTTCGACCCCCGCTACCCCGAGGCCGCCGAGGCGCTGCGTCAGGCGCTGGGCGACCTGGTCGTCGTGGACGTCGACCAGGTCGGCCGCGAGGGCCGCCTCGACGACGGCGAGCCCCACTTCGGCGGCTCGGGGATCCGGGCGGGCGTCGGCACCACGGCGAACAACACCTGCACCGCGGGCTTCACCGTGCGGCGCAACAGCGACGGTGCCAAGGGTGTCGTCACCGCCGGGCACTGCTTCACCAACGGCCAGTCCGTCTACTCCGGCCCGCAGTACGTCGGAGTGGCCAGCGGCGAGTACGGCTACCCGGACTTCGACATGATCGCGGTGCTGTCGTCGACGGAGACGTTCGACAACGTCATCCACTCCGACCCGTGCTGCCCGGTCCAGCGCAACATCATCGGCAGGTACAACCCCAGGATCGGCGACCTGTTCTGCCAGAGCGGCATGAAGACCCGGGCCACGTGCAACATCGAGGTGCTGGACCTGCTGGACAAGCTGTGCGACGCCGACGGCTGCACGACGGGCCTGATGTCGGGCTGGCGCAACAACGAGGTGCTGTCGCAGGGCGGCGACTCCGGTGCCCCCGTCTACCTGCGTTCGGGCTCCACCAACGCGTACGCGATCGGCATGCACCTCGGCAGCCGCAACGCCAACACCGTCGTGCTGTCCCACCGGATCGCGACCACCGAGGGTCACCTCGGTGTGACCCTGCTGACCGCCTGACCCCCGGCGGCAACCGGCGGCGCGCCCACCACGTCTGACCCCGCAACCATCGAGGGAGTCAACATGCACAGATGGACACTGACGCTGGCCGCGTCGGCGCTGGCGCTGCTGGCCGGGTGCGCGCAGCGGCCGTCGGCCGCGGACCCCGTCGCGCCCACGCCGAGCGCCAGCACCCGGACGACCGTGGTGCCGCAGCTGACCTCGACCAACGTGACCGTGGTGGAGAAGGACGTCATCGACGGCGAGCTGATACCGATCCTGAGGTATGAGCCGGGCGTGACCACCGGCGGCGTCATCAGCACGGTGCCGGCACCGGGCACGCGGGTGCCCGAGGGCACGGTCGTCACCATCGTGGTGGCCGGCTCGCCCGAGCCGAAACTGCCCTCCGTCGTCGACGCCGACCGGGAGACCTACGTCGGCATCGCCAAGGACCGCGACGGTTCCTGGGTGGTGGCGGTCTCCTCCTCGGCCGATCTGAACAAGACCCTGCAGCAGCTCAAGTCCGTGGCCGGGAACACGCCGTACCGGGTGCAGACCTGCGAGCGCAGCTGGGTCGAGCTCATGCGGGTGCAGATGGAGCTGGGGCGGCGCGACTTCGTCCCCGGCGCGGACAAGATGGGCTTCAGCACCAGCATCGACCCGATCGCCTGCGCGGTCGTGCTGACCGCGCCGCTCAGCGACGGGGAGATCGCCGAGCTGACCGCCCGCTACCGTGGGGCGCTCGTGGTCCAGAAGGGCACCGCGCAACGCGACTGACCCGAACGGCATACGCGGTGCGGTCGTGGCCCGACCCGGACGGTGCCCGGTTCGGCTAGGCTCGCCAGCGTGGAGCGGACGAGTGTGGCCCAGCCCCGGATCGCGGGGCCCCGGACGGCCGTGATCTGGTCGGTGCTGCGAGCCGAGCTGGCAGCACAGGACGGGCGGCGGCTCACCGTGGTCGACGTCGGCGGCGGCACCGGCGGGTTCGCGGTGCCGCTGGCCGAGGCCGGGCACAGCGTCACCGTCGTCGACCCGAGCCCTGACGCGCTGGCCTCGCTGCTGCGCCGGGCCGCCGACGCCGGGGTCGCCGACCGCGTGCACGCGATGCAGGGCGACGCCGACTCCCTCGGCGACCTCGTCCCGCCCGGCGGCGCCGACCTGGTGCTGTGCCACGCGGTGCTGGAGGTCGTCGACGATCCGGCCGAGGTCGTGCAGGCGCTGCACGACACGCTGCGGCCGGGCGGCGCGGCCAGCGTGCTGGTCGCCAACCGGGCCGCGGCGGTGCTGTCGCGGGCCATGGCCGGGCAGTGGCGCGCCGCCGCCGACCTGCTGGCCGACCCGGACGCCCGGCTGACCGCGCGCGACACGCTGCGGCGCCGCTTCGACCTCGACGGCGCCCAGCGGCTGCTGGCCGGGGCGGGCCTGGGCGTGGAGTCCGTACACGGGGTGCGCGTCGTGGCCGACGCCGTGCCCGGGGTCGTGGCCGACGCCGACCCCGAGGCGCTGACGGCGTTCGAGCTGGCCGTGTCGGCCCTGCCGCCATACCGGGATGTGGCGACCCAGGTGCACCTGCTCGCGCGGCGCCGCGCCGCGCACTGACGCACCGGCCGCGCGCCGGGGAGGGGAGTGGCCGACATGTTCCTCGCACCGCGCTATGACGAGGGCACCATCGCCGACGTGCTGCCCGGGGCGCTGACCGCGCTCGGCGTGCCCGGCCTGCCCGACCGGCTGGGCCTGACCGCCCGGCTGCCGGAGGTGCGGCGGGTGGCGGTGCTGCTGGTCGACGGCATGGGCTGGGGGCAGCTGCCCGCGCTGGCGCGCTTCGGCCCGGCCATGGCCGACACGCTGGCCGGCCGGCTCGGCACGGCCGGGTTCACCACCTGCGGCTTCCCCTCCACCACCCCGACCAGCCTGGTCAGCCTCAACACCGGTGCGGTGCCGGGCGCGCACGGCGTGCTCGGCTTCTACAGCCTGGTGCCGGGCACCGAGATCGTGATCAGCCATACCCAGTGGCGCGACGACCCCGACCCGGCCCGGTGGCAGCCGGTGCCCCCGCTCTACGCCGCGGCGGGCGCCGCCGGGGTGAGCACGGTCGTCGTGAGCCGGCCCGAGTTCGTCGGCAGCGGCCTGACCACCGTCACCAGCGCGGGCGCCCGCTACTGCCCCGCGGTCGGGGTCGACGAGGTGGCGGCCGGGATGCTGGCCGCGCTCAAGGACGAGCCGGGTCCCAGCCTGGTCTACGGCTACCACCCCGACCTGGACAAGGCCGGGCATAACCACGGGCTCACCTCGCCGCAGTGGGCGCAGGCCGCCGCCGAGGTCGACCGGCTGCTGGCGATCCTGGTCGACGGGCTGCCCGCCGACGCGGCGCTGGTGGTCACCGCCGACCACGGCCAGCGCGACATCCCCATGCACCGCCGCATCGACCTGCACGGCGACCCCGCGCTGCACGACGGCGTGCGGCACGTCGCGGGCGAGCCGCGGGCACGCTACCTGCACACCGTCGCCGGTGCCGCCGACGACCTGGTCGCGGTGTGGCGGGCCCGGTTCGGGCACGCGGTGTGGGCGGGCACCCGGGACGAGGCCGTCGCCACCGGCTGGTACGGCCCGGTCGGCGCCGACCACGCCGCCCGCATCGGCGACGTGGTCCTGGTCTGCCGCGACGACTGGGCGCTGCTGGCCTCGCGCACCGACGGTCCCGGCATCGCGCCGATGGTCGCCATGCACGGCTCGCTGACCCCGGTCGAGATGCAGATCCCGCTGCTGGTCTACCGCGCCTGACGCGCCGTTCGAACGGCTGTCCGACCCGCGCGGTACGGTGCACCCGTGGGGCGCGCGTCGGGTGGCGGTGCGCCGGTGGCCGGGTTCGGTCCGACCGGCGACGATTCGCGCTGCCCGATCCTGCACATCGACATGGACGCCTTCTTCGCCTCGGTGGAGGTGCGCCGCCGGCCCGAACTGCGCGGCCTGCCCGTCGTGGTGGGCGGCACCGGCGGTCGCGGAGTGGTGTCGTCGGCCAGCTACGAGGCCCGCGCCTACGGGGTGCGCAGCGCCATGCCGACCGCGGTGGCCCGGTCCCGCTGCCCGCAGGCGATCTTCATCCAGCCCGACATGTCCGCGTACGCCGAGGCCTCCCGCGCCGTCATGGCGATCTTCCGCGACATCACGCCCCTGGTCGAGCAGCTCTCGGTGGACGAGGCGTTCCTCGACGTCACGGGTTCGCGCCGGCTGTTCGGCCCGCCCACGCAGATCGCCGACCTGATCCGCCGCCGCGTCGCCGCCGAGCAGCGGCTGACCTGCTCTATCGGGGTGGCGTCCAACAAGTTCCTGGCCAAGCTCGGCTCCACCCGGGCCAAACCGGACGGGCAGCTGGTCATCCCGGCCGACCGGGTGCTGGCGTTCCTGCACCCGCTGCCGGTGTCGGTGCTGTGGGGCGTCGGCGAGCGTACCGAGGAGACGCTGCGCAAGCTCGGCCTGCACACGGTCGGCGACGTGGCCCAGGCGTCCGACGGGCTGCTGCGCGGGGCGCTGGGCCCGGCCCTGTCGGCGCACCTGCGGGAGCTGGCCGCCGGGCGCGACTCCCGCCGGGTCACCACCGAGCATCAGGAGAAGTCGATCGGGGCCGAGGTGACCTTCGACACCGACGTCGACGACCCGCAGGCGCTGCGCCGCACCCTGCTGGCGCTGGCGCAGAAGGTGGCGGTGCGGGCCCGCGCCTCGGGGCAGGCCGGGCGCACCGTGTCGATCAAGGTGCGGTTCGCCGACTTCCGCACGGTGTCGCGCTCGCGGACGCTGGGCGGCCCCACCGACGTGGCCCACGACGTCTTCACCACCGCCTGGGAGCTGTTCGAGCCGGTCCGGTCCCAGCAGCGGATCCGGCTCGTCGGCGTACGGCTGGAGGGCCTGCTGGCGGCCGACGGGGCGGTGCGGCAGCTCGCCCTGGACGAGCCGGAGCAGGGGTGGCGCGACGCCGAGGTCGCCGCCGACGCGGTCATCGCCCGGTTCGGTCGCGGGGCCGTCCGTCCGGCCAGTCTTCTCGGGCCGACCCGGCGCGAGGCGCCGCCGCGCGAGCCGGGGTCGCAAAATCCCGCTCCGGGCATGGTCGTCCCGCTTTCCGACCCGCCACTGCCCTCGTAGACTGACGGGTAGCAGTCGTCCGGCTGCGACACGTATTCACGGTTTGGCGATCATCACCTTGGGGAATGGGGCGACTCGTCGCACCCTGGGGGAGGAATCGCCGAACCCGGCGGACCGGGGAGGAGTGCCGTGCCGCTATCCGAGCACGAGCAGAGGCTGTTCGAGCAGATCGAGCGGTCGCTGTCCGAAGACCCTAAGTTCGCTTCGGCCGTGCGCCACAGCGACCCGAAGTTCCAAGCCCGTCGACGGATCATCATCTCGATCGTGCTCATCCTCGCCGGCCTGGGCCTGGTGGTCTACGGCGTGGCCGACAGCTCCAAGCTGTGGCTGGGCGTGGTCGGGTTCGTGCTGATGCTGGGCGCGGCGGCCTACTGGATGATCGCGCACCGGCGCAGCCAGAGCACCGAGCTGCGTTCCGTGGGCGGCACCGCCACCCGCCGCACCCGCCGCGGCATGGGCCTCATCGACCGGCTGGAGAGCCGCTGGCGCGAGCGCCGCGAGTTCGACCGCTGACACCCTCCCCATCTACGACTACGGCGAAGGGCCGCCCCGGACGGGGCGGCCCTTCGCCGTAGTCGTGCGCCGCGCCGCGTCGCGAGGGGTGCAGTTTCGGGGAAAGTGCTGGAAAGCGGGCCGGAATTCGGCCAGTTTCCCCGAAACTGCAGTGATCTCTGCGAGCGGACGGCGCCCCGCCGGTGGCAGTGCTGTCAGCGCAGGAGCTTGGGGCGGCGGATGCGCAGGGGGCGGGTGAGGCGGACCAGGCGCTCGCCCAGGGCCGATGAGCGGGCCGACATCGCCGCGGTGGCGTTGTAGACCGCGTTGCGCCAGCGCAGCAGGACCGATGGCGGCATGAGCACCGCCGCGAGCCGTACGCCGCGGTCGGCGTCGGCTGCCAGCGCCGCCCGGACCGCGCGCACGGCGCCGCCGAGGCGGTCGGCCGACAGCGGCACCGGCGCGTAGCGGGCCCGCTCCTCGGCGACGCCCAGCAGCCGGGCGTGCTCGGCCGCCCCGGTCAGCCGCGTCCTGATCAGCCGGTCCACCGTGGCCCGCGGCGTCTCCGCCGGGTCCACCGTCACCCGGAAGTCGATCATCGTATCGATGAGCTCGTCCCAGGCCAGGTGGGCGCGGCGGCGGGCCGCGTCCAGGTCGCCGCTCACGGTCAGCTCCGGCGGCGCGGCGTCGGTGGCGCCCTCCGGCAGTGGCGCGGTCCGGCCGGCCGGCGTACGCAGGCCGCGGCGGCGCCGCAGCATCGTCCGGCGCAGCGCCGGTGCGGCCAGCACCAGCAGCAGCACCAGGCCGCCGCCCAGCGACCACCACACCCACGCCGGGATCGAGGTCGGCGTGATCGGGCCGCTGCCGAGGTCCTCACCCGGGTCGAGCGGCCGGCGGGTCGGCCCGCCGCTCGCGTTCGGGCCGCCGCTGCCGCCGGGCGCGATCGAGGGGCGGTTGCCCGGGGTCAGGTCCGGGGCGTCCACGTTCGGCGCCCAGGCCGGGTTGACCGAGCCCATGACGAACGCGGCCGGGGTGGCGTCGAACGGCACCCAGCCGAACCCGGCGAAGTACACCTCGGTCCAGGCGTGCAGGTTCTTGTTGGTCAGCGTGTAGACGCCCTCGCGGAAGTTGTTGCCCAGCGCGAACCCGAACGCCACCCGCGCGGGCATGCCCGCGGTGCGCGCCATCCACGCCAGCGCCGCCGCGTACTGCTCGCAGAAGCCCTGCTTGGCCTCCAGGAAGTCGACGATCGCGTCACCGCTGGTGCCGCTGGGGGCCAGCTGGTCGTAGCGGAACTCGTTCTTGGAGGAGAAGTAGTCGTACAGGCCACGGACCTTGTCGTACGGCGTGGTCTTGTCCTTGGTAAGCCGCTCGACCAGGTCCGCCACGAACTGCACCTGCGGCACCCGGCTGAACTGCCGCTGCACCGGGTCCGACGCCGCCAGCGGCTGGGCCGTGCGCAGCTGGTCGGGCGTGAACTCCGGCCGCAGGTAGTCGAACTCGTAGGACCGGCCCGCCGAGTTCTCCCGCTGGGAGTACACGATCTGCATGTTGGGGTCGTACGACCAGGCCGAGCCGAGCTTGCGCACCGACACCGGCGCCCCGAACACGGGGACCAGCGGCATCGCGAACTGCTGGGTGACCTCCACCCGGGCCGTGTTGCGCAGGGTCACCACGTTGCTGGTGTCCAGGCCCACCGGCGTCGGCATGTTGTCGTTGACCGGCTGCCCGGCCGGCTGGCGGCTGGAGAAGCCCTTGTCGCCGATCTCGTCGGCGACGCCGAAGCGCAGGTAGAACGGCCGGGTGTCAGTGGTGCTGACCTTGACCATGTCCTGTACGGCCGAGGACCGCAGCCGCCCGCTGAGCTCGGCGAACAGATCGACCCGGGTGGCACCCCGGCCGCCCTTGCCCGCCTGGCCCAGGCCCTCGCCGGTGCCGAACTGGCTGAAGAAGCCGACGCCCATCGCGGGCACCGCCAGCGGCAGCAGCACCGCGGCGATCACGCCGACCGTGGCCAGCCGCCGCCCGGTCGACGACAGCGGGGACGGCTCCCACACGTCCACGCCCCGGCCCTCACCGGTGAAGCGGCGGCCGAACCGGCGCACCCGGTCGACGTTGTCGCTGACCAGCAGCCACAGGAAGCCGACCGCGCCGATCGCGAACGGCACCGGCGACACCGAGTCGACGTAGACCGCCACCGGCACCGAGTAGATGGCCAGCATCGGCAGGCCCGCCAGCGCCGGGCGGCGGATGCTCACCGCGCACAGGTCGACCAGGATCGCCACCGCGCCGATGCCCATCGCGCTGATGAACAGCAGCCCGCGCAGGTCGGGCACGGGCACGTAGCTGCTGCGGATCTCCTCGCCGGACAGTGCCAGCAGCTCGCCGAAGTGCCGGAACGTGCCCGGGGTGGGGATCAGTCCCAGGGCCGCGGTGCCGTCGCCGAACAGCCAGGTCAGGCCGAGCAACAGCGCGGCGATCATGGCGATGAGCTGCGCCCAGGTGCGCCCGCGCAGCGAGCGCGCGGCCAGCGCCGCCCCGGCCACCAGCGCCACCATCAGCAGCGCGTGGAACAGCCAGGTGTACCCGTCGAAGATCAGCGAGATCGGGGCCGAGGCGAGCAGCGTCGTGCCCGCCGCGACCAGGCCCAGGTGCCGTCGTGAGTTCATCGGCCGCCTCCCATACCGACGGTCTCGGCCATCGCGGCGCGCACCGCGAAGCCCTGCTGGCCCTTGGCGGCCTGCGGCCACAGCGAGGGCAGCTGGTCGCCGTGCTTGACCCGCAGCACGCGCCAGCCGCTCTGCAGCAGCGCCAGCGCCGCCGTGGCGTGCTCGCGCTCGGCGGCCTCGCGGGTGGCCGCGGGCAGGTTCAGCCAGGTGTTGGTGTCCATGAACAGCGCCACGCAGGTGGTGCCGCTGGTGCGCAGCGCGGCCAGCAGCCGGGCCTCACCCGGCGTGAGCAGGCCGAGCACCGCGATGATCAGGCCGCCGTCGGCGCGGCGGCGCACCTGGTCGACCAGGCTCGACACGTCGCCGCGCTGGGAGGTCTTCACCTCGGCCAGGTGGTCCAGCAGCAGGCCGTCGCCGGTCGCCTCGGTGGCGTCGAGGTCGGCGCCGCTGTCGGTGACCATGCGCAGCCGGTACCCGGCCTGGCGCAGGTGGACCGCGATGCTCGCCGACGCCGACACCGCCCACTCGAAGCTGGCCGTGGGGCCCTCGCCCCGGTGGGCGGCGGACCGGGTGTCCAGCAGCACCGTGGCCCGGCTCTCCCAGGGCTGCTCCTCGCGGCGCACCATCAGCTCGCCGACGCGGGCGGTCGAGCGCCAGTGCACCCGGCGCAGGTCGTCGCCCCGGCGGTACTCGCGGGTGGCCGCGTCGTCCTCGCCGTGCACCGCCACCGAGCGGGCCCGGCTGTCGCCGGTGCCGGAGTACTCGCCGGCCAGCCGGACCAGCTGTAGCGCCGACACCTGCGGGATCACGGTGAGCTTGTCGGTGCTGGGGAACGAGCGGGTCAGCTCGCACAGGCCGAACGGGTCGGTCATCCGCAGCGTCAGCGGGCCGACGTCGTAGCGGCCGCGCAGTTCGGCGCGCACGGTGTACGCCACCGAGCTGGCCTGCTGCGCGCCCAGCCGCTCCAGCACCAGCCGGGGGCGGCTGCCCAGCGCGTAGGGCAGCCGGTCCTCCAGCAGCAGGGTGCCGGTGGGCAGCCGCGACACGTTCTGCAGCCGCAGCAGCACGCGGGCGCTGGCGCCCGCCTGCACGCGGTACGGGTCGAGGCTGCGCGTGCACGCGAGCCGGTATCTCGCCCGGCCCACGTGCAGCGCCGCGAGCAGCGGCAGCGCCACGAGGAGCACCGCCACCCGCATCAGGTCCTTCTCGCCGAGCACCACCGCGCACAGCAGCGCGGCCGTCCCGGCGGCCAGGAAGGACCGGCCCCGGGTGGTCAGCCCTCGCAGCGCCTCGCGCATGGGTCAGCCCCGCCGGTCGTAGAAGGAGTTCGGCGGGGTGGCCGGACGGGTGTCGTAGGGGGAGCGCCGGTCGTGCGGCACGGGCAGCCGGTGCACCAGCTCCGACAGGATCGCATCGGTGGTGCGCCGGGCCAGCTGCGCGTCGGCGGTGGGGATGACCCGGTGCGCCAGCACCGGCACGGCCAGCGTCTGGAGGTCGTCGGGGACGACGTAGTCGCGGCCGTCCAGCGCCGCGACCGCCTTCGCGGTGCGCAGCAGTTGCAGCGTCGAGCGCGGGGACGCGCCCAGGCGCAGTTCGGGGGCCTCGCGGGTGGCGGTGACCAGCTCGACCGCATACCGCTTGACCTGCTCGGCCACGTGCACGCTGCGTACGGTGGCGATCAGGCGGCGCACCGCGCTCGCGTCGGCGACCGCGGTGAGGTCGTCCAGGGGGTCGTGCGCCTGGTAGCCGTCGAGCATGGCGTACTCGGCGGCGGCGTCCGGGTAGCCCATCGCGATGCGGGCGGTGAACCGGTCGCGCTGGGCCTCGGGCAGCGGGTACGTGCCCTCCATCTCGATCGGGTTCTGCGTGGCGATCACCATGAACGGCATGTCCATGAAGTACGTCTCGCCGTCGACCGTGACCTGGTGCTCTTCCATGCACTCCAGCAGCGCCGACTGGGTCTTCGGCGAGGCCCGGTTGATCTCGTCGCCGACCACCAGGTTGGCGAAGACGGCGCCCGGCTTGAACTCGAACTCCCGCGTCTCCTGGTTGTAGACGCTGACGCCGGTCACGTCGCTGGGCAGCAGGTCGGGGGTGAACTGGATGCGCCGCACCGAGCAGTCGATGGACCGGGCCAGCGCCTTGGCCAGCTTGGTCTTGCCGACGCCGGGTACGTCCTCGATGAGCAGGTGCCCCTCGGCCAGCAGCACCGCCAGCGCCAGCCGCACGGTGGCTGTCTTGCCCTCGATGACCTGCTCGATGTTGGCCACGATCGCGTTGGTCGTGGCCCGGAACTCCTCGACCGTCATGGGGTCGGTGAGTTCGCTCCCGCCTCGTTGCGTGGTCACATGTCCTCCTGAAGTTCGCGACCGTGGGGCGCGTGGTGCTCGCTGATCATGGTCACCGGCCTCCCACCATTCTGATCACCTAGCCGAGACCAGAACGCTCATGGTCGCGGCGTTGGTTGCCTTGGGGAACATCGTCCGCTCGCGGCGCCGCATCTGCGACGCGCGAGCGGACGAGTACGTTCCGTCGTGACCGCAGTGTTACGCGCGGTGGGTGTGCGCGCAATGGGCGGTATGCGAGATGCCGTCCCGCGCGCGTACGGGGTATCATGCGGTCATGGCCCGGAAGCTGGCGCTCCTTAGCAGGCCGTGCTGACGCGACAGAGCGCGTGTGAGCACGGCGACCCCTCCTGCGCGAGGGGCTTTTTTATGTCCGCGAAGCGGACATAAAACGGAGGCACAGCATGTCCGCTCTCCCCAGCCGGACGGCCGCGCGGTGGCGGCACACCCCGATGACCTGAGATCGCGTAATGAATTCGTTGAGGATTTGACATGAGTGAGCAAGCCGAGACCTCGGCCGACATTCCCGCGTTCCGCTACACCGCCGCCCTGGCGGGCAACATCGAGCGGCACTGGCAGGACTACTGGGACGAGCACGGCACCTTCCACGCGCCCAACCCGACCGGCCCGCTGGCCGACCCGGCGCACCCCCGCTTCGGCGCCGCCAAGCAGTTCGTGCTGGACATGTTCCCGTACCCGTCGGGCGCGGGCCTGCACGTGGGGCACCCGCTGGGCTTCATCGGCACCGACGTGTTCGCCCGCTTCCAGCGCATGGCGGGCTTCAACGTGCTGCACACCATGGGCTTCGACTCCTTCGGCCTGCCGGCCGAGCAGTACGCGGTGCAGACCGGCACCCACCCGCGGGTGACCACCGAGCGCAACATCGCGCGCTACCGCGAGCAGCTGCGCATGCTGGGCCTGGGCCACGACCCGCGCCGCTCGGTCGCCACCACCGACGTGGACTTCTACCGCTGGACCCAGTGGATCTTCCTGCAGGTCTTCAACTCCTGGTACGACGCCGAGGCCGGCCGCGCCCGCCCGATCGCCGAGCTGGAGGCGAAGTTCGCCGCCGAGGACCCGACGTGGGCCGCGAAGTCCGCCGCCGAGCGCCGCGCGGTCATCAACGACCACCGCCTGGCGTACGTCAGCGAGGCGCCGGTCAACTGGTGCCCCGGCCTGGGCACCGTGCTGGCCAATGAAGAGGTCACCGCCGACGGCCGCAGCGAGCGCGGCAACTTCCCGGTCTTCAAGCGCAGCCTGAAGCAGTGGATGATGCGCATCACCGCGTACGGCGACCGCCTGATCGACGACCTGGACACGCTGGACTGGCCCGAGGCCATCAAGGCGATGCAGCGCAACTGGATCGGCCGCTCCACCGGCGCCCACATCTCGTTCCAGGTCGACGGCTCCGACCAGCAGGTCCGGGTCTTCACCACCCGGCCCGACACGGTCTACGGCGCCACGTACATGGTGGTCGCGCCCGAGCACGAGCTGGTCGACGCGATCGCCCCGGCGGCGTGGCCGGACGGCACGCACGCGGTGTGGACCGGCGGGCACGACACCCCGGCCCAGGCCGTCGCCGCCTACCGGGCGTTCGCGGCGAGCAAGACCGACGTGGAGCGCCAGGCCGACGCCAAGACCAAGACCGGCGTCTTCACCGGCGCGTTCGCGGTCAACCCGGTCAACGGGGCGAAGGTCCCGGTGTTCATCGCCGACTACGTGCTGGCCGGCTACGGCACCGGCGCGATCATGGCGGTGCCCGGCCAGGACGAGCGCGACTGGGAGTTCGCCGAGGTCTTCGAGCTGCCGATCATCCGGACCGTGCAGCCGACCGAGGGCTTCGACGGCAAGGCGTTCACCGGCGACGGCCCGGCGATCAACTCCGGCATGCTGGACGGCCTGGGCGTCGCCGAGGCCAAGGCGAAGATCATCGAGTGGCTGGAGTCCGAGGGCCGCGGCCAGGGCGCCATCACGTACCGGCTGCGCGACTGGCTGTTCAGCCGCCAGCGCTACTGGGGCGAGCCCTTCCCGATCGTGTACGCGCAGGACGGCCAGCCGATCGCGCTGCCCGAGTCGATGCTGCCCGTCGAGCTGCCCGAGGTCGACGACTTCTCGCCGAAGACCTTCGCGGCCGACGACGCGAACTCCTCGCCGGAGACGCCGCTGTCGCGCAAGGGCGACTGGGTCGAGGTGACGCTGGACCTGGGCGACGGGCCGAAGCAGTACACCCGGGAGACCAACACCATGCCGCAGTGGGCCGGCTCGTGCTGGTACCAGCTGCGCTACCTGGACCCGACCAACGAGAAGGCGTTCGTCGACCCGCAGAACGAGGCCTACTGGGTCGGGCCGCGCAACCCGGGCGACTCCGGCGGCGTGGACCTGTACGTCGGCGGCGTCGAGCACGCCGTGCTGCACCTGCTGTACGCCCGGTTCTGGCACAAGGTGCTGTTCGACCTGGGCCACGTCAGCAGCTTCGAGCCGTACCACCGCCTGTTCAACCAGGGCTACATCCAGGCGTACGCCTACACCGACGAGCGCAAGACGTACGTGCCCGCCGAGGAGGTCACCGAGGAGCAGCCCGGCGTCTGGACCTGGAACGGCGAGAAGGTCGACCGCGAGTACGGCAAGATGGGCAAGTCGCTGAAGAACGTCGTCACGCCCGACGAGATGTGCGAGCGGTACGGCGCCGATACCTTCCGCGTCTACGAGATGTCGATGGGCCCGCTGGAGGTGTCCCGCCCCTGGGACACCCGCGCGGTCATCGGTGCCCAGCGGTTCCTGCAGCGCGTCTGGCGTTCGATCGTCGACGAGCAGACCGGCGACGTCGTGGTGGTCGACACCCCGGCGGGCGACGAGCTGCGCCGCCTGCTGCACCGCACCATCGCCGGGGTCCGCGAGGACATGGCGGCGCTGCGCTTCAACACCGCGATCGCGAAGCTGATCGAGCTGACCAACGCGGTGACCAAGGCCGGCGCCACCCCGCGCGAGATCGCCGAGCCGCTGGTGCTGATGGTCGCCCCGGTCGCCCCGCACATCGCCGAGGAGCTGTGGCGCAAGCTGGGCCACGACGGCTCGCTGACCTTCGCCGACTTCCCGGTCGCCGACCCGGCACTGCTGGCCGCCGCGCAGGTGACCTACCCGGTGCAGGTCAACGGCAAGGTGCGCGGGCGCGTCGAGGTCGCCGCGGACGCGAGCGAGGACGAGGTCCGCGCCGCGGCCCTGTCGGCCGTCAGCGACGCGCTGGGCGGCAAGGACCCGAAGAAGGTCATCGTCGTAGCCGGCCGCCTGGTCAGCATCGTCGCCTGACCGGTCACGGCTTGATCCGAAATCGTGGACGCTGAGTGTCGCTATAGCAGCACCTGGCGTCCACGATTTCGGATCTTCCCCCGCCACCACCCCACGGCCTCGACTTCGGCGGCCGCCCGCGTCGGCCGGAGGCCGCGGGTCGGCGATCATCGATCGCTGTCGTACCGCGTCCCTAGGCTCGACGACCGTGCGACCACCACCGCGCGACGACGCCGCCGACCTCGACTTCCTCCTCTTCCGCCAGCGCGATGTGCTCACCCGCGACCAGGCGCTGGCGCACTTCACCAGCGCCGCCATCCGCCACCGTGTCGCCTCCGGCCGCTGGGTACGCGCGGCGCGCGGCGTCTACCTGCTCCAGCCGACGCCCGCCGACGACGAGCAGCGCCGCTGGATCGCGGTCCTGGCCGGGCCGCCCGGCACCGTGACCGCGGGCCGGACCGCGCTCGCCCAGCACGGCCTGCGCGGCTTCCACGTGCCCGGCATCCACCTGCTGCTGCCCGCGGGCGCTCGCGACCGCGACACCCCGATGGACGTGATCGTGCACCGCACCCGCCGCCTCGATCCGGCCGACGTGCACGAGCTGGGCAGCCCGCCGTGCACCATGCCCGCGCGCTCGCTGGTCGACGCCGCCCGCTGGGCCCGCTCCGACGCCGAGGCGCAGACGCTGATCGCGGCCACGCTCCAGCAGCGCCTGACGCACCCGGCCGAGGTCCGCGCCGTGCTGGCCCGGATGCCGAACATCGTGCGCCGGGACGTGATCGTCCAGGCCGTCAACGACAGCGCGGGCGGCGCGGGGTCGCTGCCGGAGGCGGAGTTCGTCGCGCTGTGCCGCCGGGGCGGCCTGCCGACGCCGAAGCTCCAGGTCAGCCGCCGCGACAGCGGCGGCAGGCAGCGCTACCTGGACGCCCTGTTCGACGGCTACGGCGTCCAGGTCGAGGTCGACGGCGCTCAGCACATGGACGTGCGCGCGTGGTGGGCGGACATGCGGCGGCAGAACGCGCTGTGGGTGCAGGGCGAGCGGGTGCTGCGCTTCCCGGCCTGGGCCGTGCGGAACAAGCCGGACGAAGTGCTCGAAACGCTGCGTGCTGCGTTGCGCGCCGCGGGGTGGTCGCGGGGGTGATCCGGAATCGTGGACGCCAGGTGCTGCTATGGCAACACCCAGCGTCCACGATTTCGGATCAAGAACTGGAAAGCGCGATCAGGCCGGGGCGAGGCGGCGGTTGCGCAGGGACTGGCGGCGCCAGTGCGCAGCGGCGGCGGCGCTGATGAGCAGGCCGCTGGCGGCGGGCACGAAGGTCAGCCAGCTCAGCGTGTGCGGGGCGACCGCGGCCGCGCCGATGGTGGCGTAGCTGAACGAGGACGGGATCCCGCCGATGAGCGTGCCCAGCAGGTAGTGCCGGAACCGCGTGGTCGACGTGCCGTACGCGTAGCCGACCAGGCCGAACGGCGCGATCGGCTGCAACCGCACCACGACCACCGCCAGCAGCCCGTGCGCGGTGAGCCAGCGGTCCAGCCGCTGCAACCGGTCCCCGGCGCGAGCGGCGACCAGGTCGCGCCCGGCCCAGCGCCCGGCGGCGTAGGTGAACACGGCGGCGATCAGCGCCGCCGCCATCGACCAGGTCGCGCCCATGACCGCACCGAACAGCGCCCCGCAGCCCAGCGAGATCGCGGTACGGGGGACCAGGGCGCTGAGCAGCCCCGCGCACACCAGCACGGCCACGACCGGTGCGGACGGACCGAGCTGGTCCACCCACGCGGGCAGCCGTTCCAGCGGCAGCAGCCACGCACCGACCGCCGCGGCGACGACCAGCAGCGCCAGTCCGACCGCCCGCCGCCAGTGCGTGACCAGCGGCCTGCCGGCCTGCGGCGGCTCCGGCAGGGCGGCGGCGGGGACGGTCGCCGAGTCGGCAGCCGAAGGCGCTCCCGCCGGGTCCGGCCTGCCGCTGGTCGCGGCGTCGCCGGGCCCGGGGTCGCGGATCGTGCCCGTCACGCGTTTCCCGTGGCGGCCATGCGCTCGGCGCGCAGCCGGCTCGGCCAGGTGTCGTCCATCGCGGGCAGGGCCTCCATGCCGGTGGCCCAGCGCAGCAGCAGGTCGGCCAGGCCGGGGTTGCGCGACAGGGCCGGGCCGTGGGCGTACGTCCCCAGGACCGTGCCCGACCAGGCGCCCTCGCTGACACCGTCGTTGCCGACGCCCGTCTTCACCCGGACCAGCGGCCGGACGCCGCGACCGAGGTGGGTGCGGCCGCCGTGGTTCTCGAACCCGGTCAGCATGGGCACGCCCAGCGTCGGGTCGACCTCGCCGGCCAGCTCGCCGACGGCCCGGGTGGGGCCGCGGTCGGAGTACAGGTCGAGCAGGCTCAGCCCGGCGCACTCGGCGCCCTTGGCGTAGAAGCTGCGCCCGAGCAGCTGGTATCCGGCGCACACGGCGAACACCACGGCGCGCCGCTCGACGGCGTCGTGCAGCCCCCCGTCGGCGTTGAGGCGCTGCGCGGCCAGGGCCTGCGGGCCGTCCTCGCCGCCGCCGAGCAGGTAGATGTCGCCGGTGGGCAGTTTCTGGTCGGAGCGGACCTCGACGGTCTGCACGGGGATGCCGCGCGCCCTGGCCCGGTGCTCCAGGATGAGCATGTTGCCCCGGTCGCCGTACGTGGAGAGCAGGTCGGGGTAGACCCAGACGATCTGCAGTGCGCTAGACAACTCGATCCAACTCCGCTCGGATGTCCTGGAACGCGGTGTAGTTCGCGATCACTTCCAGCCGGCCGGGCGGCACCGCCGCGACCGCCTCGGCGAAGGTCTTGACGTGCGTGAACGGCACCTGGTTGACCTCCAGCCGCACGGCGAGGTCGTAGGCCCGGTCGCCGGTGATCAGCACCTGGCGGCCGCGCAGCGGCGCGAAGTCGACGTCGAACAGCCAGCTGGTGTCGAAGCCGTCGGGGTCGCGGGCGTTGATGGACAGCAGCGTCGGCTGCTGCTCGGCCATGTCGAACGCCTCCAGCCAGCTGGCCGGGTTCTTGGCCAGCAGCAGGCGGATGTTGCGGCCGTCGCGGTCGACCTGGGCGTAGCGGCCCGCGACGCTGGCGACCTCGGCGAGCCGGGGCGCGGCGGCGGCCGGGTCGACCCCGAACCGGTGCGCCACGGCCAGCGCGGTGGCCGCGTTGCCGACGTTGACCTTGCCGGGGAGCTGGAGCTTGAGCTCGTGCGACACGCCCGCGGGGTCGATCACGGCGTTCTCGCCGACGGTCCACTGCGGGGTCGGCCGGACCAGGTCGCCGGTGGCGCAGCGCCAGCCGTCCGCGGTCTCGTCGCGGTCGATGTGGGCGCCGCAGGCGGGGCAGACGTGGGCGTCCTCACGCCAGCGCTGGCCGGCGGAGAACCAGGTGACCCCGCCGGTGCCGGAGGCGGCGTGCGCGGCGGCGGCGTACACGACCATGGGGTCGTCGGCGTTGGCCACGACGTGCACGTCGGGGTGCTCGGTCAGCGCGTCGCGCCACAGCTGGGCCATCATCGCGACTTCCTTGGCCCGGTCGAGCTGGTCGCGCGACAGGTTCAGCAGCGCCACGACCAGGGGAGTCGTGGCCCGCAGCACCTGGGCCAGGTAGTGCTCGTCGACCTCCAGCACCGCGTACGGCGTGGCGCCGGCGCGGGCCAGGGCGGAGGTGTGGCCGGTCGGCATGTTGGCGCCGAACGAGTTGGTGGCGACCTCGCCCAGCACGCCGACGGCCGCGGCCGTGAACCGGGTGGTGGTGGTCTTGCCGTTGGTGCCGGAGACCAGGGCTATCCGGCGGCCTGCGGCCAGGTGGGCCAGCAGGTCGGGGTCGATCATCATGCCCAGGCGCCCGCCGATGACCGATCCGTCGCCACGCCCGGTGGCGCGGGACAGGGCCGCGGCGGTGCGCGAGACCGACGCCGCAAGGGTCGCGCGCAGCGGCAGTTTCTTCTCCGTCACGCCGGAGAGGCTACCTGACTCGGGCCGCGGGCCGGACCTGTGGCGCAGAACACCGCCCGACCACGGGTTTTCCCTGCGTATTGCCTATTTACCCGTTGATGGGATAAAACGAGTAGGCAGCCGCGTGTGGCGGGAGCCGCGACCCGGTTCCCGAGCTGCTGCGCCAGGCGGATCCACCGAGCCCTGCCCGGTCCGCTTGCGCCACCCCCTCACAGTGGATCCCGGGCAGGGGCGAGTCGCCGCGCGTACCCGGCGCGGCCGCCGCTGGACCCGGGAAGGACCCGCCATGCAGGAACCCTCCGACCGCCGTTCCCGTTTCGACCCCGCCCGCCTCGTGCTCTCCCTGGGCGCGGGACTGGCCGCCGTGAGCCTGCTCGGCGCCCCCGCGGCGGCCGCCGCGCCGCGCCCGCCCGCCGCCGCGCAGGCGTCGGTCGACGACGAGCACCCGCAGCCGCCGGACGCCGACGAGGCGCTGCCGGACGACGACCGGGCCTGAGTCCGAAAACCTTTCGAAGACGCCCGCCCGCCGGGCGCCGAAGCACCGTCGAAGCACCGCCGAAGGGCACTGTCTCGCACACGCACCGCGACGCTCGCGGTGCGCCACGTGACGAGCAGTGCCCTTCGGCGTACCCGCATCCGGGTGTCAAAAGAATGACCTTGGTTACCTGCCGCGCCGCCGCTCCACTCCGCGCCACCGTCGATGAGCTGCGGCGATATGGAGGGCTAAGGCACCCGGAAGGCTGATTTCGCATTGACGGTGGAGGGAAGTGGAGTAAAGTGGGGCGCAATGGCGGGCCGTGGGTCCGCCGGCCCCGCAGGCACCGCGTGCCGGCTCGTCCGCGAAACGAGCCGAAGCGCGGCGTCGGTCTACGAGGGGGTGGGGGCCGATGTTCCTGGGCACCCATACTCCCCGGCTGGACGAGAAGGGCCGGCTGATCCTGCCCGCCCGGTTCCGGGACGAGCTGGCGGGAGGTGTCGTGATAACCAAAGGGCAGGAGCGCTGCCTCTACGTCTTCACGGTGCCCGAGTTCCAGCGCATCGCGGGACAGCTCGCCGAGGCGCCCATGACGAACAAGGCGGCCCGCGCCTACAGCCGGGTCTTCTTCGCGGGCGCCCACGACGAGGTCCCCGACCGGCAGGGCCGGGTCAACATCCCGTCCCACCTGCGCGAATACGCGGGGCTCGACCGTGACCTGGTGGTCATCGGGGCGAGCACCCGGGTCGAGATCTGGGACAAGCCGTCGTGGGAGTCCTACCTCGCGGCGAACGAGGACGAGTTCGCCGACATCGAGGAGGGGGTGCTGCCCGGCGGTCTATGAGGATGGGCGGGTCTGGCGCGCGAAAGCCGGACCCGGGCCGCCGTACCGCGAGATCTCCACCCGCTCCGGCACCTGGCATCACTTCCCCGATGCCAGGCGCATTCGCTCCCACCTCGACCCCGAGGCGGGAGGGGGGAAGCGGATGGGGATCTGGCGGTACGACGGCAGGCACAGCGGACAGGGGGCTTCGACATGGCAGAACCGCGTGGCGTACACGTGCCGGTTCTGCTGGATCGATGCCTGCAACTGCTAGCCCCCGCTCTCGACCGGCCCGGTCGCGGCCCCGAGGGGCGCACGGTCTACGTCGACGGCACGCTCGGCCTGGCCGGGCACGCCGAGGCGGTGCTGACCGCGCACCCGAACACGCTGCTGGTCGGCCTCGACCGCGACACCGAGGCGCTGGCGCACGCACGGCACCGGCTGGCCCCCTTCGCCGACCGGACCCATCTGGTGCACGCCGTCTACGACGAGCTGCCCGACGTGCTGGGCAAGCTCGGGCTCGACGGCGCCGACGGGATCCTGTTCGACCTCGGCGTGTCCTCGCTGCAACTGGACGAGGCCGACCGCGGGTTCGCGTACGCCCAGGACGCGCCGCTGGACATGCGGATGGACCAGACCACCGGCACGACCGCCCAGGAGATCGTCAACAGTTACTCCCACGGCGAGCTCACCCGCGTGCTGCGGGTGTACGGCGAGGAGAAGTTCGCGTCCAAGATCGCCGCGGCGATCGTGCGCGAGCGTGCCAAGGCGCCGATCACGTCATCGGCGCTGCTGGCCGAGCTGGTGCGGGACTCGATCCCGGCCCCGGCCCGGCGTACCGGGGGACATCCCGCGAAGCGGACGTTCCAGGCGCTGCGTATCGAGGTCAACGGCGAGCTGTCCACCTGGGAGCGGGCGGTGCCGCGGGCGATCGACGCGCTGACGCCGGGCGGTCGGGTGGTCGTGCTGTCGTACCACTCGCTCGAAGACAAGATCACCAAGCAGGCCTTCGTGGCCCGCGCCCGCAGCACCGCCCCGATCGGCCTGCCGATCGAACTGCCGGGCACGGGACCGACGCTGAAGCTGCTCACCCGGGGTGGGGCGGAGCTGGCCGGCGACGAGGAGGTGGCGCGCAATCCGCGAGCCGGATCGGTGCGGTTGCGCGCGGCGGAGACGATCGACACGGACCACAGTCCATGAACCGACAGCTGCGAGCAAAGGGGGCAAAGATGAACGTGACACCGCTGCGGGCATCGCGCCGCAGCACCGAGCCGCCGCAGGCGGCGCCGCGCCCGGGGGGTCGGAGCGCGGCGCACGATACAGCGGCTCTGCCGACGCGCGGCGAGAACGCGCGGGGGCGTTACCGCACCAGCGGCAACGCCGCGCTGGCGGCGCAGCCGCTGGCCGAGGAACCGGTGCGCCGGCCCCGGCTGCGACTGGCGCCCCCGGTGCCCGTCGCGGCGCCGCGTACGCCGTTCGTGCTGCTCATCGTGGTGGTCGTAGTGGCCGGGGTGCTCGGCATCCTGGTGCTCAACACCAAGATCGCCGAGAGCGGCCTCCAGCTGACCGAGCTCAAGCACAAGCAGGCCCAGTTGGACCTGCGCGAGCAGCAGGTGAGCCAGGAGATCGCGGAGGCGGAGTCGCCGGGCCGCCTGGAGGCGGCCGCCAAGCGGCTGGGCCTGGTGCCCGCGGGTGCGCCCGCGTTCATCCGGCTGCCCGACGGCAAGATCATCGGGGTGCCCCAGCCGGCCACCGGCAAGCCGAGCATCACCAGCCAGTAAGACGTGAACGCGCCCGCGGCGCGGCCCCGCCGGGGTCGCGCCGCGGCGCGCCATAGCGGCCCGCCCGGTGCCGTCGCGGCACCGCCGCCGACGGCACCGGGCGCCGCCGTGTTCGGAGTTGCCGGGCACTCGGGCGTATCCGGGGCCGTCCGGTGGCCGATTGCCCGGCAACTTGACGGATCTTGGCCCGGCGGAGGGGGCAGCGCATGGCGCGACGCGAGGACGAGGAACCACCCCGGCGCGACCCCGGCCGCCGGTCGGGCATCTCCGATGCGCGCGCCTTCACCCCCCGCGGGCGTACGGTCCGCGACGGCGCCCCGCGGGCGGGTCAGACCGAGGACCCCACCGCCGACCCGCGCGTGCAGCATGTGCCGCCGACGGGCCGCGCCCGCGCCGACAGCGCCCCGCGGAGCGGCCGCGTGGGCAGGCCGCGCGAGGCGGCGCCGGAGCCCGACGAGGACGAGGACGAACTCGACGCGCTGGCCGAGCGGGAGCTGCGGCGGCGCCGGGCCGCGCTGCGCATGGTGCGCGGCGGCCGGGCCGACGAGCCGCCGACCCGGGCCACGGCCGGGCTGAAGCGTTCGGCCGGGCGCGGCGAGCCCGCGGGACGGGAGCCGCGGCGCACGCCCGCCGGGACGCGCGAGGCGGCGCGGCGCGAAGCCGCGGTCGTACCCCCGTGGCAGCGGCGCGGCCCGCGGCGGCGCGGCGGCCCGGACCGCCCCTCCGCCGCCACGCCCACCCCGCCCCGGCTCGGGTCGCCGCAGCGGCGCCTGCGGCTGGCCACGGTGCTGTCCCTGCTGCTGTTCGCGGCGATCGGGATCCGGCTGGTGCAGTTCCAGCTCGCCGACGCGCCCGCGTTCGCCGCGGTCGGCCTCAAGGAGCGCCTGGACGAGGTCGGCCTGGCCGCGCCGCGCGGCGCGATCTACGACCGCAACGGGGCCGTGCTGGCCCGCAGCGTCGAGGCCCGGTTCGTGGCCGTCGACCCCGAACTCGTCGCCGACCCGGTCACCACGGCGCAGCGGCTCGCGCCGCTGCTGGGCAAGGCCCCCTCGGAGCTGGAACCGCTGCTGCGCAAGGGCACCCAGGAGGTCACCGGCGGCCCGGTGCGGTTCCGCTGGCTGATCCGGGGTCTGAGCGTGGATGCGGCCGACATGGTGCGCGCGATGAACCTGCCCGGCATCCGGGTCGAGCGCGACGAGCGGCGCGACCTGCCCGGCGCGGACCTGGCCGCCAACCTCATCGGCTTCACCGGCACCGACATGACCGGCCTGGCCGGGCTGGAGGCCCGCTACGACGACGTGCTGCGCGGGCACAACGGCGAGCTGGTGTACGAGGTCGGCAACGCCGAGCTGCGCAAGCCCATCCCCGGCGGCTACCGCCACGAGACGCCCGCCCAGCCGGGCAGCTCACTGGTGCTCACCATCGACCGCGACGTGCAGTTCCAGGCCCAGCGCATCCTGTTCCAGAACATGGAGAAGGAGCACGCCACCTGGGGTGCCGCCATGGTGCTGGACGTCCGGACCGGCGAGGTGATCGCGCAGGCGTCGTACCCGACGTTCAACGCGGCCGACTGGGGCAACGCCAAGCCCAGCGAGCTGGTCGACGCGGCCACCTCGATCGTGGTCGACCCCGGTTCGGTGCACAAGGCGGTCACCCTGTCGGCGGCGCTGGAGGAGGGCGTGGTCAAGCCCGACTCGACGATCAAGGTCGGTCCGGTGATCTACAAGGGCGGGGCCGCGTACCGGGACACGCACCCGTTCGCCGAGGGCACCCGGATCACGCTGCCGGGCCTGATGGCGTTCTCGTCGAACGTGGCGACCATCAAGATCGCCGACAAGCTGGGCCCCGAGAAGCTGTACGAGTACCAGCGCGCGTTCGGCCTCGGCCAGCCCACCGGGATCGGGGTGCCGGGCGAGTCGTCCGGCCTGGTGCAGCCGCCGGAGAACTGGAGCGGCTCGTCGTACGGCTCGATCCCGATCGGCCACGGCGTGGCCGTGACCCCGCTGCAGATGGCCGAGGTGTACGCCACGATCGCCAACGACGGCGTCTGGATGCAGCCGCACCTGATCAAGCAGACCGTCGACCCCAAGGGCGGGGTCACCCCCGGCCCGGCGCCGCAGTCGCACCGCGTCATCAGCCCGAAGACGGCCGCCGAGCTGCGCCAGATCATGGAGGCGGTCACCACCGTCGACCAGGCCACGGGCCGCTCGGCTGCGCTGCCCGGCTACCGGATCGCGGGCAAGACGGGCACCGGTTCGCAGGTGGTCAACGGCAAGTACGTCAAGGGCGAGGTCGGCTCGTTCATAGGCATGGCCCCGGCCGAGGCGCCCCGGTACGTGATCGCGGTGTTCGTCAAGGCGCCCGGTCTCGGCGCGGGCGGCAAGGTGGCCGGCCCCTCGTTCCGCGACCTGATGGCGTTCACGCTGCGTCACTTCAAGGTGCTGCCGAGTACTCAGGAATCGCCCACATTCGTGACGCATTACTGATCAATGTCACTAGAAGTCAGACACAGCGGGCACAGGTGTGCGGCCGCCCGCCGCGCAACGGGTAAGGTCTGACGCCGTGCCAGGCAAACTCAGCTCCACCACCGCCGAGCAGTCCGGTGGGACCGCCCCGGCGGCCCCGCTGCGCCCCGTCCACGTCGTCCCGGTGGACCTGTCCGCCGTCGCGGCCCTGGCCGGCACCGCGCCCGTGCCCGACGGGATCGTGGTCACCGGGGTGACCCACGCCAGCGACCAGGTGCTGCCCGGCGACCTGTACGCCGCGCTGCCCGGCGCCCGCCGCCACGGCGCCGAGTTCGTCGTCGCCGCGCTGGCCGCCGGTGCGGTCGCCGTGCTGACCGACGACGCCGGAGCCGCCCACGAGGGCGTCGCGGTGGCCGCCGCCGCGGGCGTGCCGGTGCTGGTGGTGGCCGACCCGAGGCAGAGCCTGGGCCCCGTCGCCGACCTGGTGTACGGCTCGCCCACCACCAAGCTGGCCGTCGTCGGCCTGACCGGCACCGCGGGCAAGACCTCCACGGCATACCTGGTCGAGTCGGGGCTGCGCGCGGCAGGGCACGTCACCGGGTTGATCGGCACCGTCGAGACCCGGCTGGGCGACCTGACCGTGACCAGCAAGCGCACCACCCCGGAGGCGCCCGACCTGCACGCGCTGTTCGCGCTGGCCGTCGAGCGCGGCGTGACCGCGGTGGTGATGGAGGTGTCCAGCCACGCGCTGGCCATGGGCCGCGTCGGCGGCGTGCGCTTCGCGGTCGGCGGCTGGACCAACTTCGGCTCCGACCACCTCGACTTCCACACCGACAGCGAGGACTACTTCCAGGCCAAGGCGCGGCTGTTCGACGGCCGCTGCCACCAGGAGGTGCTCAACCTCGACGACCCGGCGCTGACCGGCCTGATCCGGCCCCACACGGTCACCTTCTCCGCCGCCGGCGACCCGGCCGCCACCTGGTACGCCCAGGACGTGGCCGAGGAGGCGTTCGGCCAGCGGTTCACCGCCGTCGGCCCGCCCGGCCGGCTGCCCGCGGCCGTCGCCCTGCCCGGCCGCCACAACGTGGCCAACGCGCTGCTGGCCCTGTGCTGCCTCACCGCCGTCGGGGTCGACCCGGCCGTGGCGTCCGCCGGGATCGCCGCCTGCCGGGGCGTGCCCGGCCGCCTGGACCGGGTGGACGCCCCCGGCCCGGTGATCGGGGTCGTGGACTACGCGCACAAGACCGACGCGATCGTCGCCGCGCTGCGGGCGCTGCGGTCGCTGGCCGACGCGCGCGGCGGGCGGCTGATCTGCGTGCTGGGCGCGGGCGGCGACCGCGACACCGGCAAGCGGCCGCACATGGGCGCGGCCGCCGCGCAGGGCAGCGACCTGCTGATCGTCACCGACGACAACCCGCGCAGCGAGGACCCGGCGGCGATCCGCCACGACGTGCTCGCCGGCACGGTGTCCGGCACGGCCGAGGTGATCGAGGTGCCCGGGCGGCGCCTGGCGATCGACGAGGCGGTGGCCCGCGCGGGCGCCCGCGACGTGATCGCGCTGCTGGGCAAGGGCCACGAGACCGGCCAGGAGATCGGCGGCCGGGTGCTGCCGTTCGACGACAAGGTGGAGCTGGCGGCCGCGCTGACGGCCCGGTTCGCCGGCGGGGAGGAGTCGCGATGATCCCGATGACACTGGCCGAGGTGGCCGCCGCCGTCGGCGGCACGCTGCACGAGGCCGACCCGGCCGCGCGCGTGCTCGGCCCGGTCGAGTACGACTCGCGCAAGGTCGCCGCGGGCGGCCTGTTCGCCGCGTTCACGGGCGAGCAGGTGGACGGGCATGACTACGCCCCGACGGCGCTCGCCGCGGGCGCGGTGGCGGTGCTGGGCACCCGGGCGCTGCCCGGCGTGCCGATGATCCTGGTCGACGACCCCCGCGAGGCGCTGACCCGGCTGGCGCGGGCGGTGCTGGACCGCCTCGACACCACCGTCGTCGGCATCACCGGCTCGTCGGGCAAGACCACCACCAAGGACCTGATCGGCCAGCTGCTGGCGGAGCTGGGCCCGACGGTGGCGCCCGCGGGCAGCCTCAACAACGAGCTCGGCCTGCCGTACACGGTGCTGCAAGCCGACGAGAAGACCCGGTTCCTGGTACTGGAGATGGGCGCGCGGGGGGCCGGGCACATCCGGCACCTGTGCGAGATCGCGCCGCCGCGCGTCGGCGTCGTGGTCAACGTCGGATCGGCGCACATCGGCGAGTTCGGGTCGGTCGAGGGCATCGCCGCGGCCAAGTCCGAGCTGCCGCAGGCGCTGCCCGCCGACGGCCTGGCGGTGCTCAACGCCGACGACCCGCGGGTCGCCGCGATGGCGGCGGCCACCGCCGCGCCGGTGACCCTGGTCGGTCAGGCCGACGGCGCCGGACTGCGGGCCGTCGACGTGGTGCTGGATGAGCGCGGTCGGGCGTCCTTCACGGTGGTGCGCGGCGACGAGGCCGCGCCGGTCCGGCTGGAGCTGACCGGAGCCCACCAGGTGGGCAACTCGCTGGCCGCCGCGGCCGTGGCGCTGCACTGCGGCATGGCGTGGGCCGAACTGCCCGCGGCCCTGGCCCGGTTGCGCACAGTATCGACCCGAAGGATGGATGTTTTCGACCGTGCCGACGGTGTCACGGTCATCGACGACTCGTACAACGCGAACCCGGCCTCCACCGCGGCGGCGCTGCGCGCCCTGTCGGCGCTGGGCGGCAACGGTGCCGCGACGCGGCGCACCGTGGCGGTGCTCGGCTACATGGCGGAGCTGGGTCCGGCGGAGCGCGACGGCCACGCGGAGGTGGGCGCGCTGGCGGCTACGCTCGGCGTCGGCCTGCTCATCGTGGTGGGCGAGTCCGCCGCGCCGATCCTCGACGGCGCGGCCTCGGTGCGGCATTGGGAAGGTGAGTCGGTGCTGGTCAGCGATCAGGCGGCGGCGATCGGCGCGCTGCGGGAACGGCTTCGGGCCGCGGACGTGGTGCTGGTGAAGGGGTCGCGCTACCGGACCTGGGACGTGGTGGACGCGCTGCGGGAGACGCACGCCGTCGGCGTGAGCGATGGAGACGGCCACCGATGAGATCCATCATCGTCGCGATCCTGGTGGCGTTCGCGATATCCCTCTTCTGCACCCCGATCGCCATCCGCGCCTTCAGCCGCCTCAAGGCGGGTCAGCCGATCCGCAGCGACGGGCCGCAGTCCCACCTCGGCAAGAAGGGCACGCCCACCATGGGCGGTGTCGTGTTCATCGCGGCCACCGTCATCGCGTACGTGGTGGCCCACCTGAGCCTGACCACCCTCCCCGAGAAGCAGATCGCCCAGGTCAAGCCGACCACCACCGCGCTGGTGCTGCTGGGCCTGTTCGTGTTCTGCGGCGCGGTCGGCTTCATCGACGACTTCCTGAAGGTGCGCCGGCGCAACAGCGGCGGCCTCAACAAGCGCGGCAAGCTGCTCGGCCAGCTCATCGTCGGCGCCGTGTTCGGCGTCATCGCGCTGTCGGACCCGGGCTCCAACGGGCAGAGCGTCGGCTCGACGAAGATCTCGTTCATCCGCGACATCAGCTGGCTGGACCTCGGCAAGGTCGGCGCGATCATCATCTTCGTGTTCATCGTGCTGGGCGCCACCAACGGCGTGAACCTCACCGACGGCCTGGACGGCCTGGCCACCGGCGCGTCGGTGATGGTGCTGGGGGCGTACAGCTTCATCGCCGCCTGGCAGTACCAGCACTGGTGCGCCGACGAGGGCTACATGCACACCGCGAGCAACTACTGCTACCTGGTCCGCGATCCGCTGGAGATCTCCATGATCGCCGCGGCGGCGGCTGGGGCGTGCGTCGGCTTCCTCTGGTGGAACACCTCCCCGGCCCGCATCTTCATGGGCGACACCGGCGCGCTGGGCCTGGGCGGCCTGATCGCGGGCCTGGCCATGGCGACGCGTACCGAGCTGCTGCTGCTCATCGTCGGCGGCCTGTTCGTCATCATCACGATGTCGGTGGTGATCCAGGTGATCTCGTTCCGGACGACCGGCAAACGTGTGTTCCGCATGTCGCCGCTGCAACACCACTTCGAGTTGGCAGGCTGGAGCGAGGTCAACATCGTCGTCCGCTTCTGGATCATCGGAGGCATCGGGGTGGCGATCGGCCTGGGCATCTTCTACAGCGACTTCCTGCGCGTGATGGGGTGACTTCGATGTACGAGGGCCGCTCGGTCCTGGTGGCCGGGGCGCGGATGGCGGGAGCCGCCTGCGCCACCGCCCTGGCCGGCCTCGGTGCCAAGGTAACCGTGGTCGACCGGGCGGCCTCCGCCGACACCGAGCGGCTCGCCGACAGCGGCATCGCCGTGATCGTCGGCGAGCCCGACCCGGCCGGGCTGCTGCCGGGCGTCGACGACCTGGTCGTCTCGCCCGGCTTCCCGCCGCACCACCCGCTGGCGGTGGCGGCGGCGGCCGCGGGCATCGAGGTGTACAGCGAACCCGAGCTGGCCTGGCGCCTGCGCGGCCCCGACAGCCCCCGGTGGCTGGCCGTGACCGGCACCAACGGCAAGACCACGACGGTGACCATGCTCGCGGCGATGCTCGCCGCGGCCGGGCTGCGCACCGCCGCCGTCGGCAACATCGGCCGCCCGCTGGTCGACTGCCAGCACGGCGGCCCCGACGGCTACGACGTGCTCGCCGTCGAGCTGTCCAGCTTCCAGCTGCACTGGTCGTCCACGCTCGCCCCGCACGGCGGAGCCCTGCTCAACCTGGCCGACGACCACCTCGACTGGCACGGCGACTTCGACCGCTACGCGGGAGCCAAGACGGCCGTGTGGCGCTCGGCGGCCGCCGGGGGCACCGCGGTCGGGAACCTGGACGACCCGCGCGTCAGGAGCCTGCTGGAGGGCCTGCACGCGGCGGGCTCGCCCGGCCGCCTGGTCGGGTTCACCCTCGACGTGCCGCCGCGCGGCTGCGTGGGCGTGGTCGAGGACGTCCTCGTCGACCGCACCGGCGACGGCGACGCGCACGAACTGGCGACGCTGGCCGACATCCGGCCCGTCGGCGCCCACAACGTCGCCAACGCGCTGGCCGCGGCCGCCCTGGCCCTGTCCGCGGGCGTCTCGCACGAGGCGATCCAGCGGGGCCTGGCCGGGTACGTGCCCGAGCCGCACCGCAACGCCACCGTCGCCACCGTCGGCGGGGTGCGCTGGGTCGACGACAGCAAGGCCACCAACCCGCACGCCGCGCAGGCGTCGCTGGTGTCGTACGAGCGGATCGTGTGGGTGGCCGGGGGGCAGCTCAAGGGCGTCGACATCGACGAGCTGACGGCACAGGTCGCGCCCCGGCTGGCCGGCGCGGTGCTGCTGGGCGTCGACCGGGCCCAGGTCGCGGCCGCGCTCGCGCGACACGCGCCGCACCTGCCGGTGGTGGACGTGGCGCGCACCGATGATGGGGCGATGGAAGACGTCGTGGCCGCCGCGGCCCGCCTCGCCTCGCCCGGCGACACGGTGCTGCTGGCGCCCGCCGCCGCCTCCCTGGACATGTTCACCAGCTACGCCGCCCGCGGCGACGCCTTCGCCCGGGCCGTCCACGCCCTCCCGACCACCTGACCCACCCACCAGCCCGCTCGATCGGCCCGCCGACCCGATCCCTCCCCGCCCCACCCCCGGTTTTTCATAGACGTTGGCCTATTACATCGAATGGTAAGAGATCGAAGTCGATGAGATAGGCCAACGTCTATTGAAAACGGGGGGTGGGGCGGGGAGGGGCGGGCGCGGGCAGGGGCTGCCGCCGCCATCCGTCCCGCCGAGATCGGAGCAGCCGACGATGACCGGTGACGCGCGTACGGCCACCGCGCCCCCGCCCGCCGAGACCGGGCCGGGCGCCCCGGACCCCCGTACCCCCCGGTGGGACCCCTTCGCCTGGATGATGGCGCTGCGCGGCCTGCTGGCCCGCCCGCTCGCGTCCTACTACCTGCTGCTGGCCAGCGCCGGCCTGCTGCTGGTGATCGGCCTGGCGATGGTCTTCTCCGCCACCAGCGTCAAGGCGTACAACTCCAGCGGCAACGCGTACGCCGTGATCGCGCAGCAGATCGGCGCGGCGGTGGTGGGCCTGGCCGCGTTCTGGGTGTGCCAGCGGCTGCCCCGGCGCACCTTCCGGGCCATCGCCAAGATCTCGCTGACGGTGTCGCTGGTGCTGCTGGTCGTCATGGACGGCATCGCGCTGCTGCACGCCGCCAAGGCCCTGCCCGCCCCGCGCATCGGCTTCATCCACTCCGAGACCCTGTGGCTGTACGTGGGCCCGCTCCAGCTCCAGCCGTCCGAGCTGGCCAAGTTCGCGCTGGTGCTGTGGGGCGCCGACGTGCTGACCCGCAAGGGCCGGGCCATCGTCAACCCGCGTGAGCTGCTGACGCCGCTGTTCCCGGTGGTGGGCCTGCTGTTCATCCTGGTCGGGTACACCGACCTGGGCACCATGCTGTGCCTGCTGATCCTGTTCACCGGCCTGCTGTGGGCGGCGGGCGTGCCGATGCGCTTCTTCGGCATGCTGCTGGGCGCCGGTCTGGCCGGCATCGCCCTGCTGATCATGGCGCCGGTCGGCGGCGGCTACCGGTCCGGCCGGTTCGGCGCGTTCTTCCAGTCCGACGCCGACATCATCAGCTGCTTCGCCCGGGACGAGACCTGCTACCAGGCCAAGCAGGGCCTGCTCGCGATCGCCGACGGCGGCTGGTTCGGGGTGGGCCTGGGCAAGAGCAGCCTGAAGTGGAACTGGCTGCCCAGCGCGCACAACGACTTCATCTTCGCCGTCATCGCCGAGGAGCTGGGCGTGGTGGGCTGCCTGGTGGTGCTGTCGCTGTTCGCCGTGCTGACCTACACCGGGCTGCGGATCGCGCGCCGGGTGCAGGACCCGTTCCGCCGGATGGCGGCCTGCGCGGTGACGCTGTGGCTGGTCTCCCAGGCCGTGATCAACATCGGCGGGGTGGTGAAACTGCTGCCCATCACCGGTCTGCCGCTGCCGTTCATCTCCGACGGCGGCACCGCGCTCGTGGTCACCCTGGCGGCCGTCGGCATGCTGGCGTCGTTCGCCCGCGCCGAGCCCGACGCGGCCCGGGCCCTGCACGCCCGTCCGGCGCCCAAGTGGGTGCAGCTAGTGTGGGCGCCGTTGCCCGCGCTTCCCGCGCCGGCCCGCCCCGCGGACGCCGCGGCGGCGGAACCGGCGGCGAACGCGGGCCCCGAGCCGAGGGCGAAAGAGCCCGCGGCCCGGCGAGGTGGTCCGACCGAGAGGAGACGGTGATGGTGTTCGGTGGTGGCCGACTGCGTTCGGTGGTGCTGGCCGGCGGCGGGACCGGGGGGCACATCTACCCGCTGCTCGCCTTCGCGGACTGCCTGCGGCGGCACGACCCCGACATCCGCATCACGTGCCTGGGCACCCCGCGCGGCCTGGAGACCGAGCTGATCCCGGCGGCGGGCTACGACCTGCGCCACATCCCGGCGTACCAGCTGCCGCGCTCGCTCAACATGAACCTGCTGCGCACCCCGGACCGGATGTGGCGGTCCACCAAGGCGGCGCGTGCGGTCATGGACGAGGTGCAGGCCGACGCGGTCGTCGGCTTCGGCGGGTACGTCTCCGTCCCGGCCTACCTGGCCGCGTGGCGCCGGCACACCCCGATCGTGATCCACGAGGTGAACGTGCCCGCGGGCGTGGCGAACAAGCTGGGCATGCGCTTCACCGAGAACCTGGCGCTGGGCTTCCCGCACCAGCCGTACCAGGACGAGTCGCTGCGCTCGGGCACCGTGGTCGGCGTGCCGCTGCGGCGCTCGATCTCCGGCCTGGACCGGACGGCGCTGCGCGAGCGCGCCCGCGCCCACTTCGGGCTGGACCCGCACCGGCCGACCCTGTTCGTCTTCGGCGCCTCGCAGGGCGCCCGCTCGATCAACCTGGCCGTGGCCGGGGCGGCCAAGGCGATCACCAACGCCGGGGTGCAGGTGCTGCACGTGATCGGCGCCCGCAACGAGGACTTCGACGTGCCCGCCGACCTGGCCGCGCCGTACGTGCGGGTGAAGTTCATCAACGAGATGGAGCTCGGCTACGCCGCGGCCGACCTGGCGCTGTGCCGGGGCGGTGCGATGACCTGCGCGGAGACCGCGGCGCTGGGACTGCCCGCGATCTACGTGCCGCTGCCGTTCGGCAACGGCGAGCAGCGGCGCAACGCGCTCCCGGTCGTTGAGGCTGGTGGTGGTCTCATCGTCGACGACGGCGACCTGACGCCGGGCTGGATCGAGCAGAACGTGGTGCCGCTCGTGACGGACCCGGCCCGCCTGCACGCGATGGGCACCGCCGCGGCCGCGTACGGTCGACGTGATGGGGACGAGCAGCTGCGCTCGTTCCTGCTGGCCGCCCTGGCGGCCCCGGGCAAGCACTGAGGAGGCTGTACGTGGAGACGGCGGAGATGATCCCGGCGGGGGTGCTCACCGCGGAGGACCTCGGTCGGGTGCACATGATCGGCGTCGGCGGGGTGGGCATGAGCGGCCTGGCCCGCCTGCTGCTGACCCGCGGGGTGCCGGTGTCGGGTTCGGAGCTGCGCGAGTGGCCCGCCCTGGCCGGGCTGCGCGCCCTGGGCGGCACCATCTACATGAGCCACGACCTGTCCAACCTCGACGGGGTGGACACGGTCATCTACTCGACCGCGATCCCGGCCGACCACCTGGAGCTGGCCGAGGCGCGCCGCCGTGGCCTGCGGGTGCTGCACCGGTCGGAGGCGCTGGCCGCCTCGATGACCGGGCGGCGCACCATCGCGGTCGCGGGGACGCACGGCAAGACCACGACGACGTCGATGCTGACGCTGATCTTCCAGCACGCGGGGCTGTCGCCCTCGTTCGTGATCGGCGGCGAGCTGTCGGAGGTCGGGTCCAACGCCCACCACGGCACCGGTGAGTACTTCATCGCCGAGGCCGACGAGAGCGACCGTTCGTTCCTGCTGTACCGGCCGCACGTGTCGATCATCACGAACGTGGAGGAGGACCACCTCAACACGTACGGCACGCTGGCCAACCTGGAGGACGCGTTCGTCGAGTTCGGCGGCCTGGTGGAGCCCGAGGGCTTCGTGGTCACCTGCGCCGACGACGCGGGCAGCCGCCGGGTCGCGCAGCGGCTGCGCGAGCAGGGGCGGGTCGTGTACACGTACGGCGAGTCGTCCGACGCGGACCTGCGGCTGACCGACATCGTCACCACCGCGGCCGGGGTGCGCTACCTGGCGAGCCTGGACGGGGAGTCGCTGGGCGAGTTCTCCATGCCGGTGCCCGGCCGCCACCTCGGCCTCAACAGCGCCGCCGCCGTGCTGACCGCACTGCGGCTGGGGCTGGACCCGCAGGTGGTCGCGGCCGCGCTGGCCGCGCACCCGGGCGTGCGCCGCCGCTTCGAGCTCAAGGGCATCAGCGCGGGGGTACGGGTGTACGACGAGTACGCCTACCACCCGACCTCGATGACCGCCGCGCTGAGCACGCTGCGCGAGGTGGCCGGGGACGGCCGCCTGCTGGTGGTGTTCCAGCCGTACCGGCTCTACCGCACCCGGGACCTGCAGACCGAGATGGCGACCGCGCTGGCGCTGGCCGACGAGGCCGTGGTGATGGAGGTCTTCGGGCCGGGGGAGAACCGGGAGCCGGGGGAGGGCGGCGTGGCGCTGACCGCGGCGATCCCGCTGCCCGCCGACCACAAGGTGTTCGTGCCGTCCTGGGAGGACGTGCGGGGCGAGGTGCTGCGCCGGGCCAGGGAGGGCGACGTGGTGGTCACCATGGGCGCCCCGCCGATCTCGCTGATGGGCGACGAGCTGCTGTCGGCGCTCGGCGGCAAGGACGGCGCCGGGTACGTCGCCCGCCACGCCCAGCCGGGTGAGCCTGCCTGATGCCGGGTTCGCCGGGGGACTCGCGGCGCCGCTGGCGGCTGGTGCGGGCGGGCACGGACGCCATCCCGCCCGCGCTGCGCCAGTTCATGCGCCGCCAGTTCGCCTGGCGCCAGGCGCTGCTGCGCAACCGCGGCCGGCTGCGGCCGCGGCGCCGCCGGGTGCTGCTGGCCCGGCTGGCCGCCGCGACCGTCCTGGCCCTGGTGGCCGGGGTGCTGGGCTGGCTCGTGTTCGCCTCCCCGGTCCTGGGCGTGCACGAGATCTACGTCGAGGGCGCGCTGATCCTCGACGCCGACCAGGTGCGCGAGGCGGCCGCCGTGCCGCTGGACACGCCGCTGGCCCGGGTGGACACCGACGCGGTGGCCGCCCGGGTCGCCGCCCTGCCGCCCGCGCTGTCGGTCGAGGTGTCGCGCAGCTGGCCGTCCACTCTGGTCATCACGGTCACGGAGCGCACGGCGGTGGCCGGGGTTCCGGTCGGAAAGAAGTATGATCTTTTCGACGATCATGGTGTGATCTACCGTACGGTCTCCAGCCTGCCCGCCGGTCTCGTGCGGGTGCGGCTGGCCACGCCCGGACCGCAGGACGTCTCCACCCAGTCGGCGCTCGTGGTGATCCGGGCGCTGACCAAGGAGCTGCGGGCCGAGCTGGACACCCTGGTCGTGGACGGTCCGGCGCGCATCCGGCTGGAGCTGCGCGGCGACCGGATCGTGACCTGGGGGGACGCGGAGGAGAGCGCCGACAAGGCGAGGGTGGCCACGTCCCTGCTGCGCAAGCCGGACAAGCTGATCGACGTCAGCGGCGTGCCGGACGTGGTCACGCTGGGCTGAGTGGCGCGACTACTCCACAGTGGAGTACGAGACACGCCGTCGCGGTCCTTGGATCACGGCGTGCCGACGCTTACGTTTTCGTACAAGACAATGATTGACATAACCGTAAGGCTCTAGTAGAGGTTTAGGGTTTTTGCCCCAGACCACTGCCGGAGCGCGGCACCGGAGGCCGTCCTCCCCGCCGCGACACGCTAGGCCGGGTGAGGGCGCTGCTCTCGCCCTTGTGGCACGAGAGCCTCGAAGGAAGGGCCCGATGACACCTCCGCACAATTACCTCGCGGTCATCAAGGTCGTCGGCATCGGCGGCGGCGGCGTGAACGCGGTGAACCGCATGATCGAGGTCGGTCTCAAGGGCGTGGAGTTCATCGCCATCAACACCGACGCGCAGGCGCTGCTGATGAGTGACGCCGACGTCAAGCTCGACGTCGGCCGCGAGCTCACCCGTGGCCTGGGTGCCGGCGCCAACCCCGATGTCGGCAAGAACGCCGCCGAGGACCACCGCGACGAGATCGAGGAGGTGCTCAAGGGCGCCGACATGGTCTTCGTCACCTGCGGCGAGGGCGGCGGCACCGGCACCGGCGGCGCGCCCGTGGTCGCCAACATCGCCCGCAAGCTCGGCGCGCTCACCATCGGCGTGGTCACGCGGCCGTTCTCGTTCGAGGGCAAGCGCCGTCAGGTGCAGGCCGAGTCGGGCATCGAGGAGCTGCGCAACCAGTGCGACACGCTCATCGTGATCCCGAACGACCGGCTGCTCGCGCTCGGCGACCGCGGCATCACGATGATGGACGCGTTCCGCCAGGCCGACCAGGTGCTGCTCTCCGGTGTCCAGGGCATCACCGATCTGATCACGACCCCCGGTCTGATCAACCTGGACTTCGCCGACGTCAAGAGCGTCATGTCCGGCGCGGGCAGCGCACTGATGGGCATCGGCAGCGCCCGGGGCGACAACCGCGCCGTCGAGGCGGCCGAGCGCGCCATCTCCAGCCCGCTGCTGGAGCAGAGCATGGACGGCGCGCGCGGCGTGCTGCTGTCCATCGCGGGCGGCTCCGACCTCGGCCTGTTCGAGATCAACGACGCGGCGCAGCTGGTCACCGACGCGGCCCACCCGGACGCGAACATCATCTTCGGCGCGGTGATCGACGACGCGCTCGGCGACGAGGTGCGGGTGACGGTGATCGCGGCCGGGTTCGACGGCGGGTCGCCGTCGTACAAGCCGGTGGAGATCCCGCGCAAGGTGGCCCCGCCGGTGGAGGCGCCGACGCTGCGCCACCCGACGCCCACCAGCACGCCCCCGGCGCAGTCGCAGCGCAAGGTCCTGTTCGACGACGTGGACGTGCCGGACTTCCTGAAGAACGGCTCGTAACCCGACCCGCGCCGGGGGCTCCCGCCGCGACCGGCGCTGTGTGCGCCGTCGCGGGCCGGGCGGCCCCCGCCGGGTCCGCCCGGCCCGCTTTGCATAGACGTTGGCCTATTACGATGACAATCCGACCCGGTTTGTCGCCGTGATAGGCCAACGTCTATGAAGGGCCTCGCCCGTCGCTCGGCCACGATCCCACCCACGAACGGCTCGACCATGACTGATCTGGATCGGCGCGAGCAGATCGCGCGCAACCTCGCGGCGGTGCGTGAGCGCATCGCCGCCGCCGCCCGCCGCGCCGGACGCGACCCCGCCGAGGTGACCCTGGTCGCGGTGACCAAGACCTACCCGGCCGCCGACGTGCTCCATCTGGTGGCGCTCGGCGTCACCGAGGTGGGCGAGAACCGCGACCAGGAGGCCGCGCCCAAGGCCGCCGAGGTGGCCGCCGCCGGGGCGGCCCCGCACTGGCACTTCATCGGCCAGCTCCAGCGCAACAAGGCGCGCTCGGTGGCGGCGTACGCGAGCATGGTGCAGTCGGTCGACTCGGTCCGCCTGGCCGCCGCCCTGGGCGAGGCCGCCGCGCGGCTGCGCCAGACCCCGCTGGACGTGCTGGTGCAGCTCAGTGTGGACGGTGACCCCCACCGCGGCGGGGCGCTGCCGTCCGGTGACGACCCGGACCGCGCGCTGCTGCGGGTGGCCGGGGCGGTCGCGGCCAGCCCGTCGCTGCGGCTGCGCGGAGTGATGGCGGTCGCGCCGCTGGAATGGGCGCCGGATCTCGCTTTCGCGGAGGTGGCGAAGTGCGCCACACTGGTCCGCGCGGTGCATCCTGATGCGACGGTGATGTCCGCAGGGATGAGCGACGATCTGGACGAGGCGGTGGCCGCGGGCGCGACACATGTGCGTATCGGCAGCGCATTGCTCGGAATGCGACCAGCCCTGCGGTAGCCTGGCGGCGGGCACCGAATTACACGAGTGTGGTTAACCCGCACGAGTGAAGTAAGAGGTGCAGCAGGTACCGGCTTCAGGTGGGGCGCCGTGCGGCGGCGTCGGGACGACGAGGGTTGGGGCACCACGGCGGCGCGCCGCGAACGCGCCTACGGGGGTGGACCCTACTTCGGAAGCGGGTGCCTGCGCGAGAGCGGCATTGGCACGGGGGTCTGTGCCGCACGGCGGACGGAGGGGCGCGGCAATGGGCGCACTGCGGAAGGCGGGTGTCTGGCTCGGGCTGGTCGAGGACGATGACGAGCACGAGTACGACGAGCCTGCCTACGACAAGGGCTACACCTCCACATACCGTGACCGCGGCAGCCGCCGCGGCGAGCGCAGCGACGACCGGTACGGCCGGGGCGCGGGCCGGTACGAGGACCTCGGCGACGACGAGGATGAGGACCTGGACGAGGCGCCGCCGGTGCCGCGTACCCGGGTGGCGGCCGACCGCAGCGGCTCGGCCCGCCTGGAGGCCGCGCGCGAGTCGGCGCGCGCCGAGGCGACCCGCCTGAACGTCGAGGCGCGGCTGGAGGCCGCGCGGGCGGAGCGGGCCACGGTCCGCCCGATCACCGCGACCACGCGGCCGCTGTCGGCGACCACGTCCACCGCTCCGGCGACGCGCGACAACCTCGCGCTGGCGTCCGTGGCGCAGCCGCAGCAGCGGATCGCCCCGGTGACCGAGGACAACCGCCCGCAGATCACGACCCTGCATCCCACCACGTACAACGAGGCGCGCCAGATCGGGGAGCGGTTCCGCGACGGCACGCCGGTGATCATGAACCTGACGGAGATGGACGAGGCTGACGCCAAGCGTCTGGTGGACTTCGCGGCGGGACTCGCATTCGGGTTGCGGGGTACGATCGAGCGCGTCACCAACCGGGTGTTCCTGCTCTCACCGGCCAACGTCCAGGTAACCGCCGAGGACAAGGCCAAGATCGCCGAGGGCGGGTACCTCAACCAGAGCTAGTCCTACCGAGGGACTCCGACAGACGTGTTCTCACCTGTGCTGCAAGTCGTCTACCTGGCGCTGTACCTGTTCTATCTGGTGCTGCTGGGCAGGTTCGTGCTGGGTGCGGTGCTGGCCTACGGCCGGCGCTGGCACCCGGTCAGGGGATCCGCCGCCGCGCTGGAAGTGGTGTGGAGCGTCACTGATCCGCCCCTCAAAGCGTTGAGGCGTGTGATCCCGCCTTTGCGCATTGGTACCGTGAGCATCGACCTGAGCTCCCTTGTTCTGCTGGTTATCCTATCCGTTCTGATGTACTTCGTAAGGCTGGCGATCCGCGGGTGACCCCCACCCGTTCGATCGCCGACCTGCGCGGCCGCGACTGACCCGAGGAGTTTCGATGCCGCTCACCCCGGCCGACGTGCACAACGTCGCCTTTAAGAAGCCCCCGATCGGCAAGCGGGGGTATGACGAGGAGGAGGTCGACGCCTTCCTTGACGAGGTCGAGCGCGAACTCGCCCGTCTGATCGAAGAGAACAGCGAACTGCGCATGCAGGTCGAGCGGGGCGGCGGTGGCCGTCCGGCGGGCCCCGGTGGCCCCGACCCGCGCCTGGCCGCTGAGCTCAACGAGATGAAGGCCCAGCTGGACCGCATGCAGCGCGACAAGTCCGCGGCCGAGCAGGCCGCCCGCGCGATGCAGGGCGAGCTGGACCAGCTGCGCGGCGGCGCCAGCAGCATGGCCGCCGCGGCCGCGATGTCGGGTCCCGAGGGCGAGCAGCAGGCGCTGCGGGTGCTCATGATGGCCCAGCGCACGGCCGACGACCACGTCTCCGACGCCCGCCGCGAGGCGGACAAGGTGCTCTCCGAGGCGCGCGCGAAGGCCGAGGAGGTCACCCGCGACGCCCGGGCCAAGGCCGACGCGCTCGAGCGCGACGCCCGCCAGCGCCACCAGGAGGCGATCAGCGGCCTGGACGCCAAGCGCACCGCCCTCCAGCAGCACATCGACACGCTCAAGCAGTTCGAGCGCGAGTACCGCACCCGCCTGAAGGCGTACCTGGAGAGCCAGCTGCGCGACCTCGAAGGCCGCGGGCAGAGCCTGGAGGCCGAGATCGGCCGCGAGGACCGCGCCGCGGGCGGCCTGGCCGCCGCCGGTTCCGGCTCCTTCAACGGCCGCTGACGGCCGCACTCCGCGAACCTCCCGGCCGGCCCGCACGATCAGCGGGTCGCCGGGGCGGGACGGACGCATCCGCCCGTCCCGCCGGACACTCCAGTCGCCCCAGGGCCCGCCACCGGCGCGCCGCGACCGGCCGTGTCCGGTGCACCACCCTGATCGAACCGCACCGCAGCATCGCCCCTCACGCACATCGAAGCACTGCGGCAGCCTCACCCCTCGTCGCTGCCGTCGCACGCAGATAGCAGAGAGAAGAACGACCCGGCGCCCGCCGGGCCGGCCATCCGGGCCGGTGCCGGGCCCGTGGTCGGCCGGTGCGGGACCCTCCCGTGCCGGAGCGAGATGGGTTCGGCGGGCCGCGGCACGGTCACGTTCACCGCTGCTCGGCGAGCCCTCGACACCTGATCTAGCCGACGCGGCGGGGGTGAGCTGTGATAGTTGCAAGTCTGCTGCTCATTCTCGGTGCCGTCGTGCTGCTCGTACTGGGGCTGTTGAACGGGTCGAGCGGTCTGCTCGTCGGTTCCATCGGCACCAGCCTGCTGGCCGCGGTCGCGCTCGTCGTGGGCGCCCGCCAGGCCGCCGCGGCCCGCGCCGCGGCAGGGGCCCTCGACGACGAGGACGAGCAGTTCGACGGTGACGAGGATGAGCAACCGGTGGGCCGCAGGGCCGGCACGAGGGCGGCGGCGCCGCCGCGTGCCCCGGAGCGCGATTCCTGGGCCGACGAGCCGGTGCGCCAGAACGGGCGCGCCGACACCGACACGATGACGATGTCGTCGGGCTACCCGTCCGAGCAGCCGGAGGTGGTCCTGCCGCAGCAGGGCTCCGGCGGCCGGGCGGACGACTACGACGACGAGGATCCGCCGGACGAGCCGGTCGCGCAGCGGGTGTCCGCCGCCGACGCGGCCCGGGTCGCCCGGATGTCGACGGATGTGCTGGTCATCGACGGCCGGCCCCGCTACCACGTGGCCGGGTGCGTACACCTGCTCGGCCGTCCGTGCGAGCCGCTGCCGGTAGGCGAGGCGGTCGACCTCGGGTTCAGCCCGTGCGGGCTGTGCGAGCCGGACAGCGCCCTGCTCGCGGACGCGCGCCGGGTCTGAACCGGCGGTGCCGAATCCGGTGCCCCCACCGACCGCCTCGGGTGCGGACGGTGGGGGCACCGATCTTTTACCGCACATCTTTACCGCCCAGCATCCGACACGATCACCGGGTGACGGCCGCGGCTCGGCGCCGCCCCGCCACAATGGGCTATGGCACGCGATCCGTTCCCGACCGCACCCGCCGTCATCGCGGTGCGGGTGAAGCCCGGCGCGGGCCGGACCAGGGTGGGCGGGCGCTACGACGGCCCGCACGGGGTCGCGCTGGTCGTGGCGGTGGCGGCACCGGCCGTCGACGGCAAGGCCACCGAGGCCGCCCGCCGGGCCCTGGCCGAGGCGCTGGGCGTGCCCGCCGCCGGGGTCGCGCTGCGCACCGGGCAGACCAGTCGCGACAAGCTGTTCACCCTGGCCGTGCCCCCGGCCGACCTGGCCGGGCGCCTGGCCGCCCTGTACGGCGGCGTCCCGTGAGGCCGCCCCGATGACCGCCTTCCTGGACGTCGCGCTGCTGGTCGGGGCGGCCGTGCTGCTGATCGCGGTGGCGGCGGTGCGCTGGTCGACCCGCCTGGGCGTGCCCAGTCTGCTGGTGTACCTCGCGCTGGGTGTCCTGCTGGGCTCGGTGTTCGGGCTGCGGTTCGACAATCCGGGACTGACCCGGTTGCTGGGCACCTGCGCGCTGGTGCTGATCATCGCCGAGGGCGGGCTGACCGCCCGGTGGAGCATGCTGCGCCCGGTGCTGCCGCTGGCGTCGCTGCTGGCCACGCTGGGGGTGGCGATCAGCGTCGCGGCGGTGGCGGTGGCGGTGCACCTGATGCTCGGCTGGGACTGGCGCACGGCGGCGCTGATCGGTGCGGTGCTGGCCTCCACCGACGCGGCGGCCGTCTTCTCCACGCTGCGGCGGTTGCGGCTGCGCCCCCGCCCGGTGGCGACGCTGGAGGCCGAGTCGGGCATCAACGACGCGCCGGTGGTGCTGCTGGTGGTGCTGCTCTCGACGCCCGGCGAGCTCGGCCCGTGGTGGCACGAGCTGCTGATCATCGCGTACGAACTGGCCGCCGGCGCCGTCATCGGGGTGCTGGTCGGGATGATCGGCCGGGCGCTGCTGCGCCGCGCGGCCCTGCCCGCCGCGGGCCTGTATCCGCTGGCCGCGGTCGGGCTGACGGTGCTCGCCTACGCCGGGGGCGCGGTCGCCCACGCCTCGGGCTTCCTGGCCGTGTACGCCGCCGGAGTGGTGCTCGGCAACGGGCGGCTGCCCCACCGGCAGGCCATCCTCGGCTTTGCGGACGGTCTGGCCTGGTTGTCGCAGATCGGGCTGTTCGTTCTGCTGGGGATCCAGGTGTCGCCTTCCGGACTCTGGCCGGTGCTGCTGCCCGGCGTCCTGATCGGCGGGGCACTGCTGCTGGTCGCCCGGCCGCTGTCGGTCCTCGTCTGCGCGACACCGTTCGGCGTAAGCTGGCGCGACCAGGCCTTCCTGTCCTGGGCGGGCCTGCGCGGGGCGGTGCCGATCGTGCTGGCGACGATCCCGGCGGCGCAGCGGCTGCCCGGGGCGGAGGCGCTGTTCAACATCGTTTTCGTGCTGGTCGTGGTCTTCACGATGGTGCAGGCGGGCACGCTGCCGCAGGTCGCGCGGCTGCTGCGGGTGACCGCGCCGGGGGAGGCGACGGAGCTGCGGGTGGAGACCGCGCCGCTGGAGCGCATGCACGCCGACCTGCTCCAACTGGAGGTGCCGGAGGGCTCCGGGCTGGCCGGGGTGCACCTGGACGAGCTGCGCCTGCCGGTGGGCGCCTCGGTGACGCTGGTGCTGCGGGCGGGCATCGGCTTCGTCCCCGATCGGGACACCCGCTTGCGTACGGGTGACAGCCTGCTCATCGTGACGACCGAGGCGGTACGGGACGAGGCGGAGCGCCGGCTGCGCGCGGTCAGCAGGCGCGGCCGCCTGGCGAGCTGGTTTGGTGAGGACGGCCGGGAGAGCCGGGACTAGATGATAAAGTCCGTTTTGCCAGCTTTCGCCGGTCCGGTGCTCCCCGGGGTCTGCCGTCCCGAGGTCCGTCCGGACAAGTCGCCCCAGGGCGGCCGTCCCGGTGCGAGCTGGCACGTTTTCTCGAATCCGGCCGGGTTCGCGTGGCATGTTTGTGGACCGTCCATACGTTCCGTATTCTTGCCAGCCTATTGGAGTGCGCGGCGTGAGCCGCGCGCCCGTTTTGCATCTGGGGGACGCCATGGCCGAACAGCGGGCAGGCGGGAGCAAGACCAGCGCGGCGGCGAAGAAGGCCGCGGCGAAGACCACCGCGGCGCCGGAGCGCTCCGTGAAGACAGTGGCTGCGGGGGCGGCCACGGCTAAGGGGGAGACGGTGACGGCGACCTCGGACACGACGAAGCGCGCCTCGGCCAAGCCGGGCGCCGACGCGAAGAAGGCCACGGCGAGCAAGACCGCCCCGGCGACGGCGGCGGCCGCGAAGAAGAAGGTCAGCACGGCGGCGCACGACGACGCCGAGACCACCCAGACCACCCGGCGGCACGCCGCCGGGCCGGAGGAAAATCCCCCCGCCCAGGCAACGCCGAGCGCCGCCACGACCGCGGCCGAGGGAGCGACCATGGTCAAACCTGCTGAGTCCAAGACCGCAAGCCGCGCCGCCGCAAAGCCCGTGGCAGCCGCGAAGAAGGGCGACCGCAGCGCCGCGGAGACGGAGAAGATCCGGGTCGCGCTGACCGCCCGTCGCGACGAGCTGCAGGAGGAGTACGACCACACGCTCGTCGAGATCGCCGAGATGCAGCGCGAGCGCCTGACCGACTCGGCCGGTGACGACCAGGCCGACACCGGCACCAAGACGTTCGAGCGCGAGCAGGAGATCACGCTGGCCAACAACATCCTGGAGCGGATCAACCAGGTCGAGCGCGCATTGGAGCGTCTCGATGAGGGAAGCTACGGGTGGTGTGAGCGATGCGGCAATCCGATCCCCGTGGAGCGGCTGGCCGCGTTCCCGTCGGCGACACTGTGCGTGACCTGTAAGCAGTTGGAGGAACGGCGCTGACAGCGGCGTTCCGCAGAGAATAGTGCGGCGCCGACCTGCGGTCGGCCGGACGTGACCAGGGTGCGAGAGCGCCAGGGCAGGGGAGTGTTGTCGGTGGAAGAGAACCATCAGGTGGAGCCGGAGCACTCCCCACATGCCATCGGCCACGGCCGGGCGATCGCGATCTTCGCCGGGATGGCCTCGTTCGCCGTGCTGCTGGACGTGGTCACGAAGGAGATCGCCACCAAGCAGCTCGACCCGGACGAGCCCGTCCGGCTGCTCGGCGGCGCGCTGTACCTGTCGCTGACCCGCAACAGCGGCGCGGCGTTCAGCCTGTTCCGCGACCACACCTACATCTTCCCGATCATCGCCGTGGGCGTGATCTCGTGGATCGTCTGGGCCGCGCGCAGCCTGCGCTCGCTGCCGTGGGCGCTGGCCCTCGGCTCGATCCTGGGCGGCGTGACGGGCAACCTGCTCGACCGGATCTTCCGCGCGCCGGGCACGTTCCACGGGCACGTGGTCGACTTCCTCAGCCTGTTCGACCCGTACGGCCGCACCTGGCCGATCTTCAACGTGGCCGACATGGCCCTGGTCGGCGGCGTCTGCCTGGCGATCCTGCTCGAACTGACCGGCCGCCAGCGCGACGGCTCGCGCCTTTCGGGCAAGGACGAGCAGAAGAAGGCCGCCGCGGGCGACCAGCGCGAGGCCGACTCGGCCGGCGTCAGCTCCGAGCAGGGTTCGCAGGCATGGTCCTGAAGGGCGAGAGCCGCAGCCTGCCGGTCCCGGACGGGCTGGACGGCATGCGGCTGGACCAGGCTGTCTCCCGCCTGTTCGGGCTGTCCCGCACCGCTGCGGCGACCCTGGTCGAGGCCGGGGACGCGCTGGTCGACGGCACCGCGCGCGGCAAGTCCGACAAGGTCTCCGGCGGCAGCTGGCTGGAAGTGACCCTGCCCGCCCCGCCGTCGGCGCCGACCGTCGTGGTCGAGACCATCGAGGGCCTGCGCATCGTGTACAGCGACGACGACATCGTCGTGGTCGACAAGCCGGTCGGCGTAGCGGCCCACCCCAGCCCCGGCTGGACCGGCCCGACCGTGCTCGGCGGCCTGGCCGGGCTCGGCCAGCGGGTGGCCACCTCCGGCGCGGCCGAGCGGCAGGGCATCGTGCACCGCCTCGACGTCGGCACGACCGGGCTGATGGTCGTCGCCAAGAGCGAGTCGGCCTACAGCGCCCTCAAGTGGGCGTTCAAGCACCGCGAGGTCGACAAGCGATACCACGCCGTGGTCCAGGGCCATCTGGATCCGCTGCGCGGCACGGTCGACGCCCCCATCGACCGCCACCCCACGCACGACTACAAGTTCGCGGTGATGTCGGGCGGCAAGCCCAGCATCACCCACTACGACACGCTGGAGGCCTTCCCCGCCGCCAGCCTCGTCGACATCAAGCTGGAGACCGGTCGCACCCACCAGATCCGGGTGCACTTCTCCGCGCTGCGCCACCCCTGTGTAGGTGACCTGACCTACGGCGCCGACCCGACCCTGTCCGCCCGGCTGGGCCTGTCCCGGCAGTGGCTGCACGCCCGGGAGCTCAGTTTCGTCCACCCGGGCAGCGGGGAAGAGGTCCGCTTCGTCAGCGAGTACCCGCCAGATCTCGCGCACGCGCTGTCGCTGCTGCGCGACGCCGGTTAGGGCACGGAAGGGCACCGGCGGTGCCCTTCCGTGCTTCAGCTTTGGAGAGGACCTCAGTGCAGAGGTTGTTGCGGCATCTCGACCAGGTGGTCGTGCCGAGGCTGGCGCGCGGGTTCGCGCGGGCGGCCGGGGGCGGGCTACGGCTGCGGCTGCTGACCGGCATCGCGGTGGTCGGCGTCATCGGTGCGCTGCTGGGCGCGGTGTGGGCGACCCGCCGCCCGGTCGCGCCGTCCGCCGACAGCGCCGCCATGGAGACGGTGCGGGTCGGCGTCGTGCAGGGCCAGAGCGTGCCGCTGTACGCCCGCCAGGCCCGCTCCGAGCTCACCGGCCTGCTCAAGCGCCCGACCGCGTCGCCGGTCGAGACGTACGCCCTGGTCAGCCTGCGCGCCTACCTGGCGCCGGAGCGGCTGACCCCGGTGCTCGGCGGCGTCTCCGTGGTGGAGGTCTACGCCCGGGTGCCGCTGAGCGGCGCGGTGACCCAGTCGGTGCGCATCCCGGCGTTCACGATCCCCGCCGACGTGGTGGCGGGCATGGCGCAGGTGGCGCGCAAGCGCGCGGGCGACGCCGACGACCTGCGCCGGGTCGCCGCGAAGTTGCAGACCACCGACGCGACCGAGGTCGACCTGCGCCAGGGCTACCTGGGCGACTCCACGGTCGCCGCCGCCGAGGCGGAGGCGTACCGGGCCGGGTGCGCCTGCGTGTACGCCGCCGTGGTCCGGGCGACCCCGGCCGCGCTGGACCAGATCGCCGCCCGCCCGGAGGTGCGCGCCGTCGACCCCGCTCCCGAGGTGCGCCGCCTCGACCGGGCGGTGTTCCTGCCGCCGCTGCCCGAGCAGCTGGGCCAGGCCCCGGCCGGCGCCACCGCCACCGCCACCGCCACACCGCCGGCGAGCCCGTCGGCCGAGCCGACCGGCTCCGCCGGGCCGCCGCCGTCACCCGAACCGACGACCACGCCGTCGGACGGGCCCGAGACTCCGGCCGAGTCGCCGAGCGCCATATCCGCCAGCCAGGCACCCTAGTTACACCTGGGTAGGCGCAAAACAGGGCTGGAGGAGTGGGGGCCCGAGCACATAGGGTGGTCAAGCCGGTGCCGGGTGCGTAGCCTGGGCCGCGTTTGATCAGTCCGGGCAGGGTCGGGAGGGCGCACCGTGGAGCGCAGCGGGCAGCGTGGGCCGGACGACCCCACCGCCTGGGGCCAGCCGGGCAACCTGCCGGCGCCGGACACCTCGCGCTGGCGGGTGCTGCTGGACCGCGCCAAGCCGCGCCCCGGTGACCTGAGGCCGTCGCCCGGTCCGGGCGCCGGCGCGCCGTCGGCGGGCGGGGGCGGCCCCACCGGCCGGGTCGAGTGGCGGGCCGCCGCGCCCTCCGAGATCGACCAGGCCGTCAACCTGCTGCGGGGCCAGCTCGACCGGCCCAAGGTGCTCGCCTTCGCCAACCCCAAGGGCGGCGTGCACAAGACCACCGCCACCGTGCTGGCCGCCGCCACCATCGGCAGCGTGCGCGGCCGGGGCGTGCTGGCCTGGGACGACAACGAGCTGCGCGGCACCCTGGGGCTGCGCGCGGGCAGCGCCCGGCACGCCCGCACCATCCGGCACCTGCTCGGCGACCTGATGGAGATCGAGAACTGCCCGCCGTACGAGCTGAAGGACCGGCTCGACGACTACCTGCGCCACGCCTCCGACGGGTCGTACGACGTGCTCGCCGGGGAGGAGAACCCGCGCTTCGCCCAGCGGCTGGACACGCACACCGTGCGCCGGGTGCTGGAGCTGCTCTGCCGCACCCACGAGGTGGTCTGCGTCGACACGGGCAACAACGTCGAGAGCGCCAACTGGCAGACCGTGCTCAACGCCTGCGACCAGCTCGTGATCACCACCGTGCCGCGCGAGGACGCCGCGTTCACCGCCGACTGGATGATCGACCTGCTGCACGAGGTGGGCCTGGGCAAGCTGGCCGAGAACGCGGTCACGCTGCTGTCGTGCGCGACGCCGGGCCAGTCGCCGATGCTGGAGGACCTGCGCAGGCACTTCGCCACCCGTACCCGCGCGGTCGTGGTGGTGCCCTTCGATCCCGCCCTGGAGACCGGCTCCTCGATCGAGTACGGCGCCCTCCAGCCCGCGACCAAGCGCGCCTGGCTGCACGCCGCCGCGGTGATGATGGAGCCGTTCGTCCGCTGACCCCGACCGGGTCGGCGGGCGCGTCGCCGACAGCCCGGCGAGGTAGGCTGGCGCGCGTGTCAGACTCCTTCGTTCACCTGCACGTGCACACCGAATACTCGATGCTCGACGGTGCGGCGAGACTAAAGGAGCTGTTCAAGGAGGCGACCCGGCTCGGGATGCCCGCCCTGGCGATGACCGACCACGGCAACATGTTCGGGGCGTACGACTTCTACAAGCAGGCGACCGCCGCCGGGATCAAGCCGATCATCGGCGTCGAGAGCTACGTGACCCCGAACACGGCCCGCCAGGAGCGCACCCGCGTCCGCTGGGCCGACGGCGGCGAGAACGACGTCTCCGGCGGTGGCGCGTACACCCACATGACGATGCTGGCGGCCGACGCCGACGGCCTGCGCAACCTGTTCCGGATGCAGTCGCGGGCGAGCCTGGAGGGCTACTTCTACAAGCCCCGCGCCGACCGCGAGCTGCTCAATCTGTACGGCAAGGGCGTGATCGGGACGACGGGCTGCCCGTCGGGGGAGATCCAGACGTGGCTGCGCATCGGCGACTTCGACAAGGCGGTCGCCTCGGCCGGTGAGTTCCAGGACATCTTCGGCAAGGAGAACTTCTACCTGGAGCTGATGGACCACGGCATCTCGATCGAGAAGGCCGCGCGCGAGGGCCTGGAGCGGCTGCGCAAGCACCTGAACCTCAAGCCGATCGTCACCAACGACCTGCACTACACGTACGCCGCCGACGCCGACGCGCACGAGGTGCTGCTGTGCGTGCAGTCGGGCTCGACGATGGCCGACCCCAAGCGGTTCAAGTTCGACGCCCGCGACTTCTACCTGAAGTCCGCCGAGGAGATGCGCGCCCAGTGGGACGCCATCATGCCCGGGGCCTGCGACAACACGCTGGAGATCGCCGAGCGGATCGGCGACTACAAGACCGTGTTCGCCCACCGCGACCTGATGCCGTCGTTCCCGGTGCCCGAGGGCCACACCGAGGAGTCGTGGCTGCGTGCCGAGGTGCACCGCGGCCTGCGCGACCGCTTCCCGAACGGGGTGCCGGAGGACCGGCTGCGCCAGGCCGACTACGAGCTCGACGTCATCTGCAAGATGGGCTTCCCGGGCTACTTCCTGGTCACCGCGGACCTGTGCGAGTACGCGCGCAAGGAGAAGATCCGGGTGGGTCCCGGCCGCGGTTCGGCGGCGGGCGCCCTGATCGCGTACGCGCTGCGCATCACCGAACTCGACCCGATGGCGCACGGCCTGCTGTTCGAGCGGTTCCTGAACCCCGACCGCGTCTCCATGCCCGACATCGACATGGACTTCGACGAGCGCCGGCGCGGTGACATGATCCGGTACGCGACCGAGCGCTGGGGCGAGGAGCGCGTCGCGCAGATCATCACGTACGGCACGATCAAGGCGAAGGCCGCGATCAAGGACGCGGCCCGGGTGCTCGGCTACCCGTTCGCGGTCGGCGACAAGATCACCAAGGCGATGCCCCCGGCCGTCATGGGCAAGGACATCCCGCTCACCGGCATCTTCGACAGCAGCCACCCCCGCTACCCGGAGGCGGTCGAGTTCCGGACGCTGTACGACACCGACCCCGACGCCAAGAAGGTCGTCGACACGGCCAAGGGCATCGAGGGCCTCAAGCGCCAGTGGGGCGTGCACGCGGCCGGCGTGATCCTGTCCGGCGAGCCGCTGATGGACGTGCTGCCGATCCAGAAGCGCGAGCAGGACGGCGCCATCATCACCCAGTGGGACATGGGTGCGTGCGAGTCCATCGGCCTGCTGAAGATGGACTTCCTGGGCCTGCGCAACCTCACCGTCATGGACGACTGCCTGGAGGGCATCCAGATCAACCGGGGCGAGACCCTGGTGCTGGAGGACCTGCCGCTGGAGAACCCGCCCACCTACGAGCTGCTGGCCCGCGGCGACACCCTGGGCGTGTTCCAGCTCGACGGCGGCCCGATGCGCGCGCTGCTGCGCTCGATGGTCCCCGACGGCTTCGAGGACATCTCCGCGGTGCTCGCGCTCTACCGGCCGGGTCCGATGGGCGCCAACGCCCACAACGACTACGCCGACCGCAAGAACAACCGCAAGCCGGTGGTGCCGATCCACCCGCAGCTGGCGGAACCCCTCAAGGACATCCTGGGCGACACGTACGGCCTGATCGTGTATCAGGAGCAGGTCATGGCGATCGCGCAGAAGCTGGCCGGGTACACCCTCGGCCAGGCCGACCTGCTGCGCCGCGCGATGGGCAAGAAGAAGAAGGAGATCCTCGACAAGGAGTACGTGCCGTTCTCGGGCGGCATGAAGGAAAAGGGCTACTCCGACGAGGCGATCAAGACGCTGTGGGACATCCTGGTCCCCTTCTCGGACTACGCGTTCAACAAGGCCCACACCGCCGGATACGGCCTGGTGTCGTACTGGACCGCCTACCTGAAGGCCAACTACCCGGCCGAGTACATGGCCGCGCTGCTCACCTCGGTCGGCGACGACAAGGACAAGTCCGCCGTCTACCTCGCCGAGTGCCGCCGCATGGGCATCAAGGTGCTGCCGCCGGACGTCAACGCGTCCACGGCCCGGTTCACCCCGGTCGGCGGCGACATCCGGTTCGGCCTGGCCGCGGTGCGCAACGTCGGCGGCAACGTGGTCGACGCGGTCGTGCGGGCCCGCAAGGAGCACGGCGCGTTCACCGACTTCTACGACTACCTGCGCAAGATCGACGCGGTGGCGTGCAACAAGCGCACCATCGAATCGCTGATCAAGGCCGGGGCGTTCGACTCGATGGGGCACACCCGCAAGGGCCTGCTGTCGGTGCACGCCGACGCCATCGACTCGTTCATGGGCGTGAAGAAGAACGAGGCCATCGGCCAGTACGACCTGTTCGGCGCAGCCTTCGCCGACACCGCCGGCGCGCCGACCATGGTCGTCACCCCGGCCATCCCGGCCGGCGAGTGGGACAAGACCGACCTGCTCGTCTTCGAACGCGAGATGCTCGGCCTGTACGTCTCCGACCACCCGCTGTTCGGGCTGGAGCACGTGCTCAGCAAGGCCGCCGACATGTCCGTCGCCGCGCTGAGCGAGGAGGGCTCGGTCTCCGACGGCCAGATCGTCACGCTGGCGGGCATCCTGTCCGGCGTCCAGCGCCGGATCACCAAGCAGGGCAAGGCCTGGGCCTCGGCCACCCTGGAGGACCTGGACGGCGCCGTCGAGGTGCTGTTCTTCCCCAACACGTACGACCTGGTCGGCCAGTACATCGCCGAGGACGCCATCGTCGTGGTCAAGGGCCGCGTCGACCGCCGCGACGACCAGGCCCGGATGATGGCGATGGACCTGTCCATCCCCGACATCTCGGCTCCCGACGACGCCAAGCCCGTCGTGCTCGCGCTGCCCGCCAACCGGTGCACCCCGCCGCTGGCCGAGCGGCTGCGCGAGGTCCTGTCCACCCACCCCGGGCCCGCCGAGGTGCACGTGAAGATCACCAACGGGCAGAAGTCCAGCACCTACCGGCTCGGCCCCATGCGTGTGGCGCCCGTCCCCGCCCTCATGGCCGACCTCAAGGCCCTCCTGGGCCCGACCGCCCTGGGCTGAGCCCACCCGTCGTCCGCGGTCGGCGCCACGGCCGACCGCGACTCGTCACTCTGCGATTCGCGGCGCGGCGCGGCGCGGGGTTCGCGGGGTTCGCGGCGTGGCGCGCGGTTCGCGGCGCGGTTCGGGGTTCGCGGCGCGGCGCGCGGTTCGGGGCGCGGTTCGGGGTTCGCGGTGAAGATCGCTGATTGAGGTCGGATAGTGTCGCTGAGCCGCAGATTCTGACCGCAGACGGCGATCACCAACCCATCGCGCGACCGCAGACGGCGATCATGAACCCATGGTGCGACCGCAGACGGCGATCATCAAGCCATGGGCGGCCGCCGGCGGCGATCATCCGAGTCGTACCCGGCGCCGGGCGGCCGGGTCGCGGCCTCAGACCGGGATGTCCGGGTGGCGGGTGCCGGCCTTGTCGACGTTTTCGCTGGTGGCGATGTCGGTGCCGGTGGTCTCGTTCGCGGCGGCGGTGATGTTGACGCCCATGCTCTGCATCGCCTCGCCGACCATGCGCCACATGGCCAGGATCGCCGGGCCGATCTGCTCGTAGTTCTGCTGGATCTGCTTGCCGGAGTCGTCGTTGCCCCAGGGGCGGGCGCCGCCGGCCGCCTCGATCCGCGCGCCGAGCCCGTCGCGCAGGCCGCTGACCTCCTGCCCGGCCAGGAACATGCGCCGTCCCGCGTCGCGGCCGGTGTCCGGGTCGAGGTGGGTGCCGTCGCCGGGCGGCCAGGACAGGTGCCGGACCGGGATCTCGTCGCCGCTCACGGGCGGCCGCCCTCGGGCTCCTCGGGCTCGTAGCCCATGATGCCGTCGTGGCGGCGCATCATCACGTTGATGTCGTTGGTGCGCAGGAACTCCGCCGCCCCGGAGCCGGCGGGCAGGACCTGCGACATCAGCGCGGTCACCCCGGCCCCGGCGGCCTCGGCGGCCCGCGCCGTCGTCTTGGTGATCTCCTCGGCGAGCTTGGCCGCGCCGTATTCCCGCAGGCTGCTCGGGTGCAGCTCCAGGTGCACCAGGCGCCCGCGTGCGTCGACCGTCGCCTTGATCAGGCCGTCGGCCGTCTTCGCGGTGCTGCGCAGGGCCGCGAGCTTGGTCTGCAACTCGCCCATCCCGGTCCGCAACCGCGTGTACTGGTCGTGCACCTGCGCGAAGCGCTCCCGCAGCGCAAAGTTCGCGTCGCGATCGGACTGCTGTGCCACGAAGTCCACCCCTCCCCGCGTACGGCCGTCCTGACTGTATCGTCCGCACCGGCGCTGCGCCGCAACGGCTTCGCCCAGGGTTGGCGCGCTCTTGGAGGCATCGAGTAACTTACCCAAGTCGTTGCTCGGCTCTTGGGGAGGGTGCGCGATGTCCTGGTTGCCTTCGCCGATCCCGCATCCGCTGTCCTACTTCGACGCTCCGGGCTGGTGCAAGGAGCTGCTCGACTGGGTCATCGGCATGGACTGGCCCGAGGGTGACGAGCAGGCCACCTGGGACGTCGCCGACGGCTGGTACACGGCCTCCGCCGAGCTCCAGGACCCGCTGCTGGAATCCGAACGCGCCGCGCTCGACGCCGTGATCGCCTTCGGCGGGGCCGAGGGCAAGGTCGCCGCCGCGATCAAGGACGCCTGGCTCCAGATCGGCAGCGGCTCGGACAAGTCGGCCCTCCAGGCGGCGGCGTTCGTCACGCACGCGCTCGGCGAGATGCTGGAGGGCGCGGGCTGCGACATCCAGGGCGCCAAACTGGAGTACTACGTCGAGCTCGGCCTGCTGCTCATCGAGCTGATCGCGATGGCGGTCGCCGCCTTCTTCACCTTCGGCGCCTCGACCGCCGCCGCCGGTCCGATGTGCATGGCGACCCGGTTCGCCATCAAGGAGATCCTCAAGCGGCTGCTGAAGTCGCTGATCGAGCGCGGCATCAAGCGGGCGGTCAAGGACAAGCTCAAGGACCTGGGCAAGGACTTCGGCAAGAAGCTCGGCAAGTGGGCGATCAAGGCGGGCAAGGAGGGCCTGGACGAGGCCAAGGAGGAGCTGCTGACCCAGGGCGGCATCCAGGCGTACCAGAACGCCATCGGCCGCCGCCACGGCGTCGATCTCGTGGACCTGGCCGTCTCCGCGGGAGCGGGGTTCGCCGGGGGCGCGGCCAGCACGCTCGCGGGCGGCCACAACGGGTCCTTCACCAGCAAGATGGCCCACGGCGCGCGGGCCGAGGTGCTGGGCGAGCTCGGCGGCTCCGCGGCCACCGGGCAGCTGCCCGGCCTGGACAACCTGGGCATGTCGGCGGTGTCCGGCGCCCGGGGCAGCGCGACGCACCACGTCACGCACGAGTTCAACGCGATGACGGACACCATCGTGGGCAACCTGGCCGCGATCCACCTCGACGGCGACGCGGGCATCTCCGCCGCGGCCGGGATCACCACGACGGGCGGCTCCCCGCCGAACACCCAGCCGGTCACCGTCACCGGCGACGACGGCGCCCAGTGGCCCAGCGCCCCGGCGGGCGGCACCGACGGCCACCACGGCGGCGGCTCGGCCTCGCTGGCCGGGATCACCCCGCCCGCCGACACCGGCCAGGCCCCGCCCGGCGCCACCGTCACCGCGACCGGCGCGGCCGCGCCCCCGGGCGGTCCCGCCATCGGCCCGGTCGTCGCCGCGCCCACCGGCATCCCGGCCCAGACCGGCCCCGCCTCCGGCCTGGCCGCCGCCCCCGCCACAGCCGCCCCGTCCACCGGCGGCGGCTCCACGGGCGGCGTCTCCACGGGGGTATCGGCCGGAGCCTCGCCCAGCACGGGCGTCTCCGCCGGCACCGGCACCTCGGCCGGGCTCGCGTCCACCACGCCCGGCACCAACACCAGCACCAGTACGTCGGCCAGCACCGGCACCCCGACCGGACCGAGCACGGGCACCACCAGTACGTCGGCCAGCACCGGCACCCCGACGGGACCGAGCACGGGCACCACCAGCCCGACGTCGACCAGCACCTCGACGTCGGGGTCGTCGCCCGCCACGCCGTCCAGTTCCGGCTCCCACGCGAACGGCCCTACGGCGGCCACCGGGCCCGGCGGCACGACAGATGCGGGCGGACACCGGCCCGCGACCGCGCCGCACGTGCGCCCGGCCGCTCCGGACCCGACGAGCGACGGCCAGACGACCGATCCGGCGGCCCCGCCGGCCGTGGTGCCCACCCCGGTCACGGTCGCGGGCGGCAGGCCCGACGGCGGCACCACCGGCACCGGGCCCGACCGCGGCGGGCTGCCCGACACCGAGGCGCGGCGGTGGAGCGACGCGTACCACGGCGGGCTGCGCGCCCAGCGCCGGGCCGTCCTCGCCTCGATGGGCGCGCCCGGCGCGCTCGCGGCGGCGGCCTGGGACGCGCTCAACCGGCACCGCGGTCCCGAGTTCACCACCGGCGGTGTCACCTCCGACGACGTCTCCGCGCTCACCGGCACCGGCACGCCGCCGCCCGTGGACGCCTCGCGGCGCTACCACCAGCGCGGCGGCTACCGGCCGGTGCTCGCCCGCCACCAGCGCGAGCTGGAGGACGCGGTCCCGCGCGGGGCCGACGGGCGGCCGCGCCGGTTCCCGTCGCTGTCGTCGGGCTGGCTGGGGCTGGCCAACGACGGCGGCCCGCAGGCCGACCCGAGCCGGGGCGTGAACTGCGTCGACGTCGTGCTGTCGGTCGCCGACACCTGGCTGCACGGGCGGCCCCGGTGCGCGGCGCCGCGTACGCTCGACGGGTTCTCGGCCGGGCGGCCGGTGCCCTCCGGCGGCGAACCCGGCGGGCCCCGCCGGATCGAGGACTTCTTCGGCGGCCGCCTCCAGCAGCTGTGCCCGAACACCCGGGGCATGGAGCCTGACCGGGCCGCCGACGCCGTCACCGACGCGTACGCGCGGCTGGAGCAGCAGCTGCTCGCGGCCGGACCCGGCGCGATGGCCGTGATCATCCACCAGGGTGCCGACGGGACCTCGCACACCTGGCCGGTCTTCAACGACGGCGGCGTCGTCATGTACGCCGATCCGCAGCAGCCGCCGGGCGAGCCCAGCACCACACCTCCGTTCACCGACGGCATCCGCCGGATGGACGCGCTGGTCGTGGCCCCGGACGGCACCCCGTCGACCATCGCCGACGCCCCGGCGGGCGCCTGGTCGCAGTACCGGCCCAGGCCGGGCGCGGCTTCGACCGGTACCCCCGACGCGTCCGCGGCCGCCGCGACGCCCGGCGCCGGCCCGCTCGCCCCTGCCACCGCGGACCCGGCGGCGGCCGGTCCCGCGACCGTCCCGGCCGCCGATCGGCCGACAGCCGCACCGGACCCGGACGGCGCCGCAGGCGACCGGGCCACAGGCGACGCGGTGCCCGACCCGGCCGGGACCGGCCGGGGTCCGGCCGAGCCGTCCGCCGACGTGATGCTGCGCAACCTCACCGACGCCGAGCTGGCCCGGCTGGGGGTGGGCGCGGCGACGCTGGCCGACCTCGGCTACCCGGACCCGGCGGAGCTGTCGCCGGCGCAGCGGGCCACGCTGGAGGCGATGCTGCCGCAGGTGGCGGTGGTGTCCACCCAGGACGTGCGGTTCACTCAGCGGTCGGTGAGCCCCCACAGCGGCAGCATGTCGCTGGCGGAGTTCGCCCGGCAGCTGGGCGAGACCGGCTGGCGCGGCGGTCCGGCCCACGTCGTCGCCTGGGGCGACGGCAGTCTGACCAGCCTGGACAATCGGCGGATGCGGGCCGCGCGGCTCGGCGGCCTGGACGCCGTGCCGGTGTGCGTGCACACCCCCGACGAACCGCTCGCGGCGCTGCCCGAGGGCGAGGACCCGGAGCGCGAGAGGTACCGCGCGCCGCTGACCACCGAGATCCGCAGGCTGCCCGACGGCACCCTGGCGGTGGGCGGCGACCGCGGCGAGGTGCTGTACGCGCGGGGCGCCGTCCCGGCCACGTTCGGCCAGGCGGCGATGTTCCGCGCCGCCGAGCAGCGCAGCCTCCTGCCCGGACGGCTGTTCGGCGCCGACGCCGCCCCGGTCACGATCGGCAGGCCGCCCGGCCCGCTGTCCGTCGACGGCGACGTCACCCCGGACGAGGCGCAGGTCCTGCGCGCGCTGCACGACCAGGCGACGGCCGCCGCCGACTCGATCATGGGTGACCTGTCCGGACTGGCCGACGCGGTCAGCGACCAGCTCGGCCTGGCCGACGGCGACCGGGTGCGGCTGCGCGGCACGGCTGAGCGGGTCAAGTCGCTCGCCTCGCTCACCCGCAAGTTCCTCGTCGAGGGCGGCGCGGTCGGCATCGACGCCTTCGCCGACGGCGTCAACGACGCCGTCCGGTTCTCCGTGCAGCTGCCGGGCGGTGCCGCGTACCGCCAGGCCTTCGACCGGCTGCGGGCGGGGCTGGAACGCGACGGGTACCAGCTGACGGGGCTGAAGAACTTCTTCCGGCCCGGCAACCGGTTCCAGGGCCTCAACGCCACCTTCACCAGCCCGGACGGCCAGCTCTTCGAGGTGCAGGTCCCGACCGCGGACTCGTTCCGCGCCTGGGAGCTGACGCACCACGCGTACGAGGTCATGCGCCAGGCGAGCGAGGACGACAACGAGCAGGCGCGGCCGGACGGCGCCGGGCCGGAGGTCGACGACCTCGGTCGCGGCGAGCTGCCGCCCCGCCGGGTGCACGCCTTCCTGTCCATGCTCGCCGTCAACGCGCAGCTGGGGCTCGACCAGGGCGTTCCGCCGGGCGTCGCGGACATTCCGGGGCCGGACGGCCGGCCCGTCGGCGCCGTCGACACCGGATTCGCCAAGTGGATCACGAAGAACCGCAGGCTCTGGGCGCGCTACCAGGCGTGGTTGGATGGCCAGGGCGCATCGTTCGACAGCTTCGCCGACGTGCTCGCCGAGTTCGGCCTCGACGCCGAGAACCTGCCGATCGAGCCGGGCACCGCCGTACAACTGGAGCGACTAGATGCTGGACTACTACGCGTTCTACGCGGTGGACAAATCGCAGCCGCCGCCCCGGGGGATCCTGATCTCGGACGGCCTGGACGCGATGATGTGGAACCATCGCCAGAAAGCCTGGGTGTACGACCCGGCGGGAGTGCACTGGCTGCTGGACAACCCGACGTACGCCGACCGGTCGGAGGTGATCACCAGGGCGGCGGCCGAGGAGCTGACCCTGCAGATCACCAACGGGACGGAGCCCCTGCCGGACGAGGAGACCATCCTCTGGATCTTCCAGTGGAAGGGCGCCCCGCCGCAGAGCGACGACTAGCCGAACCCGCCGCCGACGACACCCCGCCCGACCCGGCGGGCACAGCGCCGCGGCACGACCTGATGATGCGGGGCCTGTCGGACGCGGAGCTGGCGCGGCTCGGCGCGGGCCGGGCGACCCTGGCCGACCTGGGCTACGCCGACCCGTCCGAGCTGTCGGACGCCGAGCGTGCGCGGCTGGAGGCGCTGCTGCCCCGGATCGCGGTCGTGCCGACCGCGGACGTGCGGGTCAGCCAGCGGTCGGTGAGCCCGTTCAGCGGTGTGAAGTCGATGGCGGAGTTCGCCCGGGAGATGGGCGAGACCGGCTGGCACGGTGGCCCGGCGCACGTCGTGGTGTGGGGCGACGGGAGCCTGTCCAGCCTGGACAACCGGCGGTTGCGGGCGGCCCGGCTCGGCGGCCTGGACCGGGTGCCGGTGTGCCTGCACACCCCGGACGAGCCGCTCGGCGGGGAGAAGGGCGACACGCTCGCGGTCGACCTGCGCCGCCTGGATGACGGGACCCTGGCCGTCGGCGGCGACCGCGGCGAGATCGCGTACGCCAAGGGCACGGTGCCCCGGACGTACGGCGAGGCGGCCCTGTTCCGCGCCGCCTGGCAGCGCAGCCTGCTGCCCGGCCGCCTGTACGGCGCCGACGCGGTCCACGTCACCATCACCAAGCCGCCCGCGCCCGTCTCGCCCGACGTGCGGCTCACCGAGCAGCAGGCGCGGGTGCTGGCCGCGGTGCACACCGCCGGCCAAACCCGCGCGAAGACCGCGCTCGGCCACCTCAGAGGCATCCTCGCCGACCTCAACGGGCAGCGGGGGCTGGCGCCCGACGCGCCGCAGGCGCTGCGGCTACAGGGCACCCAGCACATGGTCAAGTCGCTGGAGTCCCTGCAGCGGAAGTTCTGGACCGAGGGGCGGCAGCGGGGTGCCGAGGCGTTCGCCGAGGAGGTGAACGACGCGGCCCGGTTCTCGGTGCAGCTGCCCGGCGGTGCGGCTTACCCGACCGCGCTGCGGCAGGTCATCTCGGGTCTCGAAGGCCAGGGTCACCAGCTCGTGCAGCTCAAGAACTTCTTCCGGCCGGGCAACCGCTACCACGGTCTGAACGCGACCTTCCGGGCGCCGGACGGCGGCCTGATGGAGGTGCAGTTCCCGACCGCGGACTCGTATCGCGCCTGGCAGCAGACGCACGAGGCGTACGAGGTCGTGCGGCGCGAGGACGAACTCCATCCGCGCCGGATCCACGCCCTGCTCGGCATGTACGCCGTCAACCGTGGGCTCGGCCTCAACGGCAGCGTGCCGCCCGGCATCGAGCAGCTCATCCGGGAACGCTTCCCGGACGCGCCGACGGTGCAGAACACCAGCCTGCTGCGCTGGATCACCCAGAACAAGCAGACCTGGCCGGGGTACCGGGCCTGGCTGGCCGAGCAGGGCGCTACCTTCGACGGGTTCGGCGCCGTGCTGGACGAGTTCGGACTGCACGGGGCCGACCTGGTGATGGACCCGGATCTCGTACGGGAGATGGAGGGCCGAGATGATCCACTACTTTCAGACCTACGCGTCCGACAGGAACGACGGCCGGCGCCGGGGGCTGTTCATAGTGGGGGAGACCGACCAGGACGCGATGCTCTGGGACTACGACCAGCAGGCGTGGACGTACGACCCGCGGTCGATAGCGGCGTTCCGCTTCAAGCCGGAGAACATGGACCGGTACGACGAGATCAGTCGGCAGGAGGCGGAAGCCGTCTTCCAGACGGTCAGTCACCAGGGCGACGAGTTCCCGGACGAGGAGACCATCCACTGGATCTTCCAGTGGAAGGGGGACATCCCGGAGAGCCCGGACTGGACGGACCAGCATCCGAGCTGACCGACGATGACACGCCGCCGGACCCGATGGGCCGGGCCTTCGAGCCCCGGCCGGACACCGGGCTCAGCGCCGCCGAGCGCGCCATGCTCGACGACGTCCACGAGCGGGCGGTACGCAGCTCCGACGTCATCCTCGACGACCTGACCGACATCGCCGGCGACGTCGAGCGCCGCCTCGGCCTGGCCCCGGGCAGCCTGGAGCCGCGCGACACCGAGTCCAGGGTCAAGAGCCGGGAGTCGCTGGAGCGCAAGTACCTCACCGAGGGCCGGCTGGCCGGACCGGACGCCTTCGCGGCGACGGTCAACGACGCGGTCAGGTTCTCGCTGGTCCTGCCCGGCGGCGCGGACTACCGGCCCGCGCTGGACCGGTTCCTCCAGGGCATGGCGGCGGCCGGCTACCAGCCGGACGGCCCGCCGAAGGACTTCTGGCGGCCCGGCAACCGCTTCTACGGCACCAACGCGACCTTCCGGGCGCCCGACGGCACCCTGTTCGAGGTGCAGCTGCCCACCGAGCTGTCCTACCAGGTCTGGCACGCGACGCACGCCCAGTACGAGGTGCTGCGCGACGACGACGCGGACCCGGAACCGCGGGTCCGGGCGCTGCTGCGCATGATCGAGATCAACCGGTCCACCGGTATGATCGACGCGATTCCGCCGGGCATGGGCGGGCAGTCCAAGGACACCGGCCTGGCCAAGTGGATCTCGGACAACCCGGCGGTCTGGAACGCGTTCGTGGACCGCCTCGCCGCGCAGGGCCGTACCCCCGACGACGTGATCGCCGAATACGACCTCGCGCCGGGCGACTTCCCGGTCACCGACAAGGTCGCCGCCGTGCTGGAGGGGCAGGATGCTGTACTACCAGGCGCTCTATCTCAAGGACGTCGAGGACTTCCCGGACCAGCAGCCGACGGGCCTGCTCATCCAGGGCGAGGGGTTCCGGGAGTCGATGATCTGGGATCACCGGGCGCAGGAGTGGCGCTACGACCCGGAGACGGTGCGCGAGTTCCTGAAGGACTGGCGCAACGACTCCCGGCGCAGGCCGGTCCTGCGGACGGAGGCCGAGCAGGCCGCCCTGACCGTCACCGGGGGGACCCGGCCGCTGCCGAGCGAGCCGGAGATCGCGGCGATCTTCGAGGAGTCGCACCGCAGACGCGCGGCGGGGACCCTGGAGTAGCCGCCGGGGCGGACCCCCGGACCGGACACGGCATCCCGGAGCAGCGCGGACCGGTCGACGGCGACGTGCCGCCGCCGGACCCGGCCGGGCAGCCGCGTCCGGCCCCCGCGGACCCGGCACACCCGCAGTGGTCGTACCGGGCGGGCCTGCAGACCCGGCTCAGCTCGTATGAGCTGCGACGCCGCCAGCAGGAGTCGGATTCGCTGGCGGACCGCTCGGCGTGGCACCTCAACGAGAGCCGGCGCCTGGACGCCTGGGCGCGCCACTACCGCGCCCAGGACCCGTACTCGTCCCAGGGTGCGGAGTGCGAATACTGGGCCGACCAGGCACGCGCCTGGTCGGTGGAGTACGGCAACCGTTCGCGGGCGGCGTACAACGGGACCTACACCGAGCACGAGGTCACCACGGTGCCCGCCGACCAGTGGGCCCACCTGAACACCGACAGCGGCGAGCTGTACGCCGATCCCGCGCCGGTCGACGGCAGGCCGTACCACCAGGTCGGCGGCCTGCGCCCGCCGCTGCGCGCGCACCAGGACGACCTGGCCGCCGCGATGCCGCGCCAGGCTGACGGCAGCCTCGAACCGTTCCCCGACGCGCGCACGGGCACCTGGTTCGGGCTGGCCAACGACGGCGGGCCGGAGTTCGACCCGTCCCGGGGCATCAACTGCCTGGACTGCATGGTCTCGCTGTGGCAGACCTGGCGCGGCAACCCGCGCGTCTCCGCGCCGCGCACCTGGGACCGCTACCGGGGCACCGATGTCACCCAGATCGACCGGGGCGAGGAGTGGGGGCGGGAACGGGCCGCCGCGGTGGCCGGGCGGCAGTGGGAGACCGTGTTCCCGGACATGTCGCGGCAGCTCGCGCCGGACCAGATGCGGCAGTGGTCGGACTGGGGCTTCGCGGCCCTGGTGCACCAGTTGCAGGCGGGCGGGCACGGGGCGGCCGCGTTCCTGGAGACGAGCTGGCAGGGCGGCGGCGGACACGCGTGGCTGGCGGTCAACCAGAACGGGACGATCCTGTTCCTGGATTCGCAGACTCGGCACATCAGTGAGAACGTCCCGATGTACAGCCACACGGGCGATCCGGACCGGCCGCAGAACGTGGTCGAGCTGAAGGCGATCTACCTGGACGCCCAGGGCACGGCCCAGCCGATCGCGGCCCTGTCCCAGACCTCCTGGGGCAGACAGGCCCAGCAGACCACTGCCCAGAACGGCACGGGCGAGAAAGCGGCGGACCTTGATCTGCTTGAGCCGCAGGTGGAGCAGGACCAGTCGGAGCGATCCGATTCCGAGAAGGTGTATGCGCCGGACGATGAGGCTCTGCCGGACCCGGCCGGGCGTATTCCGGACGGGCCCGCCGAGCACACTCCGGGTTCTAAGCAAAAGGACATGGACGACTACGTCGGAATCAGGGCTCTGCCGGACGACATCGAGCGGATCGCGCGCAACCTGGGTGTGCCGGAGGAGGTGGTGGCCCGTGCGCGACGAAATCTGTTCCTTGAGGTACATGATGTGGCGGACGGACCGGGGCCCGACTACTTCTACCGTGACCACTACTTCCGTGCGCACGACTTCATCGTCAATCTCTGGACCTGGTCCTACGAGGGTAAGTTCCCGTCCGCTCTCGAACGCGAGACGGCGCTGGCGATGCTGGCGCATGAATACATCGAGTCTAAGATCATGGAGTTGACCGACCTGCCCTATGCGCCCTCGGACCCGCGATACTGGGGGGTCGACGATGAGGGCACCTGGCAGGCCCGACCGACCCGAGAGTTGTTCGGGGCGCATGATCTCGCTCCGCTCCTGCGCTATGAGCATCCATTCGCGCACTACGCAGCCGCTTCGACGTCCACCCCCCGGACGTGACGATTCCCCTCGATCTGACAGAACTAGACCGTGTTGTCGACATGATTCTGCACCTGATGGGAGTGCCAAGGCGATGAAGGTCAACGAGCAGGCGACCCGAGTGGCGGCACGCCTCGAAGCGGTGGATTGGAAACTGCCCAATTTCCTCCACTCATCGTCGCGGGTGAGGCTGATGCGCGAGTATCTGCGCCGTAGTGCGCTGTGGGCTCGAGAGCTGGCTGTTCTTGACCTATATCCGTTCTTCGACGTGACGGCGCAGTTCGATCCGGTGGCGGCGCAGGACAACGGCTTCGCCGACTCGGTTCTCGACGGGTTGCTCGGCCGAGGGTTGGCACTCCCGCACCGTGATTTCTGTCGGTACATGCTCAATTTCGCGGTCTCCGTCGCTGAATGCCCCGACCTGCCCGATCCCTACGAGCCCTTGCTGCAGGTGTACGAGCGGGGCGGAGGCTTCGACCTGGAGCGAGGCGTGATCCTCATCGATCACACGCTGCGGGTGGCCGTCTGGCCGGCGGACCGCTACCTCACGCCTGAACTCAGCTACGACATCAGTCCGCAGGCGCTCGCCGACATCGACGCCAAGCACAACCAGTGAGGTCGGCGCATGACGAGCCCTGATCTCAAGCTTGCTCAAGCGGCGATGGCTGACGTCGACATGTCGCTGGTGAGCCCGCCGGTTCGGCGGCTGGCGCTGCGGTTGATGGAGATCGACTGGCCGCAGACCTACCTGCGTACCCCGTCACGGATCCGGCTTTTCAACGAGTACCTGCGGCGTAATGCGCTGTGGGCACGCAAGCTGGGGGCTCCTGCAAGCTACTTCTGGGACATCGCTGACCGCGTCGACTCGAAGTCATACATCGACGAGCAGTTTGTCCGGCAGGTATGGCGTGTACTGGACCTGCGCTGGGTGAATGCGCCACATCACCACTCCTGCCGCCATGCGCTGCGGTTCGCATCGCTCAAAGTTGCGCTGCCCGACCTGCCGGACCCCTTCGAGCCGCTCATCCGCTGCTTCGAACGCGGCGGGAACCTCGGCTTGAGCAGCTGCACGATCCAGATCGACAGCCGGGGACTCGCCTACTCGAATCTGGACAGTTTCGCGGACAGGGAGCCGTACGACATCAGCGAAGCCGTCCTCGACGCACTCGATGTACCCCATATGGCCCTGGTGGCCGAACGAAAGGCCGAAGCCGAGCGGGAAGCGGAAGAGGAAAGGGTGAGCCGTGGTCACTGAGCTGGAGGCGCGTCGGCTGGCCGAGCAGCTGGCCCGCGCCGCCGCCGAACCCGGCGACCCGCCGCTGCGGGCCCACGTCGCGGAGTTCCCCGAGTGCTTCATCGTCTGGGCGCTGCCCGACCCCGACGACGACGTCCCGCCCCCGCCCGGCGCGGGCGCCCGCACCGTCATCGACCGGAACACGGCCGCGTTGAGCACATACCCCTCGGTGCCGTTGGAGCATGTCCGCAGCCTGCACCGGGCCCGCCTGGCGGAGCACCCGCCCGCCCCGGTCACCGCCGACCCGCTGGCCCGGCTGCGCCGCGTGGGCGGGCTGGAGTTCCCGGGCCTCGCCGCCGAGCTGACCCCCGCCGACGGCCGCACCCGCCGCGCGACCGGCGCCAAGGGCGACCAGCTGCTGCGCCATCACCCGATGATCGCCGACTGGCTGGCCGACCAGCCCGCCGGTTCGCTGGTGCGGGGCGCGGCCCGGCACGCCGAGCTGATCGTGCTGTCGGACTGGCTGCACGAGCTGGACCAGCGGGCCGCTGCGGACGGGTCGCCGCCGATCGACCTCGCGGCGGTGCGCGGGCTGGCCGCGACGGTCGAGGACGTACGCCTCACGCTGCTGCGCGACCCGGACGACCCGCTGAACGACACTCCGGCGGGCCCGTGCGACACCTGCCTGGCGCTGTGGATCCACGTCGGCCTGGCCCCGGCGTCGGCCGCCCCGGCGCCGCGCGAGCCGGTCACCCCGCTCACCGGCATCCCGGCCGCGCTGGCGGGGCTGCCCGAGGACATCGCGGTGACCCTGGCCGCGGGCGGCTGGGACCGGCCGGTGCGGGTCGACGGCCGCGAGCTGAGCTCGGCGGAGTGGGCGGACCTGTCGGTGCGGGCGCTGGCCGCGCACGGGCACCCGCCGCTGGCCGCGCTACGCGAGGCGATCGTGAAGTTCCCGTACCTGGCGTCGGTGCGGCGCGGGCCGGGGGTGGCGCAGCGGGTGCGGCCGTTCGAGTTCGGCGCGGAGCTGGTGTCGGAGACGGCGGCCGTGTTGGCGCGGTTCGCCGAGGTGGTGCGTGCGCCGCTGGCGCCGATCGGGGCCGAGCACGACGGCGACGGCATCATCGCGATCGACGCGCACGGCCGGGTGTGGGTGCTGGACCAGGCCGGGGAGTGGTACGCCGGGCCGGATCTGGACACCGCGTTCACGGTGCTGCTGCAGGGGCATCCGATGCCGCGGGTGCGCGACGACGGCAACCTGGCCCCGCCGGGGCAGTAGTCACCAGCTCCCGTCGGCGCGCACGCGCGGGGTGGCCGCGCCGGTGTTCAGTGCGTGCAGCGCCGAGGGCAGGTCGGCGCCGAGGAACCACGCTCCGGCGTGGTCGACGGCGTACACGCGGCGCAGTTCGTCGACGGCGAGCAGCGCGTAGTAGCCGCCCTCCTCGGTGCCGATCGGGAACAGCCGCGCCCCGATGCGTTCGGCCAGGTCGCCCAGGGTGTCGGCGGTGTGCTGGTGGACCCAGGCATTCAGCGTGTACGGCTCCAGCCGCTGCTGCGCCCCGGAGGCGCTCTGCAGCACGGCCGTCATCGGCGCGTACGGCAGCAGCACCTCGACCAGGAACGGCAGCGCCGTCAGCCGGTGCCGCGCGCCGGGCACCGCCGCAGTCGCCGCGAACGCCTCGACCAGCAGCGGGACGACTATGCCGTCCCCGCCGGGCGGTCGCTCGCCCGGCGGCGGGGCGAGCAGGTCGCGGGGCGGCTCGCCGGGCAGGCCGAGCCCGGTCAGCACGGTGGCGCAGGTGTGGCAGGAGCGGGCGGGCTCGACCACCGCCGGGTCGGCGGCCTCGCGCAGGCGGCGCAGCTCCAGCCGCGCCCCGGCGAGCAGGTGCTGCGCCCAGGCCGGGTCGGCCTCCTCGCCGGACAGCGAGAACAGCGCTCGGGACGCGGCGACCAGCTCCGGGTGCCGCGCGGCGCCCCGGCTGCGCGCCCCGGGCTCGATCTCGGCCAGGGCGCGCAGGACCGCGGGGTGGTGGTCGTACTCGTCGTCGTCGGTGTGGGCGGCGGCCTCGAACGTCCGGCCGTCGACGGTCAGCGTCGCGACCAGCTGCGGCATCGTGGCCGGCACGCCGAGGCGGGCCAGCTCGGCCGCGGCCGCGGCGGCGCGCTCGCGCAGCACGGCGAGCGGCAGCGGCGCGGGACCGAACGAGGAGAACGGGAACGTCGGCGTCGGCGGCGCCGACCCGTCGTGGAACGCCGGGGCGGGCAGGTCGGGCAGGTCAGGCACGGCCAGGGGCCGGCGCGGGACGTACCGGTCCATCGCGACCTGGGGTGGCAGGCCCGGCACCACGGTCAGCTCGCCGGTGTTGCGGTCGATGATCACGGTATGGCCGCTGCCGGGCTGCTGCCGCGGCGCGTCGGCGGGCGGCTGCGCCCACACGACCCAGCCGCCGGCGAACTCGTGCAGCCGGGGCGGGCACGGGTAGCCCCGGCGCAGCGTCTCGGTGGCCTCCCAGTGCCGCACGATCTCCTGCAGCCGGTCCTGTGAAATCATTGCGGCTCCCGTGAATGTCTCGGTCTGGACAACCTATCGCAGGCGGGCACGAACGCCCTATCCCGCCGGATCTGTCCACGGGCACCGCCGCAGGGGGGACTACGGTATGGGAATGCTTTCCGACGACACGTCCTCGTACGAGGTGCCGCTCCAGGTCGAGCCGCGGCCCCGCCCGCCGGTGGGCGCCGAGGTGGGGTCCGCGGTGGTGGCGGCGCTCGTGGTCGGCGTGCTCGGACTGGCCCTGGGCTGGGCCTGGCACCTGCTCGCGCCGACCCTGCCGCTGAAGGTCGTGCAGGACGGCGCCGTCTACACCTCCAACGAGCCGGAGCAGCTCGCGGCGGCCGACGGCTGGTTCGTGCTGCTCGGGTTCGGGTTCGGGCTGCTGGCGGCGCTGCTGGCCTGGGTGCTGCTGCCGCGGCGCCGCGGGCCGTGGCAGCTCGCCGGAGTGGTGGTCGGCTGCCTGATCGCCGGGTGGGCGGCGTGGTGGCTCGGGCACAGCATCGGGCTGGCGCACTACCAGGACCTGCTGGCCCACGCGCCGGTCGACACCATGATCAATAAGCCGGTGGACCTGCGTGCCGTCAAGCACCTCGACGTCTTCCCGTGGGCGATCGGCGGCAGCCTGCTCGTCCCCGCACTGGGCGCCGTGATCATGTACGCGATGCTGGCGGCCTGGTCGCGCTGGCCGTCGCTGCGCCGCAACGAGGAGCCCACCGAGCTGTACGACGACGAGCCCGACTTCGACCCGCAGCCCGGCTTCCAACAGCAGCCCGGCCTCGACCGCCAGCCCGGCCACGACCCGCAGTCCGGCTTCGACCCGCAGCGCGGCCACGACCAGCAGCCGCCGCGCCAGGAAGCCTGACCGGCCCGCGCTCAGTTCACCGATGGCGCCGGTCCCAGCTGCGCCAGCTGGGCCGGCACCGCGCGCACCTCGCGCAGCAGCGACGTCTCCCGCGCCAGGATCTTCAGCTCCAGCCGCAGCCGCGACGCCGGATCCGGGGAGCTCAGCAGCTGCTGGCGGTCGGCCACGGTCAGCGAGGCGCTGGCCGCCACCAGGTGCGACAGCACCACCGGGTCGTCGGGCAGCTGGTCGTCGGGATTGCCGCGCAGCACGCCCAGGTACTCCCGGAACGAGGCGAGCACGCGGGGGGCCAGCGCGTCGGCGGCCTCGTCCGGCTCCGGCTCCGGCAGCCACTCCACCCCCACCACCGGGTACGGGTGCGGGCTCGGCACGAACCCGGTGATGCGGAACCGCCGCTGCCCCACGGTCACGATGTCGAACTTGCCGTCGGGATGCTCGGTGATCTGCCGCAGCTGCGCCACGCAGCCGACCTCGTGCACGACCACCTCGGAGGTGGCCAGGCCCTCGTTCGGCGGCGGCATCACCTCCAGCCCGCGCTCGATCGCCACCACGCCGAACTCGCGCGGCGTGCCGTCGGGCAGTGCCATCAGGTTGCGCACCAGGGTGCGCCAGCGCTCCTCGAAGATGTGCAGCGGCAGCACCAGGCCCGGAAAGAGCACCGTGCCCAGCGGGAACAGCGGCAGCGTGCCGGTCATTCGCTGAGACTAGCTCTCGCCGTACGGCCTCCGCCTCTGCGGGCGCACCGCGTTTTGCCGCCGCCGCGCCCAGACCGCCGCGCGCCCGGCCCTCGCGCACCGGCTCTCGCGCCCCGGGCTCTCGCGCACCGGCTCTCGCGTCCGACCCTCGCGCCGCCCGCACTTAGCATCGACGTTGGCCTATCCAGAGGACAGATCTTGGAAAATCGTCCTCCAGATAGGCCAGTGTCGATGACGAGACGGGGGTGGTGGTGCCGTGGCCGGGGTCACTGTCCCAGTGCCTGGGCGGGGGCGTCGGGGTGGGTGGGGGCGCCAGTAGACTTTGGGAAGTGTTGACCCGTATCGACCTGCGCGGACGGGATTTCGCCGGTCCCGGCGCCGATCCGCGAGCCCTGCTGCCCCGTGCCCAGCTCGACGTCTCCCAGGCGGTCGAGCAGATCCGCCCGCTGGTGGACGGGATCCGGCTCCATGGTGTCGAGGCGATCCGCGAGGCGACACATCGGTTCGACGGGGTGCGGCCGCGCGCCCTGCGGGTCCCCGCCGAGGTGATCAAGGAAGCCGAGCAGACGCTGGAGCCGCAGGTGCGGGCCGCGCTGCTGGAGGCCATCGCCCGCACCCGCAAGGTGCACGCCGAACAGCGCCGCACCGACCACACCACCCAGGTCGTCCCCGGCGGCACGGTGACCGAGCGCTGGCTCCCGGTCTCCCGAGTCGGGCTATACGTGCCCGGCGGCCTGGCCGTCTACCCGTCCACCGTCGTCATGAACGTCGTCCCGGCCCAGGCCGCGGGCGTGGAGAGCCTGGTCGTGGCCAGCCCGCCGCAGCGCGAGACCGGCCTGCCGGACGCGCGGGTGCTGGCCGCCTGCGCCCTGCTCGGCGTCGACGAGGTGTACGCGGTGGGCGGTGCCCAGGCCGTGGCCATGCTCGCCTACGGCAGCCGGGGCACCGCCGACCCGGCGCGCGAGCTGTCGCCCGACGACGACTGCGCCCCGGTCGACCTGATCACCGGCCCCGGCAACGTGTGGGTGACCGCCGCCAAGCGCCTGGTGCGCGGCGTGGTCGGCATCGACGCCGAGGCCGGGCCGACCGAGATCGCGATCCTGGCCGACGACACGGCCGACCCGGCGCACGTGGCCGCCGACCTGATCAGCCAGGCCGAGCACGACCCGATGGCCGCCAGCGTGCTGGTCACCGACTCGGCGGCGCTCGCCGACGCGGTCGACGCGCAGCTGGCGCTGCGGGTGGCCCGCACCAAGCACAGCGAGCGGGTGACCACGGCCCTGTCCGGCCCGCAGTCGGGCGTGGTGCTGGTCGACTCGGTCGAGGCCGGGCTGAAGGTCGTCGACGCGTACGCGGCCGAGCACCTGGAGATCCAGACCCGCGACGCCCGCGCCGTGGCGATGCGGGTGCGCAACGCCGGCGCGATCTTCGTGGGGGCGTTCGCGCCGGTGTCGCTGGGCGACTACTGCGCCGGCTCCAACCACGTGCTGCCCACGGCGGGCTGCGCCCGGCACTCCTCGGGCCTGTCCGTGCAGTCGTTCCTGCGCGGCATCCACGTGGTGGAGTACGACGAGGCCGCCCTGCGCGAGGTCGCCCACCACGTGGTGGCGCTGGCCGACGCCGAGGACCTGCCCGCGCACGGCGAGGCCGTGACCGCGCGTTTCGAGAGCGAGGGTGCGGCATGACCGAGTGGGTGCAGCAGCTGCTGCGCGAGGACCTGCGCGGCCTGAGCGCGTACGGGGCGCCCCAGCTGGACGTCCCCGTGCGGCTCAACACCAACGAGAACTCGTACCCGCTGCCCGACGAGGTCGTGCGCGCGGTGCAGCGGGCGATCGCGGGCGAGATCGCCGACCTCAACCGCTACCCCGACCGGGACGCGGTGAAGCTGCGTGCCGACCTGGCCGCGTACTGCGGGCACGGGCTGACCGCCGAGCAGCTGTGGGCCGCCAACGGCTCGAACGAGGTGCAGCAGCAGCTGTTCCAGGCGTTCGCCGGGCCGGGCCGCACCGCGCTGGGCTTCGGCCCGGCGTACTCGATGCATCCGCTGCTGGCCAAGGGCACCGCCACCGGCTGGGTCGACGGTGGCCGGGGCGAGCACTTCGAGCTGACGCCCGAGCACGCCGCGGAGCAGGTGCGGCTGCACCGGCCCGCGCTGGTGCTGCTGTGCTCGCCGAACAATCCGACCGGCACCGCGCTGGACTTCGCCGTCATCGAGGCGGTGCTGGCCGAGGCGCCGGGCCTGGTCGTCGTCGACGAGGCGTACGCGGAGTTCCGCCGCCCCGGCACGCCCAGCGCGCTGGAGCTGCTGGACTCCCACGAGCGGCTGGTGGTCACCCGGACCATGAGCAAGGCGTTCGCCTTCGCGGGGGCCCGGGTCGGCTACCTGGCCGCGCACCCGGCGATCGTGGAGGCGGTGCAGGTGGTGCGGCTGCCGTACCACCTGTCGGCGCTGACCCAGGCCGCCGCCCGCGCCGCGCTGGCCCACGCCGAGGTGCTGCTGGGCACGGTCGAGGCGATCAAGGTCCAGCGCGACCGGATCGTGTCGCAGCTGCGCACCGACGGCTGGGACGTGGCCGACTCGGACTCGAACTTCGTCCTGTTCGGACGCTTCGCCGACCAGAAGGCGGCCTGGCGCGCGCTGCTGGACCAGGGTGTCCTGGTCCGCGATGTGGGACTCGACGGCTGGCTGCGGGTCACCGCGGGCACCGCGCAGGAGACTGACGCCTTCTTGGCGGCTATGGAAGGGCTGAAGGCATGAGCAGGACGGGCCGGGTCGAGCGGATCACCAAGGAGACCAAGGTCGCCGTCGAGATCGACCTCGACGGTACGGGCCGTGCCGAGATCAGCACCGGCATCGGCTTCTTCGACCACATGCTCAACCAGATCGCCCGCCACGGCGGCTTCGACCTGACCGTGCGCACCGAGGGCGACCTGGAGATCGACGCGCACCACACCATGGAGGACACCGCGCTGGCGCTGGGCGAGGCGTTCGCGCAGGCCCTGGGCGACAAGGCGGGCATCCGCCGGTACGGCGACGCCGTGGTGCCGATGGACGAGGTCCTGGTGCAGGCCGCGGTCGACCTGTCCGGCCGGCCGTACGTGGTGCACGACGAGCCGATGGACCTCGCGCCCTACATCGGGCCGGTCTACCCGGTCTCGATGACGCGCCACATCCTGGAGTCGTTCGGGCAGACCGCGAAGATCACGCTGCACGTGTCGGTGCTGCGCGCGGCGCGGCCGGGGACCAAGCCCGACGCGCACCACGTGGTCGAGGGCCAGTTCAAGGCCCTGGCCCGCGCCCTGCGCACCGCCGTCGAGATCGACCCGCGCAGCCAGGGCGCCGTGCCGAGCACGAAGGGCGTGCTGTGACCGCGAACGTCGTCGTGCTCGACTACGGGTCGGGCAACCTGCGTTCGGCCCAGCGCGCGCTGGAGGCCGCGGGTGCGACCGTGACGGTCACCCCCGACCTGGGGCTGGCCGAGCGGGCCGATGGCCTGGTCGTGCCGGGCGTCGGGGCGTACGCGGCGTGCATGGCCGGCATCGACCAGGTCCAGGCCGCTCCGGTGATCGCCGAGCGGGTCATGGCGGGGCGCCCGGTGCTGGGCATCTGCGTCGGCGCGCAGATCATGTTCGAGGCGGGCGACGAGCACGGCGTGGTGACCAAGGGCCTGGGCCTGCTGCCCGGCTCGGTGACCCGGCTGGCCGCGCGCCGGGTGCCGCACATGGGCTGGAACCTCGTCGACGCCCCGGCCGGGTCGCGCCTGTTCACCGGGATCGACGCCGACGCGCGCTGCTACTTCGTGCACTCGTACGCCGCGGTGCCCACCGCCGAACTCGACGCCGTCGCCGTGGTCACCACGTCGACCCACGAGCAGGCCACGTTCGTGGCCGCCGCCGAGCGGGGCAGCCTGTCGGTGGCCCAGTTCCATCCGGAGAAGTCCGGTGCCGTGGGCGCCGCCCTGCTGCGCAACTGGGTCGAGGGTCTGGCATCTTGAACGCACGTGCTCGCCGACCGGGCGGGTGGGCTTCGATGCGGGTGATCCGGTGAGCAAGGAACGCAAGCTGCGCCGCGAGGCGCGCGAGCAGGCCGCGCGCCAGGCGCAGGAGACCGAGGCCAGGCGCGCGGCTCGGCGGCAGACCCGGCGCGACCTGTGGCGCCGGGTGTCGTTCTACGAACTGCGCCGCCGCAGCAACGGCAAGCTCTCCGTCGGCCAGACCCGGGCCCAGCGCGCGATCGTGGCCGTGTTCGTGCTGACGGCCCTGTTCGTGATCTGGCAGCTGGTGCCGTCGGTGGAGCTCGCCGTCGTGCTCACCCTGGTGCTGCTGCTGACGCTGCCCGTGTTCGTACTGATCGCATTCGATCGAAGGAGTTCGTAGATGGCACTGGACCTGCTGCCCGCCGTGGACGTCGCCGGGGGCCAGGCGGTGCGCCTGGTGCAGGGTGCCGCCGGCAGCGAGACGTCGTACGGCGACCCGCTGACCGCCGCGCTGGACTTCCAGCGGGCCGGGGCGCAGTGGATCCACCTGGTCGACCTCGACGCCGCGTTCGGCCGGGGCTCCAACGCCGCGCTGCTGGCCGACGTGGTCAGCCGCCTCGACGTGAAGGTGGAGCTGTCCGGTGGCATCCGCGACGACGCATCGCTGGCCGCGGCCCTGGGCACCGGCGCGGCCCGGGTCAACATCGGCACCGCCGCGCTGGAGGACCCGCAGTGGTGCGACCGGGTCGTCGGCGAGTACGGCGACCGCATCGCGATCGGGCTGGACGTGCGCGGCCGTACGCTGTCGGCGCGCGGCTGGACCCGCGACGGCGGCGACCTGTACGAGGTGCTGGCCCGCCTGGACAAGGCCGGGTGCTCCCGCTACGTCGTCACCGACATCCTCAAGGACGGCACGCTCCAGGGCCCGAACCTGGACCTGCTGCGCGACGTCTGCGCCGCCACGCCCGCCCCGGTGATCGCCTCCGGCGGCGTGTCCACCCTGGACGACCTGCGCGCCCTGGCCACCCTGGCCCCGGTCGGGGTCGAGGGCGTCATCACCGGCAAGGCCATCTACGCCGGTGCCTTCACCGTCGAGCAGGCCCTCGCGGCGCTCGCCGAGGCCTAGCCCGGGATGCCCGCCGTGGTGCGGGAGTGCCAGGCGCGGGTGAGGGCGTCGACGACGGCGGCCACGGCGGGGCGCTGCTCGGCGGCGCCCCGCCAGGCCACGCTGACGCGTCGGGTCGGCACCGGGTCCAGCGGCACCACGGCGGTGCCGGGCACGGCCGCGATCCGGGCCAGGCGCGGGATCAGCGCCACGCCCAGCCCGGCCGCGACCAGCGAGAACTGGCTCTCGAACTCGCCGACCAGGAAATCCGGCCGCAGGCCGGGCAGGATCCGCATCAGCCAGTCGTGGCAGATCGTGCCCTCGGGCGAGGCGATCCAGCGTTCGGCGGCAGCCTTCTCCAGCGGCACCGGGCCGGCCGCGGCCAGCGGGTGGCCCACGGGCACGACCAGGTCGGCGGCGTCCTCGCCCAGCGACCGCGCGGCCACGCCCGGCGGCAGCACCAGCCGCACCTCGCGCCAGTCGTCGATCACCGCCAGGTCGACCCGCCCCTGGTCCAGCGCTTGCAGGCCTTCGTAGGGGTTGCACTCGACCAGGTGCGGGCGCAGGCGCGGGTGCTCGGCGGCCAGCAGGGCCAGGGCCGGGGGCAGCAGCCCCCGGCACGCGGTGGCGAAGCTGGCGACGGCGACGGTGCCGGCGACCTCGCCCCGGTAGGCCTCCAGCGCCGCGGCCGCGGCGTCGGCGGCGGCCAGCACGGTGGCGGCATGTTCGGCGAGCAGCCGCCCCGCGCCGCTCAGGCGCAGGCCGCGCCCGTCCTTGTGGCACAGGGTGGTGCCGGCCTCGCGTTCCAGCTTCGCCAGCTGCTGCGAGACGGCCGACGGGGTGCAGTGCAGGGCGGCGGCGGCCGCGTGGACGGTGCCGTGCCGGGCGAGCGCGTCGAGGGCGCGCAGGCGGCCGAAGTCGAACATGCAGCCATGCTAAACGAATCGTGAAGAACTATTCGCTGGTGCTGCACGGTCGGGCCGGGCCAGGATCGGCTCATGCGACCCAGAGACATCCTGCTGGCGGTGGCCGTGGCCGCCGCGTGGGGCTTCAACTTCGTGGCGATCGAGGCCGGGCTCGACCGGATGCCGCCCTTGCTGTTCTGCGCGCTGCGGTTCGGGCTGGCGGCCGTACCGGCGCTGTTCTTCGTCGGCCGCCCGCAGGTCGCCTGGCGCTGGGTGATCGCGGTCGGCCTGATCCTCGGCGTGGTCAAGTTCTCCCTGCTCTTCGCCGGTATGGCCGCAGGCCTGCCGGCCGGGCTGTCCTCGCTGGTCCTCCAGAGCCAGGCGATCTTCACCACCGTGTTCGCGGTGGCGCTGCTGCGCGAGCGCCCCGCCCTGCGTCAGTGGGCGGGCCTGGGCGTCGCCCTGCTCGGTGTGGCCCTGGTCGCCGGACGGCTCGGCACCGACCGCCCGGTCGAAGGGTTCCTGCTGGTGCTGGCCGCCGCCGTGGCCTGGGGCCTGTCCAACATCGTGATGCGCAAGGCCGCGCCGCCCAGCGTGCTGCGGTTCATGGTGTGGGTCTCGGCGGTGGCCACTCTGCCGCTGCTCGGCCTGTCCCTGCTGTTCGAAGGGCCGGACCGGATCGCCCCGGCGCTGCGCGCCCTGGACCTGACCGGGCTGGGCGCCCTGGCCTACATCGCCGGGATCTCGACGCTGGCCGGATTCGCGGGCTGGGGCGCGCTCATCAGCCGGTACGGCGCCGCCACCGTCGCCCCGTTCTCGATGCTGGTGCCGTTCTTCGGGATGAGCTCGGCGGCGCTGTGGCTGGGCGAGCCGCTGCACGCCACCGACCTGGTCGCGGGCGTGCTGGTCGTGGGCGGGGTGCTGCTGGGCGCCGCCCGCCGGTCCCACCAGCCGGTCCCGCGGCCGGGCGCGGTCGGCCCGCCCGCGGCCTGCCAGGTAGCGTCGACGGCATGATCGAGCTCGGCGGCCGGGGCGGGGCACGGGTCACGCTCCCCGCCGACCGGCGCAGCGAGGAGAAGGCATGAGCGTCGCGGTGCGAGTCATCCCCTGTCTGGACGTCGACGCCTCCGGGCGCGTGGTCAAGGGCGTCCATTTCGTGAACCTGCGCGACGCCGGGGACCCGGTCGAGCTGGCCGCCGCGTACGGCGAGGCCGGGGCCGACGAGCTGACCTTCCTGGACGTGGCCGCCTCGGCGCAGGGGCGCGGCACGATCCTCGACGTGGTGCGGCGCACCGCCGAGACGGTCTTCATCCCGCTGACCGTCGGCGGCGGGGTGCGCTCGGCCGACGACGTGGACGTGCTGCTGCGCGCCGGGGCGGACAAGGTCGGCGTGAACACCGCCGCGATCCGGCGCCCCGAGGTGATCACCGAGATCAGCCAGCGGTTCGGCAACCAGGTGCTGGTGCTGTCGCTGGACGTGCGCCGGGTCGCCGACGCGCCGTACGCGCCGAGCGGGTTCGAGCTGACGACCCACGGCGGGCGGCAGTCGGCCGGGATCGACGCCATCGAGTGGGCGCGGCGGGTCGCGGAACTCGGGGCGGGGGAGATCCTGCTCAACTCGATGGACGCCGACGGCACCAGGGACGGCTTCGACCTGGAGCTGATCCGGCTGGTACGGGCGGAGGTGGACATCCCGGTGATCGCGTCGGGTGGGGCGGGCAAGGCCGCCGACTTCCCGCCCGCGGTCACCGCGGGTGCCGACGCGGTCCTAGCCGCGAGCGTCTTCCACTTCGGCGACGTCGCGATCGGCGAGGTCAAGTCGGCCCTGCGCGCCACCGGCCACCCCGTCCGCTGACCACCGCACGCGCCGCCCGCCGCAGACGTCGGCCGGCCGCGTCGGTGGCGGTCGGCCGGGTTCGTGGCTGCACGGACGCGCCGCCGGGCGCTGGCTGCACGGACGCGCCGCCGGGCGCTAGCGGCCGCGGACGTAGCTGAGCAGGCGGATGATCTGCCAGTACAGGAAGATCAGGCCGACCAGCAGGCCGAACGCCAGGTACCAGCCGTAGCGCGCGGGCAGGCCGCCGTTCACCGCCCGTTCGACCTGGTCGAAGTCGATGATGAAGGTCAGCGCGCCGACCACGATGCAGATGAGCGCGAAGATGATGCCCGTCGTACCGGGCTTGTAGATGCTCAGGCCCGTGCCGAAGAACCGCAGCACGAAGTCCACCAGTGACAGCAGCAGGATGCCGACCAGCGAGCCGACCACGATCTGGGTGAACCGCTTCGTGGCGCGCAGGACCCGCAGCCGGTAGAGCAGCGCCATCGCCAGGAACACCCCGAACGTGCCGATCACCGCCTGCACCACGATGCCGGGGAACTGCTGCTCCAGCTCGCGGCTGACCACGCCGAGGAAGACGCCCTGCAGGACGGCGTACCCGGCGATCACGAACGGGTTGGTGATCTGCTTGAAGGTGATCACCAGGACGAGCACCAGGGTGGCCAGCGTGGAGCCGAGCACGAACAGGCCGGTCCAGGCGGGGGAGCGCAGCAGGTTCCAGGATAGCGCCGCGGCGATGACGGTGACGGCGACCAGCACGAACGTACGCCCGGCCACGCCGTCCACAGTGGCCCGCCCGACCTCGCGGCGCTCGATCACGGGCGGGGTGATCGGCCGGGTCAGCACCGGATTGGAACTCTGCATCATGGCGACGTAGTCCCCCTGTTGTCCTCTCGCGACAGGATCGGTGCCGGTGGTGCCGCGCGATCCTCGTCCGCTTACTGGAACCTATCGGAATTCTCAGAGATCTCTCGGACAACTCCGTATATGAGTAAGTTTCTTAGTGTGCGCCCGACCGCGCGTGTTTCGCCTGGCTGGAGGCGGTGGGGCGGGTAGTCGGGGAGGCATCGGCTACGCCGCCGAGGCGCTCGCTGAGACAGCGCATGATCGCGGTCTGCGGTCTGCGGTCTGCGGTCTGCGGTCTGCGGTCGGCGGTCCGCGGTCGGTGGTCTGCGGTCCGCGGCTGCGGCTGCCGTTTCTTACCGCAGGCGGCGATCTCAGCCCGGTCGGCGGGCCGGGTGGCTGGCGGAGCCGACGGCGGGACCGCGGGGCGCGCGGCCGGTCGGGCATGGGCGCGCGGTGGGCCCCGGGCCGTGGTCGCCAGAGGGCCGGCAGCCGCGTCGGCCCGGTTGTCGAGGTATCTGATCGGCTGCTGGGGGAGGGTGCGCGTTGCCTGATCGTCTGCTGCGGCGCTGGCTGGCCTTCGGCGCCGTGGCGGTCGTGCTCGCGGCCTGGGTGTTCGGCTCGCTCGCCGACGACCTGGCCGCACCCGACGAGTCCGGCGCGACCGATCCGGCCGTGACCGGCTGGCTGATCGCGCACCGTACGGGCTGGCTGACCGGGTCGCTCCAGGTGCTCACCTGGCTGGGCAGCGGCTGGGTGACCATCCCGCTGCTGCTGGCGGCGGCGGTGGCGATCCCGCTGTGGCGCTCGCGCCGGTGGACCGCGCTGCTCGCGATCGTCGTCACCGTCGGCGCCGCCGCCCTGGTCAGCGCGGCGAAGCTGACCCTGGCCCGGTCGCGGCCCGAGGTGTCCGCGGCCCTGACCGCCGCGGGCGGGTACGCCTTCCCGTCCGGCCACACCGCCCAGGCGGCCGCCGCGTACGGCCTGCTCGCGCTGCTGGTCTCGCTGCGGGTGCGCGGCCGCGCCCGGATCGCGGTGTGGTGCGGGGCCGGGCTGGCGGTGCTACTGGTCGCCTTCTCCCGGGTGTACCTGGGTGTGCACTGGCTCACCGATGTCATCGGCGGCGCCGCGCTCGGGGCGGCCTGGCTGGTCGCGGTGATCGCGACCGCGTGCCTGCTCAGCCGCCGCTACGTCTGGCGCACCCCGGCGAGTGACGCAGGCCCGCAAGACCCGGAGTCTTCCGATCCGCGTCTGAAAGCCTGATCAACCCATCAAGATCGCAAATCGTGGACGCTGGATGTCGCGATAGCAGCACCCAGCGCCCACGATTCGCGATCTTGCCCGACCGCATCAGCCCGCCCTCAACCCGCGTCCCGATCGCGCCGCGCCGCGCCGCGCCGGGCCGGGCCGGGCCGGGTTCGTGCAGTTTCGGGGAAATTGCACGAACGCGGCCCAAGATTCCAGCACTTTCCCCGAAACTGCACCGTGCGGCGCGAGGCAAGAGGCGAGGCGAGGCGGGCCGGGGCGGGCGGGGCTGGGCGGCGGGTTCAGGCGGGGCAGGGGTCGGGGGTGGGGGAGGGTGCCGGGGCGGGGCGCGGGGTGACCGCGAGCATCGGCAGGAAGAACTGGGCCAGGGGGCCGATGGCCAGGGCGTACAGGATGGTGCCGATGCCGACGGTGCCGCCGAGCAGAGCACCCGCCACCACGACGGTGATCTCCAGCAGCGTCCGCCAGCCGCGCAGTGACCAGCGGCGGGCGGCGAGGCCGGTCATCAGCCCGTCACGCGGCCCCGGCCCGAGATTGGCTCCGATGTAGAGGCCACTGGCGAAGCCGCACAGCAGGATGCCGCCGAGCATGAACGCCCACCGCCCGGCGAGGTGGTCCAGGTCGGGCAGCAGCGGGTTCACCGCGTCGACGACCAGGCCGATGACGACGATGTTGGCGACCGTGCCGATGCCGGGCCGTTGGCGCAGCGGGATCCAGCACAGCAGCACCAGCGCGCCCATGCCGATGAGCACCGTGCCGACGGTCACCCCGAGGTGGCCGGCGATGCCCTGGTGCAGCACGTCCCAGGGCTGGTTGCCGACGTGGGCGTGCAGCATGAGGCTGATGCTCACCCCGTACGCGGCCAGGCCGAGGGCCAGCTGGAGCAGGCGGCGGGGGAGCCGGTCGCGCAGCGGCATGGGGGCGAGGCGGTGTCCGGCGCGGGGGGTTGTTGGCATGGTCAGTGGCTTGCTTGGGCCGGTCATGTCTGCCAGTCTGGAGGCCAATTGCATAGCCAGAAAGTGCCAATTCCGTCGAGGTGGCTTTCGCCAGGGTGCTGAGCTGCGGCGGTGCGGCGCCCCAACAGGACAGGGAGCGTGACATGAGCGTCTCGGTACGCGGCGGGCAGCTCGCCCGGCTGCTCGGCCGGTGGCATGCCCTGCCCGCCCGGCGCCGCAGCCCCGACTACGCCGCGCTGGCCTCGGCCGTGCGCGGGCTGCTGGCCGACGGCCGGCTGCCGCTGGGTGTGCGCCTGCCCGCCGAACGGGAGCTGGCCGAGGCGCTGGAGGTGTCGCGGACCACGGTCAGTGCGGCATACCGGGAGCTGCGCGACTCAGGCCACCTGACCAGCCGCCGGGGCGCCGGGAGCTGGACCACCCTGCCCAGCGGCCACCGGGTGGCCGGCAGCGGCCTGTGGCTGGCCGACGACGACCTGGACCTGATCGACCTGAGCTGCGCCGCGCTGGCCGCGCCGGACTGCCTGCTGGAGGCGTCGCGGGAGGCGGTCGAGGAGCTGCCGCGCTACCTGGGCGGGGCGGGCTACCACCCCAGCGGCATCGCGGAGCTGCGCGAGGCGGTGGCCGACCGGTATGCCGCGCGCGGCCTGCCGACCAGCCCCGAGCAGATCATGATCACCAACGGGGTGCTGCACGCCCTGGACCTGATCCTGCGGTTGCAGGTGCCCGTCGGGGCGCAGGTGCTGGTGGAGTCGCCGACGTACCCGAACGCGCTGGCGGCGCTGGCGGGGCGGCGGGCGCGGATCAGCACGCACGGGCTGGACGACGGCGGCTGGGACGCCGAGCTGCTGCTCGGGGCGCTGCGGCAGACCCGGCCGGGGCTGGCGTACCTGATCCCGGAGTTCCAGAACCCGACCGGCCACGTGATGCCCGCGCACCTGCGTGAGCAGCTGGTCGCCGCGGCCCAGCGCACCGGCACCGACCTGGTCGTCGACGAGTCTTTCGTCGACCTGCCCCTGGACGGGCAGGAGCTGCCGCCCGCGGTGGCCTCGTACGACCGGCACGGCCGGGTGCTGACCATCGGCGGCATGAGCAAGCCGTTCTGGGGCGGGCTGCGCATCGGCTGGATCCGCGCGTCGGCCCCGATCGTGCAGCGGCTGGCTGCGGTGCGCGTCGGCGTGGACACGGCCGGGCCGGTGCTGGACCAGCTGGTGGCGGTGCGGTTGCTGGCCCGCGCGGGCGAGGTGATCCCGCAGCGGCGGGCCCAGCTGGCGGCCCAGCGCGACGCCCTGGTCGCGGCGGTGCGCGAGCACCTGCCCTCCTGGCGGGTCACCGTCCCCTCGGGTGGGGTGACGCTGTGGGCGGAGCTGGACGGGCCGGTCTCCAGCGCGCTGGCGCGGTCGGTGGAGCCGCTGGGCCTGCGCCTGGCCCCGGGCCCGAGGTTCGGCCTCGACGGGACGCTGGAGCGGTTCGTCCGGCTGCCGTTCACGCTGCCGGTGCCGGAGCTGGTCGACGGCGTACGCCGCATCGCGGCCGCCCGCTACGACCTCGACCGCACCGGCCGCCCGCAGTGGAGCGAGCCCGCGCTGATCGCCTGAGGTGCAAAAACGCAGGGGCGGCTTGTGGCCGCCCCTGCGTACCTCACTTACGCGGGTGCCGAGTCAGATCTCGACGAGCGATCCCTCGTACATCTTCTCGATTTCGGAGGCGAAATTGGTCTCCACCGTGCGTCGCTTCAGCTTCAGCGATGGGGTGATCTCTCCGGACTCGATGGTGAGATCGCGCGGCAGGATGGTGAACTTCTTGATCGTCTCCCACCGGTTCAGCTTCGCGTTCAGCTCGTCGATGTGGCCGCTGACCATGGCCTTCGCCTCGGCGGAGCCGACGATCTCGGCGTAGCTCTTCCCCTCCAGCGGGCCGCCCGCCGCCCAGCCGATGATCGCCTCGGGGTCGAGGGTGACCAGCATGCTGCAGTAGTTGCGGGAGTTGCCGATCACCAGCACCTGCGAGGTGTACGGGCACAGCGCCTTGAACAGGCCCTCGATGTGGCTGGGCGCGATGTACTTGCCGCCGGAGGTCTTGACCAGGTCCTTCTTGCGGTCCGTGATCTTCAGGTACCCCGCACCGTCCAACTCGCCGATGTCGCCGGTGCGGAAGAACCCGTCCTCGGTGAAGACCGAGGCGGTCTCGTCGGGCAGGTTGTGGTAGCCGCGCATGACGGGGGCGCCGCGCAGCAGGATCTCGCCGTCTTCGTCGATCTTCACCTCGAGGTCGGCCAGTGCCTGGCCCACGGTGCCGATCTTCAGCTGGCCGGGGCGGTTGACGAAGTTGCCCGCGCTGCTCTCGGTCAGGCCGTAGCCCTCGCTGATGGGCAGCCCGGCGGCCGCGAAGAACTCGGCGATCGGCACCGACAGGGCGGCCGAACCGGAGACCATGTAGCGGATGTTGCCGCCGAGGCGGTCGTGCAGCTTGGCGAAGACCAGCTTGTGCGCGATGCCGTACTTGCGCATCAGCCCGCCCGGCACCGGCCTGCCCGCCTGCTCCAGCGCGGTCTTCTCGCGGCCGGTCCGGACCGCCCAGCCGAAGATCTTGGCCTTGAGGCCGCCGGCCGAGGTGGCCTGGGTGACCACGCGGTTGTAGACCTTCTCGAAGATGCGCGGCGCGGCGCACATCAGCGTCGGCCGGATCAGGCTCAGGTTGTCGATGATCTTGTCGACCCGCCCGTCGACGTACGTCGGCACGCCCACGTGCAGGATGCCGCAGATCAGCGTCTTGCCGAACGAGTGCGACAGCGGCAGCCACAGGAACTGCACGTCGGTGGGCAGCAGCACGCCGACGTCGGCCTGCGCCACGCCCTCCCAGCACCAGCCCCGGTGCAGCAGCTCGACGCCCTTGGGGCGGCCGGTGGTGCCCGAGGTGTAGATGAGGGTCGCCAGGTGCTCCGGGGCGATCCCGGCGACGATCGTGTCGACCAGGTCCGCCTGCCCGGCCAGCAGCTCGTTGCCGCGCCGCTCCAGCTCGGCCAGGGTGAGCTGAGGGATCGGGGCGCTCGGGTCGGCCTCGCCGTCGATGAGCACCACGTGCGTCAGGGTCGGCACCGACGCCGGGTCCATCTTCGCGGCCTGGGCCGGGTTCTCGGCGACCAGCACCTTCGAACCCGAGTCGGCCACGATGAAGCAGGCGTCCTCCGGCTCGGTGGTCGGGTAGACCGTCGTCGTCGCGGCGCTGGAGCACATGATGCCCAGGTCGGCCACGATCCAGTCGAGCCGGGTGCTGGACAGGATCGCGACGCGGTCCTCCTGTCCGACGCCCAGCGTGGTCAGCCCTGCCGCGATGGCCTTGGCCCGGGCGGCGATCTGCGTCCAGGTGAACCAGACGGGCTGGCCGTCGGCGCCCGGCGCGCCGAAGGCGCGACCGTCGGGCGACGCCGCCACCCGCCGCAGGAACATGTCCGGAATGGAACGGTACGGCACGTCGAGAGTCATGGGTGAAGGCCGCCTCTGAGGTAGGCAACGGTGACGGGGGACACGTTTTAACTTGGGTGTTACCGAAGGGTAATGCGGTGATCGGGCGGGCGGAACCCCTCGTGAAGATCTTTTCTCTGGTACTGGGCCGGTCAGACCCCGAGTCGCGCGGTGCGCAACCGCCCCGCCGCCTCCGGCGTCCCGTCGACGCTGGCCCGCGCGTGCGCCTGCCGCCCCGACAGGAACATCAGCAGCTCGCCCGGGGTCCCGGTCAGCGACAGCGGATGGGTGCCGGGGCGCCCGACGATGACGGTGCCGTGGCCGGGGGCCGACACCCGCACCTGCACCGGGTAGCGCCGCAGCACCAGGCGCGCCTGACGGCCCGCCGCCCGCCACAGCGCCTCCGACAGCCCGGCGGGCAGGTCGCGCGGCAGCCAGCCCGGCACCGCCCGGCGCACGTCCTCCAGGTGGATGAACATCTCGGTCAGGTTGGCCGCCTCGTCCACCAGCGGATTGCTCACCGGGCTCCACCACGGCGGGTCGCGCAGCTCGCGCAGCAGGGCGGCGAAGTCGCGCCCGGCGATGCGCCGCTGCACCCGCTCGGTGCGGCCGGCCAGGCTCCTGATCAGGATGCCGCCGGCGGCGTCGGGGCGCCGCTCGCGCAGCAGCAGGTGCGCCAGCAGGTCCCGCACCGTCCAGTCGCCGCACAGGGTGGGGGCGTCGGGTCCAGCCTCGGCCATCAGGTCGGCCAGGGCTAGCCTTTCGGCGAAGGCGTACCGGGTCATGTCGGCGATACTACGGATTCACGCACGAGTGTGACGCCCGGCACAGCGGTATCCCGCTCGCCTGCGGCGGGGCGCGTCGGTAAGGATAGGAAGCCAAGCTAATTACTTACCGATCCGACGGGGCTGTACAGGTGACGAGCGACGATTCGGCCGAATCGGCCAAACCCCAGGTAACTGGGCGCGACGTGCTGGCGCGTGGCGCCAGGGTGATGTGGCGCGGCATCCGGGACGAGCCCCGCCGGTTCACCGTCGCGGTGGTGGGCAGCTGCCTGTTCGGCAGCCTGGTCATCGGGCAGGCGTTCGTGGTCGGCGAGATCATCCAGGACGTGGTCGAACCGGCGCTGGCCCCCGGCGGCAGCGTCACCACCCGCGCGCTCGTCCTGTCCGCGCTCGCGCTGATCGCGATGGGCCTGGGCCGTGTGCTGGGCATCTTCGGCCGCCGGCTGGGCGCGGGGTTCATGCAGTTCGCGCTTCAGGCGCGCTACCGGCACGAGGTCACCGGCCGCTACCTGCGCCTGCCGCTGTCGTGGCACCAGCGCCACGCCACCGGCACGCTGCTGTCCAACGCCAACTCCGACGTCGAGGCCGCGTGGATGCCCGTCGCGCCGCTGCCGTTCGCCGTCGGCACCGTCTTCATGCTGCTCGTCGCGGTGACCGCGCTGTTCCTGGTGGACTGGGCGATGGCACTGGTCGGCCTGGTCGTCTTCCCGGTCCTGTTCGCGATGAACGTGGTCTTCTCCCGCCGGATGGCCCCGCGCACCGCCCGCGCCCAGCACCTGCGCGCCGAGGTCAGCGCGATCGCACACGAGAGTTTCGACGGCGCGCTGGTGGTCAAGACGATGGGCCGCGAGGACCTGGAGACCCGCCGGTTCGAGGCCCGCGCCTGGGAGCTGCGCGACGCGCTGATCAGCGTCGGGCGCCTGCGCGGCCTGTTCGATCCGCTGATGGAGTCGCTGCCGTTCCTCGGCACGCTGGCCGCGCTCGTGGTCGGCGCGTGGCGGTTGCAGGTCGGCGCGATCGACCTGGGCCAGCTGATCCAGGTGACCTTCCTGTTCACGGTGCTGGCGTTCCCGGTGCGGGCGATCGGCTGGGTGCTGGGCGACCTGCCCCGCGCGGTCGCGGGCTGGGACCGGGTCGAGCGGGTGCTGGAGGCGACCGGCGAGATGCCGTACGGCACCGCCGGCGCGACCGGCACCGGCCCGGCGCAGCTGAGCTTCCAGCAGGTGAACTTCAGCTACGACACCGGCGAGCCGGTGCTGCACAACGTCAGCTTCACCATCCCGGCGGGCAAGACCGTCGCGCTGGTCGGCCCGACCGGCTCCGGCAAGTCGACCATCGCCACGCTGGCCACCCGGCTGCTCGACCCGCAGCACGGCAGCGTCGCCCTCGACGGCGTCGACGTGCGGGAGCTGTCGTCGGGCGCGCTGGCCGGCAGCGTCGCGCTGGTCCCGCAGATCGCGTTCGTCTTCGACGACACGGTGCGCGGCAACGTCGCGCTGGACCGCCCCGGTGCCGACGACGACCGGGTATGGCAGTCGCTGACCACCGCCCAGGCCGACACCTTCGTCACCCGCCTGCCCGACGGGCTGGACACGGCGCTCGGTGAGCGCGGCACCTCCCTGTCGGGCGGCCAGCGCCAGCGGGTCACCCTGGCCCGCGCCCTGGCCGGGCAGCCGCGGCTGCTCATCCTCGACGACGCCACCAGCGCCGTCGACCCGCGCGTGGAGGCCCGCATCCTGGCCTCGCTGCGCGGGGCGTCGCACGCGGCGTCGATCCTGGTCGTGGCGTACCGCCGGGCCACCATCGCGCTGGCCGACGAGGTGATCTACGTCGAGCAGGGCCGGGTGATCGCCCACGGCACCCACGACGAGCTGCTGTCGACGGTCACCGGCTACGCCGACCTCGTCACCGCGTACGAGAAGGCCGAGGCCGAACGGGAACGAGACACCGGCTACGACGACTCAGACGAGTCCGCGGTGCGTGAGGAAGAGGTGGCGGCATGAGCACGCAGGCACAGGCCCAGCCAACCGGGACCTTCCGGACGCTGCGGCGAGGGCTGGCGCTCTCGCCCGAGCTGCGGGCCGGGCTGGCGGGCACGGTCGCGCTGGCGCTGGTCTCGATGATCGGCCGGGCGGCCGTCCCGGTCGCCATCCAGCAGGGCATCGACAAGGGCCTCAGCGCCGCGGGCGGCCCGGACGTGGCCGTGATCCTGCGGATCGTCGGCGTCACGGTGGGCATCCTGGCGATCACCACCACCTGCGGCTACTTCATGATGCGGCGGCTGTTCACCGTCAGCGAGACCGCGCTGGCCAACCTGCGGGTGCGCGCGTTCCGGCACATCCACGACCTGTCCATGCTGCACCAGCAGTCGGAGCGGCGCGGCACCCTGGTCTCCCGGGTCACCAGCGACATCGACACCATCACCCAGTTCCTCCAGTGGGGCGGGGTGATCCTGCTGGTCAACGGCGGCCAGCTGGTGGTCACCACGATCGTGATGTCGTTCTACTCGTGGAAGCTCACGCTGGTGGTGCTGGCCGCGTTCGTGCCCGCGATCGTGGTCATCCGGGCGTTCCAGAAGCGCCTGGCGGGCGCGTACGCCGAGAGCCGCCGCCGCATCGGCGTCATGCTCGGCGCCGTCTCCGAGTCGGTCGTGGGCGCCAGCGTCATCCGGGCGTACGGCATCTCCGAGCGCAGCGGCGCGAAGCTGTCCGAGACCATCGACGACTACCAGCGGGCCCAGCGCCGCGCCATGCGGCTGAGCGTGACCAGCTTCTCCACCGGCGAGATCGCGGCCGCGCTGGCGCTGTCCGCGGTGGTGGTCGTGGGCACCAGGCTCGGCGTGGCCGGGCAGATCACCCTCGGCGAGCTGACCGCGTACCTGTTCCTGGTGACGCTGTTCATCCAGCCGGTGCAGATCGCCACCGAGGTGCTCAACGAGCTGCAGAACGCCACCGCCGGCTGGAGCCGGGTGCTGGACGTGCTGGCGCTCAAGCCCGACGTGGCCGACCCCGCCCACAACGGCGTGGACCTGCCCGAGGGTCCGCTCGACGTGCGCTTCGACCGGGTCAGCTTCGCCTACCCCGGCGGGGAGCCGGGTCAGACCGGGCCGCGCGTGCTGCACGACGTGCACCTGGACATCCCGGCCAAGACCCGGGTCGCGGTCGTCGGCGAGACCGGCAGCGGCAAGACCACGTTCGCCAAGCTGCTCACCCGCCTGATGGACCCGACCGACGGCACGGTGCACCTGTCCGGCACCCCGCTGACGTCGGTGCGCTTCGGCTCGCTGCGCGCCCGCGTGGTGATGGTGCCGCAGGACGGCTTCCTGTTCGACGCCTCGATCGCCGCCAACGTGCGCTTCGCCCGGCCCGACCTCACCGACGAGCAGCTCACCGCGGCCTTCGCCGAGCTGGGCCTGCTCGACTGGGTGCAGGGCCTCACCAAGGGCCTGGACACGCAGGTCGGGGAGCGGGGCGAGGCGCTGAGCGTGGGCGAGCGGCAGCTCGTCGCGCTGGTCCGGGCGTACGTCGCCGACCCCGACCTGCTCGTGCTCGACGAGGCCACGAGCGCCGTCGACCCCGCCACCGAGGTGCGTTTGCAGCGCACCCTGGACGCGGTCACCCGGGGCCGGACCACGATCGCGATCGCGCACCGGCTGTCCACGGCGCAGGCCGCCGACGAGGTCATCGTCGTCGACCGCGGCGTGGTGGTGCAGCGCGGACCCCACGACGAGCTGGTCACCCACACCGATTCCATCTACGCCAAGCTGTACGCCAGCTGGCTCGAACAGACCCGCTGACCCCGGTAGGGAAGGGCACCTTCTTTTCGCCATACGCGGTAGAAGGTGCCCTTCTTGACGTTCAGCCCTTTCAGCGGGAGTAGAACTCCACGACGAGCTGCTCGTCGCAGATCACGGGGATCTCGCCGCGCCGGGGCTCGCGGGTGAGGGTGGCGCGCAGGTCGGACAGCGACACCTCCAGGTACGGCGCGGTCGGCCCGTCCAGGTGCGCTCCGGCCGCCGCGATCTGGAACGGTGCCTTGGCGCGGCTGCGCTCGCGGACCCGGATCGTCTGCCACGGCGCCACCCGGTACGACGGCCGGTCGACCTTGCGCCCGTCGACCTCGATGTGCCCGTGCGCCACGGCCTGGCGCGCCTGGTAGACGGTGCGCGCGAACCCGGCCCGCAGCACCAGCGCGTCCAGGCGGCACTCCAGCGAGACCAGCAGCCGCTCACCGGTCTTGCCGGTGCCGCGCGCGGCCTTGTCGAACAGGTTGCGCAGCTGCGTCTCGCTGACGAAGTACTGGTGGCGCAGCCGCTGCTTCTCCAGCAGCCGCACCTGGTAGTCGGAGTGCTTCTTGCGGGCCCGGCCGTGCACACCCGGCGGGAACGGCCGGCGCTCGAAGTACTTGACGCACTTGCGCGTCAGCGGGATTCCGAGCGCACGCGACAGCTTCGCCTTGGGCCGGGACTGGTTCACGAGGGTCCTCCAACGAGCGGACAGTGGTATAAGTTAGGCTGGCCTAACAAAGGTTAGCCTAACTTATGTTGGAGGTACGCCGTGTCGCACCCCGCCACCGCCCGGACCGTCGCTTGCGGACACCACGCCGGCATCGCACAGGTGCCGTGGGCAGAGAGCCCGTTCCGGGTGCGCCATGCCGTCGATTCGGTGGGCCGCCCGCTGCTGCTCGTACGCGGAGGGGGTGCGCTTGACCGCGCGCTCACGCCCCGCGACGGCGACGAGGACGTCGCGATGGTGCTCATGGTCGGCGGCGACCGCGGCCGGGTCTGGATCTCGGGCTGGGCGGCGGAGCTGGACGGCCTGGCCGCCCGCGCCGCCGCGCTGGAGTTCGCCGGCATCAACCCCGTCAGCGACCTGCTCGATGTCGGCCGCGGCTTCCGCCTCTACCGGCTGGAGGTGGCCGAGGTGCGGTTGCAGTGCCCGGCCGGGCACCTGACCGAGGTGGACGTCGACGACTACGCCGCGGCCGAACCCGAGGTGTCGAGCTCACCCGTGAGGTAGCGCTGCACGTTCGGGGCGATCATGGCGACCAGCTGCTCGGAGGGCAGCGACGCGATCGGTTCGAGCTTCAGGATGTACCGGGCGAACGCCAGCCCGCCGATCTGGCTGACCACCAGGCCGGCCCGCAGCTGCGCCTGCGCCGGGTCGAGCTGGAGCTCGGCCAGCACCCGGCGCAGGATCTGCGTGGTGAGGAACTCGCGCAGCAGGCGCAGCGTCCACTCGTTGCTCACCGCCGACCGCAGCAGCGACGCCCCGATGGCGCCGACCGGCGAGTCCCAGATGTTCAGGAACGTGCGGACCAGCCGGGCCCCGGCCTCGTCGCGGCCGCCGGAGGTCACCTGCGCGACCAGCTCCGCCGGGTCCACCGGGAACTGCATGGCCGCGATGAACAGCTTCTCCTTGGTGCCGAAGTAGTGGTGCACCAGGGCGGGGTCGACCTCGGCCTCGGCTCCGATCGCGCGCATCGTGGCCGCGTCGAAGCCGCGCTCGGCGAACAGGTTCCGGGCCGCGGCGAGGATCGATTCGCGGGTATCGGGATTGCCCGGTCGGCGGCCCGATCGGCTGCGCTTCATCTGATCCTTCCCGTGGCGGCCCTGTCCGGTCCGATTCTTCCGGACAGGGCCGACTGCGCCGCTACGGGGTGCGGCGGCGCAGCGTCGCCGCGGCGGCGAGCAGCGCGACCACGACCGCGCCGACCACCACCGCGAAATCGCGCCACATGGTCGCGGTCGGGTCGGCGTGCGCCCCGACCTCCTGCAGCGCCTCCACGGCGTATGTCAGCGGCAGCGCGTTGCTGATCGCCTCCAGCCACCCGGCCATCTGGCCGCGCGGCACGAACAGCCCGCACAGCAGCAGCTGCGGGATGGCCACCACCGGCATGAACTGCACGGCCTGGAACTCAGTCTTGGCGAACGCGCTGGCCAGCAGGCCCAGCGCCATGCCGAGCACCGCGTTGGCCACGGCGATCATGATGACCAGGGCGGGGCTGCCCTGGGTGTCCAGGCCCAGCAGCAGGTACGCCAGCGCGCTGGCCACCGCCGCCTGGATCGCCGCGGCCACCCCGAACGCCAGGCCGTACCCGAACAGCAGGTCGGTCTTGCCCAGCGGGGTGGTGAGCAGCCGCTCCAGGGTGCCGGTGGTGCGCTCGCGCTGCATCGCGATGCTGGTGATCAGGAACATGATGATGAAGGGGAAGACCCCGAGCATCACCAGCGCCAGGTGGTCGAAGAGCATGCCCTGGCCGTCGAACATGTAGTAGAGCAGCGTCAGCAGCAGCGTGGGCACGGCCACGAGCATCGCGACGGTACGCCGGTCGTGGCGCAGCTGGCGCAGGATGCGCCCGGTGGTCGACAGCAGGATCATGCGGGCACCGCCTCCCGACGGCGGATCAGGGTGAGGAACGCCTGATCGAGGTCGTCGGTCCCGGCGGCGGCCTTGACGGCGGCCGGGGTGTCGTCGGCGATCAGCTCGCCCTCGCGGATGAGCAGCAGCCGGTCGCACCGGTTGGCCTCGTCCATCACGTGGCTGGACACCAGCACCGTCGACCCGTTGCGGGCCAGGCCCCGGAACTGCGCCCACAGCTCGTCGCGCAGGACCGGGTCCTGCCCGACGGTGGGCTCGTCCAGCACCAGCACCTTCGGCTTGCTGACGACGGCGCAGGCCAGCGAGGCGCGGCTGCGCTGGCCGCCGGACAGGTCGCCGACGAGCTGCCCGGCCGCCCCGGCCAGACCCACGTCGCGTACGGCGGCGTCGGCCTCGGCGGCGCCCAGGCCGTACAGCGAGGCGAAGTAGCGGGCGTTCTCGCGGACGGTCAGGTCCGCGTACACACTGGGGGCCTGCGTCAGGTAGCCGATCTCCCGGCGCAGTGCGGCGTGGCCCGCGGGGCGGCCCAGCACGGTCACCGTCCCGGACCGGACCAGCTGCACGCCCACGACGGCACGCATCAGCGTGGTCTTGCCGCTGCCCGAGGGGCCCAGCAGCCCGGTGATGCTGCCGGCCTCGATAGCGCAGGTCAGCCCGTGGAGCACGGGCCGAGATCCCCGATGCACGACGAGGTCGGTGACCTCGATCGCGGTCGTCATCGACATCCTCCTAATTCAACACTTGTTGAACTCAACGCTAGATGAATTATCGGGGGTGGCGCAACCCCGTACGTCCACCGCACCCCGGGGGGGTCGGGTCCGTACGGAGCCGCGCCGTCAGGCGCAACTCAGAGCGCGAGCACGCGCTCCAGGAAGTTGCGGTAACCGCGCATCGCGATCCGCATCGCCTCCGTGTCGGCGGCCGCGGCCTGGCGCGGGTCCAGCCCGTCCTGCTCGGCCAGCAGCGATGCCGCCAGCGACTGCACCGCCAGCGCCACCAGCTCCTGCGCCTCGCCCAGGGCCGCCTCCGGCTCGTCCACGAACCGCGCCTGCGCCTCGCGGAACGCGTCGCGCAACCGCTGCGCCGCCTCCGGCTCCCAGATCGCGATCGGAGTCTCGACCAGGTCACCCGGCCGCAGCGCGGTCGCCGTCGGCGCCACCGACAGCACCTCCTCCAGATCGGCCTCCACCACCACGAGCGTGGTCTCCAGCGCCTCGCCGGGGGTCTCGACCACGGTGATCGCGACGAGCTCGTACGACTCCTCGGCCACCTCTGCCGCCTCGGCCGCCTCCGCGACCGGTTCCGGAGTGACCTCCGGCGCCTCCTCGGCCGCCGGTGCCTCCGCCTCGACCTCTTCGATCGCCTCGGCTGCCTCGGCATCCTCGGCTGCCTCGGCATCCTCGAACACGGCGTCGACGACCTCGTCGGCCGCCGCCACCGGCTCGTCCGCCTCGGGTGCCAGCCAGACCGTGACGGGGACGGCCACGTAACCGAGATCCAGGGCGTCCTCAGGCTGCGCCTCGGCGGCCGCGCCCGTCTCCGCTTCCGGCTGCTCGTCCGCCTCCGCCTCGTACACGTCCTCAGCCGCGTCAGCCTCGGCCTCGGGCTGCACGATCGCCGCGGCGTCCGCCTCCGGCTCCTCGACCTCGGCGGCCGCCTCGGCTTCGGCCTGCGGCTGCTCCGCGTCGTCGCCCTCCGCGTCGTCGCTCACCGCGCCGTCGGCCTCGGGCTCGGCCTCCGCCTCCACGACGGGTTCGGCCACCGCGTCCGGCTCGTCGTCCGCCTGCGCGTCGACGCTGCCGCCGTCGGTCACCGCGGGCGCCTCATAGACCCCGACCTCGGGCGCGACCTCGTCGGCCGCCACCTCGTCGGTTCCGGCCTCGATGGTTCCGGCTTCGTCGGCCTCGGCCTCCGGTGCCGCCACCTCGGCAGCTTCGGCGTCGACAGCCTCCTCCGCCTCGCCCGCCTCGGCGTCGGCTGCTTCGGCCTCGACCGCTTCGGCCTCGACGGGCTCGGCCTGGTCCGGCTCGGCCTCCACCAGCTCCGCCTCGACGGACTCCGGCTCGGCCTCGGCGTCCTCGTCGTCGGCCTCCGCGTCGGTGTCGGCGACCGGGGCCTCGTCCGACCCGGACTCCGCCACCTGCTCGTCCGCGTCGTCCGTGTCGTCCGCGTCGGCCTCGGCGACCTCCGTCACGGCCTCCGGCGCGGCGTAGACGTCGTCGTCCTGCGGCGCGACGGCCAGGTCCGCGATCTCGGGAACGACGAGTTCGTCGGTGACGTCCTCGTCGGCGGCGAGCTCGGCGGCCGGGTCCTCAGCCGACTGCTCCTCAGCCGACGGAGCTTCCGCAGCCTCCGCCTCCGCCTTCGCCTCCGCCTTCGCCTCCGCCTGCGGCTCGTCGGCGTCGACAGCCTCGGCCTCGGGCTCGTCGGTGTCGTCGGCGGCCTCGGGCTCGTCGGCCGTCGCCGCCTCGGGGGTGTCCGCGTCGCCGTCGGCCTGGTCAGCCTCGGCCGCGGGGGGCTCGGCCGGGTTGGTCAGCGTCGGCAGTTCGCTGGTCGGTTCGAGCAGCGCCGCGTCGTGCGCCGCCGGGGTGTCTGTATACGGCTCGACGGTCTCCGCGGCGGGCGGGGCCGGCGGGGCCGGGGGAATGTAGGAAGGGATGCGTGGGGGCATGGGCGCGAAGTGGGGATTGGTCATGCTTCCTCGGCTCTCGCGGTGGGGTTTCGCCGCACGCGGCGCTGCGCGTAGATGCCCGTCAACGTACAACCAGGGTCTGTGAAAGCGCTTCATACCAGCGGGCACAACTGTGATGTGGCCCACCCGTTGCCGTGCCGTTACCGGGCGGGCGCCGCACCGCCGTAGGGGGCCGGTCCGCGATGGGGGAGGATGAGTTCGTGGCAGGGATCGAACAGCTGGACCAGGACATCGCCGGCAGGCTCAAACGTGACCGCGACGGGCTGGTCGCGGCCGTGGTCCGGCAGTACGACACCGGCGAGGTGCTGATGCTGGCCTGGATGGACGACGAGGCGCTGCGCCGCACCCTGACCACCGGCCGGGCCACCTACTGGTCGCGCAGCCGCGGGGAGTACTGGGTGAAGGGCGACACCTCCGGCCACATCCAGCACGTCAAGGCCGTGGCGCTGGACTGCGACGGCGACGCGCTGCTGCTCTCGGTCGACCAGGTCGGCCCGGCCTGCCACACGGGCACGCGCAGCTGCTTCACCGACGAGTTGCCGGTCACCGTCGACGTGCCCGCGGCCACCCGATGAACAGGCTGCGGTGGCTGCTGCTGGCGCTGGTCGCGGCCCTGGCCGTGCTGTGGTTCACCCCGGGCGCCTCGGTGCCGTGGCTGCGCCCGGTGCTGCTGGCGCTCGGCGCGGGCGTGGTGGCGGTCTGGTACTGGCGGCGTTCGGCGGGGTACGGCGCGGCGTCCCGGGCCGCCGCCCCGGCGGCGGGTGCGGTCGGCACCCGCGACCTGTGGGACGCCCTGGACCGGGGCGAGGATCCGACCGATGATGCGCGCCGGTGACCGGGCCCTGGTCGTACGGGTGGACACCGGCACCGCCGAGCTGATCCCCGATCCCGACCTGCCCGACGCGTGGCTGCTGCGGCTCAACGGCACCGCCCAGTCGCACGTCAACCTGAACGACCCCACGCTGATCGCGTTCGACTACATCCGCCGCCTCGCCGACGCGATCGACACCGTGTCGCCGCCGGGCGCGCTCGACCTGCTGCATCTGGGCGGCGGGGCGCTGACGCTGCCGCGCTGCCTGTCGGTGCTGCGGCCGGGCAGCCACCAGCGGGTGGTCGAGATCGACCGGGCGCTGGCCGAGCTGGTGCTGACCCGGCTGCCGGTGCCGGACGAGCTGACCGAGCTGGTCATCGCCGACGCCCGGACCGCGCTGGAGGAGGCCGAGCCCGCCTCGGCCGACGTGGTGGTGGCCGACATCTTCGCCGGTTCGAAGGTGCCCGTGCACGTGACGACGGTGGAGTTCGCCCGCGCGGCGCGGCGCGTGCTGCGCCCCGGGGGGTGGTATCTGGCCAACGTGATGGACAGCGCGCCGCTGCTGTTCGCCCGCCGCCAGGCGGCCACGCTGCGGGAAGCCTTCGGCCAGGTCGCGGTGGTGGCCGACGCGGCGCTGCTGCGCGGCCGGGGCACCGGCAACCTGCTGCTGGTCGCGGGCGAGGACCCCGAGGGGGTACGCCGCCTGACGCGCCGCATCGCCGCCGACCCGACCCGGGCCCGGGTCGAGCAGGGCGCCAAGCTGGCCGACTTCGTCCGTAACGCCCAGCCGAGGTGGGACGAATGAATGACGTGAGTCGGCGGAGCGGCGCATTATGCCCTAGCCCACTAGGTGAGGCACGCCATACCCCGTTAACCTTGCGCGTCGGGGCGATGCCTACAGTCTGCGCATGGCATCCGAGGAGCTGAGCAGCATGGAGCCAGGTGAGCCCGGCCCGACCGCATCGATGGGTGACAACGGCGGCAGTGTGCTCGACGAGATCATCGCGGGGGTCCGTGAGGACGTCGAGGCGCGCCAGCGCCTGGTGTCCCTGGACGAGATCAAGCAGCGCGCGGCGGCGGCGCCCCCGCCCCTGGACGCGTACGCGGCCCTGCGCCGCTCGGGCGTCGGTGTGATCGCCGAGGTGAAGCGCTCGTCGCCGTCGAAGGGCCCGCTGGCGGAGATCCCCGACCCGGCGGAGCTGGCGGCCGAGTACGAGGCGGGCGGCGCCCGCGCGGTCAGCGTGCTGACCGAGGGCCGGTGGTTCGGCGGCTCACTGGACGACCTGGCGGCGGTCCGGGCCCGCATCGGCATCCCGGTGCTGCGCAAGGACTTCATCGTCTCGGCGTACCAGGTGCACGAGGCGCGCGCCTTCGGCGCCGACCTGGTGCTGCTGATCGTCGCGGCGCTGGAGCAGAAGGTGCTGTCCGGCCTGCTCGACCGGATCGAGTCGCTCGGGATGACCCCGCTGGTCGAGGTGCACACCGAGGAGGAGGCCGACCGGGCACTGGAGGCCGGCGCCCGCGTCATCGGCGTCAACGCCCGCAACCTGCGTACCCTCGAAGTGGACCGGGCGGTCTTCGAGCGCATCGCGCCCGGCCTGCCCAACCACGTGGTCAAGATCGCCGAGTCCGGCGTGCGCGGCCCGCTCGACCTGATCAAGTACGCCTCCGCCGGTGCGGACGCGGTGCTGGTCGGCGAGGGCCTGGTGACCAAGAAGAGCCCCCGCGACGCGGTGGCCGAGCTGGTCAACGCGGGCAACCACCCGGCCACGCCACGTCCGACACGCTGATCCTCACCGAGGTTCGGTCGTACTGCCCGAGGAGGGGCGCATGCTGCCCGACGAGAAGGGCCACTTCGGCCCGTACGGCGGCCGGTTCGTGCCGGAGGCGCTGATCGCGGCGCTGGACGAGCTGGACGCGCACTACCGCAAGGCCATGGCAGACCCCGAGTTCACCGGCGAATTCGAGCGGATGCTGCGCGACTATGCGGGCACCCCGTCGCTGCTGTACGACGCCACCCGGCTGTCGGCGCGCGTCGGCGGCGACACCGGTACCAACCCGCGTATCCTGCTCAAACGCGAGGACCTCAACCACACCGGCGCGCACAAGGTCCGCAACGTGCTCGGCCAGGCGCTGCTGACCAAGCGCATGGGCAAGCCCCGCGTGATCGCCGAGACCGGCGCGGGCCAGCACGGCGTGGCCAGCGCGACCGCCGCGGCGTACCTGGACCTCGAGTGCGTGGTCTACATGGGCGAGGTCGACACGCAGCGCCAGTCGCTGAACGTGGCCCGGATGAAGATGCTCGGCGCCACCGTGATCCCGGTGACGGTCGGTTCGCGCACCCTCAAGGACGCCATCAACGAGGCGCTGCGCGACTGGGTCACCAACGTCGACAGCACGCACTACCTGCTGGGCACCGCGGCCGGGCCGCACCCGTTCCCGGCGATGGTCCGCGACTTCGTGCGCGGCATCGGCGTCGAGGCGCGCGAGCAGTGCCTGGCGCTGACCGGCGCGCTGCCCGACGCGGTCGCCGCGGCGGTCGGCGGCGGCTCCAACGCGATCGGCGTGTTCCACGCGTTCGTGCCCGACGCCGACGTCCGCCTGTACGGCTTCGAGGCCGGCGGCGACGGCGTGGAGACCGGCCGCCACGCGGCCAGCATCACCGGCGGCAGCCACGGCGTGCTGCACGGCGCCCGCACCTTCCTGCTCCAGGACGACGACGGCCAGACCATCGAGTCGCACTCGATCTCGGCGGGCCTGGACTACCCGGCCGTCGGCCCCGAGCACGCCTGGCTGCACCAGCAGGGCCGGGCCCGCTACTCCCCGGTGACCGACGCCGAGGCGATGGAGGCGTTCGCGCTGCTGTGCCGGACCGAGGGCATCATCCCGGCGATCGAGAGCGCGCACGCGCTGGCCGGTGCCATCAAGGTCATCCCGGCGCTGCGCGAGGAGCTCGGCCACGAGCCGACGGTGATCGTGAACCTGTCCGGGCGCGGCGACAAGGACATGCACACCGCGGGCGAGTACTTCGGCCTGTTCGGCTCGGGAGATGAGATTCGATGAGCGTCGGCGTGGCGTACGAGAAGGCGCGCGCCGAGGGGCGCGCGGCCCTGGTCGGCTACCTGCCCGCCGGGTTCCCGACCGTGGCCGGGGGCATCGGGGCGGTCACCGCGATGATCGAGGCCGGGGTCGACCTGGTCGAGATCGGCCTGCCGTACTCCGACCCGGTCATGGACGGCCCGGTCATCCAGCGGGCCACCGAGACCGCGCTGGCGGGCGGGGTGCGCACCCGCGACGTGCTCGCCACCGTCGAGGCCACCTCGGGCCTGGGCGTGCCGGTGCTGGTCATGACCTACTGGAACCCCGTCGAGCGGTACGGCGTCGACGCGTTCGCGCGTGACCTGGCCGCGGCCGGGGGCGCCGGGCTGATCACCCCGGACCTGATCCCGGACGAGGCCGACGAGTGGCTGGCCGCCTCCGACGCCCACCAGCTGGACCGGATCTTCCTGGTCTCGCCGTCGTCGACCGACGAGCGGATCGCGATGACCGTGGGCCACTGCCGCGGCTTCGTGTACGCCACCGCGGTCATGGGCGTCACCGGCGCCCGCGACAACACCTCCAGCGCCGCTCCGACGCTGGTGGACCGGATCAAGCGCGTCTCCGGCAGCCTGCCGATCGGCGTCGGCCTGGGGGTGCGCAACGGCGCCCAGGCCGCCGAGGTCGGCGCGTACGCCGACGGCGTCATCGTCGGCAGCGCCCTGGTCTCGGCCCTGGCCGACGGCGGCACCCCCGCCCTCCGCACCCTGGTCACCGACCTCCGCACCGGCCTCTCCGCCTGACCGGGTGCGGTGAAGATCAGCGCCTCCGGTCAAGGGCTGCTGCTGTACGACGTGGTTTGACCGTAAACGGCGATCTCGCTCCGGGATCGCCGTTTCGGCGTCTTCGGGCGCAGTCGGCAGTCGATCAGGAAGCTGTGGCGGCGACACTCCGCCGAACCGTGCCAAAAGTTCATGATCGACATAAATGTCGGGGCGGGCGGGGGTGTGGGGGAGGGGGGTCGGGGCGGTATCGTTCGTGCCCGTGAACCTCGCCTCCATCCCGTCGCCGTCTACCGCGGTCTGGCACCTCGGACCGGTCCCGCTGCGTGCGTACGCGCTGTGCATCATCGCCGGCATCATCCTCGCGTGCTATGTCACCGATCGCCGGATGCGCAGCCGGGGCGCCCCGCCGTGGGCCGTGCTCGACGTCGCCGTGTGGGCGGTGCCCTTCGGCATCGTCGGCGCCCGGATCTACCACGTGCTGACCTCGCCGGACGCGTACTTCGGCGCCGACGGGCACCTGGTCAAGGCGCTCTACATCTGGGAGGGCGGCCTCGGCATCTGGGGCGGCGTCGCCGGTGGCGCGGTCGGCGCCTGGCTGGCCTGCCGCCAGCTGGGGATCACCTTCACCTTCGTGGCCGACACCATCGCGGTCGGGCTGCCGCTGGCGCAGGCCGTGGGCCGGCTGGGCAACTGGTTCAACAACGAGCTCTTCGGCGGCAAGACCGACCTGCCCTGGGGCCTCCAGGTCCACGTGATGTCGGACGACACCCCGGGCAAGGCGCTGACCGGCCCGGACGGCGAGCCGGTGCTGATGCCGGGCCTCTACCACCCGACCTTCCTGTACGAGCTGCTGTGGAACCTCGGCGTCGCGGGCGCGGTGTACTGGCTGGACCGCAAGTACCGCTTCGGCAAGGGCCGCGCGTTCGCGCTGTACGTCATGCTCTACACGCTGGGCCGCGGCTGGATCGAGGCGATGCGCACCGACACCGCCACGATGATCGGCGGCATGCGCCTCAACGTCTGGACCTCGATCATCGTGTTCCTGGGCGCCGCGGCGTACTTCTTCCTGGTCAAGGGTGTGCAGGAGTTCCTGATCCCGGCGGTCGACGCCGCGGGCGAGCCCGCCAAGGGCTTCCAGTCGGTGACCCGGGCGCAGTTCGAGGCCTTCCAGTCCAGCGGCCTGCGGCCCGAGGACACCGTGGTGGCGCCGGTGAAGCCGGCCGAGGCCGATCACGGGACCGACCACGAGCACGACCACGAGCACGAGAGCAGCACGTCGGCGCGCGAATGACAGCGGCGCCGGCGCGGCTCGCGGGGGCGGGCCGCACCGGCGGCGGATGACGAGGGGGAGAGTCTGATGCGCAGCGCGGTGGTGGTCGGAGCAGGGGTCGGCGGGCTTGCCACCGCCGGGGCGCTGGCGCGTACCGGCTGGCGGGTGACGTTGCTGGAGCGCGCCGACCGGCTGCGCGCCGACCCGGCGGCGCTGCTGCTGTGGCCCAACGCGGTGGCCGCGCTGCGCTCGCTGGGCCTGGGCGGCGGCCTCGACGCCATCGCCACCCCGGTGCCCGCGGGCGGCCTGCGCCGCGCCGACGGCCAGTGGCTGGCCCAGCCCGCCCCGCAGGGCGCGGCCGCGCCCGTGGTCGTCCACGCCGAGGACCTGCACGACACGTTCATCGCGGGGCTCGGCGATCACATCGAGATCCGCACCGGCGTGTCCGTGCGCTCCGTGCAGGCGCGGGCGGGGGAGCGGCCCGCGGTCGGCGACGGCCGGGTGACCTGGGAAGCCGACCTGATCGTGGCGGCCGACGGCGCCGACAGCGCGCTGCGGGCGCGGCTGGCGCCCCAGTCCATCGCCGTCAGCTCGGGCTACGCGGCGTGGCGCGCGGTCATCCCCTGGTACCGAGCCCCGAAGCTGGCCGAGGACCTGGTCCTGGCCGGGGAGACCCTCGGCGGCGGTTACCGCTTCCTGGCGGCCTCGCTGGGCAACCGGGGCAGCTCCGGCGCCTCCACCCGCGGCGGCATCTACTGGACCGCGACCGTGGCCGGGGCGGCCCGCCCCGAGCCCAAGGCGACCCAGCTCAACCTGCTCAAGCGCTGGTTCGCGGGCTGGCACGCGCCGATCTCGGACCTGCTGGCCGCGACCGAGCCCGACGACCTCATCCAGCAGGACGGCCGCCAGCTGCGGCCGCTGCCCACGGAGCTGGCGTTCCCGTACGGGCCGGGCGGGTTCGTGCTGCTCGGCGACGCGGCCCACGCCATGCCGCACCACCTGACCCAGGGCGCGGGCCTGGCCCTGGAGGACGCGGCCACGCTGCGGGCGCTGGTGCTGCCGTCGGTCCCGGGGCCGGGGCTGAACGCGGCGCTGGCGGCATACTCGGCGGCGCGGCGGCCGCGGGCGGCGCAGGTCGGCAAGCAGACCCAGCGGGTGGGTGCGGTGCTGGCCCCGCGCGGGACCCTGGTCACCCGGGCCCGCGACCGCGCCTTCGGCGCCCTGGCACCCCGCGTGCTGGACAAGGCCGCCGAGGTCGCCGCCCAGTGGCAGCCCCCGGCGGCCTGACACCCACCCTGACCCACCGTCCGCACGGCACGGCAGCCGTCCCCCGCTGCGTTTTTCATAGACGTTGGCCTATCGCATCGAGAATGATCTCGAATCAATCGATGTGATAGGCCAACGTCTATTCAAAACGGGGCCGTGGGTCGTGGGCGGGAGGTGGGTCAGCGGTCCTGGCCCGGCTTCAGCTCGGAGCGCAGGCGCTCGGCGGCCTCCTGGGACAGGGAGCGGGCGTCCGACGGGGTCTTGACGTCGGTCGGCGCGGTGCCCGCGTACGGCGGCTGGATCATCCCGCCGTCGCCGGCGGGCTTGGCGCCGGAGACGGCCGCGGCCTGCTGCTCGGCGGCGCGGGCCTTGAGGTGCGCCGACACGCGGCCGCTCTCGACCTCGACCTTGTCCAGCATCCGCTCCCAGCGGGCCCGCATCGGCTGGATCAGGCCGCCGCCGAGACCGACGATCAGGATGCCGGAGATGGTGCCGAGGATCGCCCACAGCACCGGCGCGGTGAGCGCGGTGGCGACGCCGATCTGGTTGAGCGCGGCGATGGCGCCGAACAGGATGATGGCGACCTGGGCGATCCGGCCCAGCATCCGGCCGTACGAGAAGTGCGACAGCGCGTTGGTGATCACGTCGAAGACGGCGTTGGCGATCGCGATCGCGACCACCATGATCACGCAGGCGACGATCAGGCGCGGCAGCCAGGCGATGACGGTGTCGAGCAGGTCGCTGATCGGGTTGGGCCCGAAGACGCTGAACGCGAGCTGGAACGTGAACAGCAGCAGCGCGTAGTAGACGAGCCTGCCGACCAGGCCGCTGGCGGTGTATTTGCCGGTCCAGCGGTCGAAGTGGGTGCGCTGGGCGAGGTGGTTGAACCGTGCCTTGGCCAGGCCCTTGTCCACCAGCGAACCGATGATCTTGGCGATGATCCAGCCGACGATCAGAATCGCGGCGCAGGCGATCGCCTTGAGCGCGATGTACGACAGCAGGCTCAGTGTGTTCTGCAGGGTCGGGTTCACGTACTCCCACCTTCCGCCAGGGCGGAGCCGGCGGCGGCCGGTCGCGGTCGGCGGCCGGGCTCGGACCCCGCGTGCAGTGGCCCTGTGCGGGCCCTCAGCCGCAGACTAGGGCTGTTTGCGGCTGCTATCGGCGGAAATGTCGAAACTGGTGGTGACCTGCGGCGGCACGGTTCGTTAACGCGGCCGATGTCGATGTCATCTGGCCGAAACTCGTCCGCAACGCGTATGAACGCAGCGCTGCCTGCCTGGGCTGGACCGTCCCGCTTCACACAGACTGGGAAGTAGCATCCCGCCATTTGGACGTGTGATCAATCTGTGTCTGGTGGACACCCCTGCCGGTTAACGTAGACTCAACACTCACAGACTCATCCCCATACTCGTGCGCGGCACGAGGGAGTCCGTGCACCGCCGAACCAGCGCACGATTGCACCGCATTCAAGCGACAAGCAGTTCAGCGAAATAGGGCCGACGTCGTCCCGCTCGGAAGAGGCATCGATCGCCTCCGAACCGAAGTTCTTTCCCCGTGACGACAGGAGGCCCGGTGGCATCGCCGTACCCGCACCCCCTGCAGCCCCTCAGTGCGGCCCCCGCCGCCGTCGGTCTCTACGACCCCGCCTTCGAGCACGACTCGTGCGGTGTCGCGTTCGTGGCCGACGTGCACGGCCGCCAGAGCCACGACGTGGTCGCCAAGGGACTGGCTGCCCTGTGCCGGCTCGACCACCGCGGTGCCCGCGGTGCCGAGACCACGACCGGCGACGGCGCCGGCCTCCTGCTCCAGGTGCCGGACGCGTTCCTGCGCGAGGTGGTCGACTTCCCGCTGCCGCCGGCCGGGCAGTACGCCACCGGTCTGGTCTTCCTGCCGGTCAACGGCGCCGACGAGGCCCGCGCACTGACCGTGCTGGAGAAGTACGCCCTGGTCGAGGGCGCGCAGATCCTCGGCTGGCGCGACGTGCCGGTCGACGCCGAAGGCCTGGGCGCCACCGCCGAGCAGGCCCGCCCGCGCATCCGCCAGGTGTTCCTCGCCGCGCACAGCATCGCCGCACACCGCTACGGCGAGCCCCTCTCCGGCATCGAGCTGGAGCGCGTGGCGTACTGCGTGCGCAAGCAGACCGAGCGCGAGACCCGCGAGCGCGGCGTCGCGGCGTACTTCCCGTCGCTGTCGTCGCGGACCATGGTCTACAAGGGCATGCTCACGCCCGACCAGCTCGCCTCGTTCTTCCCGGACCTGTCCGACGAGCGCGTCGTCAGCGCGATCGCGCTGGTGCACTCGCGCTTCTCGACGAACACGTTCCCGAGCTGGCCGCTGGCGCACCCGTACCGGTTCATCGCGCACAACGGCGAGATCAACACGATCCGGGGCAACCGCAACTGGATGCAGGCCCGCGAGGCGCTGCTGGCCAGCCCGCTGCTGCCGGGCAACCTGCGCCGCCTGTTCCCGATCTGCACCCCGGAGGCCTCCGACTCGGCCAACTTCGACGAGGTGCTGGAGCTGCTGCACCTGGCCGGGCGCAGCCTGCCGCACGCGGTGCTGATGATGATCCCGGAGGCGTGGGAGAACGACGCCGTGATGGATCCGGCGAGGAAGGCGTTCTACCGGTTCCACGCCAGCCTGATGGAGCCGTGGGACGGCCCGGCCAGCGTCGCGTTCTCCGACGGCACCATCGTCGGCGCGGTGCTGGACCGCAACGGCCTGCGCCCCGGCCGCTGGTGGCGCACCTCCGACGGCCTGGTCGTGCTGGGCAGCGAGGCGGGCATGCTCGACCTCGACCCGGCGACCGTCGTGGCCAAGGGCCGCCTGGAGCCGGGCCGCATGTTCCTGGTCGACACCGCCGCGGGCCGCGTCTGCTCCGACGAAGAGATCAAGAACGAGCTGGCCGCCTCCGCGCCGTACGGCGAGTGGCTGCACGGCGGGCTGATGCACCTGGAGGGCCTGCCCGAGCGCCAGCACATCGTCTACACCCACGACTCGGTGCAGCGCCGCCAGCAGACCTTCGGATACACCGAGGAGGAGCTGAAGATCCTGCTCGCGCCGATGGCGCGGGCCGGGGCGGAGCCGCTGGGCTCGATGGGCACCGACACGCCGATCTCGCCGCTGTCGAAGCGCCCGCGCCTGCTCTACGACTACTTCCACCAGATCTTCGCGCAGGTCACGAACCCGCCGCTGGACGCCATCCGCGAGGAGATGGTGACCAGCCTGTCGCTGACCATCGGGCCCGAGGGCAACCTGCTGGACCCGGGGCCGGGCAGCTGCCGCCAGATCGTGCTGCCGTACCCGATCATCGACAACGACGAGCTCGCCAAGATCCTGTCGATCGACGAGGACGGCGACCTGCCCGGCTTCAAGGCGGTGCGGGTCTCCGGCCTGTACCCGCTGCGCGACGGCCACGCGGGCCTGCGCGCCCGGCTCACCGAGATCTGCCGCCACGTGTCGGAGGCGATCGAGGACGGCGTGCGCATCCTGGTCCTGTCGGACCGCGACTCCACCGCCGACCTGGCGCCGATCCCGTCGCTGCTGCTCACCGCCGCGGTGCACCAGCACCTGGTGCGCGAGCAGACCCGCACCCAGGTGGCGCTGGTCGTCGAGTCCGGCGACTGCCGCGAGGTGCATCACGCCGCGGTGCTCATCGGCTACGGCGCCGCCGCGATCAACCCGTACCTGGCGTTCGAGGGTGTCGAGGACCTGATCGCGACCGGCATGCTGCCCGGCATCGCGCCCGAGAAGGCGATCCGCAACGTGGTCAAGGCGCTCGGCAAGGGCGTCCAGAAGATCATGTCGAAGATGGGCATCAGCACCGTGTCGTCGTACTGCGGCGCGCAGGTGTTCGAGGCCGTCGGCCTGGCGTCGAAGCTGGTCGAGCGGTATTTCACCGGCACCCCGAGCCGCATCGAGGGCGTCGGGCTGGCCGGGATCCACGCCGAGGTCGTCGCCCGCCACGCGGTGGCGTACCCGACCAACCCGGCCGAGCAGTCGCACCGGCGCCTGGAGGTCGGCGGCGAGTGGCAGTGGCGCCGCGAGGGCGAGGTGCACCTGTTCAACCCGGAGACGGTGTTCCTGCTCCAGCACGCCACCCGCTCCGGCCAGGCCGACGTGTTCCAGCGCTACACCGACACCGTCGACGGCCTGGCGGCCGAGGCGGGCTCGCTGCGCGGGCTGTTCGCGTTCAAGCAGGCCACCCCGATCCCGATCGAGGAGGTCGAGCCGGCCAGCGAGATCGTGAAGCGGTTCGCCACCGGCGCGATGTCGTACGGCTCGATCTCGGCCGAGGCGCACGAGACCCTGGCCATCGCCATGAACCGGATCGGCGGCAAGTCGAACACCGGTGAGGGCGGCGAGGACGTCGAGCGCCTCTACGACCCCCTGCGCCGCTCCGCGGTCAAGCAGGTCGCGTCGGGCCGCTTCGGCGTCACCACCGAATACCTGGTGCACGCCGACGACATCCAGATCAAGATGGCGCAGGGCGCCAAGCCCGGCGAGGGCGGCCAGCTGCCCGGCAACAAGGTGTGGCCGTGGATCGCCAAGACCCGGCACGCCACGCCCGGCGTCGGCCTCATCTCGCCGCCGCCGCACCACGACATCTACTCGATCGAGGACCTGGCCCAGCTCGTCTTCGACGTCAAGTGCGTCAACCCGGGCGCCCGGGTGCACGTCAAGCTGGTCAGCGAGGTCGGCGTCGGCACGGTCGCGGCGGGTGTCGCCAAGCTCAAGGCCGACGTCATCCTGATCTCCGGCCACGACGGCGGCACCGGCGCGTCCCCGCTGAACTCGCTCAAGCACGCGGGCACCCCGTGGGAGCTCGGCCTGGCCGAGACGCAGCAGACGCTGCTGCTCAACGGGCTGCGCGACCGCGTCACGGTGCAGGTCGACGGCCAGCTCAAGACCGGCCGCGACGTGATCGTGGCGGCCCTGCTGGGCGCCGAGGAGTTCGGCTTCGCCACCGCGCCGCTGATCGTCGCGGGCTGCGTCATGATGCGCGTCTGCCACCTGGACACCTGCCCGGTCGGCATCGCCACCCAGAACCCGGTCCTGCGCGAGCGGTTCAACGGCAAGCCGGAGTTCGTGGAGAACTTCTTCTGGTTCCTGGCCGACCAGGTGCGCGCGTACCTGGCCCAGCTGGGCCTGCGCAGCATCGACGAGGCCGTCGGCCGCGCCGACCTGCTGGAGGTGGCCCCGGCCACCGACCACTGGAAGGCGCACGGGCTGGACCTGACCCCGGTGCTGGCCGTGCCGGTGTCGCCGTACGGCGACGCGCCGCGCAAGGTGCGCGAGCAGGACCACGGCCTGGACGCCGCACTGGACAACCAGCTGATCCGCGACGCCGAGGCGGCGCTGGTCGGCGGGCTGCCGGTGCGCATCGAGGCGGCGGTGCGCAACGAGCACCGCAGCGTCGGCGCGATGCTGGGCGGCGAGGTCGTGCGCCGCGCCGGTGGCGCGGGCCTGCCCGCGGGCACCATCGACGTGACCCTGCACGGCACCGCGGGCCAGTCGTTCGGCGCGTTCGTGCCCTCGGGCGTGACCCTGCGCCTGCTCGGCGACGCCAACGACTACGTCGGCAAGGGCCTGTCCGGCGGGGTGCTGGTCATCCGCCCCGACGAGCGCAGCCCGTTCACCGCCGAAGAGCAGATCATCGCGGGCAACACGCTGCTGTACGGCGCGACCTCCGGTGAGGCGTTCCTGCGCGGCCGCGCGGGCCAGCGCTTCGCGGTGCGCAACTCCGGCGCGACCGCGGTGGTCGAGGGCGTGGGCGACCACGGCTGCGAGTACATGACCGGCGGCACCGTGGTCGTGCTCGGCCCGACCGGGCGCAACTTCGCCGCGGGCATGTCCGGCGGGGCCGCGTTCCTGCTCGACCTGGACCCGATGCTGGTCAACCGGGAACTGGTCGACCTCGGCCCGGTCTCCGACGTCGACGCCGAAGCCCTGTACGAGCTGGTCGAGCGGCACCACGCCGAGACCGGCTCGGCGGTCGCCGAGAAGCTGCTGGCCGACTGGGCGGGCAGCGTCGAGCGGTTCACCGCCGTCATCCCGCGCGACTACAAGCGCGTGATCGAAGCAATGCGCGCCGCCGAGGCTGCCGGCCGCGACGTCAACGCCGCGGTCATGGAGGTGGCACGTGCCTGACCCCAATGGTTTCCTGCGCTACGGCCGGCGGATGCCGGCCCGGCGCCCGGTCCCGGTGCGGATCATGGACTGGCGCGAGGTGTACCCCTCCGCCGACGACGAGCTGATCCGTGAGCAGGCGGGCCGCTGCATGGACTGCGGCGTCCCGTTCTGCCACGAGGGCTGCCCGCTGGGCAACCGCATCCCGGACTGGAACGACCTGGTGCGCACCGGTTCGTGGAGCGCGGCGATCCAGTCGCTGCACAGCACGAACAACTTCCCGGAGTTCACCGGGCGGCTCTGCCCGGCTCCGTGCGAGGCGTCGTGCGTGCTGGCGATCGGCGACGACGCGGTGACCATCAAGCAGGTCGAGGTCGAGATCATCAACCGGGCGTACGCGAACGGCAAGGTCCGGCCGGAGCCCGCCGCGACCCCGTCCGGCAAGGCGGTGGCCGTGGTCGGCTCCGGCCCCGCCGGACTGGCCGCCGCCCAGCAGCTGGCCCGCGCCGGACACCAGGTCACCGTGTACGAGCGCGACGACGCCGTCGGCGGCCTGCTGCGCTACGGCATCCCGGACTTCAAGCTGGAGAAGCACCACATCGAGGCCCGCGTCGAGCAGCTGACCGCCGAGGGGGTGCGCTTCCGCACCGGCGTCAACGTCGGGGTGGACGTCTCCGCCGCGCAGCTGCGCGCCGAGCACGACGCGGTGCTGCTGGCCACCGGGGCCCTGGCCGGGCGCCAGACCGACACCCCCGGCCGGGAACTGGCCGGGATCCACCAGGCCATGGAGCACCTCGTGCAGGCCAACGTCGAGGTGGCGGGCGGCGCGGCCGCCACGGTCACCGCGGCGGGCAAGCACGTGATCATCATCGGCGGCGGCGACACCGGCGCGGACTGCCTCGGCGTCGCGCACCGGCAGGGCGCAGCCTCGGTGACCCAGCTCGACCGGTACCCGGAGCCCCCGCAGGCCCGCGACGCCGAGCGCGACCCGTGGCCCACCTGGCCGTGGATCCTGCGCAACTACGCCGCCCACGAGGAGGGCGGCGACCGGGTGTTCGCGGTCGCCGTGCAGCGGTTCGTCGGCGACGACGCCGGGCACGTCAAGGCGATCGTGCTGGTCGACGTGGTGGTCGAGCGCATCGAGGGTCGCGGTGTCGTGAGCGAGCTGGCCGGCACCGAGCGGGAGATCCCGGCCGACCTGGTGCTGCTGGCCATCGGTTTCGAGGGCACGGACGCGCTGACCGCGCTGGAGCAGCTCGGGCTGGCCCGCAGCCGCCGCGGGACGGTGGAGTGCGGTGCCGACTGGCAGACGGAGGCCGACGGGGTCTTCGTCGCCGGGGACGCGCACAAGGGGGCGTCGCTGATCGTGTGGGCGATCGCCGAGGGGCGCTCGGCCGCCGCGGCGATCCACTCGTACCTCGGCGGCGCGGGGAGCCTTCCCGCCCCGGTCCGCCCCGCCTCCCGCCCGCTCGCCTCCGTCTGAGCATGTCGGCGCGGCGCGGTTCGGCACCCGCCTAGCATCGACGCTGGCCTATCTAGAGCACGGATCTTGGAAAATCCTCCTCTGGATAGGCCAGCGTCAATGACAAGCCGGGTGTGATCCGGCTGACCGAGGGCGTGGACGGGGCTGTTCCGGCAGAGCGGGCTGCTAGCGTCGAGATGGTGCGAGTCAGTGCTCTGATCCTGCCCATCTACCCCTGGCGCGAGGGCCGCCACATCTGGCGCGAGGCCGAGGACCTGGGGTTCCACGCGGCGTACACCTACGATCACCTGTCCTGGCGGGACTTCCGGTTCGGGCCGTGGTTCGGGGCCGTACCCACCCTGACCGCCGCCGCGGCCGCGACCGGGCGGCTGCGCCTGGGCACCATGGTCACCTCGCCCAACTTCCGCCACCCGGTCACCCTGGCCAAGGACCTGATCGCCCTCGACGACGTCTCCGACGGCCGGATCACCGTCGGCATCGGGGCGGGCGGCATCGGCTTCGACGCCACCGTGCTCGGGCAGGAGCCCTGGTCCACCGCCGAGCGCACCGAGCGGTTCGAGGAGTTCGTGCCGCTGCTGGACCGGCTGCTCACCGACCCGGTCACCACCCACCACGGCAAGCACTACAGCGCGTACGAGGCCCGCATGGTGCCGGGATGCGTGCAGCGGCCGAGGCTGCCGCTGGCCGTCGCCGCCACCGGCCCGCGCGGCCTGGCCCTGGCCGCCGCCCACGGGCAGGCCTGGATCACCACCGGCCCGGCCCGCAAGGGCGACGAGACCGACCCGGCCGAGATCCCGGGCATCCTCGCCGGGCAGCTCGCGGCGCTGGACCGGGCGTGCGCGGCGGTCGGGCGCGACAGCGCCGAATTGTCCAAGATCTTGCTCACCGGATTCACTCAGGAAGCACCTTTGGAGTCGGTCGACGCATTCACCGACTTCGCCGGACGGTACGCCGAAATGGGCTTCGACGAGATCGTCGTGCACCGTCCCGTGCCCGGGACCTGCTTCGATGCCGGACAGGGCGTCTGGGGGAAACTTCCGTCCGCGGTGAGCGCGATACCCCGAAATTGTTGAGACAGTGTTGCCCCGTTGCAACGTAAGTCACATCGGAGGACTAGGCTTGCCGGTCGTGACACGCCGCGCAAAGATCGTCTGCACTCTCGGTCCGGCCACCTGGTCTCCCGAGCGCCTCCGGGGGCTCATCGAGGCCGGCATGGACGTCGCCCGCATGAACTTCAGCCACGGCTCCCACGCCGACCACGAGCAGGCCTACCTGCGCGTGCGCGAGGCGTCGGCGGCGGCCGGCAAGGCTGTGGCGACGCTGGCCGACCTCCAGGGTCCGAAGATCAGACTTGGCAAGTTCGCGGACGGCGCCGTCGAATGGCGTACAGGTGACAGTGTTGTCATCACCAGCGACGACATCCTCGGCACCGCCGACCGCGTCTCCTGTACCTACCGCAAGCTCCCGGCCGAGGTCAAGGTCGGCGACCGCCTGCTCATCGACGACGGCAAGGTCGCCGTCGAGGTGACCGGCGTCGACGGGCCCGACATCCGCTGCCTCGTCGTCGAGGGCGGACCGGTCTCCAACCACAAGGGCGTCTCGCTGCCGAACGTCGCCGTCTCGGTGCCCGCGATGTCCGAGAAGGACGCGGAGGACCTGCGCTTCGCGCTCGAACTCGGCGTCGACCTGATCGCGCTGTCGTTCGTGCGCTCGCCCGAGGACATCAAGCTCGTCCACGCGATCATGCACGAGGTCGGCGTCGTCCGCCCCGTCATCGCGAAGATCGAGAAGCCCGAGGCGGTCGACAACCTCGAAGCCATCGTCGACGCCTTCGACGGCCTCATGGTCGCCCGCGGCGACCTCGGCGTCGAGATGCCGCTCGACCAGGTCCCCCTGGTCCAGAAGCGCGCCGTCCAGCTCGGCCGGGAATACGCCAAGCCGGTCATCGTGGCCACGCAGATGCTCGACTCCATGATCGAGAACTCGCGCCCGACCCGCGCCGAGGCCTCCGACGTCGCCAACGCCGTCCTCGACGGCGCCGACGCGGTCATGCTCTCCGGCGAGACCAGCGTCGGCAAGTACCCGGTGCTCACCGTCTCCACCATGGCGAAGATCATCGCCACCACGGAGGCCGGCCAGCTCTCGGTGCCCCGCCTGCAGCACGACCCCCGCACCCGCGGCGGCGCGCTCACCGTGGCCGCGTCCCAGATCGCCCGCGCCGTCGGCGCCAAGGCCCTGGTCGCGTTCACCGTCACCGGCGACACCGTGCACCGGCTCGCCCGCCTGCACTGCGAACTGCCCCTGCTGGCCTTCACCCCCGAGCGGGCGACGCGTGACCAGCTCGCGCTCTCCTGGGGCGTGGAGACCTTCCTGATGCCGTTCGTGCACCACACCGACGACATGTTCCGCCAGGTCGACGAGCAGCTGCTCAGCCTCGGCCGCGCCAACGTCGGCGACTACGTCGTCGTCGTGGCGGGCAGCCCGCCCGGCACCCCCGGCTCGACCAACACCCTGCGCGTGCACCAGCTCGGCTCGCTCGCCGTGCCGAACCGGAGCGCGTGAACACCCGCCACCAGCTCAACCTAAGCTCAGTGCCATGACTGAGCCCCTGACCGGCCAGGCCGCCGTCGACAGCCTGGTCGAGCTGCTGGACCTGGCCCCGGTGGACGACCTCGTCTTCCGGGGCCAGAACCCTCCCGTCGGCCCGCCCCGCATCTACGGCGGCCAGGTCGCCGCCCAGGCCCTCACCGCCGCCGGGCGCACCGTCGACCCCGCCCGCACCGTGCACTCGCTGCACGGATACTTCGTGCGCGCCGGGGACATGACCGAACCCGTCGACTACCACGTCGAGCGCATCCGCGACGGCCGCTCCTTCTCCGTCCGCCGCTCCGTGGCCAGGCAGCGCGGCAAGGAGATCTTCGTCATGTCCGCCTCGTTCCAGGTACGCGAGGAAGGGCTCGACCACCACGACCCCGCCCCCGACGACGTGCCCGGCCCCGACCAGGTGCCGACCATGACCGACCGGCTCGCGCCATACCCGGAGCGCCTCGGCATCTGGAAGCTCATCCCGCGGCCCATGGACGTCCGCTACCTCGGCGAACCCGGCTGGGTCCGCCCCGGCACCCGCGAAGCCGACCCGCGGCAGCGCGTCTGGATGCGCCTGGACGGCAAACTGCCCGACGACCCGCTGCTGCACGCCTGCGCCCTGACCTACATGTCCGACCTCACCCTGCTCGACGCCGTGCTGTCCGTGCACGGCGAGGTGTGGGGACCCGGCGGCGTCATCGGCGCCAGCCTCGACCACGCGCTGTGGTTCCACCGGCCCTTCCGCGCCGACGAGTGGTTCCTGTACGACTGCGCCAGCCCGTCCGCCTCCGGCTCGCGCGGCCTGGCCACCGGCCGCATGTTCACCCGCGACGGCCGGCACATCGCCACCGCGGTCCAGGAGGGCCTGCTCCGCCGCGTCGGCGGCTGACATCCGCGCTGCCCGGCGGACCGGTGCGGCTCGCCGCCGCCCCGCCGGGCGGTTCGCGCCGTGCGGGGCGGGGCTCGCGCCGGGCGAGGCGCCGTGCGGCTCGCGCTGGGCGGGCGGGGCGGGCGGGGCGAAGATCGCGCTTTCCGGTCCGAAAGCGCAGCCTGACCTGACCCGCCGACCGCAGACGCCGATCTTCGCAGCGGGGCCCGCGAGCATCGGCGTTGGAGATCGCGGGTTTCGGTCATGGGGTGCCGTCGAGGGGCATTTGTTAACCGGAAGCGGCGATCAAGACCGGCGGCGGGGCGGTCGGGCAGCAACGCGGTGGGGGAGGTGATCTTTTTGAGCGATAATCGCGTCATGCGACTTTCCGCCCGCGTCGACTACGCGCTGCGCGCCGCCATCGAACTCGCGACCGGCGGCGGCGCGCCGATCACCGCCGAGCGCATCGCCCGCGCGCAGGAGATCCCGCCGAAGTTCTGCGAGAGCATCCTGCTGCAGCTGCGGCGCGGCGGCATCGTCTTCGCCCAGCGCGGGCCCGAAGGCGGATACTGGCTGGCCCGGCCTGCCGAGCAGATCACGCTCGTCGACGTCATCGAGGTCATCGACGGTCCGCTGGGCTCGCCGCGGGCGGGCGGCGCCGACACCCCGCTCGGCGCGGCGGCGGCGTTGCAGCAGGTGTGGGGTGCGGTCGAGGAGTCCGAGCGGCACATCCTCACCCAGGTCACCATCGCTCACGTGGTCTCCGGCGTCCTGCCGGAGGCGGTCACCCGCTTCAACCCGGCCGTGGTCTGACCCGCCGCCGCCCCGGCCTCCGCTAGGGCGAACGTCTTGTTAAATCCATGGGAAATCATGCCGGTCGAGGTGCGGGGCTGGGTTCCTAGGACGGTGTACGGGATGTGTGCCGCGCCTCGGATCAGGCGGCCTGGTCAGGACTTCGGGCCGACGTGCAGGTCCAGGTGGGCGACGGCGTCGCGGCGGGCCACCGACAGGCTGTTGCGGCGGTTGGGGCGCCACGCGATGCCGAGCCGGTCCAGGGCCGCGCCGCACAGGGCGAGGATGTCGGCGGACTCGTTGGCCAGCAGGTAGCGCGGGTACTCGTAGACCCGGCCCGCCTTGGTGACGCGGTTGGTCGTACGGCAGCCGTCGGAGTGGAACAGGCCGCGGACGAACGCGCCCGGGTGGGCCGCGACGACCTCTTCCTGCCACGGTTCGAGCACGATCGGGCGCTCATGCTTGCGCCCCGGCCCCGCCTGCGGAAACAGACACGGCCAGTGCTTGGAGTAGCTCTGCACGGTGGTGCAGTTCTTCCCGGAGATCCGCTGGACGCTGTTGGCGAGAACGGCCAGCATCGCGCCGCCGACCGCATCCATGATCGCCGGGTATGCGTCGGCGCAGTACACGCGCAGCACCGGCACCTTCGCCCTCAGTACGAGATGTCCATCACCCAGATAGGAGCCGAGAAGGTAGGCGTACTGCTCGCCGGCGCCGGGCGTGCTTGGGGGCTGGAGACAGCGGGGGCATCTGGCCTCGGTGAACCGGCGCTCGTCGGCGACCTTGCGATGGCACCAGTTGGCGACCGTCTGATAGGGGATGTTCAATGCCAGGGCGATCGTGCGGACCGAACTGCCCTGGGCGAAGAGTTCTCGTGCGTGCGATCTGACGGCGAGTGGATGCACGAGGGCGATTTTGGTACAGCCGTACGACGCTGTGCCGGGAGCGGGATTCGAACCCGCACGCCCTTTCGAGCAATCGCTTTTGAGGCGATCGTGGCTGCCCTTACACCATCCCGGCGAACTTGGGACACTGTACCCGACTAGGCTTCTGGTTAAGTAACAGCGTTCTGGTGTGGGGGTAGTGTTCCGGTGACCGAGGTGCAGGCAAGTTCCGCGCGCAAGCGGGTGCTGATCGCGGAGGACGAGGCGCTGATCCGGCTCGACCTTGCCGAAATGCTCGGCGAGGAGGGCTACGACGTGGTCGGCGAGGCGGGTGACGGGGAGACCGCCGTTAAGCTCGCCGAGGAGCTGCGGCCCGACCTGTGCATCCTTGACATCAAGATGCCGATCATGGACGGTCTGGCGGCGGCGGAGAAGATCGCGGGGGCGCGAATCGCGCCGGTGATCATTCTGACCGCGTTCAGCCAGCGCGACCTGGTCGAGCGCGCCCGCGCGGCCGGTGCGATGGCATACCTGGTGAAGCCGTTCCAGCAGAGTGACCTGGTGCCGGCGATCGAGATCGCGCTGTCCCGCTTCGCCGAGGTGGCGGCGCTGGAGGCCGAGGTCGCCGGGCTGAACGACCGCCTGGAGACCCGCAAGGCGGTTGAGCGGGCCAAGGGCGCGCTGATGACGCAGTACGGCATGAACGAGCCGCAGGCGTTCAAGTGGATCCAGCGGACCGCGATGGACCACCGCCTGACGATGCGCGAGGTCGCCGAGCGGATCATCGTCGAGGCGGCCGACGCGGCGGCGTCGGAGGAGTAGCCACAATGGACTGCGGCTCCTAGAATCGCCGGATGCGCACTGGTCACGGCGTGTTCACGAGCCGCAGGTCCATCGACGGTGACAGCGGCTCCAGCGGGCGGCCGGGCCGACCCGGCCGCAGCAGGGTCACGGCGGTCGCCGTGCTGGCCGCGCTGCTGGCCGGCGGGGCCGCGGCGGGCTGCACCGGCGGCGGTCAGGCGTCCGCGCCGCCGTCCCCGGTGCCCGCGCTGAGCCCGGCCTGGCAGGCGGTGACGCTGCCGGTCCCGCCGGGCGGCCCGGGGCGGCTGATGGTGCGCGACGCGACGGTGTGCGGCGGGCGATGGGTGCTGGTCGGGGCGGTGGCCGCCGCCGACGGCGGGACCCGCCCGGCGGCCTGGACCGCGCCCGACGGCCAGGCCTGGCAGCCGGTGGCGCTGCACCCGAAGACCTTCTACGGCGAGCAGGACGTCCTCTACTCGGTGGGCTGCGCGGGCGACCGGGTAGCGGTGCTGGGTGCCAAGAGCGGCGGCGCGCACGGCAACCCGCGGGTGAGCAGCTGGTATTCGGCGGCAGACGGCTCGCTGGTCGAGGTGACCGCCTACTTCGAGCTGTACGGCGGCAACGACGCGGTGAACGTGGCCCGCGTCCGGGGCGGGCAGCGGGGGTTCGCGATCGCGGGCAACCGCAAGTCCGGGGCGGCGGTGTGGCTGTCGCCGGACGCGACCGAGTTCACCCTGCTGGAGGGGGCGCCGCAGCTGGCCTCCGACGACGGCGGCCGGACGGTGGCCAACGACGTGACGGCGACGGCCGACGGCTGGCTGGAGGTGGGCGCGGTGACCCCGGCGGGGCGCATCGACCGCGATCCGCTGGCGTGGACGTCGGCCGACGGCAGGTCGTGGCAGCGGGTGCCGGGCCCGGCGACCTCGGCGTACGAGGAGTTCGGGCGGGTGGTGACCGCCGCCGGGGTGCCGGTCGCGGTGGGGCTGCGCGGGGACGTGTTCGGTGCGTGGCGGCTGGTCGGCGGTGCCTGGCAGGACGCGGGCGGGTTCGACCGTACGGACGGCCCGACGGCGTGGGTGCCGGCGGTGGCGGCGGCTGGGCCGGCGGTGCTCGCGGTGGTGTCGGACGCGGTGGATTTCCGGCTGTGGCTGTCGCCGGAGGCGGGGCGGTGGGCGCCGGTGACGCTGCCGGCGGCGCTGACGGCCAAGGGCGACGCGGCGGCGGGGGTGGCGGCGGCGGGCGGCCGGATGGTGCTGCTGGCCGATGACGGGACGGCGGGCCGGGTGTGGCTGGCCGACCTGCCGATCCGGGTCGGGTGACGGGCCGCCACCTGGGCGGGTGACCTCGCGCGGCTGGTCAAGTAACGGTTGGGTCAACCCTTCAGCGAGGTCTTACTACTTCGGCGCCGGTTGGGATAACGTCCCAGCCCAGATCGTGGTACACGGTCTGGTCCGGTGCCCGGTCGCCGCCAGGCGGCGGTGGATCGACCCGGATCTCGGATGGAGGAGGGTTCCAGCCTTGAGGCAGCAACTCGCACGGGTGCTCGGGGGCGTCGCCATTCTGGCGCTCGTCGCCGGCGGCGCCGCGGCATGCAAGAAGGACGACGCCGGCACCCCTGGCGCCGGTTCGAAGGTGTGCGACCTGAAGCTCGGCTTCTTCGGCGCCCTGACGGGCGACGCGGCCGGTCTCGGCATTCACATGCGCAACGGCGTGAAGCTCGCGCTTGAGCAGTACAACAAGGACCACGCGGACTGCAAGGTCCTGCTCGAGGAGTACGACTCCCAGGGCGACCCGGCCAAGGCCCCGGCGCTGGCCACCAAGGCCGCCGGTGACACCAAGGTCATCGGCATCGTCGGCCCGGCGTTCTCGGGTGAGACCGAGGCGAGCCTGGACACCTTCAAGGGTGCCACCCTGCCGATCATCACGCCGTCCGCGACCCGTCCGAGCCTGAGCGACAAGGACTGGGGCGTGTTCCACCGTGGCGTGGGCAACGACCTGGCCCAGGGCCCGGCCGCCGGCCGCTACATCAAGGACGTGCTGAAGGCTGAGAAGACCTACGTCGTGGACGACCAGTCCGCGTACGGCGCCGGTCTGTCGGTCGAGGTCGTCAAGGTGCTGGGCACCGTCGCCGGCCAGGACAAGGTCCAGGTCAAGCAGACCGACTTCGCCGCCACCGTGGCCAAGGTCAAGAGCAGCGGCGCCACCGCGCTGTTCTACGGCGGTTACTACACCGAGGCCGGCCTGCTGCTCAAGCAGCTGCGTGCCGCCGGCTGGACCGGCACCATGGTCGCCGGTGACGGCGTCAACGACGCCAACTTCGTGAAGGTCGCGGGCGACGCGGCTGCCGAGGGCACCGTCCTGACCTGCCCCTGCGCCCCGGCCACCGCGGCCAAGGGCACGTTCGTGGCCGACTACAAGGCCCTGAACGGCGCCGAGCCGGGCACCTACGCCGACGTGTCGTACGACATCGCCAACATCTTCCTCGCGGGTATCAAGGCCGGGAAGACCACCCGCGCCGACATGCTGGCCTTCATCGACGGCTACAACGCCGTCGGTTCGGCGACCGGTGTGACCTACAAGTTCGAGAAGAACGGCGAGCTCGACCCGACCCAGGTGCTGGTGTGGGCGTTCGAGGTCAAGGCCGGCGCGGTCGTTCCGAAGGTCGAGATCCCCAAGGGCTGATCTGATCGCATGATCAGTTCGCGTACCGCGGATTCGTGATCTGTCGTGGCCGGGAGCAGCTGGCTCCCGGCCACGACCCTTAGGCCCTCTCACCAGGAGCACCACGTGGATTTCTCCGAGCTGTTCCGGAATTTCTCGGAACTGACCACCACGGGGCTGACCCAGGGCGCCATCTACGCACTCGTCGCCCTCGGCTACACCCTCGTCTACGGCGTCCTGCGCCTCATCAACTTCGCCCACTCCGAGGTCTTCATGGTGGGCACCTTCGCCGCCATGTACGTCTGGCAGTGGATGGGCTACGACCAGAACCACAACCCGGTCGGTGTCCTCACCTGCATCGGTGTGGTGGTCCTCGGCCTGATAGCGGCGACCGCGGCCTCGTCGGTGACCGCCGTGGCAGTGGAACTGGCCGCCTACCGCCCGTTGCGGCGGCGGAACGCCCCACCCCTGGCGTTCCTCATCAGCGCCATCGGCGCCTCGTACGTGATCATGGAGTCGGTCGGCATCTACACCGACCGCGCCCCCTTCGGCATGCCGGAAGTGGTGTCGAACAAGGTCCTGTTCAAGGTCCTCGGCGCTGAGATCACCACGGTCCAGATCGTCATCGTGGTGGGTGCGCTGCTGATGATGGTCGGCCTGGACTGGTTCATCAACAAGACCCGGATGGGCCGGGGCGTGCGCGCGGTGGCGCAGGACCCGGACGCCGCGGCGCTGATGGGCGTGAACAAGGGCCGCATCATCGGCCTGGTGTTCCTCATCGGCGGTGTGATGGCCGGTGTCGGCGCCGTGTTCGCCAACATGAAGTACGGCTTCACCAAGTTCAACGTGGGCTTCCTGCTGGGTATCAAGGCCTTCACCGCGGCGGTGCTGGGTGGTATCGGCAACCTGCGCGGTGCGCTGCTGGGCGGCCTGCTGCTCGGTGTGGTGGAGAACTACGCCTCGGCGCTGTTCGGCTCGAACTTCCGTGACCTGGTGGCCTTCGTCGCGCTGATCGCGCTGCTGATGTTCCGGCCGACCGGCATCCTGGGTGAGTCGCTGGGGAGGGCACGCGCATGAGCGGCAACGAGAACGGGGTCACCCCCGGCAACGGCAACGGCAAGGCGAAGGCGCGGGGCTTCTCGGCCCGGCTGCGCGCGCTGCCGGCATGGCAGCGGTGGCTGGCCATCCTCGCCCTGGTGACGTTCTTCTACGCGGTCCCGCTGGGCTGGTTCGCCGACCCGCCGGCCTTCTACAACCCGCTGGTGACGTACAGCTCGGACTTCAGCACCGTGATGTTCGACGCCTCGATCTACGTGCTGCTGGCCGTGGGCCTCAACGTGGTGGTCGGCTTCGCGGGCCTGCTGGACCTGGGCTACTTCGGCTTCTTCGCGGTCGGCGCGTACACCATGGCGCTGTTCACCTCGCCCGCCAGCAAGCTGATCACCGAGTACCACTGGTTCGACAGCCCGCTGCCGTGGCTGCTGGTGCTGCCGCTGGCGGTGCTGGTGACGCTGTGCACGGGTGTGCTGCTGGGCTGGCCGACGCTGCGGCTGCGCGGTGACTACCTGGCGATCGTGACGCTCGGCTTCGCCGAGATGATCCGCGTGATCGCGATGCAGTCGGACTGGGTGATGAACGGTGACCGGGGCATCTCGAGCATTCCGCACCCGCCGGGCGAGATCGGCGGTGAGCCGATCTTCGGCTTCGTCGACCCGAAGCCGTACTACTGGCTGGTCCTGACGGTGATCATTATCGTGGTCCTGGGGATCCGCAACCTGCAGAACAGCCGGGTCGGCCGGGCCTGGGTCGCCATCCGCGAGGATGAGGACGCCGCCGAGCTGATGGGCGTGCCGACGTTCAAGTTCAAGATGTGGGCGTTCGCGATCGGTGCCTCGGTCGGCGGCCTGTCCGGCGCGCTGTGGGCCAGCAAGGTCAATTTCATGAACTCCACCACGTTCGGCCTGGAGAACTCGATCCTGGTGTTGGCCGCGGTGATCCTCGGCGGCGCCGGCAGCATCCCGGGTGCCGTCCTGGGCGGCTTCCTCGTGATCTACGTGCCGGAGTGGATTCGCGGCCTGGGCGACCTGGTGGGCGTGGACATCAACACGACCGAGTACCGCTACCTGGTCTTCGGCCTGGTGCTGATCATCATGATGATCTTCCGGCCGCAGGGCATCTGGCCCAACCGGGCCCGCGAGGCCGAGTACAAGGATCGGCAGAAGGAGGTGGCCGTCGGTGAGTGAGCGCAAGCCACTGCTGGAGGTCGACAACGTCACGCTCCGCTTCGGCGGCGTGGTGGCGCTGGACAAGGTCGACTTCGCCATCTACGAGGGCGAGATCCTCGGCCTGATCGGCCCGAACGGCGCCGGCAAGACCACCTGCTTCAACGCCATGACCGGCGTGTACCTGCCGACCGAGGGCGACATCCGGTTCCAGGGCAAGCGGGTGCCGGGCCAGAAGCGCAACCGGATCACCAAGATGGGCATCGCCCGCACGTTCCAGAACATCCGTCTCTTCCCGGAGATGACGGCGCTGGAGAACGTGCTGGTGGGCGCGGACGCGCACCACAAGACCAGCGTGCCGAGCGCGCTGCTGCGGCTGCCCCGGTTCTGGAGCGAGGAGCGCAGCGCGGTCAAGCGGGCGCACCAGCTGCTGGATTTCGTCGGCATCACCGCCCGGTCCAGCGACCTGGCGCGCAACCTGCCCTACGGCGACCAGCGGCGGCTGGAGATCGCCCGGGCGCTGGCCACGAACCCGACGCTGCTGTGCCTGGACGAGCCGGCCGCCGGCTTCAACCCGTCCGAGAAGGTCGCGCTGCTGGAGCTGATCCGCAAGATCCGCGACTCGGGTGTGACCGTGCTGCTCATCGAGCACGACATGCGCCTGGTCATGGAGGTCACCGACCGGATCGTGGTGCTGGAGTTCGGCAGGAAGATCGCCGAGGGCACCCCCGCCGAGGTGCGGGACAACCCGAAGGTGATCGCTGCGTACCTGGGAGTCCCCGATGCTGCTTGAGATCGACAACATCACCCTGCTGTACGGGCGGATCCAGGCGCTGCACGGCATCAGCCTGCACGTCAACGAGGGTGAGATCGTGGCCCTGATCGGCGCCAACGGCGCCGGCAAGTCCACCACGATGCGGGCCGTCTCCGGTCTGCGGCCGATCGCCTCGGGCGCGATCCGCTTCAACGGCGAGGACATCTCCAAGCTGCGCGCCGACCTGCGCGTGGTGCGGGGCATCTGCCAGTCGCCGGAGGGCCGGGGCGTGTTCCCGGGCATGACGGTCAGGGAGAACCTGGAGATGGGCGCGTACATGCGACGCGACGCCGCCGGGATCGCCGCCGACATGGAGCGGGTGTTCGGGCTGTTCCCGCGGCTCCAGGAGCGCATCAGGCAGCAGGGCGGCACCCTGTCCGGCGGCGAGCAGCAGATGCTCGCGGTGGGCCGGGCGCTGATGGGCCGGCCGAAGCTGCTGCTGCTCGACGAGCCGTCGATGGGCCTGGCGCCGATGCTGATCCAGCAGATCTTCAACATCATCACGGAGATCAATAAGCAGGGTACGACCGTGCTGGTGGTGGAGCAGAACGCGCAGCAGGCGCTGTCGCGGGCGCACCGGGCGTACGTGCTGGAGACGGGCAGCATCGTCAAGGAGGGGACGGGCGCGGACCTGCTGCACGACCCCGCCGTGAAGGCCGCCTACCTCGGCGTCGCCTGACACTGGACGCCGACTGCGCGGAAGGGCCCGGTTTCGCCGGGCGCTTCCGCGCAGTTGCGTTTACGGGGTCTCACTTTGCGTTACCGTGAATCTACATACGGTACGCAAAGGGGATCTACGTGCTCAAGAGACTGATTCCGGTCGGCGTGGTGGCCGCCCTCGCTCTCGGATTGAGTGCCTGCGGCGGCGGATCGGAGAGCCCGAGCGGGGCCGCGCCCAGCGTGTCGGCCGACGCCGCGCTGGCCGCCAAGGTGCCGGACTCGGTCAAGTCCGACGGCAAGATCCTCGTCGGCACCGACGCCACCTACCCGCCGAACGAGTCCCTGGCCGCCGACGGCAAGACCGTCCAGGGCTGGGACGTCGACCTGTTCAAAGCCGTCGCCGCCAAGCTCGGCCTCCAGGCGGAGTTCCAGCCGGCCACGTTCGGCGACATCATCCCCGGCGTCGGCTCCGGCAAGTACGAGGTCGGCGTCTCGTCGTTCACCATCAACCCGGAGCGCGTCAAGCAGGCCCTGATGGTCAGCTACTACAACGCGGGCACCCAGTGGGCGACGAAGAAGGGCAACCCGGCCGGGATCGACCCGAACAACCCGTGCGGCAAGCGCGTGGCGGTGCAGCGCGACACCGTGCAGGCCGAGGACATCGCCAAGAAGAACGACGCCTGCAAGGCGGCGGGCAAGCCCGAGATCACCATCGAGCCGTACCCGGGCCAGGACGCGGCCGCCGCCGCGGTGGTCTCCGGCAAGGACGACGCGATGCTCGCCGACTCCCCGGTCGCGGCGTACGCGGTGAAGCAGTCCAACGGCCAGCTGGAGCTGCTCGGCGACATCTACGACGCCGCGCCCTACGGGTACGTGGTGCCCAAGGAGCAGCAGCAGTTCGCCGAGGCGGTGCAGGGTGCCGTGGACGCGTTGATCAAGGACGGCACGTACCAGAAGATCCTGGACCAGTGGGGCGTCGCGGGCGGCGCGGTGCCGAGCTCCCAGATCAACCCGTAGCGCGCCATGTCCACGCCGTCGCCCTCGTCCTCGCCGGTCCCGCTGCCGGCGCCGCGCCCGCCCGACCCCATCAAGGCGATCCCGGTCCGGCACCCGGGCCGGTGGGTGGCGATCGGGGTGATCGCTCTGCTCGTGGCGATGTTCCTGCACCTGCTGCTGACCAACAGCGCCTTCCAGTGGCAGTTCATGTTCTCGAACATGTTCACGCCGCCGGTGCTGCGGGGCCTGTGGGGCACGGTCTCGATCACGGTCTGCTCGATGATCATCGGCGTGGTGCTGGGCATCCTGGTGGCGGTGGCGCGGCTGTCGGAGAACCCGATCCTGCGCGGCACCTCGTGGGCGTACACGTGGTTCTTCCGGGCCGTGCCGCGGCTGGTGCTGCTGGCGGTGCTGGGCAACCTGGGCATCCTGTGGCCGCGGCTGGAGTTCGGGGTGCCGTTCGACCGCTGGATCGGCGGCCTGTTCGGCATCGAGAACGCGACCTGGCGGGTGGGCGGTGTCGAGACCCGGGCGCTGCTCAGCGGCTTCGTCGTCGGCATCCTGGGCCTGGCGCTGTCGGAGGCGGCGTACATGGCCGAGATCGTGCGGGCGGGCATGCTGTCGGTCGACCCGGGCCAGCAGGAGGCGGCGACGGCGCTGGGCATGAGCCGGTTCCAGGCGCTGCGGCGGGTGGTGCTGCCGCAGGCGATGCGGGTGATCATCCCGCCGACCGGCAACGAGACGATCGCGATGCTCAAGGACACCTCGCTGCTCATCGTCGTACCGGTGACGACCGAGCTGTTCTTCCAGCTCGACGCGATCGGCAAGCGCACCTTCCAGATCTTCCCGATGTACGTCGCCGCGATCCTCTGGTACCTGTTCCTGGTCAGCCTGCTGCTGATCGGGCAGTACTTCCTCGAACGCCACTTCGGGCGCGGCTACGGCCGCGCCGGGCAGGCCAAGCTCAAGCTCAAGGGCCTGGCCGCCGAGCACGGTGGGGAGCCGATGTGAGCCACGCCGCCGAGACCCGGGCCGCCGAGGAGCCGATGGTGCGCACGGACAACGTGCACAAGGCGTTCGGGCACGTGGAGGTGCTGCGCGGCATCGACGTGACGGTCCCGCGCGGCACGGTCTGCGTCGTGCTGGGCCCGTCCGGCTCCGGCAAGTCGACGTTCCTGCGCTGCATCAACCACCTGGAGAAGATCGACTCGGGCCGGATCTGGGTCGACGGCAGGCTCATCGGGTACGAGCAGCGCGGCGACAAGCTCTACGAGCTGCACGACAAGGCCGTCGCCGCGCAGCGCCGCGAGATCGGCATGGTGTTCCAGCGCTTCAACCTGTTCCCGCACATGTGCGCGCTGGAGAACGTGATGGAGGCGCCGTCCACGGTCAAGGGCCGCGGCAAGGACGAGTGCATGCGCAACGCGATGGAGCAGCTCAAGCGCGTGGGCCTGGCCGAGAAGGCGGGCAACTACCCGGCGCAGCTGTCCGGCGGCCAGCAGCAGCGCGTGGCCATCGCCCGCGCCCTCGCCATGGACCCCAAACTGATGCTGTTCGACGAGCCCACCAGCGCCCTGGACCCCGAACTGGTCGGCGACGTCCTCGACGCCATGAAGGACCTCGCCCGCTCCGGCATGACCATGGTGGTCGTCACCCACGAGATCGGCTTCGCCCGCGAGGTAGGCGACCAGCTCATCTTCATGGACGGCGGCGTGGTGGTCGAGTCGGGCACCCCCCGCGAGGTCCTCGCCAACCCCCAACACCCCCGCACCCGCGACTTCCTCAGCAAGGTCCTCTGACCGCCCCGTCCCCGCTCCTCGCCCCGCCCCTCATCCCGCCCCTCATCGCCGCGTCGATCATGAACTTATGGCGCGGCTCGACGGTGTGTCGGGGGCACAGCTTCCTGATCGACTCGCGGAAAGCGGGGCGGTAGGGTGCCGGGTATGCCGAGCGTCGCGGATCTGCCTTTCGGGAACTACCTGCTGCTGACCACGTTCCGTCGGGACGGGCGGGCGGTGCCGACGCCGGTGTGGGCGGTGCGCGACGGGGCCGACATCGTCGTGTGGACCGTGTCGGACAGCGGCAAGGTCAAGCGGCTGCGGCGCAGCAGCAAGGTGACCATCAGCGACTGCGACGTACGCGGCAAGGTCACCGGGCCGACCATCCCGGCCCGCGCCCGGCTGATGGACGCGCCGGCCACCGCCGCCGTCCGCGAGCTCCTGATCAAGAAGTACGGCCTGCTCGGCCGGATCACCCTGTGGGGCAGCCGGGTCCGCCGGGGCGTGGACGGAACCGTGGGCGTGCGCATCACCGACCCGGCCGCGCCCCGGACCCCGTAGCGGCGAACACGTCAGAGGCAGGGCATAAGCTCGTCGGGTGACCGAGACCCTGCTGCTGCTCGACGGCCACTCGCTGGCATACCGGGCCTTCTTCGCCCTGCCCGTGGAGAACTTCTCCACCAGCACGGGCCAGCCCACCAACGCGGTGTACGGCTTCACCTCCATGCTGATCAACGTGCTGCGCGACGAGCGGCCCACCCACATCGCCGTCGCCTTCGACGTGTCGCGCCAGTCCTTCCGCACCGAGCAGTACGCCGAGTACAAGGCGGGCCGCGCCGAGACCCCGAGCGACTTCAAGGGCCAGGTCAGCCTGGTGCAGGAGGTGCTCGACGCGCTGCGGGTGCGCCACGTCGAGCTGGCCGGGTTCGAGGCCGACGACATCATCGCCACGCTGGCCCGGCAGGGCCGCGAGGCCGGGATGCGGGTGCTGATCTGCACCGGTGACCGCGACGCGTTCCAGCTGGTCACCAAGGACGTGACGGTGCTGTACCCGAAGAAGGGCGTCTCGGACCTGGCCCGGATGGACCCGGCCGCGGTGACCGAGAAGTACGGCGTCGGTCCCGACCGCTACCGCGACCTGGCCGCCCTGGTCGGCGAGTCCAGCGACAACCTGCCCGGCGTGCCCGGGGTCGGCCCGAAGACCGCCGCGAAGTGGATCACGCAGTACGAGGGCCTCGACGGCGTCATCGCCCACGTCGACGAGATCAAGGGCAAGGCCGGCGAGAGCCTGCGCGAGCACCTGGCCGGGGTGATGCGCAACCACCAGATCAACAAGCTGCGCGACGACCTGGAGCTGCCGCTGCCGCTGGACGAGTCGCAGTGGACCAGCTGGGACCGCGAGGCGGTGCACCAGGTCTTCGACACGCTCCAGTTCCGGGTGCTGCGCGACCGGCTCTACCAGTACCTCGACACCGCCGAACCGGAGGCCGAGGCCGGGTTCGACCTCGACGGCACCGTGCTGGAGGAGCCCGGTGCGCTCGCGGCCTGGCTGGAGGAGCACGGCCGGGGCACGGTCGGCGTCGCGGTCAGCGGCACCTTCGGCCGGGGCACCGGCAACCTGACCGGCCTGGCCCTGGCGGCTGAGCAGGCGGCGGCGTGGTGCGACCCGACCGGGCTGGACCCGGCCGACGAGACGGCCCTGGCGGCCTGGCTGGCCGACCCGCACCGGCCCAAGGTGGTCCACGACGCGAAGCCGGCCATGCTGGCCTTCCAGGCCCGGGGCTGGGCGCTGGACGGGCTGGCCAGCGACACCGCGCTCGCGGCGTACCTGGCCCGGCCGGACCAGCGCTCCTACGACCTGGCCGACCTGGCGCTGCGCTACCTGCACCGCGAGCTGCGCACCGAGGCGCCCGCCGGCAACGGCCAGCTGACCCTGGACTTCGGCGACGCCGCCCCCGACCGGGCCGCGGAGGAGGCGCTGATGCTGCGCGCCCGCGCCACGCTCGACCTGGTCGACGCGATCGGGGCCGAACTCGGCCCTGACGGCGGCGAGCGGCTGCTGGCCGAGCTGGAGCTGCCGCTGGTGGAGGTGCTCGGCGCGATGGAGCGCATCGGCATCGCCGCCGACACCGACTACCTGTCGGAGCTGGAGGCGACGTTCGCGGCCGAGGTCAAGGCGGCGGCGCAGGCGGCGTACGCGGAGGTGGGGCGCGAGTTCAACCTCGGCTCGCCCAAGCAGCTCCAGGAGATCCTGTTCGGCGAGCTGAACCTGCCCAAGACCAAGAAGATCAAGACGGGGTACACCACCGACGCCGACGCGCTGGCGTGGCTGCACCAGCAGAGCGAGCACCCGGTGCTGACGCACCTGCTGCGCCACCGGGACGTGGCCAAGCTGAAGTCGACCGTCGACGGCCTGCTCAAGTCGGTCAGCGACGACGGCCGCATCCACACCACGTTCTTCCAGACCGTGGCCGCGACGGGCCGCCTGTCCAGCACCGACCCGAACCTGCAGAACGTGCCGATCCGCACCGAGGAGGGCCGCCGCATCCGGCGCGCCTTCGTGGTCGGCTCCGGGTACGAGTCGCTGCTGACGGCCGACTACAGCCAGATCGAGATGCGGATCATGGCGCACCTGTCCGGCGACGCCGGGCTGATCGAGGCGTTCGCCTCCGGCGAGGACCTGCACACCACCGTCGCGTCGAAGGTGTTCGCCACCGACGAGGTCAGCGCCGAGCAGCGCCGCCGCATCAAGGCCATGTCGTACGGCCTGGCCTACGGCCTTTCCGCGTACGGACTGTCGCAGCAGCTGGGCATCTCGACCGCCGAGGCGACCGGGCTGATGGAGGACTACTTCGCCCGCTTCGGCGGGGTGCGCGACTACCTGCACGAGGTCGTCGACCAGGCCCGCAAGGACGGCTACACCGCCACCATCCTGGGCCGCCGCCGCTACCTGCCCGACCTGACCAGCGACAACCGGCAGCGCCGGGAGATGGCCGAGCGCATGGCGCTCAACGCCCCGATCCAGGGTTCGGCCGCCGACGTGATCAAGCTGGCCATGCTGCGGGTCGACAAGGCCCTGAAGGCCGAGGGCCTGGTGTCGCGGATGCTGCTCCAGGTCCACGACGAGCTGGTGTTCGAGGTCGCGCCCGGCGAGCGGACCGCGCTGGAGGCACTGGCCCGCCGCGAGATGGCCGGCGCCGTAGACCTCTCGGTCCCCCTGGAGGTCTCCGTCGGCTCCGGCCCCGACTGGAACGCCGCCGACCACTGACCCACCCGTCCCACCGCGCCCCGCCCCGCCCCACGGCGGGCGGGCGCGCCCCTTTCCCGTCGATCATGAACTTATGGCACGGTTCGACGGCGTGTCGCGGGCACGGCTTCCTGATCGACACCGGTCGCGCCGTGGGCTGCGCTCGGAAGAGTGCAGTTTCGGGGAAAGTGTAGGAATCCGGAGCGCTTTACCGGCAGTTTCCCCGAAACTGCTGGCATTCGCGGCGACTCGCAGCGACTCGCGGCGACTCGCGGCGACTCGCGGCGCGGGGCGGCCGGGGCGGGTCAGGTGGTCAGGGCTGCGGTGGCCCGGTCGACGAGGTCGGCGGGGGACAGGGAGATCGGCAGGGCGATCGAGTGCTCGTCCGGACCCGGGACCTCCAACTCGGCCAGCTGCGAGTCGAGCAGCACCGGGTTGAAGAAGTGCCCGGGGCGGTGGCCCAGGCGGGCGGCGAGCAGATCGCGGTCGCCGTCGAGGTAGACGATCCGCAGGCCGGGCGCGGCGGCGCGCAGCACGTCGCGGTAGTGGCGCTTGAGCGCCGAGCAGGCCAGGACGGCGGGCCGGCCGTCTCCCGCCTGCGCGGCCAGCCACTGGGCGCAGGCGCGCAGCCAGGGTTCGCGGTCGGCGTCGGTGAGCGGGATGCCGGCGTGCATCTTCTGCTTGTTGGCGGGCGGGTGCAGGTCGTCGGCGTCCTGGAAGGCCGCGCCGAGGCGCAGCGCCAGGTCGGTGCCGATGGTGGTCTTGCCGCTGCCGGAGACCCCCATGACCAGTACCGCGGTATCACTCACGCGCCTGAGCCTACCCACCCCCGTGCGCCCACTCGGCGCATGAACGCCGAAGATCGCCGTCTTCGGTCATCCGGTGCAGTCCAGCTGCACGTCGCGACCGAAAACGACGATCTTCGCCAGCCAGCCCCGCGAGAGCGCGAGGTCAGTCGTAGGACGGGGTGGAGGAGCGGGCCAGGCGGCTGTGGCGGCGGCCGTACGGGAAGTACAGCGCCAGGCCGATCAGCATCCAGATCACGAACCGGATCCACGTGTCCACGGGCAGGTTCAGCATCAGCCACAGGCAGGCCAGCACCGCCACGATCGGCAGGAACGGCACCCACGGCACCCGGAAGCTGCGGTGCAGGTCGGGCCGGGTTCGCCGGAGCACGACCACGCCGATCGACACGACCACGAACGCGAACAGCGTGCCGATGCTGGTCAGCTCCGACAGCTTGGTCAGGTCGAGGAACGCGGCCAGGATCGCGATGATCACGCTGGTGACGATGGTGATGATCCACGGCGTGCCGTAGCGCGGGTGCACCGCGGCCAGTTTCTCGGGCAGCAGCCGGTCGCGCGACATGGCGAACAGCACCCGGGACTGGCCGAGCATGAGCACCAGGACCACGGTGGTGATGCCGCAGATCGCGCCGAGCGAGATGAGCTTGGCGGCCCAGTCCTGCCCGACCAGCTCGAACGCCAGCGCCAGCGGGGCGCCGGTGTCCAGCTGCTTGTAGTTGGCCATGCCGGTGATGACGAACGAGACGGCCGCGTACAGGATCGTGCAGATGACCAGGGAGCCGATGATGCCGCGGGGCAGGTCGCGCTGCGGGTTCTTGGTCTCCTCGGCGGTGGTGGCGACGATGTCGAAGCCGATGTACGCGAAGAACACGATCGAGGACGCGGCCAGGATTCCCCACAGCCCGTAGTGCTGCGGGGTGATGCCGAGCAGGAGCTGGATCAGGGGCGTGGCACCGCCCTCCTCCACCTTCGCGGGCACCGCCGGCGGGATGTACGGCGAGTAGTTGGCGGCCTTGATGAAGAAGGCGCCGAGGGCGATCACGAACAGCACCACGGCGATCTTGATCGCGACCAGCACGGCGGTCACCCGGCCGGAGATCTTCGCGCCGACCACGCCCAGCGCCGCGCACACCGCCACGATGAAGATCGCGCCGAAGTCGGGGATGGCCTTGTCGCCGGCCAGCCAGTCCGGCAGGTTGAGCAGCGAGTGCAGGTAGCTGGACCAGCCGCGGGCCACCACGGCGGCACCCAGGCCCAGCTCCAGCGCCAGGTCCCAGCCGATGATCCAGGCGATGAACTCGCCCAGGGTGGCGTAGCCGAACGTGTACGCCGAACCGGCCACCGGGACCGTGGAGGCGAACTCGGCGTAGCACAGCGCGGCGAGCCCGCAGACGATCGCGGCGAGGATGAACGAGATCACGATCGCGGGGCCGGCGTTGATCGCGGCCTGCTTGCCGGTGAGCACGAAGATGCCCGTGCCGATGATGACACCGATACCGAAGACCGTGAGGTCGAATACGGTCAGTTCCTTCTTGAGGCGGTGACCGGGTTCGTCGGTCTCGGCGATGGACTGCTCCACCGACTTCGTCCGAAATATGCTGTTGCTCACGTTTTGAGCGTACGCGCGTACGGACTCCCCGCTGGACGTGATCGCTCAACTTGATCGGCTCCAAGAAGCAGGGGCGGCACCCGTCCGGGTGCCGCCCCTGCTAGGGAGTGTCCGCGTCAGTGCGACGCCGCGTGCTGGCCCACCGTGCGCTCGATCTCGCCGAGCGCCTCGGCGATCGCCGAGACGTTGGTGCCGCCGCCCTGCGCGACGTCGTCGCGGCCGCCGCCACCGCCGCCGAGGATCTTCGCAGCGGTACGGACCAGCGCGCCCGCCTTGATGCCCAGGTCGCGGGCGCCCTCGTTGACGGCCACCACGACCACCGGCCGGTCACCGGAGACACCGGAGACGGCGACCACGGCGGGGCGGGCCGACAGCCGGTTGCGCACGTCGAGCGCGAGCGTGCGCAGGTCGTCGGCGTTGTCGGGCTCCGGCAGGTGCCGGACCACGACGGCGACGCCGTTGACGTCCGAGGCGCCGTCGGCGATCGCGCCGGCCGCCTGGAGCACCTGGGCGGCGCGCAGGCTCTGGATCTCCTTCTCGACCTCGCGCAGGCGGCTGACCATGCCCGCCACCCGCTCCGGCAGCTCCTCCGGGCGCACCTTCAGCGCGTCGGTGAGCTGCGCGACCAGGGCGTGCTCGCGGGCCAGGAACCGGTACGCGTCGGTGCCGACCAGCGCCTCGACGCGGCGTACGCCCGAACCGATCGACGCGGCGCTCAGCAGCTTGATCACACCGAGCTGGCCGGACCGGTTGGCGTGCGTGCCGCCGCACAGCTCGCGCGAGTAGTCGCCGACGGTGACCACGCGGACCTGCTCGCCGTACTTCTCGCCGAACATGGCCACGGCGCCGATCTCCCGGGCCTGCTTGATCGGCATGACCTCGGCGTGCACCTCCAGGTCGGCGATCAGCACCTCGTTGATGCGCTGCTCGACGTCGTGCAGCACCGACGGGGCCACGGCACCCGGGGTGGTGAAGTCGAACCGGAACCGGCCGGGGCCGTTCTCCGAACCGGCCTGCGCCGCCGACTCGCCCAGCGCGTCGCGGAACGCCTTGTGCACCAGGTGGGTGGCGGTGTGCGAGCGCGAGATGGCCCGGCGCCGCTCCAGGTCGATCTGGGCCTGCACGTCGGCGCCCACCGCGACCTCGCCGCTGATGACCCGGCCGCGGTGCACCACCAGGCCGTCGATCGGGGTCTGCACGTCGTCGACGTGGATCACCGCGCCGCCGCCGAGCTCGATGATGCCCTGGTCGGAGAGCTGGCCGCCGCCCTCGGCGTAGAACGGCGTGCGGTCCAGGATGATCTCGATCTCCTGGCCCTCGTACGCGGCCTTGGCCGGGCTGCCCGCGACCAGCAGGCCGCGGACGCTGCCCTCGGCCGAGGTCTGCGTGTAGCCCAGGAACTCCGAGCGGCCCGCGCCGTTGAGCACCTCGCGGTACGCCGAGACGTCGACGTGGCCGGTCTTCTTGGCCTTCGCGTCGGCCTTGGCCCGGTCGCGCTGCTCCTTCATCAGGCGGCGGAAGCCGTCCTCGTCCACGGCCAGGCCCTGCTCGGCCGCCATCTCCAGGGTGACGTCGATCGGGAAGCCGTACGTGTCGTGCAGCTGGAACGCCTGGTCGCCTGAGATGCTGTTCAGGCCCTTCGTCTTCGACTCGGCCGCGGCCAGGTCGAAGATCGAGGTGCCGGACTTGAGCGTCTGGAGGAACGCCGCCTCCTCGGCCACCGCGATGGTGTCGATGCGCTTGCGGTCGGTCTCCAGCTCCGGGTACTGCGGGCCCATGATGCCGATGGTCTTGCCGACCAGCTCGTGCATGGTGGGCTGGTGCGCGCCGAGGATGCGCAGGTTGCGGATGGCGCGGCGCAGGATGCGGCGCAGCACGTAGCCGCGGCCCTCGTTGCTGGGCACCACGCCGTCGGCGATGAGCATGGTCGCGGTGCGCACGTGGTCGGCGATCACGCGCAGCGAGATGTCGCTCTTGTGGTCGGCGCCGTAGCGGCTGCCGGACAGCTGCGCGGCCAGGTCCAGGATCGGGCGGGTGGTGTCGATCTCGTACAGGTTGTCGACGCCCTGCAGTAGCGTGGCCAGCCGCTCCAGGCCCAGGCCGGTGTCGATGTTCTTGCTCGGCAGGTCCCCGACGATCGGGTAGGCCTCCTTGGAGGACCCCTCACCCCGGATGTTCTGCATGAACACCAGGTTCCAGATCTCCAGGTACCGGTCGCCGGCGGTGTCCTTGAGCGGGCCGCCCTCCGGGCCGAACGACGGGCCGCGGTCGTAGTTGATCTCCGAGCACGGGCCGCACGGGCCGGGCACGCCCATCGACCAGAAGTTCTGCGCCATGCCGAGCCGCTGGATCCGGTCCTTCGGCACGCCGACCTGCTTGTGCCAGATGTCCTCGGCCTCGTCGTCGTCGAGGTACACCGTGATCCACAGGCGGTCGGGGTCCAGGCCGTAGCCGCCGTCGGCGGTGGAGCCGGTCAGCAGCTCCCAGGCCATCGGGATGGCCTTCTCCTTGAAGTAGTCGCCGAAGGAGAAGTTGCCGCACATCTGGAAGAACGAGTTGTGCCGGGTGGTCTTGCCGACCTCTTCGATGTCGGTCGTCCGCACGCACTTCTGCACGCTGGTCGCCCGCGGCCACGGCGCCGGGATCTCACCCAGGAAGTAGGGCTTGAACGGCGCCATACCAGCGTTGATCAGCAACAGGGTGGGATCGTCGGCGATGAGCGACGCCGACTCGACCACCTGGTGGCCGCGCTGCTCGAAGTAGCTGAGCCAACGCTTGCGGATCTCTGCCGATAGCATGGAAACGGCCTTCCGATCGTCAGGTACGAATATGGCGAGGTGGGCAAACACCTCGTGCGAATCAACTTGCCATGCTACCGCCGGGCCTATTAGCCCCCGCGAACCGACACCGGTCCGGGGCCGCGCCCGCGGACGCCGTGGTCAGGCCAGGTGCGCGAGGAAGACGGCGGTGCCCGGGATCAGCCGCCCGCGCAGCGGGGACCAGCCGCCCCACACGTGCTCGTTGTCCTGCGGCCACTCCGGCTCGACCAGGTCGTCGAGCACCAGCCCGGCCGCGCCCAGCAGCCGCACCCAGTCCCCGACGGTGCGGTGGTGCTCCACGTAGGTCGGCACCCCGTCGTCGTCCTCCTCGACGTAGGCGCGGCGGTCCCAGTACGGGTGCACCGCCACCAGCCCCGACTCGGTCGGGTCGTCGAGGAACGACCAGCGCAGCGGATGCGTCACCGAGAACGCCAGCCGGCCGCCGGGGCGCAGGACCCGGGCGGTCTCGCGCAGCACCGAGGCGGCGTCGGCGACGAACGGCAGGGCGCCGTACGACGAGCAGACCAGGTCGAACGTGCCGTCGGCGAACGGCAGGGCCTGCGCGTCGGCCTGCACCACGGGCAGGGGCGTCCCGGTGCGCTCGTCGAGGCGGCGGGAGTGGTGCAGCTGGCGGCCGGACAGCTCCAGGCCCACGGCGTACGCCCCCTGGCCGGTCAGCCAGCGCCCGCACTGCCCGGCGCCGCACCCGAGCTCCAGCACCCGCAGGCCCTTGACCTCGCCCAGCAGTCCGGCCTCGGCCTCGTCCAGGCCCTCCGGCCCCCACACGAACCGCGACCCGCCCAGGAACGGCCCGTGCTCAGCCTGGTACGCGTCGGCCGCGCCGTCCCACCAGCGCAGATTGGCCCGCACGCTCTCACCCCGCGCGGCGGGGCGGCGCGACACCTGCGCGGTGTCGTCGGGGTAGTCGGGTTCGTCCGGCTCACGGTGGTGATCGATCGTCACCGGGAGATTGTCGCCGACGGGGTGCCGACGATCACACGCCGCCTCGCCCGGCTCGCTCGCGCCCGCCCCGCGCCCGCCCCGATCAGGCTGCGGTTTCAGGGAAACCGCGCGATTCCAGGCTGGTGCGGCTGCGCTTTCCCCGAAGGCACGGCCTCCCGCGAGGGGTGCGCGGGGCACCGGAGGGAAGGGGCTGAGGGTGTGATGCGCGTGACAATCTGGCCGGAATCCCTACGCACTCCCGCGAATCAGGAAGAGGGGAGCGTCACGGGAGGGGTGGGGTTGCGTCGTGTGGTAATGGGCACGGTAAGCTGTTCGATGCACTCGCACGTCCGCGGTTCTCGGCATGGAGCAGACCCGCTGTCGCGACGGACGCCCGGTTCCCGGACACCCGGAGCCCCGGACGTCCGCAGCGTAGACGAGCGGGTGCGGCAGTGGAACCACCACTGGGTCACACTGAACATCCATCCGACGGAGCAACAGTCCACATGACGAGCAGCATCGAGGCCACCTCGAGCGCCAACAAGGTCACCTTCGACGATCTCGGCTCGGACGAGGCATTCCTCGCCGCGATCGACGAGACCATCAAGTACTTCAACGACGGCGACATTGTCGAAGGCACCGTTGTCAAGGTCGACCGGGACGAGGTCCTGCTCGACATCGGCTACAAGACCGAGGGCGTCATCCCCTCGCGCGAGTTGTCGATCAAGCACGATGTGGACCCTGCTGAGGTCGTCACCGTCGGTGATCACATCGAGGCCCTGGTCCTCCAGAAGGAGGACAAGGAGGGGCGTCTGATCCTCTCCAAGAAGCGCGCGCAGTACGAGCGGGCGTGGGGCACCATCGAGAAGATCAAGGAGGACGACGGCGTCGTCCGCGGCTCCGTCATCGAGGTCGTCAAGGGTGGTCTCATCCTGGACATCGGCCTGCGGGGCTTCCTGCCGGCCTCGCTCGTCGAGATGCGCCGCGTCCGTGACCTGCAGCCGTACGTCGGCCGCGAGCTCGAGGCGAAGATCATCGAGCTGGACAAGAACCGCAACAACGTGGTGCTGTCGCGTCGCGCCTACCTCGAGCAGACCCAGTCCGAGGTGCGCACCGAGTTCCTGAACAAGCTGCAGAAGGGCCAGGTCCGCAAGGGCGTCGTGTCCTCGATCGTCAACTTCGGCGCGTTCGTGGACCTCGGCGGCGTGGACGGTCTGGTGCACGTCTCCGAGCTGTCGTGGAAGCACATCGACCACCCGTCCGAGGTCGTCGAGGTCGGCACCGAGGTCGAGGTCGAGGTTCTCGACGTGGACCTGGACCGCGAGCGCGTCTCCCTGTCGCTCAAGGCGACGCAGGAGGACCCGTGGCGCCAGTTCGCCCGCACCCACGCGATCACGCAGATCGTGCCGGGTAAGGTCACCAAGCTGGTTCCGTTCGGTGCGTTCGTGCGTGTCGAGGACGGCATCGAGGGCCTGGTCCACATCTCCGAGCTGGCCGAGCGCCACGTGGAGATCCCGGAGCAGGTCGTGCAGGTCGGCTCGGACGTCATGGTCAAGGTCATCGACATCGACCTCGAGCGTCGCCGCATCTCGCTGTCGCTGAAGCAGGCCAACGAGGGCTTCGTCGAGGGCGAGGAGCACTTCGACCCGACGCTGTACGGCATGGCCGCCACGTACGACAACGAGGGCAACTACATCTACCCGGACGGCTTCGACCCGGAGACGGGCGAGTGGCTCGAGGGCTTCGAGAAGCAGCGCGAGCAGTGGGAGCAGCAGTACGCTGACGCCCGCACCCGCTGGGAGGCGCACACCAAGCAGGTCCAGACCTCCCGCGCGGCCGACGCCGCCGCGGCGAGCGAGGTTCCGAGCGGCAACGTCTCCACCTCGACCCCGGTCCCGGCCAAGGCGGCGGAGGAGCCCAGCGGCACCCTCGCCACCGACGAGGCCCTGGCCGCGCTGCGCGAGAAGCTCGCCGGCGGCAAGGCCTGAGGTAGGCAGTAGCCACACCGCCGGTGGCCCCCGACTCCACGGAGCCGGGGGCCACCGGCCTTTTCCGTACCCGTGCGACCATGGGCGCGTGCGATGGGTGGGACTGACCGGGGGTATCGGCTCCGGCAAGAGCGCGGTGGCGGCCCGACTGGCCGAACGGGGCGCTGTGGTGATCGACTCCGACCGGATCGCCCGGGAGGTGGTCGCACCCGGCACCGACGGGCTGGCCGAGGTGGTGGCCCGGTTCGGGCCGGGCGTGCTGGCCGCTGACGGGTCGCTGGACCGGCCCGCGCTGGGGAAGCTGGTCTTCGGTGACGAGGCGGCCCGGCGGGACCTGGAGGCGATCATCCATCCCCGGGTGCGGGCGCGCACGGCCGAGCTGGCCGCTGCGGCGCCGCCGGACGCGGTGGTCGTGAACGACGTGCCGTTGCTGGTGGAGGCGGGGCTGGCGCCGACGTACGAGCTGGTGATCGTGGTGTTCGCCGACGAGGTGACCCGGGTCGCGCGGCTGGTGCGGGACCGGGGGATGGCCGAGGCGGACGCGGCCGCCCGGATCGCCGCGCAGGCGACTGACGAGCAGCGGCGGGCGGTGGCCGACATCGCGATCGTCAACGAGGGCAGCATCGCCGACCTGCACGCCGCCGTCGACGAGATCTGGCCCCGGCTGCGTCCGGAGTGACCGCGGGGCGGGAGCACGCGGCGGGCCGCTGCCACCCCGCCCCGCCGTCACCCCCCGCCCCGCTGCCACACTGCCCGCCGTCACGCCGCCCCGCCTAGCATTGACGCTGGCCTATCTAGAGGACGGATCTTGGAGAATCGTCCTCTAGATAGGCCAGCGTCAGTGGAAAGCGGGCGCGGCGCCGCTGCCGCCGCGGTCAGTAGACGCGCGGGGGCAGGGCGGGCAGCGGGTCGCTGAGGTCGAGGTCGAGCTGTGCGAACCCGCCGGTGGCGGTCCGCAGCTCCAGCCGCTGCAGCACGCCGGAGTTGTCCACCCAGTACCGCATCCGCGCCATCCCGGCCGGCACGTTCACCTCGACGGCCGTGGGCAGCTCGAACACGCCCACCGGCACCCCGCGCAGCACGTCGACGCGCAGCCGCCGCCCGTGCTGGCGGATGTGGGCGGCATCGTCGGGCGTGCCCGCGGCCAGCGACATCGCCTCGTGGACCAGGTAGTCCAGGTCGGTGATCTCGGTCTTGGTGCCCAGGTCGGCCCACTCGGCCCGGTCCCAGTCGCCCTTCGGGGCGGGCAGCGGCGGGACCTCGGTGGCCTTCTTGCCGGTCTTGCGGGTGGCGACACCGGTGCGGTCGGCGTGTACGAGCACGTCGTAGTCGGTGTCGTCGGAGTCGTGCACGGCCAGGTAGCTCAGGTGCCGCTGCCAGTCCAGCCAGCCCGTGCCCAGCCGCAGCGTGCCGGGCAGCACCGGCATGGTCAGGGTGACCTTGCCGCCGCGGGCGCGCAGGTTGCGCTGGCGCAGCCGGGACAGCATCTCGGCTTCCTTCTCGGTGATCTTCGTGGGGTTGTTGGGCTGCCCGCCCAGCACCGCGGTACGGGTGAACTCCTGCTGCTGGTCGCGCAGCAGGTCCACGGTGGCGGGCAGGCCGGTGGCCAGCACCGTCTCCAGCCGCCGCAGCGCGCCCTTGTCGTCGAGCCAGTAGCCGACCGCGCCGCCGTGCGCCTCCAGCGAGTCCGGCGCGTACGAGGGCTCGGGGCTGCCGGAGGGAGCGGCCGAGGCGGCCATGTTCGCCTCGTCGAGCGTGCCGTCGTCGGGTTCGGTGTCGGCGGCCGAGTTGCTCGACGCGGTCGGGGTCAGCCCCGGGGCCGCCGACGGTGCGGCGGGTCCGGTCTGCGGCAGCAGCGCCGGGCCGAGCAGCACGTCGACCGGGGTGCCTTCGAAGGCGTCGCGGCGTACGTACTGGTTCTTCAGCGTGCCGAGCAGGTCGGCGGGGTCCCGGTCGGGGCGGGCCAGCAGGAAGAGGAACGAGACGAGGTTGTCCAGCGGGCGCTGCTCGTCGCCGCCGAGCTGGATGGGGCGCGCCCGCCAGCCGTCCTCGGGCGGGTCGACCGGGGGCAGGCCGGGCGCGGCCGCGTCGGAGTCGGGGCCGGTCGAGGCCGACGCGGGACCGACCGGGCCGGTACGCACCGCGAGCACCCCGGGCACCGCCTGCACCAGCGCGGTGCCGCCCTCGGGGTCGGTGACCGACAGGTACACCACCTCGCGGCGCCAGTCGATCCAGCCCGCGACCCGGGTCTTGCGGCTGGCCGGCCCGACGGTGCCGCGCAGGCCGACGCGGGCGTCCTCGTAGTTGACCACCCGCATCCCGGCCAGGCGCTTGAGCTCGCCGTCGGCCAGCGGCCGCGTGCTCTCGGCGACCGGCTTCTTGGCGGTGCAGGAGGCCAGGCCGGTGCTCAGCCCGGCGGCGAGGCCGAGCACGAGCCCGGCGCTGGCGATGACGTTGACGACGCGGCGGCGGCCGGAGGTGACACCCACGGCAGGTGCAACGTGAAGGGGGCGTACGAGGTGACGTTCGCGGGGGAGGGCGGCGAAGTTCGTGCAGTTTCGGGGAAAGTGCTCGAATTCGCCCCGAGATTCCAGCAGTTTCCCCGAAACTGCACGCACGCGCCCGCCACGCCCGCACGCACGCGCCCGCCACGCCCGCACGCACACGCGCGTACGCCCGCACGCGCCCGCGTGCGGGAAGGGTCGGTCGGGGAAAAGGTCAGACCGTTCGCGGCGGCCGGTCGGCGCACACATGGTGCGCGACCGCAGCGGTGCGCTCACGATCCTGCGGTGGGGCGGATCGGGGCTGCTACCGGTGCGCCGGGGGTGGTAACCGGCCGGTGTGGAGGTCCGGTCTCCCCGGTACGGCCGCCGCGAGCGGCCTACTCCATGACGTTAACGCCGTGATTGATGACACACAATCGCAATATTGGAGCCGGTCACTTACTAAGGGTCACCCGCTGTCACCCGTGCGCGACGGGGGTGGAGAAGTTGCCTGGCCAAGGGACCTGCCGTGATCGTCCTCGGCCGCGCCGCCGCCCGGTTGCCGCAGCGTGATCAGCGTCACCTTGCGTGGCATGTCGGAGGTTGAGCGTAGGTTTGGCGGCATGAGCCAGCAGATCCCGCGCCTGGATGGCACGTTTCAGGTAATCAGTGAGTTCACGCCTGGTGGCGACCAGCCCGCGGCGATCGAGGACCTGGCGCGGCGGGTGCGCCGGGGCGACCGGCACACCGTGCTGCTGGGCGCGACGGGCACCGGCAAGTCGGCCACCACGGCCTGGCTCATCGAGCGCCTCCAGCGGCCGGCGCTGGTGCTGGCGCCCAACAAGACGCTCGCCGCCCAGCTGGCCAAGGAGTTCCGCGAGCTGATGCCGCGCAACGCGGTCGAATACTTCGTCAGCTACTACGACTACTACCAGCCCGAGGCGTACATCCCGCAGACGGACACCTACATCGAGAAGGACTCCTCGATCAACGAGGAGGTGGAGCGGCTGCGGCACTCGGCGACGATGTCGCTGCTGACCCGCCGGGACGTGATCGTGGTGGCGACCGTCAGCGCCATCTACGGCCTGGGCACGCCGCAGGAATACCTGGAGCGCGCGGTCAAGGTCAGCGTCGGCGAGGAGCTGGACCGCGACAAGCTGCTGCGCCGCCTGGTCGACATCCAGTACGCGCGCAACGACATCGCGTTCAACCGGGGCACGTTCCGGGTGCGCGGCGACACGCTGGAGATCATCCCGGCGTACGAGGAGCTGGCGCTGCGGATCGAGTTCTTCGGCGACGAGATCGAGCGCCTGTCCTACCTGCACCCGCTGACCGGCGACGTGGTGCGCGACGTGCAGCAGATGCTGATCTTCCCGGCGACCCACTACGCGGCGGGGCCGGAGCGGATGGAGCGCGCCATCGGCGGCATCGAGGCGGAGCTGGAGGCGCGCCTGGCCGAGCTCGACCGGCAGAACAAGCTGCTCGAAGCCCAGCGCCTGCGCATGCGCACCACGTACGACCTGGAGATGATGCGGCAGGTCGGCTTCTGCAACGGCATCGAGAACTACTCGCTGCACATCGACGGCCGCGAGCCGGGCAGCCCGCCGCACTGCCTGCTCGACTACTTCCCCGACGACTTCATGACCGTGATCGACGAGTCGCACGTGACCATCCCGCAGATCGGCGGCATGTACGAGGGCGACGCCTCGCGCAAGCGGGTGCTGGTCGAGCACGGCTTCCGGCTGCCCAGCGCCCAGGACAACCGCCCGCTGCGCTTCGACGAGTTCCTGGAGCGGGTGGGGCAGATGGTCTTCCTGTCCGCCACGCCGGGCCCATGGGAGCTCAAGCAGGCGGGCGGCGAGTTCGTCGAGCAGGTGATCCGCCCGACCGGCCTGGTCGATCCGCAGGTGGTGGTGAAGCCGACCAAGGGCCAGATCGACGACCTGATGCACGAGATCCGGGTGCGCACTGAGCGCGACGAGCGGGTCCTGGTCACCACGCTGACCAAGAAGATGGCCGAGGACCTGACCGACTACCTGCTGGAGAACGGCATCCGGGTGCGCTACCTGCACTCGGAGGTCGACACGCTGCGCCGGGTGGAGCTGCTCAAGGAGCTGCGCATCGGCGAGTTCGACGTGCTGGTCGGCATCAACCTGCTGCGCGAGGGCCTGGACCTGCCCGAGGTGTCGCTGGTGGCGATCCTCGACGCCGACAAGGAGGGCTTCCTGCGCAGCGGCACCTCGCTGATCCAGACGATCGGCCGCGCGGCCCGCAACGTCTCCGGCGAGGTCCACATGTACGCCGACAAGATCACGCCGTCGATGGCGTCGGCGATCGAGGAGACCGACCGGCGCCGCGCCAAGCAGGTGGCGTACAACGAGGCCAACGGGGTCGACCCGCAGCCGCTGCGCAAGAAGATCCACGACATCCTCGACGACATCTACCGCGAGGCCGAGGACAGCGAGCTCGCGATGGCCGCAGCCGGGGGCGGGCAGCTGATCGGCGGGTCCGGCCGGCAGATGTCGCGGGGCAAGGCGCCGGTGCCGGGGACGAAGTCCAAGGGCCGCGGCACCAGCGGCGAGCGGCGGGGCACCATCGTGGCCGAGAGCGCGGGCATGGCCCGAGCTGAGCTGGTCAAGCTGGTCGGCGAGCTGACCGACCAGATGCTGACCGCGGCGGGCGAGTTGCAGTTCGAACTCGCGGCCCGCATCCGCGACGAGATCAGCGAGCTCAAGAAGGAGCTGCGCCAGATGGACGTCGCGGCCTGAGCCGAGAAGCGACCGGGGCACGCCGCCCGCGCGGCGTGCCCCGGCTGCCTGGCATCGGGTCTGCGGTCACAGCTGTTCCGGGTACGTCGACCGCCCGGTCAGCGCGTCGCGGAGCTTGTCCGCCGCGCCCAGCAGCGGGTCGGTCAGCCGGTTCCACGGGGGCGTGGACGGGGCGCCCGGGTGCGGCCGGGTGGTCGCCGCCTCCTCCGCGATCGCGGCCCGGTTGCCCAGCCGGATCAGCTCCTCGTCGGTGGCGGCCTGCGCCAGGCGCATGTGGATGCGGCGGTCGGCGGTGTGCTTGTGGCGGCGCAGCTGCTGGTCCACCTCCAGGGCCAGCTCCTGGAACTTCTCGTCCTCCGGCGGCACGGTCTGGAGAGTCTGCAGCATCTGGCGGATCGCGCCGTCCTCGGCCAGCTCGCGGCTGGCCAGGTCGTCGCCGTCGGGCAGGTGCCGGCGCACCGCGGGCAGCAGGTACTGCTCCTCGGCGGCCAGGTGGCGGCTCACGACGGCGGTCACCACGTCGGCGACCTGCTTGCGCCGCGACGGCGAGGCTGAGGCGGCCTCGACGGCGAGTTCGGCCGACAGCCTGGTGATCTGGCGGTGCTCCTCGGCCAGCATCTCGACGATGCTCTGGCCTGCGGGCTGGTAGTTCTGCTCAGCCTCGTCGGACAACGGGGGAAGCGGGGGCAGGTCAGTAGTCATGCCATCGAGCTACCCGCCACCCGTTGGGGGTAAACAGCCTCATCCGTTCGGATGATGTCGCGCCGGTCGCAGTACCGCGACCGCACCGCCGAGCAGCGCACCGAGCAGCGCCAGGGCCATGTCGGCGTGCGCGTCCCACATGTCACCCTGCTGCCCGTTGTACGCCTCGGCCGCGCCGGGGGCCAGCGTCAGCGCGATCGCCCACTCGAACAGCTCGTAAAGCGCGCCGGTGGCCAGGACCAGCTCGGCCGCGCGCAGCCAGGCCCGTCCGCGCGGCACCCCGCGCTCACGCCAGAGCCGCACCAGCACCGGGGCCAGCAGCAGCCCGTATCCGAAGTGGACCAGCCGGTCGAAGTTGTTGCGCTGCCAGCCGAACCGCTCCGACAGCGACCGCCCGGTCAGGGCGGCGACCCACTCGTCGTACGGCACGTACGAGTAGATCCAGCGCGCCGCGATCGTGTGCAGCGCCAGGAACACCACCAGCAGTACGAACGAGCTCAGCGGCAGCCGCAGCCGGTGCTGCGCCCACAGCAGGGCGGCGACCGCGACCACGGTCAGGCTGTGGTGCAGCGCCTGCTCGGCCGGCCAGCGCGGGTGCCACCACGACACCGCCACCAGCAGCGCGAACGCCGCCAGCACGAGCCGGTGCCCGACCGGCAGCCACATCGACGTAGGTGAGGGGGCCATGCCCGTGAATGGTGCCAGTGCGAACGCGTCGCCGCCGATCAGGGGGCGGTCAGTGGGCCGGGGCGTGGGTGGTCAGCCAGGTGGCGATGCGGGTGAGCAGCTCGTCGGAGGCCGCGTTCTCGGCGTGGCCGAAGCCGGGCTCCAGCCACAGCTCCTTGGGTTCGCCGGCCGCGCCGTAGATCTGGTGCGCGTGCTCGACGGGGAAGTACGCGTCGGCGTCGCCGTGCACCACCAGCAGCGGGATCGGCGAGATCAGCGGCGCTGCGGCGTACGGCGGCAGCGGCTCTTCGGCCCAGCCGCCCGAGGCGATCCGGGTCTTCAGCGCGACCCGCCCGACCAGGCGGCCGAGCCGCCGTTCCAGCACCCAGTGCACCCGCCGCATCGGCGGGGTGCCCCGGTAGTACCAGCGGGCCGGGCCGCTGACCGCCACGATCGCGTCGACGCCGCGCAGCAGGCCCGCGTGCCGGACCGCGACGCAGGCGCCCATCGAGAAGCCGACGGTGACGACGCGGCGGTAGCCGAGCTCCCGGGCCCAGGCCACGGCCGCTTCGAGGTCGTGGATCTCCAGGTCGCCGACGGTCGACTTGCCGCCGGAGGCGCCGTGGCCGCGGAAGTCGAAGCTGATCACGCCGCCGGACCGGCCGAAGACGGCGGCGGCGCGGCGTACGGCCGGGCGCTGCCAGGAACCGGTGAAGCCGTGCGCGACCACCACGGCGAGGGCGGCGTCACCCGGGTCGTGGTGGGCGTCGACCAGCACCCCGTCCGAGGTGGTCAGGCTGCGGCGCGGCATCAGGCGTGCGGGACGTCCGCGAAGTGCTCGACCACGGGCGGGGCGGCGAAGAACGGGCCGATCAGGCCGCGCCAGGTGGTGAACCGCTCGGTGGCGCGGAAGTTGTCCTCGTGCGCGGCGACGTTCTCCCACTCGACCAGCAGCACGAACCGCGACGGCGACTCGATGCCGCGGGTCATCCGCACGCTCAGGCAGCCCGGGGTGCCCGCGAGCACCTCGTGCCCCTTGGCGTAGGCGGCGGCGAACTCGTCCTCCCGGCCGGGGAGGACCTCGATCAGAGCGACTTCGAGGACCATGAGGCGATCCTCGCACGGCCTTGGCCGCCCAGGTGGCCGGGTCCTAGGGTGTCCGCATGCTGCACCACCTCGCCGACCTGCTGCTGCACCCCGCGCTGACGCTGGGGACCACCGTGGTGACCTGGGCGGAGGTGCTGGGCTTCCTCACCGGAGTGGTGAACGTGTGGCTGCTGGTGCGCGAGCACGTCGCGAACTGGGCGGTCGGCATCCTCAACGTGGCGCTGCTGCTGGTGGTGTTCTGGGACTCCGCCCTGTACGCCGACGCCGGCCTGCAGCTGGTCTACGTGGTGCTGGGCCTGTACGGCTGGTGGCACTGGCTCTACGGCCGGGGTCGGCGGCGGGAGCTCGCGGTGTCGCGCACGTCGGCCGCGGAGTGGGCCTGGCTGGCGGCCGCCTCGGCGGCCGGCACGCTCGGGCTGTGGCTGCTGTTGACCCGGGTCACGGACTCGACGGTGCCGTGGGCCGACGCGGTGACCACGGTGCTGTCGCTGGCGGCGACCTACCTGCAGTGCCGCAAGAAGGTGGAGAGCTGGTGGGTGTGGATCGCGGCCGATCTGGTCTACATCCCGCTGTACCTGTACAAGGACCTGTGGCTGACCGCGGTGCTGTACGTCGTGTTCCTCGGCCTGTGCGTCGCGGGCCTGGCGGCCTGGCGGGGTGCGCTGCGCCCGGCGGCCGCGGTGCCCGCGTGAGCAGGGGTTTCGGCCACGGGATGGTGGTGGGCAAGTTCTACCCGCCGCACGCCGGGCACCATCTGCTGATCCGCGCCGCCGCGGCGGCGTGTGCCGAGGTGACCGTGGTGGTGGCGCCGTCGCGGTCCGAGTCGATCCCGCTGGAGCTGCGGCTGGACTGGCTGCGCGCCGAGCACGCCGACACCCCGTGGGTGCGCTTCGCGGGCCGCTACGACGACGTCCGCGTCGACTACGGCGACCCGGACGTCTGGGACGCGCACTGCGCGGTGTTCCGCGACGCCGTCGGCGGCCGCCGGGTGGACGCGGTGTTCAGTTCGGAGGGGTACGGCGCGGAGCTGGCGCGCCGGTTCGAAGCCGTACACGTCGCGGTCGACCCGGCCCGCGCGGCGGTGCCGGTGTCCGGGACGGCGGTGCGCGCCGATCCGGTGGCGCACTGGGACCGGCTGTCGGCGTCGGTGCGGGCCTGGTTCGCCCGGCGGGTGGTGGTGGTCGGGGCGGAGTCGACCGGCACCACCACGATGGCGGCAGCGCTGGCCGGGCACTTCCGTGCCCGGGGCGGGGTCTGGGCGGACACCCGCTGGGTGCCCGAGTACGGCCGGGAGCTGACCGAGCGCAAGCTCGCCGTGCTGCGGACGGCCGATCCGGCGGCGACCGTGTTCGACGTGGTGTGGGAACGGGCCGACTTCGTCGAGGTGGCGCGGGCGCAGTCGGCGGCTGAGGACGCCGCGGCCGGGCAGGGCTCGCCGCTGCTGTTCTGCGACACCGACGCGCGGGCGACCGCGCTGTGGGAGGAGCGCTACCTGGGCGGCGCGTCCGAGCAGGTGCGGGCCCTGGCCCGGCGCCCGGACCTCTACCTGCTGACCTCCGACGCCGGGGTGCCGTTCGACGACGACGGCCTGCGTGACGGAGAACACCTGCGGTCGTGGATGACGGGACGGTTCCGCGAGCTGCTGGTGGAGTCGGGGGTGCCGGTGGTCGAGCTGGCCGGGCCGCATGAGCGCCGTCTGGAGGTCGCCGTGGCCGCCTGTGAAAACGTGCTGGACACGGGGTGGGTCCTTACCAATCCACTTGGTTGACCAATAGGCTGAGCTGCATCATCGTCCGTACGGGCGACCCGACAGGCTTTGTGCCCGCGCGTGATAGACAATAGGGAAGAGCGGGAGGGGAGTATTCCCTCGCGACGGTGTCGTCAACACGGCTCCCCCTGGGCATTGCGCCTGGTGTGATCCCGGCGCCGTCGGTCGTCGGCCGGGTCACCGGCCACGGCGGGAGAGACCTCCGGGGCAAAACTGTGCCGACCGGAGGTCTGTCTTGTGAATGTGTCCGCGTGGGTCTGGGCGGCGACGCTGGTCGGGTTGACCGCACTCCTCATGGTCGACTTGTTGATCATCGGGCGGCGCCCGCATGAGCCGTCCATGAAGGAGGCGACCGGATGGGTCGTCTTCTACGTCCTGTTGGCGTGCGCCTTCGGCGGCTGGATCTTCCTCACCTACGGTTCCCGGTACGGGCAGGAGTTCTTCGCCGGGTGGGTGACCGAATACAGCCTGTCCGTCGATAACCTGTTCGTCTTTGTGATCATCATGAGCCGGTTCGCGGTGCCGCGGATATACCAGCAGAAGGTGCTGCTGATCGGCATCGTGCTCGCGCTGCTGATGCGCGGCGCGTTCATCGCCGCCGGCGCGGCGCTGGTGACGCGGTTCGTGTGGGTGTTCTATCTGTTCGGCCTGTTCCTGATCTACACCGCGTGGCAGCTGACCCGGCACGGCGAGAGCGACGAGTCGGACTTCAAGGAGAACCTGCTGATCCGGTGGAGCCGCCGGGTGCTGCCGATCAGCGAGGGCTACGACGGCGCGCGGATGACCACGCACGTCGGGGCCAAGCGGATGTTCACGCCGATGCTGGTCGTCATGATCGCGATCGGCACCACCGACCTGATCTTCGCGCTCGACTCCATCCCGGCCATCTTCGGCCTGACGAAGGAGCCGTACCTGGTCTTCGCCGCGAACGTGTTCGCGCTGATGGGCCTGCGCCAGCTGTACTTCCTGCTCGGCGGCCTGCTGGACCGGCTGGTCTACCTGTCGCTGGGGCTGGCCGCCGTGCTCGGGTTCATCGGGGTGAAGCTGATCATGGAGGCGCTGGCGGGCAACAACGTCCCGTTCATCAACGGCGGTGAGCCGATCACCGCCGTGCCGCACATCAGCATCGGCGTCTCGCTCGGGGTGATCGTGGCCATCCTCGGCATCGCCACCGTGGCCAGCCTGATCAAGTCCTCGCGCGAGCCGAAACCGACGGAGCGTACGCCTACGCCGGTGGGCTGAGGCGCACCCGGCCCGCCCCGACCAGCGTCGCGACGCGCGAGGCGGGCATGAACTCCTCGACCACCCGGCCCCCGTCGCCGCATGCGTGCAGCATGCGGCGACGGCCGTCCGGCAGCGGTGCGGCGGTCACGAACCCGACGTGGGTGATCGCCGACCGCCCGCCGCCGGCGCGGCCGAAGAAGTACAGGTCGCCCGGCTGCTCCCGGTCGGCCTCCACCGGCTCGGCGACGGCGAACTGGTCGTCGGCGTCGCGGGGCAGGGTCACCCCGACCTGCCGGAACGCGATGTGGATCAGCCCCGAGCAGTCGATGCCGTACGGCGACATCCCGCCCCACACGTACGGCACGCCCAGCCAGGCGCGGGCCACCGGCACGGCGGTCGCCGGGTCGAACGCGGACTCGGTCTCGGCCCCGTCGCGGACGGTCAGCTGGTCCAGCGGCAGCCAGCCGGGGTAGCCGCGGGGGTCGAGCTTGGCCGCGGGCTGCGCGGTGGCGACCACCCGGGCCCAGCCGTCGCGGACCTCCTCGATCAGCACCGGCTCGCCGTGCAGCAGCTGGGTCAGGATGCCCGTGTACATCCGCCCGGCGTCGTCGAGCCCGTCCACCCAGGACCGCGGGCTGCTGCACGGGCCCAGGGCCGCCGTGTCCACCCCGGGCCGCGGGGAGTCCGGTCGCGCCCACAGCGTCGCCACCGGGGCTGCCACCGTCGCGTTGATCATGCCGCCACCTCGAATCGACTCGTCGTCACTGCGCCGCGCCGGACACGCCTAGTCCGGGGGCATCGGGTAGTACCACAGTGGCACCGTCGTAGCGGGGACCGCCAGTGACCGGGCTTTCGGCCAGCCACCACGCGGCGTCCAGGTCGCTCACCACGGTCGTCGGATGCGCCGCCACCAGGCTCGCCGCCGCGCCGATGCCGACCGGACCCTCCATCATGGACCCGACGCAGGTGCCCAGCCCGTGCGCGGCCGCCAGTTCCAGCAGCGTACGGGCGGTGCTGAGGCCGCCGCACTTGGCCAGCTTCACGTTGACCAGGTCGGCGGCGCGACGCCGGATCACCTCGACCAGGTCCCGTACGCCGAAGACGGACTCGTCGGCCATGATCGGCAGGTCGGCGCGGGCGCTGACCCAGGCCAGCCCGTCCAGGTCGGCTCGCGCCACCGGCTGCTCGACCAGCTCGACCGGCAGCTCCTCGGCGGCGATGCGGTTGATGATGCGCACCGCGTCGCGGGGGGTCCAGCCCTGGTTGGCGTCCAGGCGCACCTTCACGCCGGGGTCGACGGCGCGGCATACGGCCCGGACCCGGGCCAGGTCGCCCGCCGCGTCGGTGCCTACCTTCACCTTGATCACGCCGAAACCCTCGGCGGTGCGCTGCTTGGCCGTCTCGGCCAGGGCGGCCGCCTCGCCCGCCGCCAGGGTCACGTCGGTGGGCACCCGCAGGGCGGTGCCGCCGAGCAGCCGTACCAGGGGAATGCCCAGGCGGCGCGCGGCCAGATCGTGCAGCGCGACGTCGACGGCCATCTTGGCCGCCTCGTTGCCGACGACCGCGCGCGCGGTCTCGCGGCAGCGGGCCGCCAGGTCGTCGGGGTCGCGGCCGGTCAGCAGCGGCCCGAGCACCTGCTCCACGCACGCCTGCGACCCGGCGATGCTCGCCCCGGTCACCGCCCACACCTGCGGCGCCTCGCCGAACCCGCTGTTGCCGTCGCTGTCGACGATCTCCACCAGGAGCGTCTCGACGGACGTGGCGCGGCGCAGCGCCGTCACGAAAGGCGTGTGCAGCGGCGCCGAGATGGTGCGGGTGCGGACCTCGATGATCGACACGTCCCAGACCTTAACCTGCGGGCTGCCTGTGCGAAAGAATTCTTCGGTAACGACTCGTGCGAGGAAAGGCTCCTTTGCGTACGGGAGCCTTTCCATCGACGTCGCTGCTAGCGGCGCTGGGCCCAGCTCGCCGCGGCGATGCGGCCCAGCAGGTCGCACGCCTCCAGGTCGGTGAGATCGCCGGTCGTGCACACCGCCAGCAGGTACGGCGCCGCGTCGGCCGGATACACGATCGCGCTGCTGTGCCGCTCGCGCGGCACCCAGCCGTTCTTCAGCGCCACCCGGGCGTCGGCGGGCAGCCCCAGGTGCAGGTCGTCGCGGCACTCCTGAGCGGTCAGGATGTCGACCATCTGGGCGGAGCCGGCCGGTGCGGCGAGCAGGCCCGCCTCCAGCGCGCCGAACAGCGCGGCCAGGTCGGCGGCGGTCACCTCGTTGCTGATCCCGGCGTCGCGGGCCGGGTAGTCCTCGATGCCCCGGTCGGTGTGCGCGCCGACCGCCCCGGCCAGCCGCCACACCTCGTTGACCTGCGCGAAGGCCTTGTCGTTGGGGCCGAGCGCGCCCAGCACCAGGTTGGTGGCCAGATTGGACGACTTCACGATCATCCGGGTGGCCAGCCAGCGCAGCGGCGCGTGCTCGCCCAGCCGGGCCCAGACCGCCTCGTCGCTGTCGTACTCCGGGTCGTTGTGGTAGGCCGGCGCGCCGGGCGCGGTGGAGACGTGATCGTTGTGCACCAGCACGGGGGCGTCCAGGTCGAGGCCGCCCGCCTCGGCCGCGCGCCACGCGGCGACCATGACGCCGACCTTCATCGTGCTGGCGGCGTAGTGGCGGGCGTGCTCGGCCCGCGCGTACACGGCCGGGCCGCCGACCGGCCCGAACCAGACCGAGGCCGTCCCGGGGAACGCGGCGAGCTCCTGCTCGAACGACTGCACAGAGGACATCCTCGGAGCTTACTGAGAACGGGGCGGCACGTGCCCGGCACGGCTTGTAGAGTGCGCCGCCGTGACCGAGTTGATCCCTCCGTACCTGTCGGCCCCGATGGCGGCCGTAGACCGTACCCACGCCTGCGAGAACTGCGGTTGCAGCCCCGCGGCGCAGCTGACCTTCCGCGGCCACCGGGGCATGGTGGTCGTGATGCAGTTCCTCAAGAACCGCGGCGTCTACTGCCGCGACTGCGGCCTGGCGGTCTTCCGCACCATGACCAGCCGCACCCTGGTGCAGGGCTGGTGGGGCTACGCCTCGTTCGTCATCACGCCGTTCATCCTGCTCTACAACGTGTTCGGCCGGCTCAAGCTGGACAAGATGGGCGATCCCGTCCCGCCGCCCGAGGGCATGTGGCGGGCGCCCTGGTCGCCGGGCCGCCCGGTCTACCTGCGCCCCACCATCGTCGGGCTGGCGGTGCCGCTGGCCGTGGTCGGCCTGATCATCGCTGCCGTGGTGAGCAGCGCCCTCTCCAGCACCGGCGGCTGAGGGACGGTGCGCCTCCCCGTGGTCGGCCAGGCTCGGCCTGGGACCACGGGGGAGGGCGCTGATCGGCGAGGCCTCCCGGCTAGATGACTGATTCCTAATGGTCGTACGCGGTCAGTGATCGTTTCTCGGGTGCGTCGGTCAGCCAGTTGTGCCAGATCACGGCTGCGAGGGCGGCCAGGCGTTGTGCGATGCGGGCGTGCACCCCTGCGGGTGTGCGCCCGCCGTGCTGTTCGAGGCTGAGCTGACCTTTCAGGGTGTCGAAGATCGATTCGATGCGTTGACGGACCGGGGCCAGGTTGCCGTGGCGTCGGGCTTCGTCGCGGCGGTCGGGGCGTATGAACACGATTTTCAGGTCGCGTGTCTGTTGCTCGAACGCGCGGCCGGCGAAGCCCTTGTCACCGATGAGCACGACTCCGGCGGGTAGGAGGCCGTGGTCGCGGGCGTGTTCGAGCAGTTCGGCGGCGACTTCTCGTTCGCCCAGGCTCGGGGTGGCCAGGCACCAGGTGACCGGTGTGCCGTCCAAGGCGGTGACGAGGTAGAGCTTCAGGCCCCAGATCCAGCGGGAGTGCGATCTGCAGTAGCCGTACCCGGCCCATCCGGCCAGGGCCGAGCCGATCGCGGTCTGGCGGGACATCCCGCACGGGATCACGGTGGCGTCGATGAGGCGGATGCCGTCGTGGCCGGCCGGGGTCTGGGCGGCCAGGCGTGTGATGACGGTGGTGATCAGCGGCGCGGCCGCGGTGACGCGTTTGTGGTAGCCGGCCTGTTTGGGCAGGTACGGGAACATGCGGCCGAGCCTGCCGTAGCAGAACCGCAGCCAGTGGTGCTGCGACGGGAACCCGAGCAGGACCTGCGCCACGGCCAGGCAGACCAGCTCGGCGTCGGTCAGCTTCTTCGGGCGTCCGGGACGGCGCCGGGACGCGGTGATGACATGGTCATCGACGAACACGTACAGTGCCGTCAGAAGGGTATCGAGGTCTGTCTTCACACACTGACATCGATACCCTTCCCCATACCCGCGTCAAGACCACGGACCAAACCAACCCTGATTAGGAATCAATCATCTAGGCGGCGGTGCGGGACTGCCGGTCCAGCCAGCCCCACGCGAGCAGGAACTGCGCCAGGGCGTAGGTGAGCATCACCCAGATCGGCGGCCCGGGGATGGTGAACGCGTCGGCGACGCGTACCGCGATCAGCAGGTCGGACAGCAGGAACAGGCCGCCGCCCAGCGCGCTGCGCCAGCCGAACGCCGACGACAGGGCCGCGGTGCCGGTCAGCGCCAGCCCGTACCCGGCCATCGGCACGGCCAGGCCGACCTCGGTCAGCGCGGGCCACAGCCAGGTCAGCGCGGCGACCAGGAAGACCAGGTAGCCCACCGGCACCAGCAGCATCGGCATGGCCCGCAGCCGGGTCAGGGCGCCGTTGCGCACGAACGTGGTGATGAAGCAGACGTGCGCGCCCAGGAACAGCACCATGCCGCTGATGAACCACAGCGTGCCCTCGTTCTGCAGGGCGATGTCACCGGCGGTGGAGAAGGCCATCGCGGCCAGGATGCCCGGGGTGGCCTTGCGGCCCTGCTGCCGGGACGCGAACCAGAACCACAACGCCAGCAGCGGGATCAGGATGGGCTTGGTGGCCCAGTCCAGCGCCTTGTTCTCGGTGCCCGCGGCGATGATGTTGAGCGTGGCGTCCACGCCGAAGAGGGCGAGGACCAGCCGGTCAGCGCGCATGTGGATCTCCAAAGGAAAGGGGTGCCGCAGCCTAGCAGCACCCCTTCGCCTTCAGGAAGATCCTGACCTGGTAGGTCAGGCGTGCTTGCGGCGGGCCGCCAGGCGGCCGCGCTGGGTCTGGTCGAGGATGACCTTGCGGATGCGCACCGCGGCCGGGGTGACCTCGACGCACTCGTCCTCGCGGCAGAACTCCAGCGCCTGCTCCAGCGACAGCTTGCGCGGCGGGATCAGCTTCTCGGTCTCGTCGGAGGTCGAGGCCCGCATGTTGGTGAGCTTCTTCTCCTTGGTGATGTTGACGTCCATGTCGTCGGAGCGCGAGTTCTCGCCGACGATCATGCCCTCGTACACCTCGATGGTCGGCTCGACGAACAGCGTGCCGCGCTCCTGGAGGTTGGTCATCGCGAACGCGGTCACCACGCCGGAGCGGTCGGCCACCAGCGAGCCGTTGTTGCGGGTGCGCAGCTCGCCGAACCACGGCTCGTACTTCTCGAAGACGTGGTGCAGGATGCCGGTGCCGCGGGTGTCGGTCAGGAACTCGGTCCGGAAGCCGATCAGGCCGCGGGCCGGGACCAGCCACTCCATCCGGATCCAGCCGGTGCCGTGGTTGACCATCTGCTCCATCCGGCCCTTGCGGGTGGCCAGCAGCTGGGTGATCGCGCCCAGGTACTCCTCCGGCGCGTCGATGGTCAGGCGCTCGACCGGCTCGCACAGCTTGCCGTCGATGTCGCGGGTGACCACCTGCGGCTTGCCGACGGTCAGCTCGTACGACTCGCGGCGCATCTGCTCGACCAGGATGGCCAGCGCCAGCTCACCGCGGCCCTGCACCTCCCAGGCGTCGGGGCGCTCGGTCGGCAGCACCCGCAGCGACACGTTGCCGACCAGCTCCTTGTCGAGCCGGTCCTTGACCATGCGCGCGGTGACCTTGGCGCCCTTGACCCGGCCGACCAGCGGCGAGGTGTTGGTGCCGATGGTCATCGAGATGGCCGGCTCGTCCACGGTGATCAGCGGCAGCGGGATCGGGTTCTCCGCGTCGGCCAGCGTCTCGCCGATCATGATGTCGGAGATGCCGGCGACGGCGACGATGTCACCGGGGCCCGCCTCCTCGGCCGGCTTGCGCTCCAGCGCCTCGGTCATCAGCAGCTCGGAGATGCGCACGTTCTGCTGGGTGCCGTCGGTCTTGCACCAGACCACGGTCTGGCCCTTGCGGATGGTGCCCTGGCGCACCCGGCACAGCGCGAGCCGGCCCAGGAACGGCGAGGCGTCGAGGTTGGTGACGTGCGCCTGCAGCGGCGCGTCCTCGATGAAGGTCGGCGCCGGGATGGCGTCGAGCAGGGTCTGGAACAGCGGCTGCAGCGAGTCGCTGTCGCCGGGGACCTTGCCGTCCTCCGGCTGGGTGAGCGAGGCGATGCCGTCGCGGGCGCAGGCGTAGACGATCGGGAAGTCGATCTGGGACTCGTCGGCGTCGAGGTCGAGGAAGAGCTCGTACGTCTCGTCGACGACCTCCTTGATCCGGGCGTCGGGCCGGTCCACCTTGTTGATGACCAGGATGATCGGCATGCGGGCCTTGAGGGCCTTGCGCAGCACGAACCGGGTCTGCGGCAGCGGGCCCTCGGAGGCGTCGACGAGCAGGACGACGCCGTCGACCATGGACAGGCCGCGCTCGACCTCGCCGCCGAAGTCGGCGTGGCCGGGCGTGTCGATGATGTTGATGGTGACCTGGTCGCCGTCGGCGCCGACGTACTTGACAGCGGTGTTCTTGGCGAGGATGGTGATGCCCTTCTCCCGCTCAAGATCACCGGAGTCCATCACCCGGTCGGCGACCTCGGCGCGGGCGTGGAAGGCGCCGGCCTGCTTGAGCATGGCGTCGACGAGCGTGGTCTTGCCGTGGTCGACGTGGGCGACGATCGCGACATTGCGGAGATCGGGGCGGGTCTGCATGCCTCTATTCTCCGGCAAGCTTGATCAAATACCGTGCTCGGGGGGCATCGCGTGTCCGAGGTCACCGTTCGGGCGACCCCTGGCGGGGGGACACCAGGTGGCCGGGCGGCCCGGACCGGGGTTGTACCGGACATGTCGGCCAAAACCCTCCGGATCCGGCTCCTGCTCGGTCTGCTCGCCTCGGCCCAGCTCATGCCCGCCGTGGCCCACGCCGAACCCGCCCCGTCCGCCGTCCGCGCACCCGCTGAACCCGTCGTGCCCGCCGTCCGCGCACCCGCCGAACCCGTCGTGCCCGCCGCCCGCGTGTACGCCGAGGGCGGCGTGCTCGCCGTCCGCACCGGTCCGGGCGTGCACCGGCCCGTCGTCGCCCGGCTGGCCGACGGCACCGCGCTCGCGCCCCGCTGCCGGGTCTGGGGCCAGGAGCTGACCGGCCCGCTGCGCCGCAGCCCGTACTGGGTGCGGGTGGACGGCGGGCTGGTGCCCGACGCGTTCCTGGCCTGGGCGCCCGGCCGCGGGGGAATGCCGCCGGGGCTGGCCTGGTGCGCGGACTCCGGCGATCCGGCCACCGCCCGGGTCGCGGCGGGCGGCAGCGGCCTGAACCTGCGGAGCGGTCCCGGGACGGGACACGACCGTGTCGGTGCCGCCGCCGACGGCGCCCGCCTGGCGGTGCGCTGCCTGGTGTGGGGGCAGGCGGTCGGGGACCGCCGACGCGACCGGGTCTGGCTGCGGCTGGACAGCGGGCGGTACGTCGCCCAGGCGTACGTGCGCTGGTCGCCGGGCCCACCCCGGCTGCCCTGGTGCGGCCAGCAGCCGCCCCGCCCGCTGCCCGGCGGGGCGCGCGCCTTCGCGCAGGCGCTGGCCGGGCCCGCCCGCGCGGTGGCCCGCGCCACCGGAGTGCCCGCCTCGGTGCTGCTGGCCCAGGCCGCCGACGCCACCGGCTGGGGACGGTCGTCCTCGGCGTACGCCGACCACGACCTGTTCCGGCGCGGCTGCGGCGACGGCCCCGGCACGATCGCGCTGGGCTGCCGCGACGGACTGCGCGCCTACCGGTCCGCTGATGACGCCCTGCTTGACCAGGCCCAGCTGCTGACCTCCCGGTACGCCGCCGCCCTGGCGGCCGTCCGCGACCCCGACCGCCTCCCCGCCGCGCTGGCCCGAGCGGGCTACGGCACTCCCGCCCAGGCCGACCACCTCGCCACCCTGATCCGCCGCTACGACCTGCACCGCTACGACCGCTGACAGCCCCGCCCGCCCGACTGGCCGACCGCCTCCCCGCCACGACCGCTGACCCGCCCGCCCTGCCCCGTCCCGCGCCGCCCCGCACCGCACCGCCCTGCCCCGCCCCGCCCTGCCCCGTCCCGCGCCGCCCCGCCCCGCCCCGCCCTGCCCCGTCCCGCGCCGCCCCGCCCCGCCCCGCCCCGTCCCGTCCCGTCCCGCGCCGGGCGCGCGCGGCGCCGATGATCGCCCTCTCCGGTCAAAGAGCGGCCCTGAGCGGCACTTTCCTACCCCAGACACCGATCATGTGCGCGGCACTCGCCAAGATCGCTCTTTCGGGACCACTTCTGCGGGTATGGCCCGCCGAAGCAACCTCCGGCCGCCGCTCGCCCACCCGCGCCGCCGAGATCTTGTGCGTTTTCCGTCGTCCCAGCAGCAGAAAACGCACAAGATCTCGGCGAACCCATCGTGGCGATCACCGGGGGAACGGGGGCGCGGGCGGGTCGGGTGGATGTGATCGGGTGTTCGGGCTATGGGGGATCGGGTGGACGGGCTAGTGACGTCGGCCGGGTGGACATAAACACTCGGCCGGGGTCAACCAAGGCACCCGTCTTGATCGCCTATCGCGGTGACGCGTCGCGCGGCGGCGGTCGCGGCGGGGCTCCGTACGCGGGTGGCAGAGGGTGGCATGGGTCGGCTGATACTGAGCGCGCTGCGGGAACGCCGCGGTGAGGCGGCGCTGCTCGCGCTGCTGGGCATCCTGGTCGTGGCCGCGGCGGCGGCCGGTCCGCTGTACGCCTCGGCCGCCACCGCGCAGGCCGTCGCCGTCGAGGCGGCCAACGCCTCGGCCGCCGAGCACGCCATCACCACCACCGCCGAGATCGACGCCAAACCCGACGCCGCCTCGGCCGCGGGCAAGGCCGCCGGTGAGGTGTCCCCGCTGCTGTCCCGGCCCGGCCTGACCGAGGTGCGCGGCGCCATGGTGACCGGCACGCTCGTGACCGCCCCGGCCCCCGCGGCCCCGGGCGCCTCCGTGCCCGCCGGAGCCGAGCCGGTCGGCGGCAGGGCGGTCGCCGCGGCGCTGGTCGCCCGCGACGGCGCGTGCGCGCACCTGGTGCTGCGCGGCGCCTGCCCCGCCCAAGCCGGCGAGGTGGCCGTGTCCGCCCCGACCGCGCGCGAGCTCGGCATCGACGTCGGCACCGCACTCGCCTACCGCTCGGCCGACCTGCCGCCGGTGCCCGTACAGGTCGTCGGCGTCTACGACCCCGACCGCGCCCCCGGCGGCCGCACCCCGCTGGCCGATCCGTTCTGGGCCGGCCGCGCCGAGCTGACGCCCATCCCGCTGCGGCCGCAGAACCCGGTCTTCACCGTCACCACGACCATCGACCGGCTGGGCCCGGTCACCGTCACCACCACCGTCGACTTCCTCACCCCGGACCGGCTGACCCCGGCGGTGATCGACGAGCTCACCCGCCCGGTCGGGGCGCGCTCGGCGCCCGGCGCCGGGTACACCGTCCGCGACGGGGTGTTCAACCTGGTGCGCCGGGTCCGCGCCAGCCAGGCCGCGCTGCCCGCCCCGGTGCTGGTCGGCGCCGGGCAGCTGGTGGCGGTCGCCTGGGCGGTGCTGCTGCTCGGCCTCGTGTACGCCGCCGCCCAGCGGCGCACCCAGGTCGCCATGGGCGGGCTGCGCGGCGCGCCGCTGCGTACCAGGGTCGCGCTGACCGCCGGGCCGTCCGTGCTGATCCTGCTCGCCGCCGCGCCGGTCGGGCTGGGCCTGGGCTGGCTGCTCGTACGCGGGCTCGCCTGGCTCGTCCTCGACCAGGTCGACAGCGTCCCGCTTGACCCGGCCACGCTGGTCACCGCCGCCGCCGTGTCGCTCGGGGTGCTGGTCAGCGCTGTCGTCGCCGAGCTGCGGGTGCACTCGGGCCCGGTGCTCGACGCCCTGCGCGAGGTGCCCGCCCGCCGCAGCGGCCGGGTCGCGGGCACGGTCGAGGTGCTGGCGGTGGTGCTCGCCGTCGCGGCGCTGACCCAGAGCGGCCCGGCCGCCGACGCCGTCGGCGACGCGGGGCAGGTGCTGCCCGCGCTGGCCGCCGCGCTGCTGGCCGTCGCCGCCGGGGTGCTGCTGGCCCGGATCGTCCGCCCGGCCGCGGCCGGGCTCGGCACCGCCCTGCTGCGCGCCGGGCGCCCCGGAGCCGCGCTCGCCGCGCTGTACGTCGCCCGCCGCCCCGGCACCGACCGCCTGGTGGCGCTGGTCGTCGTCGTGGTGGCGCTGCTCGGGCAGGCCGCGCTCGGCTGGCGCGCCACCCGCGACACCGTCACCGAGCAGGCCCGGATGGAACTGGGCGCCGCCACGGTGGTGACGGTCCGGGCCCCGTCGCGCTCGGCCCTGCTGCACGCGGTCCGCCAGGCCGACCCGGAGGATGGCTGGGCCATGGCCGCCGCCCGCGAGCGCGGCTCGTCCGGCACGACCGTGGCGGTGGACGCCGCGCGGCTGGCCCGGGTGGCGTACTGGCCCGCCGCCGCCTCGCAGCTCGCCGCCGAGGCGGCCGCGCGGCTGAGCCCCCGCGCCAACGACCCGGTCCGGGTCACCGGAGCCGAGCTGGTGCTCGATGTGACCGTCCCGGTCGGCCAGCGCGCCACCGTGCCGGTGACCGTCGTGCTGGAAGGCCCGGCGGGCGAGCAGGTCGCGGTCGTGGCGCGGCTGGACCCGGTGCCGGGCCGCCGCGAGCAGCGGCTGGCCGTGCCCGCCTGCGCCGGCGGCGAGGGCTGCCGGCTGGCCTGGTTCAGCTTCCCGTTCTCGCCGGACGGCATCGTGTTCCACCGCGTGCTCCAGCGCTCTCCGGACGCGGTGGTGCTGGACGAGGCCGGGATGCGCGCCCCGGCCCGCTGGCGCACCGAGGTCGGCGCCGAGAGCGGCGTGATCCTGCTGCCCAGCCCGCAGGGGCTCGGCCTGGTCTACTACCCCGCCGACCCGCGCCACCCGGACCCCGACATCCGGATCCAGGCGTCCGACACGGCGCTGCCGCTGCCGGTGCTGGTGGCCGGGCCGCCCTCGGTGGAGCAGAACGGGACCGTGGTGCGCGCGGACGCGTTCGGCGTGCTGCCCCGCCCGATCGACATCGTGGGCACCGCGCCGGTGCTGCCCGGGGTGGGCGGCGACGGGGTCATGGTCGACCTCGCCACCGCCGACCGGGCCGCCGACACCTTCGACAACATCGCCGACCTCCAGGTATGGCTGTCGCCGGACGCCCCCGCCGACGCGCTCGACCGGTTGCGCGCCGCGGGCCTGGTGACCGTGGGCGAGCTGGCCGCCGACGAGCTCGCCGACCGCGGCCTGGCGCTGCGGACCGGGCCCGGCGCCCGGTTCCACCTCGGCGCGGCGCTGCTGGCACTGCTGCTGGCGCTGGTCGCGGTGGCCATGGTCGCCGCGGTCGACTCCGGCGGGCGGGGTGCGCAGCTGGCCGCGCTGCGGACCCAGGGCGTGGCGCAGCGGGCCGTGCGCGCCGCGACCCGCACCGGGTACGCGCTGGTGGTGGCCGTGGCCGCCCTGGCGGGCAGCCTGATGGCGATCCCGGTATGGCTGGTGCGCCCGCTGCCCGGCGGCCCGCCGCTGGCGGTGGTGCTGCCCGCGGTGCTCGTGCCCGCGGCGCTGGCACTGGCCGCGGTCGCGCTGTGGGTGGGCGGGCGCCTGTCCCGGGTGGACGGGCTCGACCTGGAGGAGGTCCGGTGACCGGGCTGCTGTGGGACATGCTGCGCGAACGCCGCACCGCTGCCCTGATCACGCTGCTGCTGACCCTGGCCGCCGCGGCGGCCGCGACCGGCGGGCCGGTCTACCACGAGGCCGCCGCCCAGGCGCTGCGGGTGGCGCAGGTCGGCGACGCCCCGGTGACCGAGCGGGTGATCACCGGCGCGCGGCTGGTGGACGAGGACGAGCTCAAGGGCACCAGGTCGCCGCAGCTGCCGTACGTGCCGGGGCTGCGTACCGTGACCGGCTTGCAGGTCGTCGGGAAGGCGCTGGTCCAGCCGGCCGGGGCGGCGGATCCGGTCAAGGCCGACGCCTGGCTGGTCTCGCGCGGCGGGGCCTGCCGGGAACTGGTCGTCACCGGCGGCCGGTGCGCGGTCGCCGACGACGAGGTCGTGGTGCGGGACGACCTGGCCGCCCGGCTCGGGCTGAAGCCCGGGGCCACCGTGGAGTTCTCGCCCGGCGACCGGCAGGAGCAGCGGATGCCGCTGGCGGTGGTGGGCACCTTCGCCCCGCCGCCGTCCAACGACCCGTACTGGGCCGGCCGGGCCAGCCTGCTCGGCGGCGAGTCGTCGCCGATGTTCACCACCGAGCGCACGGTCCTGCGCATGGACGGGCTGGTGACCCGCACCGTCGACCTGATCGCCCCGGCCGCGGCGTACGCCGATCCCGACCAGCTCATCGCGGGCCTGAACCAGGCCCGGGTCGAGCTGACCGCGGGCAACTTCGTGACCATCACCGACATCCCGGCCCTGATGGCCCGCATCGCGCAGGGCCAGGACCTGCTGGCCGACAGCGTCACCGTGGCGGCGCTGCCGCTGGTGCTGCTGTGCTGGTTCGTGCTGTTCCTGGTGGTCGCGGCGGCCGTCGAGGGGCGCAGCGAGGAGCTGGGCCTGACCGCGCTGCGCGGCACGCCGTGGCGGCTGCGCTGGTCGCTGCCGTTCGCCGAGGTGGCGCTGCCGGTGCTGGCCGCGGCCGGGCCGGGGCTGCTGCTCGGCTACTACGGCACCAAGGCGGTGCTGGCCGCCGCGATGCCGCAGGCCGAGGTCACCCTGGGCACCCGCTCGCTCCAGTACGCGGCGGTCGCCGTCGTCGGTGCGCTGCTCGCGGGCGCCTTCGCACAGGTCGGCGCCCTGCGTACGCCGGTGCTCGGGCTGCTGCGGCGGCTGCGGGCGCCGCGCCGGGCCGGGGCTGCCGCCGCCGTCGAGGTGGCGGTCGGGGCGCTGGCCGCGCTGGCCGGATACCAGGCCTCGGTCGCGGGCAGCGCGGGCGGGCTGGGCCTGCTCGCGCCGGTCTGCTTCGGACTCGGGCTGGGCCTGGTCGCGGCCCGGGTGCTGCCCGCGCAGGCGGTGCGGCTGGCCCGCGCCTGCCTGCGGCGCGGCCGGCTGCGGACCAGCCTGGGCGCGTTCGCGATCGCGCGGGTGCCGGGCGCGGCGCGCCTGGTCGTGCTGATCACGGTGGCGTTCGGGTTGCTCGGGTTCGTGCTCACCGCGTACGACACCTCGGGCCGGGCCTGGGCCGAGCGGGCGCGGGTGCAGACCGGTGCCGCCCAGGTGGTGACGGTGCAGGACACGACCGCGCCGCTGCTGATGGCGGCGGTGGCCGAGGTGGACCCGCGGGGTGACTTCGCGATGGCGGTGTCGCGCTACCGCAACAGCGGCATGCAGCTCATCATGGCGGTGGACAGCCCACGCCTGCCGAACGTGGCGAACTGGCCGCAGGACGCCGCGGTCGGGGCCGCCGAGGCCGCCCGGCTGCTGCGCCCGGCCGAGCCGGACCCCATGCTGGTGCGGGCGAGCACGCTGGACGTCGACGTGACGGTGGCCTCGCCCGACCCGGAGCTCGCGGTGCAGGTGCGGCTGGTGCTGATCACCGCCGACGCGCTGCGCCGGGTGGAGGTCCGCTTCTCGCAGGTGCGGCCGGGCCGCCACCGGCTGACGATGCCGACCGAGGGATGCGGCCAGGCGCCGTGCCGGATCGACGAGCTGTCGGTGGTGCCCGAGCGCACCGGGCAGACCCGGTTCACGGTGACCGTCGGGACGCTGCGGGACCAGGCCGGCCAGGTGGTGCTGAGCGCCGACGAGCTGTCGCGGCTGGACCGGTGGGTGCAGGCGGAGCCGAGCTCGGCGCGGCCGGTGGCGAAGCTGGCCCGTACCCCCGATGGTCTGTCCATGACGGCCGACGGCGCCGTGCTGCCCGACACCAGGGTGACCGCCGCGGTGATCAAGGGCCCGGTGCCGCTGGTGGTCACGCAGCCGCTGACCGTGCCGGAGTTCACCGGCACCGGTGGGCTGGAGGTGCCGGTGGCGGCCGTGGCCCGCACCTCGTCGGTGCCGCGCTACGGCACCTACGGCGCCCTGATCGACCTGGGCTACGTCGACCAGATGCTGGGCCGGGGTGTGACGCTGAGCGGGACCGAGGTGTGGCTGTCGGCCGGGGCGCCGCCGGACGCGGTCGAGCGGCTGAACGAGGCCGGGCTGACCGTGCTGGGCCACTACACGGTGGGGCAGCGGCGCGACCAGATCAGCGTGGCGCCGCGGCTGGGCCTGTGGTTCGGCCTGGCCGTCTCGGCGATCTCGGTGCTGCTGGCCGCGGCCGGGCTGGCGGCGCTGGCCACGTTCGAGCGGCCGGGCGGCGACAGCGGGCTGTCGGTGCTGAGCCTGCAGGGAGTACGCACCCGGACGCTGCGCGCCGTGGCCACCGGCAGCCGGTGCGCGCTGGCGCTGGTGGCGATGGCGACCGGGCTGGTCGCGGCGGCCGCCGCGTGGGCGCTGGCCCGCGACGTGCTACCGGTCTTCTCCGACGGCGATCCGTCGTTCCCGGCCCCGGCGCTGCCCCGGCCGGGCGCGGTCGCCGGGCCGGTGGCGGCGGCCGCGGCGGTGCTGCTGGTGGGGTGCTGGATCGCGACGCACCTGGTGCGCGCGCAGAGTGAGGGAGCGGACCAGTGACAGGTCTGGCGGTCAGGTGCCGCAGGGTCGTGCACATCTACCGGTCCAGCGGCGGTGACGTGGTCGCGCTGTCCGGCGTGGACCTCGACATCGCGGCGGGGGAGCGGCTGGCGCTGGTCGGGCCGTCCGGCTCGGGCAAGTCCACGCTGATCGCGCTGCTGTCGGGGCTGATGCGGCCCAGCGCCGGGCAGGTGCGCATCGGCGCGACCGACATCGGCCGCATCAGCGAGGCCGAACTCGCCCGCATGCGCGGCACCGACCTGGGCGTGGTGCTCCAGGGCGCCCGGCGCAACCTGCTGCCGTACGCCACCGTCGCCAACAACATCTGGCTGGCGCAGCGGCGGGCCGCGCAGGTGCGCCCGGCCGACCTGGAGCCGCCGGAGCGGATCCTGTCGCTGCTCGGCCTGGTCGGCATGGGCCACCGCCGGGTCCGCGACCTGGCCCCCGGCGCGGCGCAGCGGGCCGCGATCGCGGTCGGGGTGGCCGCCTCGCCCGGTCTGCTGCTGGTGGACGAGCCGACCAGCCGCCTGGACACCGCCGCCCGCGACGAGGTGCTCGACGCCCTCGACACGGTGAACCGGGAACGCGGCACCACGATCGTCGCGGTCACCCACGACCCCGAGGTGGGCGCGCGGCTGGGCCGGGCGGTGACCATCCGCGACGGCCGGGTCGGCGCCGAGGGCCGCGACGGCCGCGAGTTCGCCGTGGTCGCCAGCGACGGCACGGTCCAGCTGCCGCCGGAGGTGCTGGAGACGGTCCCGCCGGGCACCCTGCTCGTCGTCGAGCAGTCCGACAACCGCCTCAGCCTGCTGTTCGACCAGCCGCAGTGAGGGCGGCCAGCCATTCGTGGCCGGGGTGGACGAGGTCCAGCAGGTCGCGCAGGCGGGCGCGCTCGGCGGCCGTCAGCAGCGGGAGCACGCCGGTGAAGTCGGCCTGGTCCTTGGGGCGGCAGGCCTTGGCCTTGAACAGCAGGGCCAGCTCGGGGGCCAGGTAGGGCAGCCCGGCGGCCGTGTGCCGGACGATGTCGGCGTACGGCAGCCGCACCCGCTCGTCGCGGCGGCACACCCACACGTCGCCGTCGTGCCGCTCCCGGAAGACGTCCACCCGGTACACGCTGCCGTCCGGGTCCCAGGCCCAGGTCTGGAAGGTCTCCGCCAGCGCCGCCTCGGTCGGCGGCAGCACCCGCCCCTGCTCGACGGCGTGGAAGGCGTACTGCGGCAGCGCCGCGGCGATGCGCGGGAACGCCGCGCGGGGCACCCCGATCTCCAGATCGTGGTGCGGCCGGGTCTGCTCGCCCCGGTGCAGGTCCAGGGCCCAGCCGGCCGCGACGTACCAGGGGGCGTCCACGTCCGACAGCAGGTCGGCGAGTTGCTCGGGGTGCAGCGGCTGCCAGGGCGCGTCCTCGTCGACCGCCGCCCCCTCGGGCGGCAGGACGGTGCTGATCTCGTTCATTCCACCGTCCTACCGCAACCGGGACGGCCGGGCTACCGGTCGAACTCCCCGGCCTTGGTGCCGGCCACGAAACTGCGCCACTCGTCCCAGGAGAACCGCAGCACCGGCCCGGCCGGGTCCTTGGAGTCGCGCACCGCCACCAGGCTCGGCAGCTCGGCGATCTCGACGCAGTCGCTCACGTTCGGCCCGCTGCGGGTGCTCTTGCGCCAGGTCGCGGTCATCAATTCCACATCGCGCATCGCGCGTGCTCCTTACGCCTTACTCAACGTGATTCTGCGCTATACGGAGCAGCAGCTGCCGTGACGAATGCGGGCTCAATGCCGCCGCGCAGAGATGGTCGAAGACCAGACTATATCGCCGTACGTCGCGAGCGTCGTCAAGGTAGACCGCGCCCGCATATCCCTCCAGATAGACAGTGTCGGGATCGCGCGGATCGGCGAATCGCATCACGCGGAACGAGCCGACCATGGCTTCGTACTCTCCGTGTTCGAACGGCAGCACCTGGATGGTCACGTTCGGCCGGTCGCCCGCCGCGACCAGTGCCTTGAGCTGCTGGCTCATCACGGTGGGCCCGCCCACGCGGCGGTGCAGGGCCGCCTCGTCCAGGATCACCCACAGCTCCGGCGGGTCCGGGCGCAGCAGGATCTCCTGCCGGGTCAGCCTGATCCGGACGCGGCGCTCGACCTCCTCCTCGTCGTCGGGGGCAGCGGTCCTTATGAGCGCCCGCGCGTATTCGGCGGTCTGCAGCAGGCCGGGGATCAGCATCTGATCGGTGCCCCGAATCGAGGCCGCCTCGGATTCGAGTTGAATGAGTTTCAGAAAGGGCGCGGAAAGGTCGCCGTACTTGAGCCACCAGCCGCCGCGGCGTTTGGATTCGCGGGCCAGTTCGGTCAGTTCCTCACGCTGTACGGCGTCGTCGAGGCCGTACAGGTCGAGCAGGGCGAGCAGATCGCCCCGGCGTACCCCGACCTCGCCGTTCTCCATCCGGCTCAGCTTGGACGGCGAGCAGTCCAGGACCGGGCCCACCTGCTGGTGGGTCAGCCCGGCGCGTTCGCGCAGCTCCCGCAGCGCGACGCCCAGCCGGCGGCGGCGCAGTGACGTGCCCGAGGTGGCCATGACCCTCCTTCGACGGCGATCAGTTCCGCCCCAGTCTGGTGCGGCCGCTTCGGACCCGGCAAGACCCGTCCGGCACCGTGCCGGGCCGGGTGTCGGCGACCGGTCGGAGTTGACCCGCCCGCAACCTTGAACCTGAAACTCGCACGTGCGAATCTGGAGTACAGGACGGCGCATCTGGGGAGGCCGACGTGCACAGTGGACGCATCACAGACGCACAGGCTGCGGGTTACCGGCGGATGCTGCGCGACCACACGCCGAACCCGGCGACGCCGGAGGCCGGCTGCCCGATCTGCCACCGGCACCACTGCGCCGACTACCGGTACGCGTTCGGCTCGCTGGCCGTCGCCGGGCGCTCCACCGCGCTCGACGCCCCAGCCGGCGCCTGACCATCGGCGATAATCCGTGGCACCCGGTGCGGGGTGCGCGTAGCGTGGCGGCCAGTACGCGAGACCGGCTCGCCGACGACGGCCTTGAAGGGGGTGGCGCCATGACTGTCGAGGTATCCAGCACGCCACCCGAACGGGTGGCGTGACCCCGCTCCATCCGCACCGGCAAGGCAAGGACATCTGAAGATGACCGTCACGTTGGCGTCCCTCGGCTGGGACGACCGCTTCGCTACCGCATACCCCCTCTTCGACCGGCCCGACCACCAGCCGGGCCGCGTGGTGCGCGCCGACCGCGGCGTCTGCACCGTGCTCACCGCCGACGGCACCGTACGCGCCGGACTCGGCGGCCCGGCCATGATGGCCGCCGCGGCCGACCCCGTCGCGCTGCCCTGCGCGGGCGACTGGGTGGCCCTGCGCCACTGGCCCGACGCCCGCACCACCATCGAGTCGGTGCTGCCCCGCCGCAGCGCCGTGGTCCGCCGCACGGCGGGCAAGGACTCCACCGGCCAGGTCCTGGCCGCCAACCTCGACACCATCGCCGTGGTCGCCTCGCTCGACCCCGGCCCCGAACCGGCCACCGTCGAGCGGCTGCTCGCCCTGGCCTGGGAGTCCGGCGCCCAGCCCGTGCTGGTGCTGACCAAGGCCGACCTGGTCGCCGACCCGGCCGCCCTGGCCGACCACCTCGCCGAACTCGCCCCCGGCGTGCCCGTGCACCCGGTCAGCGCCGAGCACGGCCACGGCCTGGCCGACCTGGCGCCGTACGTGGCGCCCGGCCGCACCCTGGGGCTGCTCGGCCCGTCCGGCGTCGGTAAATCCACCCTGGTCAACGCGCTGCTCGGCGCCACCGTGATGACGACCCAGGCCAACCGGCGGGTCGACGGCAAGGGGCGGCACACCACGACGTACCGGGCGCTGGTGCCGATCCCCGGCGGCGGGGCGGTGCTCGACACTCCCGGCATCCGGGGCGTCGGCCTGCTCGACGGCGAGGTCGGGCTCGATCGCGCGTTCGCGGACGTGCTGGCGGTCATCGCGCAGTGCCGGTTCGCCGACTGCGCCCACGGCGCCGAGCCGGGGTGCGCGGTGCGCGAGGCGCTGGCCGACGGGGCGCTGACCGGGCGGCGCTGGGAGAGCTGGTGCAAGCTCCAGCGCGAGTTGGCGTACGAGTCGCGCCGCCGCGAGGACCGGCTGGCCACCGCGGCACGCCGCCGCGGCCGCCAGTGGGAACCCCCGCCCCGCTTCCGCCTCTGACCTCGGTGTCCTCGGGTGTACCCGGGGTCGGCGCCCGTGCTCAGTGGGCGCCGGCCGCCGGGCTCTCGTCGGTGATGCAGTAGAACCGGCCGCCGTCGATGACATACCCGTCGTACGAGGCGCACCTGGTCCAGTCGGCCACCACCGCCTCGACGCGGGCGTCGTGCATATCGGAGCAGGACACGAAGCGGACCGCGTCGTACATCCCGAGCGGGGTGCTCCGCCGCACGCAGCCGCCCGCCCGGTCGTAGCGCTCGCCGCCCGGCCCCACCACCTGCGGCACCACCGCCACCAGCACCGCGAGCAGTGCCAGCGCCAGCCACGAACCCGGCCGCCGCAGCACGGGACGGCCCGGGACCAGCGGCCGGTGGTTGGGCGCCGCCAGCACCGGGTGCGGCCGGGGCTCGGCCAGGGCGGTGACGGCCCGCCGGGCGGCCAGGTTGCGGGCCACCACCAGCGGCACCAGCACGGGGGCGAGGAAGTGCCAGATTCCGCTGGTCAGCGACCGGGCCGTGGCGTCGCGGAACAGCGTGATGCCGCAGTCGCGGCAGAACGGCCCCTGCTCCCGGCTCCACCGCAGATACACCAGCACGCCGCTGACCTGGTACACGGTCGTGGCCGCGGCCGGCATGTGCTGGCAGAGCACGCAGGTCGGCCCGGTCGTGTCGATCGGGTCGGCGGCGGGCGCTGAGGCGCTGGTCACGTCGGTCACGGGGCGGGATGCTAGCGCGCTCGGCGGTTGTCATCAAAGGAGTGACCCGCGGCCGCGACCGCCGAGATCCACCGAGTTGCCGGGCAATCGGGCACATGAGCGCCACCCATATGCCCGATTGCCCGGCAACTCGGCCAAGGGGTGTGACGGGTGGTGGGGGCGAGACTCGCCGGGGTTAGCACGTGTGTTCGTGGCGCGTGGCGAACTTGTCGGAGGGCGGGGCTAGAGTTGCCCAGGCACTCGACTGCCCTGCTCTGCGCAGGTGCGCGCTGCTGCGCGCGTACTGCTGAGAGCTTTGTCCGGTGCCGTGACTTTGATGCTGTGACTTTGATGCCGTGATTCAGGACGCCCCGTCCGGGGCGCATCCAGTGGAACACTTCCGAGCAACCGTGGTAGGGGAGATCCTTCCGTGAGCGATCGACTGATCATTCGTGGGGCGCGCGAGCACAACCTGCGCGACGTCAGCCTGGACCTGCCGCGCGACGCGATGATCGTGTTCACCGGCCTGAGCGGGTCGGGCAAGTCCAGCCTGGCCTTCGACACGATCTTCGCCGAGGGCCAGCGGCGCTACGTCGAGTCGCTGTCGTCGTACGCCCGGCAGTTCCTCGGCCAGATGGACAAGCCCGACGTCGACTTCATCGAGGGCCTGAGCCCGGCGGTCTCGATCGACCAGAAGTCGACCTCGCGCAACCCGCGCTCGACCGTCGGCACCATCACCGAGGTGTACGACTACCTGCGCCTGCTCTTCGCCCGCGTCGGCCAGCCGCACTGCCCGACCTGCGGCGAGGCGATCAGCCGGCAGAGCCCGCAGCAGATCGTGGACCGCATCCTGGCGATGGAGGAGGGCACCCGGTTCCAGGTGCTCGCCCCGGTGATCCGCGGCCGCAAGGGTGAATACCTCGACCTCTTCTCCGACCTGCAGAGCCGCGGCTTCGCCCGCGCGCGGGTCGACGGCGTGGTGCACTCGCTGACCGAGGTGCCGAAGCTGGCCAAGCAGCAGAAGCACACCATCGAGGTGGTCGTCGACCGGCTCGCGGTCAAGGAGAGCAGCAAGCAGCGCCTGACCGACTCGGTCGAGACCGCGCTGGGGCTGGCCGGCGGCATCGTGATCATGGACTTCGTCGACCTGCCGGAGGACGACGAGCACCGCGAGCGCAAGTTCTCCGAGAACCTGGCCTGCCCCAACGAGCACCCCCTGGGCATCGAGGACCTGGAGCCGCGCGTCTTCTCCTTCAACTCGCCCTACGGCGCGTGCCCCGAGTGCACCGGCCTGGGCACCAAGAAGGAGGTCGACCCCGAGCTGGTCGTGCCGGACCCGGAGAAGACCCTGGCCGAGGGCGCGATCGCGCCGTGGTCGGGCGGCCACACCATGGAGTACTTCTCCCGGCTGCTGGAGGGCCTGGGCGACAAGTACGGCTTCGACATGGACACCCCGTGGCGGGCCATCACCGCCAAGGCGCAGAAGGTGATCCTGCACGGCGCCGAGAACCAGGTGCACGTGCGCTACCGCAACAAGTACGGCCGCGAGCGCTCCTACTACTCCGAGTTCGAGGGCGCGGTGAAGTGGCTGGAGCGCCGCCACTCCGACACCGAGAGCGAGTGGTCGCGGGAGAAGTACGAGGGCTACATGCGGGAGGTGCCCTGCTCGGTCTGCGGCGGCACCCGCCTGAAGCCCGAGGTGCTGGCGGTGACCCTGGACGGGCGCAACATCGCCGAGCTGTGCTCGCTGTCGGTGGGCGAGGCCGCCGAGGCGCTGGCCGGGCTGGAGCTGGACGACCGGCAGCGGTTCATCGCCGAGCGGGTGCTCAAGGAGATCAACGCGCGGCTGCGCTTCCTGGTCGACGTGGGCCTGGACTACCTGTCGCTGGGCCGCCCGTCGGGCTCGCTGTCCGGCGGCGAGGCGCAGCGCATCCGGCTGGCCACGCAGATCGGCTCGGGCCTGGTCGGCGTGCTGTACGTGCTGGACGAGCCGTCGATCGGCCTGCACCAGCGCGACAACCACCGCCTGATCGAGACCCTGGTCCGCCTGCGCGACCTGGGCAACACCCTGATCGTGGTCGAGCACGACGAGGACACCATCCGCACCGCCGACTGGATCGTGGACATCGGTCCGGGCGCGGGCGAGCACGGCGGCCGCATCGTGCACTCGGGGACCTACGACAAGCTGCTGGTCAGCGAGGAGTCGGTGACCGGGCAGTACCTGTCGGGGCGCAAGGAGATCGCGGTCCCGGCGACGCGGCGGCCGCCCACGCCGGGGCGGGAGCTGACGGTGGTCGGCGCGCGCGAGCACAACCTGCGCAACCTGACCGTGACGTTCCCGCTGGGGCAGTTCACGGCGGTCACCGGCGTGTCCGGGTCGGGCAAGTCGACGCTGGTCAACGACATCCTGTACACGGTGCTGGCCAACCAGATCAACGGTGCCCGGATGGTGCCGGGCCGGCACACCCGGGTGACCGGCCTGGAGCACGTGGACAAGGTCGTCGGCGTGGACCAGTCGCCGATCGGGCGCACGCCGCGGTCGAACCCGGCGACGTACACGGGCGTGTTCGACAACATCCGCAAGCTGTTCGCCGAGACCACCGAGGCGAAGGTGCGCGGCTACGGTCCGGGCCGGTTCTCGTTCAACGTCAAGGGCGGCCGCTGCGAGAACTGCGCGGGCGACGGCACGATCAAGATCGAGATGAACTTCCTGCCGGACGTGTACGTCCCGTGCGAGGTGTGCAAGGGCGCCCGGTACAACCGGGAGACCCTGGAGGTGCACTACAAGGGCAAGACCATCGCCGAGGTGCTGGAGATGCCGATCGAGGAGGGCGCCGCCTTCTTCGAGGCCATCCCGGCGATCCACCGGCACCTCAAGACGCTGGTCGACGTCGGTCTGGGCTACGTGCGGCTGGGGCAGAGCGCCCCGACGCTGTCCGGCGGCGAGGCGCAGCGGGTCAAGCTCGCCTCGGAGCTGCAGAAGCGCTCCACCGGCCGCACCGTGTACGTCCTGGACGAGCCGACCACCGGCCTGCACTTCGAGGACATCCGCAAGCTGCTGCTGGTGCTTCAGGGGCTGGTCGACAAGGGCAACACCGTGATCGTCATCGAGCACAACCTCGACGTGATCAAGTCCGCCGACCACCTGATCGACATGGGCCCGGAGGGCGGCCACAAGGGCGGCACGGTGCTGGCCACCGGTACGCCCGAGGAGATCGCGGCGGTCGCCGGCAGTTACACGGGTGAGTTCCTGGCCCCGATGCTGAAGGCGGCCGCCCCGGCCGCCCCGGCACCTCGGGCGAAGAAGGCGAGCCGCGCCAAGCAGGTGCAGACCGCCTGATCCGTTGGCGAAACGGATAGTTGAATTCGCAGCTAAATTTCAGAGACGCCGGGTAGGTTGCCTTTCAGACCCCTCACAGGAAGGTGACCTACCTCTATGAGTGACGCGCTTCAGCCTGCCACTTCGCGCCGTACGCTGCTCGCGGGCGCGGGGATGGCGGGCGCTGCCGGGCTGCTGGCCGCCTGCGGCACGGACGAGCCCGCCGCGACGCCGAACAACGGTTCCGGTGGCGGGCCCAGCGGCGGCACCGGTGCCCAGGCTCCCGCCAGCGGCACGGTGCTGGGCAAGACCGCGGACATCCCGGTCGGCGGCGGCAAGATCTTCGCCGAGCACGGCACCGTGGTGACCCAGCCGTCGCCGAACATCTTCGTCGGCTTCAGCAGCATCTGCACGCACCAGAGCTGCCCGGTCAGCCAGATCGCCGACGGCAAGATCAAGTGCACCTGCCACTTCAGCGAGTTCAACATCGGCGACGGCGCTCCGGCCAAGGTGGACCAGCCCGCCAAGCGCGCCTTGGACGAGCGCAAGATCGTGGTCGAGGGCGACGAGGTGCGGATAGCTTGAGCGTCAGACCTCCCTACTAGGCTTGCGGCGTGGCTGATCCGTCCCAGTACCGGCCCGCGCCGGGCAGCATTCCCGACGCGCCCGGTGTGTACCGGTTCCGTGACGACACGGGGCGGATCATCTACGTCGGCAAGGCGAAGAGCCTGCGCAGCAGGCTGAACTCGTACTTCGCCGATCTGTGGTCGCTGCACCAGCGCACCCAGCAGATGGTCACCACCGCCGCGGGCGTGGACTGGGTGGTCGTCGGCACCGAGGTCGAGGCCCTCCAGCTGGAGTACTCCTGGATCAAGGAGTACGACCCCCGCTTCAACGTGAAGTACCGCGACGACAAGTCGTACCCCTACCTCGCCGTCACCCTGGACGAGGAGTACCCCCGCCTGCTGGTCATGCGCGGGGCGAAGAAGAAGGGCGTGCGCTACTTCGGGCCGTACTCGCACGCCTGGGCCATCCGCGAGACCCTCGACCTGCTGCTGCGCGTCTTCCCGTCACGCACCTGCTCGGCCGGGGTGTTCAAGCGCGCGGGCCAGATCGGCCGCCCGTGCCTGCTCGGCGACATCGGCAAGTGCTCCGCGCCGTGCGTGGGGCGGGTCAGCGCCGCCGAGCACCGCGCCATCGTGCTGGAGTTCTGCGACTTCATGGCCGGGCGTACCGACGACATGCAGAAGCGGCTCGACCGCCAGATGCGCGAGGCGTCGGCCGCGATGGAGTACGAGCGCGCCGCCCGCCTGCGCGACGACCTGGTCGCCCTGCGCCGCGCGATGGAGAAGCAGTCGATCGTGCTGTCCGACGGCACCGACGCCGACGTGGTCGCCTTCGCCGACGACCCGCTGGAGGCCGCGGTGCAGGTCTTCCACGTCCGCGACGGGCGGGTCCGCGGCCAGCGCGGCTGGATCGTCGACAAGACCGAGGACCTGACCATCGGCGACCTGGTGCACCACTTCTGCACCCAGATCTACGGCGACGCCGGACCAGCCGAGGGGACCGAGGCGGACGTGCCGCGCGAGATCCTCGTGCCGGAGCTGCCCGCCGACGCCGACGCCCTGTCGGACTGGCTGTCGGCGCACCGCGGCTCGCGGGTCAGCCTGCGGGTGCCGCAGCGCGGCGACAAGAAGTCGCTGATGGAGACCGTGGCCCGCAACGCGCTCCAGTCGCTGGCCCAGCACAAGCTGCGCCGTGCCGGGGACCTGACCGCGCGCAGCCGCGCCCTGGAGGAGATCGAGGACGCGCTCGGCCTGGCCAGCGCCCCGCTGCGGATCGAGTGCTTCGACATCTCGCAGATCCAGGGCACCGACGTGGTCGCCAGCATGGTCGTCTTCGAGGACGGCGTGCCGCGCAAGAGCGACTACCGGCGCTTCATCATCAAGGGCGCCACCGACGACGTCTCGGCGATCAGCGAGGTGATGCGGCGCCGGTTCGCCCGCTACCTGGCCGAGGGGCCGGCCGACCCGGAACCGGCTGCTGCGGCTGATCAGGGCGGGCGGCCCAGGCGGTTCGCGTACCCGCCGCAGCTGATCGTGGTCGACGGCGGCGCGCCGCAGGTCAACGCGGCCGCGGCGGTCATGTCCGAGCTCGGCGTCACCGACGTGGCCGTCTGCGGGCTGGCCAAGCGGCTGGAGGAGGTCTGGCTGCCCGACGACCCGATGCCGGTCATCCTGCCGCGCCAGGCCGAGGGGCTGTACCTGCTCCAGCGGGTCCGCGACGAGGCGCACCGCTTCGCCATCACGTTCCACCGGCAGCGGCGGTCGGCCCGGATGACCGCCTCGGACCTCGACAGCGTGCCCGGCCTCGGCGAGATCCGGCGCAAGGCGCTGCTGCGGCACTTCGGGTCGCTCAAGCGGCTGGCCGCCGCGGGGGCCGACGAGATCGCCCAGGTGCCCGGGATCGGTCCGCGCACGGCCGCGGCCGTGCTGGCGGCGCTGGGTGTACCCCAGCAGGTGAATCCGACCGCGGAAAGCGGCGCTTCCGGCGAGCCTGGCTAGGATGAACCTCCGTGCCGGGCGGTGACCCGGCGCGCGGGCGCTTAGTGGGGGCTACGTGAGCGTGGAGACGGCAAGGCACGGCGCGACGGGGGATCGCGCGGAGCCGGCAGCCGAGCAGGAGCTGTCCGGCGAGGCCGCCACCGACCTGGTGGTGGTGACCGGCGTCTCGGGCGGCGGCCGCAGCACCGTGGCGCGCGCCCTGGAGAACGTCGGCTACTACGTGGTCGACAACCTGCCGCAGGCACTGCTGGTGCAACTGGCCGAGCTCGCCGCCAAGGCGGGCGGGGCGGCCCGGCACACCGCCATGGTCCTCGACGTGCGCAGCCGCGCCTTCTCCACCGACCTGGCCGGGGCGATCCGGGAGCTGCGCGAGCGGGGCTTCAGCCCCCGCGTGGTCTTCGTCGACGCCGACGACGAGGTGCTGATCCGGCGGTTCGAGAGCGTGCGGCGCTCGCACCCGCTACAGGGCGACGGCCGCCTCTCCGACGGCATCGCCGCCGAGCGCGGCCTGCTCGCCGAGGCGCGCGAGCAGGCCGACGTGCTCATCGACACCTCGCACCTGAACGTCAACCAGCTGCGGGCCCGGGTCGAGGAGCTGTTCGCCAGCCCCGACGCGCTGCGGCTGCGGGTCACCGTGCTGTCGTTCGGCTTCAAGTACGGGCTGCCCCCCGACGCCGACTTCGTGCTCGACGCCCGCTTCCTGCCCAACCCGTTCTGGGTGCCGGAGCTGCGCGAGCAGACCGGCCGCGACCAGCCCGTCAGCCGGTACGTGCTGGGCCAGCGGGGCGCGGGGACGTTCGTGGAGACGTACGCCCGCCTGGTCACCGCGACCGCGCCGGGTTTCGAGCGCGAGGGCAAGCGGTATCTGACCGTGGCCGTCGGCTGCACCGGCGGCAAGCACCGCAGCGTGGCCATCGCCGAGGAACTGGCCCGCCGCCTGCGCGAACTGCGGGTGGTGGCACACGCGCAGCACCGCGACCTCGGCCGCGAGTGACGCCGCGAGCGGCTTAGGCGCATATGACGGGGAACAGCAACGAGGCTCGGCACGTCCATGACCGCGACGAGCACAGCAGGGAGCGGGCATGAACGAGGCGATGAAGCCGATCAAGGTGGTGGCCTTCGGGGGCGGGCACGGCCTCAGCGCCAGCCTGCGCGCATTGCGCGCGACCGGGCTGCCGCTGGAGCTGACCGCGGTGGTGACCGTGGCCGACGACGGCGGCTCCAGCGGGCGGCTGCGCGCGGCCCGCTCGGTGCTGCCGCCCGGTGACCTGCGCCAGGCGCTGGCCGCGCTGGCCGCCGCCGACGGCGTCAGCGACGGCACGGCCAGGCTGATGCAGTACCGCTTCACCGGCTCCGACGAGCTGGCCGGGCACCCGGTCGGCAACGTGGTGCTGTGCGGCCTGATGGAGCTGCTCGGCGACCCGGTCGCCGCGCTGGAGCACGCCCAGGCGATGGTGCACGCCGTCGGCCGGGTGCTGCCGATGTCGTGCCATCCGCTGGGCATCGAGGCCGACCTGATCGTGGACGGGAAGCAGATCACGGTCCGCGGCCAGCACCAGGTCGCGGTGGCGCCCGGCCGGGTGGTGGAAGTGCGGCTGGAGCCGCCGCAGCCGCAGCCGTGCCCGCAGGCGATCGAGGCGATCGGCGCGGCGGACTGGCTCGTGTTCGGGCCGGGCAGCTGGTACACCAGCGTCATCCCGCACCTGCTGGTGCCCGAGCAGGCGGCCGCGATCGTGGCCAGCCCGGCGCGCCGGCTGGTCACCCTGAACCTCGCCGCGGACCGGGAGACGGTCGGCCTGTCGCTGCCCGACCACCTGGCCGCGCTGAGCCGGTACCTCCCGGACCTCAAGGTCGATATTGTTCTGGTCGACAGGAATGCCGTGCCAGACCCCGAACCGGTCGCGAATGCGGCAGAATCACTCGGTGCCCGCATCGCGCTCGCCCCGGTGGCGGTCGACGACGGCACGCCGCGACACGATCCGGTCCGATTGGGCCGCGCACTGGTGCCACTACTGCGCACCGCTCGTTAGCACGTACGAACCCGGCACCACCGACTTGATCACAAACCATGGCGCAAAGCCCGCGACCGGCCACGAGGTGACGACACGATGGCGATGACCGCTGCGGTCAAAGACGAACTGAGCCGGGTCGACGTGCCCAAGCCCTGCTGCCGGCGGGCGGAGATGGCGGCGCTGCTGCGCTTCGCCGGCGGCCTGCACATCGTCTCCGGCCGTGTGGTCGTCGAGGCGGAGCTCGACACCGGCGCGGTGGCCCGGCGGCTGCGCACCACGGTGGCCGACCTGTTCGGCTACCCGAGCGAGGTGCACGTGCTGGCGTCGGGCGGGCTGCGCAAGGGCAGCCACTACATCGTGCGCATCGTCAAGGACGGCGAGGCGCTGGCGCGCCAGACCGGCCTGCTGGACGTGCGCGGCCGGCCGGTGCGGGGCCTGCCGCCGAACGTCGTCTCGGCCAGCGTCTGCTGTGCCGTGGCGGCGTGGCGGGGCGCGTTCCTGGCGCACGGGTCGCTGACCGAGCCGGGCCGCTCCAGCGCCCTGGAGATCACCTGTCCGGGGCCGGAGTCGGCGCTGGCGCTGGTCGGCGCGGCCCGGCGGCTGGGCATCACCGCCAAGGCCCGCGAGGTGCGCGGGGTGGACCGGGTGGTGGTCAAGGACGGCGACGCGATCGCCGCGCTGCTGACCCGCATCGGCGCCCACTCCAGCGTGCTGGCGTGGGAGGAGCGCCGGGTACGGCGCGAGGTGCGGGCCACCGCCAACCGCCTGGCCAACTTCGACGACGCCAACCTGCGCCGCTCGGCCCGTGCGGCGGTCGCCGCGGCGGCCCGGGTCACCCGGGCGCTGGAGATCCTCGCCGACGACGCCCCGGGGCACCTGACCAGCGCGGGCCGCCTGCGGCTGGAGCACCGGCAGGCGTCGCTGGAGGAGCTGGGCGCGCTGGCCGACCCGCCGCTCACGAAGGACGCGATCGCCGGGCGCATAAGGCGTCTGCTGGCGCTTGCCGACAAGCGCGCGCGTGACCTCGGCATCCCGGACACGGAGGCCGCCGTCACCGCGGAGATGCTCACCGTCTGAACGGTGACCCGCCGCACCCGATCCCGCCTGACCAGTTCAGGCGGGATCGTCGTTTTCAGCGCCGCCCGCGGTGGCCCGGCGGGCCCGGTTTGTTAAAAGAGTGGCGGACGACACCATCGTGAAACAAAGACCCCGGCGGTGCCGCCGGTCACAGCTCAGCTAGGGTCGAACAAGTACGGCGACGCTGCCGACAGCTCGGCCGCAAGCCGTTATGTCAGGTGTGTGGGCGGCGGGACCGGGCGAGTGACCTATAGGCCGCCGCACTCGGCTTTCGAAGCCGCCAGTCGGCGCACATGCGAGGAGATGGGACCTGTGACCATCCGGGTTGGCATCAACGGCTTCGGCCGCATCGGGCGTAACTTCTACCGGGCCCTGCTGGCGTCCGGCGCGGACATCGAGCTGGTTGCCGTCAACGACCTGACCGACAACGCGACCCTGGCGCACCTGCTCAAGTACGACAGCATCCTCGGCCGCCTGCCCTACGAGGTGAAGGCCACCGAGACCGACCTCACGGTCAACGGCAAGTCGTTCAAGGCGTTCGCCGAGCGCGACCCGGGCAAGCTGCCCTGGGGCGACCTGGGCGCCGACATCGTGATCGAGTCGACCGGTCTGTTCACCGACGCCGCCAAGGCGAAGGTGCACGCCGACAACGGCGCGAAGAAGGTCATCATCTCGGCCCCGGCCAAGGGTGAGGACATCACCATCGTGCTGGGCGTCAACCACGACAAGTACGACCCGGCGGCGCACACGATCATCTCGAACGCGTCCTGCACCACCAACTGCCTCGCCCCGATGGCGAAGGTCCTGAACGACACGATCGGGATCGAAAAGGGTCTGATGACCACGATCCACGCGTACACCCAGGACCAGAACCTGCAGGACGGCCCGCACAAGGACCTGCGTCGCGCCCGCGCCGCGGCCCTGAACATCGTGCCGACCTCGACCGGTGCGGCCAAGGCGATCGGCCTGGTGCTGCCGGAGCTGAAGGGCAAGCTGGACGGCTTCGCGCTGCGCGTGCCGATCCCGACCGGCTCGGCCACCGACCTGACCTTCACCGCCGCTCGCGAGACGTCGGTCGAGGAGGTCAACGCCGCGATCAAGGCCGCGGCCGAGGGCCCGCTCAAGGGCATCCTGGTCTACACCGAGGACGAGATCGTGTCCTCGGACATCGTGACCGACCCGGCCTCCTGCATCTTCGACGCCGGTCTGACCAAGGTCATCGGCAACCAGGTCAAGGTCGTCGGCTGGTACGACAACGAGTGGGGCTACTCGAACCGCCTGGTGGACCTCACCAAGCTCGTGGGCGCCTCGCTCTGATGCGTTCCCTCGACGAGCTGCTCGGCGAGGGTGTCTCAGGTCGGCGCGTGCTCGTGCGCGCCGACCTGAACGTGCCTTTCGTCAAGGACAACCCCGGCGTGATCGCCGACGACGGCCGCATCCGGGCCGTCCTGCCGACCATCGTCGCCCTGCGGGACGCGGGCGCTGCGGTGATCGTCATGTCGCACCTGGGCCGCCCCAAGGGCGAGCCCGACCCGAAGTACACCCTGGCGCCGGTCGCGCAGCGGCTCCAGGAGCTGCTGGGCTCGCCGCTGGAGTTCGCCGCCGACACCGTCGGCGAGTCGGCCCAGGCGGCCGTCGCCGCGCTGGCGCCGGGCGGCGTGGTGCTGCTGGAGAACCTGCGCTTCAACGCCGGTGAGACCAGCAAGGACGACGCCGTACGCGGCGCGTTCGCCGACCAGCTGGCCGGCTTCGCCGACGTCTACGTCGACGACGCGTTCGGCGCGGTGCACCGCAAGCACGCCAGCGTCTACGACGTGGCGGCCCGGCTGCCGCGCTACGCGGGCGGACTGGTCGCGACCGAGGTCGAGGTGCTCAAGCGCCTCACCGAGAACCCGGCCACGCCGTACGTGGTGGTGCTCGGCGGGTCGAAGGTCTCCGACAAGCTGGCCGTGATCGAGGCGCTGCTGAACAGCGCCGACAAGCTGCTCATCGGCGGCGGCATGTGCTTCACCTTCCTCAAGGCCCAGGGCCACGGGGTCGGCGGCTCGCTGCTGCAGGACGAGATGCTCGACACCTGCCGCGACCTGCTGGCCCGCGCCGGCGACCGGATTGTGCTGCCGGTGGACATCGTCGTGGCCGACAAGTTCGCGGCCGACGCGCAGACCGAGACGGTCGCGGCCGACGCCATCCCCGACGGCTGGCTCGGCCTGGACATCGGCCCGGCGTCGGTGGCGCTGTTCACCGACGCGCTGGCCGGGGCGAAGACGGTCTTCTGGAACGGCCCGATGGGCGTGTTCGAGCTGGCCCCGTTCGCGGGCGGCACCCGCGGCGTGGCCGAGGCGATCACCAAGGTCGACGGCTTCACCGTGGTCGGCGGCGGCGACTCCGCCGCGGCCGTGCGGGCGCTGGGCCTGGACGAGGCGGCCTTCGGCCACATCTCCACCGGCGGCGGCGCGTCGCTGGAGTACCTGGAGGGCAAGGCCCTGCCGGGCCTGCTCGCACTGGAGGCGTGACGATGGCAGTGGAGAAGCGCCGGCCGCTGATGGCCGGCAACTGGAAGATGAACCTCAACCACCTCGAGGCCATCGCCCTGACCCAGAAGCTCGCGTTCAGCCTGAACGAGAAGCAGCTGGAGGCGGTCGAGGTCGCGGTGATCCCGCCGTTCGTCGACATCCGCAGCGTGCAGACCCTGGTCGACGGGGACCGCCTGCTGCTCAAGTACGGCGCGCAGGACGTCTCGGCCTACAAGTCGGGCGCCTACACCGGCGAGATCGCGGCGAGCATGCTGGCCAAGCTGGGCTGCTCGTTCGTGGTCGTCGGCCACTCCGAGCGCCGCCAGTACCACGCGGAGAGCGACGAGCTGGTCAACGCCAAGGTCAAGGCTGTGCTCGGCGACGACATGACGCCGATCCTGTGCATCGGCGAGGGCCTGGACGTCCGCGAGGCGGGCAACCACGTGGAGTACACGCTGGCCCAGCTCGACGGCGGCCTGGCCGGGCTGACCCCGGCGCAGGTGGAGAAGGTCGTGGTGGCGTACGAGCCGGTGTGGGCCATCGGCACCGGCAAGACCGCCACGCCCGAGGACGCCCAGGAGGTCATCGGCGCGATCCGCGCGCAGCTGGCCAAGACCCAGGGCGACGCCACCGCCAACGTGGTGCGGGTCCTCTACGGCGGCTCGGTCAAGGGCTCGAACATCGCCGCGATCATGGCGCAGCCCGACATCGACGGTGCGCTGGTCGGCGGAGCGAGCCTCGACGCCGACGACTTCGCGAAGATCTGCCGCCTGGGGGAGTGACCCCGGGCTCGGGACGGGCGGGTGGCCATCGGCCGCCCGCCCGTCCCGCGTTCCGGCCCGGCTCGCGGCAGGCAGGCGCCGGTTCCGTACACACAAAGTGATCTCCCAGATGCCGGGAGTCCTTCTTTGTTGCGATCTGGCTCCCGCCTGCCGGTGCCGCCGCGCGAGTGCCTAGAGTGTGGCGCGTGGCCGGGCACCTCAGGTGCGCGGTCCCGCCCCCGACCACCCCCGAGATCCTTGGTGGGCTACCCGCGCCCGCCGAGAGGACGACCATGCCTCTCCTGCGTATGCGCCGCATGACCGCCGCCGCCGTGGCGCTCGTCGCCGCGGGCGCCGTCGCCGCCTGCGACTCTGCGGCCGACTCCAGCCAATCCGTCACCTCGGGCGGCACGCTGCGGGTCGTGATGACGCAGCTGCCCTCCCACCTGGACCCGCAGAAGATCGCCGCGGCGCTCGACTCCAACGTCAGCCGCCTGCTGTCGCGCACGCTCACGACGTACAAGTCCGAGCCCGGCGCGGCCGGCAGCGAGCTGGTGCCCGACCTGGCCACCGACCTCGGCCGGCCCAGCGAGAACAACACCGTGTGGGAGTTCAAGCTGCGCGAGGGCGTGAAGTGGGAGGACGGCGCCGCGATCAACTGCCAGCAGCTGAAGTACGGCGTCGAGCGCAACTTCTCCTCGCTGTTCAAGTCGGGCCTGCCGTACGCGAAGCTGATGCTGGCCGACAACGCGACGCCCTACGAGGGCCCGTACAGCGGCAAGGAGCTGGACTCGGTCAGCTGCGACGACTCGCGCACGATCAAGTTCAAGCTGAAGCAGCCCACCGGCGACTTCAACTACACGGTCGCGCTGTCGGTGTTCTCCCCGGCCAAGCCGGGTGCCGACGGCGACAAGGACGCCTACGACCTGCGCCCGCTGTCCAACGGGCCGTACCGGGTGGAGCCCCGGATCAGCCCTGACAAGATCACGCTGATCCGCAACGAGCACTGGTCTTCCTCGGTCGACAGCGTCCGCAAGGCGTACCCGGACAAGATCGAGATCGTCAAGAACGAGAACGACCCGGCCGTCACCAACGCGCTGATCCAGGACCAGGGCGGCGACCGCAACTCGGTGCTGCTCAACAGCAACGTCGCGCCGAACTTCCTGCAGCAGGTCGTCAACGACCCCGACCTGTCCAAGCGGACGGCGACCGGCCCCACCGGCGCGGTGCGCTACTTCGCGATCAACACGAAGCTGGTCAAGGACCTGCGCTGCCGCCAGGCACTGGTGTACGCGTTCAACAAGCGCAAGTACCGCCAGGCGATGGGCGGCTCGATCATCGGCGACCTGGCCACCTCGATGATCCCGCCGGGTCTGGCCGCGCACGCGAAGTTCGACCACTACGACACCCTGCTCGACGGCGACGGCAACGAGGACAAGGCCATCGCGCTGATCGACCAGGCCAAGAACGCCGGTGTCACCTGCCCCGACACGATCAACGTGGCGCTGCCGGACAACGACACCATCGCCCGGTACGTCAAGACGATGGTCGACGCGTACCTGCGCATCGGGGTGAAGGTCAACCTCAAGCGGCTGGACGCCGACACGTACTGGGACCTGATCGCCGACTCGGGCCACTCGTACCAGCTGGTCTACGCGGGCTGGCTGCCCGACTGGGCCAACGGCTCGGCGGTCATCCCGCCGCTGTTCGACAGCAGCCTCGTGCAGCCGCCGGGCGAGCTGAGCGGCTCGAACTACTCGTTCCTCAAGGACGCCGAGGTGGACCAGGCGATCAAGGAGGCGACCTCGGAGCCGGACCTGGCGCGCCAGTACAAGCTGTGGGGCGAGCTGGACGGCAAGCTCTCGCAGATGGCCGTCACGATCCCGGTGCTCTATCCCAACGCGATCCGGATGTCCGGCTCGAACGTCGGCGGGTTGTTCATCCATTCGCAGTTCGGTATGCCCGATCTGGCCGCCCTTGGCCTGCTCGATCCGACCATCGCGACGGATGTGGCCTCCTCGCCCTCCTGAGTCCGGGCCGCGCCCGCTATCCTTGACCGACACCTACGGGCCGCGCCCGCGGCCACCGAAACCTAAGGACCATGCTCATGCCGATCGGCTTCGCCTACGCAATGATCGTGTTGCTGATCATCACCAGCGCCCTGCTGACCCTGCTGGTGCTGCTGCACCGAGGCAAGGGCGGCGGCCTGTCCAGCATGTTCGGCGGTGGCGTCTCGTCGAGCCTGGCCGGGTCCTCCGTGGCGGAGAAGAACCTCGACCGGTACACCGTGCTGGTGGGCATCGTCTGGTTCGCCTGCATCGTCGGCCTGGGCCTCTGGCTCAAGCTGGAGATGGCCGGCTGATCCGCGCGATCACACGAAAAGGGGCCGGTCGGAACTCCGACCGGCCCCTTTCGCATGTGTCGCCCTACCGCGTGGGGACGCGGTCCGGCGCGGGGACGCGGGACGCGGCGGCCGCGTCCAGCAGCCACAGCGTGCGCGAGGTCCCGTGCACCGTGGCGGCGGGCAGCCCGCCCGAGGTCAGGGCGGTGCCGACCGCCTCGGCCTTGTCGGCGCCCGCCGCGATCAGCCACACCTCGTCGGCCGTGTTGATCGCGGCCGGGGTGAGCGTGGTGCGCACCGGCGGCGGCTTGGGGCTGTCGGTTACCGCGCCGACCAGGCCGTCAGCCACCGGGAACCCGGGGAAGACCGAGGCCACGTGCCCGTCCTCGCCGACGCCCAGCAGCAGCACGTCGAAGCGCGGCAGCCGCCCGTCGCCCGCCGCGGCCAGCTCCCCGGCGTAGCGGCGGGCCGCCAGTTCGGGATCTGCGCCGTCGGGGCCGTCGGCCGGTGGCATCGGGTGCACCCGGGCCGGATCGAGCGGCAGCGCGTCCAGCAGAGCCGCCCGCGCCTGGGTCTCGTTGCGGTCGGGGTCGCCCGAGGGCAGGAACCGCTCGTCGCCCCACCACAGGTCGACCCGCGACCAGTCGACCGCGGCGCGGGCGGGGCTGGCCAGCACCGCCCGGTAGACCGCGGCGGCGACCCGGCCGCCGGTCAGCACCGCGTGGGCGCCGCCGTGCACGGCCTGGGCGTCGATCAGCTTCACCAGCAGCCGCGCCGCGACCGCCTCCGCGAGCACCGTCGCGTCGGCGTGCACCACCACGGTCATGCGCTCGCCCCCACCGGCTGGGCCCAGGCCGGGTCCTGCCAGATGTGGGTGCGCACGGCGGGCCGCTCGCCGAGCCCGGCCACCCCGGTCGCCGCCGACAGCGCCCGCGAGTACGGCTGGTCGGCGTCGAGCCGCTGCAGCTCCTCGGCCAGCTCCTCGCCGAGGCGCCGCTGCAGCAGCGGCATCACCAGGTCGAGCTGGCCGGTCTTGCGCAGCAGCGCCATGCCGTCGCCGGTGCTGTGCAGGCTGAGCGTGCCGCCGTCGGCCAGCGCGAAGTCGACGCCGCTGAGCCTGCCGCCGTCGGCCGAGTCGGCCAGCCGCACCGGGATGCCGGTGCGCGAGACGATCCAGCCGCGCAGCAGCGCGCCGAGCGGGTCGGCGGCCCCGGTGTACACCACCGCCGAGATCGCGGTGCTGTTGCCGGTGTCGAAGGCGCCCGCGATCAGCGAGCGCCAGCCGGTCAGCCGGGTCCAGGACAGGTCGGTGTCGCCCGGGGCGTAGTCCAGCGCCCGCTGGCGCAGGGCCGCCTCGGGGTCGGCGCACTGGGCGATGTCGGTGACCCGGCGCTCGGCCACGACGCCGAGCGGGTCGTACGCGATGTGCTCCGGCGGGGTGCCGTGCCACCAGGTGACCACCGGCACGTCCGGGGCGAGCAGCGGCATGACCACCGACTCGCTGTGCAGCGCCAGGCGGCCGTGCATCCGCATGATCACGGCCTCGCACGGGCCGAGGCGCCCGCCGACCACGATCTCGGCGTCGAGCCGGTCCTTGGCGTTGGCGGTGGCCGCGTCGACCCCGGCGACCGGCCCGCGGCTGACCACGAGCAGGCGGCAGGGGTGCGAGGCCGCGGCGATGGTGGCCGCGTCCTCGACCTGGCGGACCCGGCCCTCGTCCACGATGACGACCAGGTTCAGCGCCAGGCCGCTGGCCACGCCGCCGGCGTTGCGCCGCTCCGCGGCGAGCTTGCGCACCACCTCGTTACCGGTGGTGTCCCACAGGGCTAGCATCCCGCCCGCCTTCCGCAGAGATCGTCAGTCTTCATGCCCGCCGCCAGGTGCGGCCCTCGGCGGCCAGCATCTCGTCGGCCTCGCGCGGACCCCACTCGCCGGCCCGGTAGGTGGCGGGCTTGGTGCCGATCCACGCCGCCTCCAGCGGGTCGACGATGCGCCAGCCCTCCTCGACCTCGGCGGCGTCCGGGAACAGGGTCCGGTCGCCGAGCATCACGTCGAGGATGAGCCGCTCGTACGCCTCCGGGCTGGACTCGGTGAACGCCTCGCCGTACGCGAAGTCCATGCTGATGTCGCGCAGCTCCATCTGGGTGCCCGGCACCTTGGACCCGAACTTGAGCATCACGCCCTCGTCCGGCTGCACGCGGATGACCAGCTGGTTGTGGCCCAGCAGCTCCACGTCCTCCGGGTAGAACGGCAGGTGCGGCGCCTTCTTGAACAGCACCGCGACCTCGGTGACCCGCCGGGGCAGGCGCTTGCCCGCCCGGATGTAGAACGGCACCCCGGCCCAGCGCCGGTTCTGGATGGTCAGCCGCGCCGCGACGTACGTCTCCGTCGTCGAGGTCGCCGGGACGTCGGACTCCTCCAGGTAGCCCTTGACCCGCTGCCCGGCCACCCAGCCGGTGAGGTACTGCCCGCGCACCGTGCCGGTGGTGACGTCGGCCGGCGGCGCGGTGGCGCGCAGCACCTTCAGCTTCTCGGCCCGGATCTCCGAGGCGTCGAAGGTGGTCGGCTCCTCCATGGCGACCAGCGCCAGCAGCTGTAGCAGGTGGTTCTGCAGCACGTCGCGGGCGGCGCCGGTGGCGTCGTAGAAGCCCGCGCGGCTGCCGATGCCGACGTCCTCGGCCATGGTGATCTGCACCGAGTCGACGTACTTGGAGTTCCACAGCGGCTCGAACAGGGAGTTGGCGAAGCGCAGCGCCAGGATGTTCTGGACCGTCTCCTTGCCGAGGTAGTGGTCGATGCGGAACACGTCCTGCGCGCTGACCACGTCGTCGACCAGGTCGTTGAGGGCCTTGGCCGAGGTCAGGTCCTCACCGAACGGCTTCTCCACCACGACCCGGCGCCAGCCGCCCGACTTGTCGTTGTCGGCCATGCCGGTGCGTTCGAGCTGCTTGAGCACGGTCGGGAACGCTGCGGGCGGGATGGACAGGTAGAACGCGGCGTTGCCCGGGATGCCGTGCGAGTCGCGCAGCTCGTCCAGGGTGCGGGACAGCGTGTCGAAGGCGGCGTCGTCGTCGAACGCGCCGCCCACGAACTTGATGTTGCCCGACAGCCGGGCCCAGACCTCCTCGCGCCACGGGGTGCGCGCGTGCTCCTGGGCCGAGGTGCGGGCCAGCTGCTCGAAGTCGCCGTCGCCCCAGTCGCGCCGGGCGAAGCCGAGCACCACGAAGCCGGGCGGCAGCAGGCCGCGGTTGGCCAGGTCGTACACCGCGGGCAGCAGTTTCTTGCGGGCGAGGTCGCCGGTGACCCCGAAGATGACCAGCGCGCACGGTTCAGGGATGCGCGGCAGGCGCCGGTCCTGCGGATCCCGCAGCGGGTTGGGCTGCTGCGGGGTGGACGGCACGCTCACGTGACGTCACCTTTCCTCGTGGTTGGACAGGCGGTGCGCCGAGTCGAGCAGCTGGGCGGTGCCCTTGGCCCGGTCGGTGAGATGCAGGTGCAGCAGGGGGCGGCCCCGGCCGGCCAGTGCCTGGCGGTCGCCGGCGGCCTGGGCGGCCTGTAGCGTGCCGAAGCTGTACGGCCTGCCCGGCACCGCCAGGTCGTCGCTCACCGCGCCGGTGACCTGCAAGAACGCGCCGACCTGCGGCCCGCCCTTGTGGTACTGGCCGGTCGAGTGCAGGAACCGGGGCGCCCAGCCGTAGGTCACCGGGCGGCCGCTCGCGGCGGCCAGCTCGGCGCGCAGCTTGGCGGCGTCGGCGTCGGCGAACCGGTCCAGGTACTCCATGATCGCGATGTACCCGTCCGGGCCGGTCTCGGCGACCAGCCAGGCCAGCGCCTCGTCCAGGGTCGACACGCCCGCGGTGGTGTACACCGCGACGTCGCCCTCGGTGAACGCGGGCTCCTCGGCCGGCATGCCCTCGTCGAGGATCTTGCCGGTGTTCTGCTTGGACTCGGTCACGTTCGGCTGGTCGAACGGGTTGATGCCCAGCACCCGCCCGGCGATCGCCGTCGCCGCCTCCCAGCACAGGAACTGCGCGCCCAGCGGGCCGTTGACGGCCGCGTCCGGCGTGCCCGACGGCGCGCCGCCGGCCGCGCCGACGGTCGCGGTGAACACGTCCGCCCCGGTCGCGCCGGGGGCGTCGGAGCCCTCGACCACGACCGGCAGGATGCCCTTGCCCTCCTTGCCGGTGGACTCGGCGATGAGCTGCTCGGCCCAGTCGCCCAGTCCGATGATGCCGCTGCCGTCGTCGGCCAGCGACACCTTGTCCCGCCCGGCCAGCGCGGCGGCGCCGAGGGCGGCGCCCAGCAGCAGCGACGGGTTGGCCTCGGGGGCGGCGGTCAGCGTCGCGGCGAACGCGTCGGCCTGGTCCAGCAGCTCGGCCACGTCGACCCCGGCCAGCGCGGTCGGCACCAGGCCGAACGCGGTCAGCGCGGAGTAGCGGCCGCCGACGTTCGGGTCGGCGAGCACCACGTAGGCGCCCATCTCGCGGGCGACGGACTCCAGCGGCGAGCCGGGGTCGGTCACGATCACGAAGTGGCGCCCGGCCTCGGCCTCGGACAGGCCCGCGTCCAGGAACGCCTGCCAGTACGCCCGGCGGTGGCTGTCGGTCTCGATGGTGCCGCCGGACTTGCTGGACACGACCACCACGGTGCGGTCCAGCCGGTCGCCCAGCGCCGCCTTGACCTGGCCCGGGTCGGTGGTGTCGAGCACCGTCAGCGTCTTGCCCAGGGTCAGCGAGATGACCTCGGGTGCCAGCGACGAGCCGCCCATGCCGGCGAGCACGACGTGGTCCAGGTCGCCCAGCTCCTCGCGCAGCTCGGCGAGCTGCGGCAGCAGCGCCCGGCTGCCGGTGAAGGTGTCGACCCAGCCCAGCCGGATGATCGCCTCGGCCTGCGCGTCCGGACCCCACAGGGTCGCGTCCTTGCCCGCCAGGGCGGCGGGCACGCCCGCCGCCTCCAGCTCCGACACCTGCGCCGCGGCCTGCTGCGCCGCCGCGGGGGAGAGGCGGACCGTCAGCCCGCCCCCCGATGCAGTCTGGGTCATGCCTGCTCCAGTTTCGCCTGTACGCCCGCGAGCAGCTCCTGCCAGCTCGCGTCGAACTTCGCCACGCCGTCGCTCTCCAGGAACGCCACCACGTCGTCGTAGTCGACCCCGGCGGCGCGCAGCGCGTCGATGGTCTGCTGCGCCGCGTCGAGGTTGCCGGTGACCGTGTCGCCGGGCACCTCGCCGTGGTCGGCGAAGGCCTGCATCGTCTTCTCCGGCATGGTGTTGACCGTGTCGGCCGCGATCAGCTGCTCCACGTAGAGCGTGTCCGGGTATTCCGGGTTCTTGGTGCCGGTGGAGGCCCACAGCGGACGCTGCGGGTTCGCCCCGGCCGCCTTGAGCTCGGCCCAACGCGGCGTCCCGACCGCCGCCAGGTACTCCCCGTAGGCCAGGCGGGCGTTGGCGACGGCGGCCTGGCCGCGCAGGGCCAGCGCCTCCGGGGTGCCGATCTTCTCCAGCCGCTTGTCGATCTCGGTGTCGAAGCGGGAGACGAAGAACGACCCCACCGACTCGATCTTCGACAGGTCGTGGCCGTTGGCCCTGGCCTGCTCCAGGCCGGTCAGCCAGGCGTCGAGCACCGCGCGGTAGCGCTCCAGCGAGAAGATCAGCGTCACGTTCACGCTGATGCCGGCGGCCAGCGCCGCGGTGATCGCGGGCAGGCCCTCCAGCGTCGCCGGGATCTTGATGAACAGGTTCGGTCGGTCGACCAGCCACCACAGCTGCTTGGCCTCGGCGATCGTCGGCTCGGTCTCGTGCGCCAGCCGCGGGTCGACCTCGATCGACACCCGGCCGTCGCGGCCGCCGGTCGCGTCGTACACCGGCCGCATCACGTCGCAGGCCCACCGGATGTCGTACGTGGTGAGCATGCGCACCGCCTCGTCGACCGAGACCTTGCGCACCTTCAGGTCGTGCAGCTGCTCGTCGTAGTCGTCGCTGCCCGACAGCGCGGCGGCGAAGATGGTCGGGTTGCTGGTGACCCCGACCACGTGCCGGGTGTCGCGCAGCTCGGCCAGCGCGGTGTGGGAGCCGCCCTCGGTCAGCCGCTCCCGGGAGATGTCGTCGAGCCAGACCGCCACACCGGCGGCCGAGAGCCCACCCAGGGGATCAGTCATCGCAGTCACTGCCCTTCCTTGGCCTTGGCCAGAGACCGCCGGGCGGCGTCGGCGACCGCCTGGGGTGTGAACCCGAACTTCTCGAACAGGGTCGCCGCCGGTGCCGAGGCGCCGTAGTGCTCCAGGCTGACGGCCTCGCCCGCGTCGCCGATCAGGTCGCGCCACGACATGGCGATACCCGCCTCGACACTGACCCGGGCCTTGACCGACGACGGCAGCACCGATTCACGGTATGACGCGTCGGACGCGCGGAACCACTCCTGGCACGGCATGGACACGACCCGGGTGGGCACGCCGTCGGCCTCCAGCAGCTCGCGGGCGGCCAGGCAGATCTGCACCTCGGAGCCGGTGCCGATGAGGATCGCCTTCGGGGTGCCCGTGGACGCCTCCTCCAGCACGTAGCCGCCGTGCTCGACGCCGCTGACCTTCGCCGGGTCCATGGTCGGCAGGTTCTGGCGGCTCAGCGCCAGGGCCGTGGGCCGGTCGTTGTGGGCCAGCGCCAGCTTCCAGGCCTGCGCGGTCTCGTTGGCGTCGGCGGGGCGCACCACGTCCAGGCCCGGGATGGCCCGCAGCGCGGTCAGGTGCTCCACCGGCTGGTGGGTCGGGCCGTCCTCGCCCAGGCCGATCGAGTCGTGCGTCCACACGTACGTGACCGGCAGCTTCATCAGCGCGGCCAGGCGCACCGCCGGGCGCATGTAGTCGCTGAACACCAGGAACGTGCCACCGTACGGGCGGGTGCCGCCGTGCAGGGCGATGCCGTTGAGGATCGAGCCCATGCCGTGCTCGCGGATGCCGAAGTGCAGCGTGCGGCCGTACTCGTGGCCGGGGAACTCCTTGGTCGCGAACTCCGCCGGGATGAACGACGGCTCGCCCTTCATGGTGGTGTTGTTGCTCTCGGCCAGGTCGGCCGAGCCGCCCCACAGCTCCGGCAGCACCGGCGCGAGCGCGTTGAGCACCTGGCCCGACGCGGCGCGGGTGGCGATGCCCTTGGCGTCGGCCGGGAAGCTCGGCACCGCGTCCTCCCAGCCCTTGGGTAGGGTGCGGGTGCTCATCCGGTCGAACAGCGCCAGCCGGTCCGGGTTGGCCTTGGCCCAGTCGTGGAAGGCGTCCTCCCACTGCGAGTGCAGCACCCGGCCGCGCTCGCCCACCGCGCGGGTGTGCACCAGCACCGCGTCCTCGACCGGGAAGGCGACCGCCGGGTCGAAGCCCAGCACCTCCTTGACCGCGGCGGCCTCGTTCGGGCCGACGGCCGAGCCGTGGATCTTGCCGGTGTTCTGCTTGGTCGGCGCGGGCCAGCCGATGATGGTGCGCAGCGCGATGAAGCTGGGCCGGTCGGTGACCGCCTTCGCCCGCTGGATCGCGGCCCACAGCGCCGTGACGTCCTCGTGGTAGCCGCCGTCGCCGCCGACCCAGTCGACCCGCTCGACGTGCCAGCCGTACGCCTCGTAACGCAGGCAGACGTCCTCGGACTTGGCGATGCGGGTGTCGTCCTCGATCGAGATCTCGTTGTCGTCCCAGAACGCGATCAGGTTGTCGAGCTTCTGGTGCCCGGCGATGGCGGAGGCCTCATGCGTGATGCCCTCCTCGATGTCGCCGTCGGAGCAGATCACGAAGATGTGGTGGTCGAACGGGCTGGTGCCCGGGGCGGCGTCGGGGTCGAACAGACCGCGCTCGCGGCGGGCGGCCATCGCCATGCCCACCGCGTTGCCCAGGCCCTGGCCCAGCGGGCCGGTGGTGGTCTCCACGCCGCGGGTGTGCCCGTGCTCCGGGTGGCCCGGGGTCAGCGAGCCCCACTGGCGCAGCGCCTGCAGGTCCGACAGCTCCAGGCCGTACCCGGCCAGGAACAGCTGGACGTACTGGGTCAGCGAGGAGTGCCCCGCCGACAGCACGAAGCGGTCGCGGCCGGCCCAGTCCGGGTCGTTGGGGTCCAGGCGCATCGCCCGCTGGAACAGCAGGTAGGCGAGGGGGGCAAGGCTCATCGCGGTGCCGGGATGGCCGTTGCCGGCCTTCTCCACCGCGTCCATGGCAAGTACACGGGCGGTGTCCACCGCGCGGCGGTCGATGTCAGACCAGATCAACTGCTCAGTCACAGCTGTGCTACTCCTAGCGGATCAGTCTTGCCGTCGCTCCAGGGCCGTGACCCGGAATAGCACGCACCGGAGCTGTGGAAAGGCGCAACGCATCGTCATAAGGGCGGCCACGGTGTCGCCCTGTCGGTGTTGACCCTACTCATACCGCGCACGACACATGTGCGAACCCGTGCTTTGTCCCGCGTGGTGTCCGCTGGGGTGTCCGGCGCGGGATCCGCGCGGCCGGGCGCGGCCGCAGGCTTTGACCAGCGTTGCCGTACCCTGTCTCGGGTGAGCACGCTCGCCGCGGAGTCGCCTGAGGCGGCCGGCACCATAGACCTCCCGTCCCAGCCCCTCCCCGTCATCCCGGTGCAGCCCGGCAGCGCCGCGCGCGCCATCCGGGCGTCGCGCCGCGAGGCCCGCTGGGCGGTGTTCGGCGCGTACGTGTCGCTGACCAAGCCGCGCATCGTCGAGCTGCTGCTCATCACCACCATCCCGGCGATGATGCTCGCGGACAAGGGCCTTCCCTCCGTATGGCTGATGCTGGTCGTCCTGGTCGGCGGCTCGTTCGCGGCCGGTGCCGCCAACGCGATCAACTGCTACCTCGACCGTGACATCGACCCGCTGATGGGACGAACGTCACGCCGCCCGCTGGTTACCCACGCGGTGTCGCCGCGTAACGCCCTTATCTTCGGCCTGGCGCTGGCGGCGGCCTCGACCGTGCTGATGGCCGCGTTCACGAACTGGCTGGCCACCGCGCTGACCGTGGCGGCGATCGTCTACTACGACCTCATCTACACCGCCTGGCTCAAGCGCACCACGCCGCACAACACCTTCTGGGGCGGCGTGTGCGGGGCGATGCCGGTGCTGATCGGCTGGGCCGCGGTGACCGGCTCGCTGGCCGCGCCCGCCTGGCTGCTGTTCGGCGTCGTCTTCTTCTGGCAGATGCCGCACTTCTACGCGCTGGCGATCCGGTTCAAGGACGACTACGCCAAGGCGGGCATCCCGATGCTGACGGTGGTGGCCACCCCGCGTCGCGTCGCGATCGAGTCGGTGGTGTACTCCTGGCTGACCGTGGCGACCTCGCTCGCGGTCTGGCCGCTGGGCATGTCCCGGGTGTACGGCATCCCCGCGCTCGTCTGCGGGATGATGTTCATCCTGGAGGCCCATGGGCTGTACAGCCGCACCGTGAAGGGCGAGCCGGTCAAGCCGATGCGCCTTTTCCACTGGTCGACGGCGTACCTGACGATCGTCTTCGTGGCGGTCGGCGTGGACGTCTTCCTCTGACCGTTTTACCGGCTTTGTAGATGACACGCCCTAATCCCCGCGCCGGGCGTGTCGATTGCTCAGTTAGTTGTCCGTTCTGCGACACATTGACGGGGATATTTCCGGGCGAACCCGGACAGTCGATCTCCGAACACCGGGTTGCAGGTACGTAACGGGGATCACAAAAGGTGCTCACAATCCCGCTACCGGACGCCCGTTCTGCTTATCGTGCTTGCATGGCAGAAGGTTCAGATACGACGGTGACCATCGAGCACCCCACGGCCACGCTCGTGGCCGGCCTGCGCGAGTTCGCTAGCGCGCACGGAGGTGCGAAGGGGGTCATCGAGTACGTCGGTCGGCGCGGTGCTCGCATCGTGCTGGTGGGCGGCGACGGCGCGTGGGGCGACCAGTTCGCGTCCAGCACCGACGTTGCCCGGGCCGCCTGTGAACGGGCTGGTATCACCGTGGAGAACGAGTGGGAGCGGGAGCTCATCGAGCTCATGCGTCCCACCAACGACCTCTGGCGGTCCATGTCCAAGCGGACGCTGACGCGCTGAGGAAGTTTCAGATCCGCGAGCTATCTTGGATCTTGTGAGCACAGCCTTTGACCGTGCGACCCGGGCGGATGCCCGGGTCGCCCTGGTATCCGAGCCCTCCTCCCGCGGAGACGCTGCCTGCGGAGATGCTGCCCGCCCGGACGGTGCGCCCCGCGTCGCGATCGCGACCTGCGCGGAGATCCCGCTGCTGGAGCCCGACGACCAGCTCGTGCTGGCGCCGCTGGCCGCGCGGGGCATCGCCGCCGAGCCGGTCGTCTGGGACGACCCCGCGGTCGACTGGTCCGGCTACGACCTCGTGGTGCTCCGCTCGACCTGGGACTACTCCTGGCGTCGCGACGAGTTCCTGGCCTGGACCCGTTCGGTGCCCGCCCTGGCCAACCCGGCCGCGGTGGTGGCCTGGAACACCGACAAGAGCTACCTGGCCGAGCTGGCGGCCGCCGGCGTGCCGATCATCCCGACCGCCTTCGTCGCCCCGGGCGACGAGTGGACCGCCCCCGACGGCGGCGGCGAGTACGTCATCAAGCCCTCCGTGAGCTCCGGCAGCCGCGACACCGGCCGCTACGGGCCGGGCGACGCCGTGCCCGCGGCCGACCACGTCCGGCGGCTCCAGGCCGCGGGGCGGCTGGTGCTGGTCCAGCCGTACCTGGGCGCCGTGGACGCGTACGGCGAGACCGCCCTGCTGTACTTCGCCGACCCGGTGACGGGGCGCCTGGCGTACAGCCACGCCATCCGCAAGGGGCCGCTGCTGACCGGCCCGCACGTCGACGGGGTGGACGAGCTCTACAAGGCCGAGGACATCACCGCGCGTACGCCCACCGCCGCCGAGCTGGCCGTCGGCGACACCGTGGTCGCGACCCTGCCCGACGGCCTGGTCTACGCCCGCGTCGACCTGATCCCCGACGCCGACGGCAACCCGCACCTGATCGAGCTCGAACTCACCGAACCCTCGGTCTTCCTGGTCCACGACCCCGCCGCCGCCGACCGCCTCGCCACCGCCATCACCACCCACCTCCCCAGCCGCCCCTGACCCACCACCCCCCCGGCGCCCCCGCCCGCACCGGAGGCGCCGCATCCGGCTCCCGCCGCCCCCGCGCCGCCCGCTCCCCGCGCCGCGCCAAGATCACTACAGTTTCGGGGAAAGTGCAGCAATCGCTGGCCGAATTCCAGCACTTTCCCCGAAACTGCACGCTCGCCTCCGCGAGGGAGCTGTTGATCAGGAAGCTGTGCCCGCGACACACCGTCGAGCCGTGCCATAAGTTCATGATCGACCCAGGAGGGGGTGGCGGCCCGGGGCGGGTGGGGTCGGTCAGGGGGTGCGGGAGAGGAAGTCGCGGAGGCCGGCGCCTGGGGGGTCGTCGGGGTGGGCGGAGAGGCCGCGTTCGGCCCAGGCGCGGGCGGCTTCGGGCTCGCCGATGTCGGCCAGGGCGCGGGCCAGGCGGCCGTACTGGGCGGCGTGGCGCAGGTCGCCGCCGATGACCTCGACCAGGGTCGGGGTGTCGCGTTCCCAGCGGGCCAGCCGTTCGATGGCGTCGCGGGCGCTCAGGTCGCCGGGGTCGGCGGACCAGCGGCGGCGTACGACGGCGCGGTAGTGGTCCAGGCCCTCGGGGCCCAGCGCGGGGCCGTACGCCCAGATGTCGACCGGGCACCAGCGCTCGGCCTCGAACTGCACCGCGATCAGCCAGTCGGCCAGCTCGACCCCGTCGCCGGGGGCCTGGCCGCACGCCTCGGCGTGCACGGCCAGCAGGCGGTGCAGCAGGTTGTCCAGCGCCCCGGAGGCGTCGTCGGCGCGGTCGAGGGTGTGCAGCAGCAGGCAGACGGCCTGCGCGAGCGGCTGCCGGGCGACCTCCGCCCGGCCGGTGCCCACGAGCGTGGCGAGTTCCTCGACGAGCGCGGCGGCGTGCTCGGCGTGGCGCACCACGGCCCAGTAGTCCAGGTGCCCGGCCGTGGTGAAGGTCCGGGTCACCACGCCCGGCAGCGAGTCGTCGGAGTGCGCCTGCGGTGCACGGCGCAGAGGGGTCGGCACCCGCCCATCATCGCCCCGGCGCCGCGTCGTCGGGATGGTTCCGGCGACGACTGACGCTCAGATCGGAATCTCGCGGTTACCGGACGGTGACCAACGGCGGCGCAGAATCCGCGCTGGTCACCGTGGGTACGCTCCCAGTCACCGTGCCGTCGCCGTCGCCCGGTGCGGCGTCGAACCCGGTCGCCCAGACCACCCCGAGCGCGGCCGTCCAGAGCACGCAGGCCCCGGCCATATGCGCGCCGACCAGGACCTCCGGCAGGCCGGTGAAGTACTGCACGAACCCGATCGCGCCCTGGCCGAGCAGCACGCCGAGCAGGATCGCGGCCCGGCGGGTCAGCAGCGGCGCGGCCACCGCGCGCCCGGCGAACCAGACCGCCGCGGCCAGGCCGAGCAGCAGGAACACGGTGTCCACGTGCAGCTGGGACATCATCGCCGGGTCCAGGCCGGTGCGCCGGGCCTGCTCGTCGCCCGCGTGCGGGCCGCTGCCGGTGACGATCACGCCGACCGACAGCGCCACCGCGCTCGCCGCGACGACGGCCCAGGTCAGCGGGCGCAGCCGGGCCGTGGTGCGGCTCACCGCCACCTGCTCGCGGGTGCGCTGCCAGAGGGCGTACGACCCGCCGATGATCGCGATCGACAGCAGGAAGTGCAGGCCCACCACGTACGGGTTGAGGTTGCTCAGCACGGTGAACCCGCCGACGACGCCCTGCCCCGGGATGCCCAGCACCACGGCCAGCGCCAGCGGGCGCAGCCGGGCGTGCCGCCACGCGGCCAGCAGCGCCGCGCCCGCGATCATGACCAGCGCGAAGGTCAGCAGCCGGTTGCCGAACTCGATGACCCCGTGCGCACCCATCTCGCGGGTGGTGACGTACGAGTCCTCGGTGCACCGCGGCCAGGTCGGGCAGCCCAGCCCCGAGCCGGACAGGCGCACCGCGCCGCCGGTGACCACGATGACGATGTTGCCGACCAGGTTGGCCAGCGCGAGCCTGCGCATCGCGGGGGGGGAGGCGTCGAGCAGCGGGGCCGCCACGCGGCGGAGGACAGACAGCACGAACCGATGGTAGGCGCGCCGAGTGCGCTGGTCGGGCGCGGGGAGCGCGAGTGGCCCGCGTCACCGGTGGGTAGGTTTGCGCACGTCGGACGAAATAAGTAACACTGGTGTAGTGAAAAAGGGCGCCGAGATCATCGAGGCACCCGATCAGCGCACCGTACACCCGGCCACGCGCGATCGGGTGATCGAGCTGCTCGCGCAGGGCCCTGCCACCGCGGTCGCCCTGGGCGCCGTGCTGGGCCTGTCCACCGCGGGCATCCGCCGCCACCTCGACGCCATGCTGGCCGAGGGCCTGGTGCAGGCGCGCGAGCAGGTGCGCCGCGGCCCGCGCGGCCGGGGCCGCCCCGCCAAGGTCTTCCTGCTCACCGACGCCGCCCGCGAGGGCCTGGGCCGCCACCACTACGACGGCATGGCCGCCGCCGCCCTGCGCTGGATCGCCGAGCACGGTGGTCCCCGCGAGGTCGCCGCCTTCGCCGCAGCTCAGGTGGCCGGGCTTGAGGAGCGCTGCCAGACCGCCGTACGCGACGCGGGTGACGATCCTCTCGCCCGTGCGGAGGCGCTCGCGGGTGCGCTGACCGCGGAGGGCTACGCTGCGAGCGCGTCGGCGATCGCCACCGGCGGGCAGCTGTGCCAGCACCACTGCCCCGTGGCTCACGTCGCCGCCGAGTTCCCGCAGTTGTGCGAGGCCGAGACCCAGGTGATCTCCCGCCTGGTCGGCACGCACGTGCAGCGGCTCGCGACCATCGCGCACGGCGACGGGGTGTGCACCACGCACATACCGCCGAAGGTGCGCCCTGCCGCGCCCACCGGCTTTTCGAACAACCTGCAAACCGACGCCGTCACGATGAGGACAGACTCATGACCGAGCAGATCACCACGACCGAGGACCAGCTCGCTGGCCTGGGCAAGTACGAGTACGGCTGGGCCGACCCGGACGTGGCCGGCGCCAACGCGCAGCGAGGTCTGAACGAGGCTGTCGTGCGCGACATCTCTTCGAAGAAGAGCGAAGCCGACTGGATGCTGGAGCTGCGGCTCAAGGGCCTGCGCCTGTTCGGGCGCAAGCCGATGCCGTCGTGGGGCGCGGACCTGTCGGACATCGACTTCGACAACATCAAGTACTTCGTCCGCTCGACCGAGAAGCAGGCGGCGAGCTGGGAAGAGCTGCCCGAGGACATCAAGAACACCTACGACAAGCTGGGCATCCCGGAGGCCGAGAAGCAGCGCCTGGTCGCCGGCGTCGCCGCCCAGTACGAGTCCGAGGTGGTCTACCACGCCATCCGCGAGGACCTGGAGCAGCAGGGTGTGCTGTTCCTGGACACCGACACGGCGCTGCGCGAGCACCCGGAGCTGTTCAAGGAGTACTTCGGCACCGTCATCCCCGTGGGTGACAACAAGTTCGCCGCGCTGAACACCGCCGTCTGGTCGGGTGGCTCGTTCATCTACGTGCCGCCGGGCGTGAACGTGGAGATCCCGCTCCAGGCGTACTTCCGGATCAACACGGAGAACATGGGCCAGTTCGAGCGGACGCTGATCATCGTCGACGAGGGTGCGTACGTGCACTACGTCGAGGGCTGCACCGCGCCGGTCTACTCCTCCGACTCGCTGCACAGCGCGGTCGTCGAGATCATCGTGAAGAAGAACGCGCGCTGCCGGTACACGACCATCCAGAACTGGTCGAACAACGTGTACAACCTGGTCACCAAGCGGGCCGTCTGCCACGAGGGCGCCACCATGGAGTGGGTCGACGGCAACATCGGCTCCAAGGTGACCATGAAGTACCCGGCCGTGTTCATGGTCGGCGAGCACGCCAAGGGCGAGGTGCTCTCGGTGGCGATGGCCGGTGAGGGCCAGCACCAGGACGCGGGCGCCAAGATGGTGCACGCCGCGCCGCACACCTCCAGCACGATCATCAGCAAGTCGATCGCGCGCGGCGGCGGCCGCACCTCGTACCGCGGCCTGGTCCAGGTGCTGGAGGGCTCGCACCACAGCAAGAGCACGGTCAAGTGCGACGCGCTGCTGGTGGACACCATCTCCCGCTCGGACACCTACCCGTACGTGGACATCCGCGAGGACGACGTGTCCATGGGCCACGAGGCGACCGTCTCCAAGGTCAGCGACGACCAGCTCTTCTACCTGATGAGCCGGGGCATGTCCGAGGACGAGGCGATGGCCATGATCGTGCGCGGCTTCATCGAGCCCATCGCCAAGGAGCTGCCGATGGAGTACGCGCTGGAACTGAACCGACTGATCGAACTGCAGATGGAAGGCGCCGTCGGCTGATGACCACCGAAGCAATCGCACCGCCCAAGACCAAGTCGCAGGCGTTGCGCTCGTTCCACTCCGCCGACTTCCCGGCGCTGACCGGCCGCGAGGAGGAGTGGCGGTTCACGCCGCTCAAGCGCCTGCGCGGGCTGGCCGCCGGCACGGTCGCGGCCGGGGTCGCGCCCAAGCACGAGTACGGCACCCTGCCCGAGGGCGTCACCGTGTCCACCGTCGCGCTGGACGGCGCGAAGGTCGGCGGGGTGCTGACCCCGTTCGACCGGATCAGCGCGTGGGCGTACGAGAACGCCGCGCAGGCGCTGCTGGTCGAGGTGGCCAAGGAGACCGTGCTGGCCGAGCCGTTCACGCTGCGGCTGGTCGGCGGCGGTGCCGAGGGCGCCGCGGCCGGGCACACCCACCTGGCGATCGGCGCGTTCGCTGAGGCGACGATCGTGCTGGAGCAGTCCGGCAGCGTCACGCTGGCCGACAACGTCGAGGTCGCCGTCGCCGACGGGGCGAAGCTGACCCTGGTCACGGTCGCCGACTGGGCGCCGGACGCGGTCCAGGCCCAGCACATCAAGGTGCGGCTCGGCCGCGACGCCAAGATCGTGCACGTGCAGGTGTCGCTCGGCGGCGACCTGGTGCGCCAGTTCACCAGCGTCGAGTACACCGGCCGGGGCGGCGAGGCCGACCTGTTCGGCCTGTACTTCGCCGACGGCGACCAGCACCTGGAGCACCGCCTGCTGGTCGACCACTCGGTGCCCGACTGCCGCTCGTTCGTGAACTTCCGCGGCGCGCTACAGGGCGAGGGCGCGCACACGGTATGGGTCGGCGACGTGCTGATCCAGGACCACGCCACCGGCACCAGCACATACGAGGTCAACCGGAACCTGCTGCTGTCCGACGGCGCCCGCGCCGACTCGGTGCCCAACCTGGAGATCGAGACCGGCGAGATCGTCGGCGCCGGCCACGCCTCGGCGACCGGCCGCTTCGACGACGAGCAGCTGTTCTACCTGATGGCCCGGGGCATCCCGGAGGGCGAGGCGCGCAAGCTCGTCGTCCGCGGCTTCTTCGCCGAGCTGCTGCACAAGATCCCGGCCGAGGAGCTGCGCGAGCGGCTGGGCGCCGCGATCGAGCAGCGCCTGGAGAAGGCGGGCTCGTGACGATGTCCGAGTTCATCCGCGCGTGCGCCGCCGACGAGGTGGCCAAGGGCGCCGCGCTCGCGGTCGAGCTGGGCGAGGTCCCGCTCGTGGTGGTGCACGCCGAGGACGACGCGTTCTACGCGGCGTACGACGAGTGCTCGCACGCCGCGGTGGCGCTGTCCGAGGGCGAGGTCGACGGGTGCACGCTGGAATGCTGGCTGCACGGTTCGCGTTTCGACCTGCGTACCGGTGCGCCGTCCGGCCTGCCCGCGACCGAGCCGATCCCCGTCTATCCCGTCGAGATCCGCGACGGCGATGTCTACGTCAGCCTGACACCGAGTAATGGAGTAAGCCGATGAGCAAGTTGGAGATCCGCGACCTTCAGGTGTCGGTGAAGCTGCCCGAGGGCGAGCTGAAGCCGATCCTGCACGGGGTCACGCTGACGGTGGAGTCGGGCCAGACCCACGCCATCATGGGCCCCAACGGCTCGGGCAAGTCGACGCTGGCCTACTCCATCGCGGGCCACCCGAAGTACGAGATCACCGGCGGCAGCGTGCACCTGGACGGCCAGGACGTGCTGGCGATGAGCGTGGACGAGCGGGCCCGCGCGGGCCTGTTCCTGGCCATGCAGTACCCGGTCGAGGTGCCGGGCGTGTCGGTGGCCAACTTCCTGCGCACCGCCAAGACCGCGATCGACGGTGAGGCGCCCAAGCTGCGCACCTGGGCCGGCGAGCTCAAGGGCTCGATGGAGAAGATGGGCATGGACCCGGCGTTCGCCCAGCGCAACGTCAACGAGGGCTTCTCCGGCGGTGAGAAGAAGCGGCACGAGATCGTGCAGCTGGAGCTGCTCAAGCCGAAGATCGCGATCCTGGACGAGACCGACTCGGGCCTGGACGTGGACGCGCTGCGCGTGGTCAGCGAGGGCGTGAACCGGGTCCGGGACAACAGCGACACCGGTCTGCTGCTGATCACGCACTACACGCGCATCCTGCGCTACATCAAGCCCGACTTCGTGCACGTGTTCGTGGCTGGCCGGATCGTCGAAGAGGGCGGCCCGGAGCTGGCCGACAAGCTCGAGGCCGAGGGTTACGAGCGCTACGTCGCCGGTGCGGGCGCGGCGGCCGTGGGCGCCTGAGGAGAGATGAGACGATGACGACGTTGACCATCCCGGCCGGGATGCCGCAGTACGACGACAAGCCGCGCTTCGACGTGGAGCGCGTGCGCGCCGACTTCCCGATCCTGGATCGGGAGGTCAACGGTCATCCGCTCGTCTACCTCGACAGCGGTAACACCTCGCAGAAGCCGCGCCAGGTCATCGACGCGATGGCCGAGTTCTACGCGCGGCACAACGCCAACGTGGCCCGCTCGGTGCACACCCTGGGCACCGAGGCCACCGAGGCGTACGAGGGAGCGCGTGCCAAGGTCGCCGCGTTCATCGGCGCGGGCAGCCCCGACGAGGTCGTGTTCACCAAGAACGCCACCGAGGCGCTGAACCTGGTCGCGCACGCGTTCGGCCCGCACGCCGACGACCCCCGGTTCCGGCTGGGCCCCGGCGACGAGATCGTGATCTCCGAGATGGAGCACCACTCCAACATCGTGCCGTGGCAGCTGCTGTGTGCCCGTACCGGTGCCACGCTGCGCTGGTTCGGCATCACCGACTCCGGCCGCCTCGACGAGTCGAACCTCGAAGAGCTCGTCAACGAGCGCACGAAGATCGTCTCGATCGTGCACGCCTCCAACGTGCTCGGCACGGTCAACGCCACCGCCCGGATCACCCAGCGGGTGCGCCAGGTCGGCGCGCTGCTGATGCTCGACTGCTCGCAGTCGGTGCCGCACCTGCCCATGGACGTCGTCGACTACGACGTCGACTTCATCGCCTTCACCGGCCACAAGATGCTCGGCCCGACCGGCATCGGTGTGCTGTGGGGCCGCCGCGAGCTGCTCGACACCATGCCGCCGTTCCTGGGCGGCGGCTCGATGATCGAGACGGTGCGGATGACCGGCTCGACCTTCCTGCCCGCCCCGGCCCGGTTCGAGGCCGGCACCCCGCCGATCGCGCAGGCGGTCGGGCTGGGCGCGGCCGTGGACTACCTGTCCGCGATCGGCATGGACGCGATCCAGTGGCACGAGAAGGAGCTGACGGCGTACGCGCTGGACGCCCTGGCCACCGTGCCGGACCTGCGCATCTACGGTCCGAACGTGCCGGTGGGCCGCGGCGGCACCATCTCGTTCACCCTCGGCGGCATCCACCCGCACGACGTCGGCCAGGTGCTGGACGCCCTCGGCGTGCAGGTCCGGGTCGGTCACCACTGCGCCCGGCCGATCTGCGATCGTTTCTCGGTCCCGGCCCTCACCCGGGCATCGTTCTACCTCTACACGACGACCGACGAGGTCGACGCCCTTGTGCGCGGCCTCGAGCAGGTGCGGAAGGTCTTCGCCTAGCCATGCAGCTCGACCAGCTCTACCAGGAGATCATCCTGGACCACTACAAGCACCCGCACGGGCGCGGACTGCGCGAGCCGTTCGCCGCCGGGGTGCACCACGTCAACCCGACCTGCGGTGACGAGATCACCCTGCGGGTGGCCCTCGACGGTCCGACCCTGCGCGACATCTCGTACGACGGCACCGGCTGCTCGATCAGCCAGGCGTCCGCCAGCGTGCTGCACGAGCTGCTGCTCGGCCGCACGGTGGACGAGGCGCTGCGGGTGCACGCCGCGTTCGCCGAGCTCATGGGCGGCAAGGGCCAGATCGTGCCGGACGAGGACGTGCTCGGGGACGCGGTCGCGTTCGCGGGCGTCGCCAAGTACCCGGCGCGGGTCAAGTGCGCCCTGCTGTCCTGGATGGCCCTGAAGGACGCGGTCGCCCAGGCCGTCGCCCTCGAGAAGGAGGAAGTGTGATGAGCGAGACCGACATCGCCGAGGGCACCGCCGCGCCCGCCGTCAAGAAGGCCCCGGTGGACGACGTCATGGAGGCCATGAAGGACGTCGTCGACCCGGAGCTCGGGATCAACGTGGTCGACCTGGGGCTCGTCTACGGCGTGCACGTCGACGACGAGAACACCGTCACCCTGGACATGACGCTGACCTCGGCCGCCTGCCCGCTCACCGACGTGATCGAGGAGCAGACCCGCGCCGCGCTGTGCAGCGGTCCGGGCGGCGGCCTGGCCGCCGACATGCGCATCAACTGGGTGTGGCTGCCGCCGTGGGGCCCCGACAAGATCACCGACGACGGCCGCGACCAGCTCCGCTCCCTCGGCTTCAACGTCTGACCCGAGCTCACCCCGTACCACCGAAAGGCCCGCCGCTCCCGGCGGGCCTTTCGCATTCCGCCCACCTCCCAGGCGGGCACGGGCCCCAAGACCAGCCGAGTTGCCGGGCAATCGGGCGTATCTTGGCCGCTCTTTCGCCCGATTGCCCGGCAACTTGGCCGATCTTGAAGCGTGGGCGGGTGGTTAACCGGTTGGCGGGTGGGGGTGGGGTGTAGGAGGGTGCGGGGCATGCGTATCTCCGTCCTGGCCGACCGTCCCGAACTGCTCGAACCCATGTGGGACATGCCCTCTCCGTGGCCGGAGTTCATGCGCCACGACCCGATCTCCTCGATCTACTACTCCGTGGCGCACCGGATCTTCCCGGAGTTCGTGCTGGTCGCCGAGGATCCCGACGCGCCGGGCACGGTCGTGGCGCAGGCGTACAGCATCCCGTTCACGCCCGCCGGCGACGAACTGCCCGACGACGGCTGGGACGCGGCGATCCGGCGCGGCATCCGCGCCCACCTGATGGGCGAGACTCCGACGATCGTGTCCGCGATCGAGATCGGGATCCGCAAGGACATGCAGGGCAAGGGGCTGTCGTCGCTGATGCTGGCCGCGATGCGCGACAACGTGGCCCGGCTGGGCTTCTCCGACCTGGTCGCGCCCGTGCGGCCCAACGGCAAGGCCGACCCCGACGAGCCGATGACGTCGTACGCGTTCCGCACCCGCCCCGACGGCCTGCCCGTCGACCCGTGGCTGCGGGTGCACGTGCGCGCGGGCGGCGTGATCGAGAAGGTGGCGCCGCGGTCCATGGTCATCCCGGGCACGCTGGCCGAGTGGCGCGAGCGCACCGGGCTGCCGTTCGACGCCGACGGACCGGTGCATGTGCCGTTCGCGCTGGCCCCGGTCAACGTCGACACCGCCCACGACAGCGCCGTCTACGTCGAGCCCAACGTCTGGGTCCGCCATCGCATCAGCTGACCCGGTGTCGGCCGGTTTCCCTAGAGTGGGGTCATGGCCAAGAGCGAGGTGCTGGAGATCGACGGGCGGGAGGTGACCGTCACCAGTCCGGACAAGGTGGTGTTCGCCGCGAGTGGGCTCACCAAGCTGGACCTGGTGCGGTACTACCTCGGGGTGGCGCAGGGCGCGCTGCGCGGCGTACGCGGGCGGCCGATGATCCTCAAGCGCTTCGTCAAGGGCATCGACGAGGAGGCGTTCTTCCAGAAGCGGGCGCCCGAGAAGCGGCCGGACTGGATCGAGGTCGCGCAGCTGCGGTACGCCTCGGGCACCTCCGCCGACGAGGTCGTGGTCCGTGACGCCGCTGCGCTGGCCTGGGTGGTGAACCTCGGCTGCGTAGACCTCAACCCGCACCCGGTCCAGGCCGAGGATCTGGACCACCCGGATGAGCTGCGCATCGACCTGGATCCGATGCCGGGTTCGGACTGGCCGCAGATCCTCGACGTGGCCCAGGTGGCCCGCGAGGTGCTGGAGGAGCACGGGCTGACCGCGTGGCCCAAGACGTCGGGCTCGCGCGGGTTCCACATCTACGCCCGGATCGAGCCGCGCTGGACGTACCCGCAGGTGCGGCTGGCCGCCGAGGCGGTGGCCCGCGAGGTCGAGCACCGGGTGCCGGACCTGGCCACCGGCAGGTGGTGGAAGGAGGACCGGGAGGGCGTCTTCGTCGACTTCAACCAGAACGCCAAGGACCGGACGGTGGCCTCGGCGTACTCGGTGCGGGCGACGCCGGACGCGCGCGTGTCCACGCCGCTGGCCTGGGCCGAGGTGCCGAGCTGCCGCGCGGAGCGGTTCACCCTGACCAGCGTCGCGGCCCGGTTCGCCGAGCGCGGCGACCCGTGGGCGGGCATGGACGATGCCGCCGGGTCGCTGGACGGCCTGCTGGCGCTGGCCGAGCGGCTCGGCCCGGCGGAGAAGCCGCCCAGGGCACCAAGGGGCAGTGGCACCGGGCGGCGCCAGCCGACGATGCCGCTGATCGAGATCGCGCGAGCGAAGACGAAGGACGAGGCGCTGGCCGGGTTCGAGCGCTGGAAGGCGCGGCACGCGGCGGTGGCGGCGCTGCTCCAGCCGATCGACGTGCTCGTCGACGGGATGCGGGGGCGCAGCTCGGTCTGGTACCGCATCCGGGTCAACCTCCAGCACGTGCCGGAACCGCAGCGGCCGCCGCAGGAGCCGCTGGAGGTCGACTACGACCCGTTCGCCACCGTCGCGCACCCGCACTGACGTCGGGGACATCGACGGGAAAACAGGTAGCGGGTCCCCGGGGCGGGTGGGCAGGATGGCGGGCATGACCGCACACTTCTCGCGCCTCGCGCCCCTGTCCGCCACGGCGGAAGGACGGGGTCGACAGCAGCGGAGGTCCGCGGCCGGATCGAGCATCTTCCGCTCGTGACCGCCGCGTTCGTGGCGGGCCTGCTGGCCGGGTACGGCGTAGCCGTGCCCGTCGGGGCGATCGCCATGCTGCTGATGAGCCTCACCGCCCGTACCTCGCTGCGGATCGGCGCCGGGGCCGCGCTGGGCGTGGCCACCGCCGACGGCGTCTACGCGCTGGCCGCCGTGCTCGGCGGGGCGGCGCTGGCCCACTGGATCGAGCCGGTCTCCGGCCCGCTGCGCTGGGTCGCCGTCGTCGTCCTGGTCTACCTGGCCGCACACACCGCGTACGGGGCGGTCCGCCACTTCCGCGATCCGGCCCGCGCCCGCGAGGCGTCCGGCCTGAGCAGTCCCGGCCGGGCGTTCGCCGCCCTGCTCGGGCTGACCCTGCTCAACCCGATGACGATCGTCTACTTCGGTGCCCTGGTCCTCGGCGGCACCGCGTCGGCGGCCATCACCGGCTGGCAGGGCGCGGTCTTCGTCGCGGCGGCGTTCCTGGCCTCGGCGAGCTGGCAGCTGCTGGTCGCCGGCAGCGGCGCGCTGGTCGGCCGGGCGCTGACCGGTCCCCGCGGCAGGCTGGTCACGGCTTTGCTGTCCAGCGCCGTGATCACGGTTCTCGCGGTGGGGCTGATCGTGGCAGAGTAGGCGCCATGCTGCCTACCCCTGCCGCGTTGCTGCTCGACTTCGGCGGCGTGATCGTCGAATCCCGGAAGGCGGAGGACCCTTACCTCGCCCTCGTGCAGCGCGTCCGCCAGCTCGTGGCGGGCGCGCTGACCGAGCAGGAGGTCAGGGCGTCGCTGGAGCACGCCGACGCCGAACGCGACCGGCTGCGCGAGGAGACCGAGAACTGCATCGAGGTCAGCCACGAGCACCTGTGGGGCGAGCTGGTGGCGGCGCAGTGGCCGGCGGTGGCGCGGGCGACGGTGCTGGTGCACGCCAGCGACCTGACCCGGATGTGGACGCTGCGGCCGAGCTGGGCGCTGCGCAAGGGCATGGCCGACGTGCTCGACTTCACCGTCGGCCGGGGCATGCCGGTGGCGGTGGTCAGCAACACCCGGTCCGGCCAGGCGCACCGCGACGTGCTCGACGAGCTGGGTGTCACCGGGGCGCTGGCGACGCAGATCTACAGCGACGAGCTGGGCGTGTACAAGCCGCACCCGAGCATGATCTGGGCGGCCACCCGCGAGCTGGGCGTCGACCCGGCCGCGTGCTGGTTCGTCGGCGACCAGCCCCACCGCGACATCGCCTGCGCGCGCCGGGCGGGCGTCGGCGCGGCGATCCTCATGCCGCACGGCGAGACCCCCGAGAGCGAGCACACGCCGGACGTGGTGGTCGCCGACGGCGACGAGCTGCTCACTCTGGTTCGTCAGGCGCTGTGAACTCGGCGTCGGCCTGATCGGCGTCGCCGCCGTGCTGCCTGGCCCAGCGGCGGGCGGCGGCGATCTGCAGCAGCGGCAGCAGGGCCAGCAGGGGCAGCGCCAGCGTGCCCAGGGGTATGGCGGCCAGCAGCGTCAGCACCATCGCCGAGGTGGAGACGACGCCGCGCCGGACCGACCGCTGGATCGCCTTGCCCCGGTCGGGGCGCTGCAGCACCGGCCGGTGCCGGATGCGCAGCGCCAGCAGCAGGCCCGACAGCGCGATGAAGGTCAGGTTCACCATGTACAGCACGGCCGAGCCGCCGTCGGGGTTCGTCTCGTAGGTCAGCACCGCCGTGGGCACGGGCAGGAACACCACGCCCAGCAGCCACATGATGTTGAGCATCATCACGCCCTCGCCCGCGCTGACGAGGTTCTCGAAGATGCGCCGGTGCACCATCCAGAACAGCGAGACCACCAGGAACGACATCACGAACGCGAGGAAGTCGCCCGCGTGCACCCGGACGAGCTGGCCGATCGGGATGACCGCCGCCTCCTTGGCGGTGTCGGCCAGCGGCAGCACCAGCAGCGTGAGCGCGATGGCCACCACGCCGTCGGTGAACGCCACGGTGCGGGCCAGCGGATTCGACTCCACACCCCGTCCTACCACGGGCGGGCGCCCGGCCGGGGCGGCTCAGCCCAGGTGCTTGAGCGCCTCGCGCCGGGACAGGCCCGACAGCTGCGGGGTCGCGGCGACGAACGCGCGGACCGCGTCCGGGTCGGTCCGGGCGTGCTGGCGCAGCGCCCAGCCGATCGCCTTGCGTACGAAGAAGTCGGGGTGCCCGGCCCGCGCGGCGCAGTAGCCGAACAGCCGACCCGCGTCGGTGGCCCGCCCGTAGGCGAGCTGGTGCAGGATCGAGGCCCGGATCAGCCACAGCTGGTCCCCGGCGTTCCACCCGTCCATCGCCGCGACCAGTTCCGGGTGCCGGGCCACCATCGGCCCGACCACGTGCGGGGCGATCGTGTCGACCGTCTCCCACCACGACTTCGTGACGATCAGGTGCCGGGCGGTGTCCAGGAAGTCCGGCCGCAGCACCTTCGCGTGGCGGCGCAGCACCAGCAGGGCGGCGTACTGGTACTCGCGCTCGGGCCGCTGCCAGCACGCCAGCGCCAGCTCGCGCAGCTGGTCCTGGCCGGGTGCCGGCAGGCCCGCCTCGGCCGCCCGCACCACCGCGCGCACGCCCGGGTTCGGCACGCCCAGGAACGCGAACTGGTCGCGCAGGTAGGCCCGCATCGCCGGGGCGCGGTCCGGGTCCGCCGCCGCGGTCAGCCCCGCCTCCAGGCGGGCCAGCAACTGCTGCGCCATGCCACCACTCCCGTATTGGCCCGCGTGCGTACCCGCAGGTCGGTGAAATACTGCGGTTCATGAACACTAGTCCGAGCGGTGCGGGTGTGGCCGGTGCGGCCCACCTGTGGGCCGCCGAGCCCGGGTTCCTCAACACGGCCAGCTTCGGGCTGCCGCCCACCCCGGCGTGGGACGCGCTCCAGCGGGCACAGGACGACTGGCGGGCCGGCCGGGTCTCGTGGGAGGGCTGGGCCGACGCCACCGAACTGGCGCGCGCGTCGTACGCCCGGCTGATCGGGGTCGACCCGGCCGACGTCGCCGTCGGCTCGCAGGTGTCGCAGCTGCTCGCGTCCGTCGCCGACGCGGTCCCCGACGGCGGCGTGGTGCTGGTGCCGGAGCAGGAGTTCACCTCGGCGGTGTTCCCGTTCGCGGTGCAGGCCGACCGCGGCGTCACCGTGCGTACGGCGCCGCTGGCGGAGCTGGCCGACCGCATCGACGCCGGCGTCGACGTGGTCTCGTTCGCGCTGGTCCAGTCGCTGGACGGGCGGCTGGCCGACTACGCGGGCATCGTCGCCGCGGCGCGGGCGGCCGGGGCGTGGGTGGTGGTCGACGCGACCCAGGCCTGCGGCTGGCTGCCGTTCGACGGGGCGCTGGCCGACGTGGTGGTCGCCGGGGCGTACAAGTGGCTCATGTCGCCGCGCGGCACCGGCTTCGCCTACCTGGCCCCGCAGCTGCGCGAGCGGATGCGGCCGTCGCAGGCGGGCTGGTTCGCCGCCGAGGACCCGCACAGCGGCTACTACGGGCTGCCGCTGCGCCTGGCCAAGGACGCCCGCGCGTTCGACGTCTCGCCCGCCTGGCACGCCTGGGTCGGCACCGCGCCCGCGCTGGAGCTGATCGAGCAGATCGGCGTGGCGAACATCCAGGCCCACGACGTGGCGCTGGCCAACCGGTTCCTGGCCGGGCTCGGGCTGCCCCCGCGCGACAGCGCCATCGTCACCGTGGACGTGCCCGGCGCGGAGCAGAAGCTGGCCGCCGCGGGCATCCGCGCCGCCGTACGCGGCGGGCGGGTCCGGGCGGCGTTCCACGTGTACACCACCGCGGCCGATGTGGACGCCGCCGTCGCGGCGCTGCTGTCCTGATGGTCGCCAAGCCCGCCAGCGGCGGGGGACGCTGGGCCGAGGTGCAGCCGCGACGGCTGCGCCGCTGGCTGGACGGCTTCTACTCGCGCCACGACGGCGCCGCCGAGGAGGGGCTGAAGCTGGTCGCCGCCAACGGCGACACCGCGCTGCTGGTGCCGCCGCCGGGGCTGCCGGAGGTCGCCGACGTCGACGCGCTGCTGGCCGAGCTGGCCCTGCCTCGGCGGCTCGGGCTGCTGCTGGCCCGGCGCAACGCCGTCGCGGTCGGGGTCGCCGACGGCGACGAGCTGATCGCGTCCAAGGTGGACACGTTCTACGTGCAGGCGCGGACGGCGGCGGGAGGCTGGTCGCAGCAGCGGTACGCGCGGCGGCGGGACAACCAGGCCAGCGCGGCGGCGCAGGACGCGGCCGACGTCGCGGCGCGGATCCTGCTGCCGTACGCCGACAGCATGGCCGCCCTGGTCTGCGGCGGCGACCGGGGCACCGTCGAGTCGATCCTCACCGACAAGCGGCTGGAACCGCTGCTGCCGCTGCGCCACGAGCGACTGCTGGACGTCCCGGAACCCCGCCACGCGATCCTGGTGGACGCCGTCGCCCTGGCCCACAACATCCGTATCCACCTGGTGCCCTGACCCGGCCCACCGGGATCGCGCGATCGCGGCGGCGTCTGGACTGAGGAGCGTGACGGGGCCGAAGGCCCCGCAGCGACGAGGGAAGACGCCGCCTTCGGGCGATCGCGCCGCGGCCGCGAAGGCGGCCGCCTATGAAAACGTGTTGCACTTGCGGGGGTCGCCGCTGGTGTAGCCCTGGTTGAACCACTGCTGGCGCTGCTCGGACGAGCCGTGCGTGAACGCGTCCTGGTTGATCCGGGCGCCGGCCTTCTGCTGGATCGCGTCGTCGCCGACGGCCGCGGCCGCTTCGAGCGCCTGGTCGATGTCCTGCTGGGTGACGCTCTTGAACAGCGGGGCGCCGGTGGCGTCCGTGGTCTTGCTGGCCGCGTTGGCCCACACCCCGGCGTAGCAGTCGGCCTGGAGCTCCATCGCGACCGAGTAGCGGTTGGCGTTGGACGGGTCGCGCTGCTGGGCGCGGCGCACCTGGGCCTCGGTGCCGGTCAGGGTCTGGATGTGGTGGCCGTACTCGTGGGCGAGCACGTACGCCTGGGCGAACTGGCCCTTGGCGCCGAACCGGCTGGCCAGCTCGTTGTAGAAGGCCAGGTCGATGTACACGTGGTTGTCGCCGGGGCAGTAGAACGGGCCGACGCCGGAGGTGGCCGGGCCGCACGCGGTGTTGACCGAGCCGGTGAAGTACCGCGTGGTCGCCTTCTGGTACGGCTGGCCGAAGTACTGCGGCATCGCGCTCTGCCAGTAGTTCTGGATCGAGTTGATGTAGAGCAGGTTGCGGCAGGCCGCGTCGTTGAAGCGGTCGGGGTTGTCCTTGCCGCACTTGGTGGCCAGGTCCCCGGTGGCGCCCGTGTCGCCGGGCTGCTTCTGGGTGGCGGGCTGCTCGACCCCGCCGAGACCGCTGAAGATGCCGGAACCGCCGCCGGTGCACAGCAGGATGCCCACGCACAGCGCCCCGACCAGCAGCACCACCATGCCGATCTTGCTACGCAGCAGGCTGGGCAGCAGGGCGCCCAGGCAACCGGCACCGGCGCCGCCCATGCCGCCGCCTCCGCCGCCGCCCATGGGTGGGAAGTTGAAGCCGCCTCCGCCGCCTCCGCCGCCCTGCCCACGCATGTCCTCGACCTGGGACGGGTCGAGTTCGGCGTTTTCATTGATGCTCACGTTGGCCAGCCTAAGCATGTTTGTGGGCAATTACACCCAAATCATGGCGTCGAACGGCCAAATGCCGTGGCAGGCATGGTCGGCACCCCCGGTAGAATGGGTTCCTCGTTCCCTGTGCCACCCGGTGGCCGCCCCCGACCTGGGAGAGATCATGATCACGGCCACCGGCCTGGAACTGCGCGCAGGCGCGCGCATCCTCCTGGGGGAGACCGCTCTGCGGGTCCAGCCCGGCGACCGCATCGGCCTCGTCGGCCGCAACGGTGCCGGCAAGACCACCACCCTGAAGGTGCTCGCAGGGGAGGGCTCGCCCTACGCGGGGCTGGTCGACCGGCGCGGACCCGTCGGCTACCTGCCGCAGGACCCGCGCACCGGCGACCTCGAGATCACCGCCGCCGACCGGGTGCTGTCCGCCCGCGGCCTGGACGTGCTGCGCAACGAGATGAAGGCCCTGGAGGGCCGCCTCGCCGAGGACGACAAGTTCATGCGGCGCTACGGGCAGCTGGAGGACCAGTTCTCCGCCCTCGGCGGATACGGTGCCGAGTCCGAGGCCGCCCGCATCTGCGCGAACCTCGGCCTGCCCGACCGCGTCCTCGCCCAGACCCTGGGCACCCTCTCCGGCGGCCAGCGCCGCCGCATCGAGCTGGCCCGGATCCTGTTCCGCGACGCCACCGAGACCGGCGGCGGCATCCTGCTGCTCGACGAGCCGACCAACCACCTCGACGCCGACTCCATCACCTGGCTGCGCAGCTTCCTCAGCGGCCACAAGGGCGGCCTGGTGGTCATCTCCCACGACGCCTCACTGCTGGACGCCGTGGTCAACAAGGTGTGGTATCTCGACGCGAACCGCGCCGTGGTCGACAGCTACAACATGGGCTGGAAGACCTACCTTGAGGCGCGCGAGACCGACGAGCGCCGCCGCAAGCGCGAGCGCGCCAACGCCGAGAAGAAGGCCGGCGCCCTGATGGCGCAGGCCGACAAGCTGCGTGCCAAGGCCACCAAGACCATCGCCGCGCAGAACATGGCCAAGCGCGCCGAGAAGATGATCTCCGGGCTGGACGAGGTGCGCGCCGCCGACAAGGTGGCCAAGGTGCGCTTCCCCACCCCGGCCGCCTGCGGCAAGACGCCGCTGACGGCGGAGGGGCTGTCGAAGTCGTACGGCTCGCTGGAGATCTTCACCGACGTCAACGTCGCGGTCGACCGCGGCTCGCGCGTGGTCATCCTGGGCCTCAACGGCGCGGGCAAGACCACCCTGCTGCGCATGCTCGCGGGCATGCTGGAGCCCGACACCGGCGAGGTGAAGGCCGGTCACGGCCTGCGGCTGGGCTACTACGCCCAGGAGCACGAGACGCTGGACGTCGAGCGGACCATCCTCGACCACATGCGCTCGGCCGCGCCGGAGCAGACCGACACCGAGCTGCGCCGCATCCTGGGCGCGTTCCTGTTCAGCGGCGACGACGTGGACAAGCCCGCGGGCGTGCTGTCCGGCGGGGAGAAGACCCGGCTGGCGCTGTCGACGCTGGTCTGCTCGGGCGCGAACGTGCTGCTGCTCGACGAGCCCACCAACAACCTCGACCCGGTCAGCCGCGAGCAGGTGCTCGACGCGATCGCCCGATACCCCGGGGCGATCGTCCTGGTCACCCACGACCCGGGCGCCGTCTCGGCGCTCAAGCCAGACCGCGCCATCCTCCTGCCCGACGGCGACGAGGACGCCTGGTCCGACGACCTGCTCGAACTCGTCGAACTCGCCTGACCTGAGTGTTAAGAAGGGCACCTGCTACATCGCAAAGCGATGAGAAGGTGCCCTTCCTTTCGTCGGGCGGCGCTACCAGGGCGTGGACAGGACCGCCTCGATGACCATCGCGGACAGGGCGCCTACGGCGACCAGGATCAGCGGGGCGGGCACCGGGTTCCCGCCGGGGCGTTCAGGAGCCACCGCGGCGATCGTCAGCCAGGGGAAGTACGGCAGCCACGCGTGCTCGATCCCGCCGCGCGCCAGCCCGGCCCCGATCGAGAACAGCACCGCCGCCGCGGCGCCCACCAGGAACGGCCAGCCAGGGGTGTTGCGCACCTTGCGCAGGCTCGCGTACAGCGGCGGCCCGGCGGCCAGCAGCAGCGCGCACACGCTGATCAGGCTCCACCACAGCACCGAGCGGTGCGGCTCGATGCGCTGGTTGAAATCGTCGTAGGCGGCGCCCAGCCCGTCGGTCCAGGCGAAGCCCAGCGTCGCCGCCCCGAGCACCGGCAGCAGCGCGCCCAGCCCGCTGAACAGGTTCAGGGCGGCCCGGCGGCGCGCGAAGTACAGGCACACCACCGACAGCCCGAGCCACGCCGCGGCGTACGAGAACAGCGCCGCCACGCCGAGCAGCAGCCCGGCCAGCACCGCCCACAGCGCCGCGCGCCAGCCGTGCCGCCGGGTGGCCCGCACCCCGGCCAGCGTCATCGCCGCCCCGATGGCGGCCACGACGGCGTCCATCGACACCGCCACCCACACCGCGTACGGCGCGAGCATCAGCACCGGCGCGTACGCCCGCGCGGTCTGCTCGCCGCCCATGTCGCGCACCGCGGCCAGGATCAGCGGCACCGACAGCGCCCCGACCGCGGTCACCAGCAGTGCCAGCGTGAGGTGGCTGCTGACCCCGAGCCGCTGCACCGCCCACAGCAGCAGCACCGGCGCGGGCGGGTGCCCGCGGGTGGCGCTGGTGTGCTCGGCCGAGCGGCTGGTGAACGTGCTCAGGTAGCCCAGCGGGTCGTCGCCGACCTCCTGCACGTCGCCCAGGTAGCTGTCCGGCGACAGCGAACGGGTGAATCCGTCCGCGCCGTCGACCAGGGCCAGCGCGGCCGCCCAGGCGAACATCGCGACCGCCGAGCCGACGCTGACCGACCACCACGGCAGTCGATGCAGCCAACCGCGCCAGGCGGCCACCAGGACGGCGCCGGCGACCACCGGCGCGAGCATCGACAGTGGGGAGATCGTGAGTCGGTAGCTGCCGAGAAACGGTGCGCTGGCGGTGCCGAGCCGTGCCCCGGCGCGCACCGCCACCCAGGTCACGAGCAGGCCGGCGCCGGCCAGCAGCGCCCAGCCCAACAGGTCGCGCCACTGTCGGACGCGGTCGCTCGGGGGTTCAGCGGTCATGGCGCCATACGCTATATGCGGGCTATCGGGTACCCGACAGCACCTTGCGTGTCGGTTGGCATGGAATTGATATCTAGCGCATGATCGTCGGAGGCGGTCTAATAGGTGAGACCGCAACCGCATCGTCCGGGACGTGAGGAAGTCAACATGGCAGCCACCGGTACAGCTACCGCCACCGAGAAGGGTCGCCGGATCGTCGGCACCGAACGCCAGACGCTCGCCAAGGACCTCGTGAAGCGCTACACGTCGGGTGAGAGCATCCGCGCGCTGGCAGCGTCTACTGGTCGCTCGTACGGGTTCATCCACCGCGTGCTCACCGAGTCCGGTGTGGCCCTGCGGCAGCGCGGCGGAGCCAGGCGGCGGAAGAAGGCATGATTTCGCTTGCACCAAGGCAGCAGTGGGAGCCGGCCGATGTCTGACGAGACAGCGACCGGCTTTCGCGTACTTGTCGACGGTCCAGTCGCGACGGTGACATTGGACCGCCCGCAGGTGCGCAACGCGCAGACCCCGGCGCTGTGGGCAGGGCTGACCGAGTTCGCCCGCGGCCTGACCGGTGACGTGCGGGTGGTGGTTCTGCGCGGCGAGGGGCGGTCGTTCTCCGCGGGCCTGGACCTGAGCGTGGTGGCCGGCGGCGAGTTCCAGGAGCTGGCCCGGATCAGCCCGCAGGAGTGCGCCGACCGGATCGCGGAGTTCCAGCAGGCGTTCACCTGGCTGCGCCGTCCTGACCTGATCACCGTCGCGGCGGTGCAGGGCCACGCGATCGGCGCCGGGTTCCAGCTGGCGCTGGCCTGCGACCTGCGGATCGCCGCCGACGACGCCGTGTTCTCGATGGCCGAGGTGACCCTCGGCCTGGTGCCCGACCTCACCGGCACCAAGCGGCTGGTCGACCTGGTCGGGTACGGCCGGGCGCTGGAGCTGTGCGTCACCGGCCGCCGGGTGGGCGCCGCCGAGGCGGAGCGGATCGGCCTGGCCAACCTGGTGGTGGCCCGCGACGAGCTGGACGCGGCGACATCCGACCTGGTGCAGGCGGTGCTGGCCGGCCCGCGCGACGCCGTCGTCGAGATCAAGGCGCTGCTCGCCGGGGCTTCCGGGCGTGGTCACGCCGAGCAGGAACGGGCCGAGCGCGAAGCGCAGACCCGCCGTATTCGGGATCTGGCCGGACTGGGGGAGTAGGCATTCGGTTCGGCCCCGAATGGGGCTCAGGATATTCTTAGCCTCGCTAAGGAATTTTCCGTTTGCGGGCCGCGTTAATGCGGCTGATCGACGGATTAGTGAGAGGCACGGAATGCATCCAGGTGGCGCGGGGGGCATGGAACAGCTGATGCGTTCCATGCGACGCGGACAGAGTGTCGAGGACCGCAAGATAGGCCGGCAGACCGCCAAGCGGATTCTCGGCTTCGCCCGGCCGTACCGGAAAGAGATCACGGTCTTCCTGTTGACCGTGGTGCTCGGCGCGGTCATGGGCGTGGCCACCCCGCTGCTGGCGAAGGACGTGGTCAACGTGATCGCGCCGCCGCCCGGCGCGGCCCCCGACCCCGACGCCGCCGCGACGGTCATCCGGATCGCGCTGTACATCGCGGCCCTGGCCGTGCTCAGCGCGTTGCTGTCGCTGGCCGAGCGCTACTACTCCGCCCGCATCGGCGAGGGCCTGATCTACGACCTGCGCACCCGGGTGTACGACCACGTCCAGCGGCTGCCGGTGCAGTTCTTCACCCGCGCCCAGACCGGTGCCCTGGTCAGCCGCCTCAACAACGACGTGCTCGGCGCCCAGCGCGCCTTCACCAGCACGCTGTCGGGCGTGGTCGGCAACATCATCCAGCTCGTCCTCACCGCGGCCGTGATGTTCACGCTGAGCTGGCAGATCACCGTGCTGTCGCTGGTGCTGCTGCCCCTGTTCATCCTGCCCGCGCGCCGGGTCGGCAACCGGCTGGCGGAGATCACCAAGGAGTCGTACGAGCTCAACGCCCGTATGCAGGCCACCATGACCGAGCGGTTCGGGGTGGCCGGGGCGCTGCTGGTGAAGCTGTTCGCCCGTCCCGAGGTGGAGGCCGACCGGTTCGCGCGGCGGGCCGGGCGGGTGCGCGACATCGGCGTGGAGAGCGCCATGTTCTCCCGGATCTTCTTCGCGGCCATGATGCTGGTCGCGTCACTGGCCCAGGCGCTGGTCTACGGCCTGGGCGGCTGGTACGCGGTCAAGGGCCAGATCGGCGCGGGCACCGTGGTCGCCCTGGCCCTGCTCCTGGTCCGCCTGTACGGCCCGATCACCGCCCTGTCCAATGTCCGCGTCGACGTGATGGGTGCCCTGGTCTCCTTCGACCGCGTCTTCGAGATCCTCGACCTGGCCCCCGCCATCGCCGAGAAGCCCGACGCCGTCGACCTGCCGCCGCGCGCCTCGCGGGTGGAGTTCCGCGACGTCGTGTTCCGCTACCCGACCGCCAGCGAGGTCTCGCTCGCCTCGCTGGAGGACGTGGCCGTGCTCGACCGGGTCGCCACCGAGCCGGTGCTGCGCGGCGTCTCGTTCACCGTCGAGCCGGGTCAGCTGGTCGCGCTGGTCGGGCCGTCCGGCGCGGGCAAGTCCACCACCTCGATGCTGGTCAGCCGGATGTACGACGCCACCTCCGGCGCCGTGCTCGTCGGCGGGGTCGACGTGCGCGACGCCACCGCGCAGTCGCTGCGCGACACCATCGGCGTGGTCACCCAGGACGCCCACCTGTTCCACGAGACCATCGCCGAGAACCTGCGCTATGCCAGGCCCGAGGCCACCGACGACGAGCTGTGGGCCGCGCTGCGCGCCGCGCAGATCGAGACCCTGGTCCGCAACACCCCCGACGGCCTGGACACCGTCGTCGGCGAGCGCGGCTACCGCTTCTCCGGCGGCGAGAAGCAGCGCATCGCCATCGCCCGGCTGCTGCTCAAGGCCCCGTCGATCGTCATCCTGGACGAGGCCACCGCACACCTGGACTCCGAGAGCGAGGCCGCCGTGCAGCAGGCGCTCACCACCGCGCTGACCGGCCGCACCTCGCTGGTCATCGCGCACCGGCTGTCGACCGTGCGCGAGGCCGACCAGATCCTGGTGCTCGACGGCGGCCGCATCGTCCAGCGCGGCACCCACGAGCAGCTGCTCGCCGAGGGCGGCCTGTACGCCGACCTGTACCGGACGCAGTTCGCGGCGACAGGGTCGCCGCGAACCGGTGAGCAGAGCGCCGTGACCGACTCGCCCGTACAGCCGGGACTCCAGGTGGATTCGGCGGCTGTCGCGCTGGGCTAACGTTGGCCTGGGCTACCGCGACCAGCGGTGGACGCGTCCGCGCCAGCGGACCAGGAACACCCCGCCCACCCGGCCCAGGCCGGGTCCCCGGCGGGGACGGGGCGCGGAGCTGCTGTCGTACGACCACAGCAGCTCCCGCTCCGCAAGCTCCAGCGCGGCCGGGCCCACCGGCGGATGCGCCCGCGCGTAGTCCCAGCCGTCGCGCAGCGAACCCTGCGGCGGCCGTCCCGCCGCCCAGGCGCCGAACGTCGCCGCCCACCGGCCGGGCCCGGCCGAGGCGGCCAGCAGCGGCCACACCCGGGCCACCTCGCCGGCCCGCTTGCGCAGCAGCGCGTCCCGCGTCGCGGTCACGTCGCGCGCCACGAACCCGTCGGGCAGCGCACCCCCGCCGACCAGCGCCCGCACCAGCTCCTCCTGCCGCCGCGCCAGCTCCTCGCGCCACACCTCCGTCACGTGATCACCGGGTAGCCGGAGGCGTCGCTGATGGCGTCCAGGTCGGCGCGCAGGGCCGCCGCGGGCGGGTAGTCGCCGTCGCGTTCCAGCAGCAGCGCCGGTGGGCGGGACCGGTCGCACAGTTCCCGCAGCAGCTCCAGCACCTCCCAGGGCACCGGGTCGGTGTGCGTGTCGTGGTAGTGGCCGCCGCGCTCGGAACCGCCCGCGACGTGGACGTACGCCACGCGGTCCAGCGGCAGCTCCGCCAGCAGGGCCAGCGGGTCGGTGCCGCGGTTGCGGGCGTTGGCGTACACGTTGGCGATGTCGAGCAGCAGCAGCGCGTCCGTGCGGTCCAGCACCTCGGTCAGGAACTGGGCCTCGGTCAGCTCGTCGTCGGGCCAGTCGAACAGCGCCGCGATCGGCTCCAGCGCCAGCGGCACGTCCAGCTCGGCGGTGGTCCGGGCGACGTTGGCCGCGATCGCGGCGACCGCCGCCCGGCTGCGCGGCACCGGCAGCAGGTGCCCGGCCTCCAGCCCGCCCGCGCGGACGTACGCGATGTGCTCGCTGACCAGCGGGGCCCGCAGCACCTGCGCGCAGTGGGCCAGGTGCGCGACGCGGTGCGGGTCGACCGGCTCGGCGCCGCCGAGGGAGAGCTTCACCCCGTGCGGCACGACGGCGACCCCGGCGCGGGCCAGTGCGGCCAGCGCCGGGGGCGGTTCACCGTGGCCGCGGTGCGGCACCGACTCGGCGACGACCTCGACGAAGCGCAGACCGGGCAGCTCGGCCACGAACCCCGCGATCTCGGGCCGCCAGCCGATGCCGACACCGCGCCCGGCCAGCGGGGTCATCCCCCGCACCCGCCGCCACCGCCGCACGAGGACCCGCCGCCGCACGACGAGCCGCCGCCGCTGTCGGACGAGCCGCCGCTGCACGACGATCCGGTGCTGCACGAGTAGTAGGTGCTGCCGTCGTTGCCGACGCGCTGGCGCACCTGGTCGATCTGGGCCTCGGCGGCGAACGCCGGATCGGCGCTCCACAGCGCGGCCGCCCCGAACAGGCCCACGCCCATGGCCGCCCCGGCCGCCCCGTACGTGGCCCAGGAGGGCTGCTGGGTGGGGGAGAGGTGGAAGTACTGCTTCTTGGCGTCGAACAGCGCGTTGGTCGCGGCGCGGGTGCGGGTGCGGCGGATCACCAGCACGACCACGCTCACGATCAGCAGCGGGACCATGACCGCGATCAGGTTGCCGATGGGCCGGTCGTTGCGCACGCCCGCCCAGGCCCGGAGCACGCCCAGCGCCAGCAGCGCGAGCAGCAGGTAGCCGCCGCGCCGGGCGCTGCGGGCGACCTCGGGGGCGACCACCAGGCCGGCCCGCTCCAGCGACGAGCGCAGCTCCTCCAGGGCCGCGGCCACCGACCGCTCGGCGGCCAGCTCGCCGACCCGGGCGCCGTTGCCCGCCGCGTGCAGCACCGCCGCGTCCACCGGCGTCGCCCCGGCGGGCAGCACGCCGACGCGCCGCAGCCGGCCGTCCGCGCCGGTCTCGATCGCCAGCGACTGGCGCAGGAACGCCAGCGACGCGTAGACGACCAGGCGCGGTCCGTCGCTGAGGTAGGCGACCTGCTGCGGGGTGAGCTGGTCGACGCGCACCGAGTCCGGGCCGGCGAACAGCCGCTTCCGGTGGATCAGCGTGCCGACCAGCACCACCACGAACAGGCCGAGATAGAGCCACAGGAACGTGGGCCCCGGGATGCCCCAGGTGGCGCCGTCGTCCATGAAGGTCTCCTTCGAAGAAGAGGGGCCTTCATGATGCGCCCCGCGTGCTACCGGCCGGGAACCAGGACCGACAGGCAGGTCACGCAGCCTTCGAGCTTCTCGAACTCGCCGATGTCGACGATGACCGGCTGGAAACCCAGGTCCACCAGCAGCTCCGCCGTACGCGGCGCCGACGACGCGAGCAGGATCCGGTCGCCGCCCAGCGGCACCACGTGGCAGCCCGCCTCCTCGTCCACCGGCCGCACGGCCGGGAACAGCCCGGTCGGCACCAGCTGCGGCAGGACCAGGAACGTGCCGTCGGGCAGGGCTGTCACCGCCGACTTCAGGTGCAGCACCGCGCCCAGTGGCACCGCCACCACGGTGCGGCCCAGCGGTGCCAGCAGCTCGCGCAGCTGCCGGATGCCCTCGCCGTTCGTACGGCCGCCGCGTCCGACGTAGACGGTCGGGCCGACCTGGAGCACGTCGCCGCCGTCGAGGGTGCCCGGCTCCGCGATGCGCGCCACGCGCAGGCCGAGTTCGCGCACCGCGGCCTCGACCCCGGCCGACTCCGCGCGGCGCGCGGGCGCGCCGGACCGGGTCAGCACCGCGAGGTCGTCGACGACCACGACCTGGTCCTCGATGAACACGGCGTCGGGGCAGTCGTCGGCGAGCGGGGCCTGCCGGACGGCCCAGCCGTGCCCGGCCAGCGCCCGCCCGTACGCCTCGTGCTGGGCCAGGGCCAGGTCGAGGTCGACGGGGGAGCGGTCGATGTGGGTGACGATGCCCTCGGCCAGGAGGCGGCCGGGGCGGCGGAGCAGTGCGGTGCCGGTCAAGCGATCACTTCTTCTTGTTGGCGTTGACGATGACGAGCGTGATCACGGCGGCCACGACCACGACGGTGCAGCAGACCGAGCCGATGACCAGCACGTGCCAGGGGGATAAAGATGCCATGCCGTCGCACGGTAGCGGTGGCACGCCACCGCGGAAAATGCTCTTGCCGATCCCCCGATCCCGTGGATAGATTCGCTGTACACGGGAAAGGAGGTGGTCCAGCTTTGAGTAGCTACAGGACTCGTGAGGTGGCTGCCCGCTAGGCGGCTGTCATCGACTGATCTTCGTCGAGACCATCAGGCTCGATGGAATGGTCGAGGCCGTGTGTCAGCGGCCCGGCGAATTCCAAGCAGCCACCCGAGCCCCGGGGGATGCCGGTTAGTCCGACCGGCCCCGCGCACCCGCGCGGAACCCCGGGGTTCGTCATGTCTGCGCCCGTCATGTCTGCGCCCGGGTGGGCCGACCGCCCGTTTCAGCGGCGGCGGACCGTCTCCTCGATCAGGTCCAGCACCGGGCCGAAGTCGTCGGCCGAGCCGCCCATCGCCAGGCGCTTGACCAGCCCGTCGTACGCCAGCTCCAGGAAGTGCGTCAGCACGTCCAGCGGCACGTCCTCGCGCAGCACGCCCGCCCCGGCCTGGCGCTGGAGGCGCTCGCGGGTGGCGAGGTCGATCGCGTCGGAGTGCTGCGCCCACCGCTTGGCGAACGCCGGGTCGGTGCGCAGCCGCCGGGCCACTTCCAGCTGGGTGCCCAGCCAGCCCGCCGCGTCCGGGTCCCCGGCGTGGGCCAGCAGGTCGCGCATGACCTGCACCAGGCCGTTGGCGGCGACCGTCGCGGCCATCTCGACCGCGTCGTCCTCGGCCACGGCCAGGAACAGCGAGTCCTTGTCGCGGAAGTGGTGGAAGATCGCGCCCCGGGACAGCCCGGTGGCCTGCTCCAGCCGGCGCACGGTGGCGCCCTCGTAGCCGTAGCGGGCGAAGCAGGCGCGGGCCGCCGCGAGGATCTCGTGGCGGCGGGCGTCGAGCTGGTCCTGACTCACCCTGGGCACAAGGCGATCTTCGCAGGTCGCCCGGCCACATGCAATCCGTACGTACGGCTTGACCATGGGTAACGGCTCTGCGACGCGTCGCGCTCGGCCCGTCGGCATGGAAGAATCCTCGCGGCTGCGGTCGCCTGGAGCGCCGGAGCGGTCGGACGACCTCGGCGGACGCCGCGAATGTCCGGTTCACCGGGGAGGGTGCGCGCGTGGATCTCAACATGTTGACGACGACCTGGGTGCCGACCTGGGTCATGGTGCTCGTCGTGTCGGTGCTGACGCTGTCGCTGCTCGTGGGCGTGCCACTGGCACGGGCCGCGGGGCGACGCCGCGGGCACCGGCTGGCCCATCCGGGCGCGTTCACCTCGCGCCGGGAGAAGGCCAAGGACACCGCGACCTTCCTGGCCGCGCTGATCCCGACGGTGCTGGTCTGGCTGTCGGTGATGGGCGTGTCCTTCATCGGCCTGACCGGGTTCGCGCGCGACGTGATGGCCTGGGACCACTGGACCAACATCCTGGTGCCGCTCAGCCTGGACGGCATCAGCATCTCGTTCGGCGCCTGGGCGTTCGTGGCGGTCAAGCGCGGGCGGCACCCCGGCCGGGCATACAAGATCGTGCTCGCCGCCGCGACGGTGTCGGCCACGCTGAACTTCGTGCACGGCCGCGACGAGTGGTCGCTGTGGGCGGGCCTCTACCTGGCGTTCCTGTCCTTCGCCGGGATGGCGATGTTCCACGAGCTGCTCGACCAGTTCATGGCCGCCTACGACGACGAGGTGGCGCTCAAGACCCGCTACCCGCGCTTCGGCCAGCGCTGGCTGTACGCGCCGCTGTCGACGTTCTCCGCCCGCCGCGCCTGGGTGGTGTACCCGCCGCTGGAGGGCGTCCGCCCCAGCGTGCGCAACGCGCTGGCGCACCTGGAGGACGTGCGCGAGGCCAAGCGCCAGCGCCGCCTGCACGGCGCGCTGCTGGTGCGGGAGGAGCAGCAGGCCAAGCTGGTCGAGGTGCACGCGCGCGCCGAGGTGCGCCGGGCCCGCTCCGCCGCCTGGCGCGTCTCGGAACCGGCGCGCAACGGCGTGCCGGTGCAGCACCACCAGCCGGTCGCGCCCCCGCCCGCGCCGGTCGCGCCCCCGCCGCCCCCGCCCCAGCCGGAACCGCAGCCGCAGCAGCCGGTCTCGCAGGAGCTGGTGCCCGAGCGCGACGAGCGCGGCTCGTTCCTCGACCCGGAGCTGCGCGCCACGCTGGAGTCGGTGTGGAGTGCCCCGTCCGGCCGGGAGCCGATGGGCCACCGCCCGCTGTCGGACACCTCCGAGATCACCGCGCGCGGCATGCTCAACCACATCCAGGAGCCGGTGCAGCAGATGATCGCCGCCGCGCTGGCGCGCGGCGAGGAGGTCACCGTGGGCGGCGTCCGCGAGTGGGCCACCCGGGAGTACGGTCGCACGCCCAGCGAGAACTGGGCCCGCCAGCAGATCAAGGCGGCGCGGTCCCGGGACACGTTCGGCGTCGATGCAGACTTGGTGTGATACGAGTAGATTTCGTTTCTGGCAGGTTTCTCGGACCGCAGGGGGCTTCACCAGCGTGTCCCCCGTCACGTAAGGTGCCCGCGTGCCTCTGTTGCTGTTGGACCTCGACAACACCTTGGTCGACCGCGCGGGCGCTTTCCGGACCTGGGGTTCTCGGTTCCTGTCCGAGATAGCCGCCCCGCCGTACGACATCGACTGGCTGGTCGACGCCGACGCCGACGGCCTGACCTCGCGGTGGGATCTCGCGGATGCCATCCGGGAGCGCTACCGGCTGCGCAACTCCGTCGTCGACCTGGTCGACGAGCTGCACGAGGGCCAGATCGAGGCCACCCGGCTCGACCCGATGGTCGGCGCGGCGCTGCGGATCGCCGCCGACGCCGGGTGGATTCCCGTGATCGTCACCAACGGCGAGACGCGGCAGCAGGAAGGCAAGATCCGCCGGACCGGCCTGGACCGGTTCGTCGCCGACTGGGTCGTCTCCCAGGAGGTCGACTGCCGCAAGCCCAACCCGCGCATCTTCGAGATCGCGGCTGAGCGGGCCCGGATGCGGCTGCGCGGCGCCTGGATGATCGGCGACAGCCCCGAGGCGGACATCGGCGGTGCCACCACCATCGGCATCCCCAGCGTGTGGATCCACCGCGGCCGGAAGTGGACCGAGCGCCGGTTCGGCCCCACCCGCATCGCCGACGGCGCCATCCAGGCGGTGGCCGCCGTCCTGGCCGCCGACCCGCCCCACCGCATGCGGGGCTGACCTCGGGCGGAAATGGAGTTGACACCTGCCGGGGCGGGCCTGGCAGAATCGGTCGCGTTGTGCCGCAGGGCCCCAGCTCGATGCTGGGCGAAGTCAGAAGGAGGTCGAGTCGTGATGGTTGCCGTCGCTGTGTGCTGCCCGTCTTCTCCCTTCTTCATTGACTTCGTATCCGTCAAGGAGCCCTTCCAGTGCGAGAGCACGACCTTCCGCGTACCGGCCGTGGTAAGAGCCGGAACCATTTCGACGACGACGAACTGACCTACGAGAAGAACTTCGCCGAAGAGCCCGAGTGGGACGAGACTCCCGACAAACCGGAGTTCGGCGACCGCTGGTCCACCTGGGACCTGTCGACTCCGCTCGAACGCGGTCCTGAACCGCACCCCGACTGGCTCGTCACCGAGCTGGCCGCGGTCGACGTCGAGCGTGGTGTGCTGAAGACCGGCAAGGAGGCCGACGTCTTCCTGCTGCACCGCCACATCCCGCACACGGAGCGCGGCTGCCTGCTGGCCGCCAAGCGCTACCGCAGCCACGACCACCGCATGTTCCACCGCGACGCGGGCTACCTGGAGGGGCGGCGGGTCAAGGAGTCGCGGGTCAACCGGGCCATGGCCAGCCGCAGCTCGTTCGGCAAGGAGGCGATCGCCGGCACCTGGGCCGGGGCGGAGTTCAACGCCCTGGTACGGCTGTGGGAGATCGCCGGGCAGCTCGACGTGCCCGCGTTCACGCCGTACCCGGTGCAGATTCTCGGCACCGAGGTGCTCCAGGAGTTCATCGGCAGTCCCGACGGCACGGCCGCGCCACGGCTGGCGCAGGTGCGCGCCGACGGCAAGGAGCTGGCCGACCTGTGGCGGCAGCTGGTGCTGGGCCTGACCGTGCTGGCCCGCGCCGGGTACGCCCACGGCGACCTGTCGCCGTACAACATCCTGGTGCACGAGGGGCGGCTGGTCATCATCGACCTGCCGCAGATCGTGGACATGGTCGCCAACCCGCAGGGGAAGCGGTTCCTGGCCCGCGACGTGCACAACGTCGCGACCTGGTTCACCGCCCGCGGCCTGCCCGACGTCGACGAGACCGCCCTGACGGCCGAACTCCTCGCCGAAGCCGGCCTGCGCTGACGCCCCGGCTCCTTCCCCGAGTTGCCGGGCAATCGGGCGTATCCGAGCACGCGATACGCCGATTGCCCGGCAACTCGCCCAAGACCTGGGCGCGACCGGACGGGGTTGTGCGGGGGGCGGGGGAGGGGTCATGATCTTGTGATGTCTTCCTACCTCGCCCGGTACCGGCTGGGGCCGATCACGCAGGCCGTCATGGCCCTCGGCGTGCTCGCCGCGGCGGCCGGAGCCCTGCTCGACCTGCCCGAGGACCCGACGATCGTGCTCGTCGCGGGCGGCCTGACCCTGCCGCTCACCCTGCTCGCGCTGTACGGCCCGCTGATCCTCTCCGGCCGCCCCGCCCTGCGGGTGGACGAGACCGGCATCCTGTTCGGCGGCCGACCGCCGATCCAGGGCCGGACCACGGCGTTCGTGCCGTGGTCGGAGATCGCCGAGATCTACCTGTTCCGCGTCGACCACCTCGTCGTGCGTACGACGTACATCGGCCTCAAGGGCCACGACGGGCGTCCCGCGCCGCTGCGGCCGGTCCTGCCCGAGAGCGTCGCCCGCACCTTCTGGCACGTGCCGCGCGACGTCGTGCTCGCCAGCCGCCCGACCTACGGGTACCGCCTGGACAAGGCGGCCTTCGTCGCCGCGGTGGCGGCCCACGCCGAGGACACGATGGTCATCGACCTGACCGCCGTCGCCGCCGCCCAGGCCCCCGCCGGCCTGCCCGGCCTGGACTGACCCGCGGCCCAAGATCGGTCAAGTTGCCGGGCGACTGGGCGAATGAGGGCGCTCGATACCCCCGATTGCCCGGCAACTTGGCTGATCAAGGGCCACTCGGGGGCGGGCGGGTCAGCGGGTGCGGCCGCGGGGTTTGAGGGGGGTGGCCGGGAGGACCGGGGCGGGGAGCGGGGCGCCGTCGTAGCCGGTGACCGTGCCGAACCGGTCGTCGGCGGACATCCACTGCTCGCGCGCGGCGGCGACGTCGTCGTGGCTGCGCCCGACGAAGTTCCACCACATCACGATCTCCTCGGCGAACGGCTCGCCGCCCAGCAGCAGCACCCGCGCCGGGACGCCGGTCCGGACCTCCAGGCAGTCGCGGCCGTGGCCGAGGTAGAGCATCGTGCCGGGCGCCAGGTCGACGCCGTCGACGGCGGCGGCACCGTCGAGGACCAGCGCCGCGTACTCGAAGTCGGGGCGCAGCGGCAGGACCGCGGTGGCGTCGGCGAAGACCGCCGCCTCGGCTCCCACGATCGGGGTGTACGCCTTAGCGGGCGAGATCGCCCCGCCGAGCTCACCCATGAGCACCGTCACCGCCGCCCCGGGCAGCGACAGCACCGGCAGCTCGCGGTGGCTCTCGAAGTGCGGGGCCGTGTGGCGGGCGTGCTCGGGCAGGGCGACCCACAGCTGCACCCCGTGCAGCGGGCCGGTGCGGTCGGCGGGAGACTCCTCGGAGTGCGCGATGCCGTGCCCGGCGGTCATCAGGTTGAGCTGGCCGGGGCGGACCAGCGCCTCGCTGCCGAGGCTGTCGCGGTGCAGCACGTCGCCCGCGACCAGCCACGTCACGGTCTGCAGGCCGGTGTGCGGGTGGGGCGGCACGCGCATGTCGTGGTCGGCGGGGCCGTACTGGTCGACGAAGCACCACGCGCCGACCATGCGCCGGTCGCGGTGCGGCAGCGTGCGGCTGACCGACATGCCCCGCGTACCCCCGAGGACGACCTCGCGGCCGGGCAGCAGTTCGTGCACCGCGCCCTCGGGCTGCTCCTCGCGCCCGCACTCGATCTCGACCGGCGCCGTCTCCACGTTGCTCACAGACACGACCCTACGCCGGACGCGACGCGGGGCCGGTCACCTGGTGACCGGCCCCGCATGGTGTTGCCCTGCTCAGTTCTCCAGCATCTTGCGCAGGACGTACTGGAGGATGCCGCCGTGGCGGTAGTAGTCCGCCTCGCCGGGGGTGTCGATGCGCACGACCGCGTCGAAGGACACTCCGCTGTCGGTGGTGACCGACACCGTCTTCGGGGTGGTGCCCGCGTTCAGGGCCTCCACACCGGTGATGGTGAAGGTCTCCTCGCCGGTGAGGCCGAGGGAGGCCGCGTTCTGGCCCGCCGGGTACTGCAACGGGAGGACGCCCATGCCGATCAGGTTCGAGCGGTGGATGCGCTCGTACGACTCGGCGATGACGGCCTTGACGCCCAGCAGCGCGGTGCCCTTGGCGGCCCAGTCGCGCGAGGAGCCGGAACCGTACTCCTTGCCCGACAGGATGACGAGGGGAATGCCCGCCGCCTGGTAGTTGACGCTGGCGTCGTAGATCGCCGAGACGGGGGCGTCCGCGATGGTGAAGTCGCGGGTGAAGCCGCCCTCGGTGCCCGGCGCGACCTGGTTGCGCAGGCGGATGTTGGCGAACGTGCCGCGGATCATCACCTCGTGGTTGCCCCGGCGCGAGCCGTACGAGTTGAAGTCCTTGCGGTCCACCCCGTGCTCGGCCAGGTACCTGCCCGCGGGCGAGTCCGGCTTGATGGAACCGGCCGGGGAGATGTGGTCGGTGGTGACCGAGTCGCCCAGCTTGGCCAGCACCCGCGCCCCGGCGATGTCACTCACCGGACCCGGCTGCGCCGCCATGCCCTCGAAGTACGGGGGCTTGCGCACGTAGGTCGAGTCACCGGCCCAGGCGAAGGTGTCGCCGGTCGGGGTCGGCAGGCCCTGCCAGCGCTCGTCACCGGCGAACACGTCGGCGTAGTCCTTGGTGAACATCTCGGCGGAGATGGACCTGTTGATGGTGTCCTGGACCTCGGCCGGGGTCGGCCAGATGTCGCCGAGGAACACCGGGTTGCCGTCGGCGTCGGTGCCCAGCGGGTCGCGGGCCAGGTCGATGTCCATGGTGCCGGCGATCGCGTACGCCACGACCAGCGGCGGGGACGCCAGGTAGTTCATCTTGACGTCCGGGTTGATCCGGCCCTCGAAGTTGCGGTTGCCCGAAAGCACCGACACCACGGCCAGGTCGCTGTGGTTGACCGCGGCGCTGATCTCCTCCGGCAGCGGGCCGGAGTTGCCGATGCAGGTCACGCAGCCGTAGCCGACCAGGTGGAAGCCCAGCTTCTCCAGGTACGGCACCAGCCCGGCCTTGGCGTAGTAGTCCATGACCACCTTGGAGCCCGGCGCCAGCGTGGTCTTCACCCACGGCTTGGCGGCCAGGCCGCGCTCGACGGCCTTCTTGGCCAGCAGCGCCGCACCCAGCATGACCTGCGGGTTCGAGGTGTTGGTGCAGGAGGTGATCGAGGCGATCACCACGGCGCCGTGGTCGAGCTGGTACTCGCTGCCGTCGGCGGCCTTGACCATCGTCGGGTTGCTCGGGCGGCCCAGGCCGGTGCGCGAGTTCGAGGCCGGGGCGTCGGAGGCGGGGAAGCTCTCCTCGCCCTCCTCGTCGGTCTCGTCGTCCTTGACGTAGTCCGGCAGCGCCGAGCGGAACGCGGTCTTGGCGTCGGTCAGCTCGACCCGGTCCTGCGGGCGCTTCGGGCCGGCGATGCTCGGCACCACCGTCGACAGGTCCAGCTCCAGGTACTCGGAGTAGACCGGCTCGACCGACGGGTCGTGCCACAGGCCCTGCGCCTTGGCGTACGACTCGACCAGGTCGATCTGCGCCTGCGGGCGGCCGGTGAGCGTGAGGTAGGCGATCGTCTCCGCGTCGATCGGGAAGATCGCGCAGGTGGAGCCGAACTCGGGGCTCATGTTGCCGATGGTGGCCCGGTTGGCCAGCGGCACCGAGGTGACGCCGGGGCCGTAGAACTCGACGAACTTGCCGACCACGCCGTGCTTGCGCAGCTGCTGGGTGATGGTCAGCACCAGGTCGGTGGCGGTGGTGCCCGAGGGCAGCTCGCCGTGCAGCTTGAAGCCGACGACCTTCGGGATCAGCATGCTGACCGGCTGGCCGAGCATCGCGGCCTCGGCCTCGATGCCGCCGACGCCCCAGCCCAGCACGCCCAGGCCGTTGACCATGGTGGTGTGCGAGTCGGTGCCCACGACGGTGTCGGGGTACGCCTGGCCGTTGCGCGGCATGACCACGCGGGCCAGGTGCTCGATGTTCACCTGGTGCACGATGCCGGTGCCCGGCGGGACGACCTTGAACTCGTTGAACGCGGTCTGGCCCCAGCGCAGGAACTGGTAGCGCTCCTGGTTACGGCCGTACTCGATCTCGACGTTGCGCTCGAAGGCGTCGGGGCGCCCGAACACGTCGGCGATCACGGAGTGGTCGATGACCAGCTCGGCCGGGGCCAGCGGGTTGACCTTGGAGGCGTCGCCGCCCAGGTCGCGGACGGCCTCGCGCATGGTGGCGAGGTCGACGACGCACGGCACGCCGGTGAAGTCCTGCATCAGGACGCGCGCGGGCGTGAACTGGATCTCCACGCTGGGCTCGGCGGTCGGGTCCCAGCCGCCCAGGGCGTTGATGTGGTCGGCGGTGATGTTGGCGCCGTCCTCGGTGCGGAGCAGGTTCTCCAGCAGGATCTTCAGGCTGAAGGGCAGGCGCTCGTGCCCCTTCACCTTGTCGATCGTGAAGATCTCGTAGCTGGCGTCGCCGACGGCCAGCTGGCTCTTGGCACCGAACGTGTCGAGGCTCGCCACGTCGTACTCCTTCACAGCAGGTCTGTTACAAGCTGAAGTCTTTCGCAGAGGTCCGAGCACGCGCAGGTAAGGCAAGACTTACTCCTGGCGGCCCGCCACTAAACCGTACGTCCGTCTTGTTTCTCGCGCAAGCCGCACCCGCATCGTGGGCAGCCGTTCGGCACGATCGCGGTATGCAAACCGTACGTCCGTCTTGTTTTGCCGATGATCGCGTGCCAGACTGCGGGCATGCTTCACCACGTTCAGATCGCCTGCCCTGAGGGGACCGAGGACGCGCTGCGGGCCTTCTACGTCGGGGTCCTCGGCATGACCGAGAAGCCCAAGCCGCCGAAGCTGGCCGTGCGCGGCGGGTGCTGGTTCGTCGACCCGTACGGTGCCGAGCTGCACCTGGGCGTCGAAACCGACTTCCGCCCCGCCCGCAAAGCCCACCCGGCCCTGATCCGCCCCGACCTCGACGCCCTCGCCGAGCGCCTGGCCGCCGCCGGCCACCCCGTCACCTGGGCCGACCCCACCGAGATCCCCGGCACCCCCCGCTTCCACACCGAAGACCCCCACGGCAACCGCATCGAGTTCCTCAACCCCCCACCAGCCTGACCCCACCTCCCGGCCCCCGGCCCCGTCGTTTCCCCGGTCGATCATGAACTTATGGCACGGCTCGGCGGCGTGTCGGCGGCACGGCTTCCTGATCGACGCGGTCGGTCGGTCGGCGGTCGGTCGTCGGTGGAGTCGGTATGGCGACTCGGGGCGGGGTCGATTGAGTGGCGGTCACTCAGGTGCGGGCTGTCGCGCGGTGGCCACCATGGGCGCCATGCGATCCATACGAATGAGTGTGCTGGCGACCGGTGGCCTGATGCTGATGCTCGGCCTGGCCGCCTGCGGGCCCGACGAGAGCCCGGGCACGTCCGGTCCGCGCTCCGGCGGTGCGGCGGCCACGGCCGGTGCCGGTGCGGCCACCGGCGAGAGGACCGGGGTCGTCGCGATCGACCTGGTGATCACCGGTGACATCCGGGAGACGATCAAGAAAACGGCCGGGACCTGCTCGTACGACGAGAGCACCGCCTACTTCGCGTTCACGGCCAAGGAGGTCGGCGCCAAGGCGGACTTCGACCTGCGGGTCGAGCTCGGCAGCATGCCGACCCTGGCGGTGCACGCGGGCGGGGATTCGTACACCGCGCTCAAGGCGGGCAACAAGGGCACGTTCGCCCCGTCGCTGCCGAAGATCACCTTCGACACCGACGCGCCGAACTTCTCGGGCGGCAACATCCACGTCAAGGGCACGCTGACCTGCCAGAAGTGATCCGCTTGCGGCCGGGTCGCCGATCGGGCCGGCCCCGCTGGTGGGGCGGTCGACAGTGGCGGCGGCGACACCGGGCCGGGAATGCTGGAAAGTCGTTGACGGTTCAACTATTGTGCAAGACGTCATCGACAACAGGAGGCTAGAGATGCCCGCCATCACCGTGGACGACCTGCTCGTGCTGCCCCGGGTCCCCGAGCCCGGTGAGGCGGCCGCGGCCCGCAAGGTCGTCTCCGTCACTGCCGCCCCGTCCGGCTTCGAGGGCGAGGGCTTCCCGGTGCGCCGCGCCTTCGCGGGTGTGGACCTGCGCGCCCTCGACCCGTTCATCCACATGGACCAGATGGGCGAGGTGGAATACGCCCCGGGTGAGCCGAAGGGCACGCCCTGGCACCCGCACCGCGGCTTCGAGACTGTGACGTACCTGCTCGACGGCACCTTCCGTCACCAGGACTCGCACGGCGGCGGCGGCCTGATCAGCGACGGCGACACCCAGTGGATGACCGCCGGCAGCGGCCTGCTGCACATCGAGGCCCCGCCGGAGGAGCTGGTCGTCTCCGGCGGCCTGTTCCACGGCTTCCAGCTGTGGGTGAACCTGCCCGCGCGGCAGAAGATGTCGCCGCCGCGCTACCAGGACATCCGGGCCGGGCAGGTGTCGCTGCTCAGCTCCCCGGACGGCGGCGTGCTGCTGCGCGTCATCGCCGGTGAGGTGGGCGGGCATCCCGGGCCGGGCGTCACGCACACGCCGATCTCGCTGGTGCACGCCACGCTCGCGCCGGGGGCGCAGCTGCGGCTGCCGTGGCGGCCCGACTTCAACGCCCTGGTCTACACCCTGGCGGGCGCGGGCACCGTGGGCGAGGAGAAGCGGCCGGTCAAGCTGGGGAACCTGGCCGTGTTCGGCCCCGGTGACGTGATCACCGTGACGGCCGACCCGGTGCAGGAGAGCCGCAACGCGGCCGGGATGGACGTCCTGATCCTGGGCGGCCAGCCGATCCGCGAGCCGGTCGCGGCGTACGGGCCGTTCGTCATGAACACCAAGGCGGAGCTGGTCCAGGCGTTCGAGGACTACCAGGCGGGCAAGCTCGGCGTGATCCCGAGCGAGCCGCGGCGGGTCGACGTCGGCGACGCCGACCACCCGGGCCACGACGTCCTCTGACGCCGTCGCCGGCTCGTCCGGCGCTCGGGGTTCGTGGTTCGTGGTTCGTGGTTCGTGCAGTTTCGGGGAAACTGCACGAACCACGGCCATGATTCCTGCACTTTCCCCGAAACTGCGCACTGAAGAACGGGGTGGGCACCCGCGGGTGCCCACCCCGTTCGCTCTATACGGGTGGGACGGGCGGCAGCGGCGGCAGCGCCGGGGGAGCGAGTCCACCGCCCAGCAGGATGGACAGCAGGCTGTTCAGCAGCCCGCCCAGCCCGCCCAGCAGGCCTCCGACGGTATCCAAACCCCACCCCCTCCCGGGTCGCCACGACTGCGACCCATATGTCCATTCCAGGCGCAATGCCTGGCTGCGGCAACCCCAGACCCGCGTGTGGGCGACACCCGTCCGCGTCAACAAGGGCACCTTCTACCTCGCAAAACGAGTGGAAGGTGCCCTTCCTTCGCTTTGGGCGCTGGATGTGGTTGCGTGAGGTTGTCGGGTGCTGTCAGATCTTGCAGCCTCTTGCGGAAACATTTCAGTTACCCGTATGTTGCGGCTGATGCTCGTGTGACCCCAGACACCCACACGGAAGAAGCCCCCATGACAGCCGTTCGCGCATTCGGTGCGCGTGCCGTGGCGGCGGTGCACCGCCGCACTTCACGGCACGGCCGCTACCTCCTGATAGGACTACTCGCGCTGCTGGTCGGCGCCGCCCCGATCGTGGTGATCCGGGCCCTGACCGCCCCGGCCCGGCAGTGGACCGAGGCCGGCGACACCTGGTTCAGCGACGAACCGACCGCAGCCGCCCTGGCCGCCGCCGCGGGCACCGCCGCTCCGCGCCGCGCCGAGCAGTTCTACTTCGTACTGCCCGACCGGTTCGCCAACGGCGATCCGCGCAACGACAAGGGCGGGCTGACCGGCGACCGGCTCAGCACCGGCCTGGACAAGACGGACAAGGGCTTCTACCACGGCGGCGACCTGGCCGGGGTGACGGAAAAGCTCGACTACATCCAGGGCCTGGGCACCACCGCGATCTGGCTGGCGCCGGTGTTCAAGAACCGGCCGGTGCAGGGCACGGGCGCGGACGCCTCGGCCGGCTACCACGGGTACTGGATCACCGACTTCACCCAGGTCGATCCGCATTTCGGGACCAATGCCGACCTGAAGAAGCTGGTCAAGCTCGCGCACCAGCGCGGCATCAAGATCTACCTCGACGTGATCGTCAACCACACGGCGGACGTCATCAAGTACGAGGAAAACCAGTACTCGTATGTGGACAAGAAGACCAGCCCCTACACCGACGCGCAGGGGCGCAGCTTCGAGGACGCCAACTATGCCGCAGGGGGCAGGGGCTTCCCGAAGGTTGACCGGACGTCGTTCCCGTACACGCCGACGTTCGCCAGCTCGGCCGACGCCAAGCTGAAGGTGCCCGCCTGGCTCAACGACCCGACCATGTACCACAACCGGGGCGACTCGACCTTCGCCGGCGAGAACAGCACCTACGGCGACTTCTTCGGCCTGGACGACCTGTGGACCGAGCGGCCCGAGGTCGTGCGGGGCATGACGAAGATCTACGGCGACTGGATCGCGCAGACCGGCATCGACGGCTACCGGATGGACACCGTCAAGCACGTCGACATGGACTTCTGGCCGCAGTTCAGCCAGGGCATCGCCCAGGCGGCGGCGAAGGCGGGCAAGCCCGACTTCTTCATGTTCGGCGAGGTCTACTCGGCCGACCCGGCGATCATGTCGAGTTTCGTGCGCCAGGGGCGGCTGCCCGCCACGCTCGACTTCGGCTTCCAGGCCGCCGCGCAGGGCTTCGTCACCGGCGGCTCCGGCCAGGGCCTGGCCGACCTGTACGCCGCCGACGGCGCGTACACCAGCCGCGGCACCGACGCGAACAGCCTGCCCACGTTCCTGGGCAACCACGACATGGGCCGCATCGGCACCTTCATCCGCAGCAGCGGCGCCGACGCCGACAGCGCGCTGCTGCGTGACAGGCTCGCCCACGAGCTGATGTTCCTGACCCGGGGCCAGCCGGTCGTCTACTCCGGTGACGAGCAGGGCTTCACCGGGGCGGGCGGGGACAAGGACGCCCGCCAGGACATGTTCGCCAGCCAGGTCGCCGACTACCTCGACGACGACCTGCTCGGCACCGACCGCACCCACGCCGTCGACCAGTACGACACGACGCACCCGCTGTACCGCGCCATCGCCGACCTCGGCGCCCTGCGCCAGGCGCACCCGGCGCTGCGCGAGGGCATCCAGCTGACCCGGCACGCCGGGGACGGCGTCTTCGCCTTCTCCCGCATCCTGCCGAGCCAGCGCGTCGAGTACGTGGTGGCGACCAACTCCGCCACCGAGGCCCGGACGATCACGGTCGACACGGCGACCCCGGGCGCGAGCTTCGGCCGGATCTATCCTGCGGTCGGCGCCGGTCCGAGCACCGGGGCCGACGGCAAGCTGACGATCGAGGTCCCGGCGCTGTCCAGCGTCGTGCTGCGCGCCGACCGGGCGCTGCCCGCCGCCGACGCGCCGCAGGTGTCGATCGCGGCCCCGGCCGACGGTGCCGCCGTGGCGACCCTGGCCACCGTGACCGCGCAGGTCAGCGGCGACCCGACCGCGGCTGTCACGTTCGCGGCGCAGGTCGGCGACGGCCCGTGGAAGGTGCTCGGCACCGCGACGCACGCGCCGTACACCGTGCAGCACGACCTGACCGGCCTGGCCGGTGGCACGGCGGTGCACTACAAGGCGGTGGTCCGCGACAGCGGGGGCCGGACGGCGGCCGCCGCCTCGGCGATCACCGTGGCCTCCCCGCAGCAGGCCGCCCAGCGCGAGTACGTGCTGGTCCATTACCAGCGCGGCGACGGCGACTACGCCCCGTGGGGCGTCTACACCTGGGGTGACAGCGACAGCCAGCACCCGTGGCCGCAGGGCCAACCGTTCGCGGGCGAGGACGCCTACGGCCGGTTCGCCTGGGTGAAGGTCAAGCCGGGTGCCACGAACGTCGGCTTCCTGGTCGTGAACGGGTCCGGGGCCAAGGACGTCGAGGCCGACCGCAGCTTCGACCCCAGCCGGGTCGGCGAGGTCTGGCTGAAGTCCGGCGACGCGAACGTGTACAGCTCGTACGCGGCAGCCACCGGGCACGTCAGCATCCACTACCGGCGTCCCGACGGGGCGTACGCGGGCTGGGGCCTGCACCTGTGGGGCGACGGGCTGGCGTCCGGGGCGGGCACCGACTGGGGCAGCCCGCGACAGCCGGACGGCACCGACGCGTACGGCGCATACTGGAACGTGCCCGTCGGCGACCCGGCGAAGCCGGTGAACTTCATCATCCACAACGGGGACGCCAAGGACCCCGGGGCGGACCAGGCTGTGGACATGAGCATCGGCGAGGCGTGGATCGCGTCCGGTGACACGACGGCGCACCCGACCCGGGCGGCCGCCGAGCACACCGCGGTGCTGCACCTGCGCCGCGAGGACGGGAACTACACCGGCTGGGGCCTGCACCTGTGGGACGGCAACGCGAACCCGGTGGACTGGGGCAGCCCGATGCTGCCGACCGGCACCGACGCGTACGGCGCGTACTGGCGGGTGCCGCTGGTCGACGGGGCGACCGGGCTCAACTACATCGTGCACCGGGGCGACGAGAAGGACCTGCCCAGCGACCAGCGGCTCGACTTCGCCAAGAGCGGGCACGAGGTCTGGATGCTGTCCGGGCAGCAGAAGTACCTGCGGCCGGGCGAGAAGGCGGCGGCACTCGACATCGACCTGACGAAGTCGTACGCCCAGTGGATCGACCGGGGCACCGTCGCCTGGAACAAGCGCGACACCGACGGGCACGTCTACGACCTGGTCGTGGCCCCGCACGGCGGGCTGTCCGTGGTGGACGGCGCGATCGCCGGTGACTTCACCCGGATCCGGCTGGCCGCGCGCGGCGGGCTGACCGAGGGGCAGCGGCAGGCGTATCCGCAGCTGTGGGCGTACGGCGCGTTCGGCCTCACCGGGGCCGACCTGGCCGCGGTCAAGGCGGCGCTGCGCGGGCAGCTCGTGGTGACCGAGAGCGACCACACCGGCAAGCTGATCTCGGCGACCGGCGTGCAGATCCCGGGCGCGCTCGACGACGTGTACGCCGGTGCCGTCAAGGCGGCGCTCGGCCCGGTGTTCAGCAAGGGCAAGCCCAGTGTCTCGGTATGGGCACCGACGGCCACGGACGTCGCGCTGGAGCTGTTCGACAGCCCGTCGGCGCAGCCGGAGACCGTCGAGATGGACCGCGACGACGCCACCGGCGTGTGGAAGGCGTCGGGTCCGGCGAGCTGGGCCGGGAAGTACTACCGGTTCAAGGTGACCGCGTGGCAGCCCGCGACGCGGCAGGTGGTGACGGCCTCGGTGACCGACCCGTACTCGGTGGCCCTGGCGGCGAACTCGACGCACAGCCTGCTGGTGGATCTGGGCGCGACGCTGCCCGCGGGGGCGGTGCGCAGCCCGTCGTACACGGGCCGGGCGCAGATCCAGGAGCTGTCGGTGCGGGACTTCTCCGTCGCCGACCAGACGGTGGCGGCGGGCCGGCGCGGCACGTACGCCGCGTTCACCGACCCGTCGACCGCCGGGATGAAGCACCTCAAGGAGCTGGCGCAGGCCGGGGTCACCCACCTGCACCTGCTGCCGGTGTTCGATTTCGCCACCATCCCCGAGCTGCGCGCCGACCAGCAGCAGCCCGCCTGCGACCTGCCGGCGATGGCCCGGGACGCGCAGACCCAGCAGGAGTGCGTGGGCGCGGTCGCGGCCACCGACGGCTACAACTGGGGGTACGACCCGCTGCACTACACGGTCCCGGAGGGCGGCTACGCCGTCGACCCGACCGGCACGGCGCGCAACGCCGAGTTCCGGTCCATGGTGGACGGCATCCACCGGGCGGGCCTGCGAGTGGTGCTGGACGTGGTCTACAACCACACCTCGGCGTCGGGCGTCGACCCGCACTCGGTGCTGGACCAGATCGTGCCCGGCTACTACCAGCGGCTGCTCGACGACGGCAGCGTGGCCACCTCCACCTGCTGCGCCAACACCGCACCCGAGCACGCGATGATGGGCAAGCTCGTCGTCGACTCGGTCGTCACCTGGGCGAAGCAGTACAGGGTGGACGGGTTCCGGTTCGACCTGATGGGCCACCACCCGAAGCAGAACCTGCTCGACGTGCGTGCCGCGCTGGACAAGCTCACCGTGGCTCGCGACGGAGTGGACGGCAGGGCGGTCCTGCTCTACGGCGAGGGCTGGAACTTCGGCGAGGTCGCGAACAACGCCCGGTTCGTGCAGGCCACGCAGGCGGAGATGGCGGGCACCGGCATCGCCACCTTCAACGACCGGCTGCGCGACGCGGTCCGCGGCGGCGGCCCGTTCGACGGCAACCCGCGCATCCAGGGCTTCGCCTCGGGGCTGTACACCGACCCCAACGGCGACGCCGTCAACGGCACCGCGGCCGAGCAGAAGGCGCGGCTGCTGCGCCAGCAGGACCAGATCAAGGTCGGGCTGGCGGGCAACCTGGCCGGGTTCGGGTTCACCGACTCGTCGGGGCACCGGGTCACCGGCGCCGAGGTGGATTACAACGGTTCGCCGGCCGGATACACCAAGGCGCCGGGCGAGGCGGTGAACTACGTCGACGCGCACGACAACGAGATCCTGTTCGACGCGCTGGCGTACAAGCTGCCCGCGACCACCGGGGCGCTGGACCGGGCCCGGATGCAGGTGCTGGCCCTGTCGACCGTGGTGTTCAGCCAGGGCACGGGCTTCGTCACGGCCGGGTCGGACCGGCTGCGGTCGAAGTCGCTGGACCGCAACTCGTTCAACTCCGGCGACTGGTTCAACGCGATCCAGTGGAACTGCGCGGACGGCAACGGGTTCGGGCGCGGCCTGCCCCCGGCGGCGGACAACAGCAGCAAGTGGCCGTACGCGCAGCCGCTGCTGGCCGACCCGGCGCTGGTGCCGACGTGCCAGGCGATCGACCTGGCGGGGGCGCGGTTCGCCGAGCTGCTGCGGGTCCGCGCGTCCAGCGGCCTGTTCAGCCTGGGTACGGCCGACGACGTGCAGCGGGTCGTGTCCTTCCCGCTGTCCGGCGCGAACGAGACGCCGGGTGTGATCACCATGCAGCTCAAGCGGGGCGCCGAGACGATCGTGGTCGTGTTCAACGCGACCCCGGCGTCGGCCGCGCAGACGGTCGCCGCCCTGCGCGGCGCCCACCTGGTCCTGCACCCGGTGCTGGCATCCTCGGCCGACCCGGCCGTCCGCCAGTCCGCCTTCACGGCCACGACCGGCACCTTCACGGTCCCGGCCCGCACCGTGGCGGTCTTCGTCACCCGGTAGGCCAGATGGTGAAAGGGGCGGCCCGCATCGAGCGGGCCGCCCCTTTCACTTTGTTGATCAGGAAGCTGTGCCGTGGACACGCCGTCGAGCCGTGCCATAAGTTCATGATCAACGGGGTGGGGGGAGGGGGCGTCAGGCCGGGAGGCGGGGGCCGGCCTCGCGCTGGGCGGCTAGCCAGGACTCGACCTCGGTGCTGGTGCGGGGGAGGCCTGCTGAGAGGTTGCGGCAGCCGGTCGCGGTGACCTGGACGTCGTCTTCGATGCGGATGCCGAGGCCGCGCAGTTCCGCGGGGACCATCTCGTCCTCGGGCTGGAAGTAGAGGCCGGGTTCGACAGTGAGGACGTAGCCTTCGCCGAGTTCGCCGTCGCGGTACTTCTCGTTGCGGGCGTGGGCGCAGTCGTGCACGTCGATGCCGAGCATGTGGCCGAAGCCGTGCAGGGTCCAGCGGCGGTAGACGCCGGAGTCCTTGTCCATCGCCTCGTCCACGCCGCACGGCAGGATGCCCAGGTCGGACAGGCCCTCGGCGAGCACGCGCATGCAGGTCACGTGCACGTCGTGGAACTTCACGCCGGGCTTGATGAAGTCCATGCCGGCCTGCTGCGACTTGTACACCACGTCGTAGACCTGGCGCTGGAGCGGCGTGAACGCGCCGCTGACCGGGACGGTGCGGGTGACGTCGGCGGTGTAGAGGTTGCGGTTCTCCACGCCCATGTCCATCAGCAGCAGCTCGCCGGGCCGGGTGCGCCCGTCGTTGCGGATCCAGTGCAGGATCGCCGCGTGCGCGCCGTTGCCCACGATCGAGCTGTAGCCGACCGTGTTGCCGTCGTGGCGGGCCCGCAGGCCGAACACGCCGTCGATGAGGCGCTCGGACACGGGCCGGTCCGCCGGGATGATCCGGGCGACGTCCTCGAAGCCGCGGATGGTGGCGTCGATGGCGTCCTGGAGCTGCGAGATCTCCCACTCGTCCTTGACGAGCTTCAGCTCGGAGATGACGTACGCGAGCTCGCGGTCGCGGTCGGGGCTGGTCTGCCGGACCGCCGCGTCCACGCGCGGGTCCAGGTTGCGCAGCACCCGGGTGCGCGACGGGGCGAGCTCGTCCAGCACCCCGGGCAGGGTGTCCAGGTGGGCGGTCTCGATGCCCAGCTCGGCGGCCTTCTCGCGCAGGGTGTGGCGGCGGCCGATCCACAGCTCGCCGTAGCGGCGGTCCTTGAAGAACTCGTCGGTGTCGCGCGGGGAGCGGGGGCGCACGTACAGCACGGCGTCGTGGCCGGAGCCGTTGGGGCGCAGGACCAGCACGCTCTCGGGGTCGTGCTCGCCGGTCAGGTAGACGAAGTCGCTGCCGGGGCGGAACGGGAAGTCGGTGTCGTTGGCGCGCACCATCTCGTGCCCGGACGGGATCACCAGCGTCTCGCCCGCGAACGCCGCCGACAGCGCCGCACGCCGCTTGGCGTGGTTGGGCGCACCGTCACTCAGCGTCACGGGGAGCTCGGTGTCGCTCCAGCCGGACCGCATGAACTGAAGGAACTTCTCCGGGTACGCGGGGTCGTGCGACTCGGTGCCCTTCTTCTCTTGGTCGTTCATCTGACTGCCTCCTTGTGTGTTCTGAGCCTATCGCCCGCTCGCGGGTGGCATGATTGCGCATGTGTGTGGAGTTTTAGCCTTTTTCAGTAGTCATGCCACGGTTGATGCCTTCGCCAGACCGCTCGCCGAGGCGCTGGAAAGGATGCATCACCGCGGTCCCGACGACACCGGGCTGGAGGTCGTCGACCGCGACGCGATCTTCGCGCACAAGCGGCTGGCCATCATCGACGTCGAGTTCTCCAAGGAACCGCTGCCCTGGCCCCCCGCCGGGTCGCAGGTCGACGGTGCCGAGCCGGGCCGGTACGTGCTGACCTTCAACGGCGAGGTCTACAACTACGTCGAGCTGCGCGAGGAGCTGGCGGCCGAGTTCGGTGCCCCGTTCGCCACCCTGGGCGACGGCGAGACGGTCGTGGCGGGATACCACTACTGGGGCGAGGCGGTGCTCGACCGCCTGCGCGGGATGTTCGCCTTCGTCATCTGGGACCGGCAGGAGCGGGTCGCGTTCGGCGCCCGCGACCCGTTCGGCATCAAGCCCATGCACTACCTCCAGACCGTCGACGGGCTGTACCTGGCCAGCGAGAAGAAGTCGCTGCTGCCGTTCGCGGCCAGCGCCACCGCGGGCAACGCCGGCATCGGCGCGGTCGAGCTGTCGCACCTGCTGACCTTCCAGTACGTCCCCGAGCCGCACACCCTGCACCGGGGGATCGAGCGCATCGGCTCCGGCGAGTGCCTGACCTGGCGTCCCGGGGCCGACCCGAAGCTGCGCACCGGCGGCGAGCTGACCGTGCGGCGGTGGTACCGCCCGGTGCTGCGGCCGACCCCGGTCTCCGACGAGCGGCGCCTGTTCGAGGAGATCCGCGAGACGCTGCGCGAGAGCGTACGGCTGCACATGCGCTCCGACGTGCCCGTCGGCGCCTTCCTGTCCAGCGGCATCGACTCCACCGCCGTGGTCGCCCTGGCCCGGGAGTGGAACCCGGAGATCCTGACCTTCACGGTCGGCTTCGACGTGCCCGGCTACTCCGAGATCGAGGTGGCCCAGGAGTCGGCGCGGGCCCTGGACGTCACCACCATCCCGACGAAGATCACGGCGCAGGACATGATGCAGGCGCTGCCGCGCATCGTCTGGCACCTCGACGACCCGGTCGCCGACCCGTCGCTGGTCCCGCTCTACCACGTGGCGCAGACCGCGGCCGAGCACGTCACGGTGGTGCTGTCGGGCGAGGGCGCCGACGAGTTCTTCGGCGGATACGGCATCTACCGCGAGCCGCTGTCGCTGGCCCCGGTGACCCGGCTGCCCGCCGGGATGCGCCGCGGGCTGCGGGCCATCTCCAAGGCCATCCCGCAGGGCGTACGCGGCAAGAGCTACCTCGAACGCGGCACCACCCCGCTCACCGAGCGGTTCTGCGGCAACTCGCGCATCTTCACCGACGAGGCCGAGATCCGCCGCCTGCTGCGCCGCCCCGAGGCGGCCGAGGCCGCGGCCAAGTACACCGACGTGACCGCGCCCTACTTCGCCCAGGCCCGCGCCGACGGCCTCGACGACGTCGCGACCATGCAGTACGTCGACATCCACACCTGGCTGCGCGGCGACATCCTGGTCAAGGCCGACCGGATGTCGATGGCGCACTCGCTGGAGCTGCGGGTGCCGTTCCTGGACCGGGTGGTCTTCGACGTCGCCGCGCGCATCCCGCGCGAGCTGAAGGTGCCGCCGCGCTCGCACGCCACCAAGTACGCGCTGCGCCAGGCCCTGGCGGGGATCGTGCCGCCCGCCATCGTGCACCGCCCGAAGCTCGGCTTCCCGACCCCGACCCGGGTCTGGCTGGCCGGCGAGATGTACGACTGGGCCCGCGAGATCCTGCACACCTCCGGCGCCGACGACCTGCTCGACCTGACCTACGTCGACGGGCTGCTCAAGGCGCACCGGGCCGGGGCGGCCGACAACTCCCGCAAGATCTGGACCGTGCTGGTGTTCTGCGTCTGGCACGCCGTCTTCGTGACGCGCACGCTGGACCCGGGCGTGGGCCGCAACGCCTCCGCGCTGCTGACCAAACCGGTCGTCGGATCGATGGTTTCGTAAGCGTGAACAGCGTGCCATGCTGAGCCTCGGTATCGATACCGGCCGGGGAGGCGCGATGACGCAGGCGATCCTGTGTGGAGTGTCGTCGCTGATCAGACCGGACCTGCTCGTGGCAGCCCGGGGGTCCTGGCTGGTGCCGGGTCCGCCACGCCTGCTCGACGCCGATCTCAGCGCCGCCCCCGAGGCGGCGCTGCCGTACCTGCGAGAGCTCGTCGAGGAGTTCGCCTGGCGGGCCGACCTGCTCGTGATCGGCTCGACGGACATCGCCGCCCTGTACGGCCCGGCCGTGCCGCCGCTGCGGATCGCCCGGCGGCTGCGCGCCAGCGGCGGCGGCGCGGTCCTGCTCCGTTGCCCCGCGCCGTCCGGTGCGGTCGTCTCGGTGCTCATCTGCGACGACCCGTCCGGCCGCGTACGGGCCGACGGACCGGCCGACATCCTTTTCGGATTGGCGGTCACACCCACGACATCTCAGCTTCAAGCTGCGTTGACCCGGGAAAGTGTGCCGTTGGACGCCACCGGGTGGCTGGATCTGGCGGACAAGGCGAACGCGACCTAAGGTGCCTTGCGTGCCCCTGCAAAACGACGATTCTTCCCCCGAGGACCTGTTCGCCGCATTGCGGCACGCGGTCCTCGACGGACCCGGCTCGACCCCGGCGCGGGTGCGCCAGGCGGTCGCGGCCGCCAAACTCGACGAGGTGTCGCAGGAACTGCGCGGCTACGTCGGCACCATGCGCGAGCACGCCTGGCGCAGCACCGACGAGCAGGTGCGGGAGCTGCTCGCCGCGGGCTGGTCCGAGGACCAGGTCTACGAGCTGACCGTGGCGGTGGCGGTGGGCGCCGGGCAGCGGCGCGTCGACGCCGGCCTGGCCGCGCTGGCCCGCGCCAGGTCCCGCCATGCCGCCGGTGCCCCGCGTACGCCGCACCAGGCGCGCCCCGCCGACACCGGGGCGGTGGCCAGTGCGGCTGCCTAGCCTGAGCCGCTCCTGGCGCTTCAGCGACCGGGTGAAACTGAAGATCATCCGGATCGCGAGCGGCCGCCCCCCGGCCGACATCCTCAGGATCCTGCACTACCGGCGGGAGTTCTTCGGCGAGCCGTTCACCGAGTGGGTGCACCGCGTGCTGCGCGGGCCCTCGGAGTGGAGCATCGGCGAGCGGGAGCTGATGGCCTCGTTCGTGTCGCACCTCAACCAGTGCCGCTTCTGCGAGGGCAGCCACGCCGCCGTCGTGGAGGTCACGCTCGGGCCCGAGCTGACCCGGGCGGTGCTCGCCGACTGGCGCACCGCGCCGCTGCGCCCCGGCCTGCGGGCCGCCTTCGCGCTGCTGGAAGTGCTGACGCTCAAGCCCGGTGAGGTCGGGCCGGAGCTGGTCGAGGCGGCCTACGACGCGGGCGTCACCGAGCGCGGGGTGCGCGACGTGATCCACATCTGCGGCATCTTCTGCACCATCAACCGTGTCGCCGACGCCGTCGACTTCGCCGTGCCCGACGAGAAGGGCCTGCGCGGCGACGCGTACCAGCTGCTCAAGCGCGGCTACGCGATCAAGTGACGCGGCCGGGCGGGTGACTCAGCCGGGCAGGTGACTCAGCCGAGCGTGTTCGCCGTGGCGGCGTCCAACTGGGCGTAGCCGCGGCGGACCGCGAGCTCGGCCTCACGCAGCCCCGGCCCGCCCCAGCGGGCCAGCGAGCTCGCCGCCGCTACCTTCGCCACGTCGGCCCCGTCGCCGTGCGCCTCGCGGATCAGCCAGTCCAGCGCGGCCAGCTCCTCGTGGGCGATGCCCAGGAACTCGGGGTCGACCAGCTCACCGTGCCCCGGCACGATCAGCGCGTCGGCGGGCACGGCACGGGCCAGCGAGGCCAGCGTCTCCGGCCACTCCAGTGGGAACGCGTCCCCGAACGCGGGCGGCGCCCCCTCCTCGACCAGGTCGCCCGCGACGACCACCGACCCCGTGGTGACGACCAGGTCGCCCGCGGTGTGGCCGCGGCCGTGCCAGTCCAGCACCACCGTCCGGCCGCCCACGTCCACCACGTCCCGGCGGCCGACCGGCCGGTTCGGCGGCACGATCGGGGTCCGGCCCACCTCGCGGGCCAGCGGCTCGTCCTCGGCCAGCAGCTCCTGCTCCCACGCCCGCTGCCAGGCCGCGCCGTTGTCGCGCAGCTCGCGCACGCACTCGGTGTGGCCCCAGATCGGCGTGGCAGCCCCGGCCAGGGTCGCGTTGCCGAGGCAGTGGTCGAAGTGGAAATGCGTGTTGACCAGCCCCAGCGGCTTGGCGGTGATCCGCGCGGCGGCCGCGGCCAGCTCGCGCGCCTGCCCGCCGGTGGACAGCGTGTCCACCAGCAGCGCACCGGTCTCGCCCGTGATCAGGGTGCAGTTGACCCGCAGCGTCGGATACACCAGCACGAAGACGCCGTCGGCCACCTCGGTGAACTCGGTCATTCCATCGCCTTCTCCAGGAAGCGGGAGCGGTCGACCAGCACCCGCTCCACCTTGCCCTCGGCGGCGACCGTCTCGCCGTCGCGCACGGTCACGTCGAAGAACAGCTTCCGGCCGTCGACCTTGGTCAGCAGCGCCTCGGCGGTGACCAGGCGGCCGATCGGGGTGGCGGCGCGGTGATCGAGCTCGACCCGTACCCCCACCGTGGTCTGGCCCGAGTCCAGAGCCCGCGCCGTCGCGGCCACCGTGGCCGCCTCGGCCAGCGCGACCACCCGCGGCGTGGCCAGCACCGGCACGTCGCCGGAGCCCAGCGCCTGCGCGGTGTCGGCGTCGCCGACCGTCAACTGCACCTTCGCCGTGAGTCCCGCCGTGAGCTGCCCAGCCATGTGCCCCAGCCTAAAGCCTGCCCGGGCCGCCGGACCTGTCCGCGGCCATGATCCTTTCCGGACGGGCTCAGTCCGCGGCCACCCAGTACACCTGCTTGTGGCCCCGGGCCTGCATGGTCTCGGCCAGCTCGTCGGCCTCGGCCCGGGTCTCGCACCGGCGCACCACGAACCGGTTGCCGTTGTCGTCCTGGCGCCACACCACCCAGGGGCAGGGCTCCCGCTGCCCGGTCATGCCGCCTCGCGCGCGGCGCGGGCCCGCGCCGTCAGCTCGTCGGCCCAGGCCAGCGCCTGCGCCAGGGTCCGGTGCTGGGCCACGGCCGGGGACCCGCCCGCGACGTCGACCAGCACCGTGGCCAGCCCGAGGCGGCGTTGCAGCGGACCCTGCCGCAGCCGCACGCTCTGGATCCGGGCGTACGGCACCACGGTCAGCACCCGCGTCATCAGCCCGTCCACGGACGCGAACGCACCGTCGAGCAGCCCCGCCCGCAGCACCTGCCGCCGCAGCGGCACCAGCCAGCCCGCCGCGGGCGGCACCGGTGCCAGCGGCAGCGCCAGCAGGTCCACGCCGGGCACGGCCAGCGGGATCAGCGCGCGGGCGGTGCCCACGTCGGCCACCGGCAGCAGCCGGTCGGTCTCGGCCCGGCTCTCCTGCCCCGGTTCGTGCCCGCGCCGGCCCGCGACCGCCAGGGTGACCCGCAGCCAGCCCTTGGCGCGCCACAGCAGCGGCCAGGTCACCGTCAGCGACTGCACCCGGTGCGGGGCCACCAGCTGGCTGCGCGTCTCCAGCAGCCCGTGCCTGATCCGCAGCCGACCGTCGGCGGCGCGGCCGAGCCGGAAGTTCCAGAAGTTCAGCACCCGCATCGCGGGCGCGCCGATCGTGCCCGCCACCGCAGTGACCATACTGGCCAGCGCGAACACGCCGAAGTCGCTGTTGAACATGAGCTGCCCGACGATGAACAGCACCGCCAGCGGCGTGAACATCACGGGCGGGGTGAGCAGCTGGCTGCGCAGCACGACGGCGTTGTCCACGCGGTACACGTCGGCGGGCTCGGCCTCGACGTCTTCCGCACCCGCACCCGCGCTCGCGCTCGCGGCCTCGGGCACGGCAGCCGGCCCGGCGCCCGCGTGCGTGGTGGCGGCCATCGCGAGCAGCCGGGCCCGCAGGGCGGTCGCCTGCGCCAGCGGCAGGAACGCCAGCGGTGCCTCCGACTTGGCGCCGCCGGCCATGTCCAGCTTCAGCTCGGCCAGGCCGGCCAGGCGCGCCAGCAGCGGCTGCACCACCTCGATCGACTGGAGGCGCTCCAGCGGCACCGCGCGCACCCGCCGCGACAGCACCCCCTCGTGCACCCGGAGCTCCCGCCCCACCACCTCGTACCCGGTGAAGCGCCAGGCCACCGCCGAGTAGACCAGCACCAGCACCAGCAGCGCGACCAGCGCCTCGGCGTAGTGCGCCAGCCCCAGGTTCTGCAGGCCCCGCCACGACACCGCCGCCACGATCAGGGTCAGCGTCCGCAGACTCTTGAGCACCGGCGTCAGCGGATGCAACCGGGTACGCGGCAGCACCTGCGCCGTCCCACCCGTCCCGCCGCCCGCCGCGCCCGTCCCGTCCTCCGCGGCGGTCGCGCCGCCGCCGGGTGTGGCCGGGGCGGGACGGCCGGGCTGGCCGGGCTCGGTCACAGGCCCTCACCGGCGTTCTCGCCGAGAGCGGCCAGCCGGTCGCGCAGCCGCACCGCCTCCGCCGGGGCCAGGCCCGGCACCGTGGCGTCGCTGGCCGCCGCCGCGGTGTGCAGCTGCACCGTGGCCAGGCCGAACATCCGCTCCAGCGGCCCGGCGGTCACGTCGACGAACTGCATCCGGGCGTACGGGACGATCGACAGGTGGCGCACCATCCGGCCGTGGCGCACCAGCAGGTCGCGCTCGCGCTCGGCATAGCCGTACGACCGGGCGGCCCGCACCGCGACCACCGCCCGCAGCGTGTTGAGCACCAGCAGCGCTCCCGCCGCCCACGGCAGCCAGCGCCAGCCGAGCAGCGACCAGCCCACCCCGCACGCGCCGACCAGCAGCGCGGTGCCGATGGCGATGCTGGTCAGCTCCAGCCAGGCCAGCCGGGGCGACACGGGGTGCCAGCCACGCTGCGGGCCGGGATCGAGGGCACTGGTCACCGGGTCACCGGCCAGGGCCGGATCACCATAGGGCAGGGCGGCTGACGGCTCGCTCACGCGTTCGACGATAGACGATCGCCCCACCCCCACCCGCCCACCCGAACCCCTCACCCCCTAGACCAGCCGAGTTGCCGGGCAATCGGGGGAACGGGGCACCCGAATACGCCCGATTGCCCGGCAACTCGCCCGATCTTGGGGCAGGCCCCGATCTTGGGTGGGTCACCGGTTCCCGATCTTGGGCGGGTCAGGGGTGGAGGGGGAGGGTTTCGCGGAGGAAGTTGCGGGCCGTGAGGAAGTCGGCCAGAAACTCGCCGTGCTCGTCGCAGGCGAGCCAGGACTTGCGCCGGTCGGGGGCGTGCAGCTTCGGGTTGTTCCAGCGCAGCTCCCACGCGGCGGCCGCACGGCAGCCCTTGCGCGAGCAGATCGGCGGGGCCGCTTCCTCGGTCACGGCCAGGAGCGTACCGGAAGCGCTGATCTTCCTCAGAAGATCGCCGTCTGCGGTCGTTTCCAGCGCTCACAGCCGCGAAAACGACCGGAACCGCTGATCTTCGCGGCGCGTGCCCCATGCCGTGCGTGCCGCGTGCCGCAAGCAGCGTCGGCGGGAGCCCGGGGCCGGGGCTATGGCGGGGGCGGGCCGGGGCAGCCGAGCCGTCCGGGCCGGGGCGGGCGGGGAAAGCGAAACGGCCGAGCGCGGGGGCTCGGCCGGGGTGTTTGGCGTGCCGGGCGGCCACGGGGGAAGCCGCCCGGCAACGCCGAAATAGTAACCATGCTCACGCCGCGGAGGGAAGAGCGGTGCGCGCATCCATTCGAATGAAAACGCGGCAGTAAAGATCATCATCTGGCTTGTGGGCATATGTGGTTTTCACACATTTTTGCCGTGTACGTCGGCTTGGCGTGCGAGGCTGAGGACCAGCCGCTCGTACGGCACGGCTCGGCGGGCGGTGTTTTTCGCGTTACCGGACCGCACGCAGAGGAGCCGTGGTGCACCCGACCACCTACGACGACCCCGTCGACACCCCGCCGCCCGCCCCGACGGCCCCGGCCCCGGCCCTGGCATCGGCACCGGTCAGCCCCGCCCAGGACGCCACCCACCTCGAACGGGCCCTGTTCGAGGTCAAGAAGGTGATCGTCGGGCAGGACCGGCTGGTCGAGCGCATGTTCGTGGCCCTGCTGGCCCGCGGGCACTGCCTGCTGGAGGGCGTGCCCGGGGTGGCCAAGACGCTGGCCGTGGAGACGCTGGCGACCGTCGTCGGCGGCTCGTTCGCCCGGGTCCAGTTCACCCCGGACCTGGTGCCCGCCGACATCGTCGGCACCCGCATCTACCGGGCTAGCAGCGAGTCCTTCGACGTCGAGCTGGGGCCGGTCTTCGTCAACTTCCTGCTCGCCGACGAGATCAACCGGGCCCCGGCCAAGGTGCAGTCGGCGCTGCTGGAGGTGATGGCCGAGCGGCACGTGTCGCTGGGCGGCAGAACCCACGCCGTACCCGATCCGTTCCTGGTCATGGCGACGCAGAACCCGATCGAGCAGGAGGGGGTGTATCCGCTGCCGGAGGCGCAGCGTGACCGCTTCCTGCTGAAGGTGCTGGTCGGCTACCCGACCGACGTCGAGGAGCGCGAGATCGTGTACCGGATGGGGGTCTCCCCGCCGCGCGCGGCCCCCATATTCACCACCGCCGACCTGCTCGGCCTCCAGCAGCGGGCCGACCAGGTGTTCGTGCACAACGCCCTGGTCGACTACGCGGTACGCCTCGTGCTGGCCACCCGCGACCCCGGCGAGCACGGCGTGCCCGACGTCGCCCGGCTCATCCAGTACGGCGCGAGCCCGCGCGCCTCGCTCGGCCTGGTCCGGGCCACCCGCGCGCTGGCGCTGCTGCGGGGGCGCGACTACGCCCTGCCGCAGGACGTGCAGGACATCGCGCCGGACATCCTGCGCCACCGGCTGGTGCTGTCCTACGACGCGCTCGCCGACGAGGTGCCCGCCGACTACGTCGTCAGCCGGGTGCTGTCGGCGGTGCCGCTGCCCGCCGTGGCCCCGCGGCAGCAGGCGACATGACCGGCACGGCCGCGCCCGCCGACACCGGCTCGGCCGCGCTCAGCCGGCTGCAACTGCTGGTCAACCGGCGCCTCGACGGGCTGCTCCAGGGCGACTACCTGGGGCTGCTGCCCGGTCCGGGCAGCGAGGCGGGGGAGTCGCGGGAGTACCGCAGCGGCGACGACGTACGCCGGATGGACTGGCCCGTCACCGCGCGCACCACCGTGCCGCACGTGCGGCTCACCGTCGCCGACCGGGAGCTGGAGACCTGGCTGGCGCTGGACCTGTCGCCGAGCCTGGACTTCGGCACCGCCCGGATGCTCAAGCGCGACCTGGTGCTGGCGGCGACCGCCGCGATGACCCACCTGACGGTGCGCGGCGGCAACCGCGTCGGCGCCGTCGTCGCCACCCGCGACGGCGGGCTGGTCCGCCGCCCGGCGCTGCCCGGCCGCCGCGAGGCGCAGGGCCTGCTGCGTACGGTGGCGCGCCTGATCGACGACGCGGACGGCGGCCGCCGGACCGGCCCGCCGGACAGCCTGGCGGGACTGATCGACGCGCTCAACGCCCCGCCTCGGCGGCGGGGGCTGGCCGTGGTCGTCTCGGACTTCCTCGACCCGCCGGAGCGCTGGGGCTGGCCGCTGCGCAAGCTCGCGGTCCGCCACGAGGTGCTCGCGATCGAGGTGCTGGACCCGTACGAGCTGGAGCTGCCCGACGCGGGCGTGCTGGAACTGGTCGACCCCGAGACCGGGGTGCGGCACGAGGTGCGGACCGGCGACGCCCGGCTGCGCGAGCGCTACCGCGCCGCCGCCGCGGCGCAGCGGGAACGCGTCGCCGCCGCGATCCGGGCCGCCGGGGCGCGGCAGGTGCGGCTGCGTACCGATTCGGACTGGCTGCTGGACCTCGTGCGCTTCGTCGCCGCGCAGCGGCACCGCCGGACCCGGGGAGGCAGCCGATGATGGTGTTCCTGTCGCCGTGGTGGCTGGTGGCGCTGCTGCCGGTGCTGGGGCTGGCCGCGGCGTACCTGGGGCGGCACCTGCTGCGCCGGTGGCGCCGCGACACCGCGGTGCCGTTCAGCAACCTGGAGCTGCTGCGCTCGCTGGTGCCGCGCGGGCTGGGCTGGCGGCGGCACGTGGCCGCCGGGCTGTTCCTGGCCGGACTGTTCGCGCTGGTGACGGCGCTGGCGCGGCCGTCGGTGCAGGCGCAGGAGCCGCTGGAGCGGGCCACCGTCATCCTGGCCATCGACGTGTCGCTGTCCATGCAGGCCGATGACGTGGCGCCGACGCGGATCGAGGCGGCGCAGGAGTCGGCGAAGTCGTTCGTGGACGAGCTGCCGGACTCGTACAACCTGGGGCTGGTGTCGTTCGCGAAGTCGGCCAACGTGCTGGTGGCGCCGACCAAGGACCGGGCCGCCGTACGCGAGGCGATCGACGGGCTGGAGCTGGCCGAGGCGACCGCGACCGGGGAGGCGGTGTTCACGGCGCTGGACGCGATCCGGTCGGTGCCCGGCGACGGCGCCGACGAACCACCGCCGGCGCGCATCGTGCTGCTGTCGGACGGGTACCGGACGTACGGCCGCTCGATCGACGAGGCCGCTGCCGCCGCCGTGGAGGCGAACGTTCCGGTCACGACGATCGCGTTCGGCACCGACGCCGGGGTGGTCGACATCGCGGGGCAGCTCCAGCGGGTGCCGGTGGACCGGCAGGCGCTGGCGGGGCTGGCCGAGACGACCGGCGGCTTCTTCTACGAGGCGGCGTCCGCGGCCGAGCTGACCCAGGTGTACCAGGACATGGGTTCGTCCATCGGCTACCGGACGGTGCCGCGCGAGATCGGCCAGTGGTTCGCGGCCGCGGCGCTGCTGTGCTGCCTGGCGGCGGGCACGCTGAGCCTGCTCTGGACGTCCCGCCTGCCCTGACGGGCCGTGCCGCGCGCCTCCGGCGAGCGTCGATTTGCCTGGCAATCGGGCGTACCCGGGTGGGTGATACGCCCGATTGCCAGGCAACTCTGCGCCGGTGGTGCGGCCGCGGCGGCGTTGCCGGGCGGGGGCTCAGCTCACTTGCTGAGCAGGATGAACAGGGCGCCTACCCAGGTCGCGGCAAGGGTGAAGCCCAGGGGAGCTACGTAACGGCTCATGACGGTTTCTCCGGTGGCTGCTGTCGTTTCGGGGCAACAGAGGGGCACGCGGGTGCAGAGTCATGACCGGGAGAATTGCACTGGCGAAGGAACGAGGCACGCGGGCCGCCCACCGCCGCGGTCTTCAGAACCGCACGGCTGGGAGGGGAAAGCGCGTGTCAGACAGTTGCGCTTCGCAGAACCCGGGCATGACTCGGAGGATCGCTATCTCGCATAGCGATCACCTCCTTAAGCCGGGGTCCGACAGGCGGAACTGAGTCCGCAACCGCATGGATCGTACAGCACCGGCGCGGTGGGTCCGCATCAGCCGACCCGCCATGGCGGTGGTGTCCACCCGGTCGGGGTATACGGTGCGTGTTTGGAGGTTTCCTCCAAAGATGTTAGTCGTATTTGGTGCTGGGGCCGTACCCGGTGGGCCCTGACCGGCGTCCTAGGCTCAGGCCGGACACACCGACGCGCGAAGGAGTAACCGTGGCACGCACCGTCCTGGTCACCGGGGGCAACCGGGGTATCGGCCTGGCGATCGCGCAGGCTTTCGTGAAGCAGGGCGACCGGGTGGCGATCACGCACCGCGGCACGTTCGACCCCGCGACCGCGCCGGAGATCCTCGGCGTCACCTGCGACGTCACCGACCCCGAGGCGGTCGACGCGGCGTTCACGACGATCGAGAACGAGCTCGGCCCGGTCGAGGTGCTCGTCGCCAACGCGGGCATCACCGACGACACGCTGCTGATGCGCATGTCCGAGGAGCAGTTCACCCGGGTGCTGGACACCAACCTGACCGGTGCCTGGCGCTGCGCCCGCCGCGCCGCCACCAAGATGGTGCGCGGGCGCTTCGGCCGCATGATCTTCATCTCCTCGGTGGTCGGCCTGTACGGCGGCGCGGGGCAGGTCAACTACGCCGCGAGCAAGGCCGGGCTGGTGGGCGTGGCCCGCTCCATCACCCGTGAGCTGGGCTCCCGCAACATCACCGCGAACGTGGTCGCGCCCGGCTTCATCGAGACCGACATGACCGACAAGCTGACCGACGACCGCAAGGCCGAGATCCGCAAGGCCATCCCGGCGGGCCGCATCGCCGCGGTCGACGAGGTCGCCGGCGTGGTCACCTGGCTCGCGGGCGACACCGCCGGCTACATCACCGGCGCGGTCATCCCCGTCGACGGCGGCCTCGGCATGGGCCACTGACCCCACCACCACCTCCCGCCGCCCCGCCGCCGGGCCGCAGGTCCGCCCCTTTCCCGTCGATCATGAACTTATGGACGTGTTCGACGGCGTGTCACCACCCTGGCACCGTGATCAACAACAGATGTGAGTAGAGGAGATAGAGACGTGCTGCTGGAAGGCAAGCGCATCCTGGTCACCGGTGTGATCACGGAGCAGTCGATCGCGTTCAACGTCGCGAAGCTGGCCCAGGAGCAGGGGGCCACGGTCGTGCTCACCGGCTTCGGCCGGCTGTCGCTGGTCGAGCGGATCGCCAAGCGGCTGCCGCAGGCGGCCCCGGTGATCGAGCTCGACGTGACCAACACCGAGCACCTGGCCGGCCTGGCCGACAGGGTGCGTGAGCACGTCGACGGCCTGGACGGCGTGGTCCACTCGATCGGCTTCGCCCCGGCGACCGCGCTGGGCGGGACCTTCCTCGAGACGCCGTGGGAGGACGTGGCCACGGCGGTGCACGTGTCGACGTACTCGTACAAGGCGCTGGCCATGGCCACCCTGCCGCTGATGCAGCGCGGGAGCTCGGTGGTCGGCCTCACCTTCGACGCCACGGTCTCCTGGCCGGTGTACGACTGGATGGGCGTGGCCAAGGCCGGGCTGGAGTCCGCCTCCCGCTACCTCGCCCGCTACCTCGGTGAGCAGGGCATCCGTACCAACCTGGTGTCGGCCGGCCCGCTGCGCACCATGGCCGCCAAGTCGATCCCCGGCTTCAAGGCGTTCGAGGAGTCCTGGTCCGACCGCGCCCCGCTGGGCTGGGACCTCACCGACACCGAGCCGACCGCCAAGGCCGTGCTCGCCCTGCTGTCGGACTGGTTCCCGGCCACCACCGGCGAGATCATCCACGTCGACGGCGGCTACCACGCCACCGGCGCCTGACGCCCCACCCACGACGAGCCCGGCCCCCGCCACGGGGTGCCGGGCTCGCGCCTTTCCCTGCGTTGATCATGAACTTATGGCACGGCTCGACGGCGTGTCCCGTGCACAGGTTCCTGATCGACGTCGCACCCGGGTGGGCGCGGGGTGGGGTTGTCCACAGGGGGCATGGGGGCGGGTGCGGAGGGTAGGGGGCGGGATCTAGGCTTTTCGCATGTATGACGGCTTTTTGCTGCTGTCGTTTGGGGGGCCGGAGCATCCCGATGAGGTGCTGCCGTTCCTGCACAACGTGACGCGGGGGCGAGGGGTGCCGCCGGAGCGGCTGGCTGAGGTGGCCGAGCACTACCAGCGGTTCGGCGGGGTGTCGCCGATCAACGCGCAGTGCCGGGAGCTGGTGGCGGCGATCCGGGCGGACTTCGCGGCCAACGGGGTGGACCTGCCGGTCTACTGGGGCAACCGCAACTGGCGGCCGATGCTGGCCGACACGCTCGCGCAGATGCGCGACCACGGCATCCAGCGCGCGATCGCGCTGGCGACCAGCGCGTTCGGCTCGTTCTCGTCCTGCCGGCAGTACCTGGGGGATATCGCGGCGGCGCGGGCGGCCGTGGGCCCGCGGGCGCCCGTCGTGGACAAGCTGCGGCACTTCCACGACCATCCCGGGTACGTCGAGCCGTTCGCCGACGCGGTCGCCCGGGCCCTGGCGGCCCTGGACGTGTCGGCGCACGAGACCACCCGGCTGGTGTTCACCGCGCATTCCATCCCCGTGTCGATGGCCGAGACCAGCGGCCCGGCCGGCGGGCGGTACGAGGCTCAGCTGCGCGAGACCGCGCGCCTGGTCGCCGACCGCGGCGCCCCCGGTGTGGGCTGGGACCTGGTGTGGCAGAGCCGGTCCGGCGCCCCGCACGTGCCGTGGCTGGAACCGGACGTCAACGACCACCTCAAGGTGCTGGCCAAGGAGGGCGTCACCCAGGTGGTGGTGAGCCCGATCGGGTTCGTCTCCGACCACCTGGAGGTGCTGTGGGACCTCGACGAGGAGGCGGCGGCGACCGCGCGCCAGCTCGGGCTCGGCTTCGCCCGCGCGGGCACCCCCGGCGCCGACCCGCGCTTCGTGGCGATGGTGCGCGAGCTGGTGCGGGAGCGCACGGAGCCGGGGACGCGGCCCCGTGCCGCGCTCGGTACCCTCGGTCACTGGGATGTCTGCCCCAGCAACTGCTGCCCGCCGCCCGTACGGGCAGTTCGAGAGAGGTAACCCGATGACCGAACGCAAGCCGATCGCCGCCTGGCTCACCGATATGGACGGCGTACTGGTGCACGAGGGCGAGCCGGTGCCCGGCGCGCCCGAGTTCATCGGGCGGCTGCGTGCGGCCGGGGTGCCGTTCCTGGTGCTGACCAACAACTCGATCTACACCCCGCGCGACCTGCAGGCCCGGCTGACCCGGCTCGGCTTCGACCTGCCCGAGAGCGCGATCTGGACCTCGGCGCTGGCCACCGCGCAGTTCCTGTCCGACCAGCGGCCGGGCGGCAGCGCGTACGTCATCGGCGAGGCGGGCCTGACCACGGCGATGCACGCGGCGGGCTACATCATGACCGACTTCGACCCCGACTACGTGGTGCTGGGCGAGACCCGCAACTACAGCTTCGAGGCGATCACCACCGCGATCCGCCTGATCAACAAGGGTGCTCGCTTCATCTGCACCAACCCGGACGCGACCGGCCCGTCCAACGAGGGCGCGCTGCCCGCGGCGGGTTCGGTGGCGGCGCTGATCACCAAGGCGACCGGGATCGAGCCGTACTTCGTGGGCAAGCCGAACCCGATGATGATGCGCTCGGCACTGAACCGCATCGGGGCGCACTCGGAGTCGACCGCGATGATCGGCGACCGGATGGACACCGACGTGCTGTGCGGGCTGGAGGCGGGGCTGCACACGATCCTGGTGCTGACCGGCATCTCCAGCAGGTCCGACCTGGAGCGCTACCCGTACCTGCCGTCCCGCGTGGTCAACTCCGTCGCGGACCTGACCGACGAGATCTGACCGCCGATCCAGCCTCCCACGCGACGCGGCCACTCCCGCGACCCGCGCCCGGGTCGGCCCACCCCGTTTTATATCGACGTTGGCCTATTGCATCGACTTTTCGACTCGATCAGTCAATGTAATAGGCCAACGTCTATAAAAAAGGCGGGTGTGGGCGGGGCCGCGCGAAGGTCGGGCGGGTCAGCCCCCGAACGGGGAGTTGCAGGCCGCCACCAGGGCGTTGCGGCAGGCCACGGCCAGCGGCCGCAGGGCCTCGTCGCGCTGCTGCGCCTCGAAGCTGTTCAGCGCCCCGCCGGGCGCGGCCTGCCCGGCCAGCGACAGCACCCGGTCGACCACGCACGCACGGGCGTACAGGCGCCGGGCGCGCGGGTCGTACCCGGGCGGCAGGTCCGTCTCCGAGTCCGGCTTGCGCAGCGCCGCCAGGGCTCCGGCCAGCTCTGGCCGCCACTGCGCCACGTCGAGCCGGACGAGCCGGGTGGTCGTGTCGGCCAGCGCGATCGACAGCGCGCCGTCGGCCTCCCGTACCCCGATCTGGTAGCCCGCCGGTGCCTCGGGCAGCTCGAACGCCCGCCACACGACCGTGGTGAAGCTGACCCCGGAGCCGGAGACGTGCTGGCGTGCCTCGGGCACCAGCCCGAGCCGGCTGGCGATCACCCCCTCGCCGGCCAGCAGCGCGTGGCTGGTGAACGGCCCGGGGCCGGGCAGCCCGCGCGGGTCGCCGGGGGCGGGCAGGACCAGCCGGATCTCGTCGGGGTGCAGTTTGGCGAGCACGGGCAGGGCCTCGCGCAGTTCGACCTCTTCCCGCCAGGTGCCGGGCAGGTCGCGTACGTGTTGCTCTTCCTCGGCGGTGAGGTCGTCAACGATCTCGTCAAAGGAGACCAGGCCGGCGCGCCACGCCCGAGCCCAGGTCACCAACCGGGCGGACCGGCGCGCGGTCAGGGTCACCGCGTGCGCTGCGGGGGACATGCCGACCAGCGTACGTGCCGTACCACGGGTTTGTCCCGAACCGGCGCGTCATGCCGCGCCGCCTGTGCGCGGCGGCTAAGGTGCCGACCCATGCGCTACGGCGACGACGTGCTGTCCGGATTCCACCGCAACTCCCCGCGCCGGGTCGTGCCCGAGCACGATGCCGAGCCCGGCATGGTGGTCGAGGACGCCGACAGCGGCTTCTGCGGCGAGGTCATCGGCTTCGAGCACGGCATGGTGGTGCTGGAGGACCGGCACGGCCGCCGCCGCCTGTTCCCGCTGGAACCGGCGGCCTTCCTGCTGGACGGGGCGGTGGTGACGCTGCGCCGCCCGAAGCCCGCGGCCGGGCCGGTGGCGCCCCGCCGGACGGCGTCCGGATCGGTCGCGGCCGCGCCGACGCGCGCCCAGGTGGCCCGCGCGGGCCGGATCTGGGTCGAGGGCGTGCACGACGCCGAGCTGGTGGAGCGGATCTGGGGGGACGACCTGCGCGCCGAGGCGGTGGTGGTCGAGCCGCTGCACGGTGTGGACGATCTGGCCGCGCAGGTGCGCCGGTTCGCGCCCGGCCCGGGGCGGCGGCTGGGGGTGCTGGTGGACCATCTGGTCGCCGGGACCAAGGAGGCGCGCATCGCCGCGGCCGTGGACAGCCCGTATGCGCTGGTGGCGGGGCATCCGTACGTGGACGTGTGGCAGGCGGTGAAGCCGTCGCGGCTGGGCCTGGAGGCGTGGCCGGTGGTGCCGTACGGCCAGCCGTGGAAGGAGGGCGTCTGCGCCGCGCTCGGCGTGGACCAGCCGGCCCGGTTCTGGCGGCGCCTGCTGGGCCGCGTCGGCACCTACCACGACCTGGAGACGCCGCTGGTCAACTCGGTCGAGCGCCTCATCGACTTCGTGACCACCCCCGCCGAGGACTAGCCCCGCGCAGACCGAGGTCATCCAAGTTGCCGGGCAATCGGGCACTCCGGGGCTCAAGATACGCCCGATTGCCCGGCAACTTGGCCGATCTTGCGCGGCCTCGCGAGACGGAGGGCCGTCAGGGGCGGCGGGTGTGGAGGAAGGTGGCGATGTCCAGTTCGACCGGTACGCCGTCGCCGTCGCGGCGGACCCGCAGCAGCTCGCCGTCGTTGCTGCCGCTGCGGCAGCGCCACACGTCCGCTCCGTCGGTGGTGAACCGCCACGGCGTCGCGGGCACCGTCACCGGGCTGACGACCAGCTCGGCCGCGACCGCGTCGTAGCGGGCTGCGAACTCCCGGCCCATCCACCACCAGGCGCCGTCCAGCTCGTGCCGCTCGGCCACGACCGCCGCGCGCCACGGCGCCGGGCGGACCGGCTCCGCGTCGAGCACCCCGCTCAGCAGGCGCTGGTTCAGGTCCGACGCCTTCACGCCGTACAGCGTGTACGCGTTGCCGAACACCACGCTGCCGGTCCGGCTGGGCCGGTGCACGATCAGGTGCGCCTGGTAGCCGGGCATCGAGCCGCCGTGGCCGACGTACACGCGCTCGCCGTGGCGCATCAGCTCCAGGCCCAGGCCGTGGCCGGTCGTCCAGGCGTCGAGGTCGCTGATGACCACGGGCGCGCACATCTCGGCCAGGGTCGTCGGGGCGAGCACGTCCGGGTCCGGGTCGGCCAGGAACGCCGCCCACACCGCCACGTCCTCCACGGTCGACCAGAGCTGCCCGGCGGGCGCCATGGCGCCGGTGTCGGTGCGCGGCTCCTCGGCCAGCACGCCCGTCCACGGGTGCACCACGTAGCCGCGGGCGAACGGCTCGGTCGCCTGGTAGCTGGTGCGCCGCATCCCCAGCGGCTCCAGCAGCCGCTTGGTGACCAGCTCGGCCCAGCCCATGCCGGTGACGCGCTGGGCGACGGCGCCGAGCAGGCCGTAGGCGAGGTTGGAGTAGTGGTAGCTCCGGTGCGGCGGGTAGGCGATCTTCTCCGGCGTCAGCGCCGCCAGGAGGGCGTCCAGGTCGCCGCCGTCGTGGCGTTCCCACCAGGGGCCGTCGGGCTCGCGCTGGAGCCCCGACACGTGCCCGAGCAGCTGCCGCAGCGTGATGGCGCTGCCGACCGACGTGCCCGGCAGGTGCCGGTAGAGCAGGTCGTCCAGGGCCAGGTGCCCCTCGTCGCGCAGCTGAAGCAGCAGCACGGCGGTCATGGTCTTGGTGATCGAACCGATCCGGAACTGGGTGTCCGCGCCCGGGACGGCGCCCGTGGCCGGATCGGTCCCGGCCGCGGCCAGGTGCAGCGGCCGGCCGTCGCGCAGCACGGCCGCGGCCAGGCAGGGGGTACGCCCCTGGGCCTGTGCCCCGGCCACCAGCTCGTCGACGCGGGCCGCGGTCTGCGCCAGCAGTGTCATGAGGTGCTCACCCTCCGGTGGTCAGTGGTGCTCGACAACCTATCCGGACAACGCGGTCCTGATGGGTCCGTTACCGTCGTCGGCCGTACGGACGTCTCGATCTGTCCGAACGTACGACGTGATCCACTGGTCACACCGGTGGCGCGGACGTGACACGATCAGCACGTGGTTGATTGGATGTGGTGGCTCCTCCTCGCCGCCGCGCTCGTGATCGCGGAGCTGTTCAGCATGACCTTCGTGCTGCTGATGCTCGGCGCCGGAGCGTTCGCGGCCTCACTGACGGGTCTGGTCGGGCTCCCCGGCTGGGTCCAGGGGATCGTCTTCATCGTCGTCTCCACGTTGTCGCTGGTCGTGGTGCGTCCGTGGATGAAGCACCGCTGGTTCAAGGGCGATGCCGACAACGTCACGATGGGCCTGTCCGCGATCGAGGGCGCCGACGCGCTGGTGGTCGAGCGGGTCGACAGCGACAACGGCCTCGTGAAGATCGGTGGCGAGCTGTGGCGCGCCCGGCCGTACGACGCGACCAAATCCTATGTCCCGGGTGACCGGGTCCGAGTAGTGAAAGTGGACGGCGCCACGGCGCTGGTCTGGAGGGATTGATGGAACCAGTCATCACGATTTTCGTCGCCATCGTGGCGCTGATCGCCTTGATCACCCTGATCAAGATGGTCAAGATCGTGCCGCAGCAGCGCAACGACGTGGTCGAGCGCCTGGGCAAGTACAACCGCACGCTGACGCCCGGTCTCAACATCCTGGTGCCGTTCATCGACGCGGTCCGTACCAAGGTGGACCTGCGCGAGCAGGTGGTGAGCTTCCCGCCGCAGCCGGTGATCACCTCGGACAACCTGGTCGTGTCGATCGACACCGTGCTGTACTTCAAGGTCATCGACCCGGTGCGGGCCACCTACGAGATCGCCAACTTCCTTCAGGCGATCGAGCAGCTGACCGTCACCACGCTGCGCAACGTCATCGGCTCGATGGACCTGGAGCGGTCGCTGACCAGCCGCGAGGAGGTCAACCGGCAGCTGTCGGTGGTGCTCGACGAGAACACCGGCCGCTGGGGCGTCAAGGTGACCCGCGTCGAGATCAAGGCGATCGAGCCGCCGCCGAGCATCCGCGACTCGATGGAGAAGCAGATGCGCGCCGAGCGTGACCGCCGCGCCGCGATCCTGAACGCCGAGGGTTCCAAGCAGTCGCAGATCCTCACGGCCGAGGGCGAGAAGCAGGCGGCGGTGCTGCGTGCCGACGGCGAGCGCCAGGCCCGCATCCTGCAGGCCGAGGGCCAGGCCAAGGCGATCAAGCTGGTCGTCGACGCCATCCACGTCTCCGCGCCCGACAACAAGGTGATGGCGTGGCAGTACCTGCAGGCGCTGCCGCAGATCGCCGCCGGTGCGTCGAACAAGCTGTGGATCGTCCCGGCCGAGCTCACCCGGGCGCTGGACGGCATCGCGTCCACGTTCGGCGGGCTCGTGCCCGACCCGGCCGCGGCCGCCGCGGCCCGCGAGTCGGGTGCCGAGGTCGAGGCCGAGGTGCAGCGGGTGGCCCAGCAGGCCGCCGAGGCGGTCAGGCAGATCGAGAACGAGGCCAGCCGGCTCCCGAAGGAGTGACGGACGGTTTGAACGGGTGAGGGCCGGAGCGTGACACGCTCCGGCCCTCACCCGTTCCCAGGGGGCGCGAGTTGCCGGGCGATCGGGCGTATGACCGGCCGAGATACGCCCGATTGCCCGGCAACTCAGATGACCTTGGTGCGTCCGGCAGAATCAGGTCGTGGAACTGATCACCGAGGCGGGGGACGAGCGGATCGCCGACTACCGGGCGCTGACCGACGTCGAGCTGCGGACCCGATGGGAACCGCCGCACGGGCTGTTCATCGCCGAGGGCGAGCTCGTGCTGCGCCGGGCGCTGCGCGCCGGATACCGCCCGCGCTCCTTCCTGGTCGAGGCCAAGCGCGCCGGGCAGGTGGCCGACCTCGACGGCGCCCCCGTCTACGGCGCCGACCCCGAGGTGCTGGAGCAGGTGACCGGCTTCCACGTGCACCGGGGGGTGCTCGCGAGTTTCCACCGGCGGTCGCTGCCCCCGGCGTCGGAGGTGCTGGCCCAGGCCCGGCGCGTGGTGATCCTGGAGGACGTCAACAACCACACCAACCTTGGCGCGATCTTCCGGGGCGTCGCGGCGCTCGGCGTGGACGCGGTGCTGCTGTCGCCGACCTGCGCCGACCCGCTGTATCGGCGCAGCGTCCGGGTCAGCATGGGCGAGGTGTTCGCGGTGCCGTACGCGAAGCTGGAGCCCTGGCCGGACGCCCTGGCCCAGGTCCGCGACGCCGGTTACACGATCATGGCGATGACCCCGGCCGACGACGCCGTCCCGATGCAGCGGCTGACCGGCGCCCAGCGGCTGCGGCCCGCGCTGCTGCTGGGCGCGGAGGGGCCGGGCCTGTCCCGGCAGGCGCTGGCCGCCAGCGACCTGCGGGTGCGCCTGCCCATGCGCCGCGGCGTCGACTCCCTGAACGTGGCCGCCGCGACGGCCGTGGCCTGCTGGGAGCTGACCCGCGACGACGACTTCGAGGAAGAGCCGGACGGTGCCGCCGGTGCCGTGGCGGCGGCCGCCCCGGCGGCGGAGCCGGAGACGTCGGGGCCGGTGACGTCGGCACGGGCGGAGGAGCTCTGGGCGGTGGCCGCGCTCAGCGGTGACGACGCGGCGCGGGCGGCGTGGTCGATGCCGGACGAGGGACGTTCGCCCGGCGAGCAGCCCGGACCTGGCGAGCCGGTCGAGCGCGAGCGGGAGCTGCTGCTCGGCGGCGAGGACCGGGGCTGACGTGACCGCTGTCTTCCCGACCGTACGCGAGGTGATCGCGCTTGATCCGGTCCGGGTGGGTGCTCCGCGCCTGGTCGCGGGGGAGGCGGGGCTGGACCGGCCGGTGCGCTGGGTGCACTCGGCCGAGGTGCCCGACATCGCGACCCTGCTGCGCGGCGGCGAGCTGGTGCTGACCACCGGCATCGGGCTGCCCGCCGACGACGCGGGGGTGCGCGCGTTCGTCAACGACCTGGCCGAGGTGGGCGTGTCCGGCCTGGTCGTGGAGCTGGGGCGGCGGTACACGGCGAGCGTGCCCCGGGTGATGGCGGCCGCGGCGCAGAAGGCGGGCCTGCCGCTGATCGAGCTGCGCCGGCCGACGCCGTTCGTGCGGATCACCGAGGCGGTGCACGCGCTGATCGTGGACGCGCAGCTGGCCGAGCTGCGCGCCACCGAGGAGATCCACCAGCGGTTCACCGAGCTGAGCGTCGAGGGCGCCGAGCCCGCCGAGGTGGTGCACCAGGCGGCGCAGCTGGCGGGCTGCCCGGTGGTGCTGGAGAACCTGGCCCGGCAGGTGCTGGCCTACGACGCCGCCGGGGACCGGGCGGAGCTGCTGCTGGAGAGCTGGGAGCAGCACTCGCGCCGGGTGCGGCCGCAGCAGGCGGGGGCGGGCCGCACCGGCTACGACCCGGACACCGGGTGGCTGGTGACGACCGTGGGCGCGCGGGGGCAGGACTGGGGGCGGCTCATGCTGCGCTGGCCGGCCTCCGGCAGCGAGGGGGACCGGCCTGTCGACGACGCGGGGGTACGCGGTGACGACGGCGCCGCCCCGGACGCCGTGCCGCACGAGTCGGCCGCGCCGCCGCAGCCGCCGACGCGGCTGGTGATCCTGCTGGAGCGCGCCGCCTCCACGCTCGCGTTGGGCCGCCTGATCCGGCGTGACGCCGAGGGGCTGGAGCGGCAGCTGCACGCCACGCTGCTGTCGGCACTGCTGGACCACAGCCTGCCGGTGTCGGAGGTCGCCCTGCGCGCGGGCGCGCTCGGGGTGACCCTGGAGCGCCGCCGCCTGGTCGGCGTGGTGGTGCGCCACCGCGAGGAGCCGTTCCCGGCGGGCACGGAGGCGGCGCAGACCCGCCTGCGCGACCTGGCCGACACCGTCTCCCACGCCGTACGCGAGGCGAAGCTCACCGCGCTGACCAGCACCATCGACGACCGCGCGGTCGGGGCGCTGCTGGCGATCCGCGGCGACGAGCAGGCGGCGCTGGACACCTTCGCCGGGGTGCTGCAACGCGGCCGGGCCGAGGTGCTGGTCGCGGCGGGCACCGGCGTGGACAGCCTGCGCGACGCGCGGCGATCGCTGGTCGAGGCGCGGCAGGTGGCCGAGGCGGCCCGGCACGACCCGGCCGGGGCGCAGGTGCACCGGCTGCCCAACCTGGGCCTGGCCGGGCTGCTGCACCTGCTGCGCGACGAGCCGAGGTTGCAGACGTTCGTGGAGCGGCAGCTGGGGGCGCTGCTGGCCAGCGACGACGCGCACCCGAAGGACCCGCTGCTGCCGACGCTGCGGGTGTTCCTGGAGGCGGGGCGCAACAAGTCGATCGCGGCGGGGGCGGCGCACCTGTCGCGCCCGGCGTTCTACGAGCGGCTGGCTCGCATTGAGCGCATTCTCGGAGTAGACCTGGATTCGGTGCAGGCGTGCCTGTCGCTGCACGTGGCGCTCCTGGCGAGGGATGCCTTGCGGGACTGACCTTTCACCTTCGAATCGTAGGCGAGGGTCCGGCGTGAAGGGTGTTCGGGTTGTCGATCTGTCAGGTCGGCGCGGCGGCACCTGGCAGGATGTAGCTTGCTCGGCCACCGGCCGCCTGGCAGCGTCATGGTGACCTGACACACATCGCCAACCAGTCGTTGAAGGACGTGTCGCCGTATGACCACCGAAGACCTCCTCGCCCGGCACCGCGCGGTGCTCCCGAACTGGATAAACCCGCTCTACGCCGACCCGATCGAGCTGGTCTCCGGGTCCGGTTGCCGGGTCACCGACGCCGCCGGGCGCACGTACCTTGATTTCTTCGGCGGCGTGCTCACCACGATGATCGGCTACGACATCCCGGAGATCTCCGACGCGGTGCGGGCCCAGCTCGACCGCGGCATCGCGCACTCCTCGACGCTGTACCTGATCCGCAAGCAGGTCGAGCTGGCCGAGAAGATCGCCAAGGTGTCGGGCATCCCGAACCCGAAGGTGTTCCTGGCCAACTCCGGCAGCGAGGCCAACGACACCGCGCTGCTGCTGGCGACCCAGTTCCGGCGCAGCAACCAGATCCTGGCGATGCGCAACAGCTACCACGGCCGCAGCTTCGCCGCGCTCGGCGTGACCGGCCAGCGCAGCTGGTCGGCGACATCGCTGACCCCGGTCAACGTCAGCTACCTGCACTCCGGCGACCGGCTGCGCGGCGTGTTCGCGGGCCTGTCCGACGCCGAGTACATCCGGCGCGCCGTGGCCGACCTGCGCGAGGTGCTGGCCACCACCACCGCCGGGGACGTGGCCTGCCTGATCGCCGAGCCGATCCAGGGCGTCGGCGGCTTCGTGGCCCCGCCCGACGGCTACTTCAAGGCGGTCAAGGAGGTGCTCGACGAGTACGGCATCCTCTGGGTCTCCGACGAGGTGCAGACCGGCTGGGGCCGCACCGGCGAGCACTTCTGGGGCTACCAGGCCCACGACGCCGTGCCGGACATGCTGACCTTCGCCAAGGGCGTCGGCAACGGCTTCGCCCTCGGCGGCCTGGTCGCCCGCGCCGAGGTGATGGACTGCCTCAGCGCGATCTCGTTCAACACGTTCGGCGGCAACCCGGTCAGCGCCTCGGCCGGCGCGGCCGTGCTGGACTACCTGCTCGACCACGACCTGCAGAGCAACGCGGCCCGGGTCGGCGAGCTGCTGCACTCCGGCCTGCGCGGGCTGCACAGCCCGATCGTGGCCGAGGTGCGGGGCAAGGGCCTGATGCTGGCGCTGGAGTTCGTCCGGCCCGGCACGCTGGACCCGGCGCCGGAGCTGGCGCTGCGGGTGCTGGAGGAGACCAAGGCCAACGGCCTGCTCGTCGGCAAGGGCGGCCTGTACGGCAACGTGATCCGGATGGGTCCGCCGCTGACGCTGACCGAGGCGGAGGCGAAGGAGGGTCTGGACATCCTGAGCGGCGCCATCGCCGCCGCGCAGAGCCAGGCCTGAGGGGGTACGACATGGAACTCGGCTACATCACCCACTTCGTGAACGGCAAGGCGTGGGAGCACGGCGCCGTCCGGCAGGGCGAGGTCTACGACCCGGCCACCGGCCGCGTCAGCGCCATGGTGGACTTCGCCTCGGCGACCGACGTCGACACCGTCGTGCGCGCCGCCGACCGGGCCGCCCGGTCCTGGCGCGACGCGTCGCTGGCCAAGCGCACCGCGGTCATGTTCGCGGTGCGGCAGATCATCCACGAGCGGCGGGCGGAGCTGGCCGCGGCGATCACCGCCGAGCACGGCAAGGTGCTGTCCGACGCGGCCGGGGAGGTGCAGCGCGGGCTGGAGGTGGTCGAGTTCGCCTGCGGCATCCCGACCTCGCAGCGCGGCTTCTTCAGCGAGAACGTGTCGACCGAGGTGGACTCGTACTCGATCCGGCAGGCGCTGGGCGTGGTCGCCGTGATCTCGCCGTTCAACTTCCCGGCGATGGTGCCGCTGTGGTTCGTGCCGATCGCGATCGCCTGCGGCAACGCGGTGGTGCTCAAGCCGAGTGAGAAGGACCCCAGCGCCTCGGTGCTGCTGGCGCAGTGGTTCGCCGAGGCGGGCCTGCCCGAGGGCGTGTTCAACGTGGTGCACGGCGACAAGGAGGCCGTGGACGCGCTGCTGACGCACCGGATGGTCAAGGCGGTGTCGTTCGTGGGCTCGACCCCGATCGCCCGCTACGTCTACGAGACCGGCACCGCGTACGGCAAGCGGGTGCAGGCGCTGGGCGGGGCCAAGAACCATATGGTGGTCCTGCCCGACGCCGACCTGGACCTGGCCGCCGACGCGGCGGTCAGCGCCGGGTTCGGCTCGGCGGGCGAGCGCTGCATGGCCATCTCGGTCGTGGTGGCGGTCGACCCGGTCGGCGACGAGCTGGTCGACAAGATCAGCGAACGGGTGGCGCGCATCCGCACCGGTGACGGCCGCCGTGACTGCGACATGGGCCCGCTGGTCACGAAGGTGCACCGGGACAAGGTGTCGTCGTACGTGGACGCGGGGGAGCGGGCCGGGGCGCGGCTGGTGGTCGACGGCCGGGGGGTGGCCGCCGACGGCGAGGCGACCGGGTTCTGGCTCGGGCCGACGCTGTTCGACCATGTCACGCCGCAGATGTCGGTCTACACCGACGAGATCTTCGGCCCGGTGCTCAGCGTGGTCCGCGCGACGTCGTACGACGAGGCGCTGGAGCTGGTCAACGGCAACCCGTACGGCAACGGCACGGCGATCTACACCAACGACGGCGGCGCCGCCCGGCGCTTCCAGCACGAGGTCGAGGTCGGCATGGTCGGCGTCAACGTGCCCATCCCGGTGCCGATGGCCTACTTCTCCTTCGGCGGCTGGAAGGCGTCGCTGTTCGGCGACACCCACGCCCACGGCGCCGAGGGCGTCCACTTCTACACCCGGGGCAAGGTCGTCACCAGCCGGTGGCTCGACCCGCACCACGGCGGCGTCAACCTGGGCTTCCCGACCCAGCACTGACACCGGCATCGTACGAACGGAGGACCCGGTGAAAATTCTCACCGGGTCCTTTTCGTGTTCCGTCGCGGGACGCGCGTTAGCACGGCGGCGCCATCGGGGATGCCCGTACGGGCGGGCGGCGCCGCGAATCGTCCCGGCGGTCGAGGGCGGGCGTGCGCGGCGCTCCTACCGTCGAAGGCAGCCGCGGGGAGGACCCCGCCGCCCGTACCGAGGAGATGATCGCATGGCCAGCCAGCCGCACCGACTGTCCCGCCCGCGCCACGGCCGCTGGATCGCCGGTGTCTGCGCCGGTCTCGGGGTGCGCTTCGGCCTGCCCGCCTGGCTCGTCCGGTTCCTGTTCGTACTGTCGTGCCTGCTGCCGGGGCCGCAGTTCATCGTCTACATCATCCTGTGGATCATGATCCCGGAGGACGCCTACTGACCGGTGCGGCTACGGCAGGCCCAGCGCCCGGACCGCGTCGATGGTGTCGGCCTGCGCGGCCGGCTTGTCCTCGCGGTAGCCGAGCACCCGGGCGAAGCGCAGCGCCACGCCACCGGGGTAGCGGGTGCTGCGCTGCACCCCGTCGAAGGCGATCTCCACCACCAGCTCCGGCCGCACCGTCACGGTGTAGGAGTCGCGGCTGACCGCCAGGCCCAGCAGCCGCTCGGTCTGCCACGCCAGCATCGCGTCGGTCAGCCCCTTGAACGTCTTGCCCAGCATGACGAAGCCGCCGCCGGGGTCGCGGGCGCCCAGGTGCAGGTTGGACAGCCAGCCGCGCCGCCGCCCGTGGCCCCACTCGGCGGCCAGCACCACCAGGTCCAGGGTGTGCCGGGGCTTGACCTTCACCCACGCCGCACCCCGCCGCCCCACCTCGTACGGCGCGTCCGCCGCCTTCACCACCACGCCCTCGTGCCCGGCCGCCAGCGACGCCGCGAACGCCTCCAGCGCCACCTCCGGCCTGTCCACGAGCACCCGGTCCACCCGCATCGCGCCGGGCAGCACCCGGTCCAGCACCTCCCACCGGGCGCGGCCCGGCTCGTCGATCAGGTCCGCGCCGTCCAGGTGCAGCACGTCGAAGAAGTACGGCGTCAGCGCCCCCGCGGCCCGCTGCGCGGCCCGCCCGGACGTCTCCTGGAACGGCCGCGGCCGCCCGGCGTCGTCCACCGCGATCACCTCGCCGTCGAGCACCACCGAGCGCACCGGCAGCGCCCGCACCGCCGCCACGATCTCCGGCATCCGGGCGGTCAGGTCATCCAGGCTGCGGCTGAACAGCACCACATCGTCGCCGTCGCGGTGGGCCTGCACCCGCACCCCGTCGAGCTTGGCGTCGACCGCCGCGGGCACCCCGGTCGCGGCCAGCGCCTGCGCCGGGTCGGGCGCCGACTGGGCCAGCATCGGCAGCAGGCCCCGGCCCACCGACAGCCGCAGGCCGGCCAGTGCCGCCTCGCCGCCGGTCAGCGCGGTGACGGCCACCGCCTTGAGGTCCCCGGTCAGCAGCAGCGCCCGCCGGACCGCCGCGACCGGCACCGCGGCCGCCGCGGCCACGGCGTCGGCCACCAGCCCGGCCTGCGCGCCCTGGCGCAGCTCCCCGCCGATCAGGCCGGTCAGCAGCCGCTGCTCGTCGGCGGTGGCCGCGCCGTACAGGGCGGCCACCGCGTCGCGCCGCCGGGCCTGCGAGCCCTGCCCGCTGATGTCGCCCATCGCGGCCAGCGCCCGGTCCACCTCCCGCACGGACAGGGTGGCCGTCGAGGCGGGTGCGGGCAGCTCGCGCAGCGTGGCGTAGCCGACCCCGATCTGCCGCTGCCGCAGCTCCCCGCTCAGGTACGCCGCCCCCGCCGCCAGCTCCACCGGGTCGCCGCTCGCGGCCAGCGCCCGCAGCGCCCCCGCCAGCAGCTCGATCTTCGCCTTCCGCCCGGACACGGCGGTCACCGCGGCCGACGTGGCGGCCAGCTCGCCAAAGCGCATGCCCCCATCCTCCCCGGACACGCGCGGGGCTGCGGGCGGGGTCAGAAGATCTCGATGGAGACCGGGGCGCGGTGCCAGCGGAAGGCGGGGTCGGCGGCGGTGAGGGCGCCGGAGGTGAGCTCGGTGACGCGGCCGGCGGCGGCCAGGGAGCCGAGGCTGCTGCCGCCGAGGTAGGCGGTGGCCAGGGTGGCGATGCCCAGGCGCAGGTCGGGGGCGTCGTCGGTGCGTACGCAGGTGGCGCCGTCGCGCGAGCCCGCGAGCCGGAACCGGCCGCCCGTGCCCGGCAGCACCGGATCCTCGACCTCCAGCACCAGGTCGACCGGGGCGGCGTAGCGGCGGCCCGCCAGGGCGGCCGGAACGTCCAGCAGCCGGGCCCACAGGCCGTCGCCGTAGCGGCAGCCCAGGCGGCGGGTGTCGTTGACCAGGTGCAGCAGCGGCTCGTCGACCGCGCCGAGCCAGTAGCCGACCTGCCGGGTCAGGTCGATGCTGAGCAGGTAGTCCCACAGCACGCGGTACGCGGCCGGGTCGGCGGTGACCACCTCCATGACGTTGACCTCGCCCTTGGGCCCGTTGCCGTCCCACTCGCTGCGCGTGCGGTAGAGGGCGTAGCCGCGGGCGCCCCGGCCGTCGGAGCACACCGCGGCCAGCAGCGGGCCGAAACCGGGATCGCGGTGGTGCTGGTCGTCGACCAGGCGCCAGTCCCACCACCGGCCGTCGCGGGAGGCGTACCCGGGCCGGTCCGGGCGCACCTGCTCGTACACCTCGGCGAGGGTGGCGCGCAGCTCGGGGGCCCGGTCGACCCGCACCCGCAGCTCGGGCGCGCCGGTGCCGACCATCCGCACCTCGCGCCGGTCCACGGTGAAGCTGAGCCGGTGGGTGGCCTGCCCGTAGCCGAAGCGGCCGTAGATGCCGGCCTCGCTGGCCCACAGCACCGCCAGCGCCTCGCCGCGGTCGCGGATCTCCTCCAGCTGCCGGGTGAGCATGGTCGCGGCGATGCCGCGGCGGCGGTGCGTGGCGGCGACGCCGACGGCGGTGACGTAGCCCGCGGGCAGGGCGCCGCCGGGCACGCTCAGGTCCCGGGTGTACGTCCCCGCGTGCGCCACCAGGTCCTCGCCGTCCACGGCGACCACGGCCCGGTCCGGTTCGAACAGGGCCTGCTCGGCGGCCCAGTCGCGGTCGGCCTCGTCGCCGAGGAAGGAGCGCTGCACGGTACGGGTGATCGCGGGCCAGTCCTGCGCCGTGGCGTTGCGGAAAGTCACCATGGGTGGTTCCTATCGGCCCGGCCGCCGGTCGGCAACACGTTTACCCGAACGCGTCAGCCCGCGCCCACCCGAACGCGGTCAGCCGCGCCCCGACCACCAGGCCGCGACGTCGGCGGCCAGCGAGCTCTGCTGCGGATCGGGCCGGGTCAGCGCCTCAAGCCAGCGCCCGACGAGTTCCGAGACGCGGTGCATGTCCTCCGGGCGCACCTGCCGGTGCTCGGCGAAGTACGCCAGCAGGCCCTGGGCCTCGGGCAGCCCGGCGTCGCAGCCGGGGCACAGGTGCACCACCCGGCTGCGCCGGGACTGGGGCACGGGGATCTTGGCCGTGAGGTACAGCCGCTCGGTGCAGCTGCCGCAGCGGGCGTCCCCGGCGGCGCGCACCTCGACTGCGGTCATCGCTGCGTTCCCCCTCGTCATCGGCCTGGTACGGGTGCGCTCAAGCCGGGGTCGCGGCGGCCCGGCGGGCGCACTCGGACGAGGTTATACGGACCAAACGGGCCGGGTCCCGGCGGCGCCTCCCTCACGGCATTTGTTCTTTTTGCGAGTTAAATGCATTCGCGTCACCGGAGGGTCCCGCCGGGTGTGGCCTTCGCGGCCATTTGGCCTGGTCAGTGGCAGTGAGGCGGCCCACTGTGGCACCTTCGCCAATGTTCCGGTGCGGTAACGAACTTAAAAAATTCGCCCACGGACTTGACAACCAGGGGTCATCAGTAAGAACTTTTACCACTAACAGTTAACTACCTTTCGGCTAACTGTTCAGGACCTGAGCTGTAGGAGCGAGTCAATGGGTGACCGCATGGAACCGGGCGCCGCGGCCGACGCCGCGACGCTGGACCCTGCGCCGTCCTGGCTGAGCCTCGACCGCCCGGACAGCGTGCTGGTCCGCGTACGTGCCCAGCTGCCCGAGTTCACCGGTGCCCTCCAGCGCGTCGCCGAACAGGTCCTCACCGACCCGGCCGGGGCCGCCCGCGCCACCATCGTGGAACTGGCCGAGCGCTCCAGCACCTCGCCGGCCACCATCACCCGGTTCTGCCGCGCCCTGGGCTTCGAGGGCTACGCCGATCTGCGGCTGGCCATCGCCGGTGAGACCGGCCGCGCCGCCCGCTCCGCCGGCTGGGCCGAGGACATCGGCCGCGCGATCGAGCCCGGCGACCCGCTGGAGCGCGTGCTCGGCCAGATCATGGCCGCCGACACCCAGGCCATGCGCGACACCGCCGCCATGCTCGACCTCTCCGAGGTGGAGCGGGCCGCGGACGCCATCGCCAACGCCAACCGCGTCGACATCTACGGCGCCTCCGGCTCGGCCCTGGTCGGCGCGGAGATGCAGTTCTCGCTGCACCGCATCGGCATCGCCGCGTGGACCTGGCCCGACGTGCACAACGGGCTGGCCAGCGCCGCCCTGCTGCGCTCCGGCGACGTCGCGCTGGGCATCTCGCACACCGGCCAGACCCGCGAGACGGTCGAGATGCTGGCCGAGGCGGGCTCGCACGGCGCGACCACCGTCGCGCTGACCGGGTTCCCGCGCTCGCCGCTGGCCGAGCTCGCCGACATCGTGCTGCTGACCGCGAGCCAGGCCACCTCGTTCCGGCCGGACGCGCTGTCGGCCCGGCACCCGCAGCTGGTGGTGCTCGACCTGCTGTACATCGCGGTCGCCCAGCGCACCCACGACCGGTCGCACACCGCGTTCCAGCGCACCGCGCGCGCGGTGGACGCGCACCGGTTCAGCAACGGCCAGGGCCGGGAGGGCGACGCATGAACGCCCAGGTCCTGACCCCGAAGACTGTGCTCGACGTTGTCGGGCACTGGGCCGACACCACATCGGGCAGTGCCGCCCGGTGTGGTGCCGCACTGCCTCCCAGTGCGGTCGGGTCCGCTCCGGCCGGCGGGGGTTCCGCCCCCGTCACCGCCTCTCCGCCTCACCACACCTTCGTGTCGCAGACCGCGATCCGATTCTGAGGAGACAATGATGTCCAACCACACCGACAGCCCGTCGGACCTCACCCGGCGTACGCTGCTGCGCCGGACGGCCACCGCCGGTCTGCTCGCCCTGCCGGCCGCCGGCCTGCTGTCCGCCTGCGTCGGCAGCAGCGACGAGCCCGAGGCCCCCACCCAGTACTCGGGCACGGTGTCCGCGGAGAACCCGCTGGGTATCGCCACCGACAAGCCGGTCGAGATCGTGATCTTCGACGGCGGTCTGGGCACCAAGTACGCCACCGACGTGCACGTGCCGTCGTACCAGGCGAAGTGGCCGAACTCGAAGATCACGTTCTCTTCGACGCAGGAGGTCTCGACCACCCTGCAGCCGCGCTTCGCCAGCAACACCCCGCCGGACATGGTCAACAACGCCGGCTCGAAGCTGATGGACATGGGCGCGCTCGTGGGCGCCGGCCAGGTCGCCGACCTGACCGACCTGTTCGCCGCGGCGTCGCTGGACATCGCGGGCAAGACGGTCAAGGACACGCTGGTCCCCGGCACCGTCGAGGCCGGCACGTACAACGGCAAGCCGTACGTGCTGAACTACGCCTACACCGTGTTCGGTCTGTGGTACTCGGGCAAGCTGTTCCAGGACAACGGCTGGACCGCCCCGACCACCTGGGCCGAGTTCGACACGCTGGCCGGCAAGATGAAGGCCAAGGGCATCACCCCGTTCTCGTACGCGGGTGCCAACGCGGCCTACTACATGTACACGGTCATCCTGACCAGCGCCGCCAAGATCGGTGGCCCGGACGTGCTCAAGGCGATCGACAACCTTGAGCCGGGCGCGTGGACGAACGACGCCGTCAAGCAGGCCGCCAAGGCGTGGGGCGAGTTCGCCGCCAAGTACGGCGACAAGGCGCACCTGGGCCTGAAGCACACCGAGGTTCAGCTGCTGCAGAACCAGTACAAGGTGGGCTTCTACCCGTCGGGTTCCTGGCTGGAGAACGAGCAGTCCAAGGACACCCCGGCCGGCTTCAACTACCAGGTCGCGGCCCTGCCGTCGGTCACCGCCGCGGACAAGCTGCCGGCCACCGGCCTGTACGCCGCCGCGGGCGAGATGTACTTCGCCGCGTCCAAGGGCAAGCACCCGCAGGGCGGCAAGGAGTACCTGCGCCACATGCTGTCGAAGGCGGGCGCGAAGGGCTTCACCGAGCTGACCAAGTCGCTGACGGTCGTCCAGGGCGCGGCCGAGGGTCTGACCCTCTCGCCCGGTCTGTCCTCGGCGAACACGGTGCTGACCGCGGCCGGTGCGAACAACTTCAACTTCCGCTTCGACGCCTGGTACAAGGACCTCGACCTGGAGGCCCGCTCGGCCACCAACGAGCTGATGTTCCAGGGCGGCGACGCCGACAAGTTCGTCACCCGCATCCAGGCTGCGGCTGACAAGATCAAGGCCGACTCTTCGATCCCGAAGTTCTCGCGCTGACCTGAGCCTCCGTTAGACCGGGAGTCATACGATCATGCGGCAAGGTAAGTACCCGTTCGTCATCGGGTTTCTGCTCGCTCCAGTAGTGCTGTACAGCGTGTTCGTGCTGTGGCCGATCTTCGGCGCGGCACAGGTGTCCACCATGAACTGGAGTGGTCTGTCCCCCAAGCGCGACTTCGTCGGGCTGGACAACTTCAGCAAGCTGCTGGCGGACGACAAGGTATGGCTGGCGGCGAAGCACCACATCTTCCTGCTGGTCACCCTGCCGGTGATCACGATCGCCCTCGCCCTGTTCTTCGCGTTCCTGTTGAACATGGGCGGGGGCACCCGGGGCGGCGTCATGACCGGGGTCTGGGGGTCGAAGTTCTACCGCGTGGTGTTCTTCCTCCCCCAGGTCCTGGCCGTGGTCATCGTCGGTGTCATCTTCGGCCGGGTGTACGCGCCCGACGGCTCGGGCATCCTGAACCGCCTCCTGCACGTCTTCGGCGTGAAGGACGTGTACTGGATGGCCGACTACGGCCTGTGGGCGATCCTCGGCGTGCTGGTGTGGCAGGCGGTCGGCTTCTACGTCGTGCTGTTCGCCGCGGGCATGTCCAGCATCCCGGGTGAGATCTACGAGGCGGCGGTGATGGACGGCGCCAGCCGGGTCACCATCTTCTTCCGGGTCACCATCCCGATGCTCAAGGAGACGGTCAAGGTCGCCTGGGTCTACCTCGGCATCCTCGCCATGGACGCGTTCGCGCTGGTCATGGTGCTCTCCATCGACCAGGGCGGTCCGGACGGCGCCACCACGGTGCTGCCGGTCCAGATCTACCAGGCCGGCATCCTGAAGTCGCAGTACGGCTACGCGTCGGCGCTGGGCGTGGCGCTGGCGGTCTTCACCATCATCTTCGCGGTGCTGTCCCTGCGGGGCGGCAAGCGCGACGCGATCGAGCACTGAGCGGGGTAGCCGTGGCAACCAAGACCGAGAAGCAGAGCAGCTTCGGCCTCCTGAACAAGCTCTCGCACGTCGCGCTGTTCGTGTGGGCGATCCTGATCATCTACCCGCTGATCTTCACGTTCCTCGCGGCGTTCAAGAGCAACACCGAGATCTTCGTCGGCAACCCGTTCGCGCTGCCGAGCAACTGGGACTTCGGCTCGTTCGTCCGCGCCTGGAACGAGGCGCACATCGGCCGCTACTTCCTGAACAGCGTGATCGTGGTGGTCTTCTCCACCGCGGGCACCATGCTGCTCGGCGCGATGGCGGCGTACGTGCTGGCCCGGTACGACTTCATCGGCAACCGGATCATCTACTTCCTGTTCATCGCGGGCCTGGCGTTCCCGGTGTTCCTCACCCTGACCCCGCTCTACCTCGTGGTGGACCAGCTGGGCCTGCTCGGGACGCACCTCGGCCTCATCCTGGTCTACATCGCGTACTCGCTGCCGTTCACGGTGTTCTTCCTGACCGCGTTCTTCAAGACGCTGCCCAACGCCGTGGCCGAGGCCGCGATGATCGACGGTGCCTCGCACAGCAGGCTGTTCTTCCAGGTCATGGTCCCCATGGCCAAGCCCGGTCTGGTGAGCATCACGATCTTCAACATCATCGGCCAGTGGAACCAGTACGTCCTGCCCGTGTCGCTGCTGCCCGGCGGCCAGGAGGGCAAGGAGAAGTGGCTGCTCACCCAGGGCATCGCCGACATCTCCACGTCCGCCGGCTACCAGGCCGACTGGCCGGCCCTGTTCGCGGCGCTGAGCATCGCGATCATCCCGATGGTCATCGTGTACGCGATCTTCCAGCGGCAGATCCAGAGCGGCCTCACCGCCGGTGCGGTGAAGTAGCACTTCAGACGACGGTGCAGCAGGCGTAGAGATGGGTCTGCGCCTGCACACCAGGCAAGTCGACGCCGAGGCGGGAACCCGCCTCGGCGTTCGGCGTCCAGTCCTCCACCCGCAGGTCCTCCACCCGGAAGCCGTGCCGCTGGAGCAGCTCCCGCAGCGCGTCGCGCGAGTACGCCGTCAGCGGCACCTTGACGCCCAGGAAGTCCCGTTCCAGGTGGTCGCTGTCGCCCTCGACCATCCCGAGCACGAACGCCCCGTCTGCCGCCAGCACGTGCCGGACGTCCTCCAGGGCCCGTTCGACGTCGGAGCGCGGCAGCATGAGCAGCGAGAAGAACGCGGCCACCCCGTCGAACCGCTGCTGGGTCGGGTGCAGCCCGTCCAGGTCGAACAGGTCCCGCTCCACGAAGATCGCCTCGGGGACGGTGTGCCGGGCCAGCTCCAGCATCACCGGTGAGGTGTCGATGCCGACCACATGGCAGCCGCCGTCGATGAGCTGGCGGGCCGTCGGGGTGCCGGTGCCGCAGCCCAGGTCCAGTACCAGCGGGTAGTGCCGCCCGGCGAGCCGGTCCAGCAGCCACTGCCCGGCCGCGAGCTGCCCCGGCTTGTCGGCGAACGCCTCGCTGTAGGTCGCCCCGATCCGGTCGAACACGGCGCGCGATTCGGTCATACCCCCATTGTCCGGGCGGTGCGGGCCGCGCCGCCGGGCCTTGCCCACGTTGGTCGACAGAGTTTGCGCCGGTTGTCGGGGGTGGGCCGCAGAATGGGCGGGTGTCGGTGATCGCGGTGGTGGCGGACTCCTCCGGCGGCGGCCAGCTGCGCCCGCTGGATGAGAGCGGGCACCCCGCCGGCCCCGACGAGCGCGTCGCAGACCTCGCCGCGGCGGTCGCGGCCCGCGACGCGGCCCGGCCGCGCTGGCTGTGGGCGGCCGCCGACCAGGTCTACCCGCGCCTGCTCGAAACGGGCGTACGGCTGCACCGCTGCCACGACCTCGAACTGGCCGAAGCCCTGCTGCTGGCCTACGACGGCCGCTACGGCGAGCCCCGCTCGGCCGCCGCGGCGTACGCCCGGCTCACCGGTGCGCCCGTCCCCGCCGACCAGGCCGTCCGGCAGGCCCAGCCGCCCGGCGACCGGCAGGGCACCCTGTTCGGCGACGAGCCCGCGCCGCTGTCGGCCGACGACGGCGTGCCCCCGCTCGACCTGCTCGCCGCCGTCTACCGCGACCAGCGTGACCGGCTCGCCGCCGGGGAGCACCCCGCCCGCATGCGCCTGCTGATCGCGGCCGAGTCGGCCAGCGCCCTGATCGCCGCCGAGATGCAGCACACCGGCCTGCCCTGGGACGCCGCCGCGCACGACGAAATTCTTACCAGCCTGCTCGGCGAGCCCTCGGCCGTGCGCTCGCGCACCGGGCTCACCCCGCCGCGCCGCCTGGCCGAGCTGTCCGCCCGCATCGCCGAGCTGCTCGACGCCCCCGGGCTGCACCCCGACTCGCCCGCCGAGCTGCGCCGCGCGCTGCGGCGGGCCGGGCACGACGTGCCCAACACCCGGTCCTGGGTGCTGAAGCGGGTCGACCACCCGGTGATCCCGGTGCTGCTGGAATACAAGGAGCTCTACCGGATCTGGACCGCGCACGGCTGGACCTGGCGCGAACAGTGGGTGCAGCAGGGCCGGTTCCGCCCGGCGTACATCCCGGCGGGCGTCGTCTCGGGCCGCTGGGCCACCCGGGGCGGCGGCGCCCTGCAGATCCCCAAGGCGGTGCGCGGCGCCGTGCGCGCCGCACCCGGCTGGCGGCTGGTCGTCGCCGACGCCGGGCAGCTCGAACCGCGCATCCTGGCCGCCGTCTCCGCCGACACCCGCCTGGCCCGCGCCGCGGGCACCGGCGACCTCTACGCCGCCCTGGCCGCCGACTCGTTCCAGGGAGACCGCGCCGCCGCCAAGCTCGCCCTGCTCGGCGCCATGTACGGCCAGACCGGCGGCGGTGCCGCCCCGGCCATCGCGGTGCTGCGCGGCAGCTACCCCCGCGCCTGGGCGTACGTCGAGGCGGCGGCGCGGGCCGGGGAGACCGGCGGGCTGGTGCGGTCCTGGCTCGGGCGGACCTGCCCGCCCTCGGCGCTGGAGTCGTCGTGGGCCGACGAGGGGGCGTCGGGTCGGTCGCGGGGACGGTTCACCCGCAACTTCGTCATCCAGGCCACGGCGGCGGAGTGGGCCGCGACCCTGCTGGCCACCCTGCGTACGCGGCTGTGGGACAGCCCGGCCGAGCTGGTGTTCTTCCAGCACGACGAGGTGATCGTGCACTGCCCGGCGGCCGAGGCCGACGCGGTGGTGGTGGCGCTGGAGGACGCGGCCGAGCAGACGGGCCGGATGCTGTTCGGCGCCACCACGGTGCGCTTCCCCCTGACGGTCGCCGTGGCCGACTCCTACGGCGACGCCAAGTAGCGCCCCTCCGCCGCCAACGGCCGGGCGGCGTGCCGACCGATCCGGTGGCCACGGTGATCGGGTGGCGCGATGATCGGGTGGCCACGGTGATCGGGTGGCGGGTGGCGGTGGTGATCGCTGTTTCCGGTCGGAAAGTGTTCTTTCAGCGCAGGTTTTGACCGCAGATGCCGATCAACCTGCCCGTCGCCGGTGCCGTCGCCGGTGCGGGTGGGGGTGGGATGCCGACGGCGGCCGTGGCGCAGTGCCACGGCCGCCGTCGGGTGACCCGCGGAGCGGGTCAGAGGTCGATGTTGAACTTCTTGAGCAGCGGGGTGGCCAGCACGCCCGCGCCCGCGACCAGGGCGATCACGGTGAAGACGGTGCGCAGCAGGGTGGTCTCCACCTTGCTGCCCGCCTCGATGGCGAACTTGTCGGGCAGGCCGACCATGCGCCACATCTTGCGGCCGGTCGGGATCGGCCAGAGAATCGGCACCCCGGCGCGGGTGATGATGTCGCCGAACAGGTGCACGATGCAGCCCACGCCCACCGCGAGCCCGATCATCGGGAAGCCGCGGCCCTCAGGCAGCTGGAGGTAGGCGCCGTACGCGGCGGCGCCGGAGGTGATCGTGACGATCACCCAGCCCGCCTTGTGGGCCCACTTGTCGAACAGGCCGCGCAGCGCGAAACCGAACATCACGAACAGGATGCCGAGCACGGCCCACTTGCCGAACCGGGTGCACAGCCAGGTCGCGCCGAAGCCCATCAGCGCCGCGAACGGCAGCGTGTGGGTCAGCGTGCGGTGGCCGTTGTGGCGGTCCGGGTCGTGGCTGAGCTTCGTCGCCGTGTACACCCCGACGGAGATCTTCTCGATCACCTCGGCGACGAACAGCGAGAAGACGCCGAAGCTGCGCGAGACCGTCGAACCGCCCTCGTTGTGGGTGACCTTTCCCGACATGTCCAGGTCGGGCAGCAGCGCACCACCGGCGCACACGGCGGTGCCGATCGCGATGGTGGTGATCGACTGCGGGTAGTCGAAGAAGGTCGAGGCCACCCAGGATCCGGTCAGCCAGGCGGCCGCTCCGGACAGTGCGTGCTGAGGACCCATCATGGTGTTTACTGCCTCCCCTAGTCACCGCGTGACGGCATCTGACGATCAACGCGCGCACACTGTGTCAAACAAGGGCGGCTCCACGCAATCGGCTGGACCTCCATAGCAGACGGTCAAGGGGAAGTCACGCTGGCGGCGGCCGTGTCGCCGTAGCTGACCCGGCTGCGTTCGCCCAGCTCAGCGCGCAGTGCGTTCTCCGTCAACGGGTACGGGTGGCGCGGATCGAGCCGATCGGGCGTTGTCGGATCCCCGTCATCGTCGACCGGCAGGCCCACGGCCACCCGCTCGGCGGCGGGCACCGGCACCATCCGGGTGCCGTCCCACATCACGTCGTCGGCGTGGTGGCCGTGGGGATACGCATAGCCGTGCAGGTGGTCCCAGACGTGGGCGAACTCGTGGTAGAGCACCGCCACCGGGGTCGCGTCGCCGCCCGCGACGGTGCCGCCGAGCCCGTCGAACGAGGTGTCGTAGCCGACGGTGTGGCGGCCGTCCTCGACTGCGGCGTACGCGTTGTCGGTGCCGGGCGGCAGTTCCCGGATGGTCAGCACGCCCGCGGCGGGGTCGGCGGGCGGGGCGAGCCACGGCCAGGCGCCCTGGCCGCCGAGGACGCCGGACGGCTCCCACGCCGCCAGGCCCCGGTCCAGTTCGGCGAGCATGCCCTGGCCGAGCGGCGAGGCGCGCAGCAGGTCCAGATCGGACTCCACCCGGGCCTGGAACCGCGCCGACCCCTCGACCCGGATCCGGCCGCCCGGCTCGTCCGGGGCCTGGTCGACACGGTGGTGGACCTGCTCGACGGCCGGTCCGGCGGTGGTGTCGGCGGCGTCGAGGTAGGCGAGGTCGGCGGCGGTGCCACCGGCGGCGGTGTCGGCGCCCGCGCCGGGGGCCAGCGTGTCGGGGTCGGCCTCGCCGCGCAGGTCGTCGTCGCCCCGGCCGCCGTCGAGGTGGTCGTGGCCGGTGCCGCCGCGCAGCGTGTCGTCGCCGTCGAGCCCGTATGCCGTGTCGTCGCCGTCGCCGCCGTCGAGCAGGTCGTCGCCGGTGTCGCCCTGCAGGTAGTCGCGGCTGCCGCCGCCGAGCAGCACCGCGTCGCGCGCCCCGGCGAGCAGGGTGTCGCGGCCGTCGCCGCCGACCAGGACGTCGCCGCCGTCGACCAGGTCGGCCCCCGCCCCGGCCAGCACGGTCACGGGCACGGGGACGCCCGGGTCGACGTGTGTCCGGTCGTCGCCCGCGCCGGTCCGCAGCACGATCCGGCCGTCGGCGGGGTCGAGCACGGCCACGGCGCGGCCGTCGGCGCGTACCATCACCCGGCCGTCCTCGACGGTGACCGCGAGGGTGTCGTCGGCCTTGCCGGTGCGCACCACCGTGAGCCCGGGCGCGTGCAGCACCTGTGCCTCGACGAGCTCCGGCCCGGTGGCGGTGGTGGGCGGTTCGGCCAGCCAGCGCAGGGCGGCGGCGGCCGCGTCCAGCGCGGCGACCGCGGTGCGGGTCGCGGCGGCCAGGTCGGCGCGCAGCGCCCCGGCCTCGGCGACGGCGGCGCCGACCAGCCGCCGGGGCGCCGGCCCGGCGACCGCGAACACGACCTGCTCCGGCCCTGCCCGGTGCGGCACTGCGGCCCTGACCCGGGCCAGCGACTCGTCGAGGTGGCGCTCGGTGCTCGCGGTGCGGGCCGCGAGCTCGTCCAGGGCCGCTGCGGCGCGGCGGGCGATCCGGCCGACCACGGTCAGCCGGTCGGCGAGGTGGGCCGAGCGCTGCGCGAACGCGGTGGCGTCGCGGCCGGTCCAGTCCTCGGCCGGGTGCGGCGCGCCCGGTTCGGCCGACCGCGTCGGCCCGACGCCGCCGGGCACCACGCCCGGTTCGGTTGACCGCGTCGAGCCGCCGCCGGGCACCGCGCCCGGTTCGGGTGACCGCGTCGGCTCGGCGCCGTCGCCGGGCATCGCGCCGCGATGACCTGCCCGGTCGGGGCCGGGGCCGCTGGTCCGGGTGGACGACCGGGCCGGGTCGTGGCCGGTGAGGCCGGTGGCGGCGCGGTCGGCGGCGTCGGCGCAGGCACGCCAGCCTGCCGCCGCCGCGAGCAGCGGCCCGGGGCGGGTGTCCAGCGTCCACAGGGCAGGGACCTCGACCAGCGTCGGCGCGGCGGTCACCGGGGTGCTCCGAGCGCCCAGCCGTCGGTGGCGCCCAGGCGGTGCCGGGTCGCGGGGTCGGCCCGGCCGGCGGCGCGGCTGGCGGCGGCCGCGTCGGTGTCGGCGCGCAGCCGCGCGGAGGCGGCGACCAGGCCGAGGTCGGCATGCGCGAACAGGTCGTCGGTCAGCGCCCGCAGCCGCGTCTGGGCCGCCTCGGCCAGCCGCTCGTGCGCCGCCGCCACCGGCGCGTCGGCCGCGCCCAGCCAGGGCACGCCGACCCTGGCGAGCTGCTCGGCGACGGCCTCGACCCGTCCCGCGTACGCGGTGACGGCGTCGGCGGTTCCCGTGAGGTCCGCAGTCATGCCGGTGAGCCTCGCAGCGCGCCCGAACCGGCACAACGGGGTGCCGCGCGGCTGTGGATAACCCGGGTCGTGGGTCGGTGGCGGGCGGAGATCGCCGTCTGCGGTCATCTCCTCGGCTACGAACGCAGGAAGTGACCGCAGGCGACGATCAACACCCCGCAGCCGACGACGACCGCGCCCCCGACGCGCCCCGACCGTCATATTCATCACATTGCCCCGCGCCAGCAGTGCTCGAATCGGTGACGGTGGATCGACTTGCGGCTGCCGCCTGGCTAACATTGCAGCTTCCCGCTGCCCTCGGCGGGGTGCCGCGCCGCTGCGGCCCCGACCGCTACGCCGCAGGTGGCCCACCCCGAATGAGGTAGTCGTGAACGCCGGCCTCGCCCCTGTCATCGCCGCTACGACACACTGGCTCACCCGCACCTACCCCGCCGCGGGCGGCCCGGCCGAGGCGGCCCGGGTGCTGGCCCAGGCCCGCCAGGCGGTGACCGTGGCGGCATGGCTGCGCTACCCGACCGTGATGGACGCGGGGCTGCTGGCGCTGGTGGGGCCGGGCGGGTCCGGCGGCCTGGACCGCGTGGTGCACCTCGACGAGCCCGACGAGGACGCCGACCGGGTCTGGCGCGGCTGGGTGGACGAGGTCGTGGCGAGCTGGGCCGCCTGCCTGCTGGCCGACCCCCGGCTGGCCGCCGACGCGGTCACCGCGACCGCCGACTGCGAGCACGCCCAGGTGGTGCCGCGCGACTTCACCCGCCTGACCAAGCCCAACCCGGAGGACGTACAGGCCGCGGCGCTGCTGCGCCACCCCGACCTGGTCGACCCGATCGCCGCCCTGCACCGCGACAACCTGATCGAGCGCCTGCGCCTCGACCCCGTCGAACTGGTCTAGCCGCCGCGCGGCGCCGGCCCCGCCCGCGAGCGTGGGGAAGGGCACCTTCCATCTCGTATCGCGATGAGAAGGTGCCCTTCCCTCTGCCTTCAGGGGCGGGGGACGGGCAGCAGGGTGCTGAGCAGCTCACCGAGCAGCGCGGGCCCGTCCTCCGTCAGCACCGACTCCGGGTGGAACTGCACCCCGGCGAACCCCGCGCCGCGTACCGCGTGCACCCGTCCGTCGGCGTCGCGGGCGACCTCGACGGCGCCGTACGGCGTGACCAGCCGGTCGGTGTCGGCCAGCGCCGTGAACGTGGAGTAGAAACCGACCCGCCGCACCGTCCCGAACAGGTCCACGTCGCGCGGCACCCCCTGGTACGGCACGTCGCGCCGGTGCATCGCCAGCCCCAGCCGCAGGCTGAGCACCTGGTGGCCCAGGCACACGCCCAGCAGCGGCGCCCGCTGGCCCAGCCGCCGCGCGATCAGCTCGTCCAGCCGCACCACGCGCGGCTCGGCGCGGTCGGCCGGGTCGCCCGGCCCGGGGCCGAGCACCAGCAGGTCGGCGGCGTCCGCCTCGGCGTCGCCCGGGGCGACCTCGTGGCTGGGCCGGATGCGCACCCGCATGCCCAGCGAGCGCAGCACGTGGCCGAGCATCCCGGTGAAGGTGTCCTCGGCGTCGACGATCAGCACGCTGCGGCCGGCCAGCGGCGCGGCGGCCGGGGCGGGGGACCGCTCGGCCAGCCAGAACGACGACAGCCGCTCGTTGCGGGCGGCCAGGGCCGCGGCGACCTCCGGGTCCCGGGCGTACGCGGTGACCTCGGCGTGGGCGCCCCCGGCCGGGGCCGGGCGCAGGCCCAGCGCGGTGAGCACCCCGCCCGCCTTGGCGTGGGTCTCGGCGACCTCGCTGTCGGGGGTGGAGTCGCGCACCAGCGTCGCCCCGGCCTTGACCTCGATGCCGCCGGCCGGGTCGATGTCGGCGCAGCGGAACAGGATCGGCGCGTCCAGGGTCTGGCCGCCGTCGGCGTCGCGGCCGAGCAGGGCCAGCACGCCGCCGTAGTAGCGCCGCCCGGCCTGCTCGTAGCGGGCGATCACGCGGGCCGCGTTCTCGATCGGGCTGCCGGTGAGGGTGGGCGCGAACATGGTCTCGCGCAGCACGTCGCGCACGTCGAGGTCGGTGCGCCCGGCCAGCAGGTACTCGGTGTGGGTGAGGTGGCTCATGTGCTTGAGGTACGGCCCGAGCACCTGGCCGCCGCGCTCGGCGACCACCGCCATCATCTTGAGCTCCTCGTCGAGCACCATCGACAGCTCGTTGACCTCCTTGGCGTCGGACAGGAAGTCCAGCAGCCTCGCCCGCCCGGCCTCGCCCGCGGGCACGTCGCGGTGGCGCAGCGTCCCGGAGATCGGGTTCATCATGGCCAGCCCGGCGTCGACGCTGACGTGCCGTTCCGGCGAGGCGCCGACGAGGGTGCGGCCGCCGGGTCCGGGCAGGTGCACCAGGAACGTCCAGTAGGCGCCGCGCTCGCCGGTGAGCAGGCGGCGTAGCGCGGCGGCGGCCAGGTGGCGCGGGTCGGCGGCGGTGCGCGCCCGCGCGGTGCGGTGGATCACGAAGTTGGAGCCCGCGCCGTGCCCGATCTGCTCGCGCAGCACCGCGGCCACCAGGGCCCGGTAGGCGTCGTCGTCGATGTCGAAGCCGAGGTCCTCGGCGTCGGGGACGGTGTCCGGCAGCTGCGCGACGGCGTCGGCGACGTCCAGTTGCGCGGTGTCGGTGATCTCCAGGCAGGCCAGCGGGGTGCCGTCGTCGCGGCAGGCGAAGCCGCGCTCGGCCAGCTGCCGGTACGGCACCAGCGCCAGCGTGCGCGGCCCGGCCGCCTCGCCGGGTGCCGCTTCGGGCAGCGGGAGGTCGGCCAGCCGCGCGACGGTGCGCAGCGTGCCGCGCAGCACCTCCAGCCGGTCGGAGCCCTCGCGCCGCAGCAGCGCGAACGGTCCGGGGTCGGGGCTGCCCAGCAGGTCGTGGAGCAGGGTCATCGACGTCTCTTCCTGGTCGATGGCCGCCCCGCGCCAGCCCCCGGAAAACACGACGGCCGCCTCGAAGGGCGGCCGCGGATGGGAGCTGTCGCTACCCGTGCGTGTGGAAGGCCGCCGGTTCGGCGCGCCACCACTGCGTACGGGAGAAGGACATGGCGGCAACCGTACCCGGCGCCGCGGTGACTGTCCAGAAGGCTCACCCGCGGTTGACATGAGCGATGGACGCCTATCCACTTTTCGGTGGGTGACGGGTAACATACCGCGAGTCACAGCGGTACAGGTGGCTGACCACGTTCGACGACGGAGGGATGCACAGCGTGTTACCGAGGACGCGCGACTGGCGGGTGCGTACGCGCCTCACCGCCGTCGTCGTCGTCCCCGCGCTCGCCTTCCTCGCCGTCGCCGGCATCCAGGTCGCGCAGGCCGCCCGCAGCGCCGCCGCGGGCGAGATGTTCGCCGACCGGGTCGCCGTCGCCCGTGCCGCCGCCGAGCTGGTCCACACGTTGCAGGCCGAACGCGACCGCGGGGTCTCGGTGGGCGCACCGTCCGATCGGGACGCCGCGATCGCGGCGACCGACGCCGCCCTGGCCGGCTGGCGCGGCACCGTGGCCGGCACGGACACCGCCGCCGCGCCGTCGCTGGCCCGGCTGCCCCAGCGGCTGCTGGCACTGCGGGCGGGCTACCAGGCGTCCGGCTACGACACCATCGTCGACGAGCTGATCACCGAGATCGACATGACCGCGGTCGGCGCGGTCGACCAGCGGCTGTCGCAGGCCGCCGCGGTCGCGGGCGCGCTGGCCCGGGTCAAGGAGGCCGTCTGCCGGCTGCGCGGGTTCGGCTACTCGGTCCCGCCGCTGGACGGCACCAGCATCGCCGCCCGGGTCGCGCTGCTGCGCCAGGCCCGGACCGACGCGATCGCCCGGCTGGAGGCGACCGCGGCCCGCGCCACCGCGTCCGGCCTGCCGCCCGTCGCCGTCCCGGACGCCGCCGCGGCCGACGCGCTGGCCGCCCGGCTGCCCGGCGGCGCGGTCGACCCGGCGGCCTGGTGGGACGCGGCCAGCGCCGAGATCGACGGCTGGCGTGCGGCAGAGCGCGACCTGGGCACCTGGCTGTCCGGGCGGGCCGAGCGGCAGGTCGACGCGGTGTGGCGCTCGGTGCTCGTCACCGCCGTGGTGGTGCTGCTGGTGCTGCTGCTGGCGGTGGGGGTGTCGGTGGCGGTCGGCCGCGGCATGCTCGCCTCGCTGCGCGAGCTGCGCCGCCGCGCGCTGGCCGTGGCCGAGCAGGAGCTGCCGCAGACGCTGACCCGGCTGCGCGTCGCGGGGCCGCACGACCCGCTCACGCAGGAGCTGCGCATCCTGGAGCGGCCGGGCGGCACCGACGAGATCAGCGAGGTCGCCGCCGCGTTCGAGGCGGTGCGGCTGAGCGCGGTCGAGCTGGCGGTGCACCAAGCGCGGTCCCGGCGTACCCTCAATCTGATCTTCATCAATCTCGCCCGGCGCAGCCAGATCCTGGTCGAGCGGCAGCTGCGCCTGCTCGACGAGATGGAGCGCGACGAGCGCGACCCCGACCACCTGGCCGCGCTGTTCCGGCTGGACCACCTGGCCGCCCGGTTGCGCCGCAACGACGAGAACCTGCTGGTCCTGGCCGGGGCCGAGCCGCGGCGCCGCTGGCGCGAGGGCGTGCCGCTGGCCGCGCTGGCGCTGGCCGCCCTGTCGGAGATCGAGCAGTACGAGCGCGTGCGCGCCGACGTCGCCGACGGGCTGCTCGTCGTCGGGCACGCCGCCGCCGACATCGGCCACCTGCTGGCCGAGCTGCTGGACAACGCCACCGCGTTCTCCGCCCCGCACACCGCGGTGCGGGTCGGTGCGCGGGCGACCGCCGAGGGCGCCGAGGTGGAGATCACCGACGAGGGGATCGGGATCGGCGCCGAGGCGCTGTCGCAGCTGAACGCGCTGCTGGCCCGGCCCGCCGAGGTCGACGTGGCCGCCAGCGAGCGGATGGGCCTGGTGGTGGTGAGCCACCTGGCGGCCCGGCACGGGGTGCGCGTGCGGCTGGCCGCGACCGGCTCGGGGGTCTGCGCCACGGTGCGGCTACCCGCCACTCTGCTGGCCGAGGTCGAACTGTCGGGGGACTCCGCCGCATCGAACTCTGTGGAATCATCGATATCGAAGCCGCGTGGGCACCGGGGGCGCGAACCCGATCCGGAGGCCACCGCGGCGACCCTGACCCGCCTGTACGAGGGTGTGCGGCGCGGCCAGGCGCGAGACGACGGGGCGGCGCCGCCGGCGCCGAACGCCATCGAGGGGGAGTCATGACCACCGCCACCGCCACTCTGAGCAAGCCCGCGCAGGACCTGAACTGGCTGATCGCCGGATTCGCCGACCGGGTGCCGGGCGCCCGGCACGCCGTCGTCGCGTCCTCGGACGGGCTGACCGTGGCCGTCTCGGCGCGCCTGGACCGCCAGACCGCCGACCAGCTCGCCGCGGTCACCTCGGGCCTGATCGGCATGGCCGGGTGCGTGGCCCAGCTCACCGACGGCGACGAGGTGCGCCAGACCGTGGTCGAGATGGGCCGCGGCTACTTCCTCACCATGTCCGTGCGTGACGGCTCGGTGCTGGCCGTGGTCGCCGACGCCGACGCCGACCTGGGCGTGGTCGGCTTCGAGATGGCCCGGCTGGCCAAGCAGACCGGCGAGATCCTCACCCCGGCCCTGCGCGCCGAGCTCCAGCAGGCCCTGCCGCGCTGACGCGCGCCGGGGCTAGTCCTTCAGCTCCTCGGCCATGGCGATCAGCTCGTCGAGCTTGCCGTCGAGCTCCTTGCCCGCCGCGGCGTCGACCTCGTCGGCCTCGACCCAGTCGTGGATGTGGTCCTGGAGCTGCTTGGCGCGGTTGATCACGTTCTTCCACTGGTGCAGGTTCCAGCGCGCGGTCAGGGCGGTCAGGTCCCCGGCGATGTCCGAGGCCCGCTTGGCGGCGATGTCGCCGGTGAGGACCATCTCGGTGGCGCGGCTGCCGATCTGGCCCAGCAGGTCGTTGCCCGCGGCGATGTCGGCCCCGCGGGTCGGCTTCGGGCTGGGGCTCGGGCTGCGCGACGGCTTCGGGGCCGGGCGGCTGGTGGCGGGCGGCGGCGAGGCGTCGCCGCCGGTGGGCTTCATCGCGTTGAACAGCACGAACAGGCCGCCCAGCAGCACCAGCACCATGATCATGGCGAACCCGAGCACCGGCGTACGGCGCCGGCGGCGGTTCATCGCGGGCGGCGGCGGCACGTACTGGCGGGTCGCCGGGGCCGAGGGCACCCGGGCCGCGCCCGAGATCGAGCCGCCGGTCGGGGCCAGCAGGGTCGGGGTGGGCCCGGCCGGGACGCCGACCGCGCCGGGGCCGGTGCCCGGGGCGCCGCCCAGGACGCGCCCGAGGTCGGCCGCGCGCGGGCGCCGGGCCGGGGCCGGGTCGAGCGCCGCGCTGATCAGCACCGCCGCCGCGGGCGGCACGCCGGGCAGGGCCGGCAGCGGCCGGGGGCGGGCGTGCAGGGCGGCGACCTGCTCCCAGTCGTCGGCCGGGTGCAGCCGCCGCCCGGTGGCCATCTCCACCAGCAGCACGCCGAAGGAGTAGACGTCGGCGGCCGGGTTGGCGGCGGCCTGCTGGAGGCGCTCGGGGGCGGCGTACGCCGGGGTGCCGATCACCCAGCCGCCGTGCGCGTCGGGCAGGCCGGTCATGGCGGCGATGCCGAAGTCGAGCACCTTGGCCCCGGTCGGGGTCAGCATGATGTTGCCCGGCTTGATGTCGCGGTGCACCACGTCGCGGGCGTGCGCGGCGGACAGCGCGGCCGCGATCTGCGTGCCGATCGCGGCGACCTGCGGCCACGGCATCGGCCCGGCGGCCATCCGGTCGGCCAGCGAGTCGCCGGTGAGCAGCTCCATCACCAGGTACGGCTCGGAGTGGCCGTCGGGGAAGGAGACCTCGCCGAAGTCGTGCACGGCGGTGATGTTCGGGTGGGTCAGCTGGGCCGCCGACCGCGCCTCCCGCAGCGCGCCCGCGCGCAGGGCGGGGTCGGTGGCCATCGGGCCGGCGAGCACCTTCACCGCCACCGGGCGCCCCAGCACGAGGTCGTGCGCGCGCCACACCTCGGCCATCCCGCCACTGCCGATGCGGCGTTCCAGCAGGTAGCGGTCGTGCAGCTTCAGACCGGGGGTGAAGGCTGACATGGTGCCCAACGCTACCGTGCGGGCGCCCGTCCGGCAGCCTCCGCCTACCCGCTCGGAGGCCGGGACGGCGTAGAGTTGCACGTCCGCACCGAGGTGGCGGCGCTATCCTCTGCGCATGTCCGAGATCGTCATCGCCGTTTCGCCTGTTTCGCCCGATGTGGCGCAGACGGCACCGGCGCCCGCCGGGCCGGTCCCCGCCGGGCCGCCGCCCGCCGCGTCCGTCTGGTCGCGCTGGCGCCCGTCGGTGCTGGCGGGCTTCGTGACCTGGGCCACCGGTATCGCGATCTACTACGCCGTCACCGCGGTGTCGTGGCTGCCGGTGCAGGACCTGTCGGCCAAGGCGGGCGCGGCGCCGGGCACCCTGCACGGACTGCTCGACGCGTGGAACCGCTGGGACACCACCTGGTATCTGATCGTCGCCGACTCCGGCTACACCTACGACGCCCGCGCCACCGCGTTCTTCCCGCTGTACCCGATGGCCGTGCGCGCCGCGGACGCGGTCGTGCCCGGCGGGTCGTACGAGGCGGGCCTGGCCGTGTCGGCGCTGTGCTGCCTCGCGGCGCTGATCCTGCTGCACCGGCTGGCCACCGAGCTGAGCGGTGCGGACGACGCCCGCCGGGCGACGTTCTACCTGCTGGCGTTCCCGACCGGGTTCTACCTGGTCGCGGCGTACAACGAGTCGATGTTCCTGGCGCTGGCGCTGGCCTCGCTGTACTTCATGCGCCGGGGGCGCTGGTGGTGGGCGGGCATGTTCGCCGGGTACGCCAGCGGCACCCGGATGGCGGGCGTGATGCTCGGCGCCGCCTTCGCGGTGGAGTACCTGCGCCAGCGGGGCTTCGCGCTGCGCCGCACCGACGGGCGGCTGCGGGTGAGCTGGCCGAGCCTGAACCGGGGCGTCTTCGCCATCGTGCTGGTCCCCGCCGGGCTGCTGGTGTACATGCTGTACCTCAAGCTGACCTTCGACGACCCGCTGCACTTCCTGGAGTCGCAGAAGAGCTGGTTCCACGACGGGTTCACGCCGCCGTGGCAGGTGGTCATGGACGTCGTCGACCTGATCGACCGCAGCGAGCCGCTGTACGGCCCCGACACCATCCGCAACATCGCCAACCTGGCCACCGCGCTGGGCGTACTGCTGCTGCTCGTGCTGGCCCTGGTCGGGCCGTGGCGGCTGGGCGCGAAGGCCGCCTACCTGGTGGTGTTCGCCGCGGTCGTGATGCTGATGCCGCTGTCCAACCCGATCCACAGCTACTACCCGCTGAGCTCGGTGTGGCGGTTCGCGCTGGAGTGCAGCGTGGCGTTCATGGTGCTGGCGCGGATGGGGCGCCGGCCGGGGTTCGACCGGGCGTACACCGGGGTCGCGCTGGCGCTGCAGGGCGCCATGATCGTCACGTTCGTGCAGGACAACTTCGTGGCGTGAGGAACCGGGTTCCCGCAGCGGGCGCGCCCGCCCGGGACCGGCATCCCGGCGGCGGTGCCCGGCTGGACGCCGACCGGTCCGGCGGGCTGGACGGTGGACCGCTCGGCCGAGTGCCGACCGGTTCTCACGGCCGGATCTGGATGGCCCGTTCGGACGGGTGCCCGGGGTCCGGCCGTGCCCGTCGCGCCCGGCGACACGCGGCGCGACCCGCGCTTTCGCTGATCGACCACCTTCGCTGTCCGCACCGAAAGTTCGGTTAACCGAAATAACTTTGAGTAGTCGTGCCCCCCGGAATCCCGGCCCCCTGCTTAGCCTGCGCCCAGCAACGGCTGGAAACACTCGCTCTCGGGTTAGGACGGTGTGGCAAGTGACTACGTACAGTGATGGAACCCCCGATGGCCAGCCACGTGAGCGGCGCCGGGCCGCGGGGCGGGCGAGCGGCCGGGCCGCGGTGCCCGGGCCGGTGGAGCCGGACGCACCGCTGCCCGCGATCGGCCGCGCCGCGGTGCCCGGCGAGCCGGAACCGCCGAGGCGGGGGCCACGCGGCCGCAAGGGGCGCAGTAGACGCAGGCGCGCCCGCCTGGCCCTGGTCGTGGCGGCGGTCCTGCTGCTGACCGGCGGCGGCCTCATCGGCGGGACCTGGTTCTACGACAGCGTGCCCCGGCCGGAGCAGCTCAGCCTCAAGGAGAACACCGAGATCTGGTCCAGCGACGGCAGGCAGCTGGCCAAGCTGGGTTCGGAGAATCGCACCCTGGTCGTGATGGAGACCCTGGCCAAGCCGGTGCGCGACGCGCTCATCGCGGGCGAGGACAAGAACTTCTACGACCACGACGGCATCGACCCGTGGGGCATCGCCCGAGCGGCCTGGAACAACCTCACCGGCGGGGACCTGCAGGGCGCGTCGACCATCACGCAGCAGTACGCCCGCGCCGCCGCCGACGACCTGGACATCACCTTCGCGCGCAAGGTCCGGGAGGCGGTGATGGCCCGCAAGCTGGAGAAGGAGTACTCCAAGGAAGAGATCATGGGGTTCTACCTCAACACCGTCTACTTCGGCCGCAGTGCGTACGGGGTGGGCGCGGCCGCGCGGGCGTACTTCGGTGTCGAGGCGGCCAAGCTGACCGTGGCGCAGGCGGCGGTGCTGGGCGCGGTGCTGCGCCAGCCCGAGCCGAACTCCGCCCACCAGGGCTACGACCCGCAGAACAACCTCCCCGAGGCCAAACGCCGCTGGGGGTACGTGCTGGACAACATGGTCGAGATGCGCTGGCTGTCGGCGGCCGACCGGGCCGCGCAGGTGTACCCGGAGAAGGACCTCAAGCCGTACAAGCCCGGCCAGTACGCGGGGGAGTGGGGCTACGTCGGCAGCGGCACCGGGCACGTGGTCCACCACGTCGGCGACGAGCTGCGCGCCTGGGGCATCGCCGACTGGCGCAGTGCCGGATACCGCATCACCACCACCATCGACTCCCGGGCCCAGCACGCGCTGGAGCAGCAGGTGTACCGCTCGCACGAGTGGCGCCGGACCTGCAAGACCACGGCCGGCAAGGAGGTGTGCACCGAGGAGCTGGTGCGCGCGGTCGACGGCAAGGGCACCCTGCTGGCCGGGCAGCCGAAGAACCTGATGGCCGCGGCGGTCGCGATCGACCCGGCCAGCGGCCGGGTGCTGGCGTACTACGGCGGCAACGACGGCACCGGCACCGACTACGCCGGGATCAACGCCGCGGGCAGCGACGCTGAGTTCGGCGGGCACCCGCCCGCGTCCTCGTTCAAGATCTACACGCTGGCGGCGGCGCTGGAGCACGGATACTCGATCAAGAGCAGGTGGAACTCGACCGAGCTGAAGAAGAGCGGGGGCGACGAGTTCGACGTCTCCAACTCCGGGCGCGACAACGACGCCAGCTGCGGCAAGGACTGCCCGCTGGACCTGATGACGATCAAGTCGTTCAACGTGCCGTTCTTCAAGATCACCAAGGCGATCGGGCCGGAGCAGGTGATCGACCTGGCGCGCCGCGCGGGCGTACACACCATGTGGTCCACCAACGACGGCAAGGCCCGCCATCTCGACGCCCCGGACGCGAAGATCGGCCGCGACTCCTTCTACTACCAGGTCGGCTTCGGCCAGTACCCGATCACGGTGCTCGACCACGCCACCGGCGCGGCCACCTTCGCCGCCGGCGGCGTCTACCACAAGCCGCACTTCGTGGTGAAGGTCGAGCGCAAGAACCGCGACACCGGCGCCTGGGAACCCGTCCCCGGCACCGGCGAGCAGCTCGAAACCCGCCGCGCCTTCACCAAGGCGATCGCCGACGAGGTGACCGGGGTGCTCAAGCAGATCACCGGTGCGCACGCCCTGAACGGGCGCCAGGCCGCCGCCAAGACCGGCACCTGGGAGAACGGCCAGCGCGACGCCAAGGGCCGCAAACTCTACGACCACCAGAACTCCCACGCCTGGTTCGTGGGGTACACCCCGCAGATCGCC